>CBDFGS010000010.1:0-529113 GCA_965247255.1 Dehalococcoidia bacterium | reverse complement strand
AACGCGTGCTCACCCGGCAGGACGCAGGCGTCCCACAGCAGGTCATTCTCGTGATGGACGCAACGACGGGTCAGAACGGGCTTCTACAGGCGCGCGCGTTCGTAGAGGCGCTCCGCTGCGACGGCGTGTTCCTCGCAAAGCTCGATGGGACGGCGAAAGGCGGCGTGGTAGTGCCCATCGCTCGTGAGCTCGGGCTGCCGGTGCTTTACATCGGCACCGGAGAGGAACCCGAGGACCTCGCCCGCTTCGACCCCCCAGAATTCGTGGACGCGTTATTCGGCTCCAGCGCCGCCGATTGAACATAGCAGCTACTATGTCTCGAGACCTGGAATCCCGCTAGGATCCAGCGCGCCACGGGATTAAGCTCAACGTACCGTAGAATCGCGATGTACCGCGCATGCTAAACGTCCTTCTCTGGCTCGTAACGGTTGAGGTTATCGGCCTCGCGGCTTTCCCGATTTGCTACTACCTTTTCCCCCGGCTGCGCGACAGGGGATTCGGCGTCAGCGCCACCTTCGGCATACTCCTCATCGGGTACGTCTCGTGGACTCTTAGCGTTCTGCGAATCGTTCCCAGCGTCCAGCTCACCATAGCCCTTCTCCTTCTCGTGATGGCGGGGGCCTCCGGATGGTACGCCTGGCGCCGAGACCGGGAGATCTGGCGATTTCTGGTCCGGCGACGGGCTCTGATTCTGACCGGGCAGGCGGTGTTTCTGGCGACGTTCGTCGTTTTTGTCGTCTACCGTGCCTACGACCCGGCCATCGACCACACCGAGCAACCGATGGATTTCGCGTTTCTCAACGCGTCGATCCGGTCGACACTCGGACCGCCGGAAGACCCCTGGCTCAGAGGGGAGGCGGTCAGCTACTACTACTTCGGCTACTGGATGATGGGGACGTTGAGCAAACTTACCGGGATCCCTTCAAACATCACGTACAATCTCTCGCTTGCTCTAATCCCGGCCTTGGGAGCGATGGGTATCTTCGGTCTCGTGTCGAATATGGTCCACGCCGACTCCCGCCGTCTGCGTGTTGCGCTGGCCGGCGGTGTCGCGGCGGCGATCTTACTGGTTGCAGTGGCGAACCAGGAAGGGATTTTCGAGTTCATGCGCGCCAACGGAATAGGCGCAGAGGTCTTCTGGGAGTGGGTTGAGGTGGACGGCCTCGACGGGCCCGCTCCGACCCTGACGGAGTCGTGGCGGCCCGATGAGTTTTACTGGTGGTGGCGGGCCACCCGTGTTATCGGCGCCTTTGATGGCGACCAGCTAGTGGACTATACGATCCACGAGTTCCCCTTTTTCAGCTTCATCCTCGGGGACCTCCACCCCCACGTCATGTCGATTCCCTTCGTGGTCCTGTTCCTTACGCTCTGCTGGCACTACCTAAGATCGCCCGCCATCCGATGGGGAAGGTTCGGCGCGTCCACATATCTTCCAATCGGCGCGATGGGCCTCTCGCTTGGCGGGTTGGCCTTTACAAACATGTGGGACCTCCCCGTATTTTCCGCCGTGGTCATTGGGGTCGCAGGGATCAAGGCGTATGAAGTCCACGGGCCGAAGCTAAAGCGGGTCGTCGGGGAGGGCCTAGCGGTCGGCGTGTCGGTCGTGTTGATTGCTCTTGTGCTCATCCTGCCGTACTTGCTCACCTTTACCAGCCAGGTTTCCGGCATCGGAGCGCTAACCCACGCGCCCACGCGGCCTCTCCATATGTTCATCGTCTGGGCGTTGTTTTTCGTCGCGGTGGTCCCTTTCGTAATGGGTGTGTTCTGGCGGACGACGGTGACCAAGGAGTGGGGCCGGATGACTGCCGTGTCTCTCCTGATTGGCTTCTCCCCGTACGCGGTGTGGGCGTACCTTGTCCTCGAGAGGGGCGGCACAACCAGTGGACTCGCCGGCAGGCTCGTCCACGTGTTCCCGGCGGCCCTGCTAATCAGCGTGGCGGTCTATAGCGCCTTGTGGTTGGTGCGGGAGGCTCGGGACTCCTCAGGGAAGGTATTTGCGCTGCTGCTGGCGGCACTGGGGCTGCTTCTGATCATGGGCCCCGAGCTGCTCTTCGTCGACGACTCGTTCGGAGGCGCTCACGAGCGGATGAACACCGTCTTCAAGCTCTACTATCAGGGCTGGATTGTCCTTGCTGCGGCTTCTGGCTTCGCCCTATACTACTGGCGCTCGTTGAGAGAGAGCACCAGGGGCTGGGCCCACGTCCTGACTCACGTATGGTCGGCCATCTTCGTTGTACTTCTCGGAAGCGCCAGCTACTACACGTTCGCGGCGGCCGCGACGAAGGGCGATCTGTTCCACGAGGGGGCGACCCTCGACGGACTAGCGTTCACCAACCGCGGAGGCGGTAGCGAGTACCGCGCAATCGAGTACATTCGCGAGAAGGCCGCGGGAGATTCGGCCGTGCTAGAGGCGGTCGGCGGAGATTACACCCCGCATGGGCGGATTTCAGCCAGCACGGGAGTGCCCACGGTGCTCGGCTGGCCAGGCCACGAGGTGCAGTGGCGTGGCTCGGCCGACTCCTTGGAGGGTCGCGCGGAGGACGTTACGTCCATCTACCAGACTCAAGACGTCGAGACGGCGAGAGACCTGTTAGCCAAGTACGACGTAGACTACGTGTATGTCGGCCCGCGGGAGAGAACGAAGTACGGGCCGGATGGTCTGCTCAAGTTCGCGACCTTCATGAACACCGTTTTCCAGGATGGCGACGTCGTCATCTACCGGGTCAGATGATGGCACGCACTGTCCCTCCGCTTCATCGAATAGACATTGCGCCTCGGACGTCCGTCGCGTCTACGAGACCTTGCTCGAAATCCCCCCTAGCCCCCCTTTTTAAAAGGGGGGAATGTGGGGTGTCCCTCTTTCAAAGGGGGGAACGTGGGGCGCCTCATTGTCGTCGGGAACGTGGAGCGCCGCTTTTTTACAGGGGGGGAACTTATGGCGCCCATCTTCGTTCGCAAGGGAATTTGAGCTACAATTCGTTCCCGGGTTGGGCCGCTGAGATTCGTTGCGCTAGAGGGCCAGGCCTGTAATGCCTAGGCGGGACAAGCCGGCACGTGCAAAGCGCGGAGAGGCGGCCGAGTCGGCCCCTCCAGCCTCCTCGGCTGACCCCGGCTCCTCCTCCACGGGCGCGCCTTCTACGGGCCTGCTGGCACGCCGTTGGGAGCTTGCGGCGTACGGCTCGCTCATTCTAACCGCAGCCGTCATGCGCCTATGGGACCTGGGCTCTCGCGCCATGCACCACGACGAGAGCCTGCACGCCATGTACTCCTGGTATCTATCCACGGGACTGGGGTACAGGCATGAGCCCATGATGCACGGCCCGCTCCAGATGGAGGCGACCGCAGGCGCCTTCTTCCTGTTTGGAGACGGCGAATTCACAGCCAGGGTGATATACGCCGTCGCTGGGACTCTGCTCGTTGGACTTCCGTTCCTCTTCCGCGCTCGATTGGGAACACTCGGCGCGCTGTTCGTCTCGGTGATGCTTGCGTTCTCGCCGGCCATGCTCTATTTCAGCCGGTTCGCCCGCAACGACATCCTCATGGCCGTCTGGACCCTCGGGCTGGTCATCTGCATGTGGCGCTACATCGACGAGGGCCGCAATCGGTACTTGTATATCGCTTCGTCGCTTTTGGCCCTGGCGTTGGCGACGAAGGAGACCGCCTTCATCGTCGTGGCTACCCTGGGGCTGTATCTGGTCCTGGTCGTTACGTATCGAAACTGGGAGTCGATCAGAGCAGGGGTGACCATCGGCGAGGTCTCCCCCCCTGTCGCTCTGGTCCGGCTGGCGGCCGGCGCATGGTCGACGCTTACCAGAGCTCTGAAGCTGTCGAAACTCTCCCGTCCAGCCGTGTTCCTTCTCTTACTCGTCACTTTGTCACTGCCGCAATGGTCAGCGCTGGTCAGCGTGGTGCAGGACACGGGGTTGGTGGCGTGGTCGGGACTGGTGCTGGCCAGCCCGGTCGGGGGGCCGGGGCCCATCGGGGCGCCGGTCCGCGGCGGTCTGGTGTTGGCTTTCCTGGTCGTTGGCGCCCTGCTGATCATCTCGGCCATGGTCGGCGAGAGGTGGAGAAAGTCAACATGGTGGCGATGCGCCGGAATCTTCTACGCTGTGTGGATCCCTCTGTACACCACCTTCTTCACTAACTTCGCCGGCCTAGGCTCGGGGGTGTGGCAGTCTCTGGGCTACTGGCTTGTGCAGCAGGGCGAGGCGAGAGGGGGGCAGCCGTGGTTCTATTACGTCCTAATCACATCGATCTACGAGTTTCTGCCTTTGATTCTGGCGGTAGTGGGCGGGGTCTACTACATTAGGCGGCGCGACCCCTTCGGGAGCTTCCTCGTATTCTGGGCTGCCACCACTTTCGTACTCTATACCATCGCCAGCGAGAAGATGCCGTGGCTGCTGGTGAACGTAGCTCTCCCGATGATCGTGCTCGGCGGGAGGTTCCTGGGAGAAGCCGTCGAGCGAGTCCAGTGGCGACGGCTCACCTCCGGGGGCGGCCTGTTGCTGCTCCCCGGGATACCTCTGTTTGTGGTGGCGCTCTGGCAGGTGGCTTTCGTCTCTTTGGACGGCGAGGGTACCGAGCCCATCACCGCCGCGGTCTCCGTCGTGGTGGTCTTAGCCTTGGCGGCGTCGGCGTACTTCGTGGCGCGTAGGGTGGGCGGTTCGAACTTCGCCTCCTTCGCCCTGGTCCCGGTCGTACTGATTCTGCTGGCGATTACTGTACGCGCGGGGTGGCGGGCAAGCTATGAAAACGGTGACATTCCGGTGGAGATGCTGGTCTACACGCAAACGACGCCCGACATCGCCCTTCTGGCCGATCACGTCAAGGACGTGGCAGGCGTCGCAAGCGCATCGGGAGACCCTAAGGGCGCTTCGATGGCAATCGACGGCACCAGCGGGTTCACCTGGCCGTGGGCATGGTACCTCCGAGGCAAGGAGGGGATACAGTACCCGTCGTTCTCCGACGGCCTCGCGGACGCCGCCGTGGACTCGTCAGTTGTGTTGGTGCATTCGACGAACTACGCGAAAACGGACCCGGTGCTGGTAGAAGGGGAGCGCTATACCAGCGGAGTTCGCATGAAGCACCGGTGGTGGTTTCCTGAAACCTACAGAGGCCTGACGCCAGGGACATTCCTTGGCGCTCTAGTGGACCGAAAGGCGTGGCGCAACGCCATGGACTACTTCCTGCACCGGAAGCTCAAGACACCCCTGGGCAGCGAGGATGTCTACCTCTATTTCTCCGGCGACTTCCCATCCAGCTTCACGCCCACGCAATAGCGGCCAAGCCCCGCATAACCGCTTTCCATTCGCAGGGGCGGCCCGAGGGAGCCCGCCTTGCCTGATCAAAGTCCGAACCGGGCCAGACTGAACGGGCTCAGATCGAAATCAGTGCGCCCTTCGGTCAGCAGGTCGGCCAGGACCTCCCCAATGGCCGGGGCGAACTTGAACCCGTGTCCCGAGCATGGGCTCGCGATGAGCACCTGAGGGTGGTCCGGGTGGAAATCGATCAGGAAGTGGTAGTCCGGAGTGTTGGTGTACATGCACACCGCAGTCTTGACCAGCGATCCTTCCGCGTCCGGCAAGTAACGCCTCATAGGCTCGCGGATGCGGTCAACCTCGTCTTGGTCGACCTCTCTGCGTATCGTGTCCGGGTCTACAAGCTCTCCTCCGTGGTACCGCGCCACCTTGACACCGTCGCCCATGTCCGGAAAGCCGTAGAAGAGGTCGCCGGCGGCACTGTACTCGAACAAGAATATTGGAAGGCTGCCTGCGCGTAGCGTCTGCGGGTTGTCCTTGGGCTCGAACCAGAAGAGGACCTGCCGCTCCACGGTCAACGGCAAGTCGAGCTCGGGCACGAGCTGAGCGTTCCACGCCCCCGCGGCCAGCAGTAGCGCGCCGGCGCGATACTCGCCTGCAGTGGTTACTACTTCCACGCCTTCCCCGTCCGATTGCCACTTGATCACCGATTCGTCAACCCGGAGCTCCGCGCCCTGTTTCGCGGACAGCTCAAGGGGGGCCTCGATGCAGCCGTCGGGGAACAGGACGCCCGCCCGTGGCTCCCATACAGCCTCCATGTCGTCCGTCAGGCGGTAAGCGGGGAAGCTTTGCCTCACATCGGATGCCGACATCCTCTCGTATGGGAGCCCGTGAGTCTGCGCGCTGAGCAGCGCCCCGCTCACCACCTCGCCTTCTGGAGGCCCGATCATAAGGCCCCCGGTCAGTTGGAACAGGTCTCGACCGCTCTCCTCCTCCAGCTCGCTCCACAACTCGTAGGCGCGCTGAACGAAGGGCACGTACAGTGGGTGCTCGTAGTAGGCCTCACGTATGATGCGGGTGTCGCCGTGAGACGAGCCAAGACTGTGGGGAGGCGCGAGCCCATCGAGGCCTAGCACGCGCGCGCCCCTCTTCGAGAGGTGATACGAGGCGGCGCTGCCCATCGCGCCAAGGCCGACCACCGCCACGTCGAATTGAGAACCGCGCCCCGCACTCATCAGAACGACCTCGCTGACTGCTCCAACAGAATCATCGATTTGCTGGGATCCCGGACGTCCGTAGCCCCTTCCCTCGGATGCTCCGGCGCATGACCGGAATGGAAATCCGGTTGACCCCTCCCATTGGCGCTGGTAGCCTAGCTTCGCGGCCTCAGGATGAAGGTGAGCGTGGGGGCATCCTTAGAGGGCCGGGGGAAATTTTACCAAGTAGGAGACGACATGTCAGTACTGCTTACGATGCAGGTCGGGCCCGTAGACTGGAACAAGTTCAAGTCAGCGAGCGAGTGGGGCTATGGCCAAAAGCCTTCAGGGCTGATCTCAGGAAAGGTCTATCGTGCCGAAGGGGACCAGAGCCGCGTCCTGGTGGTCGAGGAGTGGGAGTCTCACGACGCCTGGCATGAGTTCGCCGATGCGCTTGGCGCTGAGTTCAATTCGCGGGCGGGGACTGAAGGGGCGGAGTGGCAGGACACGATTTGGGTAATGTCGGACGCCGCGACCTACAGCTCCTAAAGACCTTCGGCCCGACGCGGTTGGGAACGGAGTGCCGGACCGCGACACCGGAGGATAGACGCCGCTAGCTCGGCCTGGGGTGAGTGCAATGTCGCAGGTGGGCCGGGAGGCACGAGCGATGCGATCAGGAGCAACTCCATGAGCCGAAACGGCACCGAAAAGCCGCTAGTGTACGTTGGTACCTACGGCCGCGGGAGCCAGCAAGGAATCTATGCATACCGGATGGACGCCTCATCAGGCGCCCTGGAGTTTGTCAGCCAGTTCCCCGAGGCCGGAGAAAATCCTTCCTTCCTGGCTATACACCCCGAACGCCGTCTCCTTTACGCCGTTAACGAAATAGCGGACTTCGACGGCCGCGCCGATGGCGCGGTGGTTGCTTTTTCCATCGAGGCTGAGACAGGGCAGCTCACCTACTTGAACCGGCAGCCCTCAGTCGGCGCAACTCCGTGTCACTTGAGCGTGCACAGCACCGGCAGATTCGTGCTGGTCGCAAACTACAACGGCGGGACTGTCTCCGTCCTCCCTATCACCGAGGACGGCACTCTCGGGCCGGCCAGCGACTCGGCACAGCACCACGGTTCGAGCATCGACCCTGAGCAGCAGAACGTCCCGCACCCGCATTCCGTAAGCCTGGACCCAGCGGGCCGATACGCCTTTGTTGCGGACAAGGGAATCGATAGGATCGCGGTGTACGAGCTGGATACCGAACTCGGCAAGCTGGTCCCGAACGAGACTCTCTGGGCCAAGGTCCGCCCCGGAGCGGGACCACGCCACTTCGCATTCCACCCCGACAGGCGACACGCCTACGTGATCAACGAGCTCGCCTCGACGTTTACGGCGTTCACTTATGACGAAGCCAGCGGCACACTTGCCGAGATACAGACCGTCTCGACTCTTCCTGATGGTTTCGACGGTACTAGCTATTGCGCGGATGTGCACGTCTCTCCTTCCGGAGGGTTCCTGTACGGCTCCAACCGCGGGCACGACAGCATCGTCATCTTTGCCATCGACGGCGAGACCGGCAAGCTCACGTACGTCGATCATGAACCGACTCGCGGCGAGACGCCGCGCAACTTCGCCATCGACCCGACGGGGGATTTCCTGCTGGGTGCGAACCAGGACACCGACACAATCGTGACCTTCCGAATCGACCAGAAGACCGGTAAGCTCGATGCCACCGGACACGTAACCGAGGTACCGAGTCCCGTCTGCGTAAAGCTGGTCCCGTCGGCGGCGTAGCAAAGGCATGTTGAAGTAATTGACCATTCATCCCCGGGGAGGACGTGATTCATGATGAGCGCATTGTCCACCGAGAATCTGGCTCGGGCTAGCGCGGCACACCCCTGGCGGGTAGTAATAATCTGGGTGCTCGTCTTCGTCGTGGCCGGCGGTCTGGCCGGGGCCCAGCCCGCGCCTAGTGAAGGAGGGGACTAGAGCCGGCACGCCCAATATCTGGAGCGACTGCTGCTGCCGGCCCACCGCCCCTCGTCCTTGATCGTGAGTCGCGAGTCGTCGGACACGCGTCACCCGGAGCCGGGATAATGGCCGGTCTCATCTTACTGCTCATCTTCCTGCTTCTGTTGCTTGCAGTCCTCTTTTGGGCTATCTCTCGCAAGGACAGCTTCGGATAGCGACCTCGTGGGCTAACCGGCTGTTCGAAGCAGGGGCGGGTTGGGCGGCCACGCGGGGCCGCCCCTACGATCCGGCCGCACGCAATAGCCTTGACACTCGGAAACCTCGATGGTTCAATCGACTCAGAGTCGGGAGAGCGGACGCCCCAAGGAGTGAGCGATGCCGACCGACATCTCTCTGGTAGCACACCTGCTGCGCCGCGCCGGATTCGGAGCGAGGCGGGACGAGCTTGAAGCCTACGCTGCGAAGAGCTACGAGGAGATTGTCGACGACCTGATACATCCGGAGCGCTCCCCTGAGGTTGAAGAGGACGTCCTCAGACGCTACTACTCGACCAAAGGCGGCCCGGCCACCAGGTGGAGGCACCGCATACTCAACACGCGGCGTCCCCTGCAAGAGAAGATGGTCATCTTCTGGCACCAGCTCTTCCCCACTTCGCAGAAGAAGTCCGGCCACGCCCTAGTGGTCCAACATCCTAGTATTGAAGGGTTCTGAGGTTACGGCTTGGTAGGGGCGGGTTTGAAACCCGCCCTGTCGTCGTAGCACGCCAATCTCGGCTACCCATCATTTCAAAGATTTCGGTCTACTAGGCTTGGCGGCACGTATTTCAGAAATGTCCGATATACTTCCTCCTCGGTCGGATCAGGAGCAGCCAAAATTTGCAGGTACACTTCCCGCAAGGCTGATGAGATCGCCGCCTCGCCCACAGTCTCGAATAGGCCAATGAGGAAGTGTCGGCCAAAGCCGTACCTGCATCCGAAGAGGTTGTTGATTAGCTCGTGTGGGCGATTCGTGAATCGTTGTGTGTTCGCAGATGAGCGCCGGACTTCGACACCCAACTTGACTTTTTCTAACTTTTTGTTATAGAAGTTCACCGTTGGGAGTCTGTCATGATGAGCGTGAGGTTCCGTGCTCTCGAATGTAACGGCCGCACCGTAGTGCTCAACCCCTAACGCCCTAGTAGACCGAAATCTTTGAAATGATGGGTAGCCGAGATTGGCGTGCTACGACGACAGGGCGGGTTTCAAACCCGCCCCTACCAAGCCGTAACCTCAGAACCCTTCAATACTAGGATGTTGGACCACTAGCCTCGCAGGAGCAGATCGAAATGCTCCGCCGCGTCTGCCTAATTGACATCCGCACTATTCTGTGCGAGCTGTCCAAAGACCCTGCGATGATCTTCTGGCTGGACAACAACGAGAACTTTGAAGAGGAGCCCAACGAAAACTACGGGCGCGAGCTGCTCGAGCTGTTTTCGATGGGCGTTGGCAACTACACCGAAGAGGACGTAAAGGCCTCGACGGGGGCCTTCACCGGCTGGACGTTCTTGACGCCGACGCCGGGTGTCAGCAACGACAGATTCCCCTCGGCCTTCGCGTTTCGCGGCCACGCCCACGACGACGGACCGAAGTCGTTTTTGGGGGAGACCGGGCGCTTCAACGGCGAGGACGTCGTGGAAATCATCGTCAGGCAACCGGCCACCGCCCGCTTTATCGCGAGGCAGCTGTACACTTTCTTCGTCGCCGACGAGCCAGCAGTCGCTTCCTGGAACGAGATTCCTCCGCGGGACCCCGAAGCGATCGATACCCTGGTGAAGGCTTACTTCGAGTCCGGCGGTCGCATCCGCCCGATGCTGCAAGCCCTGTTCCTTTCGGACTTCTTCAAGGAAGCGCAGTTCCAACGGGTGAAGAGCCCCATTGAGCTGGTCATGGGCGTGCTCAAGCTGACCGGGACGTGCCGGGAACCGGGAATCCACAACATGCGAAATCTCATCGCCTTTCACGGCATGGGGCAGTCCCTGATGACGCCGGAAACGGTCGAAGGGTGGAGGACCGGGCCGGAATGGATCGACGGCGGGCGGCTCTCGCGCAGGGTAGACTTTGCCGTCGAGGAGCTGTCCGATGAGACGTCGCCCGGGGTCCAGGACATCGTGGACCGGCTAGCCGCCGCTTCTCCAGTCGCGCCGGATGAGTTCGTGGACAAGGCCCTGGAGCTGGCCGGCCCCGTCCGTGTTGGCGCTGACACTCGCGACACTCTTGTACAACACGCAGAGTCCGGCGGCCCCCTCGACTTCAACGGCGGCTCGGGGCGAGAGAAACAGAAGCGCCGTGTCGTCAGAATGCTGCAGCTTATCGCGTCGACGCGGGAGTACCAGTTCGGGTGAGCCAAACGCAACTGGCGTAGGCCTATGCCTGCTACGATTCAAGCTTCGCCGATGCGACACACATGGCCAAGCCATACGCCCTTTTGAGGGCTGGGTTCCCCTACGTCAAGACGATTGGCTACGGCCAGAATCTCCGGTTGCCGTTGGACATCGCCTTTGGACAGGAGGGGCGCCTGTATGCGCTTTGCCACCATAACAATGAGAGGCAGGTAGCAGGGCCTATAGTGCTCCTGAACTTCGAGGACGATGACCTGCCTCGGTTCGGCAAGCCAGAGCACAGCTACTCCTACACCTTCCCCGTCCCGGACGGCCAGCTTATGTCGCCGGTCCAGATGATCGCGGATAGCGACGAGAACCTCTACGTCTCGGACGACGGTTGCCACCGCATCTCGGTCTGGGACCGGTACGGCGAGTTCGTGGCCAAGTGGGGTGAGCACGGGAGCGAGGATGGACAGCTGGACTCCCCGTCGGGGATCGCGTTCGACTCCGATCAGAACATATACGTGGCCGACACGCGCAATCACCGGGTACAGAAGTTCACCAAGGACGGCGTGTTTGTGTTGAACTGGGGGAGCCCCGGCGTCGGAGACGGCGAGTTCAACATGCCCTGGGGCATCGCCGTCGACGACGAGGACGACGTCTACGTAGCCGACTGGAGAAACGACCGCATACAGAGGTTCACCGCCGAAGGGGTTTTCGTCTTCAAGTTCGGCGAGTCGGGTCCAAGGGACGGCCAGCTGAGCCGGCCCGCGGGCGTCGCCGTCGATGAGGACGGCGACATATACGTGTGCGACTGGGGCAACAACCGCGTCCAGCTCTTCGCTCCCGAGGGCCGGTTCGTCCAGAAGTTCCTGGGCGACGCGACGATGTCCAGATCGCGTCTCAGGCGGATGAATACGGCGACCGCGAGGGCGCTCCGGCTGCGTGAAAGCGGGAGCCTGGAGCTGGAGAAGCTGTTCGACGAGCCCTGGTCGGTCAGGGTAGACGGCCACGGCCGCATGTACGTGGCCGACCACGGGCGCTCCAGGTTCCAGATATACCAGAAGGAAGCGTACGCACTGGAACGAGACCAGATAATACCTCCCTTCAGGGCCGAGACCCTCGCGACGAATATGTAACTTCTCCGCTGGCTCCCCCTCTATCTCGCGCCCGGCGCTCACGGTGTAGCCTCGCCGCCTACTTACTTGGGAGATAGTGCGTGCAGCATGTCAGATTCGGTGTGGTCGGCCTCGGTGTGAGGTTACCCCGCGCCCGTCTGGTGATGCAGTCAAAGGACGCTCGCTTGCACCGCTGCTAGGTTCAGGAGAGTCGCTCCGTTTGCGCGATCACTTTTACGTCCATGCGGGAGATGCTGTAAGGGCCGGGTAACTGAGAGGTACGAGAACGACGTCAGGCCTCTTACGGTCGAGACGGCCTGAACTAGACCAACCCATCCGAGCACACGATGCGAACCACCCGCGGCTCGACGCGGCCGGCGTCGTCATCGTCTTCGGGCGGGTTGAGGCGATATCGCTCACGGAGGGCCTGTAGGCGGCGGACGAGTATCTGGCCCTCAAGTCTAAGTTCTCTAATGTCCCGCAATCCGGCTTCGACTTGTGGAGGAACGCTATCGAGGAATATCTGCCGGAGCACGTCGAGTTGGCGTAGCGCGTCCGCATCGTCGATGACTTGCTGCCTCGCGATATTGAGCTGCTTCGATAGGTAACGACGGACGCGTGTGTCGGCCCCTGGGCGGCGGGCTTTGCCTAGAGTGCGCCTTGACTCCTCCTTGAACCTCTCGAAGGCAGCCATCACGCGTTCGTTCGTCGCTTCTGGCAATGGCGCAGCTGGGATTTGTGGCTCACATTCCGCCGCAGCGATGAATTGTGCCGGCGTTATTGAACGTGGTTCGAGATCGTCTCCAACGGCATAACAGCTGGCCACGTCGCCCGACCTAAGTAATACCAGCGTCTCTCCCGGGTGCGGGTCGTCGAAGGGAGTGCTTTCCTTCGGCTGGCTGGCTGGGGAAATCAAAGGCATTTGAGAGCCGTCGATTCGAAGCACTCCCTGCGTAAACTGCGTCGCGTCTGTGGTATCTTCGACATCCAAGGACTCTTCAGAGTCCACGCTCAAAGCTGACCGAATGCCATCTGGAAGGTCGGTAATCGTATCCCAGAGTTCGGGGTCATCGTCTTGGATGCGTTGAAGTAGGCCAATTGCCCGCTGGTGGGCGGCGACCTCGTCTAGGCCGTCGTCGACCTCAGGCATCTTCTTTTCCCTGTATATCCGGTACATCGCCCGTGTGTTCAACCGCTCGCTGTCGGACAGCAGCCTGCTGTCCAGTCCGATGAGGTCGTGGAACGCCTGAATCCGATTGAGTAGCCGTTCGGTCAGAGCCAGACCGGCGTCCACGTCCAGGTCCGGCCACATGTTGTGCAGATGGATAACGGCGTATTCCGTGCCGATGCGGTCGACTCGCCCGAACCGCTGCACAAGACGCACGGGGTTCCAGTGGAGGTCGTAGTTCAGCACGCGGGCGCAGTCCTGGAGGTTCTGGCCTTCGGACACTATATCCGTAGCGATGAGGACGCGGATTTCGGGACCCGGCCTTGCTTCGTTATTTCGGAGGTTCCAGGTGGGGGAGAATCGCTTAACGATAGCCTCCAGGCTGCCGCGAGTATTGCCCGAAAGGCGGGCTATGGTGGGGTCCCTCCCCCCTGGATTTAGCTGCTCAAACAGGTACTCGACAGTTGTCTCTGCCTCGGAGAAGATGATCAGCTTGCCGGCTCTCACGTCCTTCCGGGCGAGAAAGCGTCGAAGGGTTTGGAGCTTGTCGTCGTCCTTCGGTCCAATGTCCGCGACTCGGCTGGCGATGTCGTTCAGAAGAGCATAATCGGCGTCCAAGTCTTCAATCCAGCGGTCCACATCGAAATCGCCCGTGGAGTGCACCAGTTTGTCCTTGTCCGCGCCTACTGTCCTCCTCTTGTCTTCCTCCTGCTGGAGGACTTCGAGAAGCTCGTCCGTGTCGAAGGCGCCGCCAGAAAGCAGTCTGGTAGCCGTTCCGCCGATGGGTACGAAATCACTCACCAGCGCCTCGCGGAAATTGCGGTTGCTCTGCATCAGGGATCGAAGCGTGGCGCGGAACGCCTCGATGCTCGACTCCAGGCGCTTGAACAGGAGTGCTCCCATTAGCCGGGCGATGCGGTTGCGCGCGCGCCACAGGTCGCGGAATTCCGGCTTGTCCTTGGCGTCATCGTTGATGTAATCGGTCAGCCTGTACCGAGCGGCTTGGTGCTGCCGAAGCTGCCTCGCGAGGTCTGAATACTCACCGGCCTTGGCGTAAACTCGATCCAGTCGATATTCCAGATTGTCCAGTTCGGGGTCGGGGAATCGCACGGGCTTCCCGTTTATCTCGGCCGTGTCCCCGTACAGCTCTCTAATGTCCTTGCGCCGCCGGCGAATGAGGACCTGGGACAGGAGCCGCTCGATATCAGCCTTGGGAACGGAAGGTTTCGCCGGCGAGAGTGGAGGAGCGCCCTTCGAGCCGACCTTCTGCCATGCCTTGAACTCAGCCTCATAATTCTCATAGTCGGCTCGATACCTGTGCCATTCCTCAGCGGCGCGGAAATAGTCCTCTAATCGCAGAGGCTCTATTCTCATTCCGTGGTCGGTCTCGTCCAGGAAAAGGCGGAGTTGACGGTAGATATCACGCGGCCCAAGGTTTTGCGGAGTGGCGCTAACTAGCACCACCTTGTGATCCCTACGCTCCAGGTAGTTTCTCAGACCGATGTGCCTTTTGTTCACATTCCTGAAATTGTGGGCTTCGTCTACAAGCACAGGTCCACGATTGGGAAACTCTTGATCAAGAACGATGCCCCGCCCTTCCACCTCAGCGTCTACGTAGCGCCCTAGTTCTTCGTCGAAAACAGCATCTACCGCTGAGGTGATAACACTCTGTGAGACTACTGCGGCTCCCAACCCGAACACCTCGTTGGCTCGTTCCCACATAGGCTTGAGGCCTGCGGGACATACGATCAGCGGGTCCCCGTCGTTGGGGTAGGTGAGGCGGAGCTGGCGTAGGATTTCAGCTCCTACGAATGTCTTGCCTAGACCGACAACATCACCAACATAGCAGCCCCCGTATGTGTCAATCATCCACAGGGCCCGGCCGACAGCGTCAATCTGGAAGTTGGCCAGCTCGACGTCACGGGGAGGGAGGGGCAGCGGGCCTCCCCCGCCTATTTCGTCTCGATAGAGCTCGTAGAGTGCCTTCAGATATACGTGGTAGGGCGGCGTCTTGGCCAGTACCCACGACCTGTCGAGCTGGAGAACGAGGTCGTCACTGATGTCTTGTGCGTCTGCCCACAAGTCGTCGAACCACCGTTTGAGCTCCGCCATCTCAGCGTCGCCCGTGACCCGGACGTTAAGCTCGGTGTTACCGGCGAAACCGGCCAACGTGAAGTTGGAAGAGCCGACGATGGCGGCCCCCGGTTCGGCGTGGCCGTCGTACCAGCACAGATAGGCTTTCGCGTGAAGAGGACTCCGGAGGTACGCCTTTACCACGACCTTCCGGGTAGCCACGAGTTCGCGAAGTCGGCTGACCGAGTCCTCCGAGCCCTCTGTTTGCCGAAGCTCGGAGACTCCCTCGGCGATATGGGACACAGCCTGTTGCGCGAACTCCGCGCGCTGGCTGCGTCTCACTATAGAGTCGGCTTCAATCCTCTGTAGCAGCGCCTCGGCCTGTTGGAGTCCGGCGGCCACTTCCTCAAGAATGTGACGGTCCGTACGGCCCACCAGAATACGGACCTCGTCGAGCCGGCTAAGGTCGTCAGCAATTGCGTCGAAACCGCTGATGAAGAAATACCCCACGGCGATGTCGGCCCGGTCCGAGCTACCGAGCATCTGTTTCAGCCGGTCGAGCAGCGATGGGTCCGTTGTAGCGTGGAGGATGTTCATCATTTAGTACAGACGCTCGACGGCAGCGTTGATCTGACTTTCGAGTCTGCGAATATGGTCACGAAACCTGTCCTCAAGTGGCGCCGAATCCAGCACTGCGAAGACTTCATCAACCACCTTCGCTATCTCAATCTGTCGGCCAACTTGTACCTCCGGAATCGGCAGATTCTTCCAGTCATCTGGATACACGTGGTTCTTGCTGCGGCGCTGGTCGTGAAGCCAAGCTGCGCTGTATTCCGAGTTCATGATTGCAAGAACGTACTTCAGGTCGAACTTCTCCGACGTAGCCTCCCGTTCTTCTCTTGAGCCGAACCCTTGAGTGCTCGTCCTGCGAAACGCTTCGTCAATGTAGCTCGCAGTCTTCTTGATTGACCTGTTCCGCACGCCTCGCAGATGATGCCAGGGAACAAACACACACGAAGTGTGGGTTGTGATTAAGCCGCGATCGTCGTAAATGACTGGAGGACCGGATGTGGCTACAACAAGCGCGATCAACTTTTCAGGAACAGGATAGAGCTGCGGAAACGTGGGCCGAGCGAACTTCCGAGGCGCTCTTGAGGTACCCCATTCGAGATACCTAACCCTTTCGGGTCGCCAGCGGTTGAGATCCTTCCCTTCTACGAAGGGTTTGGAATGTATGTCGTCTTGGGTATTGGATACGAGGTCTTGGGTCACGAATTCGCCTTTCCAAACGATCATCGGCATTCGCCCGTAGACCATAGCTGACGTAGCAGATGTTGACCAGAGGAACGGCGGGGACGGTCGCGGGCTTGACCGTAGGAAGCCTCGGCCTGAAGACATTGGAGCCGAGGTCAGACTGTGTCTGAGTAGGTAGTCGCTCGGAGTGCCTCTCGAAGTCTTCAGGGCTGTTTCCCCATCGCCTGAATCGGAGAGGGCCAAACCGTGGCGGAGACATTCTCCTGCCGAAGTGAACGATGGTGTTAGCCACGCCAGCTCGGAAAAGGAATATCCGAGCAGAAGTCAATCCTCTTGATGCTGGTCGCCTGGACAAAGAACTGATGAGACCGATGAGCGTACTTTGCTACGTTGTATGCGTCGGAGATGATGAACGCCATCTCGCCAGTCTCCCTGAGGAGTTGATAGGACCTTTCGAGAAAAGGGATGTATAAGTCCCACTTCTCATACAAGGTCTTATAGACTCCGCTGCCACGTAGTGTCCTACGATATCCCTTCCACCGCGAAATAGCCGCTAGGCGGACCTCTTCGTCTGTCGCGAGATGCTTGAACTGAGCATCGGCCCGCACGTATGGAGGATTCGCGATGGCGATGTCGAATCCCCCGTTCTGATCAACTACCTCCGCAAATTCGACTCTCCAGTCAACCGCCCCAGCGGGAGCTTGACTACCACCCAAAGCCGTTTTCAAATCCTCGTACGTTTTTTCGATCGCGCTCTTTAGAGTGGCTTTTTCCGACCCGACCGCTCTCATGTGTTTGGCCTTGAGTGTCGCGATTGTGTGGGCCTTGTTATGGGCGACACGACGGAACATTTCGCCAACATTCTCGGGGCTGGGGTCGGGGCCCATCAGACTGTCGCCACAGACGATCTTGAAGTCCAGATTAGGTAGCGGCTCGGGCGTGGGGCCTTCATAGTCGATGGCTAGAGAGAGCCAGAGGCGCAGCATAGCGATGTTCACAGCGAAGGGGTCAATGTCGACTCCGTAGAGGCTGCGTTCGATGATCTGAAGCTTGAGGCCGTAAAGGTCCTTCGGCTCGTGGCCGAGCTGGTCACTGTAGAGAGCCGTCTGCAGCTCGACCAGCTCGTGCATCATGCCCAGCAGATATGCGCCGGAGCCGCAAGCCGGGTCCACTACCGTAACCTTTTCCAGTGCGGCCGCAAGGCGCGGAGCCGTGCTCATGGTTAGTCCCGACGTATCATAGCTGTCCACGAAGGCGCGGATTACGTCGGCCGGGGCCCGCGTGTCTTCAGCTTCTAGGTAGCCCTTCAGAGCTTCGCGGCACATGAACGCGACCACTGGGCGAGGCGTGTAGTAAGAGCCAGTCTCGTGCCTGCCGGTGACCAGCTCCTCAAATACCTTCCCCAACATCTCGGGGTCCACAGCAACTTCGATATCGAATGGGGTGGATTCCATCACTGTGAAATTGAACCGGTCGAATAGCTCTCTCAGGATGGGCTCAACGGCTTCGTTGGGAACGACAACGTCGTTCCGCAGGTCATTCTCGGCCTGGTCGAACAGCCCGCCGTTCAAGAACGGCACGTCACCGATGACCACCCGTAGCGGGTCGCTGGTCAACTCTGTGGAGCGGTAGTTGTTCAGTCCAGCGAAAAAGAGTGGCTTGAGCCGATCGTTGTAGAAGTTCTTTTCCTCGGACCGGGCGGGGTAGTCCCGCCATAGGGCGTTGAGATAGTCTTTATCACCGTCGAAGGCGAGCCAGCCTTTGCGTGAGAGAAAGTATATGAACATCAGCCGGTTGAACATCGTCTGCACGAAGAGCTTCTTGGCCTCCTGCCCGCCCTCGTCCCGGCCGAAGCCCCTTACTTTGTCAATCACTTGGTCGAAGATACGCCCATACTCCTCGAAGAAACGCCTCGTCACAGCCTCTACGTCAAACGCCGAATCCAGCGCCTGAGCGATGTTCTTCGACTCTTTCCATCGCCAGTAGATGTTGGAGAGTTGCTGGACTGCCGTCCGGCGCTCCAGGTCGCGCTCAACAATCATGCGCCGAAGATTCGGCCTGGTGCCTTCGAACTTAGGAAGAATGACGTGAAGCTGGCTGCCCGAAGTGTTAGTCATGACCAGCAGGAGGTCTCCAGCCAGCCGCTCGGACACAAGCCGGGCAGCCTCCGCGGCCTCGCCGTTGCGGACCCGATCAGTGTCGGGCACGTTCAAGGGCACGTAGACCACGTTCACCGAGTCCATACGGGCGACTCGCTCGGCTTCGTCCGGCAAGACTGCGCCTTTCCTGGCACCCTCCAGACTCACCGCGCCGCTGGCGGGCTCGAAGTCCAGCTTCTCGACGAACAGCCGCCGAATCTCAGCCGCTCGCTGCTCGGCCTCCGCCTGGAAGATACGGCTAATTTGCTCGTCGACGTCGGTGGCGTCCTGGGCATCAATGATAGGCATAGCTACCTCTCACTCGGAGTGGCCCTCTGAGACAATAACGGAGCGCTGAGGCGCCGCGGCGTCTCAGCATCAATGCGCCGGAGTTTATGACATTGACGCTTTGGTAGCAATCAGCAACCCTTGGCGGATCAAGTATTTGACCTGCCGGCCGCCAGGTCCACGTCCGGGTGGCCAAGAGGCTGGTCTGGGGACTCCAGCCGCGCCTGGTGGGGACGATGCGCAGAAGTGAACCCGGTCAGGGGGAACCTACTCTAGTTTAGGGACCCCGAGCAGGGTACCTACGCCTTCGCGGGGACTCCCGTGGAGTCAATCGATGTAAGGTCGTTCATAAATCTTCGGCTCAGAGGTACACCGCTGGGCAAGAATCTGCTCTTCTATACAGTAGCTAGCACCGTGATCGGTGTCGTTTTAGGGTGGGCAGGCGTGAGCCTAATGGTCACATTGTTCATCTCTCTTGTCGGCCCGCCGGTGCTGCTACTATTGATCGCGATTGCGAAGTATCGAAGAATACTATGATCGAGATATGCGCCAATTCCCAGGTGATCTAGGCGTTACCGGGGGTTCTAGATGACTTGGAAGTCGGACGCTTTCGAAGGCGCTCCCCAGAAGTCCAGCGCCGCTGCGTCACCCCAAAGCAAGAAGCGTTTGCCCGTGTCTTCATCGCTACTGACGACGATGACTCTGGGGCGATACTCAGAAGTGACCCGGTTTTGGGGGAACCTGAAACGCACAGGTGGTCCTTGGCTACGATACCGGCTTGAGCAGATATCGGTCTGCTAGAATCTCTACCGCGCCGCTGTCTGGCCGAGCGGGTACAGGTGGCGCCGGAGGCCGCACATGAGGATCACCGGAACAAGGACCAGGCCCTACGAGCTAGACCTGACGCGGAAGTTGGGCGACGCGAACTCGCCCCACGGCGTGAGCAGAGTTGGCGGGCTCGCGGTATTCATCGACACCGATGAGGGCCTGACCGGAGTCAGCGTTGGAATGCCCGGCACCGGCGAGGCTATCCGCATGTTGGGTGAAAGGGTAATCGGCAAGGACCCAAGAGGGGTGCGTGGGCTGTGGAAGCGAATGGCGGACTCGATCTTCAAGGGGGGCAACGAGGGCGACGTAAACTACGCCCTCGCAGCCATCGATGTGGCGCTGTGGGACCTGAAAGCCAAGGCGAACGGAGAGCCTCTGTGGAAAACGCTGGGTGCGTCGTCCAGACGTGTGAAGGCCTACGCCAGCGGCATCGACATGCCCCTGACGGACGACGAACTCCAGAGTTTCTACGAGGAGATGGCCGCGGAGGGGGTAAACGGCGGTAAGCTCAAGGTGGGCCTGGACATAGATGCCGACCTACGCCGCCTGGGAATCGTGCATGAGGCGCTGAAGGGTTCGGGCAAGAAGCCCCTCCTGGCGATCGACTCCAACGAGTACTGGTCGCCCAAACAGGCGATAAGGCACGTTCGCGCCTTCGAGGATCAGTACGACATCGCTTGGTGCGAGGAGCCGGCGCGTCGCTGGGACTACCGGGGCCTGCGCAAGGTCTCGCAGAACGTGAGGGCGGCCGTCGCGACCGGCGAGAACCTCGGAGATATCGGCGCGTTTATGTCTCTCATCGCCAACGAGGCTGTGGATATCGTGCAGGTGCTCGTGGCCCGCCTCGGCATCACAGGGGCGCTCCAGGTAGCGGACATGGCGTACGGGTTCGAGCTGCCGGTGTCCGTGATGAACGCACACGGCAACCTGGGAGCCCATCTTGCCGCCGCGCTCCCGAATCACATGATGATGGAGGTCGTTGGCGCGGGCCGTGAGGCGGCCATGAGGGTGGACAATCGCATTGAGGATGGCTATATCGTCCTCGGCGACTCACCCGGGCTGGGAATCGAGTACGACGAGGAGAAGCTCGATCAGCTCACGGCCGATTCTTCGCAGGCGCCCGGAACGCGGAATTTTATCGAAGGGCGCAGGCGGGGCGCGGGACTGTACGAGGCCCCGCCGGACGAACCGGACGAACTGGATGAGGAGTAGCCGCAGGCCCTTAACTGAAAGCTTGGGACAGCTCTATCATCCGGTTCATAGTGGTGTCGAGAACCCAACCCTTACATGCTCGAAAAGAAAGCGGGGTGTCGGTTCGTCGCAACTACCCTAAGTCGACCCCAAGCGGCCCAGATGTGGGGAGGTAACGGATGAGAGAAAAGAGGTAGTGGACGATAGTGGACAATTCCGCATCGACAGCACAAGAAGACGGCCCCAGGGAATACCCTGGGGCCAGTTCTCTATGGGCCGGAAGGTTGGAGGCGACGGGCGGATTCCTTAATGAACCTCTGTGGGCGGTCGCGGGAGAGTGTAGACGTAGCTATTTGTAGCTATTGTTCTGGTAGGTGGTTGTGCAGGATATGTGAGTGGTTGTCGGCATTGTCGGCATTTGTGTCGGCATCTTTGGCATCCATTGTTCGGGCGAAAGCTTCAGCTGCTTCTTTCTGCCACCCAGGGAGAGAATGGGCATAGATATCCGCCGTAGTCGAGACGCTGGCATGGCCTAGCCGCTTGCTCACGATCACGACACTCTGGCCGCTTTGCAACGATACTGAGGCGTGAAAGTGGCGCAAACTTCGGACAGTCATTGATGGGTGACCGACCCGCTTTCCCAACCTCTTGACTGCCTTCGATAGCTGGTCTGGGTTAATCCATTCTCCGTATGGGCCAGCGAACACTCGCCTATAGTCCTCGTACATGTCGCGCATTAGTTCCTTGGTCGTTCGCTGGTCTTCTTGGTGCTTGGCCATTACCTCAATGGTTCTCACGTCCAGATCGACCACCCGCCGCCCGCTATTTGTTTTGGGTGGGTCCACGCATAATCCCCGTTCGAGGGTGCGCGAAAGAGACCGCTCGATGAGAATACGTCCTCGCTCCAGGTCCACGTCGTCCCAGAGCAGTCCCATCGCCTCGCCACGGCGCATGCCGGTGTAGGCGATCAGGTGGATGCAGGCATAGAGGTAGTGCTCCTCTGCCCTGGCCAGCTCAAGGGCAGCCCGGACAGCCGATATATCTGGCGGTGCTGGTTCTTGGCGTATGATCCGGGGTGGCGAGACTGCCGATACGGGATTTCGGTAAACCATCTCCATGCGCAGGGCATGCTTCATTGCACCCGAAAGGACGCGATGGACTAGGCCCACGCCTTCCGCTGCCATGCCTTGGGCCGACAGTTGGGATTCCAGGGCCTGTACATGAGATGGGGCTAGCTTGGTCAGCTGCACGTGGCCTATAGCTGGCTTAATGTGGCGGGTAATAATGCCCTGGTAGCGTTCTTTGGTGCGCTGACGTCGGTTTGGCGCGATGATCTCCTGCATCCACTGGTCCAGCCAGTCACGCAGTAGTATCTTCTCGGCTGGGAGAGCGATGCCCTGGTCGAGGCTGGTGAGGAGTTCCCTCAGCTTACGTTGGGCCTGGGCCTTGGTCCCGCGGACGGTGACGAACTTGCGCTGCCGTCGGCCTAGGGCATCCCGCCCGGTGTCTATGGTGAGCTCCCAGGAGCCGGGGCTGCGCTGTCGGAGAGAGCCCTTCACTTGACATCCCCATTGACATTCGCACGTTTATGTGCTACCATAGACTCATGAACGGAAGGGAATTTGTAAGGCGAGCCCGGCGATATGCCCGCAAGAACGGACTGGCCTTTGACTCCGACCCTAGCCGGGGCAAGGGTAGCCATCAGATGGTCTACGTTGGCGAGTTCAATACCTTCGTTCAGCATGGCGAGATTCCTTCGGGGACGCTAGCTTCCATGCTCAAGGAGCTTAACATCAATAGAAGGGAGTTTTAAATGAGATATGCTTTCCCATGCACCATAACTGAAGATGAGGAGGAACGAGTGGCAACAGGCCGGCTGGCCTATAACGTGACCTTCCCCGACGTTCGCGGAGCCCATACCGGCGGCTGGTCCTGGGAGGAGACCCTGGAGATGGCCGAGGACTGCTTGGGCGTCGCCCTGGGCGCGTATGTGAAGCTCCGTGAGGACATCCCTGAGCCCAGCCCCGCCACTGATGGCCAAGTGATGATTGAGGTGCCGCTCATCGTCGCGGCGAAGCTGGCCCTTTACACTGCCATGCGCAAACAAGGCATCACCAATGTCGCTCTCGCCGCTCGATTGGGCGTTACCGAAAACGCCGTGCGCAGACTCGTTAATCCAAGGCATCGGTCCCATATCACCTCAGTCGAGAAGGCCCTCCGAGCCGTTGGGCGCTCCCTGGTAGTCGAGGATAAGGTAGCAGTCTAGGAGCCCGAACTGCGTTGTCGGAGGGTGCCCTTCACTAATCTTCCACCTTAGTCCATGGTTCGCAGCCGGTGGATTGGAAGGCAAAGTCTGTGGCTAATATCTCCACATAGGATGGATCACCCACGATCTCAATCGCGATTATCTCTTCAAGGTCACCGCTTAGACCACTTAATCTTTCCCAAATGCATGCAAAATCAAGAAGCCCTTTGCCAGGGCCTGTAGTGCGATACAGCCCTGGTTCGATATCCTGGCCTACTCTCCATGTACTGTGAAGGGCGGAGAGATAATGTACCACCTGGGCGGTCGAGCGCTGAGGTGTGGCGTTTGAAAACTGTACCGCCTGTCGCCTTCAATCAGGAACGACAGAACCTGACTGAAGGTGGATTGGATGTACAAGGTGGGTATTTACCTCCGTGTTCGCAAGGCTTGTTTCGTCGAAGGGATGAGCGTCCGAGAGGCGGCCCGAGTGTTCGGGCTACACCGGGACACGGTGCGCAAGATGCTCGAGTACTCCGTGCCCCCAGGGTATCGACGGCAACGACCGGCTCGCAGACCGAAGCTCGATCCATATAAGGGTGTGATGGACCAGATCCTGGAGCAGGATCTGAGCTCACCGAAGAAGCAGCGTCACACCGCCAAGCGTACCTACGAACGGCTCAGAGACGAACACGGCTTCACCGGCAAGTACACGATAGTCAAAGACTACGTTCGAGAACGCCGTCGTCGGACCCGAGAGATGTTCGTACCACTGTCCCATTCCCCGGGACATGCCCAGTGTGACTTTGGCGAAGCGTGGGTGGTCATCGGCGGAGTGGAACGCAAAGCCCACTACTTCGCCCTGGACCTCCCTCACAGCGACGGGTGCTATGTGAAGGCGTATCCCGCCGAGACGACGGAGTCATTCTGCGACGGACACGTCTCCGCCTTCGCGTTCCTGGGCGGAGTGCCTCAGAGCATCCTCTACGACAACACCACGCTCGCGGTAGCCAGAATCCTGGGAGATGGTCGCCGGCAGCGGACCAGGGTGTTCTCCGAGCTTCAGTCCCACTACCTGTTCGAGGACCGGTTTGGCCGTCCAGGCAAAGGGAACGATAAGGGCAAAGTAGAAGGTCTGGTCGGCTATGTCCGCCGGAACTTCCTGGTGCCCATTCCATCGTTCGAGAGCTTCGATGCCCTCAATGCTCATCTGGAGCAACACTGCCTCAGACGGTTCGAAGATCGACTCCGCGGCCGCAACGAGACGATAGGAGAACGGCTGGAGCGGGACCTAGAGAAGTTGCTGCCTCTGCCGGCCGTACCGTACGACGCCAGCGACAAAGCACGCGACGAGGGTCAGTTCTCTGTCCCTGGTCAGATACCGGACCAATGACTATTCGGTCCCGGTGGCCTACGGTCATCGGGACGTTCTGGTCCGCGGATATGTACACGAGGTTGTGATCAGCTGTGGCGCTGAAGTCATCGCCCGCCATCGGCGCTCATACGATCGAGACGACTTCGTCTTCGACCCTCTCCATTACCTGCCGCTCCTTGAGAAGAAGACGAGGGCATTGGATCAGGCGGCGCCGCTGGTTGGATGGGAGTTGCCCGAGGAGTTCGGAGTGTTGCGGCGGCTGCTGGAGTCGAGGATGGGCAAGCGAGGAAAGAGGGAGTTCGTGCAGGTGCTCAGACTGATGGAGAACTTCCAGCCGGAAGAAGTCCACGACGCCGTACGAGACGCCATTCGACTCGGGGCTGTGAGCTTCGATGCTGTCAAGCACCTGGTGCTGTGCAGGATCGAGGGTCGACCGCCTAGACTCGACATGGAGTTGTACCCGTATCTGCCCAGGACCAACGTTGCAACAACCTCGACCAGGGACTACATGGCTCTCCTGGCGGGGAGCCGGTCATGACCAACAAGTCCACGATGTTGCTCGAACACAACCTCAAGCAACTCAAGCTCCCCACGTTCCTGAGGGAGTACGACAAGCTGGCATCCCAGTGTGCCAGTGAGGGAGCTGACCATCCGGACTACCTGCTGCGACTATCGGAGTTGGAGCTGATCGACCGTCACCATCGCATGGTGGAACGTCGGATCAAAGCAGCCCGCTTCCCGACGACCAAGAGCCTCGACACCTTCGACTTCCTGTCTATGCCGTCCCTGAACAAGGCTCTGGTTCTGGAGCTGGCACGATGCGAGTACATCGAGCGCCCCCACAACGTCATCGCTCTCGGCAACAGTGGCACCGGCAAGACCCATATCGCCCTCGGGCTCGGTCTGGCTGCGTGTCAGAGGGGACTGTCCGTGGGCTTCACCACCGCCGCTGCTCTGGTTCACGAGCTGATCGAGGCCAGGGACGAACGGCGTCTGCTCAACCTGCAGAGAAGGCTCGCACGACTCAAGCTTCTGATCATCGACGAACTGGGCTTCGTGCCCTTGTCCAAGACTGGCGCCGAGCTCCTCTTCGAGAGGTCAAGGGCGGTGTGAAAACGTACCAGCGGGGCGGAGCAAAACTGTACCACTGAACGCCGTAGAATGGGCATCAAGGTTCGTGGGGCGTTGGAGATCAGGCTCAGTCAGATAGCTGGCGGCCAGGAATCTTCTTGCTGTGCTTGAGTCGGTAGCTGTCCCCGTTCATCTCCAGGATGTCGACATGGTGGGTGAGGCGGTCGAGGAGAGCTCCGGTCAGCCGTTCAGAGCCGAACACCTCGGTCCACTCGACGAAGGGCAGGTTGGAGGTCACCAGGACCGATCCACGCTCGTAACGCTGGCTGAACACCTCGAAGAGGAGCTCGGCGCCAGTCTTGGACAAGGGCACGAAGCCCAGTTCGTCGATGATCAGAAGCTTGAGTCGTGCGAGCCTTCTCTGCAGGTTGAGCAGACGCCGTTCGTCCCTGGCCTCGATCAGCTCGTGAACCAGAGCAGCGGCGGTGGTGAAGCCCACGGACAGTCCCCTCTGACACGCAGCCAGACCGAGCCCGAGGGCGATATGGGTCTTGCCGGTGCCACTGTTGCCGAGAGCGATGACGTTGTGGGGGCGCTCGATGTACTCGCATCGTGCCAGCTCCAGAACCAGAGCCTTGTTCAGGGACGGCATAGACAGGAAGTCGAAGGTGTCGAGGCTCTTGGTCGTCGGGAAGCGGGCTGCTTTGATCCGACGTTCCACCATGCGATGGTGACGGTCGATCAGCTCCAAGTCCGATAGTCGCAGCAGGTAGTCCGGATGGTCAGCTCCCTCACTGGCACACTGGGATGCCAGCTTGTCGTACTCCCTCAGGAACGTGGGGAGCTTGAGTTGCTTGAGGTTGTGTTCGAGCAACATCGTGGACTTGTTGGTCATGACCGGCTCCCCGCCAGGAGAGCCATGTAGTCCCTGGTCGAGGTTGTTGCAACGTTGGTCCTGGGCAGATACGGGTACAACTCCATGTCGAGTCTAGGCGGTCGACCCTCGATCCTGCACAGCACCAGGTGCTTGACAGCATCGAAGCTCACAGCCCCGAGTCGAATGGCGTCTCGTACGGCGTCGTGGACTTCTTCCGGCTGGAAGTTCTCCATCAGTCTGAGCACCTGCACGAACTCCCTCTTTCCTCGCTTGCCCATCCTCGACTCCAGCAGCCGCCGCAACACTCCGAACTCCTCGGGCAACTCCCATCCAACCAGCGGCGCCGCCTGATCCAATGCCCTCGTCTTCTTCTCAAGGAGCGGCAGGTAATGGAGAGGGTCGAAGACGAAGTCGTCTCGATCGTATGAGCGCCGATGGCGGGCGATGACTTCAGCGCCACAGCTGATCACAACCTCGTGTACATATCCGCGGACCAGAACGTCCCGATGACCGTAGGCCACCGGGACCGAATAGTCATTGGTCCGGTATCTGACCAGGGACAGAGAACTGACCCTCGTCGCGTGCTTGTCGCTGGCGTCGTACGGTACGGCCGGCAGAGGCAGCAACTTCTCTAGGTCCCGCTCCAGCCGTTCTCCTATCGTCTCGTTGCGGCCGCGGAGTCGATCTTCGAACCGTCTGAGGCAGTGTTGCTCCAGATGAGCATTGAGGGCATCGAAGCTCTCGAACGATGGAATGGGCACCAGGAAGTTCCGGCGGACATAGCCGACCAGACCTTCTACTTTGCCCTTATCGTTCCCTTTGCCTGGACGGCCAAACCGGTCCTCGAACAGGTAGTGGGACTGAAGCTCGGAGAACACCCTGGTCCGCTGCCGGCGACCATCTCCCAGGATTCTGGCTACCGCGAGCGTGGTGTTGTCGTAGAGGATGCTCTGAGGCACTCCGCCCAGGAACGCGAAGGCGGAGACGTGTCCGTCGCAGAATGACTCCGTCGTCTCGGCGGGATACGCCTTCACATAGCACCCGTCGCTGTGAGGGAGGTCCAGGGCGAAGTAGTGGGCTTTGCGTTCCACTCCGCCGATGACCACCCACGCTTCGCCAAAGTCACACTGGGCATGTCCCGGGGAATGGGACAGTGGTACGAACATCTCTCGGGTCCGACGACGGCGTTCTCGAACGTAGTCTTTGACTATCGTGTACTTGCCGGTGAAGCCGTGTTCGTCTCTGAGCCGTTCGTAGGTACGCTTGGCGGTGTGACGCTGCTTCTTCGGTGAGCTCAGATCCTGCTCCAGGATCTGGTCCATCACACCCTTATATGGATCGAGCTTCGGTCTGCGAGCCGGTCGTTGCCGTCGATACCCTGGGGGCACGGAGTACTCGAGCATCTTGCGCACCGTGTCCCGGTGTACCCCGAACACTCGGCCCGCCTCTCGGACGCTCATCCCTTCGACGAAACAAGCCTTGCGAACACGGAGGTAAATACCCACCTTGTACATCCAATCCACCTTCAGTCAGGTTCTGTCGTTCCTGATTGAAGGCGACAGGCGGTACAGTTTTCAAACGCCACACCTCAGCGCTCGACCGCCCAGGTGGTACATTATCTCTCCGCCCTTCACAAGAGAAAGAGAATTACCCGTACATGCACGACAAGATACGTGACCCTGGTGAGCGTTATCCTTGGGCTGGCCCTTACGGCGGCCTCGCGGCCTGCGGCTCTGATGAGCCGTCCGAACGGCCGACTGTGACTCCCTGCGCGTGCCACAATTCGCGATGGTGTCGCTGCCAGGCCGCATCCGGATAAGGAGATGCTCTTTTGATAGACCGGCTAGTAGACCGAAATCTTTGAAATGAGGGGTAGCCGAGATTGGCGTGCTACGACGACAGGGCGGGTTTCAAACCCGCCCCTACCAAGCCGTAACCTCAGAACCCTTCAATACTAGGATGTTGGACCACTAGCTCAGTTCCTGCGGGAGCACGGCGTGATAGGCCCCGACCGGACCGCGTCCACCCCAACGGAGACGCCGGCCTCCTCTGCACGGACGGCTTCCACGCCAGTGCCCAGCCCCACTGCCACCGATGCGCCTGGAACTGCGGCTGCGACAGCGCCGCCCGCGGTCTCCGGCTCCGCCGAAACGGACCGGGAGGCGCTGGTTGCCTTCTACAACGCAACGTACGGTGAGAACTGGAGGAACAACGGCAACTGGCTGAGCGACGCGCCCCTCGGCGAATGGTACGGCGTCACCACCAACGACGACGGGCGCGTTATAGCGTTGGCCTTCTACGACGACCTCTTGAGCGGGGAGATACCGGCGGAGTTGGGCAGCCTCTCCAACCTCCAATCACTGCGGCTCGACGACAACGGCTTGAGCGGGGAGATACCGGAGGAGCTGGGCAGCCTTTCCAACCTGGTAGTGCTGGATCTCCACAGCAACGAGTTGAGCGGGGAGATACCGGCGGAGCTGGGCAGCCTCTCCAACCTGCAACTGCTGGTCCTCCACAGGAACGAGTTGAGCGGGGAGATACCGGCGGAGTTGGGCAGCCTCTCCAACCTGAGAGCGCTGGGCCTTAGCGACAACGCCTTGAGCGGGGAGATACCGGCGGAGTTGGGCAGCCTCTCCAACCTTGAATCGCTGAGCCTTGGCGAGAACGCCTTGAGCGGGGAGATACCGGCGGAGCTGGGCAGCCTCTCCAACCTGCAACTGCTGAGCCTTGGCGGCAACTCCTTGAGCGGGGAGATACCGGCGGAGCTGGGCAGCCTCTCCAACCTTGAATCGCTGCGCCTTGGCGGCAACAACTTGAGCGGGTGCGTGCCAAGCAGCCTGGAAGACCAGTTGAACTTTGACGCCTCCTACCTTGGCGACCTGCCCTTCTGCGGAACCGGCCCCGACCGGACCGCGTCCACCCCAACGGAGACGCCGGCCTCCCCTGCACGGACGCCTTCCACGCCAGTGCCCAGCCCCACTGGATGCCGTTCATCGACACGGCAGAACTGGCGGGCGTTCTTGGCGAGGCCCACGCGACGGTTCACCGCGCACTGACCGGCCTGCTTACGGACAGCATCGTCGGGAGGGTGAGCCACGGCACCGCCCAACTGCCTTCGAGCCAGAGATACTACCTGACGGCCAGTGGCATCGGCCAGGCCGCAGGAGTCCTCGGCTTCGCAACGCCCTCGGATTTCGTGCGCGCCTATCCGGTTTCCAGCGAGTGGCTCACGCTGCTCATCCGCCGGATGGACGCGGTGGCTGTCATCTACCGTCTCGCCTCTTCACTCTCCCCCGGCATTGACGGGCTCCGTTCCCACGTGGAGTTCCACCGCCGGGGCCGCTTCGACGCCACCATCACCCTCCACGACGGCCGCAGTTTCGGCGTGGTGCGCCAAGGTCTGGCCCTGGGGCGCCGGTCACTATACGACCGGCTGAGGGCCATCGCCGAGTACGACTACACGCGCCGCCCTGACGCCGTTCTGATCCTGACGTCCAGCGTCTGGGAGCAGAGGCTGACGGCGAGGTTCTGCGAGGAACGGAACCTCCGTGACTGCTTCGTCGCCTTGGAGTCGTGGGACGCCCTGGAAAGAATCGACGAGCCGCCAACCCGGTGAGTCGGAGACTCTTGAGGCCTAGCAGCGGAGGCCTGATCCCTTCCTTATATTAGGACCTCATATTAGGACCTCCCAGCGAAAAGTTCGCAATTCAGTCTTACTAGGCCCACATTTTCCGACCCCATAAGACTGAAATCATAACTTCCCGACCTCTGATCAGCACTACTCTCGTGGCTGGAGCCGGTCGAGCCTGGCCTAAAGGCCGCGGGAGACGAGACCGCTGCGCCCAATGACCTGAAGGTCGTCGTGTCCGTCAAGGACGTCCGGGTCACCTTAGAGGTGCAACAGCCGTCGTCGGACCCGTACATCGAGTCGTTCGACGACCGAGACGTATCCGAACTGGCCCACGAGGTTCCCGGCGTACTGGAAAGGGCGAGAGCCAGGTGGGAAGAGGCACCCAAACATCCCGCTTACGAGCGCCGCGCTCCCTCGACCTGGCGTCGGCCACGCCGTGAACAGGGAGCGGCGCAGGATTCAACAGCGGAGGAAGGGGCAGCCCATGAGCAGCCCCAGACGCAGACTCTGAGGCTGTTCTGAGTCTCCGGTGAAGCCGTACTCGGAGCGACCATCCATAAGGGACAGGCGTAGGGAGTGGAGGGCAAGACGAGTATGGCGGCTTAGGAGATCGTAGACAGGTAAGGGGATGGACGATCACCCCCATTCAGAATATGATGCTCACTGCCCTAACCATACAAGGGAGCGACTCTTCTGGCCTTTCGACAGGGCAGAATGGAGTAGGCTATGGAGCTGGTGGAGACCAGGAGAGAAGGAAAATTACCAGTACACGCACGACGAGATATGTGACCTTCTGGAGCGTTGTCCTTGCGCTGGCCCTGACGGCAGGGGCTTCTAATCTCTCCCCAACCCGCCTCTTGATTCAAACGCGTGCCCTGCTTGGCAGGCGATCCAGCCGAATCTATAATCTCGTCATGACTGCCGACCTCGATCACTCCGCCGGCGACCAGCACTGCTTTTGAGAAGCTTGGCTTCCGAGGCGAGCAGGAGCATGATGGGTAAGGAAACCCAGGGACTTAAAGGAGAATCTGTGCCAGGTCCACACCTCACGTTCCCCGGCCGCCTGTCAGTTCCAGTGGCGATCACCAATGCTGCCGTTGTGCCTATGGATGAGAGGCGCGTACTGCGCGACCATACGGTCGTCATCGATGACGGATCGATCACCGCGCTTGGACCTTCCGCAACTATGGATACCGCTGGCATGTCTACGGTAGATGGGTCCAACAGGTACCTGCTGCCTGGCTTGGCTGACATGCATGTCCATTTCTGGACACCCGGCGACCCTGCCCTGTTCTTGGCGAATGGGGTTACTCTGGTGAGAAACATGGCTGGCGCCCCTTTCCATCTGGAACTTCAACGACAGATTAAGGGCGGTGAGCTTCCTGGTCCCCGCATCGTCACGACAAGCCCGATAATCGATCGAATGCCGCCACCGCTTCCTACCTGGCTGGCGGCGGACGGATCAGGCGCCGCCAAGTGCCTAACTGGTCAACTCGCGGCGCGGGGTTACCAGCAGATCAAGGTTCTCAACTCCTTGAGCTTGGAGACGTTGCATGCCATCTGTGATGAGGCTTCGCTTGCTGGGCTACGCGTCACAGGTCATTGCCCTGACGTTGCGACGTTCGAGCAGGCGATTGAGGCAGGCATGTCCTCCTTCGAACATCTCACGGGGATCTGGAAAGGTCACATGAGGAAGGGAATCGACCTTCCTGAACTGAGCCATCTTGCCTTGGAGGTGCTTGAATCTGTGGCGAATGGGATCGATGAGGATGCCATTCGGCGTCTGGCCCACCACATGGCCGTTCGAGATATCTGGAATTGTCCGACGCTGGTCGCCCTGAAGAGCATTTACGAGCCCCAGGACGAAGGCCTTGACCACCCTCGCTTGCGGCCTATCGTCAGGCATGTCCCGCAAGCAGCGTTGGGCATGTGGGCTCTACTTGATCCGAGCTCACGCTTTCCCGATGGGTTGGCGTCCTACCAGCGGTGGCGCGACGCGATGAAGCGCCGTAACGAGGTTCTCATGCGCATCGTCGACATCTTGCATCAAGAGGGAGCTCCGTTGCTCGTCGGGACTGACACGTCCGTGCGCCTCGTCGTACAGGGCTTCTCAATCCACGACGAGCTGTCGAATCTTGTGGAAGCGGGGTTGACTCCGTACGAGGCTCTGAGGTGTGCCACCAACGAAGCCGCGCGATTCCTTGGCCAGTCAGGGGAGTGGGGCACGGTAGCATTGGGAAAACGAGCCGATCTGATATTGATCCAAGGCAATCCCCTTACGAAAATAGAGTCGCTCAAGAACCTGGAAGCCATCTTCATCAATGGGTTCCATCTGACCAGATCTGATCTGGATCGGCTGCTACAGCAGCAAGCCGGGCTAGATCAGCTTGTCGACCTTTCAGGACCTGTGTTGAGCGGACCCACTGGTTCGGCCAGCACAATCTATGAAGACACTTGGAGCGAGCGTCAAGGAGACGATGAGGTTGGAAGGCTAGTCTTCAGCCAACGAATTCTGCCCAGCGGCGAATGGCTTATCAAAGAGAGCCGCGTTTATGAGCAGGGCAGCATCTTCGATGTAGGGGGTGTCCAGCGACATTCGATCAAGCTGCGCCTGAAGTCTGACCTGACCATCCGCGAGGTCAAGTTGCGAGAGGAGACTTGGGTCGGTGAAACAAGCTCTGTCCTGACTCTGACCGACACCGGTGCGTACCAGCTTAGGCGCATCGACGAAGATGGCCACGAGACGGAAGAAGACTTGGGCAGTCAGCCACTCCTCCCCGATCCGACGCTGGGAAACTCGGTCTACACGCTACTTGCGGGTCATGTTAGGGAAGGGGACAGCGGTGAAGGCGAGCTGGCATGTCGCCTGAGTCGTGGTCAAGCCGCAGTAGTGGTTCTCCGCATTGGGCAACCCGAAATGCTAACCTCGCCTAGTGTGGCCGATAGTGGCGACAGGCGGATCGTCGTCAGACGCGAAGACGATTCTACGGTGTGGACATACACTTTCTCTATGGACGGGAGGGTGACGAGGGTAGTCTGCGGATCTCGGACATTCGTCCCTGTCCAATAGTTCAGCGGGAATCAATCCTATTCAGTGGTACAACAATTGGAAGGATCTACCTAGAGCTTGTGAATGCGCGGGGGTCTTACTCTATGTTTGCAGCTTGACCTCCCAGCGGAAAGTTCGCAATTCAGTCTTGCTAGGCCCACTTTTTCCGACCTAACGAGACTGAATTCATAACTCCGGGGCCCGCGCCGTCGGCGTACCAGTAGGCAGAGATCGTGGTCGAGGAGTTGGTCAAGTCCAAGGTCGGCCGCTACAAGTCACAGCCCATCAAACTGGACAAAATCAAGAACTTTCATCCGGCAGACACAATAGCAACGGAAAACTCAGGTACTCGTGGGCGGTCGGTTTGAGCCCACTCAAGCTAGGTCGGATTGCTAGACAGTAGCGTGCCCCACAACAGCCTGCTGGAGAGGGTGGGGCCCGAATTGATGCATGAACTGGGATTGCAGTTTCTGCTCGATCTGCGAGAAGACTCCATCAAGGGTATCGTCCAATTCTTGCCGTTTGAAGGGTGTCCGAAGAGGTATCTTCAAAAAGTGTGTAAACAGTCAGGCGGTGTACCCTCTCTCTGAACAACACGGGCTCGAGGCCCAAGAGAGGAGATAGACCGCCCATGAGGAAGGAAAGCACTGGGAGTAGGTCGGAGTCAAGGCCGGAGTGGGAGCAGTTGGAGGATTGGGTGCGAAGCCAGGTCCAGAGGCTGATCCAGGAGTTGCTGGAGGAGGAGGTGACGGCGTTTCTGGGAAGGGCGAAGTCGGCGCTCAGATCCGACTCGGACAACGATACCGGCTATCGGAACGGATACGGCAGAGCCCGGAGGCTTACCCCGAATCCACCGAAGGACGTCCTTGGGGACAGCGCTTGAAGAAGCCAGCGGGTGCTCCTCTGAATCTGGGATAATGGTTTTGGAACAGAAACCCGCCCGGAAACAAGGAGCACCCAATAGATGCTGCCACAGAACAAACCCGACCGTATCCGCATCCTCTTTGACGACCATCGCCTGGTGGCCAATGCCGGCCTGCTCCTGCCGGCCACCCTAGCCCGGCACCTGGGCCTGCGGGAACTCGTCGACCATCACCTTGACCTCGGCGGAGCGCCGGGACGGGCGAACACTGGGGACAAGATGCTGACGCTGGTCGCTTCCGCGCTGGCAGGCGGCGACTGCATCGACGACGCCGATGCGCTGCGCGCTGGTGGGACGGTTGGTGTTCTAGGCTGCGTGGTCAAGGCGCCATCCACCCTGGGGACCTTCCTGCGCAGCTTCCGGTGGGGGCATGTCCGTCAACTCGACCGCGTGAGCCGCCAGTTGTTGGCCCGGGCCTGGGCCGCTGGGGCCGGACCCGGCGACTCGCCCCTGACCATCGACCTGGACTCGACCATCTGCGAGACCTATGGACTGGCCAAGGAGGGAGCGCGCCACCACGGCTATACCGGCGCCCGCGGCTATCACCCGCTGCTGGCCATTGCCGCCGGCACCGGCGAGGTGCTGATGTCCCGGCTGCGCGAGGGCCGGGCCAACACCGCCCGTGGCGCCGCCCACTTCCTGCGTGAGACGGTGGGGCGGGTGCGCTACGGCGGGGCCAGGGGACAACTCACGGTGCGGGCCGACAGCGGCTTCTACGCCCACACTGTCGTTGCCGCCTGCCGGGAAATGGATGTCCGCTTCTCTATCACCATCCGCCAGCGCGCCAGGCTGCGGGATCTGATCGAGGCGATACCAGAGGAGGACTGGACTCCCATTCCCTACTGGATGGACGGCGCCGCCGATGTCGCCGAGACGACTTACACCCCGTTCCAGACCAAGCCGGACGCCGCGCCGGTGCGGCTCATTGTCCGGCGGGTGAAGCCGACGCCCGGTTCCCAGCTCGCCCTCTTCGCCAGATACAGCTATCACGCCTTCATCACCGACCGCGATGGGGAGACGCTGGAACTGGAGGCCGATCATCGCCGCCACGCCGAGGTCGAGAACGCCATACGCGACCTCAAGTACGGCGTCGGGCTGAACCACATGCCGTCGGCGCGCTTCGCCGCCAACGGCGCCTGGCTGGCGGTCCAGGTGATGGCGCATAACCTGGCCCGCTGGACGGCGCGGATTGGTCTGGGCGAGCGGACCGTGATCACCAAGACCCTCAGGCGGCGGGTCTTCGCTCTGGTGGGACGGATCACCCGCTCGGCGCGCCGCCTCACTTTGCATCTCCCCCGGCGCTGGCCTTGGGAAACCCAGTTCACTCGCGCCTTGGCCCGGCTGCAAGCCATTCCGTTCCCGGCCTGACGGCCAGCCTGCAACTGACCCAACGTCCCCGCAATCTCGCGCCACCCCGGTCGCGAGAGTCCCCTGCTGCGTATCCTCTCGCCTTCCCGCGCATCGCAACTCCCGCATAGGGCCTTAGGGGCCCTGTGCGGCCACTGAAGACCGCCCGCCGGCCTCCCATCTACCCCAAGACCCCAGGCCATCTCCCCTGTAGCTCCCTCACCCACCCCCTTCCGCTGCCCTCACGCCGTCCATCGGTGTCCTTCGGTGGATTCGGGCTTACGCTGAGTTCGGGAACGATACAGCTGAGGCGGCCGCGAGTCCGCGATACCGAGGAGCAGTTCGAGAGCCGGCTGCTGCCGCTGTTCGTCAACAGGACCAGGAAGGTTGCTGAGTTGATCCCCGAGCTGTACCTGCACGGTCTAACCGAAGGCGACTTCGATCTGGCTTTGCGGGGGCTGCTGGGAGAGGACGCACCGGTATCGGCGAGCACGGTGGCCCGGTTGAAGTCCAAGTGGAACGATGAGCTTGCCCAATGGCGCAGCCGGCCCCTCGATGACCTGGAAGTGGTCTACATGTGGATGGATGGAGTCTACGTCAAGGCTGGTCTTGAGAAGGAGAAGGCGGCGGTACTGGTGGTGATGGCGGCCCTGAGCGACGGGAGCAAGGTGGTGGTGAGCGCTGTTCCCGGATACAGGGAGTCCACAGAGAACTGGTCCGAGGTGCTCAGGGACATCAAGCGCCGGGGCTTGAGCTGCCCGAGGCTGGTGGTTGGAGACGGACACCTGGGCATCTGGGGAGCTCTGCGCAACGTCTATCCGCAGGCGGCAGAGCAACGCTGCTGGAACCACAAGATCGTAAACGTGCTCGCCAAGCTTCCAAAGCGACAACAGGACCAGGCCAAGCTCATGCTGCGTACTATCCCCTACGCGCCGACTCGGACAGAGGCTGAGCGGCTCAGGACGGTGTTCACCAGGTGGTGCGGCGACCATTCCTACGAGGCGGCCTCAGAGGCCTTGGAGCGGGACTGGGACCGCATGGTCACCTTCTATGACTTCCCAAAGGAGCACTGGGGGCACCTTCGCACGACGAACCCGGTAGAATCACCCTTCGCGGCCCTCAGGCTTCGGACCGATGCCGCCAAGCGCTAAAAGAGGGTCGATCGGGCGATAGCGGTGATCTGGAAAATGTTGATGGTCGCCGAACAGCGCTTCAGGCGTCTGAAGGCCCCTGAGTTGATCGAAGACGTCTATCTCGGTGCACAGTATGCGGATGGAATCGCCATTGAATCAACGGCTGAGAAGGTCACCGCCTGATGTCGTTTACACACCTATTGACGTAACCTCTGTCCGAATACTAAGTGCCGCAATGAACCTCGAAAGGGCGTTTTCTTGTTTGTCAGTGAGCCCTGCAATTGAAGCAGGATCGTCGAGCAGAAGCCGAAGAACACTAGAAGCTTCGCTCTCTAACTCCGCGAGCCAATTTTCGGCCGAGTAGTCATGCCCCTCTACGGTGACATCATAGAAGCGCGCCTCTACCGCCACATTCCTCAATGACGTAACGTATTCGCGTTCTTCCTGCAAATCGACAATGCGTATCTTGCCGTCCTTCCTTGTAAATGGCTCTAGGTACAAGCGAGGGACGAAGTGCTGCCGCTTCGTCTGTATCTGGCCAAGTATGGGTTCATTCCATCTCGGGCTGTCGATCATTGTCGACCTCTGGTACTGATCTTACCCTCCGCCACGAGAAACGGAGACGGCTCAGGTCAAGGAGTTATGAATGCAGGCCGCGTAGGCCGGGAGCAACGCCATGACTACCGCCCAACTTGCTGACATGGCCGGCGTGCATCGCCAAGGCTGGCATGCGAATCCACCAGTTCCGGAAGGCTTGAGCGCATGGTGCCGTTGAGTTGCGGACCTAAAGCGGCTAGCTCGTAGCCTACTCGTTGCCGAAGGGTTTGGGGCACTACGATGCGTTGGCGCGCCCCGCACCGGCGCGGAACTAACTCACCCCCGCAGTCCCGACAGATGTCAGCCCGCCACCCTAGCTCCTATATCCACAACGGGATCTCGTCTAAACACTGCCGCGGCATACTTTTCCTTGGGCGCACCCAATCGCCGGGCAGCGACTTCTATGATGACAAGTCATGGCAACTCTATCGGATCGGCCAACTGTCCTGTACCGCCCTGACTCTTGTATCTCTCCCCCAGTCCGGCAACCTATTCGTCGTTGACGTCCTCACCTAACCAGTAGGCGATGACCCGCGACGCAAAGTTCACAGCCGACTTGCCAGCGAGTACCCTATCTCCATTCATTAGGCCCTGTTGCCATCGAGGTTCGGAAGAGGACCAGTCTAGCTGATTGACTCTCTTGCACGCCTCGCTCAGGCTCATCCTGCTACCCGTATCGTCGTCCTCGTTACGCAGGCGGACGATGGCCTGGACCCGGGCGCAGCGTGGGGGGGGGCCACGCCCGGGCGTCCGGAGACGATCGAGGAGACGGCGGAGCTGGTCAGCGCGGAGGGGGGTCGGGGCATCGCCGTCTGCGTCGACCACACAGTCGAGTCCGAAGTGGAGCAGCTCTTCGCGCGAGTCCGCGCCGAAGCGGGCCGGCTCGACGTCCTGGTCAACGACATCTGGGGCGGGGACGCGCTGACGGAGTGGGAAAGGCCGTTCTGGGAACTCTCCATTGCCCAGGGACAGCAGATGCTAGAGCGGGCGCTTCATAGCCACCTCATCACCAGCCGGCACGGCGCGCCGCTGATGATCGAGCGGGACGCCGGACTCATCGTCGAGGTCACGGACGGCGACACGCTCAGCTACCGTGGCAATTTCTTCTACGATCTGGCGAAGAACGCGGTCATCCGACTCGCCTACGCGATGTCGGCCGACCTACATGCCCACCATGTGACGGCTCTGGCGATCACCCCTGGATTCCTTCGGTCCGAGGCCGTCCTCGACACCTTCTGGGTCACCGAGGCGAATTGGCGCGATGCTATCGAACAGAACCCCTACTTCGCGGGGTAGGCCTAGCGTAACTGTTCCATCCTCCAGAGAGGGACGCCTTATCTGTGTCTTGCACGGCGCTTGGCCCGCAAGTACCGCTTTGTCGTAGACTCGGCCTCCTCTCCCTCTCGCTGCTGGGGTGTAGGCGCCGTCTTCCGCGATCGCGACTGCTCCTTCTCGGACTTTGTGTTCTGCCCCACGTATGCTGAAGAGGGAGCCACCTCCGAATCTTGCTGGCTTGGGTTGCCAACCTCCAGCCTAGGCTGTGCAGCCCTGCGCTGCCTCATGCCCTCAAGCACAGGCGACGCAGCGGAAGGTTGGCGTATGACGCGGGCCCTGAACGCCCATGCCCTAGTCGCTGCAAACCAGGCCGTGACCTCAGTGAGGGACAAGTTCAGCCGGCGGAAGGCCACATCCAACGGCAGTAGGAGCACTACCGCCATCAACAGCCACCAGGTCAACGGCACGTCCCCGTGGGCTGGCGGCAGCCCTGGGCCAAAAGATTCGGACGGGTTATTAAGTATCTGACCGTTCGTGATGGCGGCCAAGCGCTTCAGGAGGTCTGGCCTGCTCTCCAAGACCTTGTATTCGGGCGAGTAGGGTGCAACCAGACCGGTTACAGCGGAGCGAAGTCCGCCCTGCGACCCCTCCTCTACGATCTGTAAAAGGTATGAACCCTGGTCGTTCGCTGGAAACTCGGCCTCGAAACGTCCCAGCGCCGTAGCCGGCAGCGGCACCTTCATTACATCTAGCTGTGGCCCTACGATGCGCGCTGAGAGAAGTGAATTCTCTGGAATCTCTCCCTCTACCACTACGGTAGCCAATCCTGCCTTTACATCGCCTTTCACCTGGAACGTCTCCTCGTCCGGCGGCAGGGTCCAATCCACCAATGCCGCCCAGAAGGCGGGAACCCGCTCCCACGCGTTGAGGGTTGACGTCCACCTACCCTCGCTATCGCTGGTCCAGGCTATGCTGCGCCCCAGACCGTGTTGCCACTGGGCCAGCAGTGGGTCTCCCCTGGGTGATACCAGCACAACGCGGGCCGTGTTTCTTGGTAGCGTGGCCACGTATCCGCCTAGCGTGGGGAACTCTCCTCCAGTGGCCCGCAGTACCGGGCTACTCCCCGCCAATAGGGGTTTTGTCGGCTCTTCCACGATAGCGTGACGGGCAGCAAGTCGAGTCTCCTTCGTCAGGATCTGCGGGATATCCCGCGCCCGGTCAGTGAAATAGAAGCGGCCCCCTCCTTCCTCTGCTAGCCACTCGAGGAGACCTAAATCGACATCCAGCCCAACGGCGATGGTGGACAGGGTGATTTCATCCTCCTTCATGGCTGACAAGAGCCATAGATAGTTGCCAGACTGGGATATTCCGTCTGTGAGCAATACGATGTGTCTGCGAGGTGCCGGCGAATTGGCTAGTCCTTCGTAGGCTGTGCCCAGTGCAGAGTAGATATCCGTGCCTCCGTCGGCCTTCAACCTGCCGATAGAGTCCTGCATTCCTTTCAGGTGAGATTCGGTTCCGATTTCGCCTATGGGCACCAGCCACCAGCTACTTGCGTCGAAGGCCACGACTCCCGCCAGGTCATATGGCTCAAGCCCCTCCAGGCTAAGCCCGAATCCACCGAAGGACACCGATGGACGGCGTGAGGAAAGCGGAAGGGGGGGTGAGGGAGCTACAGGGGAAATAGCCTGGGTTCCATTTGGGGTAGGGAGGTCGGCGGACGGTCTTCATCGCCGCACAGGGGCCCCTATGGCCGTCTGCGGGAGCTGCGATGCGGGGGATGGCGAGAGAATACGCAGCAGGGAACTCTCTCGGACCGGGCTGGCGCGAGTCTGCGGGGATCTTCGGTTGTCCGGTGGGTGGGTCGCCGACGGTGCCGTCAGGCCGGGAGTGGAATGGCTCGCAGCCGGGCCAAGGCGCGGCTGAACTTCTCAGCCCAAGGCCAGCGATCCGGAAGATGCAGGGTCAACCGGCGTGCCGAGCGGGTGAGCCGTCCGGCTAGGGAGAAGAACCGCCGCCGGAGGGTCTTGGTGGTGGCTATCCGCTCTCCCAGACCGATCCGCGCCGTCCAGCGGGCCAGGTTGTGGGCCATCGTCTGGACGGCCAGCCAGGCGCCGTTGGCGGCGAAGCGGCCCGAGGGGAGATGGTTCAGCCCGACGCCGTACTTGAGGTCGCGTATGGCATTCTCGATCTCGGCGTGGCGGCGATGGTCAGCCTCCAGTTCGAGCAACTCCCCGTCCCGGTCGGTGATGAAGCCGTGATAACTGTATTTGGCGAAGAGGGCCAGTTGGGAACCGGGCGTCGGCTTCACCCGCCGGACGATGAGCCGTACCGGCGCGGCGTCTGCCTCGGCCTGGAAGGGGGTGCAGGTGATCTCGGCCACATCGGCGGCACCGTCCATCCAGTAAGGAATCGGCGTCCAGGCATCTTCGGGTATCGCCTCGATGAGATTGTGCAGGCTTTTGTGCTGGCGGATGGTGATGGAGTAGCGGACATTGATCCGGCGGCAGACGGCGACCACGGCGTGGGTATAGAAGCCGCTGTCGGCACGCATGGTGAGCTGCCCGCTGGCCCCGCCGTAGCGAACCCGGCTCACCGTTTCACGCAGGAAGTGGGCGGCGCCGCGAGCGGTGTTGGCCCGGCCCTCGCGCAGCCGGGCCATCAGCACGTCGCCTGTGCCGGCGGCGACGGCCAACAGCGGGTGATAGCCCCGCTTGCCGGTATAGCCGTGGTGGCGTGCGCCCTCCTTGGCCAGTCCGTAGGTCTCGCAGATGGTGGAGTCCAGGTCAATGGTCAGGGGCCCGTCGCCGGGTCCCGCCCCGGCCTGCCAAGCCCGGGCCAGCAACTCGCGGCTCACCCGGTCGAGTTGACGGACGTGGCCCCACCGGAAGCTGCGCAGGAAGGTGCCCAGGGTGGATGGCGCCTTCACCGTGCCGCCCAGGGTGCTGGCCGTCCCCCCGGTGCGCAACACATCGGCGTCGTCAATGCAGTCGCCCCCAGCCAGCGCAGACGCCACCAGCGTCATCATCTTGTCGCTCGTGTTCGCCCGCCCCGGGGCATCGCCCAGGTCGAGGCGCTGCCGGACGAGTTCGGGCAGGCCGAGGTGCCGCGCCAGGGTGGCCGGAAGGAGCAGCCCGGCATTGGCCACCAAGCGGCGGTCGTCGAAGGTGATTTGGATTCGGTCGGGGTGGTTGCGTGGCAGCATCTATTGGGTGCTCCTTTTCCAGGGTCTGTTTTTTGCTACAAAACCATTATCCCAGAAGCACAGGAGCACCTTCTTGCTGCTTCAGGACGCTAACCCGACGCCCTCCTTCGGTGGATTCGGGCTTAGTAACGGGCCATTCCACGAGGGCGTCGCGCCCGAAAGCGACGACGCCCGCCTTGTCGTCCGACCCTCGCGCCTCCATTGCTTGCTTGACGAACTCCTCAACCTGAGTGCGCTGCTGCTGAACGCTGGCTGAGAGATCGGCCACAAATACTACGGCCTGCCGGTTGACTGTATAGCGAACGGCGGGGACTGACAGCGCCAGGACAAGGAGGGTAACGAGCAGCATTCTAAGGGCCAGAATTAATTGGCTGCGCAGACCCCCCTGCCCCCGCCTAAATTGCCCCCACAGGTAGAGGACGCTGCCCAAGGCAGGCAACAGGAGCAGGAGCGCAAACGGTTGCTCGAAGCTAATACCCACGGCTATACACGTACCATTCTGCTCCTAGGATGACCAAGACGGCGAGGGCCAGCCAGGAGGCCAGCTCCCAGGGAACACGGTCCGACCCTCCTTCTCGCTCCTGCTGTGCTCCCAAGGGAGGCAACCCGGAACCACCGATAGCGGACTCCACAGGGTCAAACAGGTTGGCGACGAAATGGTCCGTCTTCCTCCCCTCTGGGGTCTCATGTATTAACTGGTACAGCCCCACTTCTTCCACAATGAAGGGCTGGGCTGGGAACGGCGGTGCAACCTGTGTCCGGCGTCCGCTGGGCGTCTCCAACCAGGCGGCATCTGATTCAGGAGGTATGGGAAGCTCTAGGGTCGCGCCGGGCCGTGCAACCAGACTCTTGCCCATTCCAGGTAACAGCCATCGGGTCAGATCCTGCGTCAGGATGGGGAAGGCTGGCTGAAGTGGCAGATCCGAGTCGTGCAGGTCAAAGGCGAAGGCGACGATGCGACGGCTGGGCTCTTCCCACGCCGCGAGCAGAGGTCCCTGATCAGATTCTAGGAGCACCCGCGCCTCTGGTAGGGGCCGTAGTGGGACAGCCTCGCGGACGTGTACGTTCGACAGGTCCACGTAGCGGAGAATCTCGTCGCCGCCGGGCCGAGTTGTCTGGACAGGTACAGGTGCCGAGGACACCCACGCGGCGCTGCCCGCTGGCGGATCCAAGACCAGGACCGCACCATCGGGGAGAGAAGTAGGGAGGAAGCCGTCGAAGACCCAAAGATCATAGCCTCTGTCCGAATAGAAGGCGTCTGGCGTAGCCCTGGTAACCTCGAGCCCAGGCTGCAGGGATAGAGCCTTTTCCAGGAAGCGGTTGCCCCTGCTGACCAGCAGAGCTCGCGCCTTGTTACCGGAGCCTCCCGTAGCCCAAGCTTGGTCATCCAACGCGAAGGTGTCTCCAGGGATAAGACGCGCGTTCAGGACCGCCGCAGATGGCAATGAGGCCCAACGCACGGTCTGGTCGCCACTTCCGGCCACCTCCAACTCCCTAACGTCGTAGAGGGAGCCGTCGGCGTATAGATGCAGCGAAGTTGCTCGCGTCTCCTGTCCGTAGTTCGCGACCCGCGCCAGCCCCTCCGTTCCTGTTTCTGTGTGTCGAATGGAGAATGCGGCAATGGCCAGGTTGCTGTGCGAAGTGCCGACAGGCTCGTGTCGAAGGTCGAAGGGCAGTGGGCCCAGAGGCTGAAGACCGGTCACGTTGCCGTCACTCATCACCACTACTTGTGCCGGTCGTTCACCCCGGACAACCGATGCCGCCAGTGAAAGGGCGGAGGCTAAATTCGCTCCACTCGCCGCTGGCCGGGCCTCAGCAATGGCACGGCGCACCCTTCCTCTATCCTTGCTTTGGGCCACTATGACCTTCGGTATGTCGCCCATCAGTATCACCGTCGTAAGGCTTGCCTGAGGAAGCTGGTCTATTAGTCGAAGCGCCTTCCGCTGCACTTCCCCGAAGCGAGAGGGACTAACGTCGGAAGCCTGCATGCTGGCGGAGGCATCCAGCACCAGAATGAGGTCCCCCTGGATGCTGCTAGCACGCAGGAAGTATGGTCCGGCCAGCGCAAAGACCAAGGCGGCCAGGGCCAGAAGCTGAAGAAGTAGCAACAGATTGGGCCGAAGGCGCTGCCAGAGAATGTTGGCTTCTATGTCGCGTACTATCTGTCGCCAGAGGAAGGTACTAGAGACGCTCCGCTCGCGCCCCCTCAGGCGCAACAGGTACAGGGCGACGATCGGGACGGCCAGCAGGCCGAAGAGGAGCGCGGAAGGAGCCAGAAAGCCCAACGCTAAGCCCGAATCCACCGAAGGACACCGATGGACGGCGTGAGGGCAGCGGAAGGGGGTGGGTGAGGGAGCTACAGGGGAGATGGCCTGGGGTCTTGGGGTAGATGGGAGGCCGGCGGGCGGTCTTCAGTGGCCGCACAGGGCCCCTAAGGCCCTATGCGGGAGTTGCGATGCGCGGGAAGGCGAGAGGATACGCAGCAGGGGACTCTCGCGACCGGGGTGGCGCGAGATTGCGGGGACGTTGGGTCAGTTGCAGGCTGGCCGTCAGGCCGGGAACGGAATGGCTTGCAGCCGGGCCAAGGCGCGAGTGAACTGGGTTTCCCAAGGCCAGCGCCGGGGGAGATGCAAAGTGAGGCGGCGCGCCGAGCGGGTGATCCGTCCCACCAGAGCGAAGACCCGCCGCCTGAGGGTCTTGGTGATCACGGTCCGCTCGCCCAGACCAATCCGCGCCGTCCAGCGGGCCAGGTTATGCGCCATCACCTGGACCGCCAGCCAGGCGCCGTTGGCGGCGAAGCGCGCCGACGGCATGTGGTTCAGCCCGACGCCGTACTTGAGGTCGCGTATGGCGTTCTCGACCTCGGCGTGGCGGCGATGATCGGCCTCCAGTTCCAGCGTCTCCCCATCGCGGTCGGTGATGAAGGCGTGATAGCTGTATCTGGCGAAGAGGGCGAGCTGGGAACCGGGCGTCGGCTTCACCCGCCGGACAATGAGCCGCACCGGCGCGGCGTCCGGCTTGGTCTGGAACGGGGTGTAAGTCGTCTCGGCGACATCGGCGGCGCCGTCCATCCAGTAGGGAATGGGAGTCCAGTCCTCCTCTGGTATCGCCTCGATCAGATCCCGCAGCCTGGCGCGCTGGCGGATGGTGATAGAGAAGCGGACATCCATTTCCCGGCAGGCGGCAACGACAGTGTGGGCGTAGAAGCCGCTGTCGGCCCGCACCGTGAGTTGTCCCCTGGCCCCGCCGTAGCGCACCCGCCCCACCGTCTCACGCAGGAAGTGGGCGGCGCCACGGGCGGTGTTGGCCCGGCCCTCGCGCAGCCGGGACATCAGCACCTCGCCGGTGCCGGCGGCAATGGCCAGCAGCGGGTGATAGCCGCGGGCGCCGGTATAGCCGTGGTGGCGCGCTCCCTCCTTGGCCAGTCCATAGGTCTCGCAGATGGTCGAGTCCAGGTCGATGGTCAGGGGCGAGTCGCCGGGTCCGGCCCCAGCGGCCCAGGCCCGGGCCAACAACTGGCGGCTCACGCGGTCGAGTTGACGGACATGCCCCCACCGGAAGCTGCGCAGGAAGGTCCCCAGGGTGGATGGCGCCTTGACCACGCAGCCTAGAACACCAACCGTCCCACCAGCGCGCAGCGCATCGGCGTCGTCGATGCAGTCGCCGCCTGCCAGCGCGGAAGCGACCAGCGTCAGCATCTTGTCCCCAGTGTTCGCCCGTCCCGGCGCTCCGCCGAGGTCAAGGTGATGGTCGACGAGTTCCCGCAGGCCCAGGTGCCGGGCTAGGGTGGCCGGCAGGAGCAGGCCGGCATTGGCCACCAGGCGATGGTCGTCAAAGAGGATGCGGATACGGTCGGGTTTGTTCTGTGGCAGCATCTATTGGGTGCTCCTTGTTTCCGGGCGGGTTTCTGTTCCAAAACCATTATCCCAGATTCAGAGGAGCACCCGCTGGCTTCTTCAAGGGCTGTCCCCAAGGACGTCCTTCGGTGGATTCGGGCTAAACCCTAGACCACGATCTGCGCCCGTTGCAGCAGGCGCAGGACGGCGTCCCCAATAGAAAGATCACTGTGTAGCTGTACGAAGGAGATGCCGTGGCCGTGACAGAAAGAAGCCACCTCCCGCGTGTACGCACTGAGCCGATCCCGGTATTCCTTGAGGGTCCTGGGGGTAAGTGTGACTTCCAGCGACGCTCCGTCTTCATCGTCAATCATCTGCCAGTGACCTGTCATCTCCGGGGCTATCTCCTCGGGTGCAAGGATCTGGATCACGACCACCTCCTGCCGCGTAGCCCGCAATGCCTGCAGCCCGGCTCGCCAGTCGCTGTCAGTCAGCAGGTCGCTTACTAGGACGGAGAGGCCAGGGCGTCTGCAGTAGCGCGCAGCGAAGGAACTGAGGGCTTCTCCAAGGTCGGTCCCGCCCTGGCTCTGAAGTAGCTCCAGGAAACCCCACACTCTCCAGACTTGGGCTGGATTACCTACCGCAGGTAAGAAATCCAAGAGGTCTTCCCCTAGAGCCGCGACTCTTACCTGGTCGTCCCTCACGAGAGCTACGTAGGCCAAGGCACCAGCCACCTGACGGGCCAAATCAAATTTCGGAGGTTGGCCCCATGCCATAGAGCGGGACGTGTCCAGTAGCAGCGAGACGGCTAAGTTCTCCTCGGCACGGTAGAGACGCAGGAACAAGCGCTCCAGGCGGGCGTAGGCGTTCCAATCAATGCGGCGATAGTCGTCGCCGGGTGTGTAGTTGCGGAAGTCTGAGAACTCGACCGACGCGCCAAGCAGTGGCGAGCGGCGTGGTCCTACTCTGGCCCCAGCGAGACTCTGCCGTGTTGCCAGCGCCAAGGCCTCCAGCTTGTGTAGGAAATCGGGCGTAAACAAACTCGACCCATGAACCATAGCTGTGTCCTATTCAAGCATCGCGTCCTTCACACGCCTGGAACCTTATGACAACCTGGACCAAGTCCGTTATGCGAATCTGCATAACGGACGATAGTTCATTCAAAAAGGCTTTCGTCTGAGATGATCGATTGTAACTCCCGAACAAACAAATTAGGTCGTATGACCTCCGCGATTGAGCGCGCCGTCCGCAACTCCGGCCTTCGTTGCGCTACGAGCACTATTAGCCGGGCGGTTAGCATGATGGTGGTCTTGGGAGTATCGATAGGTGTTGGGACAGTGGCACTGGCTGCATTCTTGCTTGGAGTAGGTGCGATAGCGGCGGTGGTCATTGTGGTCATGGTTGCGCCCTTCATTCTGTTGTTCAGGTGGTTGGCATGACCTCCGCGATTGAGCGCGCCGTCCAGAAACCAAGGCCACGGTGCTTGATCTGTGGGCGGTTCGTTGGCAAAGATAAACGATGCTCTCGTTTCTGGGGTGAGGAGCATGACTGAAGTTGGCTCCGCGATTGAGCGCGCCGTCGCCGCCGTAGGCTTCGAGCGCTTACTGGGCTCGCTCACGGTCCAGGAGCAGCAGGCAGCGCCGGAGGTTGCCGTATTGCCGCATCTGGTGAGCACGGCCACCTCGGCCCGCTGGGGGATTCCCTGCGAGGTAATTACGGAGTGGTAGAATAAGAACATATGAACATACGTAATCGCATCACCGAACTGCGCTACGTGGACATGACGATGGCCCGTTGGGAGCAGTACACGAGCGGGAAGGCGGTTTGCCTCATGGGGTTTGCATGGCAGCTAATAAACGCACCCGCATTCAGATAGAAGACGACCGGCGAGAGATCGCTAGTCTGTACCTTCAGGGCAAGACTCAGCAGGCCATCGCCGAGCGGCTCAGCATGACCCGCCAGATGGTCGGTTATGACCTGAAGGCGATACAGCGCCGGTTGCGGGAGGATACGTCCCGCAACCTAGATGAGGACAAGGCCCGTGAGCTGGCGAAACTGGACGAGCTGGAGCGGACGCACTGGCAGGCGTGGGAGGATTCACTAGAGCAGGTCACGACCGAATCTTCGGCCCGCACTACCTCGGACCGAGGTGAGGGGGAAGGTTCTATAACTGAGCAAGCGGCTATACGGCGCGAGGGCAAGCAGGGGAACCCTGCATACCTACGGGGCGTGATGGAGTGCATCGACCGGCGGTGCAAGCTACTGGGGCTGGATTCGCCGCAGAAGCTGGAGCACAGTGGCAAGGACGGCGGGCCGATGACGTTCACCCTGCAGCTGGGGGAGACGGAGGAATGATGACATGACCACCACGGTCGCATACCGCCGCCCGCCCCTCTACACGAAGCAGCAGGCCGCCATCTTCCACGAGGCTCGCTACGGCGTCATAGAGGCGTCCACAAAATCCGGGAAGACCCACGGAGCCATCGCCTGGCTAACCGAACAGGCCCTGGTCCACGGCAGGCCGGGCCGTCATTATTGGTGGGTGGCTCCGGTCTACCCCCAGGCTAAGATCGCCTACCGCCGGTTGCACCGAGCCCTGCCACATGAGTACCAGCACTCCAATGAGTCCGACCTATCCATCACGCTACCCAACGGCGCTATGATCTGGTTCAAGTCCGGCGAGAAGCCCGACAATCTCTACGGTGAGGATGTTTATGCCGCCGTATTGGACGAAGCAAGCCGGATGCGCGAGGAGTCGTGGCACGCCGTCCGGTCCACGTTGACGGCAACCCGCGGCCCTGTCCGCATCATCGGCAACGTGCGTGGCCGGCGCAATTGGGCCTATCAACTTGCCCGTAAGGCCGAGGCTGGCGAGCCTGGCATGGAGTACCATCGCATCACCGCAGTGGACGCTATCGAGGCGGGGGTGCTGGACGAGGCGGAGATTGAGGACGCCAAACGGCAGTTACCGGATGCGGTGTTCCGCGAGCTCTACATGGCGGAGGCGGCCGATGACGAGGGCAACCCCTTTGGCTATGAGGCCATCCGGCGTGGCGTCGCGCTCATGTCCACCAACCGGCCGGTAGCGTTCGGTGTGGACCTGGCTAAGTCTGTGGACTGGACCGTGATTATTGGCCTGGACGCCGATGGCTCGGTCTGTCACTTTGACCGGTTTCAGGCCCCGTGGCAGGAGACCATCCGCCGTATTGCTAAAGCTGTTGGCTCCGTCCCGACCCTGGTGGACTCCACAGGTGTAGGAGATCCGGTGCTGGAGGCGTTGCAACGAGAGCAGGGCCTACGGGCCAAGGGCTACCTCTTCACCGGCGCGAGCAAGCAGAAGCTTATGGAAGGTCTGGCTGTGGCGATACAGAGCGGCGCCGTGCGCTATCCAGGTGGGGCCATAGTGCAAGAGCTTGAAGGCTTTGGTTATGCCTACACAAGAACGGGTGTCCGCTATGAGGGCATGGAGGGTATGCACGATGATTGCGTGTGCGCCCTGGCCCTCGCCGTCGACCAGCACGGTAGGCCAGTATATAACCCGAAGATATTCTAGGAGGGGTAGTGGAACAAGTCACCAACGACCAACTGCTCCGCCGCCTCGTCGACATGCGGGACCGCTGCGTATGGGGCCGGCTTGTCCTCCACATCCAGGACGGCGTAATCGTCCGGCTGACACGGGAGGAGAGTGAGCGGGCGGATGATAGGGGAGAGCACTACATGGGACGGCTCCGCAAAGAGGAGGAGACATGGGGCTCATAGCACGCCTGAAGCAGTACGTCGGCATCTCCGCCGACGGGTACACCATCCCTGCCGGTAACGACGACGAGCGCGCGCCGTGGCCCAGCAGCCGCGACGTGATCCGGCAGGCGCATCGCAACCCCATCGTCTGCGCGGTGGTCAACTGGATCACCGATCAGGTCACGACCACGCCCTACCGACTCACCCGTATCGTAGACGGGGAATCGGAGGATGTGCCGGACCACCCCATTCTAGACGTGCTGCGGTCGCCGTCGGAGGGCATGTCGGGGCGCGAGATGCTCTCGGTCTCCGTGTGGGATATGCTCACTGACCCGCACGGGCAGTGCTTCTGGCATATCGACGCGGGTCGCAATGGGCAAGTGGCCGGGCTGACCTACCTACCGGCCGGCAAAGTCCGGGTGATAGGCGGGCGTGACCGGCTGGTCGCCGAGTACGAGTATTATCCCGAAGGAGCAGGCGCGGCAAAGATCGTCTACCAGCCCGATGAGGTAGTCCACATTCGCATCGAGCCGGACCCACGCGACCCGAAGAACGGGCTATCGCCCCTGGCCTGCTTGGCGCCGGATATCCTGATGCACCAGATCGCTACGGATAGCGTCAGCAACCTCTTACTTAGGGGCGCACCGGGCGGGCTCCTCATGCCAGAGCAAGGGGAAACGCTGAAGGACGAGACTGCTGTCGCAACAAGGGCCTGGCTTGACAAGGAGTTTCGCGGCGGGGCTCGTGGGAGCGTGGGCGTCGCCACAGCGCATCTCAACTACGTTCCCATGCAGCTGACGCCGCAGGCGATGGCGATAGACCGCGTGGAGACCCTGGTTACGGAGCACATCTGCGGCGTGCTGGGGGTTCACCCGGTCATAGTGGGGCTTGGCGCGGGCAATGCCCAGTCCCGCGTCGGCGCCGCCACCAAGGAGCTGGAGCGGGCCGCGTGGACGAACCGCATCATTCCTCTGCTGCAGACCATCGCCGAGCAAGCGCAGCGGCAGCTCTTACCCCGGTTCGGCGTAGAGGCCGCAGAGGGCTATGAGCTGGGATGGGACCTGTCGGGGGTGATGAGCTTGCAGCCGGACCTGCTGCAGGAGGCCCAGCGGTGGGCGATACTGATGCGTAGCTACATTGCTACCCGCTACGACGCGCGGGTTGCTGTGGGGCTGGAAGCCGACGATAGCGACCGAGTCTATCTGCAGCCGCTCACCCTCTACCCAGTCCCGCAGGGGCAGCCAGCCGCCCCGCCGCCGGAGCCGACCGCGGAACTCGAAGAACAGACCGCCGTGCTCTCCCTGCCGGCGCGGACGCGCGACTACACGCTGGCGCTGATGCGCTCCAAGGCCGACCTGACCAGCCAGCAGCGGGCGCTCCTGCTCGCCTTGGCGCGGGATGCCGAGACCCTGGAGGAGGAGTTCACCGACGAGCTGGAGGCGGCCTTCGAGGACCTGGGCCAGCGCGCTGAGGATGCGTACTGGGAGCTGGAGGGACGCCGCGCCGTAGCGTCGGCCCTGGGCCAGCGCACCAAGCAGACCGATGACGATCTGGAAGACCTCGCCCGGCGGATACTGTCCGGGCTGGCCTTCAGCCAATGGGAGCAGGGGGTGCTCATCCCCGCCTGGGACGGGCATACGCTGCGGACGCTGAACCTAAGCGTTGGCACCGTCAACTCGACGCTGGGTCTGCAAGTCAACATCCCCGACCCGGTGCGGCAGCGCATCCTGGCGGCTGGCGGCACGAGGCGCGGGCTGGTGGACATCGCCGGGCAGACGCGGGAGTCCATCTTCCAGGCCCTCCGCGCGGGCAGCGAGGCAGGGGAAGGTATCCCCCAACTGGCCCGCCGCATCCGCGCCGATGTGCCCGCAGGCCCGTACCGGAACGCAGGAGCGAAGTACCGGGCCCAGCTGATTGCCCGGACCGAGGTCGCCGAAGCGCAGAATCTCTCGGCCAATGAGACGTATCGGGCCTCAGACGTATACGTCGGGGTCGTCATCTCCGACGGCGACGAGGACGAGCTGTGCGCCGCGGTCAACGGCCGGCGGATGACCTTTGCGGAGTACGAGCAGATCGGCTTCACTGCGCATCCCAACTGTACACGCAGCGCAGCGCCGATTAGCGAACTGTAAGGAGGAATACTGTGCCGAGAAACAAAGGCTTCAAGCTGGACTGGAAGGGCGACGATGTGCTCAAGCAGGTCGTCAAGGCTACCAAGGAGGGCATTGACGAGGTCATGGGCGAGTGCGTCGTCGATGCCCAGGCCGATACCCCGGTGCTGACCGGGAAACTGCGGCGGAGCATCAAGCCTCAGGAACCGGCCCACGAGGAAGGCGACATTGTCGTCGGCGTGTGGGGATCGGCGGAGGTGGACTACGCGCTCCCTGTTGAGGTCGGCGCACGTGGGCGGCCCGGGCGGAACATGCTGCGGAACGCCGCCGACAAGAACTACCCCCGCCTCGAGGAGACGATAGCGAAGCGGCTGAGACGCTGAGACGGGGGTAGTGGTTCAGTTTGACAATGCAGATTCTACTGGTTTGTGTCAAGGGTGGAAGGCAATAGCACTAACGGCGCCGTATGTATGACTGAAACTGAACCACTACCATATTAGCTAGCCCATTGACATTACGGCCTCCGTTGTGTATAATACACACATGGACAGGGATAGCAGGGCAATCATACGGAGGCTTCGCAGGGATGGATGGGAACTCGACAGAGTAAAAGGCAGTCATCATCAGTTCGTCCACCCTGAGCGTTCTGGTGTTGTAACGGTTGCACACCCTGTCAAGGACATACCGATAAAGACGCTCAGGGCAATTTACCGGCAGGCGGGCTGGGATTGGAGTAAACGCTAATGCATTATCCGGTTGTAATACACGTGGAACCTGGGAGTAGCTACGGGGTGACGGTTCCCGACCTGCCCGGCTGCTTTTCGGGCGCTGAAACGTTGGACATGGCGATTGCCCGTGCTAGTGAGGCTGTGGCATTTCATATCGAAGGGTTGCTGTTACAAGGTTTACCGGCGCCTCCCCCGCAACCCATTGCCGCTCACCAAGCCAACCCCGACTATGCGGATGGTATCTGGGTGCTTGTGCCTGTCGACCTCGCGTTGCTATCCGAGAAGTCGGTCCGCGTCAACATCTCCATGCCGTCCCGTGTGCTGGCTGCTCTGGATGCAGTAGCAGAGAGGGAGGGTTCGACGCGGTCTTCTCTGCTTACGCAATCAGCTCTAGGGCTTATCAAGGGACCACGGTAACTTGCAGGGAAATATAACATATGGCAAGCCTTGACCGCGATAGTGTTCAATGGCAGCAGTTCACGCATGACGGCCAGTGGACAATAGTCGGAGAATTCGGCGAATCAACCGCTTCACCTGTGCTATAATAGCTTCAACAACCGAATAGTCCGGCTGGACTAGGAACGACCAGACAGCCGCCTTTCGTTGCCCGTATGGGCGCGTGGGCGGCTTTTTTGTTGCCCTGGAGACAGGAGGACAGATGCCTGAGTTGCGGACCAAGACCTTTTCGGTCCAGCTGAAGATAGACGACGCCGACCCTGTGGGGACGGTTTACGCCCGCTTCGCCACGCTGAACGTCATCGACCATGACGGCGACGTTATCCGGCCCAAGGCCGTCGGGAAGCAGAAGGTCAACGCTGGCCTGCATAACCACGGCGGGCCTAACCCCACGCCAGCAGGCTACGGCGACACCTACGAAGAGGATGACGCCGCCTATGCTCGCCTGACCTACATCACGGATACGTGGGCCGGGCGGGAGACCTATACGTACCTCAAGGCGATGGCGGACGCCAAGCGGCCCGTCGAGTGGTCCATGCGGTTCTTGATGACCGACGGGAGGCCGCTGCCGGAGAAAGACCCGCTCTATCAACCGGCGGTCGAGCCATTCGGCGATCCCCCCTTCGAGATCAAGAAGATGGACATCATAGACGTGGACCCCGTGAGCAAGGGGGCTGGGATAGACACCGCCACTGTCGCCGCCAAGGAGTGTGGGCCCGAATGCCAGGCCCGCCAATCGGGCGCCGATGCGCCGACGGTTGCTCTCGATGGGCCAATCTTTGACTATGAGCGACTAGGCGCTGCTATCGCGGCGTCCGTCGTCGAGGCGCTGGGCAAGTCCAATGGCCCGGATGGCTCAGCCTCTGACGGCTCGCTCGGAGCAGTAGAGGAACCTAACGCCGAGTCGTCCACAAAAGGCCAGGCGCTGGGCGACCTGCTGCGAGAGCTTCGAGACGAGCGCGAGCTGTCCAACGACGACCTGGCGGACGCAGCGGGCATCTCCGTCTCGACGATGGGCCAGATACTCGGCGGCACCAGCGGTTGCCCCCCGGTATCCCGGCTGCAGGGCTTGGCCCGCCGGCTGAACGTCAACCTGTCCCGCCTGATCACGGCTGCTGAAGCCGACGGCTGCGACCGCTACGAGGAAGAGGCCGCAACGGGAGAGCCGAGCGACATAAAGGAGATGTCCGATGAGGACATCCAGCGCGCCGTGGAGCGCATCCTGACTGACACGACTAACGAACCCCCGGACATCGACCCGGGCTTGGCGGCGTACGAGCGGTACATGAGCATCATAGGAGGGAGATAGACGATGAGCAGCAACCTGAATCTGGTAAGGGCATCCGAGAAGCTGAAGGCCACCAAAGCCGAGGTGGAGGCGCGCACGGGCCGGTCCACAGACGACGAGGGGCAGCTGAAGAGTGACGTCTTCAGCATCAAGAACCCCGACATCGAAGTCTCGATGGGCGAGTGGCTCACCGATCGCAGCCAGGAGATAGAGCGGCTACAGGCCGAGATCGACGACTACCTGAAGGCGGACGGCGCTCTCGACCACATCAAGCACATCGACGATCTGGGCAAGAAGGTGGACCGCCCGCCCCTCAATGGCAGGAACGAGGCGTCCATCGCCGACACCCTCTTCCAGGACGAGCGATGGGGCGATCTGAAGGCGGGTCGCATCAAGGGGTTCGCCGTGGATACGGAGGTCAGCCTAAAGACGCTGTTTGCGACCGATGCGTCGTCGGCCACGAACCAATACAGCATTGATTCGGTGCGGGAGGACCTCTACGTCCCGGCGCCGCGTACCCGTCCGACCATCCTGGACATCATCCCCCAGCTGCCGACGACTGAGCGGGTGGTCAAGTACGCCGAAGAAACAGTCAACCAGTCGAACGTTTCCCCTATCTCTCAAGGCGATCCCTACCTGGAATCCCAGTTCCAAGTAGTGGAACAAAGCGCCAACGTGGTAAAGCGCGGCGCCTTTATCCAGGTGTCTGAGGAGCTGCTTATGGACGAGGCGGAGATACGCGCCCGGCTCACCGGCGCGCTCACGTCCCAGTTCCTGCGGCGGTTGCAGAACGACATCGTCGGCGGCACTCCCCTCCCTGCTACGGAGTACGTGGGGTCGCCGGCGAACGCCTCCGACATTACCGGGTTCCTGGACCATGCCTCATTGAATACCCTCGATGGTAATTCGGGCTTCTCGTCAGGCACCCACATGGCACTGTACACCTCCATTGCCCAGGCGCGCGAGCGCGTCTGGCGGCTGGGTGAAGCGGATTCTGACGCCGTTGTCATCCACTCGCAGGACTGGGCGGAATACCAGACTGAACAGTCAACGATAGGCTCATACATCGCTAGGGGCGCCCTGCAGGGTACGGCCAACGCGCCGATGATGATGATCGACGATCTGCCGGTGATCCTGTGCAATGCGCTCCCCGAGCACACCGTCCTCGTGGGAGCCTTCGGCGAGCACTGTGCCTTGCGCGATAAGCAGCAGGTTCAGGTGCGCATCTCCGAGGCCCAACACGTGCCCTCGGTGGCGGTCGCGTCCGCTGCGACGGCCGCAGTCAATACAGTTCCGTCAGGCCGATTCAACATCTACGTGGACGGTCGCTATACGTTCTACATCCGGCGTGGGTCGGGATACACCAGGATCACGAACTTCGGCGTAGCTGCCGCCTAAGAGCGAATGAAAGGGGCAAGGGGGGATATGATCGCTGCCAGCCCCTACCAACTGGGAGGAACGCCAATGCCGTCAGTGCATCGAATCATCCAAAGGTCGAACGTCACGCCGGGGGCACGGGACGATACATACCGTGTAAATCCCGTCGCGGCCAAGGCCCAGACCCAGCGGACCGTCCTATCACCGGAGCAGGTGCGCTCCCTGGACACTGAATCCCAGCCGCTTACTCCCACGCCGAGCATCGGACAGAGCATCGAGGTTCTAAGCGTCTTCGTGGAAAAGGCCGCCGGGGGATACGTGCAACCTAAACCGCTGTCCCTGCGCTACGGCGCGGACGGTGAAGAGGCGGCCCGCATCGGCGCCGCCATTCTGCGGGACACCGACGAGCGTACCGGGTGGGCCGACCTGCAGCCTACTGGCCTGGGTAGGCCGACCGGCGCTGCTGTCACGGCTGCCGCGACGGACCCCTACCAAGGCGATGGCGGCGAGATGACCATCACGGTGCGCTACGTAGAGGTCGAGAATGGATAAGCGCCAGTATCGAGACAAGGGCGCCTTCAAGCATGGCAACCACCCCCAGTGCGACGGCGGCTGCCATAGAGGGATACCCAAGGGCCTCGCCGCTTGCCCCTGCAACTGCCACGCTCTGGCAATCCAGCAACAGGCGAGCCGAGACCGCACCGAGCTAATTGCTACTGAGGGGCGATAGCCGTGGGCGCTCGCGCTCGCATGACCATGCGCTGCGCCACCGAGCGCGACACCGCCTCCGCAGACACTGACCGCTACGGCGCCCCGGTGACGACGCTCACGCAGCCGCTTACTAGCTCGCCGTGCTACTGGCAGTCCCGTGCTGAGCGTTTCGTAGCCGACGGCGACAAGATGGTCGCCGTGGCTACCCACGTGATGCTGCTGCCCCTGGGCGCGGACATCCGCGAAAACGACCGGGTGACCAGCGTGCGAGACAGAGAGGGGAAGACGCTGAAGGACACGAAGCTGCGGGTCATGGCGGTCGTGCGGCGAGAGGACCACTTGGAGACTCAGTTAGAGGAGTATTCGTAGTGGCGGCCATCACTTCCATCTACGACATAGCGCAACGAGTCGAGACCGACCTGAGCGATGCCGTCCTGCTGCAACTGGCAGAGACGGCCTCACAGGACGTGCACGACCACCTTCCGGCAGCGGCGCGGTCGGCTTCCTTCCCCGTTACGGTCTGGACGGGCATCCACCAGGCCCAGACCAGCGCCAACCTGACCATCGCTTACCCCTTCCTCTCCGGGGACGTAGACGGGCTCATGGGAGGCTATCCTGCCTTCCGCATCCTTGGAACTTTTGTAGATTCCATGTTTCACGCGGACTCTACTTTCTTCGCCAACGGTGTAACTGGCACAAGCGATATGGTCCCGGTGACGCGGGACGGGGCCCAGACTGCCCGCACCTTCCGGCTGACGATGGCGGACAACGGCGCGCTGCTCCTGTCCACCACCCAGCCCATGACCGTCATGCGCGTCTACGGCTACCGGGCGTACCCGCTGCCCGCCGCCTGGGTGAGCGCCGGGTCCGACCTGGGGGCACTGGCTGCCCAGCACCGTATCGGGCTGCAGTCCGAGCGGGTAGGGCAGTACTCCATGACGGCCAAGGACTACCACCGGGAGCGGGCCGAGGTGCTGAAGCGCGTCAAGTTCGCCAGCGGCGCGACGTTGGTGGCGTGATGACCATCCGCAACCGGATCACGGAGCTACGCCACGTCCGGGCCGGAGACCTGGCAGTTGACTCGCGTAACTGGCGACGCCATCCCAAGGCCCAGCGGCAGGCCCTCCAGACCATGCTTGCCCAGGTGGGCTACGCCGACGCGGTGATAGCACGGGAGACGGAGGACGGCCTGGTGCTCATAGATGGGCATCTACGGGCCGGACTAGACCCGGAGCAGATCGTGCCCGTCCTGGTGACCGACCTCGACAAAGTCGAGGCGGGGCAGGTGCTGGCGACCCTAGACCCTCTGGCGGCGATGGCCCAGCCTGACACCGCGGCCCTGGATGCCCTGGTGAAGGGCATGGCAGACCAGGCGGACGCGGCCATGAAGGGCCTGCTGGAATCCATGCACAACATCGCCCTGACGCCGGAGCCTCCGGGCTACCCGGACGCCGTACCGGAGCCGCCCGCCGAGCCGGTGAGCAAGCGGGGCAACGTGTGGACGCTAGGGCGGCATCGGCTCATGTGCGGCGACAGCACGTCGGCGGAGGACGTGGCGCGGCTGCTGGACGGGGCAGAGTGTGACCTCATCTTGACCGACCCACCGTATGCGCACACGGGTTTATCGGGGGGTGGCTTTGCAGGCAATGCCATATATCAACGGGGCCAGCTTGAAGCCATATCACATTTTGACCTTTCCGAGCACGCCGCCTTTCTCATGGGCATGGCGCCTATGATGATCGCTTTCCACTCCAGAAACCTAGTAGACCGAAATCTTTGAAATGATGGGTAGCCGAGATTGGCGTGCTACGACGACAGGGCGGGTTTCAAACCCGCCCCTACCAAGCCGTAACCTCAGAACCCTTCAATACTAGGATGTTGGACCACTAGTCCCCGATTATGCAGCGTTGGCACGGGAGTATGATCGGTCGTTTGATTTGCATGTGTGGCACAAAACGAACGCCATCCCGTTCACGTCGGGCACGTGGAAGTCAGACGTCGAGTACATAGCCTTGATATGGTCGGAGAAGCCAGGCTGGAAGCAGTTGCACCAATCAGAGCATAGCAAGGTCTATTCGTCTCCAATTATCACAGACAACACCTATGACCATCCCACACCTAAGCCGGTGCCCTTGCTCCGGCGATATGTCGAGATTCTTGACGCTCAGCGCGTTCTAGACCCCTTCGCAGGCTCCGGTACAACGATGGTGGCTTGCGAACAGTTGGGTCGCACCTGCTACGCGATGGAGATCGAGCCGCGCTACGTGGACATGGCGATAGCGCGTTGGGAGCAGTACACGGGCGGGAGGGCTGACCGATGGTGATTCCTCATTCTCAATCGACACGAAATCCTCTGTTGGAATACCCAGGGTAATGCTGATGTTGTTGTTACGATCGACCAAGACCTGATCGACGAGCAGCCGCAGGACATCCCGGCGCTTCTCGTCGGGCAGGTCATCCAACCCTTTGCCGAACTTCCCAGCCCACTGGACAAGGTTCTCCATCAGGCCCCGCTTCTCAGATGCCATCGACTCCCTGGTGCGGAGGTCGTCCAGCTTCTCCCGAGCGGTTTCCAGCCGTTCGAGGATGAACTTGCGTTGCTGGTCGAGTTGGTCTTCCTTAATCTTCCCCGACACGTACAGCCTGATGGCTCTTTCTTCTTCGATCTGGACTTTCTGGAGATCGCGCTCCGCCCTGGCGATCCGCTTTCCCAGCCCGTCCTCTCCCTGCGTATCCAGAGCCTCGATGCCGGCCACGATGAGCTCGGGATTCTGGATCGTCTCCTTGACCTGGCTCCAGACCAGCTCCTCCAACTGTCCGGCCTTGATGTGGGACCGCTCCCTGCACCGAAGGCCCTCGCTCAGCATTCCGTAGCAGTGATAGTGCCGATAAGGGGTCTTCAGGTTGTACTTGTAGGTCCTGCCATTGGATTTCACGGTCCTGCGGGTCGTTGACTTGCAGGCGAAGAGACGCCCGCATTCGGCGCACCTGACCAGGTGTTGAAGAAGGTAGAATATCTTGGTGTTGCGGGTGGATTGTGTCTTCCTCTGCTTCTTGACGGCCTGCGCCCGGTCCCAGGTCTGCTCGTCCACCAGCGGCGGGAAGGGCACCTTGATCCAGGCGTCTTGCGGTTGGGCGTATACGGTCTCTCCGCCCTCCGTCGCAACCCAGCGGGACTTGCCGTACCACCAGTTGCCTTTGTAGACCTCCTTCCCCAGAAGAGCGCTGAGGAAGGAGGTATGCCATCGAGAACCCGGATTAAAAGTAGGGGCGTTGTCCCTGGTCAGTTGGCGGCTGATGGCCAACCCGGACATTCCCTCGTGGACGTACATATGGAAGATGCGCCGGACGACCTCTGCCTCGGGCTCGTATATCTCCGGTTTGCCGTCGTCTCCGATCCGGTATCCGTAGGAGAGGGAGCCGACGGGCATCCTCCCCTGCTTGGCCGTGCCACGCTTGCCCATGGACGCCCTCTCCCGGAAGTTGTCAAGCTCGATCTTGCCGATGGCGGCCATGAGTCCGAAGGTCTTCATGTCTATGGCGTCCATTACGGCCTCAAGCCGTATCTGGTACGCCTCGACGACCTCCATGAGGGCTGCGGCGGGGTACATTCCCCGGCTGAGGCGGTCCGACTTCCAGCAGACGATGGTGTCGAAGCGTCCCCGCTTGGCGTCGGCCAGCATCCGGAGGAACTCGGGGCGCTTCTTGGACCAGCCCCGGCCCACCTCCTGGTAGCGGGCGGTAACGGTCATGCCCTTGCCCTCACAGTAGGCTTCCATCTCGGTGGTCTGCTCGGAGAGGGAGGTCTTGTCGTCCTCAGCCTGGCTCTTGTCCGATACGCGGGCGTAGATGGCCGCCCTCTTGCCGCCCTGTTGCTTCATTGCCTTGGTTCTCGCCATGATTGCCTCCTTGCTCTAACGTCCATGAATACGAAAGACCCGCTCGGTCTGGATGAGCGGGCCTGCGAGTAGTACAATCTCATTCGCATCACCTGCTCGTTAGGTGGCGCCACGGCCCGGGGTGTTGATTGCACCGCCGGGCCAACTTCTAGCCGCAATCATACCCGATTGGCGGGCCAACGTCAAAGCGCGGCTGCGCTGATCTCGACGGGCTCAGTCAGATGCCGCAGTACCCCTCGCACTCGTTGCCGAACCCCTGTCCGTGCAGGCGGGCTTCCCCTTGCTGGCTGAGCCCCAGCTGCGCCTCATCGAGCCGTACCGCCTCTGCGAGCGGCACGCGTATCGGGTGGAGGTAGGGTTCCTTAGCGAAGGCCAGGTTGCCCCGCATGTTCGAGTCGATCTCGACCGCCTCGTCGAACATCTCTGGGAACCGCTGCTTCGTCTCTACCCAACGCTGGCGGGACTGGTAGGGACAGCCGACGCAGGCCGATCTCTCCAGGGGCCTATCGTAACGTGCCTCCCACCAGTCCAGGCAGTCCTGCCTGGACATACCAGCCTCGATCAGCGGGTAGCGGTTGCGTATCCACCTGTCGCGGGACGCTCGCATGCGGATGGCCTCGTCGGTCGAGATGCCCAGCCACAGCTCGACGGTGGCGCCGGAGGGTATCCTCTGTCTCTTCCTGAGCCCGAGCAGCCGGCGTATCTTCCGGCGGACCGATTGAGTGGGGACGGCGCCGCCAGTGGCCGGAGTACTCCGGCTGGTTTGCGCCATCCCCCTCACCGAACCGGACGTGCCCCTTTCAGGGCATCCGGCTCTCCATCAGATGGGTTAGACCCATGTGTCGGGAACATCGGCTTTTCCGCCATCGTCGTCGGGTTCGTACATCCCTCCTCCGGCGTAATTCGCTTCGTTCCACACCCATCCGACTGCATTGGGTAGGGACGGCGCCGCCGATGGCCGGACTGCTCCGGCTGGTTTGCGCCATCCCCCCCTCCGAACCGGACGTGCGACTTTCACCGCATCCGGCTCTCCATCAGATGGGTTAGACGGGTGTGTCGGGAACATCGGCTTTTCCGCCATCCTCGTCGGGTTCATACATCCCGCCTCCGGCGTAGTTCGCTTCGTTCCACTCCCATCTGACTGCCCCCCTTCGCCATGCGGCCGGCTTTCCCGGCCTCGGACTACTACGAGGGCTCTGCCACACGTCCGGCGTTGGCCGAAGGCTGGCCTACTCCGTAGCCGGAGAGCCGGACGTGCTTCCCAAGTTCGACCAGGTTGCATCTTCATGCCGTCTTAGGTCCTGCCTGTACGCCTGGCACGGCTCGTTGCCGCGCTCGCCATCGGAGGATGCCGATCAAAGGGAGTACAGCATCCCTGCCTGAACAAGGCTGTCTCTGCAAGGAAGAGACAGAGATTCCGATGACTCCACCCTCGCCCTACCGTGAGCGGGTGGTTCATGGTGCGACGCTTCAATCAGCAGTTCCTTTCGTGACCATAACGGCACTCTGGCTAGCAGCGCGCGGCGTGGTAGGGTGGCCGCCGCCACATTGTCGGGAAGGCTTCAGACACGACTCCGCCTCTGGCCCTCGCGCCTGCTTCCCTAGCCACCGGCCTACTCCTGGCCGGGTTCCACACCTGGAACGTTCAACCTATGCGCTTCTTGGCGCACCCTCCTTCGCCATGCGGCCGGCTTTCCCGACCTCGGACTACTACGAGGGCTCTGCCACACGTCCGGCATTGGCCGAAGGCTGGCCTACTCCGTTGCCGGAGAGCCGGTCGCGCATTGAGTGGGGACGGCGCCGCCGTTGGCCGGGCGGACCCGGCTGGTCTGCGCCATCCCCCTCACCGAACCGGACGTGCGACTTTCACCGCATCCGGCTCTCCATCAGGTGGGTTAGACCTATGTGTCGGGAACATCGGCTTTTCCGCCATCCTCGTCGGGTTCATACATCCCGCCTCCGGCGTAGTTCGCTTCGTTCCACTCCCATCTGACTGCCCCCCTTCGCCATGCGGCCGGCTTTCCCGGCCTCGGACTACTACGAGGGCTCTGCCACACGTCCGGCGTTGGCCGAAGGCTGGCCTACTCCGTTGCCGGAGAGCCGGACGTGCTTCCCAAGTTCGACCAGGTTGCATCTTCATGCCGTCTTAGGTCCTGCCTGTACGCCTGGCACGGCTCGCTGCCGCGCTCGCCATCGGGAGATGCCGCGTGTATGGAGTTCGACATCCCTGCCTTCACAAGGCTGTCTCTGCTTGGGAAAGGCAGAGACTCCGAGGGCTCCACCCTCGCCCTACCGTAGGCGGGTGGTTAGCGTTGCGACGCTTCAATCAGCAGTTCCTTTCGTAACCATAACGACACTCTGGCTAGCAGCGCGCGGCGTGGTAGGGTGGCCGCCGCCACATTGTCGGGAAGGCTTCAGACACGATTCCGCCTCTGGCCCTCGCGCCTGCTCCCCTAGCCACCGGCCTACTCCTGGCCGGGTTCCACACCTGGAACGTTCAACCTGTGCGCTTCTTGGCGCACTTCCCAAGTTCACCTAGGTTGCGTCTGCGTGCCGTCTTAGGTTCTGCCTCTACGCCTGGCACGGCTCGCTGCCGCGCTCGCCATCGGGAGACGCCGGTTGATTGGAGTTCGGTGTCTCTGTCCTAACAGGACTGCCCCTGTATACGACAGACAGGGGTTCCGATGACTCCACCCTCGCCCTACCGTAAGCAGGTGGTTCTACATTCGACGCTTCAGTTGGCAGTTCCTTTCGTGACCATAACGACACTCTGGCTAGCAGCGCACGGTTTAGCAGGGTCACCGCCGCCACATTGTCGGGGAGGCTTCAGACACGGTTCCGCCTCTGGCCCCCATGCCTGCTCCCCTATCCACCGGCCCACTCCTGGCCGGGTTCCGCATCCGGAACGTTCAACCCATGCGCTTCTTGGCGCACGTCGCACCTTGTAGTGCTCTGTGCACTGCCGTCGCCGCTTCCGTCCCTTCCCTTGAGGTACACGGGGATATCAATGAAGCTCTCGTTGCCTGAGTGGTTGACGAGAGCCTTGGCGTCCTCTCTGAGGCTCCGCCCACTGTCGACGACGTGGAGCGGGAAGCGGAGCTTGTCCGCCAGCCAGTCCAGGTGCTCGTAGATAGTCGGCGGCTCCCAGCCGGTGTCGGCGAATATGGCGCAGTCAGGCGCTCGTCCGAATGCGCCCCCACCGGCCATGAGCGCCATGACGGTGGACTGCACGCCCCCGCCGAGGCTGACGACCGTCATTCGAGGAGCGGAGCGCATCAGCCCTCGTCCCCTGCTCGGTCCTCTGAAGCGGGGTCGTTCCCCGGCACAGGGAGTCTGTCCTTGGCGGCGTACTTGACGAGCAGCGTGAAGAGGCGGCGCAGCCGGTCCTCGGCGTCGGGTCCGGGATCGAAATCGATCCGCACCACCCTCAGCTCCGTTCCGGTGCCGCTCCTCTCCGGTTTGCGTTGCCCCTTCGTCTCTTCCATCCGTCCCCTCCACGGGTCCCATCCGCCGGTGGCCGACCGTTGGGCCGAACACCAGTTCTGATACCTATTGTGAAGCGGACCTGGGCGGTTGGGAATGTCGTGCAAGGGGGGCCTCCGCGGAGACCCCCCCTACACGTCGTACTAACGGGGATGTGCAAACGGTCGTAGGGGAGCGTCACGAACCTTCGTACCGGGAGACGGGCCGCTGGCGCAAGAGCAGAACCCGTCGCGGACCTGCCTTCCAGATAGGCGAGAGGGAGACCGATCGGCCCAAGAAGTCAGCAAACGATGACAGAACGGACATGTGGCCAATCACATGGAGGGGGAGCAGGGGAGCGAAGGCGGGTGCCGGGATGCGGGGGGACTGAGACGGAGCGCCGCCTACCGGAGGTCCTCGCTGGACTCAGGGAGCGTCCCTGCACGGCGTGGTGGCGGTACGGAGCGGCCGGGATGGGGCACGGCGATAGGGGCCGCCTTCACCAGTCGGACCTGCCGGGCAGCCCTCTCAGTGAAGGATGTTATTCAGGAAAGAGGCCCGCAGCCGTCAGCAAACTGAGCTAACGATTTTGGGCGGTCGGGCACATCGAACATCACATTACCCGAGAAGGCTCCTGCCGGTGAACCGCTCGTACATGTGGACGAAGAAGCGCTTGGCCCCCACCGAGACCGGCTCCTTCGGCCTCACGCCGGTCCTCAGTCTGGGGTCGGCCAGCATGAATTGGTAGGCCCTCTCGACGTCCCCGGTCTCCAGCGGGCCGCTGTCTGGGTCCCGCTCTCCGTCGTCCACATGGCCCGCCCTCGCCAGCAGGTCGCGGACCGCCACACCGTAGAATGTGGCCAGCTTTCTCAAGGTGCGGGGGCCGGGGCGCCTGCTGCCGTTCTCGATCTGGGAGAGCATCGAGGCGGAGACGCCGGATATGCGGTGGGCCTCTCTCAGCCCCATCCTGCCTCGCAGCCTTCTCAGCAGCGGCCCTATCTCGAGCTCGTCCCACTCGGCGTTCTGCTCGATCATAGCTTTGGTCGTAGCCATCGGTCCCTCCTTCATTTTGATGCTCTGCAAGCAATTGGGCCAACATGTCGCGCACGGCATTGCATCCTGCGCCTGAATGCGGTAGTCTTGGTCCATGCCTTCAGAACGTACGTTCTGAGGCCCCAGTATACAGCCCTTACGCAGCCCAGGACAACCGGCGGGACGGCAGCAGCTAGAGATGCACCCCAGACAGCGTGATCCACATGCCCGGTACACCTTTACAATCGAGGGTACGGTTGAACCCCCAACCCGTATGGGACCTCCAGGACAGGCTCAAGGTGTCCCAGAACGAGCTGGCGCGGCTTCTCGGACTGTCGACGGGGTTCATGTCCCAGCTGTTGAACGGAACGCGGTCCCTCTCGCCGAGGACCCAGCGGCGTATCCAGAGGTTCTTCGGCGACGTAGGCCCAGACGAGCTGTTCATCGTGGTCGGGCCGGACGCTCAAGGCCCGGACCTGGCGGTCAGGATAAAGCGAGAGGCGGACTCCATCGCGGATGGGACGCAGATGTCTCTGGCTGCGATACTGCCGCCCGGGTCGACGGAGATGCCCAAAGACTTCCCCAGGAGGCTGGTGGCCATCAAGGAGGCCACCCGTCTGCCGTGGACCCGGTTTGCCTATGTGGTGGGGGTCAGTCAAAGGCAGATGTACCGCTGGAGAAAAGAAGGCGCGAAGCCTGGCGGAGGGGCGATGCTCTCCCTGTTCCGGGTCGTTCAGATCATTCCCAACGGACAGCAGATGCTCCTTGGCGATGCTCCCCAGGATGGACGGAGGTAGGGGCGGATGGTCAGACCCAGGCCAACATATATTCGAGTGAATCCCGTCTTCCCGGAGGACTTCCCAGAGCGGTTGGAGCGGCTGAAGGAGGCCAGCGGGCTTTCGTGGCATCAGATCGCCCTCGCGCTGGGGACCACCCCCAGCGTGATGAGGGAGTGGCGCTCGGGCAACAAGCGTCCCAGCCCCGTCTATATGTACGCCCTCTTCATGTTCGCCGACACGGTTCCAGGCGGCCGCGATATCCTCCTGCATGGAACGGCCTCTCCACCGGACCATGACCGGCCGTCCTAAGTGGTATAATCCCCATAGGCGGAGACACATGACGACCATCAACAACATAGAGGACCTGGTAGAGCTGCTGGACAAGCATCCCAGGTGGCTGGACGCCGTGCGCGCCCGTGTGCTGACGCGCGAGCTGATCGAGCTGCCCCAGACCCTCGCCAGGTTCGCGGCCGGCACCAACGAGCGCTTCGACAAAGTTGAAGGCGACATGAATGAACGCTTCGATAAGGTGGACCAGCGCTTCGACAAAGTCGAAGGCGAGATGAATGAACGCTTCGACAAGGTGGACCAGCGCTTCGACAAGGTTGAAGGCGACATAAGCGGGCTCAGGGACGACATCGCGCCTCTCAAGGGAGCCCACGTCAGGAGCGCCGCTATCAGAGAGGCCGGTCTGATCGCCGAGGACATGGGGTTTGCCCTGGTGGGGACCCTCGATCCTGAGCAGATCAGGACACTGAGCCGGTCCGAGAGCACGGCGGACATTCCCGCAGGCGATCTGAGGAGCTTCCGCAGGGCCGACCTGATTATGGAGGTCACGGACGGTGAGGGCGAGACGTGCTACGTGGCCGTGGAGATATCCTTCACCGCCAACGGCAGGGACACCTCAAGGGCCGTCCGCAACGCCGGGTTCCTGACCGCCTTCACGGGCAAGAGGTCCGTCGCTGCGGTGGCCGGTCTTCGCAGGGACGACCGGATAGACGAGAGCATCGAGTCAGGCGAGGTGTTCTGGCACCAGCTGGACCCCTCGGACCTGGAAGCGGAGTAACCGCTCACGTCAACATCGCGCCTCGGGGGAGTCACGCACTCCCTCGTTCCACCGGCCAGGGCGAGGTTCTCGGCCCGCCCGGCTCGCTGCGCCAGATCGCAGACAGCGGGCCGTGCTCCTCCACGAGGCCCTCGGTGGTCGTGAGTATGGGCAGCACGTCGTCGACCTCGTAGCGCTCGGTCTCGCCTTCGCTCATCCGCAGCAGGCCCGTCCCGGCGATCTCGTCGCGGAGGACGAAGAGCACCGAAGGCCATGCCCCGAAGGTCTCCAACGGCTGTCCGCTGGCGTAGTAGCGAAGGTATGGCCGGAGCTTGTCGAGGAAACGCCCTCTCCACCCGGCCCTGCGCTCCACCTCCAGGAAGAGGTGGAGCACGCCGCGCCCCGTCTCGATGCGCCCGTATGCGTCGGGGTTGACCGAGCCGTATGCGCCGCCATAGGCGGGATACGTGCGCCCGGCCCGGTGCGGCGGCTCCGCCTCGACGAGGGAACCGCCCGTCTCGCGTGCCTGGCGGGAGATGGCCGCCATGAAGGAGTGTACGGCGACGGTGTGGTCGATGTGCCTTGCCAGCTGCCGGGTCCTGGAGCCCCTGACGCTCTGCCATGAGAGCGGCGACTCCGGCCCACCGCGGGAGGGACTCCAGCGGCGCAGGGCCATCGAAGTCGCCACACGGTCCCTGCGTGCGTGGAATGCGATGCCCCTGTCTCCCAGCGCGTACCTGGCGCGCCCGTCGTGCCTGGTGCGGACGACCAGCCCCAGGCGCAGGGGCCTGTCCAGCAGCTGATACGTCCTGGCCCTGGACACCCCCAGCAGGTCCTTGAGATCGGCCAGTCCGATCCAGGGCCAGAGGGCTATCAGGTCGAGGACGCGCTTGCTCCCGGCGTCTAGGGCCAGAGACAGCAGGTGGTCCTCGTTCCTGAGCTGCGCCCTTCCCGCCGCCACTTCTCGCACCTCGCCCTGGATATCCACCGGCGGCGGAGAGACGCGGGAGAGGGGCTGCTCGACGGGCACGGAGCCTCCCCTCGCGAGCCGTACGGCCCTGCGCAGGGGCCACGGGTCCGGGTCCGAGGGCACGTGGTAGATGGCGTCCCCGTCACCGCTCGTCATGACATCCCGCTCAAGGGCGAGGATGGCCGTTATGGGCGAGCGCTCCATCATGGCGGTCCAGTCGCGGAGGCGCAGGGAGTCGGGTGCCAGGACGGCGATGGCGTCGGGTCGACGCCCGTGCATGAGGGACCGGAGGCGCTGGCCCAGGTGGGATGGCAGGGCCGATCTCCCCTCGCGCATGACGCCCAGCAGCCTGCCTCCCTGCACCGCGACCAGGGCGTCCAGCGGGTGGCCTCGATACCAGCGAAAGCCCCTGATGCCCGTCACACCGGCCAGCTCCGACACGAGCCGGTAGACCGGAGTCACTGCGTCCATGCGCTCCGCGAGGAGCCTTATCCAGTGGGCGGAGACGGGGCGAGTGCGGAGGGTCTTCTGCAAGCCCACCCTGCTGATGGCTGCGACGGCCTCCACCCCCGAAGGGGCGAGGAACCAGCGCCGCGTGGTGGATGCGCCCGGCGCCGACACGTGTGCAGCAGCCACGAGCCGCCCGCGCTCAAGAGCGCTCAGGGCGTCGTAGACGGCGGTATCGGACCACTCGGCCAGGGTCTCCATCTCCCGGTACGACAGGAACGGCATGACCGCCAGCCACCTGAGAAGGTCGGACTCGACCTCCGACGTGTCCCGTCCCCCGGAGCGGGCGTTCACGGTAGGCGCGGCGGCGGCCATCACTCCCGCACCTCCCCGTCCGGTCCCGTTGCATCGGGCTCGTGAGTCCGCCTGCTCCTCCGCTGCCTGCGGCCTCTCCCGTTACCGTCCGGAGGTGCGTCCTGGACATCCCCCTCGTCTATCGGAACGGTCTCGACGCCCTGCACGTCCCTGCGGAAGGCCCTAACGTATTTCTCGGCCTCCTCCTCCAGGCGGGTCGTCACAACGCTCCTGCTCAGGGTGTACTCCGACACCCTTTGCAGTACGGCCTCGGCAGCCTCTGTGTCCCCGGCATAGGGCGGTCTCAGGGCCATCGATCCGGGCAGGCTTGCTAAGCCCGAATCCACCGAAGGAGGGCGTCGGGTTAGCGTCCTGAAGCAGCAAGAAGGTGCTCCTGTGCTTCTGGGATAATGGTTTTGTAGCAAAAAACAGACCCTGGAAAAGGAGCACCCAATAGATGCTGCCACGCAACCACCCCGACCGAATCCAAATCACCTTCGACGACCGCCGCTTGGTGGCCAATGCCGGGCTGCTCCTTCCGGCCACCCTGGCGCGGCACCTCGGCCTGCCCGAACTCGTCCGGCAGCGCCTCGACCTGGGCGATGCCCCGGGGCGGGCGAACACGAGCGACAAGATGATGACGCTGGTGGCGTCTGCGCTGGCTGGGGGCGACTGCATTGACGACGCCGATGTGTTGCGCACCGGGGGGACGGCCAGCACCCTGGGCGGCACGGTGAAGGCGCCATCCACCCTGGGCACCTTCCTGCGCAGCTTCCGGTGGGGCCACGTCCGTCAACTCGACCGGGTGAGCCGCGAGTTGCTGGCCCGGGCTTGGCAGGCCGGGGCGGGACCCGGCGACGGGCCCCTGACCATTGACCTGGACTCCACCATCTGCGAGACCTACGGACTGGCCAAGGAGGGCGCACGCCACCACGGCTATACCGGCAAGCGGGGCTATCACCCGCTGTTGGCCGTCGCCGCCGGCACAGGCGACGTGCTGATGGCCCGGCTGCGCGAGGGCCGGGCCAACACCGCTCGCGGCGCCGCCCACTTCCTGCGTGAAACGGTGAGCCGGGTTCGCTACGGCGGGGCCAGCGGGCAGCTCACCATGCGTGCCGACAGCGGCTTCTATACCCACGCCGTGGTCGCCGTCTGCCGCCGGATCAATGTCCGCTACTCCATCACCATCCGCCAGCACAAAAGCCTGCACAATCTCATCGAGGCGATACCCGAAGATGCCTGGACGCCGATTCCTTACTGGATGGACGGTGCCGCCGATGTGGCCGAGATCACCTGCACCCCCTTCCAGGCCGAGGCAGACGCCGCGCCGGTACGGCTCATCGTCCGGCGGGTGAAGCCGACGCCCGGTTCCCAACTGGCCCTCTTCGCCAAATACAGTTATCACGGCTTCATCACCGACCGGGACGGGGAGTTGCTCGAACTGGAGGCTGACCATCGCCGCCACGCCGAGATCGAGAATGCCATACGCGACCTCAAGTACGGCGTCGGGCTGAACCATCTCCCCTCGGGCCGCTTCGCCGCCAACGGCGCCTGGCTGGCCGTCCAGACGATGGCCCACAACCTGGCCCGCTGGACGGCGCGGATCGGTCTGGGAGAGCGGATAGCCACCACCAAGACCCTCCGGCGGCGGTTCTTCTCCCTAGCCGGACGGCTCACCCGCTCGGCACGCCGGTTGACCCTGCATCTTCCGGATCGCTGGCCTTGGGCTGAGAAGTTCAGCCGCGCCTTGGCCCGGCTGCGAGCCATTCCACTCCCGGCCTGACGGCACCGTCGGCGACCCACCCACCGGACAACCGAAGATCCCCGCAGACTCGCGCCAGCCCGGTCCGAGAGAGTTCCCTGCTGCGTATTCTCTCGCCATCCCCCGCATCGCAGCTCCCGCAGACGGCCATAGGGGCCCCTGTGCGGCGATGAAGACCGTCCGCCGACCTCCCTACCCCAAATGGAACCCAGGCTATTTCCCCTGTAGCTCCCTCACCCCCCCTTCCGCTTTCCTCACGCCGTCCATCGGTGTCCTTCGGTGGATTCGGGTTTAGGAACGACCTGCATAGGGATTCCTATGCCTGCGAGTAGGGAACGATGTTCATCAGCACTCTTAGCCTTCACGCTTGCCCGGTGATGGCGGGTGCGAGCCGTACGCTGCCATTCGCGGATGATGCGCCGAGCCCGGGCGGGCTTGAGTACGCCGCTGCCGACAGCAATCTCAGCGGCTCGGCGCAAAGACTCCCTCGCCTCCAGCTTGGGCATCATAGTGGCGAAGGAGCCTATGACGGAGTGCGTCATCTTGAACCACCCAAGCGGGTCGCCGCCGCGATAGAAACGCTGGAGGGTCGGCGCTAGCTCTTCCCAGCGGGGCGGCTCTGCTTGGCGCGGCGGCCGTTCTGTATGCGGCGGTTCGCCCGTTTGTTCACTATCGCCACGAAGGCCGCTGGTAGCCCCTCTTCGATCCCGCTCTTCTCTAGAAAAAAATCCATCAGATGCACCAGCTTCTGGAATGGAAGTGCCTTCAAATCTTCCTCGGGCATTGTCGGACAGATGACCCTGACTTGGGCCCGGAGGTTGTCATCCAACTTCCTCGCCCCGTCCTCGTCAAGGTCGCTCACCTGGAGAGCTTCAGCCTCGTCGCCCAACTTGGTTATCTGGGCCGCGTGGATGGGGTCAAAGTCCTCGGACGAAAGCAGATCGTACTCTCCGCTCTCAAGCCTTATCTTCGGTCTGACCGGCGCTAGATCGGTAAGATCAAGAACTACCGGCGTCTCATCGGCCATGCGTCACCTCCTATGCATCCTGGGCGTAGTACTTCCCGAACCCGTTGGTCGACTCCTCCAGGGCCATGATCTCTATCTCGGTTCCAGCCGCCTCGCCCTTCACGTAGCCGACCTCGCCCACGGACATGATGTAGGCCCTGGGCAGCCAATACTGGGCGGACATGTTGTCCCCGTAGGGCGAGAAACCCTTGACCAAAGCGGCGAACTCGTTCACGTCGAAGCCGCGGAGCAGGTCGAACGACCGGTGACCGCCCGAGACGCCCGAAACCGCAGCCGTGTCGGTGACGGCAGCACCGTTCATGACCTTGGCCAGGTTCTCAGCGGTCACATCCAGGAGCATCACCGTCAGCGACAGGTGCTCCTCGGTGCGGAACGCCTTCTGAGCCGCCGTGGAGCCAAGGACCATCTGCTCCTCGATGGTCTGATCGGGGGTAATGGTCACCCCATCGTCGCCGTAGCTCTTATCACCGTTCTGGCCCAGGAGCTCCCACGCAGACGGCGGAGCCGCCGATATCTCAGGAGCCATCGTGTTGACAGCTGCCGTATACATGGTTACTGGACCGCTCAGTAGCTCGAATGGTGCCGTAGGCATTGTCTAATCCTCCTTCTTTTCCTTAGCTTTCCGTTGCCGATACGTCGTAGATTCCCAGGGTGTAGGGCCAGTCGGTATCCGGGTCGCGGGTCTGGATCGGCCCGCCGGACACGCTGGCATTCTTGAGCACGGTGTCTGCGGCTACGGTCTGCCGTAGCTGGGTTATCACCGAGTACACTACTTCGTATAGTTGGTCGGCCTCATACGGCATCCGCCCGTAGGCGAAGATGTCGAGCCGCCGAACCCCCCACGGGGCATAGCTCCGGGCGCCGGGACCCAGTGAGCCGCCACCGCTGCCAGAGACCACGATGGCAGCACGAGGCATCTGCTTGACGGCCCATCGCCGCTCGTCCTCGTTGCCGCCGCCGAGTTCGCCGCCATAGATCAACCGCGGAGTGACCATGCCAGTGATACTGACATCTGCCTTCAGGACCTCCACGACCGCAGCGGTGACGTTCACGTCTATCCCCTATAAGCCTTCACGATGGCCCACATAGCCTTGAGTATCCGTCTCTGCTCTTCAGCCGTGGTGGTGCTATCCTCATCGGCGTCGGCGACCACGTGCATCAGCCGCCTAACCGCCCGGAACACCCGTATCCATCTCACCATGGCTATTACCTCCTCTCTTGGCGACCGTTGTAAATCGCGTCTAGCTTTCCCTTGATCTCGCCTAGCTCTTGGCTCAGGTCCGAACGGAACTCCGCTATGCGATTGGCGACGCCGTTGATGCGGCTGTGGACCCCGTCGAGCTTGTCTTCCAGCCGCGTTACCTCGGTATCCTGGGCCTGCTCGAGGCGCTCTATGCGCCGGTCGCAGTCCGCCTTCGCTGTCCGCATCTGCACCTCCATCGCCTTCACCTGTTGCCTCAGGGCGCCGTAGGCCGCCACAGCCGGCACGAGGGCCACGCCGGCGCTGATAGCGATGCTCACCACTGCGGTGTCCACGTGCTACACACGGATGGCGGCGACGCTGACGTTGAACACGTCGTCGAACTCAACGGCGATCTGGCGGGCCGCGTTGTTGTAGTCCGACGGCGAATAGGGGCCGAGGAACCGCTCGGTGTCCGACTCTATGGTAACGGTGCGGTCCGCCACTGCCAGCCCGTCGATAGTGCCAGGCGTCTCCACGGTGACCTCCACGTCGGTGTCTAAGCCCGAATCCACCGAAGGACGTCCTTGGGGACAGCCCTTGAAGAAGCCAGCGGGTGCTCCTCTGAATCTGGGATAATGGTTTTGGAACAGAAACCCGCCCGGAAACAAGGAGCACCCAATAGATGCTGCCACAGAACAAACCCGACCGTATCCGCATCCTCTTTGACGACCATCGCCTGGTGGCCAATGCCGGCCTGCTCCTGCCGGCCACCCTAGCCCGGCACCTGGGCCTGCGGGAACTCGTCGACCATCACCTTGACCTCGGCGGAGCGCCGGGACGGGCGAACACTGGGGACAAGATGCTGACGCTGGTCGCTTCCGCGCTGGCAGGCGGCGACTGCATCGACGACGCCGATGCGCTGCGCGCTGGTGGGACGGTCGGTGTTCTAGGCTGCGTGGTCAAGGCGCCATCCACCCTGGGGACCTTCCTGCGCAGCTTCCGGTGGGGGCATGTCCGTCAACTCGACCGCGTGAGCCGCCAGTTGTTGGCCCGGGCCTGGGCCGCTGGGGCCGGACCCGGCGACTCGCCCCTGACCATCGACCTGGACTCGACCATCTGCGAGACCTATGGACTGGCCAAGGAGGGAGCGCGTCACCACGGCTATACCGGCGCCCGCGGCTATCACCCGCTGCTGGCCATTGCCGCCGGCACCGGCGAGGTGCTGATGTCCCGGCTGCGCGAGGGCCGGGCCAACACCGCCCGTGGCGCCGCCCACTTCCTGCGTGAGACGGTGGGGCGGGTGCGCTACGGCGGGGCCAGGGGACAACTCACGGTGCGGGCCGACAGCGGCTTCTACGCCCACACTGTCGTTGCCGCCTGCCGGGAAATGGATGTCCGCTTCTCTATCACCATCCGCCAGCGCGCCAGCCTGCGGGACCTGATCGAGACGATACCAGAGGAGGACTGGACTCCCATTCCCTACTGGATGGACGGCGCCGCCGATGTCGCCGAGACGACTTACACCCCGTTCCAGACCAAGCCGGACGCCGCGCCGGTGCGGCTCATTGTCCGGCGGGTGAAGCCGACGCCCGGTTCCCAGCTCGCCCTCTTCGCCAGATACAGCTATCACGCCTTCATCACCGACCGCGATGGGGAGACGCTGGAACTGGAGGCCGATCATCGCCGCCACGCCGAGGTCGAGAACGCCATACGCGACCTCAAGTACGGCGTCGGGCTGAACCACATGCCGTCGGCGCGCTTCGCCGCCAACGGCGCCTGGCTGGCGGTCCAGGTGATGGCGCATAACCTGGCCCGCTGGACGGCGCGGATTGGTCTGGGCGAGCGGACCGTGATCACCAAGACCCTCAGGCGGCGGGTCTTCGCTCTGGTGGGACGGATCACCCGCTCGGCGCGCCGCCTCACTTTGCATCTCCCCCGGCGCTGGCCTTGGGAAACCCAGTTCAGTCGCGCCTTGGCCCGGCTGCAAGCCATTCCGTTCCCGGCCTGACGGCCAGCCTGCAACTGACCCAACGTCCCCGCAATCTCGCGCCACCCCGGTCGCGAGAGTCCCCTGCTGCGTATCCTCTCGCCTTCCCGCGCATCGCAACTCCCGCATAGGGCCTTAGGGGCCCTGTGCGGCGACTGAAGACCGGCCGCCGGCCTCCCATCTACCCCAAGACCCCAGGCCATCTCCCCTGTAGCTCCCTCACCCACCCCCTTCCGCTGTCCTCACGCCGTCCATCGGTGTCCTTCGGTGGATTCGGGCTAAGGCCAGCGTCGCCGTCGCCGTGGCTCCGCTACCTCCACCACCGCCTGAGAAGGCTACCGTCGGGGCGCTGGTGTAACCGGAGCCGGGATTCGTGAGGGTAACACTGGTCACCGCGCCGCTGGCTCTCACCGCTGTCGCCGTGGCTCCGCTGCCGCCACCGCCAGTGATGCTCACCGTCGGGGCGCTCGTGTAGCCGGAGCCCCCAGCAGTGACGGTGATGCCCGCCAGGGCGCCATTAGCCACTCCGTTCTTGACGTGGAGGAACACCCGTCCGTCGTTACTCACCAGGAACCGGTCGATGGTCGTGAGCGGGACCGTGCTCGCCGCGTCCTTGTACTCAGCTAGCAACCCGCTGGTGCGATTGATCTCCTGTACTGCCAATGTGATCTCTGCCATGTCATTCGCTCCTTTCGTATTCGGTTTTCTCTATAGCCCCGTCCAGGCCAGCGTCTCGGGGTCGTAGCCGGTCGGCGGGCTCACGCCGGGCAGGATGCTGTTCGCCGACCCATCTACCGTTCGAGTAGCGCCGCCCGCCGTGAAGTAGTCCACGTAGCAGGCCGCCGTCAGCTCGGCGTGACCGAAGTTGCGCCAAGCGGTCCGCCAGTGTTGCGTCCCAGTACTCGTCTCCCACCACTTTTCGGGGACACTGGGCATTACGTACTGGAGGTCTACCAACGGCCGTACGATGGGAATGAGGTTCTGGTGTGCATGGATGAGACGAGCAAACAGCAAGTCAAGGAGACGCGAGTGCCGCGTCCCGCAGCGCCCGGCTTATCGGCGGCATACGACTACGAATACGAGCGCAATGGAGTGAGCAGCCTGTTCATGCTGTTTGCACCGTTGGACGGATGGCGCCGAGTCGAGGTCAGAGAGCGTCGCACGAAGGTGGACTGGGCGCATGTGATAAAGAAACTGGTCGACGAGGACTACCCTGACAGAGACCGGATCGTGCTGGTAATGGACAATCTCAACACTCACAAGCTGTCCTCGCTATACGAGGCATTCGAGCCTGCTGAGGCGAGGCGTATAGCTGAGCGACTGGAGATACACTACACTCCCAAACACGGGAGTTGGTTGAATATGGCGGAGATAGAGATCGGTGTGCTGGCTCGACAGTGCCTGGACCGACGGATTGCCAATCAAGACATCCTGCGCGGCGAGGTCAATGCTTGGCAGAATCAACGCAACCGGGATGTGATACGAGTGGATTGGCGCTTCACTACCGAGGATGCGCGCATCAAGCTAAAGTCACTCTACCCATCAATACAAAAACGTTGAACCACTAGTAGACCGAAATCTTTGAAATGAGGGGTAGCCGAGATTGGCGTGCTACGACGACAGGGCGGGTTTCAAACCCGCCCCTACCAAGCCGTAACCTCAGAACCCTTCAATACTAGGATGTTGGACCACTAGTCTGGAGCCAAAATATGGAAAGACGTATGTCCTGAGAGTAGAACTCCACTGGGCCGCATGCTTTGCGTTTTTCCACGTCGGGCGATTGAGCTTGATGACCTCAGCGGCAGCCTCAGCGAAGGTCGGTACGTCTCGCTTCTCCGTTCGAGGGTCGCCGCCTACACGCGCGATTCTCCGGTTCTCCAGCGCCTTCTCACGCGCAGCGTTCAGGGACACAAGAGGCCACCCGCCAAGTCCGAGATCAGTCCGCTTGCCCGCGTATCACAACACGCTGAAGCCACCTGCGAGCGCCGGACGGGTCCACCTGAAGGTAAAGCCCCTGACCATCATGGTATCGGCCAGGCCGCTTCTCCGTTCTCACTCTTGCCGCAGTCAACGGACGAGTCTTGCGATTCTCGGCCATGCCACCCCCACCCCCCATTCTACCCCACATTATAACTGAGATTGTATGAGACGGCAAGATAATCTATGAGCAACTATGAGAATCTTGATCGTATTTGGCTCACGCATGGAATCGACAAAAGACAGCGTTTTCAAAGCTGAGATGAAGGAATGTTCTGGCGGAGGGGGTGGGATTCGAACCCACGTTCCCTTTCGGGATTCCTGTTTTCAAGACAGGCGCCTTAAGCCGCTCGGCCACCCCTCCCGACTAACCAGCAGCTCTCCGGGCCATTGTACCCCACACACTAACCGATGAGCCTCGATTCGGGGCGTGGCGAGAACCTGAAGCTCCTGGAAAGGTCTAGGTCAGGGGCCAACGCATTGTAGCCATTCGCCAATAGCTGAGCAATGCCGCTCAGCGGCACTGGAATGGTCGCGAGCCCTGGCCAACGCGAAGAGCATGGGGTCGCCTCGCAGTAGACCATCGGTGGTGGGCCCCAGGCGCGTAGGTGGGCGCCTGGTAACGGTCTCGACACTCAACGCGGTAGGCTGACTATGGAGCAATGTCCACGAATATCCAGCGCCCGCTTCCATGAGCACGTCAGTTCCGGACCTGCAGTCCAACAACACGGCCTCCAAGATCTCCTCGTTCCTGGGGGAATCGGAACAATCGGTGGAGGAGCTGCTCAAACACGGCAGGCTCGCCGGCACCCTCATCGCAACGCTGAGAGACAAGGGCGTTGAAGTCACGCCCGCCGTAAAGAACTCAGTCCAGCGCATGGTGAGGTCGCTGGAGCCGAAGGAGGCCATGCCCGGCTCTGGAGACGCCTTGGGACCGGGCAGCGACTCAAGTATCACGTCGACGATCATGTTCACCGACCTCGTCGGTTCGAGCGCCATCATGGAGCGCCTCGGTGACCGGGGAGGACGGAGGCTTCTTCGCATTCATGATGGGATAATCCGCGAGAGGACGGAGGCCTACGGAGGCTCGCCAATCAAATCGACCGGCGATGGCTTCATGCTTACGTTCCCCAGCGCTCGAAGCGCCGTCGCATGCGCGATAGAAGTCCAGAAGTCTTTCGAAGACTACGACAGGGAAAACATCGGAGAGAAGCTGTCGGTCCGCATCGGCGTGTCGGTTGGTGAGCCGATATACGATAATCGTGACCTCTTCGGCAGGTCGGTTATCGTCGCCGCTCGCATCGTTGAGATCGCCCAGGGCGGCCAAATTCTGATCTGCTCTATCGCCCACGCGCTAGTCTCGAGCGTTGGTGACTTTCGCACCAAGCTCCTGGACGAAGTGGAGCTCAAGGGCATCACCGGCCGCCAGACCATACACCAGGTGATCTGGTGAGACCGTGCGTCGCACCCCTCAAAGCGGACTACCCAGTACTTCTTCGGAGATTACCGCACTGATTCTCAACGTGGAGCCATAGCTGAAACAATACGCAGATTTCTGCCCTTGGCCTTGTAGGGGCAGGTTTCAAACCTGCCCTCGCGGGTTGTCCACAGGTTGATGGTCACAAGCGGAACAACCGGTCAACTTAGCGCTAGCTTTCGCCAAGGAAATCATGCACGACCGTAGCGTAGCCCTCCGTATAATCGCTCTCAACGTAGTGGGCCCCGTAATATTCGACGGGAGTGAAATCGGACAGGTCGTAGATAGGCGAGGGGTGGAACTCTGCCACGCCCCCTCCCGCTCGAGACAAATGGATGACGATGTCAGTGGCGACGTCAGACACGTCTATGACCTGCATCACGTCGGGACCGCTGCCGTCGGCCCTGGGAATCACCTTCAGTCTCCATGAAGGCGCGAGCGTTGGGAGGTCGGCCGCGTCGGCTGCGCGCTCCATCGTCGACCGGATGCCGAGCACGGGAACGCCGGCCACCATGGTGTCGGTGTACATCACGCGCTCGTCCATACTGACTCTCACGTCGGCGAAGACCTTGGGCGTCCCGTAGATCTCGCGCCCCGCGGGAATGCTTGAACGTGAGTTGAGGAACGCAACGGGGGTAAAGTAGCCCGTCTCTCCTCGATACGCGCACCTGACGGTCAGGAAGCTCTCGTCGAACGCTCCGTAGCTCGACGACCACCCCACCGTGAGGCCCGTAGCCACGCAGAAGCCGTCATCCGACGGCTCGAAACATGCGGGCAACACGCGCTCCACCGCCGATATCTCCGCCCGAAAGTAGACTTGGTGCAGGCGAACGTTCCGATATCGCGCCGGCGGCATCGGATAGTAAGGGGAGAACGCTGGCATACCTTCGATCTCGTCCATCGGAACGGTCATCATTAGGCCCTCCCCGGAGCCGGCTTCCGACGGCTCGAACTCTCGAATGGCCGAAGATTATCAGAAAACAGTTCGCTCCCGAGCGTCCAGGTCAGCGTCAGCTTGACACTACCTGTACGCGTTGTTAGGCTGCCCGTGCTTGCCCGGAGAGGGCAGCGAAGTGAGCCGCCTACAACCGGGCCCCGTGGAGGTGAATCTGAATGAGCAACGAGCGCGAGGTACGCCTAGAACGGTTGACCAGAAGAGAGGTGCGTGAGGCGCTTGCGGAGGGCAAGTACAAGGCGGCGATCATAGCCACCGGCAGCATCGAGCAGCATCTTGAGCACCTGGCGCTGGAGCAGGACATCGCGTCGAGCACCCACATCGCCGAGCAGGTCGCGCTCAAGCTCTACCCGAAGGTCATCACCTGCGTCCCCATAAACGTAGGAATCGCCGAGCACCACATGCACTCCGCTGGGACCCTGACAACCAAGCCCGGCGCGTGGCTCTCGGTAGTCTTCGACGCGGTGGACAGCCTGGTGCGCCACGGAATCAAGAACGTCCTTGTGCTCAACGGACACGGTGGCAACAAATCGCCCGTCTACGGCGTCATCGGCCAGTGGCAGCAGTACCTCGCCAGGGAGCACGAGGGGGCCAACCTGCGCTTCAACAACTACTGGGACGTCCTGTCCCATGAGTTCGTAGACGTCGTCCAGAAGACCCCTGGCTTTCCCAGCCACGCCAGGGAGTTCGAAACGTCCTTCACCATGCACGTACACCCTGAGAACGTGCGGCCCGAGGCGATCCAGCATAGCGAGGACGAGGGCGCCTCGGCCGCGACGGCCGAGACCGGAAAGCAGCTTGTGGAGAAGATCATCGACGGCGTAGCCCAGGTCGTCGAGGATATGCTGTCCGGCAAGAGCGAAAGGCAGCGCGTACCGGCGGGTGGTGGCGGCAAGCGCCAGAAGGAATCGGACCCGGTCTATTAATCTACTGTCCCTCAAATGGCTTACATCGGGAACTACGGGACCGGAGTATGTCATGCTGAGGCTTCGCGAAGCATCTGGGGAGGGGTCCCTCCCACCCAGACCCTTCGGCCTCGGAAGGCCTCAAGGTGACATTGGCCGATTCGTTGTGCGCCCAGGCTGTCGCAAGCAGCCCTCGACGGTGCCGCTCCTGCCTCCAGTTGTGTCAGCTGATATGGAACACACTACACTAGAGTCTTGAGTCTGAACTCATGCCCCGACGTTCCGTCATCGGGATCACCGCCGGCTCACAATCAGGGGCGAGGCCTTACATAGACGCCGTCCGTCGGAATGGCGGCGAGGCCCGCCTGGTACTCCCGGCTCGCTTCGCTGGTGCCGATACAACCCTTTCGCGCGTCGGTGCTCTGCTTCTCACAGGCGGCGCCGACCTAGGGCCCGCCTGGTACCCTGACGGCGGCAAGGGAATCGTATCCTCGGCCCCCGCAACCCGCCGCGATGATATGGAGAGGTCGCTGCTCATCGCGGCACTTGACCGGGACATGCCGGTCCTGTGTATTTGCCGTGGGATGCAGGCGCTGAACCTCGTCTCCGGAGGCTCCCTGATAGACGGTCTCGACTCCCACGACTCACACCGGGAGGGTCGCGAGGACGTCTCTTCCCACCACCGGCTCTACATCGCTCCGGGAAGCAAGCTCGCATCCATCATAGGCTCGGGCGGGTTCGTCAGGGTGAACAGCCGCCATCACCAGGGCCTAAGGGAGCCGCAGAAGTCGCCGCTCCTGATGGCTTCGGCATACTCCCTGGAGGACGGCGTTATCGAGGCGCTGGAGAGCCCGCAACACGACTGGGTAATAGCGGTACAGTTCCGCCCCGAGAGGCCCGGCGAGGCGCCACCCAACTTCGAGCGGCTATTTCAGGGGCTGGCGGACCGGGCCCGGGGATAGCGCGACCTCACTCGGGGTCTTCATCCGTGTCGCCAGGGGGCCCTTCCAAGCGCTCCTCATAGCCCCGAGTAAGTCCGACCAGCTCCAGCACAAACTCACGGTCGCGGTCCGACAGGCTGAACAGGTCCACGTCGAGAGCGAGGGTGACTGTCCCGCCGCTCTCCAGCGACACGGTCCGTTGGTTCTCGTGTGCCCTGGCAACCTGGCCCGCCCCTGTCGTCGTGTCCTCCGGAGCAGATCGCCTCGAAGCCAGCACGACCTTGGGTAGCCCCGGTCTAACGTTCGTTGAGGCCGCGTTACGCCCGGCTGACCGCGTCTTGGCCATCTTGGTGACGGCGTTGGAGATCGGGAGGTCCGCGTCCTTGGCCGCGTTTACGAAGAAAGAGACAGCCTTGCGCAGCGTATGCCCATCGATCGGGTAGGCTTTGAACCAGCCGCGTACCATCGAAGGAGTGGCACGCGGCAGCTCCTCGAACGAAACCGCCAGATACGAGGCTCGTAGTACCTCGGCGAGCGCGACCCGCCTCTCCTCAAATGTGGCATCGACAAGCCGCTCAAGATCGTCCAGTGGCTCATCGACGGCGAGCAGGCCTAGGAAGCGCAGCGCTGCCACAAGCTGCGTGCCGTTGCTACCGCTGAACTTGCTGCGCCAGAACGATCGGTCGAACTGCAGTGGCACTCCCTCCGCCCTGAGCCACTCCAGAAGCGTCCTGAAAGTGCTGTAGCTCACATACGGAGGCGCTGTAAGCGCAACAGGTTGGTCCCTTTGCGCGAAGGCGCTTCGTTGTGTGGCATCCATACTCATGGCATCGGTCTTCCGCTTGCAAGTGTCAGATTGATTCTATACTATCACAGCGTTAATGCCAATATTATGTGGCACACGAGCGGACAATTCTTGAAACTGCTTTGTGGCACAGGTAGACTATTCATGTGCCGGCCGCCCAGCCGGCATGCCCGTACGGGGCCCCCAAAGCACTCCGGAGGGGGCCGATACTGCGCCCCCTTCGGAGTCCACCTGACTATAGCTGCGAAACCAATTGGAATGGTACAATATAGAGGTGGACGACGCCCCGGTAGTGAGCCTGTCCACGCCCTCAAAACTCGTGGCCTTAAAGACACCAATTTTCCCCTTGCATCTTGGCGCTGCGCCTAGCATGCTTTCGATTGCCCCACGTTGTCCGAAAAGGCGAATCTGGGTCAGAAACACGATCGTCGCAAAAGTGGATGTACACGCGGAGCCGCTTGTAACGACAGCCGAACAGAGGAGTCCTGATGGTTACCAAGACCGCGCACGGGTTCGTAAAGCCGACCCAGCTAGAGGAGCAGATGCGCAGCTCCTACCTGGAGTACGCGATGAGCGTAATCGTGTCGCGGGCCCTGCCCGACGTCCGCGATGGCCTCAAGCCCGTCCAGCGTCGCATCCTCTACGCCATGCACGAGCTCGGGATGAGGCCGAACTCCTCATTTAAGAAGAGCGCGCGTCTCGTGGGTGAGGTGCTCGGTAAATACCACCCGCATGGCGACACTGCAGTGTACGACGCGATGGTGAGAATGGCCCAGCCCTTCTCGCTACGAGTGCCACTGGCGGATGGCCAGGGCAACTTCGGCAGCGTCGACAACGACCCCCCGGCGGCCATGCGGTACACCGAGGCCAGGCTCACTGCGGCGGCGGAGCAGATGCTCGCAAACCTGGACCAGGACACCGTCGATTTCGCGGACAACTTCGACGGAAGCCTGCGAGAGCCCACTGTCCTCCCTGCGAGACTGCCCAACCTGCTCCTGAACGGGGGCACCGGGATTGCGGTCGGTATGGCGACGAACATTCCGCCTCACAACCTGAATGAGCTGTGCGACGGCGTCATACGGCTGATCAACAAGCCCGAAGCCCCCATCGAGAACCTGATGCACTACGTAAAGGGGCCCGACTTTCCCACCGGCGCCACCATCATGGGCCACGAGGGCATCGAGAGCGCGTACCACACGGGCCGCGGTCAGATCATCGTACGCGCCACGGCCGAGATAGAGGAGCAAAAGCGCGGCGGCCGTTTGCAGATCGTCGTGACTGAGCTTCCGTACATGGTAAACAAGGCCGCCCTGATCGAGAAGATCGCCGGGCTGGTCAAGAGCAAGCGGCTCGACGGCATCTCAGACTTACGCGACGAGTCCAACCGCAAGGGGATGCGGATGGTCCTCGAGCTGCGGTCCGGGGCTCAGGGTCTCGTTGTCCTCAACAACCTTTACAAGCTAACGGCCATGCAGACCTCGTTCTCGGCCAACATGATGGCGATTGTCAACGGCACGCCCAGACTGCTGAATCTCAAACAGGCGCTGCAGCACTTCATAGACTTCCGGCAGGAGGTCATCACCCGGCGCTCGCAGTACGAGCTCAAGCGCGCGAAGGACAGGTCACACATCCTCGAGGGCCTGAGAATCGCCCTCGCTAACATGGACGCCATCATCGCGCTTATCCGTGCGGCAAAGGATGTGGAAACCGCGCGGACCGGACTGATGGAGTGGTACGACCTCGACGAACCCCAGGCACAGGCGATCCTCGACCTGCAGCTACGTCGCCTCGCCGCCCTCGAGCGAGAGAAGATCGAAAACGAGTTCAAGGAGCTCCAGAAGACGATCCGGCAGCTGGAAGACCTGCTTGGAGACACTCAGAAAGTCCTGGCCGAGGTCAAAAAGGAGACCCGTGAACTTAAGAAGAAGCTGGGCGAGGAGCGACGTACTCAGTTAAGCGAGGCCGCCCTCGATTTCAACCGGGCCGACCTCGAGGCGCACCAGCAGGTCGTGGTCACCCTCAGCCAGGGCGGGTACATCAAGCGAATACCCGCCAGCACCTACAGGAACCAGCACCGGGGCGGTAAAGGCGTCACGAGCATGAACACCCGGGACGACGACCCGGTACGGCACATCCTCGTGGGCGACTCCCACGACATCTTGCTGTTCTTTACCGACTCGGGTCGGGTCCACAAGCTCACCTCGTACGAGCTTCGGGCCGATACCTCGCGCAACACACGAGGCGTTCCGGTAGTCAACGTCATTGCGCTTCGAGATACGGAGAAGGTCAGCGCAATAGTCGGCGTTCGCAGCCTCGACGCAGAAGACCTCTATCTGGTGCTGGCGACTCGCACAGGGAAGATCAAACGGGTGCCTCTCCACGAGTACAAGAACATCAACCGCGCCGGCCTCATCACCATGATCCTGAAGGGCAAGGGTGACGAGCTCGTTACATCCCTCCTGGCAAGAGATGAAGACGACGTGATCATGGTCACGGAGGCAGGCAAATCGATAAGGTTCCCGGTGTCCGACATCAAGCCCCGTCACAGGGCCGCTGGGGGTGTCAAGGGGATGGAGCTTGCCCCCAAGGACAGGATCGTGGCGGTCGACATCGTAGTTGCCGATAGCCGCCTGCTGGTGGTCAGCAAGAACGGGTACGGCAAGCTCACCGATCTCAACAGGTACCGGAGGCAGGGGCGCACCGGAAAAGGAATAAAGACGCTGAATGTCACGCGTAAGACCGGTAAGGTGGCCGCCGCGGAGGTGATCGCGGAGAGCGACGAGGTCTACGTCGTTTCGGAAAAGGCCCAGGTGCTGCGCACCAGCCTCTCTGAAATACGGAAAACCGGGAGAGCCGCGCAAGGCGTGAGGATCTTCAACATCAAGCCGGGCGACGCTGTGTCATCCATCGCATGCGTCGGCGAATTCGACGTACCCGATGAAGTCAATGACCTGCCCGATCCGGACGGCAACGGTAGTGGTAATGGAAGCGGCAACGGCAGGGTTCCAACCAACAAGCTAGCGTAGAAATAGAACCCCGACGCCTCGACGAATAATCTGAGGGCCCCGATGATCGGGGCCCTCTTGCTTTCCCTTGGGCCACTAGTTGACGGCTAACGGCTGCAAAGGCTGGGCCGTTATCATTAGTGACTGCCCCGAAAGGCAAGAATCACCAATGCAATTCCTCGTTCGGGATAGGGAGCACATTACAATCGAGAAGTACCGGCCTGTCGTCGCGCTGGTCCTCGCCGCCGCTGTTCTGGCCGTCGCGTGCGGCTCGCCTACTCCGGCAAGCGACACCGGACCCGGCGCAGCGCTAGAAGTGCCTGCGTCATCAGCGGGCACACGGCCACCCGAGACCAGTAGCCCAGACGCTAGTCCGCGCACCGCACGGGCCGCGCCCGTAGAGACCTCGACGACAACAGCGACGACTACGCCTGAAGTCTCATCCCTCGTGGGCGACGCGACCTCGACGGTCGGCGTGTCCCCGCAGCCCGTCGAGAACGCCGAGGTCGCCAGGCTGGGTCGGGAGGCGTGGGACCACCTGGTCAAGCTAACTGAGGAGTTCAGTCCACGCGCCAGCGGCACCGCGCAAGAGAGGGCGGCGGCAGAGTACCTCGCCGCGTCCTTCCGAGAGATGGGGTACCGGGCGGAGCTGCAGCCCTTCACCGTCGAGGTGCTGTCGCCGGACATCCCGATGCTCTCGATAGCGACCTCGACGGCGCGAGATATCCGCGCATTCCCGATGACGCTCTCGGGGAACGGCCGCGCGTCGGCCGCGTTGGTCGATGCGGGGCGTGCCTTCGAGGAAGACGTCGCGTCCTTGGCCCTCAAGGGTAAAGTCGCGCTCATAGAGCGCGGCGTAATCAGCTTCGAGGAGAAGGTCGGCAGGGTGGTGGAAGCCGGGGCCATCGCCGCGGTCGTGTACAACAACGAGAGCGGCGCCTTCGGCGGACAGCTCGCCACGCAAGCGAATATTCCCGTCGTCGCGATATCCAAGGAAGAAGGCGAGTCCATCAAGAGACTCATGGGAGACGGGGCGGTGACCGCAAACGTCTCGGTCGTGTATGAGATGCGTCAAACCGCGAACGTTATCGCCGAGAAGCCCGGCGCCGCCGGTGACAGCCGCGTGATCGTGCTCGGAGGCCACCTGGACACGGTGCCCAACGTGCCGGGGGCCAACGACAACGGCTCCGGGATCGCGACATTGCTTGCCATAGCCAAGAACGTCGCGGACAGCTCTTACCCGTTCACGGTCCGGTTCGTTCCATTCGGCTCGGAGGAGCTAGGCCTCCTGGGCAGCCAGCACTACGTCGCGTCGCTCAGCAACGAGGAGAAGACGAACGTCATCGCCATGCTAAACTTCGACGCCCTGGCCACCGGCCCGGTAACCGGCGTTCTCGGCGACTTTGGCCTGGCTCGCAAGGTGCTCGACTACGCCTCGGAGCACGAGATCGAGGTGAAGCGGCGCCTGAACCTGGGCCTCACTGGGGGCAGCAGCGACCACGCCTCGTTCAAAGCCGTCGGTATCCCGGTGGTGTTCTTCCTCGCCGACGACTTCTCCCGCATCCACACCCCCGAGGACACGCTCGAGTTCGCACAGCCCGAGCTCATGGGGACCTCCGCGGCGCTGGCCATCGGCCTACTTGACCTGCTTGCACAGGAATAGGACAGGCCAGCAGCCTGCTGAGCTCACGAGCCTGGGAAACGAAACAATAAGGGTTCCTCGTCACCCCCTTTGACAAAGGGGAGCCAAGGGGGGATTTTCCTCCATGTGCACCGCTTGCCGCGCTGGCGACGCCAAACGCTCCCATCGTTCCCCGCTCACAAGCCAGGTGCCTATTCGTTCGTCCTTGACCATGATCTCGGCCCACGCCTACAATCTCAACGATAACGATCGAGGTCGTAAACATGTTCGAAGCCCTATCAGAAAAGCTGAACGGCGTATTCCGCAGCCTGGGAAGCAAAGGCCGGCTGACCGAGAAAGACGTCGACGAAGCGCTCCGGGAAATCCGGATGGCCTTGCTCGAGGCCGACGTGAACTTCCGGGTCGCCCGCGACCTGGTCTCCAAGATCCGTGAACGCTCCCTCGACGCTGATCTCCTCAAGAGCCTGAGCCCGGGACAACAGGTCGTAAAGATCACCAGCGAGGAGATTACGGCCATTCTCGGCGGCGCGGCCAGCCGCCTCGAGCCCGCTCCTCAACCCCCCTCGGTCGTCCTGATGGTGGGCCTCAACGGGTCGGGTAAGACGACCTCCTCCGCCAAGCTGGCCCGCCACTTAAAGCAATCGGGACAGCCACCCCTGCTGATCGCGGCCGACCTCCGGCGCCCGGCTGCGGTGCAGCAGCTCGAAACGCTGGGGGCGCAGGTGGGCGTGGATGTGTACGAGGATGGGACATCGAAGCCCACCGCGACGATCGCCGTTGACGGGGTCAAGCGAGCGGCTGCGGCCGGCGCGGTGTGGGCCATCGTCGACACCGGCGGGCGATTCCAGATCGACGACGAGCTTATGTCTGAGCTGGAAGAGGTCAAGAAGGCCGTCTCACCCGTGGAAACCCTCCTGGTGATCGACGCGATGACCGGGCAGGACGCGGTCAACGCCGCGCAAGAGTTCCACTCCCGCATCGGGCTCACCGGGCTTGTTCTTACCAAGCTGGACGGCGACGCCAGGGGAGGCGCAGCGCTCTCCGTCGTCTCGGTCACGGGAGTCCCGATCAAGTTCATCGGCACCGGCGAGACAGTCGACGCGCTCGAGCAGTTCTACCCGGACCGCCTGGCTTCGCGGGTCCTGGGTATGGGCGATATGCTCACGCTCATCGAAAAGGCCCAGGACGGCTTCAACGAGGAAGAGGCCGAGGCGCTGGAGAAGAAGATTCGCCAGGAGTCTTTCGATCTGGAGGACTTCCTGGGGCAGCTGCAGCAGCTGAAACGGATGGGGCCGCTCAGTAACGTCTTGGAGATGATCCCCGGCATGTCGCGGGTCAAGGGGCGGCTACCGACCGACGAGCTGAGCGAAGAGCAGCTAAAGAAGGTAGAGGCGATCGTATACTCGATGACCCCGGAAGAGCGCCGTCGACCGGAGATCATCGGAGGCGGACGAAGGCGCCGCATCGCCAGGGGGAGTGGGACCGCCCCGCAGGACGTCAACCAGCTACTGAACCAGTTCCAGCAGATGCGGAAGATCATGCGCCAGCTTGCGTCGGGCAAGAGCCTGGCCGGCCTCGGCCAGATGTTCCGGTAGGCGGGCCGCCGCTCTAACCGAGATAGGCAACACCTAAGCCCGAATCCACCGAAGGACGTCCTTGGGGACAGCCCTTGAAGAAGCCAGCGGGTGCTCCTCTGAATCTGGGATAATGGTTTTGGAACAGAAACCCGCCCGGAAACAAGGAGCACCCAATAGATGCTGCCACAGAACAAACCCGACCGTATCCGCATCCTCTTTGACGACCATCGCCTGGTGGCCAATGCCGGCCTGCTCCTGCCGGCCACCCTAGCCCGGCACCTGGGCCTGCGGGAACTCGTCGACCATCACCTTGACCTCGGCGGAGCGCCGGGACGGGCGAACACTGGGGACAAGCTGCTGACGCTGGTCGCTTCCGCGCTGGCAGGCGGCGACTGCATCGACGACGCCGATGCGCTGCGCGCTGGTGGGACGGTTGGTGTTCTAGGCTGCGTGGTCAAGGCGCCATCCACCCTGGGGACCTTCCTGCGCAGCTTCCGGTGGGGGCATGTCCGTCAACTCGACCGCGTGAGCCGCCAGTTGTTGGCCCGGGCCTGGGCCGCTGGGGCCGGACCCGGCGACTCGCCCCTGACCATCGACCTGGACTCGACCATCTGCGAGACCTATGGACTGGCCAAGGAGGGAGCGCGCCACCACGGCTATACCGGCGCCCGCGGCTATCACCCGCTGCTGGCCATTGCCGCCGGCACCGGCGAGGTGCTGATGTCCCGGCTGCGCGAGGGCCGGGCCAACACCGCCCGTGGCGCCGCCCACTTCCTGCGTGAGACGGTGGGGCGGGTGCGCTACGGCGGGGCCAGGGGACAACTCACGGTGCGGGCCGACAGCGGCTTCTACGCCCACACTGTCGTTGCCGCCTGCCGGGAAATGGATGTCCGCTTCTCTATCACCATCCGCCAGCGCGCCAGGCTGCGGGATCTGATCGAGGCGATACCAGAGGAGGACTGGACTCCCATTCCCTACTGGATGGACGGCGCCGCCGATGTCGCCGAGACGACTTACACCCCGTTCCAGACCAAGCCGGACGCCGCGCCGGTGCGGCTCATTGTCCGGCGGGTGAAGCCGACGCCCGGTTCCCAGCTCGCCCTCTTCGCCAGATACAGCTATCACGCCTTCATCACCGACCGCGATGGGGAGACGCTGGAACTGGAGGCCGATCATCGCCGCCACGCCGAGGTCGAGAACGCCATACGCGACCTCAAGTACGGCGTCGGGCTGAACCACATGCCGTCGGCGCGCTTCGCCGCCAACGGCGCCTGGCTGGCGGTCCAGGTGATGGCGCATAACCTGGCCCGCTGGACGGCGCGGATTGGTCTGGGCGAGCGGACCGTGATCACCAAGACCCTCAGGCGGCGGGTCTTCGCTCTGGTGGGACGGATCACCCGCTCGGCGCGCCGCCTCACTTTGCATCTCCCCCGGCGCTGGCCTTGGGAAACCCAGTTCACTCGCGCCTTGGCCCGGCTGCAAGCCATTCCGTTCCCGGCCTGACGGCCAGCCTGCAACTGACCCAACGTCCCCGCAATCTCGCGCCACCCCGGTCGCGAGAGTCCCCTGCTGCGTATCCTCTCGCCTTCCCGCGCATCGCAACTCCCGCATAGGGCCTTAGGGGCCCTGTGCGGCCACTGAAGACCGCCCGCCGGCCTCCCATCTACCCCAAGACCCCAGGCCATCTCCCCTGTAGCTCCCTCACCCACCCCCTTCCGCTGCCCTCACGCCGTCCATCGGTGTCCTTCGGTGGATTCGGGTTAAGGTTCAGAGTGACATTTGGCTCAATACTTGAGCTGGGGAGTTTCTTAGCGGCGAGCCCGTAGCGAGACGAGCAGGGCGATGGCTTCGGCCCTGGTCTCGGGGTCTCCGAGGCGAATAGCGTGCCCTAGTTCGATCCGGGCCCTTTGTATGTCTCCAAGCTCCGCGAATATGCGAGCACGCATCAGCTGCGCCTCTCCAAGCGTGCGAAATAGCTGAGCGGGGTTTATCGGCCGGGTGATCCTGATAGCTTCTTCGGTCTCCTGGAGGGCCAGATCGAACTCCCCATTGTTCAGATGGCGTTCCGCCCTGTAGACGTGAGAGTAGGCATTGTCAGCGAGGGTTACGGTGCCCAACCAGGCCCCGAGCGCGAGTAGGACCGCTGCCAAGGGAATGACCTGCCATCTCCTGGAAAGGGGGTTGCGGTCAGCCAGCCCCGTGGGAGCGCCGAACTGGTCGGCGACGACCCGGTACCTCGGCGCCAGGGCCAACCCCAACGCGAGCCCTGCCACGAAGCCTCCAAGGTGGGCCCAGTTGTCGATACCGGGTGAGGCCAGGCCGTATAGCAAGCTGATGCCGGCGATGAACAGGACCCCGGTGAGATCGCGCTGGCCCACCTTGCCGAGGAAGTCTCTCTGCGCTATGAAGAAGGCGGCAAGCGCGCCGAGCACGCCGAAGATGGCCCCGCTGGCCCCGGCGCCAACGCCTATTGAGTTGAGCACGTAGCTGGCGACGCTGCCAAAAAGGCCCGCCACGATGTATATGATGACGAATCGGGTGTGGCCGTAGGCGCGTTCGACCAGCCTCCCGAAGATGAACAGCCCGAAGTTGTTGAAGAGTATGTGAGTGAGGTCGTGGTGGAGGAACATCGCTGTAAACAGCCGCCAGAACTCGCCCTCTGCTATGAGAGGAGAGAACATCGCGCCGAAGTCCAACAGGACTTCGGTGTCCACCTCGAGCCCTGCTGCGCCGCTGGCGGCGACCCCCGCGAGCCAGATAACTATGTTAGCCGAGATCAGGACGCCTGTAGCAACGGGCGTAATCTGCCAGCCGGGAAGCATCATTCGCCTGTCAGGGTCGTCTCGGTATTGAGGGTCCATTTTCTCTATCTGCCGGTCGCCGATCAGTTATGGAAGGCGCTCTATCGCCGATCTTGAAAGGGTGACTTTTACGATACAGCAGCTACAGCAACCCATTCAAGATGGTTGTGTAACCTGAGGGAAGCGGACGCGGCAAGCGCCGCCGCTACGGTGAGAGCGCCTTCCGGCGACATTCGCTCATGGGTCGAGGAGCTACACTCTTGAGAACGCTGGAGCGTGTGCCGGGGTTGGTCTGCGATCGGAGGCGCCTGGACGCGAGGTAGAAGACGAAGCCGCGGAGATCTCGGCAAGGAGAAATGTCTGCGACAGCTTCGGTCCTCCGGCGTTACGGGGAGCTATCTCTGAGCTTCTTCCTCAGCTTGGTGAGGGAGGTCTTGACGTGGACCCAGGGCCCGGACCGATGACCCACGATGGTCGCCCCGGCGAGGGCCTCCTTGAAGTCCTGGGGCGTGCCGTCGAACTCTCGCATCTCGACGTAGGTGCGGCCAAGCTCCTTAGTGGTGTGGGCGTCGCTGACGCCGGAGACGAGGAGACCGTGGGCACGAGCGAACTCCGCCGCTTTGCGGTCGTCTCTGGCTAGGTTGTTGCGGGAGTTGAATACCTCGACGATGTCTGCGTACGGCAGTACTTCGTCGAGGGCTTGCTTGCTAATCACGCCTCGCCGGAAGCGGTCGAAGGGATGTGGAATCGAGACCAGCCCGCCCTGGTCCTTTATGCGGCTTGCCGTCTCTTGTGGCGTAAGGCCGCGGGGGACCTCTTCGGACAAGAAGAGGCCGGTGATCTCGCCCTCGGATGAGGCCACTTCCTCGCCAACGATCACTATGAAGGGCGCCAGCTCGCGGACGGCGAGAGCGCCCTCAATTGTGTTGTGATCGGTGACGGCGATACAGCTAAGCCCGACCTCTTCGCATTTATCCACCAGTTGCTCGGGGACCACTTCCGAGTCGGGCGAGAAGTGGGTGTGCATGTGGAGGTCGACTTTGAGCAGGGCTACTCCTCCGACTCGGACGGGCGCTGTGCAGGCAAGCGCATCTGCTCGCCGTAGGCCGTCTGGATCTGGGTGATCTTCAGCTCCGCGGCGGCGAGCATCTCGCTGCAAATCCGTGCGAGCTTCATACCCCTCTCGTAGAGCCGCGTTGCCTCTGCCAACGGTAGCGCGCCTTCTTCGAGGGCCTGGACCGTCTCGTCCAGGCGGGCGAGCGCCTGCTCGAAAGTTAGGTCCTCTTCAGGGGTTTCTTTCTTCGCTTTCTTGGCGCTCATAGGGTCCTTACGGTATCGGTCGGGCGAAAAACGGCCATCGCGTTTGCGGCTGACGCGAAAGTCCCCGGTAGGGCGACGACCGGTTGGTACCGCAGCTGACGCTCGCCTACGGTCCCTCGGGCTCTTTGCGTCTGGGTAGTACTTCAGCGCCGAAGCCACCTCGCGCGACCGTAATACGGACACGGTCGCCGGCGCCGACCTGACTTGGATCGCTAATGATGGCGGAGTCATCGGCCTGCGCGTGTACTATAGCATATCCCCTGCGCAAGGTGTCCTTGGGGCTCAGGGCTTCCAGGCGAAGGCGCTGCGTACGGACGCGCTCGCCCTTGAGCTTTACATCGCCCTGGAGGTGTTTCACCACGCCGTCAAGTAGCTCGTCGACGCGAAGCCTGTGCCGGTCTAGATCAGGCTTGTTTCTCCTCAGGCGGGGCCCCAGGCCCCTCACCGCCTCCAACCTAGCCGCCACGCCCTGCCAGGTGCGTGACGTCATAGTTTGTCGTGCGGCGGCAAGCCTGGATGTGAGCTCGACGCTGTCCGGCACGGCCATCTCGGCTGCCGCCGACGGGGTCGGGGCGCGGCGGTCCGCGACCATGTCGGCGATCGTTACGTCGGTCTCGTGTCCCACGGCGCTGATTACGGGGGCGCGGCTCGAGAAGATGGCCCTGGCTACCGACTCGTCGTTGAAAGCCCACAGGTCTTCCAAGGAGCCCCCGCCTCGAGCAACGATGATCACATCCACGTTGGATATGCGGTCCAGCGCTGCGATGGCTTCGAGAATACCCGTAGTCGCAGCTTCACCCTGGACCGCCGTGGGGGCCAGCAGCAACCAGGCAAGCGGATAGCGTCTCTCTACGACGGTCTGGATGTCCTGCCATACGGCCCCGTCGGGGGACGTGACGACGCCTAAGCGATGTGGGAACGCGGGGATCGGCCTCTTGCGGGAGGGCTCGAAGAGGCCCTCGTTTCGAAGCCTGAGCTTCAGCTCTTCGAGCTTGAGCTGAAGCTCGCCCACGCCCTCGGGCTTCACCATGTCGGCGACGAACTGGAGGTCGCCGCGAGCCTCATATAGAGATACGCGGCCATGGGCCACGACGTTCGCACCTTCCGACAGGAGGTCGGCTCCAAGAGGCGGTCCGAACGCTCCGCGGAACATCGCGCAGCGAAGGGTCGCGTCGGAGTCACGGAGGCTGAAGTAGAAGTGCCCCGATGCCGCGCGTGCGAGGTTGGCAACCTCGCCCTGGACCCAGAGGTCTTGCAGAAGCGATTCCCTGTTGAGAAGGTCCTTGAGGTAGCCCAGGACCTGAGGTACCGCGTATACGGCCAACTCAGGCCCTCGCCAGATACTCGCCGGTGCGCGTATCGACTCGCACCTTCTCACCCGTCACTACGAAGAGTGGCACCTGGACGGCCAGTCCGGTCTCGAGTGTTGCAAGCTTGGTGCCGCCCTGGGCCGTATCACCTTTGAGCCCGGGGTCCGTCTCCGCGACCTCGAGCTCGACCGTGACGGGCATCTCGATGGCGATCGGCTTGCCCTCGTGGTAGACGACCTCCACGCTGGTCTCTTCTTTGAGGTACGGGAGCGAGTCCTCGATCTGATCCCGAGACAGAGGGAACTGGTCGTACGTCTCTTCGTCCATGAAGTAGTAGAGCCCACCGTCCTCGTATATGAACTGGGAGTTGGCACGTCGCACGTCGGCGGAGGTCAGCAGCACGTCATAGCCTTGGAAGCTGCGGTCGACCAAGCGGCCCGTCAGGAGCGACCTGAGCTTTAGCCGCATCACCGGGGCCCGCTGCTGCATCTTGTGGCGGTCGTACTCAACGACCACGTAGGGCTCCCCGTCGAGCTCGATCGGGAGCCCCTTTCGTAGATCACCCCACCCGATACTCACTTCGTCTGCTCCAAATGCGGCTGCAGCTTGGGCGCCTTGCTCATTACCCTGGCACGTCCGTCTTCGAGTACCACGATGTCTTCGATCCGGACTCCGCCCCAACTCGACAGGTAGATACCTGGCTCGATGGTGAACACCATGCCGTCCTCTATCACATCCTCGGCACTGGGGCCGACGTGGGGGAACTCATGTACGGCGAGCCCTACCCCGTGGCCCAGGCTGTGGCCGAAGTTCTTTTCGTACCCGGCCAGGGCGATGACATCTCGGGATATCGCGTCGACTTCAGCGCCGGTCATGCCGGGCTCGACGTCTTCCTCGGCGTTGAGCTGTGCCCGCAAGACCGTCTCGTACACCTTCCAGAACTTATCGTCCCCATGGCCGCCCACGACGACTGTTCGTGACAGGTCGGCGCAGTAGCCCTGATACCGGGCGCCCATGTCCACGACTACGGGCTCTCCTTGCTCGAGCACCTTGTCGCCTGGCGTGTGATGTGGCATCGCGCCATTGGGTCCCGATGCCACGATGGTATCGAATGCGGGCGCTTCAGCCCCCCGCTCACGCATTGCCTTCTCAAGCTGCCAGGCGACCTCCCTCTCGGTGATGCCCGGCCTCATGGCGTGCGACACCTCCTCGAAGGCCAGGTCGGTAATTTCGATCGCGCGGGCTAGCCGGCCCAGCTCTTCGCCTGACTTGGTGACTCTGATCTTGTCGAGTAGGTCCTGCGTCTCGACAAGCTCCACTCCGTTCTTCTTTACAGTCTTGGAGCTATCGAGCGCCTTGATTAGGGCCGAGTGTGCGCTGACCGTCAAGTCCTGGTCTTCGAAGCCGATACGGCGAATTCGCGTATGGGCGAGGGCTTCGTTGAGCCAGTGGCCCTTGCCACCGACCTTCAGCACGCGAAAGTCCGGCGCCTGGTCCCCGGCCTGCTCGACGTATCTGAAGTCGGTGGCCAGAACAGCTTGTTCCTGAGAGACGAGAAGGTAGCCCGCCGAGCCGGTAAAACCGGAGAGGTAGCGACGGTTCTCCGGGCTGGAGACCAGTATCGCTTCGAGATCCTGCTCCCGGAGAGCGTCTCGGAGGCGGGCGATTCGGTCGGCGGTGCTCACCCGTGCGTCTCTTCGTCGAGGTGAGCCGCCAGAAACTCCAGGGCGTATAGATAGCCTCTCCAGCCGAGCCCGGCGATCTGTCCGATGGCTATGGGCGCGACGACAGAGTGGTGTCGGAAACTCTCTCTCGCGTGGATGTTTGACAGGTGGACTTCCATGATCGGAAGGCCGGCGTCGCTGAGGGCGTCTCGCAGCGAGAGTCCGTAGTGCGTAATGGCGCCAGCGTTGATCACGATGCCCGCGGCGTCTGGGGATGAACCCTGGATGTAGTCGACGATCGCGCCTTCGTGGTTGGACTGGAAGAAGTCGACGTCCATACCCAGGGACCGCGCCTTCTCGCCGACCCGTGCCTCGATGTCGCCGAGCGTGACGCTGCCGTACTGCTCCGGGTCCCTTTTGCCCAGGTTGTTCAGGTTGGGCCCATTTATGATGAGAATCTTCATTGGCCGGGCCGGAATCGTGCGATGAGGCTCGTGGGGTGGTGTGAGCTGCGGGCGACCAAGATGAGGACGACGATCGGGACGGACAGGAATACGGCCGGAGGCAGTGGCCAGGGCAGAAGAGCAGACTGAAGGCTGGCCATCGCAAACGCGCCGAATAAGGAGAACCCAAGGAGGATAACGGACGAGGCCCACACGAGGGCTTTGACGACGGCGGTCGTTCGCATCCCGCTATAGATAATGAACAGGGCGAGAATGGTGGTCATAAGGACCCAGCTTAGCACCAGAGCCGTGGGGCTCGCCCACAGGACCGAACCCAGCAAAGCGCCAGCGAAAGCCAGAACGCTGCCTCGACTTGGCCATAGTGGCAGAGCCAAGAGCCCAATGACAACGAAGATGCCGCCCAACAACGTTATCAGCGCCCATGAATCGCCTGACGAGCCCAGAGACCAACTCGCGCCGCCGACCAACTGCAGGCCGCCGATCGTAATCCCGAACCCAAGTACCACCCGACGGGCTCCGGCCGTCATGATGCCGCGGCCTTTCTGGCCCTGGGGTGGGCGTCTAGATATACCTTAACGGCCTGCGCCTGAGTGACGTGGGTGTATACCTGCGTCGTAGCCGGGCTGGCGTGGCCCAGGAGCTCCTGTACCACGCGCAGGTCAGCACCGCCATCGAGGAGGTGTGTAGCGAAGGAGTGGCGCAAGGTGTGGGTGTGCACGTCGGAACGAAGCCCGACTTTGGCGGCGTAGCGCCGTACTTTTTCCTGAACGCTCCGCTGGCTGAGGCGCGCGCCGTATCGGTTCAGGAAAAGCGCGCTACCGGCCCGGCGGTCGACGAGGCGGGGCCGCACGTCCTTGACATACAGGTCTAGGGCGTTTCGCGCTGCCCGGCCGATGAGGACTACGCGCTGCTTGGCCCCTTTGCCGGTCACTCTGAGTTCCATCGTATCCATGTTCACGTCGCCGAGGTCCAGGCCGCTGAGCTCGCTGACCCGAAGGCCTGCGGAGTAGAGCAGCTCGAGTAGGGCGCGGTCCCGGACGCCCAGGTCTGTTGAGGTGTCCGGAGCCTCCACCAGCCGCGCGGCCTCGTCCTGGGAAAGGAACCGCGGGAGCCGCGACTCTCGCTTCATCACGCCTCGCCGGGGAAGCGGGTCGACGTCGACCAGCTTCTCCCTGAGCAGCCACCGCAGGAAAGACCGCAGCGCGCTCAGCTTTCGTACGATGCTGGACCTCGCGTAGCCGAGCTCGGCCAGCCACGCCAGGTAGCCCCTGAGGGCATACCTGTCCAGCGAAGCCAGGCTAGCAAGGGAGCGAAGCTTCATGAAGTCGAAGAGCGGCGCCAGGTCCGTCCGGTAGTTCCGCACGGTCAGCGCGGCGAGGCTCTTCTCCGCGGTGAGGTGAGTCTCGAATCGTCCCATCAGGGACAGCCAGTCCTTTTCCTGCATACGATGTCTTCCCGTCGTGGCGGATATCACCCGCCGCCATTGCCGATCGACCCTAGACCGCGACCTCCAGCGCCTCCTCGGGGACCGGTCCCTTGAAGTCGCAGGATGTACAGGCGGCGTTGCTTCGGCCGGAAGCGACCAGAAGCTTGCCGCACTCGGGGCATGGCTGAGGCAGGGGCTTCCGGTTCACGGCGAACTTGCACTCCGGGTAGTTCGAGCACCCGTAGAAACGCCTGCCGCCCTTGCCCTTCTGGCGGCGCTCCACGATGTCTCCCCCGTCCTCGGGGCACTCCACACCCACGCGCTCGAGCAGCGGACTGGAGTTACGACAATCCGGGAAGCCGCTGCAGGAGAGGAACCGGCCGAACCGGCCGGACTTGATGACCATAGGCCTGCCACAAACGTCGCATACCTCGTCGCTCTCTTCGTCGATCTGGTCTCTTGGTACCCGCTCCGCTTCGGCCATGGCCTGTCCGACTGACTTCGCGAACGGCTCGTAGAACTCCCGGATCACCGGAGTCCACTCTCGCTGTCCGCTGGCGATGTCATCTAGCTGGTCTTCGACGCGGGCGGTGAAGCCCACGTCGATGATGTCTGGGAAGTGGGCCGTCAGAAAGACGTTGACCGCCGTGCCGAGCTTCGTTGGCACGAAGCGTCCACCGTCCTTGCGAACATAGTCTCTGTCCATGATGGTGGACATAGTTGGGGCATACGTGCTCGGGCGCCCGATTCCCTGCTCCTCGAGCGATCGCACGAGCGTGGCCTCGGTGAACCGTGGGGGCGGTTGGGTAAAGTGCTGCTCCGGCGTCAAGCCCTGGCAGTCCAGCGGCTCGCCCTTCGAGAGCTCGGGGATCGGCGCCGAATCGTCGTCGCTGCTCCGGCGTGGCTCGTCTTTATCTTCCATGTACACTCTGCGGAAACCAGGGAATTTGAGCACCGAGCCTGCTGACCGGAAGGAGTAGACCGCGTCGGAAACCCCGCTTGCGGCCTCTATCTGGACGGTGGTGGAGTCGTAGACGGCGTCCACCATCTGGCTGGCCAGCATCCGTCTCCACACGAGGTCGTACAGACGATACTGCTCGCTCGTGAGGTGCTGTTTGAGCGAGCTGGGCTCCCGAGTGACGTCACTCGGGCGAATTGCTTCGTGGGCCTCCTGAGCGCCTCTCACCTTCCGCGTGAATTTCCTGGGAGACTTGGGCGCGTATCGGGGGCCGAACTTGCTCCTGATGTGTTCGGCGGTTTGCCTCAATGCGTCGGCGGCTACGGTCGTGGAGTCCGTGCGCATGTAGGTGATGAGCCCCACCGCGCCGTCCTCTCCCGCAGAGATGCCCTCGTAGAGCTGCTGGGCGACCACCATGGTCCTGCGCGCGGTGAACCTAAGCTTTCGCCAGGCCTCCTGCTGCAGTGTGCTGGTGATAAACGGCGCTGAAGGCCGGACACGTCTCTCCTTCTTAGTCACCGAATCGACGGTGTAGACGGCTCCGTCGAGGTCTGTAACCAAGGACTTGGACGCACTCTCGTCCGGTATCCTGAGGCGGTCACGCTCTCCCTTTTTCCCGCGAAGCTCGGCTGTAAAGCTGTCGCCGCTCCCGTCGTCGGGCCGCTTGCTCAGTGCGGCCTCGATAGACCAGTATTCCTCCGGCACGAACGCTAGTATCTCTTGCTCGCGGTCGGCAACAAGCCGCAGGGCCACGGACTGCACCCGACCCGCCGACAGTCCTCTCCTGATCTTTCGCCAAAGGACGGGGCTCAGGTCGTAGCCGACCAACCGGTCGAGCACCCGCCTGGCCTGCTGGGCGTCAATCAGGTCGGTGTCCAGCTCCCGGGGATTGGCGAAGGCCTCCTTGACGGCGCTGTCCGTTATCTCGTGGAAGACGACCCGCTTGACCTTGGACACGTCGATCTTCGCCGCTTGAATGAGGTGCCAGGAGATCGCCTCACCCTCTCGGTCCGGGTCGGTGGCCATGTAGACAGTCCCCGCGCTCTTCGCAGCTTTAGTCAGCTCGGATATCACCTTCCGTTTGTCGGCCAAAAGGAGGTATTTGGGCTTGAAGCTCCTGTCGTCGACCGCTACCCCCATCTCTCGAGGCGGCAGGTCTCTTACGTGGCCCATCGACGCCTTAGCCGTATACTTGGGGCCGAGGAATCGACCGATGGTCCTTGCTTTAGCCGGGGACTCTACTATTACCAGGTCTTTTGCCATTGTGCCTCACACCGCCTGAAACTCTGCGGCTGTCTCCTTCAATCTGATGTAGTTCATGGCGCCCACCTGCTTCACGACGCCTTTCAGTTCCAACATCGCAAGGGCGCTGCTAGCCTGAGCTATCTCTTTCCCTGAGGCGCGTATGATCTCGTCTATGTGTATAGGGTCATAGGAGACATGGCGGATAAGCTCCGCCTCGGTCTCGTCCTCCGGAAAGAAAGCGGTCATCTCAAGCTGCTGCCCGACTGACGAGAGGTTAAGCTCCTCCAACACGTCCTTGTGGTCGACTATTAGCTTTGCGGCAGAGTCCCTGATCAGTCGGTTGGTCCCTCGGCTGGCCGGCGAGCGGATGTTGCCCGGCACGGCGAAGACTTCTCTGTTCTGCTCCAGAGCGTGGCTCGCGGTTATGAGGGCGCCGCTGCCATCCCCGGCCTCGATCACCACCGTACCCAGGGTCATCCCGCTTAGAATCCGATTGCGTCGCGGGAAATTCTGGGCGTCGGGACGCGTGCCCAATGGATGCTCAGACACCAGGGCCCCGTGGCGGCTTATCTCCTCGGCTAGGTCGGCGTGCTGCCTCGGGTATACGCGGTCGAGGCCGTGCCCCATGACCGCTATGGTCCGCTGCTCGGCGTCCAGAGCGGCGCGGTGGGCAACGGCATCGACGCCAAACGCGAGGCCGCTGACGATGGTAACCCCGGACCGGGCCAGGTCCCCCGCGATGTTGTAAGCGCACTCTTTGCCATAGGCCGTGGGTATGCGAGTCCCAACGACCGAAACGGAGCGCTCATCCTCTGGGGTCAGCTCTCCTTTTACATACAGCACAGGCGGGAGGTCGTAGATCTCCTTCAGCCTGGCTGGGTATTCGTCATCGTGCCAGGTGATGGCTCGCACGCCAACGTCCGAGAGTCGTTTTAGCTCTGCGTCGGGGTCGATGTCGGGCCTGCGCGAGCCCGCCAAACCGGCGCTGCGGCTATCGAGACCCGCTGCCTTTAGCTCAGCGACCGACGCATTCCAAGCGTGCTCCAGGGTGCCGAAGTGGCCTTCCATCAGCTTGAAGCGCGCGCGACCGATTCGGGGGATGCGGCTGAACGCAACCCAAAACTTACGTTCTCTTTCAATCATAGCTAATTTCCATCATAGCACAGGGCGACCAGCTACAAATAGGCCGCCCTGGGTCTCGTTGGAGCCAACGAATCGCGTTCCTGGCGGGCGCCACATAAGCACCGCTGGCACAAGCACGCGCCAAGCGTCTGGCGGCTTGCTGGCAGAGGCGCAGTCGCCGAAACAATGGCGGAGAGGATGGGATTCGAACCCATGGTCCCGCAATTAACGGGACACGCGATTTCCAGTCGCGCCTATTCGGCCGCTCTAGCACCTCTCCGGGAGCCGCCACGCACTTTTGGAAAGTCCCGGGAACCAGGGCCTGACGCCCGGCTCATCGTTCCTGGCGGAGAGGGTGGGATTCGAACCCACGATGAGATTGCTCCCATACTGGTTTTCGAGACCAGCGCCTTAAACCACTCGGCCACCTCTCCCGCTACGACAGAAACAGTATAGCATCGGCATACGGTGCCGAACATAGGAAGTCGTAGCTGCGCGAGGGTCGGGGATTGGGTTCGCGGCGGTACGAGGTCCAACCAGCAATTACTGTTTGACCCCACCCAAGGCCCAAACTATACTGCTAGGCGCTCCGTCCCCACCAGCTAGGAGAGGCTTTGAAGATCACCGACGTCACCACCACCGAGCTTTACTATCCTCACGCCCAGGCGTGGCAGGACGCCACGGCATCGAGCCCCGGCGGGCGAGGACAGCTGTTCGTCCACCTGAAGACCGACGTCGACGTGGAGGGACTGGGGATCGGGCAGGCTTCGCCAGGGGTGCGCGACGTGGTGGAGAAGGGTCTCAAAGGGCTGTTGCTCGACGAGGACCCGTTCAACATCGAAAAGCTGTGGGACGAAATGTTTCGGGCTGTGCGTGGATACGGTCGAAAGGGCGTGGCCCTCTGCGCGCTATCGGCGATAGACATCGGGCTGTGGGACCTGAAGGCCAAGGCGCTGCAGTTGCCTTTGTACCGGCTCCTCGGGGAGTACTCAAACGAAGTTCCGATCTACGGGAGCGGCGGATGGACGCACTACTCTTCAGACGAGCTTGTAGATGAGATGACCGGCTATGTGGAGCAGGGCGTCAAGCGGCTGAAGATGAAGGTCGGCAAAGAATCCGGGCGCTCCGAGAGGGAGGACATCGATCGGGTCGCCGCGGTGAGGAAGGCAGTGGGCGACGACGTGGCGTTGTACGTCGACGCCAACAATGGCTACTACGCGAAGCAGGCTATATACATGGCGGCGGAGTTCGAGCAGTCCCAGGTCGGCTGGTTCGAGGAGCCGGTTACGGCCGACGACATCGCCGGGCTAGCCGAGGTCAAGAGGGCCAGCACCATCCCCATCGCCTCCGGGGAGCACGAGTTCTCCAAATATGGTTTCAAGGAGCTGCTGTCACAGGGCGCGGTGGACATAGTCCAGGCCGACGTTGGGCGGGTAGGGGGCGTGACTGAGTGGCTGAAGGTCGCCCACATGGCCCAGGCATTCAACGTGCCGATGACCACGCATGGCTTCGAACAGGTCTCCCTCCACCTTGGGTGCGCCATAACCAATCTCAAGGCGATTGAGGAGCTGAAGATCGAGCGCGACGCCGACGAGGTGTGGTATACGGAGCTCCCGGAGCAGAGGGATGGGATGTCCGCTCCCTTCAGAGACAGGCCCGGGCTTGGGCTTGAGCTAGACCCCTACGCAGTTGAGAGATGGTCGGTCTAACGGACAGCGCTCTAACCGAAGGAGAATCTCAGTGACCGGCTCTTACGCCCATCCAGAGGTCCTGGTTAGCACTCAGTGGGTGTCGGAACACGTCGATGCCCCGGGGGTCGCGGTGGTCGAAGTCAACACCGACCTAGAGGCGGAATACAACCAGGGCCACGTGCCGGGCGCCATCGGGTGGGCCCTGCACACCGACCTGGAAGACCAGGTGCGGCGAGACATACCGGGTCTTGCCCAGATCGAGGAGCTACTGGGGCGGTCCGGCATACGCAACCAGACCACCATCGTTCTATATGGCGACGGGAACAACCGCTCCGCTACCTGGGCGTTTTGGGTCCTCAAGTACTATCGCCATGAAGACGTCCGGATAATGAACGGGGGCCGAAGCAAATGGAGAGGGGAAGATCGGCCGCTCTCCAAGGACGTCCCGCTTCCGGCTCGGGCACAGTACAAGGCGGCCGCCCCTGACCGTTCGATCAGGGCGATGAAGGACTATATCGTTTCGAATCTAGGTAGCCAGGGCGTCAGACCACTGGACACGCGGACTCACGAAGAGTACGCGGGTTTACTCACATCGGCCCCGGGCACGCCCCAGCCTGACATCTACCGTAAGGGCCGGATCCCGGGTGCCGTCAACGTTCCGTGGGACGACGGAGTGGCAGAGGACGGTACGTTCAAGCCCGAGGAAGATATGAGGAGGCTGTACGCGGACAGCGGTCTCAACCCGGACCAGGAGGTCGTCCCGTATTGCAGATTGGGCGTCAGGGCATCATATAGCTGGTTCGTTCTCAAATATCTTCTCGGCTATCCCAGGGTGCGAAATTACGACGGTTCTTGGACCGAGTGGGGCAACGCCTCAGGCACCCCCATCGAGACCGACGCTACCACGAAATAGCGGCCCTGCCCACGGGGCCAAACAAGCCTATCGAGACCGACCGGTTTTGCCGCCGTTAGGCCATTTGCTCTGGTATACTGGGCGCCCCAAAGATCAGGTAGTTTTCATGACTATTGGCCCCGTACATCTGCATGAGGAAGGGTCGGCCCGAGATGCGGTGGGAATGCTCCGCGCCGCGGGCATCGACGCGTTGATGATCGCGGGCGCTTCCGACCTCGATGACCTCGGTCCTGACACGACTCCGAGCCTGGCGCTCGTCGAGAGCGCATCGCTGCCGAAGGCTGAGCTGGCCCAGTGTCTACGCCGATGCTCGGACCTGAGGTTGCCGGTGATCGCCTTTGTAGAAGAGCACCGCGTAAGCGACCTAGACCCCACACTTGGGCTCAACGATTTCATCCTGCTTCCCTTACGCACAGAAGAGGTGGTAGCCCGGTCCAGATGGGTGCTCAACCGCATAGGGAAGCTGGGCGGCGACGAAGTCATACGGATCCACGACATGCAGATCAACCCCGCCAGCTACGAAGTCGCGGTAAGAGGCCAGCGGGTTAACCTGCGCTTCAAGGAGTATGAGCTGCTTCTCCTCATGGCGACGAATCCCGGCCGTGTGTTCTCGCGGGAGGCGCTGTTGGAGAGGATATGGGGCTACGACTACCTCGGCGGCACCCGAACGGTGGACGTTCACATAAGACGCCTCCGCAGCAAGATCGAGGATGCGGACCACCAGTTCATCGAGACGGTGTGGATGGTGGGATACCGTTTCAAGGCGCCGGACTAGCTCAGGTCATAGCATGAGCTTGTTCAGGCTCGCCGTGTAACCCTAATGGAAGAGTTGATTGCCATCGACGCCGGCTCCCTTGACTACCTCATTGCACGGGAGCTGCAGGAGACCCTGCACCGGCGGGTCGTGGAGGGTGCGGTGCCCGGCGCGCTATTGCTACTGCAACACCCGCACGTGTACACGCTAGGCCGGCGAGGTAAGGAAGAAGACATCATTGCTGACCGGGAGACGCTGGGTGTCGAGGTGCACCACGTCGACCGGGGTGGAGAGGTCACGTACCATGGGCCGGGCCAGCTAGTGGGATATCCCATCCTTGATCTCCGGCGATGGGGTGGTGGCCCGCTCAGATATGTCACAGCGCTTGAGGAAATGCTTATCGCGACGCTCGGCGAGTTTGAGATCAGCGCGCACAGCGGAAAACGTCCCACCGGGGTGTGGGTGGGCGATGCCAAGATCGCCGCCATCGGCGTCAAGGTGAGCCGCGGCGTCACCACCCACGGTTTCGCTCTCAACGTCGACCCCGACCTCTCCTTCTTCGGTCACATCGTGCCCTGCGGCGCACCGGGCACACGCGTCGCATCTATGGCCGCTTTTTCGGCCGGCATCGACGTGAGGGCCGTGTTGCCGGTGCTCGCACGAGAGTTCTCGCGAGTCTTCGGTCTATCCCTTCGCTGGACGGGCATCGACGACGTGGAGGACCGCTCCTACGCGACCCATGCAGCGGTCACCTAAGACCCGGTCCACATGAATCTCCCCCGGCTGGTGTTCCGCTTGCTGCTCGGACGCCGCCTGCCCAGAACTTCGGGCTCCCTCAGAGTGCCGGGTGTAGAGCGGCCGGTGCTGGTCCGGCGCGACCGCCACGGAATACCCTGCATTGAGGCGGAGAACGACGTCGACGCCTGGTACGGGCTCGGTTTCTGCCAGGGTCAAGACCGGCGCTTTCAGCTCGAAGGGCTGAGCCGCGTGGTGCGAGGCACCCTATCGGAGGTAATCGGCCCGAGGGGCCTCGCGATAGACAGGCTCTCGCGGCGCATAGGATTCTTCCGCAGCGCCTCAGAGCAGCTTCAGATTCTGCGTCCGGCCCACCGCAGCATGCTGGAGGCGTACGCCCGCGGAGTCAACGAAGGCGCCGAGTTCGGATGCCGGCGCCACGCCCACGAGTTCACTTTGTTACGCTCGAAGGCGACGCCTTACACAGCCGCGGACGCGATCGGCGTCTCCAAGTTCCAGGCGTTCGCGTTAGCGTCCAACTGGGACGTCGAGTTGGCGCGACTTCAAATCCTCAAGAATGATGGCGCGGAGGCACTACAGGCGCTCGACCCCACGTATCCCGAGTGGCAGCCAGTGTCCGTACCGCCGGGCGCGCCGGCAGGACCCCCGCTGGAGAGACTCGCCGCGGACATGAATGCCCTCGGCGCAGCCGGCGGAGGCGGGGGTGGGTCGAACAACTGGGTCCTCGACTCGTCTCGCACGGCGACAGGCAGGCCAATGCTCGCCAACGACATGCATCTGGCTCCGTCGCTTCCACCACACTGGTACCTGGCGCACCTGCGGACTCCTGATTGGGAAGTGGGCGGAGCTGCTTTCGCGGGCGCCCCCGCGTTCCCAGCCGGCCACAACGGGTCCGCGGCCTGGGGGATAACGGCCGGTCTGGTCGACAATACAGACCTGTTCATAGAGGAGCTTGGTCCGGACGGCCGCAGCGTCCGCCAGGTCGAGGGTTTCGTCCCCTGCGAAGTACGAGAAGAGGTAATCAAGGTGAAGGGCCTGCCTGACGTGGTGGAGGACATCGTGGTCACTCCCCGGGGGCCCATCATTGGACCGGCATTGGACTCGGGGTTTGAAGCTGTCTCGCTCAAGGCGACATGGCTGGAGAGCCGTCAGGCGAATGGATTTCTGGGGGTGCACAAGGTCAGCTCGTTTCAAGAGTTCCGGGACCTGTTCAGGGAGTGGCCCTATATGTCGCTCAATACGGTCTACGCCGATACCACGGGCGCCATTGGTGCGCAGCTGGTGGGAGACGTCCCGAAGCGGCGCGATAGCTGGGGTACCGTTCCGGCCGCGGGGTGGGAGGCGCGCGGGGAGTGGGAAGACGATCTCGTTCCGTTCGACGATCTGCCCCATGAGTTGAATCCACCCGGCGGGATCCTCGCGACGGCCAACAATCAGCCCGCTGTCGATGGCGACGGGCCGTTCCTCGGCGTCGACTGGGTCGACGGTTACCGGGCGGCACGGCTCTTCGAGGCTCTGGGCGAGCGCAGCGACTGGCAGGCCGGTCTGACTATGGAGCTCCAAATGGACCAGAAGTCTCTGCCGTGGCGAGAGATGCGGGATACGTTGCTGTCCGGCGACACCGAGAACAGTGACTCCCGCCAAGCGCGGGACCTGCTGCGGGAGTGGAATGGCGAAGTTGCGGCAGATTCTGCCGGAGCGACGGTGTTCCAGCTAGTAGTCGCCGAGCTTTCGTCGCGACTGGCGAAGGCGAAGGCGCCGGAATCCTACCCTTGGGCCATCGGGCAGGGATTTGCCTTGCTGCCTCCACACACATTCTTCTCCGTGAGGAGGGTAGGTCACCTGGTGCGACTTCTGGGAGATAAGCCTGAGGGATGGTTCGACGAGGGCTGGGACTCGATAATCGACGACGTCATGGCCTCGGCCGTGGACTTCCTAAGGAGGCACCATGGCAACGACCCCGGCGGATGGAAATGGGGCCGAGTTCGCCCGCTGACCTTGCGCCATCCTGTGGGTGCGCGGCGCTTTTTCGGTAGCATCTTCAACCTCGGGCCAGTCCCCTGGGGAGGCGACGCTAACACGGTCTCTCAGGCTGCACCTCCGCCGGACTCACCGACCGCCAACCCGTTGGCCATCGCATCCATGCGCATGGTAATCGATGTCGGGAACTGGGATGCCTCGCGTTTCTCCATCCCGGGGGGCCAGTCTGCGAACCCGCTGTCACCGCACTACGACGACCTCCTCCCATACTGGATCCGCGGGGAGGGCGTACCTGTCGCGTGGTCCCCCGGCGCGGTCGAAGCGTCGTCCACAGCGACTCTAAGCCTGATGCCGATTGCGAAGCCAGCCTAAGCGGGGCTCGGCCTATTCGCCCTTGGCCGGTGTATTGGTTATAGTAATAGGTGCCGGAGACCGCTCACTTGCACCTTGATCGCAACGTGGGTGTCGAGAGCTACGATAACGTGCATCCCCTCAGTACTCGGAAGCTCATTTACAAGCGAGTCGCGGACGACTGGCCACTCCTGCTGAGCATCTTTATCGGCATCGTCGTGGCCTCGGTGCTGGTCACGGCCGCGCCTGTTTACCTGAGATCGCTGGAGCGTCTAGCTCTGAATCTTGAGATAGACACGCTGGGCCGCCCTCACTCCAATCTAACGGCCTATGCACCGAACGTGCCGCTGAGCGGGGAGTCGCTGGCGCGGACCGAACGGCTCGTAAACGACGCCATCGACACACACATCGCTCCGATTTACGATCGCCACGAGCGATATCTGGCGGTCGAGGACTTTCTCGCGTGGCGACCATCGAACGAGTTACCGGCGGGCCAGGGACGCTCACTCTTCTCCCGCGCCTACTTCCGGCATTTCACCAACATCGAGAAGCACCTGACAGTAGTCAAAGGGCGATTGGCGGGCCCTGAAGTGAAGGTGGGACCGGAAGGTGGACCGCTTATCGAGGCGGTCATAAGCCCGGCCAGTGCAGAGGCGTTCAAGCTTGACGTTGGCGATACTGTAAGGGTCGCTCCGCACCTCGGTCGCACCACACGTATTTCGGTCTGGATCGCGGGCATCGTCGAAGCTAGCGATCCAACAGAAGACTACTGGAAGCCTCATCCTTCTGTTTTCTTGAACCCCCCGGCGGTCCAGCCCGATCCGGAGGCGCAGGACCTCGACTTCGATCCTACCGAGCCTCCGGTGCCGTTGTTCATAACGGAGAACGCCATGGTCGAGGCGGTGGGCGGCTCGTACCCCTCCACTCTAATAGACTCCTTCTGGTTCATCATGGTGGCGACCGAGAGTTTGAAGGAGTGGCCGCTTCCCGAGGCGCTTCAAAGAATCTCCGGATTCGAGCGCGAGCTAGGCCAGGGCTTGGCAGGAGCGGAGGTGTTTTCGGGTATCAAGGGCCTGCTGAGCCGGTTCGATAGCAGGACGTTCTTCTCCCGCGTGCCATTGCTGCTCCTGCTGTCCATCCTGATAGTCGTCCTCATGTTCTTCCTGGCGATGATGGTGTCATACCTGGTGCAGAGGCGAGATGACGACTCCTCACTTTTGAAAACGAGAGGGGTGGGCGCAGCGCAGGTCTTCCGTCTCTACGGACTCGAGGGCGCGGCGATAGCGACCGTTGCGGTGGTCGTGGCGGTCCCTGTAGCGTTCGGACTAGTCGCAGTGTCGGGCGTGCTTCCTTATTTCAACAACATGACAGGTGGGGACACGCTACCTGTGGTCCTGGAGCCCACGCCGTTTCTTGCGGCGGCAGCGGCCGGAATCGTCTCAATCGCCATATACGTGCTACCCGCGCTGTTCGGGAGCAAGGCGGGGCTTCTAGCGAGCCGGAGGCGTTCAGCCAGGCCCCCGTCGGTCCCTCTGATACAGCGCTACTACGCTGACGTAGCGCTTCTGGTGCTGGGCGGGCTCGTTTTCTGGGAGTTGAGTTCGAGGGGCCAGTTTGTCGTCGGCGGGCTTCTCAAGGACCTCGAGATAAACGAGACGTTGCTTCTCGCTCCGGTGCTGTTCCTGATCGTCGTGGCGCTGATTTTTATGCGTTTCTTCCCTGTGCTGGCTCGGTTCTTTGCGGGCGAGTCGCCAGCCGTATTACACCTGGTGTTTGGTGGTTCGATCCTGGCGCTGGGGACGGGCACCGCGGTGAGGGAGACAGCACACGGCAACGGTCTGTCCTGGCTGATGCCCGTCGCGTTGCTTGTCGTGGCGGGCCTCGTCTATTGGGGCACACAGCATGCGTCGCAGCTTAGATTCGTGGTGATTGGCCTTGTGTCCCAGGCGGTTTTCGTAGCCCTGTTCCTATTTATTGGGAAGCCAGAGCCCGACGGGGTACTTTTCTTGCCGGCTCTCGGTCTCGTCTCGGTATTACCTGGCCAGGTACTGTTTCTACTATTGCGCTATTCAGGGCGGGCATCGCCCGTGTGGGTCTCGCTCGGTCTGTGGCACATGTCACGCAACCCGATGCAATATACCTGGCTCATGATGCTGTTGATCCTGGTTACGGGGGTTAGCGTTCTGGCGACGACCGTCGGTGGGACCCTGGGCAGGAACCAGGAGGACCGGGTCAACTACGATATTGGGGCCGACCTGCGTATCAGCATCAACGATCGTGTCCCAGGCGCTGCTGGCTTCCTCAAGGGGTTGTACTCGGAGATACTGGGTGTGACCTCAGTGTCCGCCGCGCTACGCGGGAACGCGAGTCTGGGACCGGAGCTGGTCACGCTGTTGGCCCTAGACTCACACGAGTTCGAGTACATTTCGTGGTACCGCGAGGACTTCTCTGCCAAACCACTGGACGAGGTCATGCAGGCGCTCCAGCACCACCCGCAAGTCGAGAGAATTGAGATCCCCGAGGACTCGACCATGATAGGCATCTGGGCAAAGCCCGAGGAAGAGTACCCGGGCGTCTCCATGTTGATGACTCTAGAAGACGGTTTCGGGACCATGACGCCTGTATCGCTCGGAGCACTAGGGGGCCCTGATTGGCATTTGATGACGGTCGAGATCCCTCCCTCGTTGCAGCCTCCCCTCTTTCTCGCCTCCTTGCAGCTCTTCGAGCCGGGGCAGGGCCCGGTGGGGACTCCGGGAGCGCTGCTGCTGGACGACATCCACGTCATCAGAGGGCCGCGGTCCGAGAAGTACCTGCTCGAGGACTTTGAGCACCGTGAGGGCTTCGACGGGCTACCAAAATGGATGCCCATCCTGACCTCTTCACTGACTCTCGACCGAATTGTCACTACGGCCCGCGACGCTCATGAGGGGGCCAGGTCGGGGCTGTTCAGCTTCGGAAGGGAAACCGCCGGCGGCATCAGGGGCTTCTACCAGAGTCCGACCGGGGGAGCAATGCCGATCGTCGTATCGGCTGCATTCGCCGAGCGGACCGAATCAGAAGTCGGGGATTACTTGATCGCGCAGATATCCGGAAGACGGGTGTTCGCAGTAGTGCGAGATATAGTCCAGTACTTCCCAACGATGAAAGTGAACGGTACGAGCTTCATGCTGGCCGACATCAACGACCTGTTGAGTCACCTCAACGTACTGACGTTCCGCAACGTCATGGGAATACCCGAACCCGTCGAGCCTAACGAGCTTTTCATCTCCGAGGTGCCTGACGCGCGCATGTCCGTGAGGGCGGCCATGGCGGCGCTGGGAAATTTCCCGGTCAGTATCCACGACAGGGCGGCGGCATTGGACGCGATTCACCGCGACCCACTCAGCACGGCGGGGTGGAAGTCGATGGTGCTGCTCTCTCTGGGTGTAGCGGTCATGGCGGCTCTAATTGGCTATACCACCTACCTGCTGTCGTTCGCACGGCGTAGAAAGGCGGAGATGGCCTTCCTGATGTCTCTGGGGATTTCGCAGCGCCAGTTAGTGGGGCTGCTGGCCCTGGAGCACGTAGTGGTAGGAACGGTAGGTCTGGGCCTGGGTTCCTGGGTGGGATTCCATATGACAAAGCTGATCGTATCGCCGCTGGCGGTCACCGAGCGCGCTGACGTCATAGTGCCGCCGCTCATATTGACCACAAACTGGGGGTTGATGGCGCCTACCTACGCTGTTCTCCTAGGGATGCTCGCCGGCGCTCTATTGCTGCTAAGCCGAGGAATCCGGCGAGCGGACCTGCAGACCATCGCCAGGATAGAGGGGTACTAGGCCCTCCTAGCGGCCGCTACTCTGCTGGCCGCCACCCTGGCCCTGGCCCCCTTGGGCGCCGCCGGTAGTCGTCGTAGCCCGCCCGCCACCCTGGCCCTGGCCTCCGCCCGTGCCGCTGCCTGGCCGGCCTCCCCTGGCGCCACTGCCCGGCTGGACCCCGCCTTGGCCGCGGTCGCCAGTCGTCGTGGCCCTCTCTTCCGGCCTGCCGCCGCGCTCGCCGGCCTGTGCATCGGGACGCTTGCCTCGCTCCTCTTTCCTCGTGAGGAGCTTGACCACCGGCTTGAACCGGACGTCGCCCTGGCCCGTGATGATGACCGACTTGGCGGCGTCGAAGTCCAGCGTGAGGATGGTCGCCTGACCCTCCTCGACGTCAAACGGGCGCACCACTTTCAGCCGGTCGCCCGGGACCGTCGCATTCTTGGTTGTGGTGGTCCCGCCCTTGGGCTGGAAGGTCACCACGACACTGTCCACGTCCATGCGTATCTGGGTGTACTTGCCGACGGCGAACACCTGGGTGCCGAGCGCCTGTTCGATCCCGGTGACCTGCACCAGATCGAACGTCCTGGGCTCGGTGGATGTTGTACCTGCGGTGGAGGTGACGGCGAACAGCGTTATCCACCCGTCCTCCTCGCCGGCCTCGGCCTTGTGCACCTGTATGCCGCTGATGGTGACGACGATGGCGCTCACCCCTTCGGGGGGCGCATCGGTGACGCGCATCTGCAACTCCCCTGTGCCCGGCGGCAGCACCGCGGGCAATAGCTCGGCGCCCGGCACGGTCACCGCCGGCGCGCCGGACGCAGGGGCTCCCGCTCCGGCCGCAGCGGCCCCATCGCCAGCGCCGGGCGCTGCCGGCTCAGGCTCCCCACCGCCACAGGCGGCAAGGGCGAAGACTGCGAGCATGGTGAGAGGCGCAAATAGTCTTGTGATCATGGACATCCTCCAACGGGCATGTTACTTCTGGGCAGATTCCGTAGTCAAAGGCTGGAACGTGCACGACCATATAGACGTGGCGTCGGCGGACTCTGGGGTGTAGCAACGAACGCGCGGCCAGCAGAGGTCCGACCAGAGATGCGGCGACTTGCTGGCCGAAGTCTTGCTTCTGTAATCAGGGGGTGATTAGAGCGGTAACGGAGCCGGCGCTAGGCCTTTAACGAGCTGGACCGCCTCGGGGTGGCCTGTTGGGCAAATCGACACACTCAACAGAGAAGTCGGATGCCGGACAAACAGCATCTTGTGCAACATCCGGCGCGCCCTGACCCGCGTAGCCCCGCGCGAGCACCGGTGTAGCGAGGGCAATACTGAACAACAATCCCATGACTACGGCCGAGAGAACGCGTTTCATCTTGAACCCCCTGGCTACTGTGCCAAACGTCACAGGCTGGCAACATATGCCAGCCTGTGACGTTTCATCGAAGATCGCTATGGACAGGCGAACTCGCTGTGAGAATTGGTGTCATAACACGAAGGGTTCTCTTGGTCCAAAGCCGGAGTGTGTCCCGCACCGCCCGTTACATCGACCCTGTACTTGCCCTGTGGAGCGCGGCTCAGCTTGAAGCTGACCTCGCTCTGAGAGCTCGTCGGCGCACTGGCCGTATAAGTCACGTCGTCACCCGTACCATATATGCCGTCGGGGCCAAAGTACGTCAGGCGGGCATCGACCGTCACGCCGGCAGCTGTCGCGGTGACAGTCTGAGTCAGGTCCATCATCGCGCCACCGCGGCCCTTCAGCTTCTCCGACCAGTCGACAGCGTCGACGCCCCAGCTAGTAGTTCCGCCACCGCCTCCGCCACCACCACCGCCGCCCCCGGTGCCACAAACCACTTCGCGGGGGGATCATGAGGGGGATGTGCACTCGGGCCGTCCACCAGGAGCCAGTGCATTACCGCCTTCCATGCGTCCACGTCGCATTCGGAAATGACGGTGTTCGGGGAGGCCTGGAGCGTGCCAAACATCACGTCTGCAGGGTTGTTCGAATGGAGTAGGCCCAGACAGTGTCCAATCTCTTGTAGGGCGATACTCAGGACCTCATCCAGAGAATTCGCAGTTCCGAAGCCCTTGCCGGAGACGTTGACTTTACAGGAGATGAAGTTGCCGCTCTCATCGCTGTTTTGCAGGGCCTGCCCCGCCACTCTGCCCCCGCCTCCCTTGGGCCTGATAGTGATGTCGGCTTTGCCCTCGGTGATCAGGTCAAGATGGAACGGTGAATCCCCGCCTAGCCCGGCATGTATGGCCGCGTCCCAGTCGCGGACCGCTTGTTCGACCGTCGATACCGCTGCCGGGTCCACCCCGTTGTTGGCCTTGACGATAACGGTGACATTAGTCTTGTTCCAGGTCGGACCCCACAGGGGTATTGTCTGGTCCGTTATCGTCGCTAGGCTGTAGGTCTGGGTGTCTGCCATAACCCCAGAGAGGGGTACCATGGCTATGGCCAAGGCAGTAACGAATAGGGATATTAGTCCGGCCCGTTTCAAGGTCATCTCGTTGTTCCTCCGTATCGAATCGGCGGCACGCCACGAAAGCTTATGGGAGTAGAATCGTCTCCCACACCACTCTTATGCTACCTAAGCTCGATATCGCCAGTCAACGCCGCGCTTCCTAGGCGCCGAGAAGCTTCGAGCGAAGTTTCACGACCACAGCGTACTATCGCTATGGGGGTTTGACATCACCCTTTCGGGTGATTATGAGAGCCGGAAAGGGCTAGCCATTTGGCTGCTGGGGAGGCGATGGCAACTCTGAAGCGAGCTGGGCCGGGGCGCGCCCTCCGGCATCCGAGCTGATCCGGCGGTTGCTTTCCCTTGCTAACACCCGTGCCCTGCTTTATTATCGGCCTTCGAGGTAGCTGAGATGAATGGAAAGGACTTTCTGTCCGTCGCTGACCTGGCGACTGACGAGGTTGGGGTGCTGGTGGAGGCGGCCCGGCGCATAAAGCAGGGCGAGTCGCCTCGGCCGCTGGAGGACAAGATCATAGCGCTGCTGTTCGAGAAGCCGTCGCTGCGCACTCGCAGCAGCTTCGAGGTGGGCATCCGGCAGCTAGGCGGAGACTGCTTCTACCTGAGCCGAGACGACGTTGGCCTTGGCGAGCGCGAGCCGGTGGCCGACGTGGCGCGGGTGCTGGACCGCTGGGTGGACGGCATCGTGGCGCGGGTCTTTTCCCACGAGAGCCTGGAGCTACTGGCGCAACACACCACGGTGCCCGTGGTCAATGCGCTCTCAGACCTGGAGCACCCCTGCCAGGCGATGGGCGACCTGCTGACCATACAGGAGCACAAGGGAGACCTGGGCGGGCAGCGCCTCGCGTTCGTGGGGGACGGCAACAACGTCGCCGCCAGCCTGGCCCTTGCGTGCGCGTCCGTGGGGATGGAGTTCGTTCTGGCGTCACCGAGGGAGCACCAGGTCCCCTCGAAGCCCTGGGAAGAGGCCGTTCAGAGGGCGACGCTCAATGGCTCTCGCGTGGGCTGGGTCGAGCTGCCCCAGCAGGCGGCCCGCGGCGCTGACGTAGTCTACACCGACGTGTGGGTGAGTATGGGCCAGGACGAGGAGAGGGCCGAGCGGCTGAAGATATTCGGAGAATACCAGGTCAACGAAGAGCTCATGGCATATGCCAAGCCGGACGCAATATTCATGCACGACATGCCAGCCCACGAAGGGGAAGAGATCTCCCAAGGCATGCTGGACCATCCTCGTTCCGTTGTGTTCGACCAGGCGGAGAACCGGCTCCACGCACAGAAAGCGGTCCTGGCCGAGCTGTTCACCTAGCCTACCGGGTGCGCCGTAGGGGCGGGTTTCAAACCCGCCCTTTCTCCCGGTACGAAAGCGATCTCGGATGACACCTACGACAAAGCCTCTTGTAGCCATAGTTGGGCGGCCCAACGTCGGCAAGTCCACTTTGTTCAACCGCATAGCCGGGCAGCGCACCGCGGTGGTGTCGCCCATTTCGGGTACGACCCGTGACAGGGTGGCCACCGACACCGTCTGGGGGGAACAGCCGTTCATCCTGGTCGATACGGGTGGCATCGATCCACTTGCCGAGGGCGAGCTTTCCCAGAAGGTCAGACAGCAGATCGACGTCGCGATGTCAGACGCCGACGTCATCGTCGTGCTCGTCGACGTCCAGGCCGGCGTCACTCCCGACGATTCAGATGTAGCGGCCGAGCTGCGCCGGTCCCCCAAACCCATAGTACTTGCGGTCAATAAGTGCGATACCGAGGCCAGAGACGCCTCGGCGACCGAATTTTACGAGCTGGGCCTGGGCGACCCGGTACCCATAAGCGCGTACCACAACGTCGGAATAGACGATCTCATGTCGCGCGTGATCGCCCTGTTTCCACCGGAGCAACCCTACGAGGAGCCGGAGGCGGAGTTCAGGATGGCCATAGTTGGCCGGACCAACGTCGGCAAGTCTGTGCTATTCAACATGATCGCGGGGCAAGAGCGGGCCATCGTCAGCGAGGTGCCTGGGACGACGCGGGACGCGCTGGACACACTTGTGGAGGTCGGCGGCCGGTCGGTGCTCATAATAGACACAGCCGGCTTGAGACGCCGAGGTCGTGTGCAGCCGGGTATCGAGCGGTACAGCGCCCTACGCACAGTGAAGGCTATCGATCGCGCGGACGTAGCGGTCCTCGTAATGGACGTCTCCGAGCTGGCCACCAGCCAGGACACGCACATTGCCGGCTACGTCCTCGACTCCTATAAGGGAATTGTGCTGGCAGTCAACAAGTGGGACCTGGCCCGGGGTCTGGAATTCAACAAGGAAGACGCTTCAGCCTTCGTCAAGGGGCGCTTCAAATTCGCTCCATACGCTCCGGTGTGTTTCATCTCCGCGCTGAGGGGGACTGGCGTGGGGGCGCTGATGGACAAGGCGGGCGCGGTATACGGGGAGTGGAGCAAAGGGCTCCCTCGCTACGAGCTGCGCCGGACCGTTTTCGACGCCCTCGCGCGCCATCCTCCGCCGACGGCGGGCCGCCACGCGCTAAAGGTCTACAGCGTGGCCCAGGACGAGTCAGGACCGCCCAGTTTTACGTTCTACGTGAACCGCACTGAAATGGTACACTTCTCCTACGAGCGCTACCTTGAGAACGCCATACGAAAGACCTATGGTTTCGAGGGCAGCCCCTTGAAGATGCAGTTCAAAGGCAGAGGCCGCACGTGATCGACTATCTGATATTTGGCGCCGCAGGCTACCTGGTAGGCTCGGTGCCGTTTGGGCTGCTCGCCGGCAAGGTGCTCAAACGGGTCGACGTACGCGAATACGGCAGCGGGAGCACAGGCAGTACAAACGTCGCGAGGACCATCGGGACCAAGGCCGGGGCGGTGGTGCTGCTGCTGGATATGGGCAAATCGGCCGTAGCGGTCCTGCTGGCGAGGCTCTTGACGGAGTCACCGGGCGTCGAGGCGGCTGCTGCGACTGCGACGCTAACGGGACACATCTGGCCCGTATTCATCGGTTTCAGAGGGGGAAAGGGAACGGCGCCGGGCTGGGGTGGGCTGATCGCAATGTCACCGGTGGCCGGGGTCATAGGCGGCGGTATCGGTGTGGTCCTCATCGCGTTGTGGCGCTACGTTTCCGTGGGCTCACTGGTCGGGGCGGTAGCGGGAGTTGCACTGCTCATAGCCTTCTCTCTAACCGGAAAAGCGGCCCAGGAGTACATCTGGTTCGGCTTGGTCGGAACGCCTATGATCGTGGCCCGACACCGGGAAAACATCATGAGGCTCTTCAAAGGGGAGGAGCGGAAGTTCGGCCAGTCGGTGGAGGTCGTGAGCCGCGCCGAGGGTGGAGCGGGGTAGATTCCGGCGATGGCCAAGCTCGCGGTCGTCGGCACCACAAGCTGGGGTACCACCCTGGCTATCATATCCGCACAACACGGGCTCGACGTGCGCCTCTGGGCTCGTACCGAGCAAGAAGCCGCACGGCTCCGCGCCTCAGGAGAGAATTCGAGGCTACTGCCCGGAGCGCCCTTTCCCGCTCAGTTGACGGTCACGTCATCCGTCTCGGAAGCGCTCGAGGATGCCGACCTCGCGATTATCGCCGTCCCATCCATCTCTATAAGGGCCAACGTTCGCGCCGTTCGCGATGCTCTCCCCGAATCGACGGTACTGGTCAGCGCCACGAAGGGCCTTGAAGTGGACACAGGCAAGAGGATGAGCCAGGTCGTGATGGAGGAGCTTCCGGACTTTTTCGCTGAACACGTATGCGCTTTATCGGGGCCCAATCTGGCCGGCGAGGTGATCCGAGGAAAAATATCCTCGACGGTCATCGGTGCGCCGAACGAAGATGCCGCCAAGACTGCGCAGTCCTTGTTGACCACGCCTCGGTTTCGCGTCTACACGAACACGGACATCGTCGGGGTGGAGCTTGGGGGGGCGCTGAAGAACATAATAGCGCTGGGCTCGGGAATCTGTGACGGCCTCGGCATCGGCGACAACGCCAAGGCCGCGTTTATTACGCGAGGCCTCGCGGAGATTACCAGGCTAGCTCTCGCCGCGGGAGGTCAAGCGATGACGCTGGCCGGCCTCGCCGGGATGGGCGATCTGATCGCCACATGCTCAAGCCCGCTAAGCCGCAACCATCAGGTCGGCGAGGCCCTCGCCGAGGGCAAAACCCTGGCGGAGATTCGGGGCGGCATGATGCACGTCGCCGAGGGCGTGGATACGACGTCGGCGGCCATGACGCTCGCCTCAGGACTGGGCGTCGAGATGCCTATCACAGAGGCCACATACAATGTGCTGTTCAACGGAATGGCGATTGACCAGGCGATCTCTGAGCTGATGGGCCGCGCACCCAGCGGCGAGTAGCATGCCGTCGAGAAGCCAGCGGCGTGCACCCCAGGCGAGTCCGCAGTCGAACGGCGATGACGAGCGGATATTCCTTCCTACCCAGCCTGGCTGGGCGTTCGCGACCCTCGCAGAGCTTCGCCGGCTGGGTGTAAACGACTACGCGTCGTTCTACCACCGGGACTCTTCGGTCGTAGTGGGCGACAGTCCTTCGCTGGCCAACAACCTCACGACGCCCGCCGGCGTCTTCATGTGCTTGCTTACGGCGGGGATGAGACGAGACGGCGACGCTTCTAGCGGGCTGCAAATGAGCTTCAAACCGGCGACGCTAAAGGAGGCGGTCCTGCGGCGCCTCTCTGAGGTGCCGAATGCTCCGCGGCGCCGTTACTCGATCACTACCGAAGTCTACGGACGCACGTCGATCCGCCGCCAGGCGCTGGACGCCTTCTTGGAAGACGCGCTTAGCGAGGCCTTCCCCCGATGGAGGCGGACTTCACAGCAAGGACTCCGCTTCTACTGCAAGGCCGACCGGCAGTCGGCGTTCCTTGGGCTACAGCGCTACAGCAATCTCAACAGAAAGGACGACGGTATCCCGGGCTCGCTGAGGGACCACCTGGCCTGTGGGCTTCTTGCTTTGTCTGGGGTGAGCCCTGATGACACTGTTTTCGACCCCTTCATGGGGACGGGAACGATATTGAACGCGGCGAGGCGGCGATTTGGTTGCGGGTCATGTATCGGTCTGGAGGTAGACAAGGACGCCTATCGAATTGCCAAAGCAGCGCTGAAGGGACCTGGCGTCTCGCTTTTCAACTCCTCGTTCGACGATTTCGATCCGGGCGCGTTGCCGGAGAACGCGCGGCTAGTCTCCAATATCCCCTTCGGCGTGCGTTTTCAGAGAGCGCCAACGGAGACCCTTCTGAACTTCATCGAGCGTTCGCCACTGAAGCCGGAGCGAGTCACGCTGCTCGCCTCACGGGACCAGGCGAGGGAGATCGCCGGCCCCTTAGGCCTGAGGACCAAGAACGTGCTAGTGCTGGGCCAACCGGCCGCCATTGTATTCCACAGCGACAGTTGAGCCGGCTGGCCCTGGCCTGACTTTGGGGGCGATTCGGAGGTTGCCCCTAGACGGGCTAACCGAGCTCGCCGAACTGGTACATGACTGCGGCTACCGTGGTCACGGCTGCGGTCTCGGCGCGCAGGACGCGGTTGCCGAGGGTAACCGGCACGATTCCGTTAGAGGTGGCGTAGTCGATTTCCTCGTTGGTGAAGCCGCCCTCCGGGCCGATGAACACGCTGAGACTCGTGGATGAGTCGACGAGAGGGCTCGAGGCTTGCAGGGCTTCTTTGAGGCTCGTCTCGCGTTCTTCCTCCCAGGGGATCAGGCCGACGCCGTCGACATTCTCGCAGGCGTCCTTGAAATTCATGGCAGGGTCGAGCTGGGGGGCCTGCCCGCGGCCCGACTGCTCCGCGGCCTCCCGGATGATCTTGCGCCAGCGCTGACCGCGCTTCTCGGCCCAGCCCTCACGGTTTCCCTGTGGAACGGACCTCTCGCACAATACGGGCACGAAGCGGGAGACACCAAGCTCGGTCCCTTTCTGCAAGACGAATTCGAACCGGTCAGACTTGAGGACCGCCTGGTAGAGCGTGACCGCAATGAGGGGCTCCCCTTCGCTGTATCTCTTCGCTTTCACCTCGCCGGTGACAAGCGTCGCGCCGACCCGGTCCAGTTGCACGGTGTACTCCCAGCCATCTCCGTCGAGCACCTTGATCAGGGCTCCAGGCGCCAGCCGCAGCACTCTGGCGACCTGGTGGGCGACAGCGCCGGGCAGCGTAACGCGCTGCCCGGCAATAGAGCTGGGATCAACGAAGAAGGAGTGCATCCTAGAATGGTACCGCGAGCTGCCGGTAGGCGTCTCAGGAGGATACTCGCTGGAACGCGGCTTTGCACAAGAAGTGTCGCTCTAGTCGTACTGCCCCTTCGACGGGCTCTCAAGTAATTGCTCGTTTCCGAGAGTCTGGAGAGGCCAGCCCTGTCTCCCCCTTTTCGAAAAGGGGGATTAAGGGGGATTTGCCGCGGGCCGCTCAACAATCCTCTATCTCCCCTAACGGCTCTCGTTCAGGAGTTTCGAGAGGCCCGCCCAGGGCGCAGCAACAGTGCGCAGCACCAACCCCGGCGACGTTTGGATATAGTTACTTTCATACGTTTGGTCCGCCTTGCGGACGTAGGCTGCTCAGGACGAACAGTGAGGTTGAAGCTAGGTCGTGGTGAGCCCGTCGGCGTCGCTCAGGACAGGCCTGTCGAACCAGAGCCCCCGCGTAGCGAGTTCTAGTGCAAGCCGTGGAACGCAGCCGGGGGGAGGGGTGTGGGGCCGACCGACCTCTAAGAGGCGAGCGCCGGCTGGAGTCGATTGGCCGGGCTCGGTTCACTCGCCTGGGTACTGACTGCTTTGACTACGGTGTGTGCCGCCGCGTCTTCTGGAACCCGGTCTAGATTAACGACAAGGTCGTACAGGCCTTCGTCTTGCATGTCGGCGCCCAGCAAGCTGCTGAAGATCGACAGCGCGTCGCTATCCGCTTTCTTCAGCCATCGTTCGGCTTCGTGAGTGCTCCAGCCGTACTCCGACGAAATGCGCTGGGCTCGGAGGGCCGGAGGGGCATAGACGAACACGTTGAAGGAGTCGAGATGCCGGGGCGCGAAGAGTTGGCTTCCGTGGCCGTGGAGGACCACCTTACCTTCTGCGGCGAATCGCCTCACGGCACTCGCCAGAGCCTCTACGTAGCGCTTTTTCGTAATTCGGTCAGATAGGCCCAGGCCCTCTTCGGTTAGGGTCTCGGACGTAAACCATTGGTAACCAGCGTCGTAGGTCACCGACCATTCCATGGGAACAACGAGAGCATTCAGCAGGCGGGTCCACAACGAACGGTAGCCGGACTCGAAGCCCGCTATCTCGGCGGACCCAGAGCTTAGCCTTTGGCAGACGCGTTCGGATATCTCGGCGTCGACGAAACGGCGGCCCGACATGCGGGCGATCCTTCGCCCCAAGTCTTCGGCCCCGCTGCCTGCCAGTCCATTGACGGTCACGACAGGCCCAGACTGATGCTGGTTGGAGCTGCCCCATCGAGACACGAAGGTCGCCGTATCCATAGCCAACGTGGCCTTAGTGAGCGCGCCGCCGTCCGGTCGTCGGCACACCGCGCTGGTATCCTCTCGAGCGAACCCCAGCTTCTCGAAGAGGCCTAGCGCGGGGGAGTTTTCCTCAGGGACGCGGACCCAGACACGGTCGAGCTGTAGCTCACCGAAAACGCGTTCCATCACGGCCATGACGGCCGCGGTGCCGTATCCGTGGTGCCAGAGGTCCTTACGCCCGATGAGGAGCAACAGCTCGGCGCCGCCGTTGGCCTCCGGGACGAGCTGGCATTCGCCGATATGGTCTTTTTCGCTATAGACCGAGAACACAAGGCGGCGGGGGTCCCCGAAGACGCGGTCCCACTCCGATTCAGGCGCCTCGATCATGTGCAGGGGATCGTAGCCGCGGTGCACCGGGTCGCCGCACCCATGGTGCCCGAACCATCTGGAAGACACCTCATCGTCCTCCAGCCACCAGGCGACGCGGTCTACGTCGTCCCTGGACACCTGCTTCAGCTGTACTTCAGGAAGCATTGTAGACTCCCGATCCCTCTTCCCCTGATTCCCTTACCCTACTGGTGGGCGATCGTTCGTTTGTTGAGAAACGTCACACTTAGTTTCCGAGAATACCTGGGCCGTAACGGTTCTGTCAAGATGACGTACTTTTCATGACTTGTTTCGTAGAGAGATACATAGATGCCGACATATCATTTCATGTCAAAGCAATCAGGAAATATCTTTCGTATTTACCGACTTGCACCCACAAATGCGGAAGCTGAGGGTGTCTGAGCGCGCCGGCCTGCGCAGCCCTCATGTATTGACGCATCATGGCTGTTAGCGTATTCTGTTAATTGCCATTAGTTGCAGGAGCCATCGATGGTAAATGAAGAAGACACGATGCAGGCGCTGAAGGAGTCGGGTTTAAGACTCACGCCCCAGCGTCTTATGGTGATCACCGCCGTTAGGCAGGCAGGCGGCCACGTTACCGCCTCGGAAGTCCTGGAGCAGGTAAAGGAGACCTATCCGTATATCGACGTCTCCACGGTGTACCGGACTTTGGGCGTGCTCAGGCAGATGAGACTCGTCTCGGAGACCGACATGGGAGGCGGAGAGGATAGGTACGAGTGGATCGAGCAAGACCGGCACCACCACCTCATCTGCAGGAATTGCGACGGCGTGACGCTCCTCGACCACAAGTTCCTTGAGGACCTGGGTACCGAGATCCTGGACGATTACGGGTTCCATGCCGACATCGACCACTTCGCGATCTTCGGCCTTTGCCGGGGCTGCGAGGCAGCTGCATGAATCGCGTAAGAAGGCGCACCGAATAATGGACGTAGAGTCAAGTGCACTGGCGGCGCTGACACTCGGCTTCCTCCTTGGCCTCAAGCACGCCACGGACGCGGACCACGTAGTAGCCGTGTCCACGATCGTCAGCGAGTATCGAAGTGCCTGGCGTGGGATCTGGGTTGGTGCGTCCTGGGGGATCGGGCACAGCACCCCTTTGATCGCCCTCGGGATAGTGATCCTGCTCTTCAAGCAGGCCGTGCTGGAGCACTATGTAGCTGTGGCTCCGATATTCGAGGTTGGCGTCGGGGCCATGCTTGTGCTATTAGGCGTCCAGGTCTTCTGGAACCTGAAGCGAGGGCTGGTCCACCTGCACGATCACCGTCATGATGGCGGCCCCCACGTCCACATTCACGCCACTCACGACCCTTCCGAGGACTCCACGGTGGAGACGTCGCACGGCTTCTTTCACCCGGGCAGGCCTTTCTTCCGTGTCAAGTCCTACACAGTGGGGTTCGTACATGGCCTCGCCGGTAGCGCCGCGGTGATGTTGCTGCTGCTCCCCCAGGTGCCATCGCTGTGGGTCGGGATCGGATACCTCGTTTTGTTCGGACTTGGAACGGTCTTGTCGATGGCGGTGGTCACGGTAATTCTCGGTGTCCCGTTTGCCCTCAGCGGTAGGACCGAGGGATTGAAGCACGCCGTCTCCGGAGTCGCGGGTGCGGCTAGCCTGTTGCTGGGCCTTGCGCTGATTTCCGACATCGCGCTGGGCACCGCGCTGACGCCCTTCTAGCCAGCTCGCCGGGCCGCTCCCTTTAGGCGAATCCCAGTGGTCTGCGCTACCGGCCGGCGCCCGCCGTTCCCTCCCTAAGGTCCAACGAGGCAGCCCAGGCCTCGGAGCGTTGGCCGTTGGGTGGGGGATGAACGTACTTCAGCGCAACAGGCGCCGTCTTCAGTACAAGGTCTCCGTCTACCTTCGTGTATATGAGGTTCTTGAGCCAGCGCGCATCGTCGATGGCCGGGTAGTCCTCTCTGAAGAACGCCCCGCGGCTCTCTTGCCTCTCCATGCTGCCCATTAGCAACAACTCCGCCGATGTCAGCAGGTTGTGGACCTCCAGCGCTCTCGCCCGCTCGAAGCCGTCTGAAGCCGCGAGCTGAGAGGTAGAAGAGGCGATTTTCTTGATCTCCTCCATGCCACGAGCCAGTTCTTCCTCAGTCTTGATGACCCAGGCGTACCTTCTCATCGCAGACTTGATCTGGGACAGGGCGTCGCTCGGCTTTGGCCTCTGGGAGCTCCCGATGAGACCATTGGCCCTGTCGAGGCTCGCCTGGACCGAGGCGTGGCCCAGACCCACACCCGGTCTTCCTTCCTTCGCCTCCTGAGCGGCGAACAGCCCCGCTCTCCTTCCGAACACCAGCGTTATCATCGATGTGTACCCCTCCGGTCTGGCGAGCCCGTAAACGCCGCCGGCGACCGCCCCCGCGGCGAAGAGGCCGCGTACGTTGGTCTCGCACCGCTCGTTGATCCTCACACCCCCGATCGTGGTGTGAGCGCGCGGACTGGACTCGATAGGCTTGCTGGTCGGGTCCAGGCCGTGCAGCTCGGACTTGGAGTAGACGTCGCCGCTTTGCAGATGCTCACGAATTCTTGGCAGGAACCTCGCAGCTACATCAGGGTCGCGTAGGGGCTCGGTCATGTCGACAAACACCGTCTCACGTTCCGTGCCGCGCCCAGCCCTTACCTCGTTCCATACAGCGTAGCTCAGCGGTTCCTTGGGTACGCCCGCGTTGCTCTCGATACCGTATTTCGTGAGGAACTCCTCGCCGCGCGCGTTGAGGAAGGTGGAACCGGGAGGGCAGGGCAGGCTTGTAGATACGAACTGGGTAGCCTCCATTGCGATAAGCTCCGCCCCGGCCCGGAGTGCAGCAGCCTGTCCGTCACCGGTCTCAAACTCCGACACCGTCGTCGGGGAGAAGACCTGGCTGTAGGTCCCGGTCGCCAGGACCGTCGACACCGCCTTGAGCACGAGAAGCGAATTCTCCTCGCAGTCGAGGGCCGTAGCGCCGACGACACGGCCGCCGGCCTTGACGAGATCGATGAGCATCACGTCCTCTAATACACGAATCCCTCGCTTGTGCACCTCCGAGGCGAGAACGTCCACCATTGCAATGCCGGGCGGGGAGCCGTAGTCGTGTTCGCTCCCGGAGACGAGGGATTTGAACGTGAAATTGCGGGCGAACGAATGTCCCCCTGATCTGTTGATCACGACGCTACCGTCGTCGTTCCTCTCGAGCCCTATGCCCCAGTCCTCCATCTCTCGAAGGCGGTCCATGCTCTCGTCGATCAGAGTCTTGGCTAGCTCCTGGTTGCCGAGAAAGCCGCCATAGGAGAGAAGGTCCCGCAACGACACATCGTCGGAGTCGCCCTCGGCAGCCCACGGACCCACCGCTGCGCTGGTGCCCACGTTCAGGGTGCAGCCGCTGTTGCCCAGCTTACCTTTTACCGCCATCAAGACCGCGGAGCCGTGGTCATGAGCCTCTATAGCGGCCCGACACCCGGCGCCGCCGCCGCCGATCACAAGGACATCCGCTTCGATTGTGTCGAACATGGGGCTAGGATTCACAGACATGATGATTTGCAGCGAGACCCGTAACACGCTAATCCAGCGGTATCGGCGCTGTCAACGTCACACGCGAGCATTCGCCTGCGCATCGCGCCGCCTCGGCCAAACATGGTGCTGCGCACCCGGTCGGCAACAAGGAATCCCCCCGTGCCCGGCTTTCCAAAAGGGAGGGCTGGAACGTGGCCCGCAGATTTTCCGTTGACGGTATGGGGGGCATGACCTAGAATCGGGCCATGTCCACGCAGATAGAGCAAGAGACAGTATCGTTTCAAAAGAGTGAACTCGCGAGCGGCCTCCGAGTTCTCACCAGCTATATGCCCCACGCCCGGTCGGTTAGTACGACCGTGCTCGTTGGCGTAGGTTCCAGGTATGAGCCTGCCGAACGAGCGGGCGTATCTCACTTCGTCGAGCACTTGATGTTCAAGGGGACCGGGCGCCGGCCGACGCCCGCCGAGATCAGCGGGACGGTCGAGGGAGTAGGCGGCATACTCAACGCTGGTACCGAGCAGGAGCTTACCGCCTATTGGTGCAAAGTCGCGAAGCCAGCGGCCGAGGAGTGCATCGACCTCCTCATCGATATGCTGCGCAACTCCCTGTATGACCCGGAGGAATTGGAGCGGGAACGGCCGGTGTTGCTGGAAGAGCAGGGTATGGTAAAGGACAACCCCAGCTACAAGGTCGAGGCGCTGATAGACGAGATGTTATGGCCGGACCACCCGCTGGGCCGGGACATTGCCGGTACGCAAGAGTCGGTCTCGGCCATCACGCGAGAGATGATTCTCGAGCACGTAGCTCAGTTCTATGTACCGTCCAACATTGTGGTGAGCGTCGCCGGAAACGTCGGCCACGACGATATAGTGCGTCAATTAGAGAGTCTGTGTGATGGGTGGGCGACGCACAGCGTGCCGGCAAGCCGGCGCTTCACGAACGAGCAGCAGAGCCCTAAACTCAGAATCCAGTACAGAAGGACTGAGCAGGCGCACATATCCATAGCCCTACCCGGGCTCCCGATGACCGACCCCGGCCTGTACGCCCTGGACCTGCTGAGCGTGATTCTCGGAGAAGGCATGAGCAGCCGGCTCTTCGTGGAGATAAGAGAGAAGCAGGGGCTCGCCTACGACATCCACAGCACCGTCGCTCACTTCGCGGACTGCGGCGCTTTCTTCGTAAACGCCGGTGTCGACCCCAAGCGAGTCTATGCCGCGGTCGATACGATCTTGGCGGAGGTGTCTCGTCTCAAGGAGGGTGTGGCGGAAGAAGAGCTGGAGAAGGCGAAACGGCTGGCGACCGGCAGGATGCTCCTGAGGATGGAGGACACGAGGGCGGTATCGTCGTGGTTTGCATCCCAGGAGCTGCTACTCGGCCATGTGCATGAGATGGACGAGGTCGTGGAGAGCATCGAGAGCGTCACATCGGAGGAGGTCCGCTCCCTGGCCAATCAGCTTCTGACCACCGAAAAGCTCAACATGGCGGTGGTGGGCCCCCATCGGGGCGAGACCCGGTTCCAACGGTCACTGCGACTGAGGTCCTAGGGTGTTGAGGAAGGAGTCGATATGAAGGGGTTGGTGTATCACGGAAACAAGGACCTACGGCTGGAGACCGTCACCGAGCCATCGCCCTCGCGCGGCGATGTGAAGCTCAGAGTGGACTTCTGCGGCATCTGCGCGACCGACATAGAGGAGTACCTCTACGGGCCCAACTTCATCTCAGCCGAACCCAACCCCTTGACCGGCAGGTCGGTCCCGCTTACGACAGGCCACGAGATCACCGGAACCGTAGTTGAGACCGGAGAAGGCGTGCAGGACGTCGAGGTCGGGCAGAGGGCCGTGTTCAACGGCATACTAACCTGCGGCGAATGCTTTTGGTGCGAGAGCGGCCAGACGCAGCAATGTAAGTCCATGACAGCGGTGGGATTCGGAGTAGACGGCGGCCTGACCGAGTACCTGGTCTGGCCCGCTTCGCACATAGTGCCTCTGCCGGAGAACGTGACCAGCAAGGAGGCCGCCCTTACTGAGCCTGCCTCCGTGGCCAGCCACGCGGTCAAACGAGCCGGCGTGTCCCCGGGGGACCGGATCGCAGTGTTGGGCGTAGGTACAGTGGGGATGCTGGCGATGCAGATCGCCAAGTCCAAGGGCGCCGAGGTCTTCGCGGTGGACAATCGCCAGATGAGCCTGGACTTGGCCCGTGATCTCGGGGCGGACGCCGTAATTAAGGCCGACGATCCGGATGTGGGCGATAGGCTTATGGGGCTCACCGATGGGATCGGCCCCGATAAGATAATCGACGCGGCGGGCGGTCCGCAGACTCCCACGCTTGCGGTCGATTGGGTCCGCACCGGCGGCAGAGTCGTGCTGGTGGCGATCTACACCGCGCGGGCGGAGATCGATTTCAACACCATCGTCGGCACCGAGAAGGAGATCATCGGTAGCATCGCCTACGACCAGGACGACGTCGAGGAGGTGGTGCGCCTGATCTCCAGCGGGGCGCTTAAGACGCAGCCCCTTATCTCAGGCGTAATCGGACTGGACGAGGTGATCGACGTCGGATTCCAGCGGATGATGGCGCCTACCAAGGACATTTTCCGCATCCTGGTCGCACCGTCGGGGGAGATGTAGCCCCGAGCGGGCTCACTCGGACGCCTCTGCGGATAGCTGGTCATGTATGGAGACGCCCCTCAGTCTTCACTCCGCTCACTCCTTCGATCTGCGCTCTAGTCTCGGTTGCCAGCCTCTCCAGCTCGTCGCTCGTTCCCACCGGGTAAGCGGGTGGCGATCTCAGGGCCTTGTGTCGGTCCGGTAGGCCGGCGAACTGCTCTCGGAATCGGCCTCTCACAGTCTTCAGCGCTTCGGGCTTCCCGGACCGCTCTCCGCCGGACATCACGGTTTCGAGCAAGGACTCTGCCGGCGGGGCTGGGGACCGCTCCTCGGCGCGGGCGATCAAGTCTCGACGGAACGCTCCGTTCCCATCGCGAATCCTAAAGACTTGCTTTCGACCCGGGAGGCTCAGCTTGCTCGCGCTGAGCTTCATCGTAGGCCGGCCTGCGTATTCGACAAGCTTGTACGCGCAATCGGTCCAGGGAGCGTCTGCGGACGAGCCCACCATCGTGCCAACGCCGAAGCCGTCTATCGGTGCGCCGGCGGTCAATAGCTCGTCTATCCCGTATTCATCGAGCCCGCCGCTAGCGAAGACCTGAACATCCTTTAGTCCAGCGTCGTCCAAGAGGGCCCGCGCCTGCCAAGAGAGGTCGAGGAGATCGCCGCTGTCGAGCCGCACGGCTCTGAGCGCGTGTCCGGCCATTCGGAGCTCCCTGGCCGCGTCGATAGCTTTACCGACTCCCTCTACCGTATCGTAGGTGTCGACCAGCAGCGTTGTAGAATCGGGGAACGAGCTGGCGTAGGCGTTGAAGGCCTGCTGCTCGCTGCCGAAGCTCTCCACGAATGAGTGCGCCATGGTCCCGAAGGTCGGGATGCCGTAGAGGCTTCCGGCCAGCGTGTTGCTGGTGCCGGCGAACCCGACGATGTAGCTTGCTCTGGCGAAGCGATTGGCCGCATCGAAGCCGTGTGCGCGTCGCGCCGCAAAGTCCACGAGATACCTGCCGTTGGCGGCGTGTATCACCCGCGATGCCTTGGTGGCCAGGATGGTCTGGAGGTTGACGTGGTTGATCAGGGCCGTCTCGACGATCTGGGCCTCGATGATGGGAGCCGTAATCTCCAGGACGGGCTCACCGGCGAAGAATATGCCACCTTCGGCCATCGCACGGACGCTGCCGCTAAAGCGCAGGTCGCCCAGATAAGCCAGGAAGCCCTTATCGAACTTGTCCAGCGAGCCGAGATAGTCCCGGTCGTCCTGGGTGAACTGCAGGCCCTCGAGAAAATCTAGGGAGTCCTCGATGCCGGCAAGGACGAAGTAAGCGCGGTCCGCGGGATAGCTCCGGATCAGCAGGCTGAACGTGGCTTCGGCGGTCGCGCCCGACTGCCAGAACGCCTGGGACATGGTGAGCTCATAGAGGTCGGTGAAAAGAGCTCGTGAGCCTGCGCCGGTGTTCATGCGACCACAATTAGCTCGGAGCGTATTTGGGGCTCGCCTACCGCCTTGCCTTGATCTTCTCTAGTATCGACGGGGGCGGAGGGAAGACCCAGCCCCGGCCCATGATGATGTCTCTGGCGAGGGGCGCCGGTATGGCCAGTATGATCTCGGGCTCGATGGAGAAGCGGCCGTCGAAGCCGCCGACGGCGCTGCGGGCGTGGACTCCGGCGAAGCCGGCGGGGTCGACGCCGTTCTCGGCGAAATCGCTGAGACCGCCCCCGAAGACAGAGTGCCACCTGGCGGAGTACCCGTTGGTCACCGCTGGAGCGGCGCTGGTTGTCCCACCGCCCGGGGGTACGACCATTCCCAGTACCTTGACGGTGTACAGCACATCGTTTAGATCGCCCTCTCCCGCACAGCTCAGGGCCCAATGGAGCCTTGCTAGGTGATCGTCGGCAACATCCTGGGCGCCCCTCTGCCCGTGCTCTATGCGGTCCTCGTCGTCGTTCATGGGGAGCTCGCCCCCGGACGCACCGGACAGGTAGACTAGCCCGCCCTCGTGAAAGACAACCCCTGCGAGCTTGGCGCCCGCCAGGGACCCGACACGCTGCTCAAAAGAGCCGAGATCGATATCGAGCTCTCGTATTCGGTCGTAGACGTTGTAGTCGCGCCGCATCTCGTCGGGAATGGCGGCCTCGTCGTAGTACTTGCCCACTTATGCACCTCGAGCTAGATTTACGTCTGTTCTACGGAAGACGCGTGAATCTTACCAGAGGGACGCCGGGCTGTGGCTGTCGTTTAGCCCTCGACGCGTCCTCATTCGACTGCTTTGAGAGGCAGGAGCTTCCTACAGCGACGGGCCAGGGTCCGTGTCCCTCCAAGGACGGCTCAAACCTGTCCCCAGGCCGAAGCCCAGGGCGAAGCACGCTATGGTTCTCACCTGCGACTCCCAACGGAAAAGTGGTCCCACCCTGCCCGGTCCACCGCTATCGGCTCTCCTCGCGAGTCGAACACGGTGACCCCAGGGCCGTTTGTGACTTCGCCGATGGCGGAGACTCCCACCTGTGGGTGCGACTCCAGGTGCTCAACGACATCGGCGTCAGCGGCGAAGGCAAGCTCGTAGTCCTCGCCTCCCGTGAGTGCCATGGGGAGCCAATCGCCCGGAAAGGCGCGCTTCAGAAACTCATCGACCGGCACGCGGTCGGCGTAAATCACCGCGCCAGCTCCGACGCACATCTTCTCTACGTCCGCCACGAGTCCATCGCTGAGGTCGATCGCGGTTGCCGCTCCGTGCCTGGCGAGCAAAGCTCCCTCTGCCAGGCGAGGCGCGGGACGGTTATGGGCGGCCTTCAGGTGGTCCGCGGTCTCGCTATCGAAGCTTATCCGCTGGGTCAGCATGGCGAGCCCGCCACGGGAGCAACCCAACGGTCCTGTGACCGCGAGAGTCTGTCCCGCCGAGGCCGTCCCGCGTAATAGAAGCCCGCGCCCCTTAGGGCTTCGTTCGGCGCGTACCGAGGCGCCAACCATCGAGACCGCGACGAAGAGGGTGGGCGAGCGCACGATGTCGCCTCCCACGATCCTGCCGCCGTGCTCGGAGCAGGCTTCCACCATCCCAACGTACAGCTCCTCCAGCCCGTCCACGGGAAGGTCGCCCCGAAGTCCGAGGGCGACCTGGACGTAGAGCGGGGAACAACCCATCGCGGCGAGGTCGCTGAGGTTGACGGCGATGGACTTCCAGCCTAGGTCCTTCCATCCTATGAGGTCCAGGTCGAAGTGCACGCCCTCGACCAGAGCGTCTGACGTCGAAGCCGTGACGCCCGTGGGTCCGTCCCAGACCGCGGCGTCATCTCCGATGGGCACCAGAAGGCGAGACCCCAACGGGCCCGGCGTCGAGTCGGTTTGAGCGTGTCCTTCCCGTCTCAGGATATCCGTCAAGATCGCGATGAGTCGAGTCTCGCCTACGTCTCGCACCAGCATGGCCCGATTATACAGCGGGGGCCAAGCCACTCAACAAAGCGCGCACGCCACTCGGCCTTAGCGCGGGCCGGGGGGCCTGCTGCGTATCTGGGACGTATTGCGGATGATGTACAATAGCTTCGATGCACGAGGCCGTTCGTTGCCACGCCGGCGGCGAACGACATCGGTTGGAGATCGGGGAGGTCATGGCGGAACACGACTATGACATGGTGGTAATCGGGTCCGGCCCTGCCGGGCATAGCGCGGCGATCCAGGCGGCAAAGGTGAACAAGCGCGTCGCGCTGGTCGAACGCCGAGACGCCGTCGGCGGGGTCATGCTCAACACGGGTACGATCCCGAGCAAGACCCTCCGCGAGGCCGCCATGTATCTCACGGGATACCGGGAGCGCGGTCTTTACGGCGAGTCGTACTCCGTCAAGCAGAACATCAGCATGGCGGACCTCTTGTTCCGCACGGACCACGTCATGAGACACGAGATCGACGTGAAGAAGCACCAGCTCATGCGCAACAAGGTGGAGCTTGTTACAGCCGAGGCCTCCTTTCTCGACCCTCACACCGTGCAACTGAGCGCACTCGAGGGAACATCCCATCGCCACGTGACGGCCTCATATTTTGTTATCGCCTCCGGAACTACCGCCACTGAGCCCGATCATATTGCGTTTGACCGCAAGCGCGTCTTCCTGAGCGACGACATGCTTCAGCTTGACCATCTGCCGCGGACGATGACGGTAGTGGGAGCCGGAGTCATAGGCCTCGAGTACGCCAGCATCTTTGCAACGCTGGGCGTCCGAGTAACCCTGATAGACAAATACCCTATGCTGCTTCCGTTCGTGGACCGAGAGATCATCGAGTCGCTCGTCTATCATCTGCGAAATGACCGTGTGACGCTTCGGCTTAATGAGGAGGTCAGCGGGATCGAGCCGATCGACGACGAGCGCGGAGAACGAGTGAGAATCCGCCTGGCCAGCGGCAAGCAGATCGTCACTGAGATGGCCTTGTACAGCATCGGCCGGACCGGCGCTACCGCGGCCCTGGCACTGGATGCCGCCGGCCTGTCCCCGGACGAGCGCGGCCGACTGAAGGTGAACTCCCTCTACCAGACCGATGTGCCCCACATCTACGCCGCGGGTGACATTATCGGCTTTCCTAGCCTGGCTTCCACGTCGTCGGAGCAGGGCCGGCTGGCTGCAGCCCATGCCCTTGGCGTCAAGGCCGAGAGCACTCCGGAGCTGTTCCCGTACGGTGTCTACACGATCCCGGAGATATCCATGGTCGGGCGCAACGAAGAGGAGCTTACCGCGGACGGAGTCCCGTATGAGGTTGGGAAGGCTCATTACAAGGAGATCGCCAGGGGCCAGATCATCGGTGATAGCACAGGCCTGCTCAAGTTGATCTTCCATCTGGAAACGCATGAGCTGCTTGGCATTCACATCATCGGTGAGGGCGCCTCCGAGCTTGTGCACATCGGCCAGACTGCTCTGGCCCTGGGCGGCTCGGTCCACTATTTCGTCGACGCCGTCTTTAACTATCCCACGCTTGCGGAGTGCTACAAGACCGCCGCCCTCGATGGAATAACTCGGCTCGGCGTCTGATCGCGGGCCCCGAGGGGGCGTGGAGCCGCAACTCGCATTTTCCCAAACCGCATTTTCCCAAATGGGTTAAGCGACACGGTGTATTGAATGCTAAAGAAACTTGGGCGGGTGACCAAGATAAAACAGGACCCGGAGGGGGTCGAGGCGCCCCCGGGCCAGTACGTTACCGAGAAGTTTCCTGTGCTAACGTTCGGGCCGGTCCCGAAAGTCGACGTGCACTCGTGGAAGTTCAGGGTCTTCGGCCTGGTTCAGGAGGAGCTGACCCTAAGCTGGAACGAGTTCACTTCGCTAAGCAACGTGACTGTCGACGCTGAGTTTCACTGTGTCACGCAGTGGAGCCGCCTGGAGAACACATGGGAAGGCGTCCCGTTCGGCGCGCTCATGGCGGCCGTCAGCCCGAAGCCGGAGGCGATGTACGCTATGGTCCACTGCTTCGGAGGCTATACCACTAACCTGGCGCTCGCGGCCTTGCAGGACGACGACGTGCTGTTCGCGTACCGGCACGACGGAGCGCCCTTGGCGCCCGAGCACGGTGGCCCGATGCGGCTGGTTGTCCCCAAGAGATATGGGTGGAAAAGCGCCAAGTGGGTCAGCGGCCTGGAGCTCATGGCGGCGGACGCTCCCGGGTTTTGGGAGCAACGCGGCTACCACATGGAGGCGGACCCACTCAAAGAGCAGCGCTTTTGGGACAAGCCGCAATAGCCAACGTCCCGGAAAAACATCGGACCCGCTCACCTGAGCGGGCCCGATGCCCTTACGTGGTCGGGGAGCGGTTAGGCCACCTTCCTCTTCTTCTTGCTCGCCCCGGTCATCGAAGGATCCAGGTTAAATGCGCGTTTCTCAATGTCGATCATCTGGCCGCACTGTAGGCATTCCTTGTATTCGCCATACATGTCGCGGTTGATGTGCATGTCACCCTGACACCGGGGACATGATTTGAAGAGTAACACCTCGTCCACCTCCTTTGGTCCGCGCCCTCCGACGCGCGACCTAGTATTTACCTTTGCGGGAGCAGCTTTGGCTCCGAGTCTGCCCATATATACGTTAGACGCGGTCGACCGGTTTCGGATTCGGGCCGACAAGTTTTCGCGTATTATCACCCTTGACACGCCTCATGTCAACTTATATAATGTGGCGACCAGTAGACCTGAGAGCGTCTCGCGTTTCCACTTCGCCTTGTGGAGCTTCGTCCGGGAGGGGAAGATTCTATGACTAGAACGCGATATAACCTGCGGGGTTAGCGGGTTGGCGCGGCAATCCACCAGAGGGTTGGTCCCGACAAGGCTGACGCGGAGACATCCCGAGCGATTCGCAAGGTGATAAAGTGGAAGGCGTATACGTAATAAGTGTCGCGGCGCGTATCCTCGAGATGCACCCCCAGACTCTCCGCAAGTACGAAAGGGCTGGACTCGTCAGGCCCTCTCGTACCCAGGGGATGCTCCGTCTGTATTCTGAAGAAGACGTCGCCCGATTGAGGCTCATAAAGCACCTGGTGGGCGATCTCGGTCTCAACGTGGCTGGGGTCCAGCTGACTCTGCAGGTCTTTAACAATCTGCTAGGGCTAAAAGCCAGGGCGGGTGAGATTGATCAAGCTGAAGCCCGCGACGCCCTAGAGAGGGTCCTGGACGAGACGTTCGACCTGCTTCACGTACGAATGAGCTAGTCATAACGGGTACGGGAGATCGAGAGAATGGCGAGGGATGACAAGCCCGCGGGCGGGCCGCCCGACGAGGCGCCGCCTCCGGAAGGCGAGTCCGGAAGCCCAGGCCTCGACGCTGGAGAGGGTGAGCCCGCGCTGCCTGAACAGCTCGAGGAGGCGCTGAGGGAGAAGGCGCAGTTTCGCGCGATGGCCCAGCGGGCGCAGGCCGACCTTGTCAACTATAAGCGCCGCGCCGCAGAGGAACGAGAGGAGGCCGCGACGCGAGCAAACTCGCAGCTCCTCCTGAAGCTGCTACCCATTGCGGACGACCTGGAGCGGGCCATATCCCACGTGCCAGAGGACGCGGCTGCGGCAGGATGGATCGAGGGGGTCAGGCTGGTCCAGCGCAACCTTCTGAACACCATGGAGGTAACCGGGGTGACAAAGATTGAGCCCCTGGGCAAGCCGTTCGACCCATTTGAGTCCGAGGCGGTACAGTACCAGGAGACCCTCGACGCCGAGGAGGGTAGCGTGATATCCGTCGTACGCGATGGGTACAAGCTGCATGACAAGGTGCTGCGGGCCGCGGAGGTAGTGGTCGCGAAAAAGCCGCACGAGCCGTCCGGCGAACCGCAACAAACTGAGACATCCGAGGAGGAGGCGACAGATGCCGAAAGTACTGGGAATTGATCTTGGGACTACCAACTCTTGTATGGCCGTCATCGAGGCCGGAGAACCGCGAGTCCTCGAGAACGCCGAGGGCGCTCGCACGACTCCTTCGGTAGTCGCCACGAACCCCAAGACGGGCGAGCGATACACGGGGCTGACTGCAAAACGCCAGTCCGTGACGAACCCCGACAACACCATCTATTCGGTCAAGCGGTTCATGGGGCGGAGCTACGAAGAAGAGACCACCCAGCGAGACGTCAAGCTGGTCCCATTCAAGGTGGTTAAGCATAGCAATGGAGACGCCTACGTCTCCATGGGAGGCAAGAGCCTCGCTCCCCCCGAGGTCGCCGCGATGGTCCTCCAGAAGCTGAAGCAGGATGCGGAAGCCAAGCTCGGTGAGACCATCACTCAAGCGGTTATCACGGTGCCCGCGTACTTCAACGACAGTCAGCGGAACGCCACCAAGGATGCCGGGCGCATCGCCGGTCTGGAGGTCCTACGCATCATCAACGAGCCCACAGCGGCCTCGCTCGCGTATGGTCTCGACAAGAAAAACGAGGAGATGTTAGCGGTATACGACATGGGCGGAGGCACGTTCGATATCACCATCCTGCAGATCGGGGAAGGTGTGTTCGAGGTCAAGGCGACTAACGGCGACACTCATCTCGGCGGCGACGACTTCGACCAGCACATCATCGACTGGATATGCCAGGAGTTCATGAGGGAGCAGGGCATCGACCTGAAGCAAGACAAGATGGCCTTGCAGCGTCTTCGGGAAGCGGCGGAGAAAGCGAAGATCGAGCTCTCGACCCTCATGGAGACCGAGATCAACCTTCCGTTCATAACCGCGGACTCCGCCGGCCCCAAACACCTGGTGCTCACCCTTTCTCGCTCCAAGCTGGAGCAGCTGGTCGGCGAGCTGGTCGATAACACGCTGGAGCCCTGCAAGCAAGCTATGACCGACGCAGGTGTCTCCGCCTCCGACATCAAAGAGGTGATCCTGGTCGGCGGCATGACCCGCATGCCGGCGGTGCAAAAGGCTGTCGTTGGCCTCTTTGGCAGAGAGCCTCATCAGGGTGTCAACCCCGACGAGGTGGTCGCGGTCGGCGCGGCGATTCAGGCGGGAGTGTTGCAGGGCGACGTTCAGGACCTGCTTCTGCTGGACGTCACGCCACTAACGCTCGGCATCGAGACCCTGGGAGGCGTTACGACGGCGCTCATCACGCGGAACACCACGATACCTACTGCCAAGACGGAGGTGTTCACTACAGCCGCGGATAACCAGGGCAGCGTCGAGGTACATGTGCTTCAAGGCGAGCGCAGCATGGCCCCGGAGAACAAGACGATCGGCCGGTTCATGCTCGACGGCATTTTGCCGGCGCCGAGAGGGATGCCTCAGGTTGAGGTCACCTTCGATATCGACGCCAACGGGATACTCAATGTCTCGGCCAAGGACAAGGGCACAGGCAAGGAGCAGCGCATCACGATAACAGCTAGCTCGGGACTGTCCCCGGACGAGATCGAGCAGATGATAAGCGACGCTGAGACGCATGCGGAGGAGGACGAGCGCAAGAAGGAAGAGGTGGAGGTGCGTAACAGCGCGGACAGCGCGACTTTCGCCGCCGAGAAGCTCTTGGAAGAGAACAAGGACAAGGTCCCTGACGACCTGAAGGTGGATATCGAGGGCAAGATCGCGGCGGTGCGCACCGCTCTCGAAGGAGAGGACACGGGGGCCATCACCGCGGCGATGACTGAGTTGCAGGAGTCGGTCCAGAAGGTAGGAGAGCTAGTCTACAGCCAGGCAGCCGCTGGCGCAGACGGAGAAGCTGGCGCCGAAGCTGAGGGCGGAGAAGATCCCCCGTCCGACGACGACTCCAAGGGCGAGGGCGAAGGTACCGTAGAGGGTGAATACAGGGAGGTGTAGCTCCCTGATCTCGGTTCCACCGCATGCTGAGCAGAGCCGGAAGGCTCACGATGAAAGGCCAAAATGCCTCAGGCCGGAGAAGCGTCTAGTTTCTCGTAAATCTGAATCCGGCCCGGGGCGTCGGTCACTATGATGTGTTTCTGCTGGTCGACCGTGATACCGGTAGGGCGCCTGAACGTCGCCACTGCAGCCAGGTGGTGCGCGATCTCGTGGACCCGGTCTAGCTTCCCTCCGCTGCGCATATAGACGTACTCTCCGGCCCTCGACAATTCCCTGGCGTCTCCGTGGAGCGTTGCCAGATATGCTCCTTGTTTGTCGTATATCTGTACCCGGTCATTGCCCCAGTCCGTGACGTACACGTCACCGTCAGGGTCAACCGTCACGGAGGCCGGACGGTTTAATGATCCTTCGCCGCTACCCGGTGCCCCAAAGCTCATGAGAGGGGTACCTTCGGGGGTAAACTTCTTGACGCGGTCGTTGCCCCAATCGGCCACGTAGACGTCTCCCCGAGCATCGACCGTGATGCCCCAGGGGAGGCGAAACTGGCCCTCGCCCTCGCCAGCGCTGCCCCACGCGGCCAGGAAGTCGCCACCCTTGGTGAACTTCTGAACTCGGCTATTCCGGCTGTCGACCACGAACAGGTTGTCGTCCGCATCGAACGCGATGCCCGCAGGGCCATCGAGCTCCCCCGCCGCGGAGCCGGCGCGACCCCAATCGCCCAGGCGCTCACCGTCCGGGTCGAACCGTGGGAAGGGGATCATCCTGTCCGGCCTGAAGAACAGGACCTTGTTCTCGTATTCGTCGCTGCAATAGACATTACCGTCGCCGGCGATGGCGATCCCCACGGGCCAGGTGAACTCGTGCCTGGCGAAATCGCCAATGTGGTCCTCGTCAATGGTGGTCTTGCCTATTCTGCGGCCGACGTCGGTGCCACGACCAGGGGTCTCATACCCGAAACCTCTGCTGAGGACGAATAGCACGCCGTCGCTATCGACAGCGATGTCCATGGGGCTAGAGGAGCCACCTGCAGTGCCGTTCTGCTCTCCGGTATCGCGTCCTAACGCATTCCTAAAACGCCAGGTGCGACCCTGTGCCGAAACGTCGGCCAACTCCGACCTCCGTTATCCGAACTGGTATTCCCTGGTGGAGGCGATTAGCCCAAACACGTCTCCCACGAGGCTAGAAAACGCGTCGCTCCCATTCCCGTTATCCGTCGAGCCCGGCCACTTGCTCTCAACATGAGATAGAAGCTCGTCTCGAGTCTCCATGGCGAGATTGAGCGGCCCGATGGTCTCCAGACATCTATCGATCAGAGCTTCCGGCGTTGCCGGCGCGGAGGCTGCGACCCTCCCTAACAGGTCGCGTACGCCGGGTAGCTCCGTGTCCCGAAGAAGGTCTGCGGCGAAATTGACGCGCTCGACGAGAGTTCCGCCGTTGACCCAGCCCTCGCCCGTGTGCCATCCCTCAACCGTTGGGGGGTCTAGGAGTTCCTGCCCCATCAGGCCCGGCTGCCGCGCCATGGCCAGCCACCGCGGGTCGGGTCCTAGGGGGTCTCGGGCCAATCGAATTGTGCCCGCCACAACCTCAGCCGGGCTCTTGATCTTCTGGTATCGGGCTTCCCTGAAAAAGTCCGAGGTGAACAGAGTCCGAAGCACTTCCCTGATCTCATACCCGGAATCGACGAACGACTCGCAGAGTATGTCTATGGCCTCGGGGTCCCGCGCCGGATTGACCGCCCATGTTGCCACGGGGGACTCGTCCGCGACGAAGAAGTTGTAGAGGTGCCGGGCGACAAACCTGTGGCATGCCGGCTGCTGCACGATGATGTCTATGATCTGCTCGCCGTCAAAATTGCTTGTGTGGCCCAGGAATGTCTTCTCAGAGTCGTCGTGGTCATCAGGGCGGTACGCGAAACTCCACTCGAACGGCCCTCCAGGGACGTCACGCCCTTCAATGTTGTGGGCGGGGCCCCTAAAATTCCACCCTGTGAACGCGCGCGCGCACTCCTGGACATCAAGCTCGGTATAGTTCTCCGCCCCCATCGAAAAGAGCTCCAACAGCTCGCGGCCCCAATTTTCGTTGGGGGACTCCTTGTGGTTCTCCTGGTTGTCGAGCCAAAGTAGCATCGGCGGGTTCTGCGAGAGTTTCATAAGCAGCTGTCTAAAGCTGCCCATCCCGTGCTCCCGGAACATCTGCACCTGCACCATCATGTTGTAGGTGCTCTCCACCTTGCTGTTGCCGGTAGCGAATACGTGGTGCCAGAACAGCGCCAGCTTCTCTTGCAACGGGCGTCCGGTGTGGACCATTCGGTAGAGCCAGTTGATCTGCCCTAGGACGTGGTCTCGCGACGGGCGCTCGATCATCGGCATGTACCGGTATAGCTCGTCTTCGTCGATATCGGGCTGGTCGTCCGAGTGCAGAAGGCGGTCCACGGTTTCCCCGTAGCCCTGGGCTACGAGGGCATCCAACTCGGAAGGAGTGGCGCCGAATCCCGCACGCCGCATGAGGTGAGCTATCAGCGCGATATCTTCGTTGTTTCCCATTTCTGCGGCACCCCCTCGGATTGTCAGCGGTGCTGAAGCCTTCGGCTGCGGGCCCCTGACTAGGCCCCGCACATACCGGTAATCATACTATACCGGTCATTAGCATTTGGCTACGGGCCTCCGTCACCAGTCCGGAATTCGGAGTCCAGTACCTTCGGGTTGTCCGTATGCCGACGACCGCCGCGGCCGGAATGCCAGCCGGTCGTAAGGCGGCGTAGGGGCAGGTTTCAAACCTGCCCTGGCTACTCCCTCACCTCTATCCCGGCCCCCACGCCGGCCCCGAGTCGCTGGGCAGCGCTGCCCAGGTTCTCAGCGATTTCCAGGTAGCCTTGGCTACCGATCAATGACACCAGCCCATCCGCATCCGCGAACGCGGTGCTGATCCCGCCAATAATCGCGTCCCCAACGGTTACTTGCACCTGGTCGCCTCGGACATGGGACTGCTTGATGTTGGTGACCAGGTTGCCGAAGCGATCGACGAATATCGTCCTTCCTTCCACGGAGTGTTTCCGGACCGAAGGCGGATGGACGTTGAGACACACGACCTCATTGACTGGCGCGCCAAGGTCCGCGGGGCTCATAGACAGCGACAGATGGGCAGCAACAGGTGCGAAGACGTCGCGGCCATGAAACGTGTCGCTCACATGCCTGCGCCAGTACCGGGAGTCGGAGAGCTCGTATGCGCGGTAGCCCTCGGGCAAAGGGACCTTGACCGGCTCCATGAACTCTCCGGTCGGCGGACCGAATCTCTCGGCGGTTAGGCGTCGATCGAGGCCAGCCAGCACCACGTATGTAAAGACGCCGTTGTCCGGGCCTACATATACCGCGGATGGCGTGCTGAGGGCGAGGCCGCGTCTCTTGGTGCCGACTCCTGGATCGACGACGCAAACGTGGACGGCGCCGGGAGGAAAGTAGGGGGCGGCGCTGGCCAGAACGTAGGCTCCGTGGTTGACGTCATGAGGGGGTACGTCGTGAGAGACATCGACAATCGTCGCATCCGGATTCGTGCCCAGCACCACCCCTTTCACAGAAGCGACGTAGGCGTCAGCGGAACCGAAATCGGTCGTCAGGGTGATGATGGAACGCGACACGGAAGTCTCGGACTCGACCGAACGTAGCTAGGACGGCGTTAAAAGGCCCTGACGCTGATAATCGAGGTTGTCAGAAAGACCACTACCAGGACGATAGTCGCTTGAAATAGGAACTTCTCCACCCCTCGGCGGGTTCGGTAAGAGCTCTCAGACGCGCCGAACAGCCCTCCACCCTGGCCTCGCACTTGGACCAGGATCACAATTACGAGGAGAACGGAGAGGAATATCTGGGTGGTGTTGACTAGCGACTGCATTCCGCGACCGAGTGCATACCCCGTTAGGTGCGAGTCCTTATCGTGCGCCTCTGCCCGCTACGGGGGCTGGAGACCTTCGCTTTCCATGATACACGTCCATAATCACGCGGGCTAGCTTTTCAGAGTCGTGCCTTACCGGGTGATCTACATCGACCAGATCGTCTCCAACGATGACCGCGTGTTCGAGGGGAACTCCGTCGCTTTCCACCGGCTGCCCCAGGAAACGACTGTCAAGCTCCACAATCTCGTTGTTCGTCACTACGTAGTCGACCATCCCCCTCGAGGTGTGGGACTGCAGCGCCCTCACGTGAGCTTCCACGCTGTACTCGTCGGTCTCGCCTCGCTGCGTGGCTACGTTACACACGTATACCTTTGTGGCGGCGGTCTGCCCAAGGGCTTCTGCGATTCCACTCACCAGGAGATTCGGCAGAATGCTCGTGTAGAGGCTTCCCGGCCCGATCACGACCAGCTGTGCCTCACCTATGGCCTCGACTGCCCGGGGGAAGGCGGGCGCGTTCTTGGGGTCTATCTCTATGCGCTCTATCAGCGCGCCACGCGCTGTAATAGCGGACTCGCCTCGGACCAGCGATCCGTCGGCCAACCTCGCCGAGAGCGCGAGATTCGCCACTGTCGCCGGAAGTATTTGCCCATGTACTTTTAGGACCTGGCTCGACTCGTAGAGCGCCTTTTCGAAACTACCGGTCACCCTCGTCATCGCCACGATGAACAGGTTGCCGAAGCTGTGCCCCTCCAGCCCCTCTCCTTCCTCGAACCTGTACTGGAATAGCTCTCCCACAAGCGACTCGTCATCGGACATCGCCACCAGGCAGTTTCGAAAGTCGCCGGGCGGCAGGACGCCCAGATCCCGCCGTAGCCTCCCCGAGCTACCCCCATCGTCTGCCACGGTAACAATGGCTGTCAGGTTGTCGGTGTACGTCTTCAGGCCTCGAAGCAGAACGGAGAGCCCCGTCCCGCCGCCGATAGCCACGATTTTGGGGCCCTTCCCTCTGTACCGGCGGGTATAGATAGAGTCGGCGAGGGAATCGATGCTGGCCGATGAGAACAATATTGGACCCAGCGAGCGGTACAGGCCGAAGACCGAGAACACCATCACCGCCAGCCCAACCGCCCCTACCAGGATGCCCTCGGAGTACCACGGCAGGAAGTTCGGGAAACTCAGGTCGAACAGGTTCTTTATCAAGAACGCCAGTCCGATAGAAGAGATGGCGATGCCCATCGCGCCCACCAGCAGCCACCTCTTTACACCGAGCCCGAAGTAGAAGAACTTCGGTAGAACACCCCAGCCCGGGCGTCCGTTGCGGCTCTCCATACGCTACCTCATCGACTCCAGCTTTTCCGTGAGCAACGCGGTGGTAATTTGCGGGTTTGCTTGACCCCTCGTAATCTTCATCACCTGTCCCATAAGATACCTGAGCGCGGCGTCTTTCCCGTCGAGGTAGTCTTGCACGGCGTCGGGGTTACTCTCAATCGCCTCGTCCACGGCCGGCGTGACCGAATCGGTGTCGCTCATCTGAGCCAGACCCCTGTCCTCGGCGATCTGTTTCGGAGAAACACCCGACTCGAACATCTCGGTGAACACCGTCTTGGCCATATTGCCGCTCAAGAGCCCGGAATCGACCATGTCTACAAGTTCAACGAGGTCCTTGGGCCGGAACTTCAAGCTGTCCACCTCGCCGCCCGTCTCGTTTAGTGACCTGGCCAGCTCCCCCGACATCCAGTTACTGACCGATTTCGCCAGGACCTGGCGCGACGCGCCATCCGCAGAGCTCTTCATGACCGACTCGAAGTAGTCGGCGGTGGACTTTGAGGACGTGAGGAGCTTGGCGTCATATGAAGGCAGCCCGTATTGCTTGACAAACCGCTCGGTCCTGGCGCCCGGAAGCTCCGGGAGCCCTGCGGTGATGCGCCGGACCCAGGCGGACCGTATTAGCAGCGGGGGGAGGTCGGGCTCGGGGAAGTAGCGATAGTCTGAAGCGCCCTCCTTTGAGCGCTGCGAGACCGATACGGCGCGGTCCTGATTCCATCCACGCGTCTCTTGAACGATGCGCTCACCTGCTCTCGCTAGGCGGGTCTGGCGCTCGACCTCGTACTCGAGGGCGTCGTGTACCGAGCGAAAGCTGTTCATGTTCTTGACCTCGACCTTCACGCCGAGGTCTGTCGAGCCCTGAGGCCGGACGCTGATGTTGGCGTCGCACCTGAAGCTGCCCTCTTCCATGTTTGCGGTGCTGACGTCGATGTAGCGGAGGATCGACCTCAGCGCGGTCAGATACGTCCGCGCCTCGTCGGCAGTCGACATGTCGGGCTCGCTCACGATTTCCATCAGGGGTACGCCCGCCCGGTTGATGTCCAGGAGGCTGTACGGCTCGCCATCCGGAGAGGTCCTGTGCATCAGCTTAGCGACGTCCTCCTCGAGGTGCACGCGCGTGATGCCTATGTTCTTCACTCCGTCCTCGGTGTCGATAGCCAGAAGCCCGTTTTGGGCGATGGGCTGGTCGAACTGCGAGATCTGGTAGCCTTTCATCAGGTCCGGGTAGGGGTAGTTCTTCCGGTCGAACTTCGTGTACTTCAAGATCGTGCAGTCCAGGGCGATTCCCGTGGCGATAACCAGCTCCACGGCTCGCTTGTTGATCACAGGCAGGACACCCGGCATTCCCATGCACACTTCGCAGACGCTGGTGTTGGGTGGCGCGTGCTGGTAGCCGGCGTCGCAGGAGCAGAACATCTTGCTGTCGGTCGAGAGTTGGCTGTGAACCTCGAGCCCGATCACGACCTCGTATTCCAAAGCGCCGCCCGACGTTCCAACGTCGGCGACCTGTTTCTGCGTTGCCAATCCTTGTCCCTCTCTCAGCCGGCTACGACTTGGGAGGTCGCTGCCGCAAAAGGTAATTCTGCGGTCGACTTAGTATCGCGGCCCGGCGGTCGAAGCTGCGCGCGGTGTGGGAGCAGTCACTAAGGCACGCTCTCCAACCTCGGCAGCGCATCCAGCTCTGGTCGGTTAGGCCCAGACGCTGCGCTCATCCCACGCGCCTTCTCCGATGAGCGGGACGAACCGGCACCCTCCAAGATTCTGGACTGCACGCGAATCGCCGGACTTCGTTACCTTCATGAGTTCCTGGGACTCCGGCGACCCGACTGGCATAACGAGCCGCCCGGCGTCTGCCACCTGGTCGACAAGCTCCTGCGGCAGCTTCGGAGCTCCGGCCGCGACGATAATAGCGTTATACGGGGCTTCTCGCATCCAACCTAATCGTCGCTCGGCAAGCTCTACGCGTACGTTCTTATATCCTAGAAGGACAAGCGTTTCGCGTGCCGAATCAGCGAGCGTGGCGATACGCTCTACGGTGATGACCTCACGCGCTAGCTCGGCGAGTATTGCCGCCTGATACCCGCTCCCGGTCCCCACCTCCAGTACGCGATCCGACCGCCGCAGCTCAAGCGCACTTATCATGAGCGCAACGACGAACGGCTGGGAGATCGTCTGCCCTTCGGCAATCGGCACAGGGTTATCCTCGTAGGCGGCGTGTTTGTGTGACTCGGGGACGAAGGCCTCTCTCGGGACCCGGCTCATCGCCGCGATGACGACCTCGTCCTTGACCTGACTTGCCAGAAGGTCCATCAGGCGCCGCTTCGCCTGCTCCACTTCCTCACCCCCTGCGAACCCTCACGATAGCACACGTTCGTAGCTACGACAACGCCTGTGGCCCCCTGTCTTCTGTCGCGGGGTACCCGTTCATATCCCCATGTGATACAATAAATCTTGTGTCGATTATATTGAGACCAGGTGGTCGCCCAATGATCGTAACTGAATTGCGAAGCAAGCTCATCGAACGGATAGCGGAGGTCTCCGCTGACGAGGACGCGGAGGCCCTGGCAAAGGCGCTTACATACGCGAGAGCTGCGCTCGTAGCTCTTACGGGCCTCCCCAAGGACGAGGACATAGAACTCGAAGGACTGCAAGTAAACACCCGGACCGCGGCTCTTATGCTATCGATGCACCCGGAATACGTCCGTAGCTTGATCCGGTCGCGGCAACTGGCTGCGTCCAAGGAGAACGGAGAGTTCCGTATTCAGTTCGCCGATCTTTTGGGCCACTTGGCAAAGTCGATGAAGTCTCCCGGGAGGCATCGACACCAGGAGCGCATTCTGGACCCGGGTCAGCTAGGAGTTGTTGTATGGCGTCGCCCGGAGCCAAAGCCGTGAAGAGCTGGCTCATAGGGACGGACTTGCCGCTCGTACTCTAGACGCAGGAACCGCGAAATGCCCGCTTACTACCCTGTGTTCCTTGACGTTAGGGGCCGCCGCTGTGTGGTGATAGGCGGAGGAGAGATCGGCCGGGAGAAAGCGGAGCGGCTCGTGGATTTCGGGGCCAACGTGGTAGTCATAAGTCGCGAGATCGATGATACGCTCAGGGACCTTGTGGATGGCGAGCGTCTCACATGGATACAGCGCGGGTACCGGCGTGGAGACCTCGAAGGCGCTTTTATCGCGATAGTCGCCGACACCGGCGATAGGAAGATGAACCGGACCGTCAACGCGGAGGCGAACGAACGCAACGTGCCGCTCAACGTGGCCGACGTGCCCCATCTCTGCACCTGGATCGCGCCGGCGATGGTCCGCCGCGGCGACGTCATAGTCGCGGTTTCCACCGGAGGTGCAAGCCCCGCACTCGCACGCAAGTTCCGCGAGGAGCTCGCTGGTACCGGTCGAATCGAGTCGGCGCTGGGAGTGATGGAGTGGGCCGATCTCGCCCCCGTCCTCTCCGAGGCCAGATCGAGGCTTGCCCGCGAGGAGATCAAGCTCAATGTGGACCACTGGCAGGCGTGCCTGACTGATGACCTGGTTGAGCTGGTCCAGGCCGGCAGATCCGACGACGCCCTGGATACCCTGATGACGCGACTGATGGAAGGCGCCGAATGCGACTGCGAGGAGGGCGCCTGCCGCATATGGGATGAGCTCGCTGCCGGTCCGAGCGACGATCGGCGGCAAGTCTCCTCCCAGGCCGGCTGAACGGGTCCCCGCCATGGTCGCCGGTCGCGCTCTGAGAGTCGGTTCGAGGACCAGTCCTCTCTCGCTGGCCCAGACCGAGGAGATACTCGCCCACCTGCGCGCCAGCTCACCTGCGAGAGAATTCGAAGTCGTTCCGACAACGACGACCGGAGACCGCGAGAAGGACTCCCCCCTCCTGGAACTTGGGCGCGGAACGTTCGCAAAGGAGATCGAGCTCGACCTCATTGAAGGGAAGATCGACTTCGCCGTCCATAGCGCGAAAGACCTGCTCTCGACCCTGCCCGAGGGCCTAACGCTGGCGGCGATCGGGCGACGCCTCGACCCACGGGACGTGCTCGTTGATAGGTGGGGCCTGGGACTCGCAGCTCTGCCTTCTGAAGCTCGTATCGGCACCAGCAGCCCTCGGCGGACGGCGCAGATCAAGGCCCTTAGAGACGACGTTGCTGTCCTGCCCATACGAGGCAACGTGGGCACACGTCTCGAAAAGGCCGTCGGCGACGACTACGATGGGGTCGTCGTTGCGGCCGCCGGCTTGATCCGGCTTGGCCGGGAGAACGCTGTTGCGGAGCACTTGCCCGTGGCCTCTTTCACTCCGGAGGTAGGGCAGGGGACGCTGGCCGTGGAGGCACGAGAGGACGACGCCGCTACAATAGGGATGCTCGCAAAGATAGACCACGCCCCCAGTCACGTCGCCCTGGCGGCCGAGCGAGCGTTTCTGGCCGAGCTGGGTGGCGGGTGCAAGGTGCCGGTAGCGGCCTACGCAAGGATTCATGGTGGTGAGCTTCTTATATCCGCAATGGCGGCGCTGCCCGACGGCAGCCAGATTTTCAGACGGGAAAGCGTCTACCCGGTCGATGACCCGGAGGCGGCTGGTCGGCGGGCCGCTGAGGACCTGCTGGAGTCCGGCGCCAAAGACATCGTGGACGGAGCGGCGTAACCCGAGGGGGCCAAGCCTCCGCAATGGAATAGGACTAACTCGGCTTCCTTTGGTATGAGTGAGCAACCTCCCAACAAAGCCGGCATCGTGTACCTCGTCGGAGCGGGTCCAGGTGATCCGGGGCTTATAACGGCAAGGGGTCTCGAGCTCCTGGAGTCGGCGGATGTAGTTGTATACGATCGGCTGGTCGACGAGCGGCTTGTCGCCAAGGCGCCCGCAAGCGCCGAGAAGATCGACGTCGGCAAAGCGCGAGGTCAGCGTGGCGATCGGCAGGGGAGCACCAATGCGCTTCTGGTGAGCAAGGCGAGGGAGGGCAAGCGAGTCGTCAGACTGAAGGGTGGGGACCCCTTCGTGTTTGGGAGAGGTGGTGAGGAGGCGCAGGCCATCGCCGAGGCGGGGGTCCGCTTCGAAGTCGTGCCGGGCGTTACCTCCGCGATCGCCGCGCCTGCTTATGCCGGGATCCCGCTGACGCACCGTGGCCTAGCCTCGTCGGTAGCTATCGTAACGGGCTCCGAGGCGCCGCAGAAGGGCGGAGCGTCGGTACTCTGGGATGCCCTGGCGAATACCGAGGGCACCCTGGTGGTACTGATGGGCAGGGAGAATCTGGAGGCTATCGCCGAGGCTTTGATGCGCCACGGCCGCAGTGGGAACACTCCGGTGGCGCTGGTACAGTGGGGCACTGAGACGTATCAACGAACCCTCGTCGGGACGTTGGAGGATATAGCAGGGCGGGCCCGCCGGGAGCAGCTCGATCCGCCTATCGTGGCTGTGATTGGTGACGTCGTCAATCTACGAGAAAAGCTTCGCTGGTTCGACACAGGGCCGCTCTTCGGAAAACGCATCCTCGTCACGCGGTCTCGGGCGCAGGCGAGCAAACTTACGGAGCTCTTGTACAGAGAGGGCGCACAGGCCCTGGAGGTGCCGACGATCGAGGTAAGCCCGCTCGAGGACTACGAGGAGCTTGACAGCGCTCTGGAGAGGCTGTCTGATCACAGCTGGGTGGTTTTCCCCAGCGCCAACGTGGTCGACGTTGTATTCGAACGCCTGGCTCAAGCCGGTCGCGATGCCAGGGCCTTCGCGTCCGCGCGGGTAGCGGCGATCGGCTCTGCGACGGCTGAGAGGCTGGCGGCGCGGGGTATCATGGCCGACTTCGTTCCCCAGGAGTTCGTATCTGAGTCGGTGGCGGAGGGGCTCCGCGGACACGTCTCGGCAGGCGCAAGGGTGCTGCTGCCGCAGGCCGACATCAGCCGCGAGTCGCTCCGGGAGGGGCTCTCGGCGCTGGGCGCGGAGGTCCACGCCGTCACTGCGTACCGGACTTCGGTGCCGGCGGACTCCGCTGGGCGGGTTACGGAGATCCTCGCCCAGGGAATCGACGCTGCCACCTTCACGAGCTCGTCCACAGTAACCAACCTCGTCCAGCTTATCGGGGGGGACCTCAGCCTACTTGCAGGTGCGAAAATCGCGTGCATCGGGCCGATAACGGCCGACACTGTGAGAGAATTGGGGTTGCAGGCTGACATAGTGGCCAGCCAGTACACTGTGCCGGGGCTTGTAACCGCGCTGAAAGCGTACTTCGAGAATGAGGGAGGCCCGGATGGGTAGGTTCCCTGGGTCGAGGCTTCGCAGACTGAGGCATCTGCCGGCTTTACGCGCGATGGCCCAAGAGACCAGGCTCTCGGCGACCGACTTTGTCTATCCCATCTTCGTGACCCATGGGCGAAACGTTCGGGCTGAGATCGATCCGATGCCCGGCGTCTACCAGCTCTCGCTCGACCAGCTCACCCCCGAGGTAGGCGAGGTCGCGGACCTGGGCATCCCGGCAGTGCTGCTCTTCGGCATCCCCGACCACAAAGACGCGACAGGGGGCGGGGCCTACGAGTCCGGCGGCATAGTCCAGGAAGCAGTGCGCGTAATCAAGCGAGCGGCGCCTGAACTGATGGTGATTACAGACGTGTGCCTGTGCGAGTACACGGACCACGGCCACTGCGGCGTCGTCGAGAAAGGGCAGGTCGACAACGACCGTACGCTGGAGCTGCTGGTCAAGACTGCGCTGACTCAGACAGAGGCAGGCGCTGACATGGTCGCGCCCTCCGCGATGATGGACGGCCAGGTCGCCGCGATTCGCAGCGCCCTCGACGCCGATGGGCATGTCGACACGCCCATCATGGCGTACTCGGCGAAATACGCCTCCGCGTTCTACGGTCCCTTCAGGATAGCCGCGGAGTCCGCGCCGCAGTTTGGGGACCGTCGCAGCTACCAGATGGACCCGGCCAACGCCCGCCAGGCGCTGCGGGAGATAGAGCAGGATATCGACGAGGGCGCCGACATCGTGATGGTCAAGCCCGCTCTCGCCTATCTCGACGTCATCGCGAGGGCCTGCGAAAAGTTCGCCTTGCCAGTCGCGGCATACAACGTTAGCGGCGAATACGCGATGGTGAAGGCGGCCGCCCAAAAGGAGTGGCTCGACGGGCGGCGCGTTACGATCGAGTTGCTCACGTCGATAAAGCGGGCAGGCGCCGACATCATCATCAGCTACCACGCCAAGGAGATCGCAGCGTGGCTGGCCGACGGTGTCGATTGAGCCTTTGCCCCGCCGGCATGCAGGAATGGCCCATATCAGGCCATTACTTACCGATGGTTAGTCAACTGTTCATCCGCCCCCACTTCGAAACGGGCCAGTAGCGGAACCATACGACGCCGGCGATCGACGCGGCGTGAATTGGGCCGTATGCCCTGCTATCGGTGCTACGCGGCCGGTCATCGCCCATCACGAAGAACTCGGCGTGGCCGAGCTTCCACCCTCGCTCGCCTAGACCCACGGTCGAAGGCAACCCCTTGAGATAGGGCTCGTCTTGTCTTGCTCCGTCGATGTAAAGCAGGCCGTCCAACAGCCTGACCTCTTCCCCGGGTAGGCCCACAATCCTCTTCAGATAGCGCTTGCCTCCTCGGTCCGACTCGTATATGACGACCACGTCTCCGCGCGACAGCGCGTGCCTCACGGAGGCGACCAGCAGGTGCTGACCAGGTGTGAAGGTTGGCCTCATGCTGGTACCACGCACGATATACGGTCGCGTCGATACCAACAATGGTATGGTGCTGGCCAAGGCTGGAGTAACGTCCGTGGTGTACTGGGAGCGCCGGCGAATCCAGAGCGGCCCGCGGAACGGGCACAGCCGTCCCCAAGGCGAGTTTTCGATCCGAACCTAGTGGTCCAACATCCTAGTATTGAAGGGTTCTGAGGTTACGGCTTGGTAGGGGCGGGTTTGAAACCCGCCCTGTCGTCGTAGCACGCCAATCTCGGCTACCCCTCATTTCAAAGATTTCGGTCTACTAGGTTCTCGGGCGCCCGAGATCGCTTGGCGTTCCTGGAGGCGGTTAATTATACTACGAGGCCGCTCTGGGAGAGTGATGAGACGAAGAGTCATCCGGACCGGACGAATCGTACTGGGCATCCTGGCCAGCGCTGCGCTGGGCTGGCTGGCTCTGCGAGGCGTGGAGTTGCGGCTGGTGGTCGACTCCTTCTCTCGCGTCTCCCCGGCGATGCTGGTCTTGTCCTTGATTGTGTTCATGGGCGCCAGCTACCTGAGGGCTGCACGTTGGAGGATGCTCTTCCTGGAGGACGAGATCTCGGTCGGGCGATTGTTTATCGTCCAGCACGAGGGACTCGGGCTCAGCAACGTGATGCCGCTGCGCGTAGCCAGCGAAATAACTCAGCTGGCGGTGCTCACCATGCGGGATGGCATCAACCGGGCTAACGCCATCGCCGCGCTGGGCATGGAGCGGGTTATCGACGCCGTGGCCAGCACCTCGCTACTCGCTGTCTCATTCTTTCTGGTCCCTGAGATGAAGCAGCTCGGCTTCCTGCTGTGGGGCGCGATCGGCACGGTAGCCGTGGCCGTAGCTGTGTTGACTGCGTTCGTCTGGGGGAGTCAGACCTTCGCGTTTGCGAGACGAGTCGCTTTCGTCGCCGCCATCTCGGACGCCGTGACGCTGCTCTGGCGTCACCGGGGGAGGCTCGTCGTGTCGCTGGCGATGAGCTACGGCTACTGGGCGCTCGTAGGGCTCACCGCCTGGATCATCGCTGAGGCGATCCACCTTCAGATCACCCCCATATCTGCAACGATGGTCATTATGGGTACGATCTTCTTTGCTACGGCTGTGCCTGCCGCGCCAGCTGCCGCGGGTACCTTTGAGTTTGCAGTGGTGTACGTTCTGGGGGTGCTTGGGATCGATAGGGCTGAGGGGTTCAGCTACGCGATCATCATCCACGCGCTCTTGTTCTTGCCGGCCACTGTGATTGCCGCCGTCTTCTTGCCGAGGGAGGGCGTGATCTCCTTCGGCCGCAAGCGGGGCGCGCCGTAGCGTCGCGGCTGGCTCATGCGCCAAATCCGTGGGCTGCAGGCTAACCCGGTGGCCCCTCCTAGTTCGTGGCGTCTTCCGCGTCGCGCCCCTCAGCGGCAGTAACGCCCTGCTCTTGTCGTTGGTATGCTTCGAGGGCCTCTTCGAGGGCAGACCAGGACAGCAGCGCGCATTTGATCCGGACGGGGAACTGGCGGACACCGACCAGCGTCGAAAGATCGCTCAACTCCGGCGGGAAGTCGATTGGTCCGTCGGCGTCGGCCATCGCAGCCTTTAGACGCGCCGCCAACGATGCCATGTCATCGAGCGTCTTGCCGTGCAGTGCCTCGGTGAGCATGGAGGCCGACGCCCGATTGATCGAGCACCCGACAGCCTGCGCGGCAATGCCGGTGGCGTGACCGTCGTGAAGGTCGATCTGGAAGGCTATCTCGTCCCCGCAGAACGGATTGACGGCCCGTCCGGAGACGGTTGGGTGCTCTAGCCGGCGGCGGTTTCGAGGGTTGCGCGAGTGGTCCAGAATGGCGTCGCGGTAGAGGTCATCGATCTCGTTCTGGTCCATTTACGAAGTATCGCAGCGCCCCCTTTAGGGCGTCAACCAGCGCGTCTACCTCGGCTTCGGTGTTGTACAGGTAGAAGCTCGCCCGGGCCGAGGCGGGGATGCCAAGGGTCCGATGCAGCGGCATCGCACAGTGGTGCCCCGTTCGAATAGCGACTCCTTCCCTATCCAGAAAGGTGCCGAGATCGTGCGCGTGCACCTCATGGGCGTGGAAGGAGATGACACCGCCCCGGACGTTAACGTCCTTCGGGCCGTACAGGTCCACGTGTTCTTCCAGCTCGCTGAGCGCCTCGAGCGCGTAGCGGGTGAGTTGGATCTCATGACTCCGCACATTCTCCATCCCGATGTCCTGCAGGTAATCTATTGCGGCGCCTAGCGCTATCGCGTCCGCGATGTTTGGGGTGCCGGCCTCGAATCTCATGGGAAGCTCGTTCCATGTGGCGCGGTCGTTCCAGACCTCAAGCACCATCTCGCCCCCGCGAAGAAACGGCTCCATAGTGTCGAGGACCTCCCGCCGCGCGTAAAGGACGCCGATCCCGGTCGGGCCCAGCATCTTGTGCCCGGAGAAGGCGAGAAAGTCGCAGTTCAAATCGTTCACATCCACCGGCATGTGGGGCACACTTTGCGCTGCGTCTACGAGGACCGTGGCGCCGACCTCGTGGGCCCTGGCGACAAGCTCTTTCACGGGATTGATCGTGCCCAGAGCGTTGGACATGTGTGCGATGCTCAGCAGCTTCGTTTGCGGGTTGATATACGAATCGATCTCCGCCATGTCAAGCGTCCCCTCTTCCGTTAGAGGGATGATTCTCAGGGTGGCACGACTCTCCTGGGCCACCTTCTGCCAGGGTACGAGGTTGCTGTGGTGTTCGAGCTGGGAGACGACTATCTCGTCGCCCTCCTTGACGTTGTCGCGAGCCCAGGTGTTTGCCACCAGGTTGATGGCCTCGGTGGTCCCTCGCGTCCAGACGATACACTCGGCCTCCGGGGCTTTAATGAAGTCGGCGACCTTCTGCCTCGCTTCCTCAAACCGGTCGGTCGCCTCCATGCTAAGCGCGTGCACACCCCGGTGGACGTTCGAGTTGTACTGCTCGTAATACTCCGAGAGTGCCCGGATGACGCTGCGTGGCTTCTGCGAGGTGGCAGCGTTGTCGAGGTAGACCAGGGGTTTCCCATACACGGTCCTTGAGAGTATGGGAAAGTCCTGTCTTATCTGTTGGCTATCTAGAGCCTTTTTTTGTGCCTTCAGTGTCGCCATGAGCTTCCCTTGTGGCCGGCGCCCGTTCTAGCTTCGCGACTTGAGCTCAGCCGCGGCTTTTCCCCGCTGCTCGATGTCTACGAGAATGTCATCGCCTTCCAGCATCACCGCAAACGTGTCGACGGGCAGCACCGCCGGCGCCTCCGTGACGTCACCCGATCGTACGTCGAATCTCGCGCCATGCCTGGGACACTCGACCTCGCACCCCAATAACTCGCCCTGGTCCAGGGACCCGCCGTCGTGCGTACAGACGTTGTCGATCGCGTAGATCTCGCCATCGGCGTTGCACACCGCTATTTCCCGGTCCCCAATCTCATAGACCATCAGGGTCCCGGGAGCTACGCTCTGCAGTTTACCTACGTTGACAAAAGCCATTCGTTCAGTCCGCCTCCCCGTTTGGTGGTTGCGTGCGCCGCGGCCCGGCGCAGGCGCGTGTCTAGGTCCGTTCACGCCGTAGGAGCCGGTTGAGCCACTTCGAGTTTCATAAGCCGGCCCCGCTCCACCAGGTCCGCGATGGTGGTGGAGTCGAGTACCCTGCCCATCGCCTCCTCCACGTCACGCCAAATCCCTCGCTGCCCGCAGCCGGGGGACTGCTGGCACGAGCCGGCGTCGTCCAGGCAGGTGACGAGCTGCAACGGCCCCTCGAGGTTTCTCATGACCATGCCCATAGTGATTTCCGAAGCGTCCTTCGCCAGCGAATGACCGCCTTGCGGGCCACGCTGGCTCGAAGTCAGGCCATGCCTGTGCAACGTGTGCAGCACCCGAGCGAGAAAGGGCTCAGGAATGCCCTGGCGCTTGGCGACTTCGGAGGCTCGCACCGGTCCCTCGTCGCCGTGCTCCCCGAGGTCGACCAATGCCCTGATGCCGTAATCGACTTGCATTGGGATGTGCATTACTCACACCTCCGACAGAACTTCGGGCCGCAGCGTACAGTCCGCCGCAGCCCAACGCCATTTACTCTCCCGGTATCGGTCCTATTCGGTCGACACTTCTTCCTGACCGTTCAGCGCGCCCTTTAGCGCGTGCCAGGAAAGCGTCGCGCATTTGACTCGAGTCGGGAACTCGGATACGCCGGCGAGCGCTTCCAGGTCGCCCAGCGCATCGACGTCGTACTCCCCTGATGGACCTGCTGTCAGCATGTCGTGGAACGCATCGAAGATTTTCTCGGCCTGCTCACTGGTCTTGCCCTTGATGCTCTCCGTCATCATCGAGGCCGACGCTCTCGATATGGCGCAGCCGGATCCTTGGAACCCGACGTCGGCCACCACACCGTCCGCTTCTTTCACATAGAGGGTGATGTTGTCTCCGCAGAAGGGGTTGAATCCGTTGGCGGACCGGTTGGCCCCGGGCACCTGTTTGAAATTCCGCGGGGTCCTACTGTGCTCCATAATGATCTCTTGGTACAGCTCTTCCAGTTCAGACATCAGCCACCCCTGCCTTTTTCAGTCAGGCCTGGTGCGAAGCCGGCTTGTCGTCCGGAGAACATGCGCTCTATATGCTCTCGAAGTGGCGCCAGTCGTATGCGGTCCAGAATCTCGGACGCGAACCCGTGTACCAACAGGTCCGTGGCGGTCTTTTTGCCGATCCCACGGCTCCTCATGTACAGCAACGCGTCATCGGCGACGGCGCCCGCCGTCGCGCCGTGGAAGCACTGCACGTCGTCGGCGAATATCTCCATGCTAGGTTTGGTGTTCACCCTGGCGCCCTTCGACAGCATGAGGTTCTTGTCGGATTGCCTGGCGTAGCTCTTCTGGGCGTCGCGTCTGACCAGGACCCTGCCACTGAAGACGGCCCTCGACCGATCGCCCAGGATGCCTTTGAAGTACTGCTCGCTGCTTGTATGAGGCTTCGCGTGGTCGATGTCGATGTGGTTGTCGATATGCTGCTTTCCATAGGTGACGTAAAGGCCGCGCACGTCGCACGAGGCGCCTGTGTCCCCCAGACGCACCTCAAGGTCGTTCCTTGCGATGGCGGCGCCGGCGGCCAGAGAGATCGAGCTGAACCTGGCGTCGCGCCCCACGTCTACCCGGGTCGTGCCGATGTGATGCGCCTCTGCGCTCTCCATCATGTACCTGTAATGCTCCACCTCCGCGCCTTCCTCGACCACGATCTCCGCTACGGCGTTGGTGAAGTATGAGGAGCCCGGCTCGCCGACGAAGCTCTCGAGCACGGTCAAGGCGCTATTTCGCTCGGCGACGATCAGCGTCCTGGGGTAGGCTACCGTGGGCCGAGGACGCGAGGTAGAGATGAAGATCAGGTGGATGGCTGGAACCTGGATGCTACCCTGCGGCACGTGCACGAACGCTCCATCGTGGACGAACGCCGTGTTGACTGCGGCAAACCCATCACGCCCAGGGGCGGCGTAGCGGCTAAGGTGCTCCTTGGCGACATGACCGTCGCGGGCCAACACGTCGGCGAGGTTCCCGACCGTGACGCCGGCCAACGATGCCATGTTCGACGAGCGCTCGGGAGCGAAGCGTCCGTCCACGAACACCAGATTTGCCCAGCTATCGTCTCGGGGTACGGAGGCTAGTAGCGCGTCCGCCGCCCGTCCGTCGTGAGGTTCCAGCGCGTACTCGAAAGTCTCGCGAGCGATCGGCCCGACGTTCGTGTACTTCCAATTCTCGTTGCCGCGAGTAGCCGTGGGAAACTCCACCGCGCTAAACGTCGCGAGCCCGCCGTCTTGAATATCTTGGAGCCACGTCGGGATGTCCGACGCTACCGAGCGCCGGAAGCGTCGGTGGTCGTATCTATATCTCTCGTAGCCTGTCGGAGATTTTGCCATTGTTGCGGCGGGGTCGGTCATGTAGGCCTACGCTCGCGCTTCCTGAGATGCCGATTCCTTAACCCAGTCATAGCCTTTGCTCTCGAGCTTCTTCGCCAGCCCCTCATCGCCGGACATTACGATGCGCCCATCCATCAGTACGTGGACGTGATCGGGGATGACGTAGCTAAGTATCCTCTGGTAATGCGTCACCAGAACGATCGCATTCTCGGGACTTCGCCTCTGGTTCACGCCATTCGCCACCGTTCTCAGCGCGTCGATGTCGAGGCCGGAGTCCGTCTCGTCCAATATCGCGAGCTTCGGGTCCAGGACGGCAAGCTGCAGCATCTCACCGCGCTTCTTTTCCCCACCGGAAAAGCCCTCGTTGACCGAGCGCCTCGCGAGCTCCTCATCGATGCCCACGCTCTTGACAGATACTTTGAACAGCTTGTCGAAGTCGCGCGCGGTCAACTCCTTCTGGCCCCGGTGCTTGCGAACCGCGTCCAGCGCGGCTTTCAGGAACTGGCGGTTACGGACGCCGGGCAGCTCGACCGGGTATTGAAACGCGAGGAACACGCCTTCTCTGGCGCGCTGGTCCGGGGTGAGGCTGAGCAGGTCCTCGCCCTCGTAAAGGACCTGACCGGCGGTGACCTCGTACTCGGGCCGGCCAACGATCACGTTGGCGAGAGTGCTCTTGCCGCTGCCGTTGGGGCCCATGACGGCGTGAACCTCGCCGGCGTTGACGCTCAGAGTTACGCCCTTGAGGATTTCCGTACCGGCGACCGATACATGCAAGTCCCGAATCTCAAGCATCGGCGGACCGGTCTCCGTGTCCTTCACAGGGTCTGTTTCTCCAGGCGTATTTCTAGTGCCCAAAATGTGGTGGGGCGGGTTTCAAACCCGCCCCTACATGCGTGTCATGCTGGCGTCGACCATCACCCGACAGCGCCCTCTAGGCTCACTCGGAGCAGCTGCTGCGCCTCCATGGCGAACTCGAAGGGCAGCTCTTGAAAGATGCCGCGACAGAAGCCGTTGATGATCATGTAGTGGGCTTCTTCTTCGCTGATCCCGCGCTGCATGCTATAGAAGAGCTGGTCGTCGCCCACCCTGGACGTAGAAGCCTCGTGCTCCATCCGCGCTGTGGAGTTGCGCACGTCGATATATGGCACCGTGTGAGCGGCACACTTGTCGCCTATGAGCAATGAGTCGCACTGGGTGAAGTTGGTCGCGTTGTCGGCCGTGGGCATGATCTGGACGAGCCCTCGATAGGTACTGCTGCCCTTTCCGGCCGAGATTCCCTTGGCTACGATGGTGCTCTTGGTGTTCTTACCGATGTGAGTCATCTTCGTTCCGGTGTCGGCCTGCTGGTAGTTATTCACCAGGGCGACGGAGTAGAACTCGCCGGTCGAGTTGTCTCCTTCCAGGATGACGCTGGGGTACTTCCAGGTAATGGCTGAGCCGGTTTCCACCTGGGTCCACGAGATCTTGGAGTTTCTACCGGCGGCCTTGCCACGCTTGGTGACGAAGTTGTAGACGCCGCCGTTGCCCTCTTTGTCGCCGGGGTACCAGTTCTGCAGCGTCGAGTACTTGATCTCGGCGTCGTCCATAGCTACCAGCTCCACCACCGCGGCGTGCAGCTGGTGGGTCTTCCTCATCGGGGCCGTACACCCTTCCAGGTAGCTGACGTAGGAGCCTTCGTCGGCGATGATCAGCGTCCTCTCGAACTGGCCCGACTCCTCGGCGTTGATGCGGAAGTAGGTCATCAGCTCCATGGGACAGCGTACGCCCTTCGGCACGTATACGAAGGAGCCGTCGCTGAATACCGCTGAGTTTAGGGTCGCGTAGAAGTTGTCGCTGTAGGGCACGACCGACCCGAGGTACTTTTCGATCAGCTCCGGATGCTTTTGCACCGCTTCGCTAACTGAGCAGAAGATTACGCCGGACTTCTCCAGCGTCTTCTGGTACGTTGTGGCGACGGAGACGCTGTCGAATATGGCGTCCACCGCCACGCCCGTCATCTTCTTCTGCTCCTCGATGGGGATCCCCAGCTTGTTGAACGCCTCGATCATCTCCGGGTCAACGTCGTCGAGGCTTTCTGGCCTTTCTGTGCTCGATTTAGGAGCTGCGTAATAGTGGATGTCCTGGTAGTCGATCGACGGGAACTCCACCTTCGCCCACTCCGGCTCTTTGTCCGTCTGTTTGGTCCAGTGCCGGTAGGCCCTGAGTCGCCAGTCGAGCATGAAGTCCGGCTCACCCTTCTTTTCCCAGATTAGCCGGACGATGTCCTCGCTTAGGCCCTTGGGGGCTATGTCGGACTCGACTTCAGTGACGAAGCCGTACTTGTAATCGCTGTCCACGTCCGTCGATTTTCTGGACAGGACCTTCGGCGCTACCAACCGTGATGCCTCCATGCTATTGTTGATTAATTTAGTCAAGAACAATTGTAGACGCTATTAACCGAGGGGTCAAACAATCAAGAGACGTAGCCTCGCCAAAGCCGGTTCCCATCAGTTCGCCGGGGCAAAAGACGCTATCGAGGCCTTATTCGTGGTATCTGACGTGGACTTCGACGTTCTGGACCACGATCGATTGCCTTAGGCGAGGGTCCCGCCCTACCAAGACCACCTTGACCTCGTGATTGCCCCAGTCGGCCTGCTCCGGTCGCAAGGCCCAGACCGCCCACTTGCTCTCGCCAACGTCCGCGGGGTCGTTGGGGTCCTCGGCGGCAGCGTCGCGTAGAGTCGGCGGCCCCAGGATCTCGCCGTCCAGCGTGACCTCGACCTCATCGGTTGTTGAGAAGCCCTCCAACTCCAGGTGCAGCTCAACGCTGTCGAGAGCGCCCGCGTTCGACTCAGCCACAACCTCATCGTGGACCCGCACGTGGAACCTGGGGCCGTCGTGCGTTAGCGTCGGGTACAGCGCTACCGGCAGCTCTCCTAAGAGACGGTCGTCCCGCTCGGCGCCGTAGCGCAGCTCGGATTTCGCGCGTATGAAGCGTTTGACCGGCGTGTAGACCTTGTTGGTCTTATCGAGGGTCTCCGTTGCGCCGAGTGTGGTCAGAAACGAGCGGCGCGAGGTAGCCGTCGCGGGCCAGTTGAAGATGTGGACTCCACTAGCGCCGCGGTCGCGATAACCCTTGGCAAGACCTCGGTGCCAAGCCTCCATCCACTCCCTGACCGGGACCAGGCGTCCGCCGCCCCCCTCCCAGTGGCTGTCGAATCCGGGATAGAGCTTGATTGCATTTCCATTGGCCAGGGCCAGGAATCGCTCGATCTCCACCCCCGTATCGATGCCGGAGTTGGCGTTGGTGCCCACGATATCGCACAAGGCCTCCTCGACCCACCCCTCAATGTCATAACCGGCCCGCCGACACGTTTCCATCGACGCGCCCACACGCACCGAAACGAAGAAAGCGCTGCCACGCTCCACAGCTATCCGGTCGGTCATTCTGCGGACGGCGCGTTGCAGGTCTGTAAGCGTGTACCTGAGGCGGTGCGCGTCGTCCTCCGGGAGATGGAACGCGTGGCGCTGCCAGTCGAGCTCCACGCCGTCCCAGTCGGCGAGGTGGCAGGCCTCGGTGACATGTTGGAGCCGCATCTCTCTGACCTCGGGAATGGCCATATTCCAGGATGTCGCGGCCCAACGAGGGGCATTGCCAATTCCCAGCACCCATTCCGGGTGGTCTTTCCGGAGCTGTGAGAGGCCCGGGCGCACCGTCTTGGCCATGTCCTCAGGTTTGAGAGATGGCTCCCGCCTCGCCTTGTCCGACCAGAAGTGGTTGTCGTTCATCCTGATGGAGCAGTAGACGTGGATTCCCATGTCGTGCCCGCGCTTGACCATCGCCGCGTAAGGATCGTCGCCGCGTTCGAACATCGCACGGATGCCCTCGGCGCGGCGCATGTTCCGGACCAGGCCGTAGCGCCGCTCCTCCGCTTCGCCGATCATGGGCATGGCGGCGGATGGCCACCTCGCCTCATCCTCGCCGATGCACCAGAACAGCGCGCCGACCTGCGTGTCCTCCAGCGGGGCGAAGACGAGGTCAAGAAGCTGGTCGACCGACTGCGGGTACTCCGAGTAGCTGTGGGCGCCGCCGTCCCAGTTGTAGATGATCCCGTAGTCAGGGGGGGGTTGTCTTGTTTTGGTCAAGGTAGTTGCTTCTGGTGTTTGACCTCACCCCCAAACCCGCTCTCCGTAGCTACGGAGAGCGGGCAAGACAGTAAGACTGCCGGACGCCCTCAACGGGGGTGAGGTTTTGTTCGAACGGTCACTGAGATGACCATCATTGTAATGCTTCGGCGATTCTGGCGATGACGGACTCCATCGCTCCCTCCACCTCCTTAACTTTGAAATGGAGCACCGTCAGGCCAAGACTTTCCTAGTACTGGTGTCTTAGTAGGTCCTGGTCGTGGGTGTATTGATGCACGGGACCATCGACCTCGACCACCAGTTTGGCGTCAGCGCAATAGAAGTCCACGATAAAGCGGTCGATGGAGTGTTGACGGCGAAACTTGTGGCCGTTGAGTTGCCGATTGCGAAGTCGGCGCCAAAGAACATCTTCCGTCGCTGTTGGTTGGCGCCTCATCTCTCGGGCGATAGGCTTAAGTCTCGCCCACAGCTCGGGATCCGTCTTCCAAGCTCGTTTCATGGCTGGCTACCAAACCGCACGCCCCGACCCCCCACCCTATACATTCGTTATCACCTTTACCAGCGCTAGACGTTAGCTTCTCCGGAGGGTTGAATCCGAGCAAATGAGGGACGGCAGCAGCGTTGCGCGGCAACTAGCCAAAGCGGCATGATAGGGGTGTGGAGGCTGGGACCTAGCGAGATGAGCGACCCTTGGCGCGACGACAGGCGGGAAGTGGCCGAGACGGCTCGGCGTATGGAGGAGTTGGGGCTGAGCACGAGCGTCAGCGGCAACGTCAGCAAACGCCTCGGCACGTCTGATTCACGCGAGCTGTTCGCCATAACGCCAACAGGGGTGCCTTACGGAAGCCTCGGCGTGGAAGACGTTGTGGTGGTCGACCTCGAGGTAGAGCCGGTACAAGGCACGCTCCCTCCGTCTTCAGAGTCGCTAATGCACATCGCTATCTACGAGGCCAGGCCGGACGTCGGCGCGGTGATTCACACCCACGGCGTCTTCGGCAGTGTCGCAGCTGTTGCGGGACTCCGGATTCCGCCGATCATCGACGAGATGGTGGTGACGATAGGCGGCGCCATCGAGGTCGCTGAGTACGCGTTCCCCTCCAGCGAGGAGTTGGCGAGGAACGTCCAGGAAGCTCTTAAGGACCGCAACGCTGTGATCCTGAGCAACCACGGCGCGGTAGGCGTTGGGCGCGACCTTGGCGAGGCGTTGGAGGTCAGCCGTCTGGCCGAACGGGTGGCACAGATATTCGTGTACGCCTCGCTGCTTGGCGAAGTCAGAACGATTCCCGAAGATGCCGTGGCGGCAGAGGCGGCCATCTTCGCGATGCGCGGGCCCGGACACCCCGCAAACTAACACAAACTCGCCGATTGGGGTGATTCTCTCATCATGATAACGGTGCCAGGGTTCCTGCTCAGGCGGCTATACGTCAAGGAGAGCCTTCGGAACTCCTACGTCGGCTTCGAGTTCCAGCTCAAGAATGGCCTCGGGTCGGGCTACGCACAGAAGATGTGGCCGCTCAAGCTAGACGGCGAGGAACTGGCGATCGACTCCACCTATTTCAGCCTGGAAGACCAGGAGTCCTCGTTCGCCGACGTCTCTTCCGATAGCCCATTTACGTTGGCGATGCACAAGGCCATTACGGTGTGGGTCGCGGGAGTGAAGCTGCAGCCCGGCGCACATAAGATCGAGATGGCCTTCGATGTGCCGGGGATCGGGACCCTGCGTTTCGACTTTACCGATGTCGCGGCGGATGAGTGATGCTGCACTTCGGATAGCCCTCACCGGCGCATCCGGATACATCGGGCGTCGGCTCCTCAGCCGCTTGAACGCCGAGACCGGAGTCGAAAGCGTTCTCGCTATCGACATTCGGCCTCCCCCTCCCGGCGCTTCGTGGGAGAACGTCAGGTTCGTAGAGCACGACGTATCTGACCCATTTCCCCAAGTGCTTTCTCGTCACGGTATCGACGCCGCGGTCCACCTGGCATACGTCATGAGGCCCGGCAGGGACCGCGAAGCGGCAAGGCGAGTGAACGTCGGTGGGACGAGGAACCTGCTCGAGGCATGCGCTGCCGCGGACGTGAAGCGCCTCGTATACCTTAGCAGCACCACCGTCTACGGCGCCCACGAGGACAACCCGGAGATGCTCACGGAGGACGCCGATCCTAGGCCGCTGAAAGGGTACCAGTATAGCGAGGACAAGGTGGCCTCGGAATTGCTCTTCGGCGACTTTGCCGGCGAGCGCCCAGGAACTGCCATCAGCATACTTCGCGGTTGCCCTGTGCTGGGGCCGGGCGCGGACAACTACGTCGCCGAGGCGCTTCGCAGGCCGTTTCTTGTCGCGTTCAAGGGTGATGGCCCGCCAATGCAGTTCCTTCACGAAGACGACCTGGCTGAGGTCATAGTGCGCTGGCTGCTTGGAGGCGCGCCAGGAGTCTATAACGTGGCTGGAGATGGCGCCGTCGACTGGCGCGAGGCCGCCGGAATCCTGAAGCGCCCTCTGTTCACTCTGCCGGCGCCGCTGCTTTACGGCGTTACAGCGGCGGCGTGGGCGCTGAGGCTACAGTCAGACTCGCCGGCGGCCGGGCTCGATCTTATCCGGTACCGCTGGACTGCCAGCACCGAGAAGATCAAGCAGGAGTTGGGGATCACGTTCCGGTCATCCCGCGAGGCCTTGGAGGAGTTCGCGCATCGCTGGGTGTAGGGGCGGGTTTTAAACCCGCCCGCCAACAGGGTCGAACAGGAACGCGAGGACGCATCATCAAAGCAATCATCGACACAGACCCCGGCACCGACGACGCCATCGCTCTGATGATGGAGCTAAACTCCAGGGACGTCGACGTCGTGGGCCTAACGACGGTTGGCGGCAACGCGACCCTGGCGGACACCACCCGAAACACGCTTCGCCTCATCGAGTATCTGGGCGCCACTGTGCCGGTATACCGCGGGGCGTCGCGGCCCATCCGGGGGAGATTCCGCTACGGCTACGACTTCCACGGGCCAGCCGGGCTCGGGGTGCGCCTCCCAGCGCCTGCTTCGAGACCGCATCAAATGCGGGCGCCGGAGCTTATCGTGCGTTTAGTCTCTGAGTCGCGTGGTCAGATCGTGATCGTCGCGCTGGGCCCGCTGACCAACATCGCCATTGCCCTGGCCAAAGAGCCCCGGCTGGCGCAGTGGACCCGGGAGCTAATCGTTATGGGCGGCGCACTGCAGACCGAGGGAAACGTCACTCAGTACGCCGAGTTCAACATCTACAACGACCCGGTGGCCGCCGATCAGGTCTTATCGTCGGGGACCCCGATCACGCTGGTGCCCCTAGACGTGTGCAAGCAGACGATCGTGACCAGCGCGGACCTCTCGTGGGTCGAGGGCTCGTCAATGTCGGCGAGGTTAACCGACCGGGTCCTGCGTAGCTGGTTCAAAAGGGAAGTGCGCGGCTGGTACGATCTTTGCGACCCCTTGGCCGTTGCCGCGGCTATCGAGCCTGACCTTCTCGGCTACAAGCAGGCTGAGGTCCGCGTCGTGACTGACCACGGCGCGGAGCTTGGCAGGACCGTCGCGCGTTACGGGGGTGGCCCCGTTAAGGCCGCGCTTGAAGTGGACGCGGAGCGAGCGAAGACGCTGATTGTGAGCCTATTGGAGGGAGGGCCGTAGAGGGTCGGGCGTTGTTCCGCCACACAGAGCTGAATCAGCAGCGCGGGCGCTAGGCCTGCCCCAGGTGCTCGCTTAGGAGCTTGGCGAACTCTGCACCCTTTCCCTCTTCTTCGTGTTTGAAATACACAAAGACGTCCCCCGATGTAGGTGAGTTGGCCTTGATCTTCTCGGCCCAACCGGCTATGTCGTGCTCGTCGTACCCTTCGTCTCGCAGGCGATAGTAGCTGAAGTCGGCAGTATTCACGACTGGCGTCGTGAGCTTCTCGCTGTCCGTGATGCAAAGGGCCAGGTTCCTATCCCTCAGAAGTGTGAACACGTCGTCCGACATCCAGGATCGGTGCCGGAACTCGAAGGCGGCGCGGGCTTTGGAGGGAAGCGTCTCAAGGAACGATTCGAGCGTATCGAGGTCCTTTCTAAAGTAAGGCGGCAGCTGGAACAGTACGAGCGCTAGCTTGGGCCCCAGGACTTGCGCACGGGACAAAAGCACCCTCACCGTCTCCTCTTTGTCCTTTAGCGGGTTCTGATGCGTGATGCGTCTTGACGCTTTGAGGGTGAAAGCGAAATCCGAGGGCGTCTCACTGTCCCAGTTGGAAAGGGTCTTCTCGCTGGGCATGCGGTAGAAGGTGTAGTTGATCTCGACGGTAGTGAATCTCTCCGCGTAGAATCGCAGCATCTTCGAGGCTGGCAGGTCTTTGGGGTAGAACGTCCCCTTCCATTCTGGGTAGTTGTAGCCGGACGTTCCGATTCTGATCATTGTGTTTAGACTTGCGCTGGCCGTACTCGCCGTTATCGTTGCGCGAGAACTAGATCGTACGCCTCGAGTACTTGATCGCTTATCTTGTCCCAGGAATACTCACGCGTCACGTATATGCGTGAGTTGCGCCCGCGTGCCTCTCGCAGCCCCCTGTCCTCCACGGCCGCAGCCATTGCGGACATTAGAGATTGAGCATCACCCGGCTTCACGAGCCATCCGGTCTCTCGTTCAGGCTCGACGTTTACGAAGGATAGGGGCCCACCCGTCGAAGTAGCGATTACGGGCAACCCACACGACATGGCCTCCAGGTACACCTGTCCAAAGGGCTCGTCGACACTGGGCGCCACGAAAACGTCGGCCGACGCCAATGCCAGGGGGAGTTCGTCATGGCCGCGCCAGCCGGCGAAGAAGACGCCTTCGATGCCTCGCTGTTTTACGGTTTGGTAGGGGTGCTCGCCCTCCCATTCCCCGGGGAATCCTCCCCAGATTACGAGCGGCGCTGCCTGTTTCGACTCAGCTCGAAGCATCTCGTATGCATCGAGAAGCACGTCAACACGCTTGAACGACGTGAACCGTCCTACGAAAATCAGAATCGGAGCGAGCGAGCCATCGGGGTTGTGGAAGGGTGCGAGGTCCTCATCAGAGTACCGGATGCTGCCCGGACTTCCGTTCGGCGTCCACCCCTGTGGCTCGGTGACGAGCCATCTTTTCCAGTGTGCGATTCTGTCATCGTCACTCATGTCGCGTGGCCGGAAAATGTCCACATCGACGCCGTTAGGAATCGTCACGACCTTGCTCTCCGGGACAGAGAGAAGCTCGAGAGCCAGGTCTCGATCGTGTGGGGATATCGTAATGAGCAGGTCTGACCGGTCTGCGCTCGCTCGCATCTGATCGGTCCACCAATCGCCAAACGTCAGCCCGCTCGTTGCGCGAATGGTCTCAATCATCTTGAGCTCGGTGCCGTGAATGTGGGTCACGACGCTGGCCCCGCTCCAGAGATCGAAAGCGGCGGAGTGCATGGGAGTCAGGTGATTGAGATGGACGATGTCGGGTTCGCCTTCTTCCAGCGAAAAGAGGTCTCGCCATGCCGAGACCTGCCGGCCCGCCAGCTCAGGACTCAGCTTGGCCAGGAAGGTATCGGCGACTCCGGCACGGTCTTCAAGTGACCCTTGCATAGGCGGGTCCGCGCGCAACGGGTCGCCGCCATCTCGCCACACAAGGTCGGCCTCAGTGTAGTCCATCACGGCGGGGTCCAGCCCAGCGAAAAAAGTGCCCGCATGCGTTAGCGCACCCGCTTCGCCGAGCGAACCCGTATAAAGGTGGGTGCTCAGCGATCTCTTGAGACGGCTGGCGAGGTAGCGCACAACCTGCGCCGAACCGCCGCGCGGGTAGAAGTACAGACCGAGTACTAGGTGTTTATTCAAAGGGGGCCGGTGAGATTGAGCGTCGGCGAATGGTGTTGGGGCCTATTGCACTATGGCGCGAGACGGCAGCTAGGCTGACGCCAATGGTTTCCACCATCGGCGCCTTGGGCCCACTCTTCGCCCAAGGAACTCCTCCAAGCTGGCTCGGTGCAGCACTGTCCTGTCACCGCCGCTGACCTCCTCGTCCACTAACGTAGAGGGCACATCCTCCCAATCAAACCCACGTCTGCCGAAGGCATCGCGTTGCTCCCAGACAATGATCTTGTCGCCCTCGGCCATCCATCCGTTTGGCAGGTCGCCCTCGCTTTTGGCATGGGCCGCACGCCTTAGCAAACCATCAAGGCGCGCCTTCACGCGGTCATACCGCTTTTCAGCGTAGTCAAACCAAGTAACGGGCCGGCACCAGTGCGGCAGAGATCCACCCGTAGCCTCTGAGAAGATGCGGCTCAGCGCACCTGACGACAATGCTAGCCAATCTTCCGGTAGCCGCTCATCCTCGATGTGGTCCACGATGTCATTGAAGTAACGGCGGTAGAGGTGTCCCGTTAGCCGCCGGCGCATTTCCTGAATCTTGACTTGCAGTCGCTGTCGTAGCTGTTCGTTATGTGGCGGCAACGCCGTCGTTGTATATATCATCATGCTACGCTTCACCACCTCATCGGGGAACGACTGAGGTTCGGCGTTCATGGATAGCATGAAACCTGGATATTCGGTAACAGGAGGCAGCATCTCATCCTTGATCATATCTCTGCCGTGGCGATTGAAGGCGTTCCTTCCGATGTCGTCAAACACCACTGGAAACCTCTTGTATCCTTGTTGTAGCCCGCGAAGTTGAGACGTTGTAAAGCTCCGTTTATCCACTGTGTGGGCATAGCCGAACATAGAGGTCATCAGGGTATCCACTAGACTGGTCTTACCACAATTGGACTTGCCGAAGATTATCGCAAAGGAAGGGTATCGGATTACATCGCTATCCTGAAGTAACGCCAAAGAGCGCATGTCGCAGATGAACGGGGAAAAGAATAACCAGGCCATCAGAGTAAAGTAATCGCGTTGGAGGCGAGCCACATTACCCTCAAACGCGCCCTCGTAATTCCCAAAGTAGTCGAGCAGTAGTGTCGCGTCGGTCCTGACTGATTCGGTGTCCCATTCGAGAGGAAAGCGCTGGCCCGACAGCAGGGCTGAACGAGTCGTACTGTCAAATGAGAGATGGCGACTGTCTACCTCCTCAGCCGACTTAACGAGGCGTATACGGCTTATCTCCCTCTTGATCTCTGGAGTAATTCTTTGCCTACCGTTGCGAATTGGGGGCATAGCGGCGGATATGCGCGGTCCCAATGCTGCTAATACCTTTTCTACACGTCCTATCTGGATCGGCGCTGTCACCTCCGCTTCCTCCGCTGAAGGCGCCTCAATGACGAGTGTCGCCGACGCGTCGGCCATTACAGGTACTTCTGAGATTTCAATTTGCGCGCTAGATATCCTGTTTTCAGGCAGCGGGATCTCATCGGAGGCCGAATTCCTTATCTCATCGAACATTCGGTTGTAATGGTCCCAAGCCCCCTCATCGTCATCAAACTTCACCAGGGTTTCGGGCTGATCTCCTGAGAAGGCGCGCTCGGATAGGTTTGCAGACCCGATAATCACCCTCTTGCGTCCGTCAGCATGCGATAGCAGATAGAGCTTGGCGTGGGCGACGTACTTCCTGACGACTCGGAACCTCGCGACGCCAGAGTGTACTTTTTCTAGAACGTGGACGTGTCGTTCGTCTTTCAGCCCCATGATCGCAGCGCGAGTATTTCCAACAACTACCTGCTGGAAGGCAAGGATGTCCTTCATGTCGCGCAATACGCCTTCATATCCAAATATGCACTCAAATTCTTTGAACGAATACCTGTCCAGCATCCGAACGATGGCGTCAACGCTCGCAGAGTACGTAAGCACACGCAGTCTGTCGTAGCCGTCGAATAGGTCCCAGTTGAATTTTTGCTCGTCTAGGAACTTGGCGCTCACAACACGAAGCCCGGAGATGTCATCCAGACCTAACTCAACCTGGACTTCATTCACATCCGCAGGATCGTCGAATAGTCCGTGAATTGACATGACTCCAAGGAGATCCTAATCTAGGGTTGGAGCTAACGAAGGGTGAGCGTAGCAGGCTGCCGCGTAGTCGAAGTGAGCGCTCCCAGCCCTGCGTGTGCCCCGGGCAAGGGTCTAGGGGCGAGCCCGGTTGGTGGATGTAGGGGGACTCGAAAATACCCTAATTCATAGCTAAGTTTGGTGTATATGTGGCGAGCGTATACCATTTTATATGCCATTCAAGGGCTGAACTGCGGTAAACGTCAGCGGGCTTTGACGGACAATGGCACCGCGTTTCTGTCCTGCTCAGCGGCCATATTAGTGAGTCACCGCCGCCCACTGCACCTCGCCGATGATGTCAGCCCTCCGCAAGAGTGGCGCTGACGACCATGCAACCCTCCCCGGAGGATGTCCAGGTTGTTTCCCGTCCAGATCGTCCTGTCGGCGAAGTTGCGTTTGATGGTCAAGTCTGCTTCCATGGTCACAACAACCTTCCCTTAAAGATCAAAATCAGGACGGCTGTTCCAAATCTCCACGTTTAGAGCAAGGTGAGCGTGAAGAGAACGAAAGCAGGACTCGAACCTGCGACCTTCGGATTATGAGCCCTGCGCTGGACAATCCCACGAACCCGTGCGGGCCTCGAGCTCCTTTCCCTGTTAGTTTTCTCTCCGACCTCGTATGTGCCCGTTCATGCTAGAATGGGAGAATACCGGTTCTAGGTCCGAGGTAGACATGGCGCAGGCAGATAATGAGTTTCCTAGCAGAGAGCTGACCTTCGAGTGGGGTCGAATCGCGCCCAACGAGCTTGGCAATATCGCCGATGCGATAGATACTAAGCTCCTCGGCGTATTCGCGGCTGCGAGCGTGATTATCGGTGTCACCACAGCGCTGGTTCAAGATATCGATTTCGGCTATTCTGGGATTCTCTTTGCGATATCCTTTGTGGCTTATACGCTGATCTTGGTTGCGAGTCTGTGGGGCCTCTGGCCAAGGCAGTTCCCAGGCCCCAGTAGCCCAAAGATGCTCAGGGAGCACTACTGGAAACTCGAGCCCGACAAAGCCAGGGCTCATTATTGGGGCCATAAGGAAAAGCAATACAACGACATCTATCCAAAGGTTAGATTCAAAGGTCGCCTTCTCTCATATGCCGTCCCGCTCCTCGGTATGGAGGTAGTATTCCTCATCTTGTGGTTACTTGTGATCAAATCATTGGGGCGAAGCATGGGAATCCTTCCAGTCTAGAACAGAACACTTGTTTCAATCATACATAGCATAGTGGTGTTCTATATCATGGTATCACGGTTCCCGTCAAGCCCGCAAAGACAACATGAGCCCCTGATTCTATAGAATCAGGGGCTAGACGAAGGGCGAAACCCTAATTGTGAAAGACGCTCCTAAGAGGTCTAGAACGAAGGCGGGGTCCGTGTCAGACGAGTGAGATGGTTAGGCTGGGACCAAATCGGAGGCTGCCCTTGGAATGTAAGCATCAAGGTACTGCGCCGGTTCATGGGCTGGAGGCACAAATACAGAAACTTGACCTGTTCGGGGTTCCGTTTGAAATCGCCAGTCAGAGTCGCCGAAGAAACCAAAAATGGGGTCGAATACTTTCTTGGCATGTGGGTCGTTCGCAAGAAAGGCTTGCTTAAAGCGCATGATGTCGAGGCCAACAATTTTGAATGTACCTACTTCTACACGCAGATACACCTGTTCTCCCATTGATTCTAGGGGCACAGAAAAAGCCTCAGTTGACTCCCCGATCGCGACGTAGAGAATATCGGCGTCATGATCAAATTGAAAGTCGTGCATTTCTAGTCGCGCACGGCTGAGAAAGGATTCGTTGGATTCCTTGATGTTAGCCATTAAGGCTTTACTAGCCATCTCAAATCACCTTTGGGTGCTGAGTCGTTGAAATGAATCGTGAGTACCGTTCCGGTCTTAGTATCCCCGGTGTCCTCGTATCTAACAACTACTTCGAGGTACAGGTTTTTCCATTTCCCGCCAACTGCTCCAAGGGTAGAGAGATGGTAGGCGCCTCCGCCATCGACTGTTCCTATGGTTGATGAAAGTATGACATCCTGTGTCTCTGCGAGGTATTGGCCTACTTCGCGATGCTTGACAATGGTCTTGATGTTGTCAAGGATTTAGATATGGAATCTGCCTCAAGCCACCTTGCGCACCGATGCACGTGTGCCGGTCGCCAATGCCTGTGCCTGACATACTATTATGGACAACATCGCGTGGACGCTAACCTTAAGATGCCCCCGAACACGAACATGATTCAGCTTCCGGTGGCCCTTGAGCCGTCCGTTCAGCCTCTCAATGGAGATTCGGCGATTGTAGATCATCTTCCACTCGGCAGTCTTCTCGGCTCATCCAGGTACTCCGCCCACTGATCCATGAGCGTCCTCCGCCGGTCGAACAGGTCAGAGCGAAAATAGGCGGCTTCGGTAGAGTTTCCCACTACGTGTGCTAGCGCCGCCTCCATAACTGCGTGCGGTGCGTCTGTTTTCTCAGCCGCCCAGTCTCGGAAGCTGCTGCGGAATCCGTGGGGTACGGCGTAACGACCGTCCGCGGCCTTAAGACCCAGGTCTTGCATCCGCTTCCGGTGCGTATTGTCTGAGATAGCCCCCCCTGTTAAAGGGGACGGGAATATAAGACCGGAGCCATCGCCCAACCCTCTGGCAGCAAGGAGATTTTCCAATGCCCGAGGCGACAACGGCACCCGGTGTTCCCTCCGATCTCCCTTCCGTCCCTTCATGCGCCCTGCGGGGATGGTCCAGGTCCTTGAGGTCCAATCGACCCGCGCTCCCGACGGGTCCACCCGGAGATAGAGGCCCTGACCGTCGGCGTACATACCTGGCTCCTTTACGGTACGCACCTTCGCCACGGTCAAAGCGTTGTGTGGATGTCTGCCCATCTTCATAATTCGTGTACCTTTCCGTATACCATTTTTATGCGGATTATAGCGAACTATAACGGACTTTGACAACCGGCTACGGTTAATGAGGTGAGGCTGGCTTAGCTACGAATTGGGGCGAAAAGAGGGGAAAACAAGGTGTTTCAAAGCTAGAAAAGTCGAAAGAACTGGTGGAGATAGGGGGACTCGAACCCCCAACCTCGGCATTGCGAACGCCGCGCTCTCCCAGTTGAGCTATATCCCCGTATGGCCGATTATAGCGTATTTGAAGGTGTTGGTGTAGACTCGGCTCCAGTCCCCAGGGGCTGGCGGGCTGCCCCGCAAAGGCCCCGGACACCGGTGGGAGCGATGCCGGCGCCACGCCACTTGACCAGCACGACCCAGCTCACGCGAGAGTGGCTCGACTCTGAGCTGTTCCCTCTCAGTGAGCGGCTGCGCGCTGGAGAGGATGGGGCATCGCTGGCCGGCCGCTCGCTGTACTGCCTCTTCTATGAGCCCAGCTTCCTGACCCGGACTTCGTTTGAGCGCGCCATCGGCATGCTGGGCGGCTCTGCGTACCACACGGAGGACGCGTCGCAGTTCTTCCCGGTCAAGACGCCGAACTATGTAGACAACATCATCGGCATCCTGGCCAGCCTCCACATCGACCTGGCCGTGCTAAGGAGCAGCGAAGAGGGGGTGATCGACACCGCGGCCACGACGGATTCCCTCCCAATCGTGAACGGCGGCAGCCTGGACGATCACCCGACCCAGGCGCTCGCCGACCTCTACACGGTGCAACGTGAGCTCGGCGCGGTGGACGGGGCGCACATCGCCTTTGTGGGACGGCTCGAACACCGCAACGTCAGCGCCTTCCTCAGGGGTTTGGCGCTCTTCGACGGCGTCAGGGTGCTTCTGCTCCCGTTCAGCGGGCAGGCTGACCCCACCGTAGTACGCTACTGCGAAGAGCGAGGGGTCGACGTAAGTGTGGCAGAAGGTATGGAGGGGCTTCGCGACGTGGACGCGATATACCTGAACGGGCCCCGCACGGTTGCGCACGCGCAGCTACTCAGAGCGCGCGGAGTCAACCTGCGCATCGACGCAGACTTCATGGCCACACTGAGCCCGCATTGCATCATCATGGACCCCATGCAGCGCAGTGGAGACTTCCCTGTGGAGGTTCAGGACCCCCGGCTGGCGTTCTACCGCCATGCCGAGAACGCGCTCTACGTTCGAATGGCACTCTTGTCACAGATGCTCTCGCCGGCCCAATCAGAGACCGGGGCGTAGGAGTGAGTGGCGCTGACCCGTGACAACCGCAGAGCCGCTGCCGAAGTGGCCTTCGAAGGGCAATCGTCGCAGGCTCGAGGAGTCGTGGCTCGATGTCCTGGAGCGCGACGGCCTCGCGGCGTTCCTCGCGGTCGAGCCAACGCCGGCGCCGCCCGCGCTTGGGACCGCCATTGCGCAGTTCAACCGGCGTGAGTTCTGGGAGTGCCACGAGACCCTGGAGGCCGTCTGGCTCACCACTCCCTATCCGCTGCGTTTCTTCTACCACGCGATCATTAAGACCGCTGTCGGCTTTCATCACCTGTCCCGGCACAACCGGCATGGCGCCACCGTAAAACTCGCGGACGGCGTGAGGCTCCTCCGGCTGTTTCTCCCTGAGTACCTTGGCGTGCGCACTGAGTCGCTGCTCGGCGATGCCGCGCCCTGGCTACGAAGGTTGGAGAGTGACGCGCGTCTGGACTGGTCTGAGGTGGACTCGCTGCCACTTCCTACGATACTCGCGGCGGCTCGTCCTCGGGACGCGGGCTAATAGCGCGCCGTCCCTGTTCCAACAACTGAGAAGCGTGACATGCGCCAACCCTACGAGAGCCTGGAATAGAGCTCGTCGGTCTTGGCCGCCATGATGAAGTCGTTGCGGTGAAGACCGCGTATCTTGTGGGTCCACCACGCCACATTAACTCGACCCCACTCCACAATCAGGCGTGGGTGGTGGCCTTCCTCCTCAGCAATCTCACCCACCTTCGTGGCCAGCCTAAGTGGGCCGGCGAAATCCGCGAAGGTGAAGGTCCGGTCCAGCCGCTTTATCTCCCCCTCCTCTGTCAGCCGCCATGCGGGAACGTCGGCGTGAAACTCAGCGATCTCATCGTCGGTGACCGTCGGTGAATCTCGTCGGCATGCGACGCAGCGCTCTCTGGCCAGGGTCATTCTCTTACATCCTCCCGCTCACCAGGATGATTCCGCGACGTCGACAATCGTAACACGAGGTGAACGCACCATAGCCTTACACCGAATAGCAAGAGCCGGAGCAATCGACCCTATGGCACGTAGGAGGCTGCTATAATCCCAGGCGCCGGAGTGGGGAGAGGACCGCGATGGTGCGCCGATGAAACGTCCCGAAGGTCTGAGTTGGGCCTCCCGCGCTCCCCAGCTGGCGTCTTTGCGTCACCGGGACTTCGCGCACACCTGGCTATCCAGCATGTTCACCAGCGCGGGGTTGTGGTCGTTCATCGTGGCCACTGGGTGGCTGGTCCTCGTGGACTCAGAGTCCTCTGGTTGGGTGGGGATCGTCACCTTCGCATCGATGGTCCCCTTCCTCTTCGTCTCACCCTTTGGCGGCCTCATCGGGGACGTGTACGATCGCCGCACTGTCGTGCTTATCTGTCTTGTGGCCATGACAGGGGTGATGACTCTGATGGCCGTCCTTGCCGCTATGGACGCGCTAGAGCTGTGGCTCATAGCCGTACTCGCACTATCTGCCGGGGTGTTTCGGTCGCTTCAAGAACCGGTGGTGACCGCCTTGGTCCCCAATCAAGTCCCTCGGGAAGACCTGCTAAACGCCATGGTCCTGAGCGGGGCGACCCGGCACGGCGGGCGTTTCTTCGGGCCTCTGGTGGCCGGGCCGCTGCTGGCAATCGACTCCGTTGGCGTGGAAGGCGTCCTAGCGGTTAGCGCCGGGTTCTACGCGCTGGGTGCGTTCGAGATGAGCCGCACGAGGACGCGGTCGACCGGTCAGACCCGGCCCGAGGCCGGGATTTTGAGGAATATTGCAGATGGGCTGGCCTACGTCTACACGCACCAGGCCATCGCCCTTTTCATGCTTCTCGTCGCGTTTCATTGCGCCCTGGTTATGTCCTTTGAGTCGATACTACCGGTGTTCTCGAGGGCCGAGCTCGGAGCCGAGGATGGCTCGATCTTCGCATATCTGATGATGGGATTCGGCGCCGGGTCGATGGCAGGACTCATGATAATCGCGGGCATGCGCAGCGAAAAGGCCAAAGGACAGATGCTGATAGCCACGGGGGTGCTCAGCGCGATAACGCCTATGCTGCTCGCGCTGTCCGGTTCCTTTCCGATGGCCATAGGATTCGCCGCCGCGATGGGTGCAACTCAGGCGACATTCATGGCGCTGACCGTGGCGTATGTGCAGGCTCTGGCCCCCGATCGGCTCCGGTCGCGGATATCGAGCCTCTACACCCTCCATGCCGGAGGCATTATGGCGTTTGCAAACCTAGCGTACGGGTTCATGGCCGATGCGTGGTCCGCGCCGCCAATCCTGCTCACGACCGGCCTTCTGTTTCTCGTCGTGGTCGTGAGCCTTGGCATCGGGCAGCCCGTTCTGAGACAGGTTTACCGGACAGGACAGGTCGCAGCGGCGTAGGGAGAAAAATAGGATGCGCATCCGCAAGGCTGTCATTCCCGCCGCCGGCTTCGGAACCCGATGGCTACCTGCCACGAGGTCTGTGCCGAAGCCGTTGCTGCCTGTGCTCGATACGCCGGCGATAAGCTTGGCAGCCAATGAGGCGGCTCGCGCGGGCATCGCGGAGATCGTCTTCGTAGTGTCCCCGGGCCACGAGGCCATCGGCGCCTACTTCGAGCCCATTCCCGACCTGGAGGAAGCGCTCGAGGCGCGGGGAAAGGACGCGCTCCTCGAGCAGATGAGAGCTATCCCTAGAATGGCTGAGGTGAGCGTTCTGGTGCAGCAAGAGCAGCTGGGCCTGGGACACGCGGTGCTTCAGGCTCGATCGGCGATTGGCGACGAGCCCTTCGCCGTACTCCTGCCGGACGAGGTCTTCTGGAGCGAGAAGCCGGTAATTGGCGACGTTCTAGATGTGTTCGAAGAACGGCAGGGGCCCGTTATAGCGGTCCAGGAGGTCCCCGATGCGATGGTGTCTAGTCTGGGCATCGTGCGGCCGAAACCGGTCGCCGACGACCTGTTCCTGGTTGAGGAGATGGTCGAGAAGCCAAGCCTAGAAGACGCGCCCTCGAATCTCGCAATAATCGGCAGGTACGTTCTCACCCCCGACGTCTTCGGCCTGCTGGAGGAGACGCGGCCCGGGGCCATAGGTGAGGTCCAGCTCACCGATGCCCTCGCAGCCATGATTCCCAACCGAGATGTCTACGCCTATCGCACGACGGCGCAGCGCTTCGACGTGGGCACGCCGCTGGGAATGCTGAAGGCGTCTGTGCATTCTGCCCTAACGCGTGACGATATGGCTGAGGAATTCGGGGTGTGGCTGCGCGACATTCTTAGCGAGGATGCCTCGTGAAGCTTCTGATAGTGGGCTGCGAGTACACCGGGACCACCACTCTGGCTCACGCAATTCGCGACTGGTTCGAGTCGGTCACGGGCACGCGTATCCGGCTCGTCCACGACCACTTCAAGGTCCCGTTCACCATCGGCCACGCCCAGCAAGCCTCGGGGCCGTCTCTGATTACAGAGGAAGAGCGGGCGCAGTATCTGGCTCTGAGCCCGCGCCTGAAGGAGTCGCTACAGCGGCACAACATCTACTATCATACGCCTAACCAAGCGTACTTCGACGCCGACCAGGACCGCATCGTCGTGGGCCTGCATATCGAAGACGCCATATACGGCCCGCACTACTTCGGCTACGGCGGGAAGGGGGAGGAGGGAGACCGCCGCGTGATATCCCAGCACATAGCGGTCCGTTTCGCCAGGTTCGCGCCCGATACCGTGCTCGTCCACGTTAAGGCCTCTCCCGAGACGGTCAGGAGACGTATGAAAGACAACCCCCATTTCAGCGGAGTCGTCCAGGAAGACGATGTCGAGTTCATCATGAAGAGGTTTGAGGACGAGGTAGCAAGGAGCGCAATTCGTCGTAAGGTCGCTCTCGATACAAGCGAGGCATCTGTGGATGAGTCCGTAGCCGAGTTCAGCAAGCTCATGGAGCCTTATTTTTCAGACGATGACCGCATGCGCATTCTGCGCTATGGGACGAGCGATTCGAAGGAGTTGTCATGAGACTGATCCTGGTTGGGTGTGAATACGCGGGCACCACAACGCTGGTACAGGCGATATCCGATTGGGTCGAGCAGACGCTTGGGGGCAAGCCGGGGGTCCACGACCACTTCAAGATCCCGCACGTGTCCCATGAGCCGCTGACCGCTGAGGAGCAGGCGGGCATACTGGCGCTGAGCCCCAACGTGCTCGAGATGTTTCAGAGGTACCACCTGGAGTACCATCTATCGGACGCTTTCTACTCTGACCCCGACCACTACATGGTAGGGCTCCATTTCGACGAGGCCGTGTATGCGCCGCTGTACTTCGGGTACGGTATGGACGGAATCTACGGGGACCGCGGACGCTACTTTGGGCGCATCGAGCACCGGATCATGCGGGCTGCGCCGGACACTGTACTCGTCCTGGTGAAAGCGGCGCCTGATGTAATAGCCGGGCGTATGAAAGCGGACCCGCACGAGAACCAGGTCATCAAAGAAGCCGATATCGATCTTGTGCTGCGGCGATTCGAGGAGGAGTACGAGAGGTCGATTCTATCGCGGAAGTTCGTGTTGGATACTACCTCAGCGACGGTAGAGGAGACCCTGGTCGAGTTCGTCGAGAATGTCAAGCCGCACCTCAGTGAGTCCGATCGTCTGCGCATGCTCGTACACCGCAGGCTGAATCGCGGCGCCTAACAGACCGCAAGGCACGCCGCGCTGCTGACCGAGTCCGTCAGCTCTGCTGAAACCAGGCGCTTCAGGTAGCCCCGCGATGTTCGCCAAATAAAAGATCTGCCCCGGTCCAGCTACTCCCACAGGCGGATGAGCGCGAGTCGGAGTTTCGCCGATGCGCATTGCCGTATGCATTCCGTCGTACAACGAGGCCGACTCCATCGGACACGTCGTCGTAGAGGTCGACCGCGCGCTTACCTCCCTGTTCGAAACGGGGAAATGCACCATCGTCAACACGGACAGCGGTAGCACGGATGACACGCGCCGCGTGTTTCTCGAGACCCCCACGCGGTGCCGCAAGCTGTTGTTCGATCTCTCTGAGGAACCGCGCGGAAAGGGCAGAAACCTGTTTCACTTCTTCACATGGGCGATGGAGAACGACGTCGACTACCTCGTGTCCGTCGACGCCGATGTGTCATCGATGACTGGAAGCTGGGTAGAGAAGCTCTCGTCCCCGCTGGTACGAGGAGAAGCGGACTTTGTGGCGCCGCTCTACCGGAGAGACCGGTTCGAAGCGATCTCAACGAACCACTTTGCGTATCCTCTGGTCTATGGCTATCTTGGCGTCGACCTTCGGCAACCAATCGGGGGGGAATTCGGTTTTACCCGTCGCACCGCCGAATGCATACTTTCGCGTCCCGTCGACGAGCCGGCCATAAACCGGTACGGCATCGACATATTCATGTCCATGCACGCGGTCGGCGCGGGCTTCAGGGTCGCACAGGTGAGCCTTGGGCGCAAAATACACAAAAACACCTTCCCGAAGATGTCCGAGATATTCAGGGACGTAGCGGCTGGGGGAGTAGCCGTCGCGAGGCAGCTTCGATTCAGTCCCACCGTTGTCGATCAGGGCGAGCCTTACGCGGTGGAGGACGACGACGCATTTCCCTACGGCGCATCGAGCCAAGAGATGTTCTCGAAAGCCCGGCGGAGCGCCCTGGAGCTGCTTCCTATCTACATGGAGTGGTGGGGGCGCCAGGATACAGAGCTGGAGGAGAGTATTCGTTCCGAACACCCCAGTCTGACTACCCGGCGATGGGCCAGTCTATTTGCCGGTTGCATTGCCGGGGCCGTCTCGGACCGGACACTCTCTGCCGGGGATGTCGCGGAGCAGCTCCTCCCGGCGTTCCTGATGCGGGCAGTCACCTTCTGGACAGAGATCGAGGGCGTTGCGGCCTCCGCGGTTGCAGAGGCTCTTCTCGCACAGGCCCGGATGTTCCGAGAGGAGCTGGCCCAGAGAATGTGATCTTGACCTCAGTGACTTTCCGGGCTGCGGCGCCCAAGCAAAACTCCGAGAGCGCCGTCGAGCGTCTACCGCCTGCCGAGCGATATCAGTCCCAGGCAGACATCTCGGCTCGCAGCTCGGGGTCCAGGCCCATCTCGTAGGCGGCGACGGCGTTGTCGATGTGCCTCGTCTCTCGCGCTCCGATCAAAGCGGCAGTGACGCTGGGATGGGTCATGGCCCACGCCATGGCCAGTTTTACCATCGGCATCCCAAGCTCATCGGCTTTCGCTCGCAGCTTCTCCACCACTCGGAAGTTGCGGTCACTGAAGTACACGTCCGCGTGGCCGGGAGCGACGTGGAACCGCGTTCGGGGTGGGAACTTGGTCCGGTCGGGCGTGTACTTGCCGGTTAGGAACCCCGAGCCCAAGGGCCCGTAAGGCGTAGCGGCGACTTCCTCCCTGGCGCAGAGAGGAAGGAGCTCTTCCTGCGCTTCCGGCGCGGCGAGGCTGTATGAGGGTTGTGTCACCTCGAAGCGGGTATATCCGTGAGACGCGCTGGCATCCAACGCCTCCTCGAGCTGGGCGGTCGAGTAATTGCTGCAGCCGGCCACGAGCATTCGCCCAGCGCTGATCTCGGCGGTCATCGTCTCCATGGTCTCTTCGATGGGGACTGTTTGGTCTGGAGAGTGCATCTTGTAGATATCGGTGTAGTCTGTTTGCAGGCGCTCCAGGCTGGCCGACAGCGCCCGAGGGATGTTCTCAGAGCTGCCGCCGGTGTTCACTTTGGTGCACACGGTAATCTCGTCGCGGCAGTCCCTCAGCCTCATCCACGTTCCGATAATACGCTCAGATGAGCTCACCTCGTCGCTGGCCACACCCCACTCGGGGTCGCTGGTGTCGCCCTTCTTCCCCGCCACCGCCTGGCCGCCGCCGTACGCCTCCGACGTGTCGAAGAAGGTGATCCCCTTTTCCACGGCGTAGTCCATGATGCGGTACGACTGGTCTTCGTCGATCTCTCTTCCGAAGGTGACACACCCCAGACCGATGGCGCTGATCTTGCGTCCGGTCCTCCCAAGCGGTTTCGGGTCGAGCATCGGTACCTCCGATTGTGGACTCTCGTCTTAGTCTGCTAGTCCGGGGAACGCTAGATTATCGATGCGTATGGCGGGCGCTATTGGGCGGGGTCTACAATCGCGGGTCCCCGACGCAGGCGCGATGTTAGCAAGGTGACCGGCGTGCCTTCCTCAAATCGAGTGAAGCCAGTCCAGCAGCGCTCCGATAGCTTCTTCCTGGACCTGCTCTTTCGTGCGGCCGCTGGACTTTAGAACGTTGAATCCGTGATCGGCCCCATCGAGCCAGTGGACCGTTGCGTCCCCGACCTTAGCCGAGGCGGCTTCAAGCTCTTCTGTTGAGCCAAACGCGTCTCGAGTGCCGGAGCAGAATAGAGCGGGAGCGTCGATCGCCGGCAGGTGTTCGTCGCGCATCTTAAGCGGATTGCCCGGCGGGTGAAGTGGATATGCGAACAGCGCGAGCGCGTCCACTGGCGTGCCCGCGGCGACGACCTGTGATGCGATGCGCCCGCCCATGGAGCGGCCTCCGACGGCCAGCCGTCCGCCCCGCCCCCGGAACACCTCTATAGCCGCGCGCCAGGCAGTTTCGAGCACCGCGGGGCGGTCGGGCCGCCCTTTTCCGCGCTCCATGTAGGGGAACTGAAACCTCGCCACCGCAGCGCCGGTTGCCGGTAAGCGACGGGATAGGAGGCGACCGAAAGGGTCGTGTACGTTAGACCCGGCTCCCGGCGCGTAGATGAAGGTCCAGGACGCGGCGGCCGCGTCCGGCTCTGTCAGGACCCCTGTGACCGTTTGGTCGTCTGAGATTGGGACCGGCACGACGTTTTCGGCTATTTCGTTCATTCGCTGTTCAAGCGTGCGAGGTAGGCTAGCGCTGGCTCGATTGCATGTTCCGGGGCCCTGTCGCTTGAGTTGCACCGTGAGGCCCAAGTATCCTGTCGGACACCTCTATTCTGTGCAGGCTATGACGAGCGACGAAGAGACCCAGTATGTCGACGTGAATGGGAAGCGACTGCGTGTTTCGCACCTGTCGAAGGTAATCTTCCCGGACGATGGCATAACCAAGGCGCAACTGCTCCAATACTACCACGACGTCTCCGAGTTTATGCTGCCCCACATCCGGGGCCGGCCGCTCACCATCAAGGCGTACCCGCTGGGTATCTCCGAGCGCCCGTACCACCGGCGCAAGCTGGGCGCCGGCGCGCCGGCTTGGCTCCCCAGAGTAGAGCTCGAAGAGGGCCCGGGCCCCTATGTGGAAGACCTGGCCGACCTTATGTGGCTCATAAACCAGGACTCCGTGGACGTCCACCCCTGGCTATCGCGCTACGACGACCTGGACCATCCCGACCACGTGATCTTCGACCTCGACCCCGGACCGGGAGTCCCTTATAGCCGCGTCTGCGAAGGCGCTAATGAGGTTAGGCGGGCGCTGGAACAGATGGGGATGGAGTGCTGGGTCAAGAGCAGCGGTTCGAAGGGTCTGCACATCATCTCCGGCATCGAGCGCGAGTACGAGTTCGATGACGTGCGTAACTGGGTTATAGCAGTGTCACGTGTGCTGGCGCAGCACCGTCCCGACCTGTTCACCATCGGGTACAGCAGAAGCGATCGAGTCGGGAAGGTGTTGTTGGACTACAACCAGGTAGGTTTCGGCAGGACGACAGCCGCCCTGTACAGCGTGCGTCCGGTGCGCGGCGCCTGGGTGTCGGCCCCGCTCACGTGGGAGGAGGTCGAGGACGGGAAAGTGCTGCCCGAGCATTTCCACATCTGGAATATGGTCGACAGGGTTAAGGCGCTTGGAGACGTGGCCGCGGGGCTAGCCAAAGCGAGCCACAGGCTGCCCCACCTCTAAGGTGCGTGGATGCAGGCCGTTCGAGGACGGCCTACGATCCGGCGGTCGACGCGGCCTCCTCGGCCGGCGCTTCCTCCGGCTCCGGCTCTGTCGAAACGGCCTTGGTGGCTTCGATGCTGGCCCTGAGCGCCTCCATCAGGTCGCCCACCTTGCCCAGGACCGGCTCCGGAGCGGCAATGACCGGCTCAGCGACGCCCAACCGCGCCTCGATCACCTGCTCCAAGACCTTCCGGTACTCGTCGTGGTGGGTCTCCGGCTCGAAGGTGCCGCTGAGTTGATCGATCAACATCGACGCCATCTGGAGCTCCGCGTCGGCGAGCTCGACCTCCTGCTCAGGAAGACTTAGCTCTCCGAGGCCGCGAATCTCGTCCGGATAGTACATGGTCTCCATAGCAATGGCGTTTTTGTAAGGCCGGAGGCAACAGAGGTGCTCCTTCTGACGCAAGGAGACCTTGGCTATGCCTACGCGGCCTTTGGACTCCAACGCTTGTTTCAGCAGGTAGAACGGCTTCTCCCCGACGGCCTCAGGCTCCAAGACGTAGCCGCGCTCGAAATACATCGGGTCGATGCTGGGAAGGTCTACGAACTGCAGTATCTCGATGGTGTGCGTGGACTTGACGGGCAAGTTCTCGAAGTCCGAGGGCTCCATAACGACGTACTGGTCTTTTGCGTACTCGTATCCTCGCGAGACCTCGTTCGTCTCCACGTGCTCGTCGTGTGTCGAGCAGAACCGCTTCTGCCTGAGCCGTGTGTTGCAGGTGCTGTGAAGAGTCACGAACCGTATGTCTTTGTTCTCCGTAGCTGGGTAGAGCTTGATAGGGATGGCAACCATCCCAAAGCTGATCGCTCCCTTCCAGATTGCCCTCGGCGCCATGGCCCACCTCCTTGGTCCTCCCGTCGGTACTGCCGGCTAGTATCCGGTAAAAGCCCGGTTGCTGCTAGCGCTTTCCAGTTGCCCCAGGGGCGATTTTCGCCTTCCCCGGCGATGCGGGCATCGCTCCGGCCTAGCCTACGGGTAACGCTCGGGGCCAGCCGGGGGCGTCGACGATTCTGCAGTCGTCGGGCGGCTTATCCTCGACCAGCGTCGAGAACACAGGGTAGCGAAGTCTCCCTCCTTCGGTGAACTCCCCGTACTCCACGCGACACACCAGCTCGGGCCTGCACCAGTAGCTGAGACGTTGGAGCTTCGGGGGAGATTCGAACGGGGAGTCCGCCGCGTGGATGCTCCGGACTGCCCCATAGATCTCTCGGGCCTCCTTCTGAGAAAACCCGCTTCCCACCTGACCAACGAATACCAGTCGCCCGTCTTCGTTGTAGAGTCCCAGAAGAAGTGACGTGAATTCGTTCTTGTGCTCGCCAGTAAAATCGTATCCGCCAATTACGAAATCGCTTCCCCTGACGCGCTTGACCTTGCGCCAGCCCGGACTCCGCTTGCCAGGGAAGTAGGCGCTGGACTTGTCCTTGGCCATAATCCCTTCCAGTCCGTGCTCGCATGTAGCGTCGAAGAAGGCTTGGCCTTCCGCTTCGATGAACTCGCACACTTGCGCCACCCCGCCCGGCTCCATCACGTTGCTCAGCAGCTCTTTTCTGTTCGCCAGCGGCTCTTCCATGACGGACTCGCCGTCCAAGTAGAGCAGGTCAAAGGCGACGTAGTAAGCTGGAGGGTCCGGGGCCGCGCTTCCGCCGGCTTGGGCCTGAAAGCGCTGCTGCATTCTCACGAAGCTGGGATGTCCCTCTTCGTCGAAGCACACCAGCTCACCGTCGAGCACCGTGTTGTCTGCCTTAACGAAATCGGGCAGGCTGGTCACCTCGGGGAATCTGGACGTGATGTTGAGGAGGTTCCGGCTCTGCAGCCGAAGCTCGCCACCCTCGACGAAGGCGAGTGCCCTGAAACCGTCCCATTTGAGCTCGAAGATGTGATCGGGCGAATCGAACGGCCTGCGCTTGAGCCGCGCCGCCATGGGCTTGATGGTGGCCGGCAGCAAACTGTCTTGCGCCATCAGGTCGCACCTCTAGCCATATTGACTGTAGATAGTCACATACTATTCCGACCTATGACTGGATATCAAGGCGCGACTCACGCGGGGTGGCCAATGGCGCTCAAACTAATCTCGATCCGCCGTGAAAGCGCAAGCCGGACTCGATTTCTGCACACATATGGCGGACGCGCTGGCAGTCCTGTCCATGGACTGCCAAACAATTGTTGACAACGGTTTCGTCGTACAACTAATATAATTAGCAGTCGATCGCGTTGACTGCTAACGCGTGGTGAGAAGAGTTTCTTGACTCGGTCTGGATGCCGCGTTCGCGCGGCTAAAATGATTGGGTCCGGAGCCAATGCTTAAGGAGGAGCGCCAGGATGGCCACAAAGACGAAAGTCGCGTTCAAGCCGATTGGAAATCGAATCGTGGTGGAGCCGTCTGAGGATGAAGCTGAGAAGAGCACGGGGGGCATCTATATCCCCGACACGGCCAAGGAGAAGCCTCAGTCGGGGACCGTGGTAGCGGTAGGCCCCGGCAAGTTGACCGATGAGGGCCAGCGGGTCCCCATGGAGGTCGAAGTGGGCGACTCCATCGTCTATTCGAAGTACTCGGGCACGGAGTACAAAGAGGGTGACACGGAATACGTCGTGCTGCGCGAGGACGACGTCCTGTTCAAGAAGTAACGGTAACTCAACGAAGACGCACATGGTCTGGTTGTCCAGGCCAAAACATCAAGCACAGGCGAAGGTAAGCAAGACCAAGGAGGACGGTAGATGGCAAAGCAGCTGACTTTTAGCGAAGAAGGACGCGCGGCCATGAAGCGTGGGCTCGACACTCTCGTCGACACGATGGCCGTGACTCTGGGGCCAAAGGGCCGAAACGTAGTCTTAGACAAGAAGTTCGGGCCGCCGCAGGTATGCAGTGACGGCGTTACCATCGCGAAAGAGATCGAGTTGGAAGAGCCCTTCGAAAACATGGGCGCCCAGCTGGTCAAGGAAGCCTCGAGCAAGACCAACGACGCCGCGGGCGACGGTACGACTACCGCCGCTGTTCTGGCCCAGGCGATCATTCACGAGGGTTTCAAGAACATCGCGGCCGGCGCTAACCCCATGGCCCTCAAGCGCGGGATCGAAAAGGGTGTCCTGGCCCTAAAGGAGAGCCTCGAAGAGATGTCCACCCCGGTGGAGGGCAAGACGCAGATCGCCCAGGTAGCATCCCTTTCGGCCCATGACGATGTGATGGGGGCTCTAATCGCCGAGGTGATGGAGAAGGTCGGCAAGGACGGCGTTATCACGGTCGAAGAGTCCAAGGGCATCAGCTATGAGCAAGAGTACGTGGAGGGGATGCAGATCGACCGCGGTTACATCTCCCCGTATTTCGTCACCAATCAGGAGCGCATGGAGTCGGACATAGAAGACCCGTACATCCTGATCACCGACAAGAAGGTCTCGGCCGTTGCAGACCTGCTTCCGGCCCTGGAGAAGATTCTCCAGATCGGTAAGAACGTCGTGCTGATTGCCGAAGATATAGAGGGCGAGGCCCTGGCCACGCTGGTCGTAAACAAACTGCGCGGAACGCTTAACGTCCTCGGCGTGAAGGCGCCAGGGTTTGGCGACCGGCGCAAAGAGATGTTGCAAGACATGGCCATCCTCACCGGCGCCAACGTAATTAGCGAAGAGATCGGGCGCAAGCTCGAGTCGGTAACGGTGGAGGATCTGGGAAGGGCCCGGCGCATAGTGGCGACCAAAGACGACACCACTTTCGTCGAGGGACGAGGCGCCGAAGACGCTATCCAGGGTCGCATCAACCAGATAAAGGCCCAGGTCGAAGAGACGACCTCGGACTACGACCGTGAGAAGCTTCAAGAGCGTCTGGCCAAGCTCTCCGGTGGAGTGGCGATTATCAAGGTTGGCGCTGCCACCGAGGTCGAGCTGAAGGAGAAGAAGCAGCGGATGGAGGACGCCCTCTCCGCAACGCGGGCCGCGGTTGAGGAGGGCATCGTCCCGGGTGGCGGACTGGCCCTTATACGCTCCAAGGCCGCCCTGGACAAGAACGGGCTCTCTGGGGATGAGGAGACCGGCATCAACATTCTCAAGACGGCTTTGTCGAAGCCCTTGAAGCTCATCGCCTCGAACTCCGGTTTCGCCGGAGACGTCATCCTGTCGAAGAGCGAAGAGGGAGAAGGCGACTGGGGCTACGATGCCGACGTGGGGGAGTTCACGAACCTGCTCGAGCGCGGGATCATGGACCCTACCAAGGTGACGCGGGCAGCCGTCGAGAACGCCGCCAGCGTAGCGGCCATGGTGCTAACGACGGAAGCGCTCATCACTGACATCAAGGAGGACACGCCGGCGGGACCCCCTGCGCCCCCGATGGACTACTAGTCCTCTTCCACGCGACGAAAAAACGGCGGCTCCGGGCCTTCAGGAGCCGCCGTTTCTTTTGTTCGTATCGGCGCGTCGCAAGTCCCGCTAAAACTGCGCCCAAACCCGCGCGCGAACCCTTGAAATCCCGGGCTGTGTGCCCTGATATAATGGCGCCGAGCGTCGCCCCTCAGCCTGTTGCCCGGCCACCAGATATGGTGTCCCCCGCTATGAGCTGACTCCTATGTTGCGCTTTACAGCCCCGCTGCTGGGGCTGCGGAATTGGCGCTAGCTGGCGAGTGTTCTTCGTGACGTTTCCGTAGGTCCAGACCGTCTAAGTATTCTTCCCGGAGGCCCAGTTGTTCACGCATCTCCACGTTCATACTGAGTACAGCTTCATGCTCGACGGGCTCAGCCGGCTCGAGCCATTAGTGCAGAAGGCGAAGAGTCACGGTATGGATAGCCTGGCCATCACCGATCATGGCGGCCTCTACGGCGCCATCGATTTCTATCGCATTGCCCGGAGTGCCGGCGTCAAGCCCATAATCGGTTGTGAGATGTACGTCGCCCCTGGCAGCAGGCTGGACAGAGACCCACAGGACAAGTCCCCATTTCATCTCACCGTTCTGGCAAAGGACGCTGTGGGGTACCGAAATCTGGTCAAGCTCGTCACCAGGTCGCACCTCGAGGGCTTTTACTACAAGCCCAGGGTGGACAAGGAGCTCTTACAGCGTCATCACGAGGGACTGGTAGTGCTTTCGGGATGCCCGAGCGGAGAGGTCCCCAAACTTATATCACAGGGCCGAATGGAAGAGGCAGCGACCGCGGCCAACTGGTACCGCGATGTGTTCGGGGACTACTACCTGGAGATGATGAATCACGACGGTGTAGCCGACCTGCCGGCAATCAATCGCGGGCTGGTGGAGCTACACGGCGACCTCGGGATCGACATAGTCGCCACCAACGACTCGCACTACGTCGAGAAAGAGGACGCGCCCGTCCAGGATATCCTCATCTGCATCCACACGAACACAAACGTCGAGGACGAGCGGCGTCTCAAAATGGGGGACGACTCATACTACCTGAAGAGCGCCGACGAGATGTCCGCGCTCTTCGCCGAGACGCCGGAGGCGATCGCCAATACCCGGCGGATCGCCGATATGTGCAACCTGGAGCTGGACTTCGACCGCCTTCTGCTACCTGAGTATGACGTACCTGGTGGGCTCACCGCGGATGCGTACCTCAATCAGCTCAGCCAGGAGGGGTTGAGCAGGCGTATCGGCGACGCGGGGAGCAAGGAGCGCGAGCGGCTCGACTACGAGCTGGACGTGATCAGGCAGACGCAGTACTCGAACTACTTCCTCGTCGTATGGGACATCGCCCGCTATGCCAGGGAGAATGACATATATCTCGCCGTACGGGGGAGCGCCGCAGGGAGCCTCGTTCTGTATTCGCTCGGGGTGACCGATGCCAATCCGCTGGATTACGGCATCGTTTTCGAGAGATTCCTCAACGTCGAGCGCAAGGAGATGCCCGACATCGACATGGACTTCCAGGACGACCGGAGGGACGAAGTCCTCCACTATGTGGTTTCCAGGTACGGCAGCGACAATGTAGCGCAGATAATCACCTTTGGGACCCTGGGTGCTAAGGCATCCATTCGCGACGTCGGACGAGCCCTCGCGATGCCTTACGCGGAGGTCGACCGCATTGCAAAGCTCATACCGAATCGGCTGAAGATCACGTTGGACGAGTCGTTGGAGATGAGCCACGAGCTGCAAGAGGTTTACGGGGCTGACGAAGGAGTGAAACGGCTAATAGACACCGCCCGGAAGCTGGAGGGGATTACACGTCACGCGAGCACACACGCGGCGGGAGTCGTCATTTCAAAGGACCCCCTCGACACTTACGTCCCGCTGCAGAAACCGACCGGAGGAGATGACGATAGCATCTCGATGACGCAATACGCGATGGAGCCCATCGCGGCCCTGGGACTCCTGAAGATGGACCTGCTGGGACTCGTGAACCTCACGATTCTGGCCAAGGGGCGGGACCTCATCGAGGCCACCACTGGGTCTCGGATCGAGCTGAAAGACATTCCGCTGGACGACGCAAAGACGTTCGGGCTCCTTTCCCGCGGTGAGACCGCCGGGGTATTTCAACTCGAGGGCAGCGGGATGACCAGCCACATCCAAAACCTCAAGCCGTCCTCTTTGATGGACGTAGCGTCCATGATCGCGCTGTATCGGCCCGGTCCGATGGAGCACATCACGACCTTTATCGAAGCAAAGCACGGCCGCGTCGCCCCCAAGTTCCTTCACGAAAGCCTTCGGGACATACTCGAAGAGACCTATGGCGTGATCGTCTACCAGGATCAGGTCTTCTTCATCGCGCAGGCGTTTGCCGGGTACTCTCTCGGTGAGGCCGACATCTTCAGAAAGGCAATGGGGAAGAAGGTCCCGGAGATTATGTCCCAGGAGCGGGACAAGTTCGTCAAGGGCGGACTGGCCCAGGGCTACGACAAGGAGTTGGTCGAGCAAGTCTTCGGACTGATCGAGCCGTTCGCCGGATACGGATTTCCGAAGGCCCATGCGGTCAGCTACGCGCTTATCTCATACTGGACCGCCTATCTCAAAGCGAATTACCCGGAAGAGTACATCGTTTGCGTATTGAACGCGTACGCTGAGAACACCGAAAAGGTCGCCGCCACCGTCGCCGAGTGCAGGCGTCTCAGAATCCCGGTGCTCAAGCCAGACATTAGCAAGAGTCAGACGGAATTCTCGATCGAGCCGACGGCCGACGACAAGCGTGCGGTCAGGGTGGGACTTGCATCCATCAAGAACGTCGGACGGACGGCAGTTGCCCCGGTGATCGAATCGCGGGGGAAAGCCGGCGCGTTTACCAGCATCGAAGACATGTGCCGCAAAGCCGACCTGAGCGCCATGAACCGCAAATCTCTGGAGAGCCTGATCAAGGCAGGCGCACTGGACGAGTTCGGCAACCGCGGCGCGTTGCTAGACGTGGTAGACCGAATTCTGTCGCTCGCGCAAAGCGAGGCAAGGCTTAGCGACTCGAACCAGGCATCGATGTTCGACCTCTTCGGTGAAAGCGTTCCGGTGCCGTTGGCCCATATCGACTTACCCGAGTCCAAAGCGACCGAGCGCGAGGTCCAAGCGTGGGAGATAGAGGTGCTTGGCGTCTCGTTCTCCGGCAACGCGCTGCTCACCATGGCGCCCCAGGACGGAGACGATCAAGCCGTCATGGCGCGAAGCCAGGTCGGCGTGGATATGGCCGGAAAGAGAATAGAGCTCAGAGGCCAGGTGGCCTCCGCGATGGAGCGGACCACCAAGGAGTCCAAGCGCTACATGATCGTCCGTTTCGCGCTCTTCGACGGCGAGATCGAGGTATTCGTCTGGGATAACGTGCTGGCGCAGACCGCGGGGTTGTGGGAGACGGGCTCTCTGCTAACGGTCCTCGGAACGGTCAGGGCCCGCGACGATCGCGTTAGCATCTCCTGTATTAGCGCCAGTGAGTTCCGGCCCGACACTGAGACCGCCCAAGCCACCGAGACGGCAGTCGAAGAAGAGCAAGCGTACCGTCCTCCGACCGCAAACGGCGCCATAACCCACGAACCCGCCCCGCCGACCGCTTCGGGTACCGGCCCGCCCCGCCTTCTGACCTTGAGGATTAACGAATCTGCCGAAAGTGGGCGCGACGCACTTCTGCTCGATGATCTCAAACGCCTCCTCCTCGAATTCAGAGGTGAAGACAACGTGAGGTTGGAAATAGCCTCGAACGGGCAGATTGTGACCCTTGACTGGCCGCTGGTCCGCGTCAAAGTATGCCCGCCGCTGGAAGAAGGCCTCAAGGAGATCCTGAGCTCGAGCGGGCACGTCCTGGTTGCGGAGGCATGAAACATGCCCGACGACGCACCGGGCTTGGCGGGTAGTAGCCTCGGTGAAGTGGGTCGACCTGACTACCGCGCCCGATCAGCTGACCGCGGAGATGTGGCGTGACGTGCTCGTCGACCAGGGCATTCGCGCCCGGCTTCGCCCCGGCGACACCACGTCCTTCCTTGGCGTATCCCCTTTTCCGACCGGTTTGATGGTGGACGAAGACCAGCTGGAGCGGGCGCAAGAGGTCCTAGAGACGAGCCTAGGCGAATCCTAGGCGGGGCGTGGGTCCTGCCTCATCACGGTGGCTTGGTGTAGGCCGCGATGTAGACGTCGGACTGCGTCGAGGCCATGTGTTCGTCCCATGTCCCGTTGCTCTTGATGCCCATCATCGCTTGGAGGTGCGTGCCGGCGCCGATGTCGCCGTTCCAATCGTCCGTCGAGTCGCCGTGGCGGAAGTTGAGCTTGGCGTCGCCTACCGCGGTCCCCATTGATGCGTAGAAGACGAGCCCGTTGGCGTTGGTGGTAGTTGCGAAGTTATCCAAATCCAGTGTTTGGTAGGAGCCCGTGATGGGGTCTGTCACCGCAACGTCCTCCTTGTAGTAGACCACGGATCCCTTGGTCTGCCCCACCAGATACACCTGGACGAAAGTGCTGGCGAGGTACACCTCGAACCGATCGGAGGCGTCGATACCCACCAGGTACATGCTGTTGCCATACTCCTCCAGCTCTCGGTTCGTCGTGGAGTAGGTGCTGCCACTCTCCCTTACGCCGTAGTCCTGGTCGGTGGAGGTGACCGAGTCGATAAGAAGAATCACCCCGTCGGCGTCAGTGTCCACGTAGCTTGACACGTCGACCGCAGTCCAAACGGCCGTTGTCGTGGGCGTGATGTCGGGCGGCGTCGTAAAGTACACGGGGTCCAGCCCCGTGGTGTAGCCGAGAAGCTTGAAGTCTATGTCGCCGCTAGAGATGTACCCCTGGATTCGCAGGCTGCTGTCCACCTTGACGATCTGCCACCGGTGCGTCTTGGACTCTATCTCCTCATATGTGGAGGTGGACATATAGTCCCGGGTGTCTTCAGTCCCGCGCACCACTCCGATGTCGCCGATGCTGGCGGCCGTGTGAACAATCTCCATCACGACTCCGGTCGTGGAAGCCCCAACGTGGGCTGAAAGGTCGAGGGTCACCCACGTGCTGGTCGTAGAGGTGCTGACGTCGATGGCGTTTGTGAACCAGGTGAACCCGCCAAGCGTTGACGTAGTGGACGTGGCCCCCGCGTTATTGACGGTCACGGAGGTGGATGTTGACGTCGTTGTCTTACCGCCGTTGTCGATGGCCCGGGCGCCTATGGTGTGAGTCCCGTCGGACACACTGGTCGTGTTCCACGTTAGCTGATAGGTGGCGCTGCCCGAGTCATAGGTGGTGGACGACGCATAGGCGCCGCTATCGAATGACACCTGAACCGTCAGCGTACCTACGGTGTCCTCCTGGTCCGTAGCCGTCACCCGGACGGTGGTGGTGCCCGACACTGTGGCACCGCTGAGAGGGCTCGATATGGATGCAGTAGGGGGTCCATCCACGTTGTCCACGCTCACGGATACGCGGGTGGCGTTTGTGGTGTTGGCGGAGCTGTCGGTTGCCCGGGCGTCGATCGTATGGTTGCCGTCGGAGACGCCCGTTGTGTCCCAGGAGTACTCGTACCTCTGGGTCGTCGTGTTGTAGGTCGTAGTTACGAAAGAGCCCCCGTCGATCGAGACCTGGACGGTCAGGTTTCCGGTTGCATCCTGCACGTCGGTCGCATTGACCTGGACCGTGATCGTGCTGGTGACCGTGGACCCATCGATGGGGTTTGAAATAGCCGCTGTTGGTTCCTCCACGATGTTGTCCACAGTGACGGGTACGAGGGCTGCGTCGGTCTTGATACCGAGGCTGTCCGTGGCCCGGGCGTCGAGTGTGTGGGACCCGTCGGCCTCGGCGGTAGTGTCCCAGGTCCCCTCGTAGACGGATGTGGTTGCGTTGTAGGTCATGGTGGTGAAGGCGCCACCGTCGATCGACAACTCCACCGTCAGTGTGCCGGGTGCATCCTGAGGGTCGGTGGCGCCCACCTGGACCGTGGTCGTGCCGACCAGCGTAGCTGCCGCGGCAGGGCTTAGAATGGAGACCGTTGGCGCCGACCCGGTCGTCGGGAGGGTAGAGCCGCCGCAGCCGTCCAGGAAATTCCCAACGTCGATATCAGACGTCAGCCACACGTCGCACTCGTAGGTCTGATACCCATCGTTGACGGTGATCCTGTAGACGTCGGCTACGGTAATGATGGCCGTCGGCCCCGTGGTCGCAAGAAAGAGGGGAGGAACGTGGGGGGTCGGTGGCAAAGAGGTCGATCCCGCCGAAACGGAGCCCGTGGACGTTGACCCCTGGCTGAAGGTGACGGTGCCCGCCCCAATGATGTTGCCGATAATGCTGGAGGACTGGCTTAGCGTGATGTCCCCACCGCTGACCAGAATAGTACCGTTGACCTGGCTACCTTGCGACAGAGTCACGTCACCGCCGGCCGAAACGCTGCCCTCGACGATCGCAGTCTGGGTCAAAGAGACGATGCCGCCTGCTGTTACATTGCCTTTTACTAAGCCCGAATCCACCGAAGGAGGGCGTCGGGTTAGCGTCCTGAAGCAGCAAGAAGGTGCTCCTGTGCTTCTGGGATAATGGTTTTGTAGCAAAAAACAGACCCTGGAAAAGGAGCACCCAATAGATGCTGCCACGCAACCACCCCGACCGAATCCAAATCACCTTCGACGACCGCCGCTTGGTGGCCAATGCCGGGCTGCTCCTTCCGGCCACCCTGGCGCGGCACCTCGGCCTGCCCGAACTCGTCCGGCAGCGCCTCGACCTGGGCGATGCCCCGGGGCGGGCGAACACGAGCGACAAGATGATGACGCTGGTGGCGTCTGCGCTGGCTGGGGGCGACTGCATTGACGACGCCGATGTGTTGCGCACCGGGGGGACGGCCAGCACCCTGGGCGGCACGGTGAAGGCGCCATCCACCCTGGGCACCTTCCTGCGCAGCTTCCGGTGGGGCCACGTCCGTCAACTCGACCGGGTGAGCCGCGAGTTGCTGGCCCGGGCTTGGCAGGCCGGGGCGGGACCCGGCGACGGGCCCCTGACCATTGACCTGGACTCCACCATCTGCGAGACCTACGGACTGGCCAAGGAGGGCGCACGCCACCACGGCTATACCGGCAAGCGGGGCTATCACCCGCTGTTGGCCGTCGCCGCCGGCACAGGCGACGTGCTGATGGCCCGGCTGCGCGAGGGCCGGGCCAACACCGCTCGCGGCGCCGCCCACTTCCTGCGTGAAACGGTGAGCCGGGTTCGCTACGGCGGGGCCAGCGGGCAGCTCACCATGCGTGCCGACAGCGGCTTCTATACCCACGCCGTGGTCGCCGTCTGCCGCCGGATCAATGTCCGCTACTCCATCACCATCCGCCAGCACAAAAGCCTGCACAATCTCATCGAGGCGATACCCGAAGATGCCTGGACGCCGATTCCTTACTGGATGGACGGTGCCGCCGATGTGGCCGAGATCACCTGCACCCCCTTCCAGGCCGAGGCAGACGCCGCGCCGGTACGGCTCATCGTCCGGCGGGTGAAGCCGACGCCCGGTTCCCAACTGGCCCTCTTCGCCAAATACAGTTATCACGGCTTCATCACCGACCGGGACGGGGAGTTGCTCGAACTGGAGGCTGACCATCGCCGCCACGCCGAGATCGAGAATGCCATACGCGACCTCAAGTACGGCGTCGGGCTGAACCATCTCCCCTCGGGCCGCTTCGCCGCCAACGGCGCCTGGCTGGCCGTCCAGACGATGGCCCACAACCTGGCCCGCTGGACGGCGCGGATCGGTCTGGGAGAGCGGATAGCCACCACCAAGACCCTCCGGCGGCGGTTCTTCTCCCTAGCCGGACGGCTCACCCGCTCGGCACGCCGGTTGACCCTGCATCTTCCGGATCGCTGGCCTTGGGCTGAGAAGTTCAGCCGCGCCTTGGCCCGGCTGCGAGCCATTCCACTCCCGGCCTGACGGCACCGTCGGCGACCCACCCACCGGACAACCGAAGATCCCCGCAGACTCGCGCCAGCCCGGTCCGAGAGAGTTCCCTGCTGCGTATTCTCTCGCCATCCCCCGCATCGCAGCTCCCGCAGACGGCCATAGGGGCCCCTGTGCGGCGATGAAGACCGTCCGCCGACCTCCCTACCCCAAATGGAACCCAGGCTATTTCCCCTGTAGCTCCCTCACCCCCCCTTCCGCTTTCCTCACGCCGTCCATCGGTGTCCTTCGGTGGATTCGGGCTAAGGAGCTTTGAGACATGAAAACATCGCCCGTGGTCCACACGTCGCCTTCAACTACGGCCCCTTGCCCCAACGAGACGTCTGCGCCACTGATAACGTGGCCCTTGATAGTGGCATCTTGACGCACGTTGATCTCACCGGACGCAAAAACATTGCCCTCCACTGTCCCATTCTGCTTGACTTCGACTTCACCGTCCTGGCTTATCACGTGGCCGACGACAGTGCCGGTCTTACCTATTTCTACTCCGCTGTTTTGAGACCACACATTGCAGTCGACTGTGTCGTTATTCGAGATTGTGAGCTCCGCAGATCCCTCGCTAGTGAGGCACGCTGTGGCGATTGCGTTGCCAAGCCACTGTATCCTCGCAAGTTCGACCTCGGTAGTGTTGGCGTAGTAGCCGAAGTCCAGCGTGCCTTTGGCCTCGAACTGCAGGCGCCAGGTCGTGCTCGTAGCCAGTTTCGTGCTGGTGGCGAATGTCCACGTGAGCTCGTTGCTGCTGCTATCTATAGTAGGCTCACCGCCCCCCGATATCGCTGAGATCGCAGAGGCGAACGATGACGGTGAGCTGGAAACGGAGAGGGGCACGTAGGTGAAGCCGCTCTCGAGGTCGTCCCTGATCTCCGTTACGTCCACTGCCTCGGTCCCTTCGTTAACAAGCTCGATAATGTACGTGTAGGTGGTCGTGGTATTACCGGTCTGGACCGACGGTGTGACTGTCTTGGAGACCGAAACGTTCAGGCCCTTGCACAATAGGTCGGTTGGCGAACCCACAGTGACCTTGGCCGTCTTACCGGTGCTCACCCCCCAACCGCCGGGCTCGAGGTAGGTCTCATTGCAGTAGACGCCGGCGGTCGTGGCCGTGGTGGCCTGGAAGGCAAGAGTCATGGTCTCACCGGGTAGTAGTACGGTATTTGCCGGTACCGTCCACGTCAGGTCCTGGTCGTCCACAGTGGCCTTGACGGAAGGCTCGGCTGTGCTGACGGTGGCGCCGTCCTTGTCCTTGAGGACGGACGTGCTGGAGACGTACGTGAAGCCGTCTGGGAGGGTGTCGACGATCTTCGTCAGTTCCAGCGTGGCGTCCTTGGTGTTCAGCACTGTGATGGTGTAGGTCACAGCAGTACTGGTACCCGCCGAGGTCGGGGTCACCGTTTTGGATGCCAGCAGCCGGCCTTTGGGCGAGATGAATGGCACGGTACCCGGAGGAGGAAGCAGCTTGACCACCGTGCTGGTCACCGTGGTGTTGTTGATGGTGATCACAGTCGTAGTTGCGCCCGGCGCGCCCACCAGCATGTGGCGTATAAACTGCTGTGCGCCGAGCGCGGAGTACTGGCTCTTAAGCAGATCGATCTTGATCCTCGAGTCGACTGCAAGAGCGCTGCTGAACGCCAGCGCGGAGGTTACGAACGGCACCGAGAGCACCATGAACGCCAAGACCGCCACCATGGCCTGGCCGCGCTGGGTGCGTAAGGGCCGCACTCTCATTTCATATTCCTCATGAAGGTGTTGAGCGTGGTGGTTATGGTCTTGTCCTCGGAGGCGTTGACCTCCAGCGAGAACGTTATTACCTTACCGGCGCGCTTGAAACTGACCGACTCTACGTGTTTCGCCACCGGATGTGAGACTCCATTGATCTCCCGCTGCAATTTGTACGGTTTGGTGCCCGTAAGGCTATAAGTGACCTCCTGAGACCCCCCAAGGACACTTCTCCAGTACAGAGTGACCGTGCTCGTTGCCGGCTCAAGGTCAGTTAGGGTGCTCGTCATGGTGTTGAGCGCGTCGCGCGCGAACCAGGCGCCGCCGTTCCTGAGCTCCTTGGTGGCGACCATATCGTCCCGCCAGTTGCGTTGAAGCGCCAGGATTTGAAAGGTCGCGGGGGTCAGCATCGACATAATCACCGCCATTAGGAATGCGGCGACTACCATCTCCATCAAGGTGAATGCCGCTGGGTCTGTGAGTGTTTGCCTTATGGCGATCTTCAATCGGCGGGGTAACATGTCCTAATCGTTCGCCCTGATAGTCTCCAGCTCCAGCAACGTCACTCCGTCCCTGGCGATAGTCACGACTATCTTCGAGATTTTCGCGTCCGTGCTTGCGGCTGTTATTGGCTGCACCGTGTTGGTTACGGTGTACCCTGACTTCGTATTCGTGACCGAGGTGTAAGAGACGGTGCTGGTCAGCGAAGGCGCCTTGAAGGCGCGCTGGAATATGGCCTCCATCTGGTTTCGAGCCAGGAATTCTGTTTCAGCCTGTGACTCGACAATCACACGAGCCGTCTGCGTGGTCGAAAGACCGGCCAGCGTGACGATTGAGAGGGTCGTCATTATCGATGCGGCGACCATGGTCTCGATGAGTAGCGCGGCCCGGCGGTCCACCACCAGCCGTAGCCAGGGCCGGTCCACGCCGATTAGCCGGCGCGTAAGGCCGATGATGTACCTAGGCTTGATGCCTTTCAATGTTTGGTCTTTCCACAGGCTCGCATTTCATTCGGCAAAACGGCGGCCGCCGTTTTGGAGGTAGACGTTCTTGTCGCCGGGCGTTCGGCGCTCTAACCTCCGCGGGTTTGAGGGATGGAGCGCATGATACGGTGGCGACCGCGAGATAAGGCGCTTCTCACATAGGAGTGCTCTCTAAGTCCATTGTCACGAGGGCTTGATACGGTGTCAAGTACCTGCCATGGTGCTGGACGGGGTACTCGTGGCGCTTGAGGATGAGCGGTGGCTTTGACGGTGTAGAGGGGGGCGAAGGCGCGACTTGACGCACGTAGACGCTTGGGTGCCCTACGAGGGAAGCCGAAGTCGACTGCAGGGAGGGAATCGGGGGGAGTCCGGCAATGAGAGCCAGATCAGAAGCGGTTTAGGCCTGCGTCTTACCGCAGCTGGGACAAACGGGTGTCCCGGGCGGGAGCGGCTCCTTGCAGCTCACGCACGGGACCAACTGGGCGGTATCGCCGGATGGGTCGTCGCCTCCGCCGAGCAGCACCGAAAGAGGATTCTCATCGCTGCCCGGCGCTGGACCATCACCTTTCGACGGTTTAATCTCTGACACGCCCGCCATCTCGCCAAGTATCCCTCGAAGGGGGATGGGTTGCCTGAGGGCCAGCCAGACATCTGTAGAGCCGTCGCGATTGTTGGCCATCCGGTGTAGCCTGAATTCGGAGTTCTGCTGGAGCTTTTGCACGAAGCTTACCACGAGTCCGACGTTCCCATCTGCTCGAACGCTCAGCCTCACGGCACCCTCGTAGGTCTCCTGCTCTTGGTTCTCCGTCTCTCCTAACGCAGGTAATTCCGTGATCATGGTGGCGGGCGATTCGCGCTCACCGATGGGCTGTTCAGCATCCCCTATCGCCGGTTGTTCTAAAGTGATAGCCAGAGTGCTCGCCATCGGGTTGTGGAAAGTGTAAGTGACCTTACTTGCCCCAAGCCGTATGCTATCGCCGTCCTGCAGATGGTAGTCGCCCTCGTCTATCTTCTTGCTGTTTACGAATGTCCCATTGGTGCTCTTCAGGTCCCTTATGACAAACATGCCTTGTGAGTCCGCTAGCTCGGCATGCTTCCGCGAGACCCCAGGCTCAGCCACTACCACGTCATTAGACGATTGGCGGCCCATCGTGATGGAGCGCCCCTGAAGCGGTATGGTCTCGCTATCCGCTCCCCCCTCTATAATAAGGACCACTTCATCGGTGGGAACCGTCACCCGAGACTCCTCCTTACGCCCAGACCGCGCAGAGCGGGCCTCCGCCGACTTCAGTGCGCGCTGAAGACATGCGTACGCCATCCCTCCCAACGGGCAGGGTTATCAGCGATTATATTCCGCGCTGTCTCAGGGTGTCAAACGTAGGCACATGTCTCTGCGCGGCTTCGTTAAGCCGCTGTGAGGCACTACGCCCGCAAACATATAGAAAGCGCCCGTCCCCACATAACGAAGACGTTGAGAGGAAGGCTCGGGCCTCCGGGGGAGTGCGACTGAGAGAGAGGGGCGCGTGGCTGTTGGTCTTAGATCAAACGCCTGTGTCTAGGTCGCGCGTGGCCCGCGGGTTTCATCCGGACCTCGGTCGGTGGCGCCAGTATCGGGCTCTTCGGCGTTAGCGGTATCGTCCTCTGCCTGCGGTTGCTCCTCGTCTGAGGGCTCCTCTTCGGCAGGCGTCGGCCCGGACCCAGGCTCCTCTGCCTCCGCGGCCGTGTCTTCCGTTGGAAGCTCGCCGGCCTCGGGTCCTTCTTCCGACGCAGGCTCGTCAGTCGAAGGCGCCTCATCCTCGGGCTCTTCCTCCCCGTCGGCCTCATCTGGCTCGGGCTCGACCGGCGACCTTGGCGACGGTGGCGTGCCTCTGCCCTTCAGATATGAGGCCCCCGCCACGGCTATAACGGCCAGCGCTCCCAGGAACCCAAGAAGCATGCCGATCAACCGTCCGGGGCCCTTTTCCCGCTCCGCCGTCGGTGCCTCTTCGACGGGAGGCTCAGCGGTAGGAGTAGGCGTAGGGGTATCAATTATCTCGGTGGGTACCGGTGTCGGCGTGTCCTCCGGCCTTGGCGTGTCCTCCGGGCGCGGGGTAGCCGGCGGCCTCGGGGTCGGCGGCGGCGGTGGAGCGGTGGCCGTTGGCGTCGGTGTGCGGGTTACCGTAGGAGGGATCACGGTAACCGGCGGCCGCGGTGTTGGCGGCGGCGGAGGCGTCGGTGGAGTCGGCGTGATGGTGGGCGTGGCCGTTGAAGTGGGAGTGTTCGTCGGAGTCGGCGTAATTGTGGGCGTGGGAGTCGGCGTAACCGTAGGCAGGGGCTGCCCGACATCGAAGGTCGCCAGCAGCCGGTCCACGCGCACGCTGTAGGAGCCCGCGGCAGGTGTTAGCCTGAAGACGGCGGTCTTGGACTGACCGGCCTCGAGAGACACGATGATCGTTTCGGCCACCTGAGAGTTCAACCAAACACTCAGACTCTTTTCGATTGGCTCGTTGGTCAGGTTGGCCGCCTGGACCTGGATGGACACAAGCTGTCCCTGTCTGGGAGCAGCCGGAACGATAATCAAGTTGTCCACAAGCAGGTCCACTGAGGGTACTTCCGTACTGCCCGTAATGGCCCAGATGGAGAACCCCGGGATCGTGACGCTAAAGTAGACTCTGGTCGTGTCCTCCCGCACCCGCTTGGCCAGCGTTGGCTTCCAAGTGGACTTTTCGGTGTCGAAGCGCTGGAACGACACCGACCACTCATGCACCTGGTTGGCGTTCAGCCAGCTCTTCTCGACGAACATCGTGGTGTGGGCCGAGGTGAAGTCGGCGCTATTGAATCCCTGGGGCTCGATGCTCATCACGGCGTTAAGCTTCAGGTTCGACGGCAACGGACCGGGCGGGTCGATCAAATCTTCAATGGTCAATAGCGCCTGAGGAATATCTCTTTCGAATTGGGCCAAGATGTTTTCAATAGGCGCGGGAGAACCCACGTCGGCCCACTGCTTGCCCGGCTGATTAGGATCGGGTCCAACGGCTGGCGCATTCTCCGGCACCCACGGCGCAACCGGCAAAGTGGCGCCTAACAGGGATAGCGCGATGCGGTCTTGGGCTGGGCCGGCGGCTAGAGCGAGGCCGACGTCTCCCGGCCTTCCCCTTCCAGCGACTTTGAGAGAGTCTCCGATAGCGCCCGCTTTTCTCTGGACCCCCGCTATCAAGGCATTGCCCGTAGCGTTCGGGTTGTCCGCTGAGGACTTGCCTAGCACGTTCCCGATGGACTCCGAGTCGAGGGCTGCGCCCTCGGCCAGGGCTTGTCCCGTAGAATTCGGGTCCACGACCGCCGCGAAAGCGACAGCACCTCCGGTGGAGTCCGGGTCCTCGATGCCGGCGGCGACTAGCGCTCCTCCGATCGCCACGGGATTATCTCTGGCAGCCTTGGCAATCAGGCTCCCGATCTTGCCCGCGTTCAAGGCGCTCGCTCGAGCAAGCGCCACGCCCGTAGCCCCTGGGTCCGAGAGAGCCGATTGGCCGAAGACGTCTGCCATCACGTCTTCGTCCTCCGCCGTTGTCTGGGCCAGGAGACCCGCTACGGCGTCGGGATCAACCAAGGCGGCGGCGGCCAGCGCCAATCCTGCCACGGCGGAGTCGATTCTGGCCGCCTCGGCAATGAGGGATGCCGCCGCGGCGGGATCTTGTCGCGCTATGGCGTTTATGAGCGCGGCGGTCGTGCTCGCGCTCTCGCCGAACGCAGCCAACAAGGCGGCCGCCGCCGCTGACTTGTTCAGGCCCACGGCTTCGATCAACACGGACGCCGTGGACGTGATGTTATCGGCGGCAGCTGCGATCAATGCCGCGCCTGAATCAGCGCCTCCGGCCACGATGTCGCCTGCCGGAATCGGGGTGGCGGTCGGTAGTGGCGTTGGAGTGCCGAGGATCGGTGGGAAGAACACCCCCGGTGGGACGGGCGTAGGGCTAGGCTGCGGGAACCCCGGGAACCCAGGGAAACCTGGTCCCGCCGTGGGTGTTGGCGTTACCGTCACGATGGTGATCGTAACGCTCTTGGTCGCCAGCGCCGCCGCGTAGCCGGACTTGTATGCGACGGCGGTAACCGTAAAGGAACCCGTCTCGCCGTAAGCGCGGCTGAACGAGAATGCGCCAGTGCCAACCGACGTGCCCGTACCGCAGTCAGAGGCGCTCGCCTGCCACTTAATGTTCACGTCGGCGCCCGATACCGCTGCACCGGTGCCGTCCTTCACCGTTCCGCTTGCCGTCACCACGTTGAGTGATGCCGCAGCCGTCAGGTCGATGGTCAAGAACTGTGAGGTGGATGCGGTGACGTTAATCTCTCGTGCGCCTCCGCCCGCCGGGAACGAGGTGCTCGTAGCCTGGCCGGGGTCGATGAAGACAGTGATTATGTCTGCGTCGACGGCGCCTTCCTTGCTGTCTGGCGTGTCGTTGTCGTCTCCTGGCACATCCATAACGTTCGGAACAGCACCGTACCGTCCCCCACTGGACGGTACAGCCGCCACGCAGCTAACACTGGGGATGGTTGCGACGACTGCTGGGTCCGTAGTGGGCGAGGTTGCCGTGCCGTAGAGCCTTAGAGGCTGACCGGGAACGGCCGCCGCTGGCGTGATGAAGAGGGCGGCGGCGGCCATAATGAATGCCGCCGCGATTACTTGGTATCTAAGCCTCAATTGACCAGAGCCCTCTCAGCAGTGGATTCGAAGGGGCGGTCAACACTTTATCTGCAACATTCGCCATAGGCCCTCTCGGCTAAGCGAGAAGGCCTATGGCTTAACCCCCGAAGATTTGTCGGGACTTGACCGCTCACGCGCCGGCTACGGCACCACTACGCCGTCTTGCACCATGAAGAGCCAGTAGCCCTTGCCCGGCACCATGTCGCCGGTGGGGAGCACTCGTCTGAATGCGCCTAGGACAATGTCGATGGCGTCCTCTTCCTCTTCTTCCCCGAACGTGAACTCAATAAGGTTGTCGTATTGGAGCAGCGATGCCCAGATCCTGTCGGGGGACTCCAGGCTCTGCAGCGCGGTGGTCACCGGCAGGACGTTCTCGGAATGGAAACCGACCAGGTTCCAGCCGGGGCCTTCCACGGGGTAGGTGGGTGGGAGGGTACCCGGTGCCAGGAACTCACCCTCGTAGCTGAATACAATCGGCCTGGGCGTTTGCGGCAGCCCCGCACCAAGCGGCGCGTCGAAAACGTGCACTCCATCCTTCATCTTGACGAAGTACCCCTTGCCCGTCTCCATCGTCAGCAGGTCTGACGACGATGTCGCATCGGGTACGTACATGCGCCATGCCGTAGAGCTGGCGTCGTAGTACATGATGGCCTCGATCTTGGAGAGCAGGTCGCTGCCAAGCAGGTCGGGAATGGCCGTGACGTCGTTACTAGGCTTGAGCGGCAACGAGATCAGGTTCTGGCCTGGCATCAAGTTGAAGCTGAAGCCCTCCAGGGTCGCGACTACGACGGCTTGGGCAGTTGCCTGAGACTGGTTGGCAGCCTCGTCCACGGCGGTCACCTGAAGCTCGACTGCCCCTGGAGCCGTTCCGGCCGGTACGAACAGCGGGAAGACGTAGTCGCCCGTTGCCTGCCATTGGCTGAGAACGGCTTGAGGTATCTCGTCGCGCTTCGGCATCTTTACGTCCCTGCCGTCCGGCAGCTTTATGAGGACGCGCTCGACCCCGATGTTGTCCGTCGTGGTGACGTTGAAGACCACCAGGTCGCCGGCGCGGGCCGACTTGAATCCCAATGGGTATGTAGTCGACTGCACGGTTAAGCTTGGCCCGGCTGTGTCCAGCGTCGCCTCGAATGTAAGGCTGCTCACGTTGCCGGAGCCGTCGATGCCGGTGGCCACGAAGGTGTTCACCCCCTCGAACAGGCCCACAGGGGTCGAGAAGGTCCCGTCGCTAGGCAACTTGGTGATGGCGAAGACCGTCTTGGAGCTTGTGACCGTTGGGGCTATGAAGAACTCATGGACGATCTCCAAGGAGGCCAGGTTGATGTCGTCTATCGTGCCTTGCAGCGCTTGGACCGGGTTACCCACTATGGGATCGATGCCGGAGAGGCCCAGGGCGGGCCCGGTAAGGTCCAGGAAGCCGGTCACGCTGTCCCTGCCAAAGAGGCGCGGTCCGGCGGGATCGGGCAGGTACGGCTGTCGCCCAACGGTGATGACCTCATTCTCGCCCTCCACCAGCGTGAAGGTAGTGTCGAAGCTGCGGTACCAGGTCGTGCCGTTTGCGATAATGGGCGGGTCGAGGGCGACTGTGGCGGTGGTCTTGCCCTTGAAGCCGGCACCCTCTACCACGATGTCGTCCACGTACCAGCCCAGGTCCCCGTTGGCGATCCCGTCCCGCGAGTCGAAGCGGAATCGTATCAGGGTGCGTCCGCCGCCCAGGCCCAGACCGGTGAGTGGTTCGTCGATGCCCTGGAAGCGCGGCCTCGGCTCACCGCCGACGAAGTCGATGGCCCGTTGGTCCATCTCTATACGAACGAACCTGTTGGGATGGGGCACGAAGAGCGCATTTCCGTCGTCGTCCTCTGGTATTGGGGCGTTTTGGAAGCCCGGCCCCACAATCTGGACTATTGCCTGCCATTCACCTATTTCGTCGTTACCGTCGACGTCCGTGGTGACCACGGCCACTTCGACGACCTTAATATCGGCGTCGGAGACAGGCTCGGTCGCGTACCAGGTATTGAATCTCAGCCTTGTGCCCGGACCCACCACGATCGTATCCGCGAGCTGCAGCGAGCCTTCCGCCCTTTCGCCCTCGCCGTACCCGGATTGGCTGGGGTCGCCAAAGCGCCAGCCGCAGCTGGGCGACCTGCCTTCAGCTATGAACGGCAGCGACTCGTCGGCCAGGCCGGAGCCTATGTCGCAATCGATATGCCAGCGGCCGCGTACTCCGCTGGAGTCCCACAGGGCGTCGGACCCTGCCAAGTCTCCGTCCGGCACGGCGTCTTCGAACAGGTTGGTTACCGGCAGGATAACGCCGACGGTTACCTCCTCGACGGCGGGGTCGCTGACTCGGCCTCTTATCGGTATGACAGCTGAAGTTGTTGCGAAGGCCTCCGCGGGGTCCGTCATATCTATCTGGACGTCGGTATTCCTCACGACCTCGAAGCTGGCAGGCTCGCTGTCATAAGGGCCCGAGTCGGTCGTGGCGCTCAGTGTGGCGTCAAAGTCGCCGACAATGGTTGTCTCCGGCTGGTTGTCCGGCAGCGTGGTTACGAAGATCTCCTCGGCGTTTCCGTCCGCCAGGTAGAGGTTCGTGCCTATCTGGGCCATCCCCTCGATGGACAGATTGCCCACCAAGAACTGATCGAACTGGTCACCGCCGGCCGGGTCGAATCGCGTGATGACCTGGCCTCTGTCGGAGAACCCGCTGGAGGCCAGTCTGGTGGGTATCCCAGGGCCACTGACGATCTCCAGCGATCCGACGTAGAACGTCGAGGAGAACGGCCCGAAGCCGAAGACGTCGCCAGACGGAGAGTTCGGATCGTTGGGGTTTGTGATGAACCACCTGGCCTCGTCTCTCACGCCGGCGTACAGGAAGTTCCCGTCGCTGGCAAGGCCATTGATCTGCTCGAATACCAGGCCACCAAATGGAGCCTGGAGGTCGTACTCCATAGTGACCGCGCCGGTGGACGTGGTCATGCGATGCAGCCGCGCCGCGAGGAAGCCGAACTGCGGGTGCTGCTCGTTCGTCACTGCGTAGAGCGAGCCGTTGTGGAAGGCGAGGCCGTTAGTGTTGTCACCTGGAGCCTCGTAGTGGGTGATCACTGCGCCGCTGGCGCCATTCAGGACGAGGATCCTGTCCCTGGGGCTGCCGTCGACTAAGCCCGAATCCACCGATGGACAGGGATGGACGGCGTGAGGACAGCGGAAGGGGGTGAGGGAGTTACAGGCGCGATGATCCGGGCTCGAATTTGGGTAGACGGGAGGTTGGCGGGCGGTCTGCAGGCGCTTTTGGGGGCACCGATGGCGGCCTACAGTGGCTGTGGCGAGCCAGATGGCGGGATAGGACACGGCAAGAGGCGCTCGCGGACTGGGCTGACGCGAGATTGCAGGACGTTGGGTTGGCTGGTGGGTCAGTGGCGGACGGGCTCCGTCAGGCTGGGAGTGGAATGGCTCGCAGTCGGGCCAGGGCGCGGCTGAACTGCTCCTCCCAGGGCCAGCGCCGGGGAAGATGCAGGGTCAATCGGCGTGCCGAGCGGGTGATCCGTCCGGCCAAGGCAAAGACCCGTCGTCTGAGGGTCTTGGTGGTCACGATCTGCTGACCCAGGCCGATGCGGGCTGTCCAGCGGGCCAGGTTGTGCGCCATCACCTGTACCGCCAGCCAGGCGCCGTTGGCGGCGAAGCGGCCCGAGGGGAGATGGTTCAGCCCCACGCCGTACTTGAGGTCGCGTATCGCATTCTCGATCTCGGCGTGACGGCGATGATCGGCCTCCAGTTCCAGCGTCTCCCCGTCCCGGTCGGTGATGAAGCCGTGATAGCTGTAGGTGGCGAAGAGAGCCAGTTGAGAACCGGGCGCCGGCTTCACCCGCCGGACGATGAGCCGTACCGGCGCGGCGTCCGCCTCGGCCTGGAACGGGGTGTAGGTGGTCTCGGCCACATCGGCGGCGCCGTCCATCCAGTAAGGAATCGGCGTCCAGGCATCTTCGGGTATCGCCTCGATGAGATTCCGCAGGCGGGCGCGCTGGCGGATGGCGATGGAGAAGCGGACATCCATCCGGCGGCAGACGGCGACCACGGCGTGGGTATAGAAGCCGCTGTCGGCCCGCACCGTGAGTTGGCCCCTGGCTCCGCAGTAGCGCACCCGCCCCACCGTTTCACGCAGGAAGTGGGCAGCGCCGCGGGCGGTGTTGGCCCGGCCCTCGCGCAGGCGGGCCATCAGCACGTCGCCGGTGCCGGCGGCGACGGCCAGCAGCGGGTGATAGCCCCGCGCACCGGTGTAGCCGTGGTGGCGGGCGCCCTCCTTGGCCAGTCCGTAGGTCTCGCAGATCGTCGAATCAAGGTCGATGGTGAATGGTGCGCCGCCGGGTCCGGCACCGGCCTTCCAGACCCGGGCCAGCAACTCGCGGCTCACCCGGTCCAGTTGGCGGACATGGCCCCACCTGAAGCTGCGCAGGAAGGTGCCCAGGGTGGAGGGAGCCTTAGCCGTGAAACCGAGCACGCGGGCGGTCCCGCCGGCGCGCAGCACAACGGCGTCGTCGATGCAATCTCCGCCGGCTAGGGCGGAGGCCACCAGGGTCATCATCTTGTCGCCGGTGTTCGCCCGGCCCGGCGCGCCGCCGAGGTCGAGGTGCTTCCGGAGGAGTTGGGGCAGGCCAAGGCGCAGGGCGAGGGTGGCGGGAAGGATCAGCCCGGCATTGGCCACCAGGCGGTGGTCGTCGAAGGCGATTTGGATGCGGTCGGGGTGGTTACGTGGTAGCATCTATCAGGTGCTCCTTTTCTGGGACCGGTTTTCTGTTTCAAAACCATTATCCCAGATTCAGAGGCGCACCCTTTTGTTTCTTCAGCAGGCCTCCTACACGCCGTCCTTCGGTGGATTCGGGCTAAGAGGTAGAGGTTCGCGCCGTCGGTCGCCATCCCCTTAGGCGACGTGGTAATGATCACTGCCGGCCTGGGGATATTGGAAGCGTGTATCTCGTCGTTGTCGCTATCGGCCAGGTAGATGACCTCCCCGGCCACCACAGCGCCCTTCAGGGTACCTAGTCCGGTATTGAACTCCTGAAGGAAGCGCCCATCGTCGTCGAACTGGCTGACAAGGTTCCCGCGAACGCCGAGCAGGTCACTCGCGGACTCGTGGAATGCTATCGCCCCGAGACCGTTGACGAACGGCCCATTGTACAGGAATATCTCCTTTTCTACGTTCCCGTTCCCTGGGTCCAGTACCGCGAGGACTTCGTCCCGATCGGGCGCCAGTATTAGGGAGCTACCATCGTTGGTGAGACCCGTCCACATGTCGACGCCAGGCCGCGCGAATACATCGAGGCGCGGCTGAAGCTCTGAGCCGTCGATCGGGCTGAGCTTGTACACGAACCTTTCATACGGATTGAAGAAGTTGTTCGGGTCGAAACGCCACGCCGAGACGTACAGCGTCGTGGTGCTGCTATCGAATACAGTGATGCCAACGGCGCGGCGGCTTGGGACCGCGAAGTCGCGAAGCAGGGCGCCGCTGACGGCGTCCACGACCACGATGTGGTCTCTGCGACCGCCGTCTACCAGTATGAACAGCTCGCCTGTGTTCTCGTCGTGTGCAAGACCTTGCACCTTCTTGGTGATACCCGTTGGCTGCGACGCTTTGTATATCTTGTTAGCTGTGTCGTCGGCAACGTAGATAGTGCCGCCGATGAACATGAGCCCTTCGATGTCCAGGGAGGGCGTCACAACCCAGTGCAGTACCTCTTGCGCGTTGGAGTCACTGACGACCGCCTGGTTCAGTTCGTCGCCGCTGGCGGAGAACAGAGTGCCGTCCGATGCGAATGCAATCCCGCGCTGGTCGTTCGACACTCCCTGGCTGAAGTTGTCCGGGCAGATCTCGCCCTGGTTGTTGCCGGTACTTGGGTCGTAACGCAGGTAGCAGAACTCGCCGGCGAGGCTAAGTACCAACTCGTTGCCGTCGTTGGCAAGGCCGCGTGGCAGGGAGAACGACTCGCCTCCGAACTGATACCCAGCTACGAAGCTGTTGATCTCAGCGCCCGTCGAAGGGTTGAGCTCGTAGATAGCCGCGGAACCGTTTTCCTCCCGGCCTGCGTAGTAGACCGAGGTCCCCAGATAGGTCAGGCCGCCGCCCGAGTTGTCGGGGGCGTCGTAGCTGCTCCTGAGCGCCCCCGTGTCGGGGTCGACCAGCAGGATCTTGTCCAGCGGCACCCCGTCTACCAGGATGAACGTCGTTGTCGAGCCATTTGCGGTGCCATAGGCGACCGCGAGCGGATTAGTCGTAATCTGTATCCCGCTGGGCACCCTCGCCTTGTAGACAGTGCTGGTCTCGCTGGCGCCGGCGTCGTGAGCGAAGTACAGGGTTGTGCCTACGAAGGCCAGGCCCTCGATATCGGCGTCGGAGCCGTTGGCCTTGAGGTTCGAGTACTCCCGGACCTCTCTACCCTCGGAGCTAAACTGGACCAGCTCGTCGTTCTTGGCGGCCATGATGAAGCCTTCGGGGTCTACAGCTACACCCCTGGCTTGAGAGATGCCCTTAAGGAACTCGAATTCGCACAGCAGGCCTTCGTTATTCCCATTAGTCGCGCTGATCTTGTGGAGACACTGTTCGAACGGGTTCTGAACCGAGATAATCAAGTCCGTCCCGTCGTTGCCTAGTCCCGGCACGTTCTCGCCGATATCGAAGCCGAACTGGCTCTGGGGATTGAAGCTGTCTAGCTCGGCCCCCGTGCTTGGGTTTAGCTTGTAGATCGTCGTCTGGAAGTTCTCGTTGCTGGCGTAGTAGAGGCTGCCGTTGAGGAACGTGAGCGCCTCTCCGCCGTCGTCCGGGGCGTCGAGTGTATTTGCCACGTCGGTGGACGTGGCTGTGGTGGACGTGAGGTTGATCACCAGGATCTTGTCCACCGGTGTCGCGTCGACCAGGACGTACATCGTCGTGGTGCCTTGGACCGCCAGGGCCAGCGGCCGTGTCGTAACCTGGATGCCGCTCGGGACGCTGGTCTTGTAGATCTTTTGCGTACCTTTGTCGGCGATATAGAGGACGCTGTCCGAGAAGGCCAGGCCCTGGATGTCGGTAGCCCCCGTGACGCTCCAGGAGTTGCTCTCCTCTCCCTCAGGGTCCAGCTGGACTAGATCGGCGTTCTTGCCGGCGATGTAGAAGCCGTCGGCGTCCCTGGCCAGGCCGCGTGAAGCTTCTATGCCGTCGTTAAAGTCGTAGTCGCAGAGCTGCTTGACGTGGTCCCCTGAGGTGCTGTTAACCACGTCGAGGCAGGGATCGAAAGACTGAGGCGTATCGACCACAACATTAGTACCGTCATTGGCCAAGGCGGTCAGTTTGTCGAAGAAGTCGAAGCCGAACTGGCGCTGCGGGGTGATCGTCTTAATCACTGCGCCGGTGGAGGGGTTCAGTTCGTGTATCGTCGCTGAGTCGAAACCTACCTTGCTCGAGTAATAGAGGCTAGTGCCCAGGTAGGTGAGACCCTCGCCCTTGTCGTTTGGCGCGTCGTAGGTAGCCGTAGTGCTGGCCGTGGCGATGTCCCATACGAGGATCTTGTCCTTCGGCGTCGCGTCCACGAGTATGTACAGCGTGGTGGTGCCCTTGGCCGCCAGGGCTAGCGGGTCCTGCGTGACGGTGATGCCGGTAGGGATCGAGCCCTTGTAGATCTTGTCGGTGCTGTCGTCGACGATGAACATGTTGGGCCCGACGAACGTCATGCCCTCTACGTCGGTGCCGGACGCCAGGGTCAGGACCTGCCGCTCCTCACCTGTGGACGTGAACTCATAGATCGCATTGTTCAACGCACCGTAAGCCCGGTTCGTGGACTCCCGGTATGTGGCAGCGTGATACCCGCTATCCGAGCCCTCATCGAAGTTGACCGATACGGTTTCAGCGGCGCCGTCGGTCCTGCTTATCGTCCAGAAATCCGTGTAGAACTGCTGCTTAGGGAACCCGACGAGGTCCGTGCCGTTGAATCCCAGGCCACCGAGCTCGCTGAAGATCGGGTTGTCCAGCGTCAACGTGGCGGCCACATTACCCAGGTTCGGGTCCACCTTCAGGATTTCGCGGTCGCAGCAGCCGCTGTCCTGCGCGATATAGAGGAAGCCCTGAGCGTACGTAATCGCGTCAGTGCTACCACTCGGGGCATCGAGCGACCTGATTATGGGAGCAGTGGAGGAGGTTGGGTCGATTACTAGAATCTTGTCGTTGGGGGAGGCATCGACCAGGATGAACAGGTTAACCCCGTCGTACGCGATTCCCCTGGGATTCGTCGTTACAGTCTGGCCGTGCGGTATCGAGGCCTTATAGACCTTCTTCAGGTCGGCGTCGGCGAGATACAGAACGGCGCCGCTGTACACCAACCCCTCGATGATCTTGTCGGTCAAAGTCCAGGAGACGCCGGTGGTCGACCCGTCGCTGGAGTTTCGCTTGACGATCTTCTCGCCTTCCGAGGTGAAGAAGAAACTGAAAGAACCGGTACCCAGAGCGAGCGCCTTGGCGGAGGCAAAGTTATCTAAGAAGTTGGCGGACACCTCTGTGCAGTCGGTGGTGAACTTGACGATCTCGCCGCCCCAGTCGACGATGCCCTGAAGTCGCGTGCCGTCGACGTGGATGCCGCTGAAAAGGCGGAAGTTCGGCTGAGCGCAGGAGTTGTCGCCGGTCGTTATGTCGGACTCGGCTCCTGTCGTCGCGTCGAACTTCAGAAGAGAGTGACCGCCACCGGACTCACCTCTCCATGTGGACTCGGAGACGTACACGTTGCCCGATAAGACCGTGATGGCTGCGGCTAGAGTCTTGTCCTCGCCGTTGCGCGTCACCTTGGCGACGCCATTGGTGCCAAAGGCGGTAATGGCTGTGCCGGTGGCGCTCACTTTGTGGATTTCGTCCGCGGTAGAAGCTTCTAGGAGAAGATAGAAGTCGGTGCCGTCAGTGGTGATCCCGAGGGGCTTCTTGCCGCCCGGTATGTCGAACGCCTCGGTGAGGGCGCTGCCTCCCACTACTGCGTCGAGATCGTTGACGCCCGCGACGGCCGTCGGTGTCGGCGCCGTCGGGATAGTGCGGAACTCAGTGAGCGTCGGCAGCGCTGTAGCGGAGCCGGCCTCGGCGGTAGGAGTCGCCGGCAGAGGCACGTCAAACGCCGCTGTCAGCGTAGGCAGGTCCGCAGGGGCCCCGGCCGCCTTGACAGGCGTAGCGGGGAGCGGTATCGAGAACGCCTTTGTCAGCGTGGGCAGGTCCGCCGGCGCACCAGCTTCCGGCGTCGGGGTCGGGAATATCGGCACATCGAACGCTTCGGTAACCGCCGGCAGAGCGGCGGGCTGCCCCGCGGCCGGAGTGCCGACGAGTGGGACAGCATACTTGAGCGTCGTGTTGGGCAGCGTATCGATACCAGCCGCGCCGGCCACGGCAAGTGGCGTGACCTGAGGAATAGGGCTGAAGGGAGAGGAGAAATTAGGAACAAGGCTAAACACCGGCGCGGGGTCGAGGAACACACCGGGATCCCATTGGATATCGAAGGTCAGCTGTATGCAGTTACAGGTGGACCCACCCGGCACCGGGAGCGACCCACCGCTGGGGAACGTGCCGGGAAGCGTAAGTCCCGCTGGCAACGACCCGGGCAGACTCCCTGTCGTCTCCGAGGTGTTCTGGGAGGTAATCGTCACCTTCAGGTTACTTGGAAGCGAAGGTCTTGGTGCCGACGGTCAGGTCAGTAATAGCTTGGGTGAAGCCTTGGGGTCCGTTGACTACTAGATTTACGGCCGTTGAGTTGATGTCACTGGCTTCCACCTCGAGCACGCCCGTGAAACGGATAGGTTCTCCCAAAAGATAGGAAGCCTGCCCCCCGGTGTTCTCAAGCGACACGAAGTAGGGAGGGAATGCGTCGACCAGCCCTCGCATGAATATGCCTGTGGCGATCAGAACGCTGAGTAATACCAGGCTACGAAACGCAGTGCTCTTGTTCTGCATCTGACCCTACCTCTCGTGGTTACGTTGGTCTGCTCTCATAAGGGATATCTAGTCTGTTCTGAAGTTCTTATCTCTGACGTTTGTATGTAGGATCCGGCAACAATCTGTGTGGGCTCACGACTGACGTACAGAACCGCACACCGCTAACCAGCGGTGGCGATTACCGGGCCACCAGCCCACGCCTATTCAGAGGCCTCACGCACGAGGAGCCACCCCCTCTGATTCAGTAAAGCTCCTTATTGCTACTTAGCCTTCGTGTCCACAGTGTGGACAGATACGCGCGCGAAGGCAGAGCCATATTAACATAATTGTTATCTGGATGCCTGTGTGCGTCCACTTATCGAAGGCTGGGGGCCTCCATACTGCCAGGCCCGCCAATCATCAGGCATCATCAGACGTATTGTCAAGGTGAAGTTGAGTCTTGATCGCATTCCAATTCGCCCCCGGATAACCTTATAGCAGGCAGCCATAGGATAATCAACGCCTTATGTGCCGGGTTCCGGGGCAAAACTCAATCACCGACTCCAAGTGTCGCCTCGGCCACGCCGGTTAGCTGTCCTCGATCGTTCACGCCCTTCACCTCGAAGTCGATGAGAGACAATCCTCGCTCGCGACGTTTCCCGGTCACGACGCCCCCATATACCACCGTGTCGCCGGGACGAAAGTTCTTGACAGCCTTGAAGAGGAGCCGCCCTTGGTGGTAAAGAGACCCGGATAGTATCCAACGGTCGAGCATCTCGTCGATGTAGCCCATGATCGTCAGGCCGCCCACGCCGTGTTCGGTCCCCCATGGGAAGCGCCCCGCGCCTTTGCCTTCCGAATCTCCCGCGTCCGGCTTTGTCTCGGCGTGCACAGTGAGCTGAGGCGCCTCGTCGCCGACGCGAATCGAATCGGCTTCAACACCAGCCGCCATTGCCTTCCGGCTGGAGGGGACGGGCGCCTTCGAATCACCCTCGATGGGCACTCGGTCCGTAGTGTTACCGTTGCGCTTTGCCCAGTCGAACACCGAAGTGTGATCGATCTCTGCGACCTTCTCGCCCCGCTGATTTGTCGGCTCCAGGCGCACGGTAACGAACCTGTTTCCACGGCGCTCGTACTTTTCCAGCACTCGGGCGACGCTGGTGATGGTGTCCCCCACTCGGACCGGCAAGAACCAACGCCCTTCACACTTAGCGAAGGGGGTCGCATGGCCTGCGATGACTGCGAAACCGTTGTTTTCGGCAATGCCACCGCGGTTCTTCGGCGCCAGGGCGAAGATCTGCGTCGGTGCCGCAAAGGAGTCGCGTGTGGGCGAAAGGTATTCTGTTCGCTCGCTTCGAACAGCCCTGGCCCATTTCGAGATAGAGTCCTCAGTTACAATGTTGGTTATAGGCAGCGCGGACTGGCCGGGCTCCACCGCTTCATAGTCCCAACCTGTCCGCTCTTGTGTGACCGCCATCGGCGCTACCCTAAGCCCCCATTGGAGCCGCCCTGTTTTTAGGGGCGGATGCGTAGTGACGGCCCATATTAGGGTCACCTAGGGTGAAAGTCAACAATTGCAGCCCTGTCTGAAACATAGAGTCGCTATGCTACACTAGGCCACCGTCTTAACACCTTTGTCTGATTATTGAGATCATGCCGTCTGCGCTGAGCGGATTGAAGGTTATCGAGCTGGCACAAGGGGTCGCGGGTCCCTACTGCGGCAAGCTCCTCGCGGGCTTCGGAGCGGATGTGCTGAAGCTGGAGCCGCCGGAAGGCGACTCCTCCCGCCGGCTCGGGCCGTTCGTCAAGGACGTTCTGGACTCAGAGGCCAGCGGCCACTACCTGTACCTAAACACAGGGAAGAGAAGCGCGGTCCTCGACATAGGTGTAGAGCCAGGCGCGCAGCTCCTGAAAGCTTGGTCTGCGCGCGCGGACGTCCTCATCGAGGACCTTCGTCCAGGCGCTTTGGACTCCCTCGGTGTGGGCTATTCGGACCTCGCGCGGGCCAATCCGGGGCTGATCTTCGCCTCCATAACCGCCTTTGGACAGGATGGCCCGTACAGCGGTTTCAAGGCCACCAACCTGGTGGTCCACGCGCTAAGCGGGGAAGCGCATCTGGCCGGTGTCGCGGAGCTCCCACCTCTGAAAAAGGGAGGATACCTCGCAGACTACCATGCCGGGCTTCAGGGGTTCATCGGAGTACTGGCTGCTCTCCACGCTCGCCACCGTGACGGTAGGGGCCAACACGTGGATGTGTCCCATCTGGAGTGTTTGACCTCAGTAATTGGCGCGTCGATCAACAGCTGGCTGTATGACGGCTCGGTCTCGTCGAGACGGAGCGCAGACCCGTGGAGCCAGGGGACCGCTGCGCAACGTGGGGCGGACGGCAGCCGGTGGGGCCCTAGCGGCGTCTGGAAGGCGAGCGACGGCTTCGTGCTGGCTTACGGACGCGCATCGGCGGACTGGACCGGAGCGTTCGCTGAGATGGCAGAGGCCGTCCCGCAGCTGGGAGACACTAGATATGCCTCGGTCGAGGGCAGGGACGAAAATGTCGGTGAGCTTCTGGCGCTATTCGAGGCTTGGGTATCTCAGCATACTAAAGAAGAGGTGTACCGCCTGGCCCAGCGCCACGGGCACCCCTTCGGCTACGTAGCCACCGCCCCCGACCTGCTGGACTCTGCACAGCTAAGGGCGCGTCGCTTCTTCGTTGAGGTGGACCACCCGGTCGCAGGCAAGCTTCCTTATCCAGGCGCACCCTTCATCATGAGTTCAACCCCCTTTCAGAACCGCCGCGCTCCGTTGCTGGGCGAGCATAGTGGGGCGCAAAGCGTCGCGAATTGGGAGTCGCAGGGTGGGCCGCCTCCCAAGGCCGCCGGTCCGGTGGACGCCGCGCCTTTAGATGGCATTCGAGTCCTCGACTTTACACACGTATGGGCCGGTCCGTTCTGCACCCGGATACTGGGAGATCTGGGAGCCGAGGTGATAAAGGTCGAGCACGCAGCTCGCGGAGACGGGGGGCGCGGAGCCCGCATAGGAAGATTTCACGCCTACAGCCGCAACAAGATGGGTATCACGTTGGACCTTCGCACAGCAGAAGGCCCCCCTTTGATCCAGCAGCTGGTCGCGATTTCGGACGTTGTCATCGAGAACTTCAGTGTTGGGGTGATGAAACGTCTGGGGGTCGATTACGAGGACTGCCGCACCATGCGCCCTGATGTGGTCTACGTCGCTCTGCCGGCGTTTGGTCGAGAGGGGCCCGAAGCGGATTTCGTGGGCATGGGCGCTACGCAAGAAGCGATGTCCGGGCTGCTGAGTGTCACCGGACATCCCGGCACTCTGCCCAATCCGACCGGGGTAAAGTACGGCGACCCCAATGGCGGAGTTTTCGCCGCCGCCGCGGCGATCACAGCGATCTGGCATCGTCGGGTGACGGGGGAGGGGCAGCTGGTGGACCTATCCCAGCGTGAAGCGAACATCGCGGTATTGCCCCAGCTCGTATTCGAATACGCTATGAATGGCAGAGTCGCGAAATCCCTGGGTAATCGGCACCCCGAATTCGCGCCTCACGGCTGTTATCGGAGCGCAGGCGACGATCAGTGGGTGGCAATCTCCGTCACAACCGAGAGCGAGTTCGAGGCGCTTTGCAACGCAATCGAAGCGCGCCATCTCCTTGGTGACGAGCGCTTTGGCGACGCCCGGTCCAGGAAACGGCACGAGGACGAGTTAGACCGCGTCGTTGAAAGCTGGACTCAAGTCAGGGGGTCTCGCGAAGCGATGCATCTTCTTCAACGAGAGGGAGTACCTGCTGGAGCGGTCCTGAACAACCAGCAGGTTGTGGAGGACCCACATTTTGCGGCTCGCGGTTTCTTCGAGAAGGTAGACCACGCGGAAGCGGGTGTGCACACCCACCTGGGAATGCCATGGAAGCTCGCAAGGACACCAGGGCGCGTTCGAACGTTCGCCCCCAACCTCGGGCAGCACAACGCATATGTGCTGAGAGAGCTGCTTGGCGTTTCCGAGTCGGAGTTCAGCTTGCTCGAGGCTAGAGACGTGATCGCTAGCGGCCCGATAGGCCGGTGAGAGTGCGAAGTACAATTTCTCCTGCTGACGCGGGCGCGTTTCGAATTCCTCGAGGGGGACGATACAGGCTCCGCAAGGGCATAAGCGGAGGCGGCTGGCCACGGCATCGTGGCTAACGTCGCCGAGTCCCTGTCTGCCGGTGCACCGCCGCGAGATTGGGCGCGAATCAGATTCACGTCCTGCGTTGGTTTCTACGGCGGCGCCGTTGGGGCAGCCGCGGTCCTGGTGAACACCATCTCTCTCCGTCCGTATTACGAGTACCTGGAGCACTTGCCCATCGGGGAATCAGTGGTCTTCGGTATTGGAGGGGCGCTCGGAGGGCTTGCAGTTTCGGTGCCGTTCGCGTACTGGCTGTTCGGGCGACTTCCGTACTTCACGTTCTACGCCGAGGCCCACAACGCGGGCCGGAGACCACGGACGTATAGAACCTGGGTCCTTTTCGCGGTCGGATTCGCAATCACCTATCCGTTGGTGATGGGCGGGGTATTCCTACCCTTATCATTCCAGGCCCTAGACTTCTACGGCGGTGTAATGAGCGTCCCCGATTTCGTGGTGAAGACGCTTGAGCTTCCCCTGCTGTGGCTCTCGCGTGGGATCGTCGTAGGAGTCCGGCTCTTCTTCACCGGCCTGGTCGCGGGGGCGGTTTTCGCGAGTGGAGGCTGGTTGATCGACGCCTTCAACGCGTCTCGGCATCAACCTACCGCGAGGTATGCCCCGTGGGTGATAGCGGCCGCACTCGCCACCGCGGTGCTGGCGGCCGCAGCGTTTACGCCGGGGGAGATCCTTCACAAGCTCGGATAGACGGCGGGGGGCGTGGGTGGGGAGGGACAGCGCCTCGGACTAAGACTGCGTGCGTTAAGGCATTCGTCTCAGGGGCTTGGCGACGGGAATGGGTGCTTCGGACTCAGACTTTATATCGACCTGATGACGCCAACCACCCGACCCTGGATAGAGACATTCTCCGCTGGAACCGTCGTCGGCTCCAGGAACCTGTTGGCCGGATGCAAAGTAACCATGCCGTTGGACATCTGGAAGTGTTTGAGAGTTACCTCTTGCCGGTCCTTCAGCCACGCCGCCACCATGTCACCGTTTCGGGGCTGGTCGACCGGCTCCATCAACACCAAATCCCCGTCGGCGACCAGCGCGTCGATCATAGACTCGCCTTTTACTCTGACGGCGAAGACATTCTGCTTGCCTTGAGTGAGGAAGCTCGGAAGCTCCAGGTTCTCTTCTGCTTCGGTGTGCCAGGAATCCGGGCCGGGTATATGCAGCGGCTCCCCAGCCGCGATGCTTCCCAGGAGTGGTACCTGGACCAGATTGGTATTCGGCGATCGAGGCGCAGATTCCAGGAGCTCGATACCCCTCGACACTTCGGCTTCGCGTCGCAGGCGCCCTTCTCGCTGCAATATCCGAAGGTTGTAATCGACCACCGACGTTGAGCTGATCTTGCATCCAGCCTGTATGTCCCGGACGGTCGGAGGGTACTGATGATTCTCGAGGAACCGCCTAATGAACCTCAATATCGCCTGCTGTCTTGGGGATAGTCTTTTCTTTTTCATTTCATGTCCTCGCGACGTCGCGTGTGAGCACGCATGTTCCGAACAAAGGTACCACGGGTCGCGAGTGATGTCAATTACGGGTGCTGTTGTACGGGAAGCGTGGGACGTAGCTTGAGGAACTCTCGGAAACGGGACCGGCCTTTGGAGACGTGCGGCGGAAAGAGAAGGAGGCGACCGACTACGACTGCGCTCGCCGTAGGCGCGCCGGCGGTCGGAGAGTCGGCGACTGGCTACTCGCTCTTTGCGGCGTTTAAGTGCCGTAGCAACCGCGACTTACGCCTGGCGGCGTTTCCCTTGTGGACCGCGCCCTTTTGGGCCGCCTTGTCCAGCGCGACGACGGCCTCTTTGACCGCCACCTCGGCACCCTCTATTTCGTTCGCGTCTATGAGCCGCCGCGCCTTCGCGACAAACGATTTGGCCCGAGACCGCAGAGGCGTGTTTCTACTCCGTCGCCGTTCCGCCACTCGGGCTGATCTTGCACTGGGCAATCCACTCTCCTTGTTCGCTGGCGGAATCAAGAATAAAGGTTCAGTCCTGACAAGTAAAGTGTGTGGAGTAGCCCAGACGGGATGATGGGCCATACGATAGCGCGTCCGCTATCTACCGCGAGACCAGACGACTCTGTTTACACGCCGGCGCGGCGTGCGGTACGCTTGAGTCGCCCAAGAGTCAGTAGGAGCCGGCACGGGACATGATCCGACAACAGTTCAGGGCCCCTCGAGGTACGTCCGATACGCTCCCGAAAGACCAGGACGCGTGGCGGTTTTTCGCCGAGCGAGCGGAGGACGTCGCTCGAAGATTTGGCTATGGCCGAATCGAGACGCCGCTGTTCGAAGATGCGCGACTGTTCGTCCGCGGCATCGGTGAGGTCACCGACGTCGTCGAGAACGAGACCTATACCTTTGAAGACCGTGGCGGCGATCTTGTTACGCTTCGACCGGAGGGCACGGCTCCCGTGTGCCGCGCGTACCTCGAGCACGGGATGCACAACCTGGCGCAGCCCGTGAGGATGTACTACATGGGGTCTTTCTTCAGGTATGAGCGTCCGCAGGCGGGCCGGTACAGACAGCTGCACCAGTTCGGCATTGAGGCACTGGGAGACGGAGACGCGGCCCTCGACGCAGAGGTGATCGACGTAGCCTGGAGCTTACTTGACGAGCTTGGCGTTGGTAACGTGTCCTTGATTATCAACAGCATCGGCGACCAGCAGTGCAGGCCGGGGTACATCGAACATCTACGCCGGCACTACGAGCCCAATCTTGATAGCTTGTGTGATAACTGCAAGCGGCGGCTCGTGGAGAACCCGTTGCGGCTGTTGGACTGTAAAGAGGACACCTGTCAGCCTGTCGTAGATGGCGCTCCCGATTTTGTCGAGTTCCTGTGCGACGAATGCGCCGCGCACTGGTCCAGTCTGAAGGACTACCTCAACGCCCTGGGTATCCCGTTCGAGGCGGACAAGCGGCTCGTCAGGGGGTTCGACTATTACACTCGAACGACGTTCGAGATCGTGCCGCCCGGGGGGGGACGACAAGCGACTATCGCCGGCGGAGGTAGATACGATGGACTGCTTGAGGAGCTTGGGGGTCCGCGTACGCCTGGCATAGGTTTCGGAATGGGCATAGATCGTGTTTTGACCACGCTGATGGGGACTGATGCCATTCAGAGGGCCGCCACTGGCCCGAAGGTAATGATTGCATCTATCGGCGAGGCGGCGAGAATGGCGGGAGTCTCGCTAAGCTCGGAGCTCCGCAATGCCGGGGTCTCGGCGCTGCTGGGCCCATCTGGCCGAGGGTTGAGGAGCCAGCTCAAATACGCAACCTCCATCGACGCCACCCACGCGCTAATAGTGGGAGACGCCGAGCTCGAAAAGGGCATGGTCATCGTCCGGGACCTCAAGCAAAGTCATCAGGAAGATGTCGAGCGGACGCGCATTCTGAGTCACTTCGAGGCTATGTAGATGGCACCGCCAGTTGCGACGTGGAGCGGCGTGGTCAGGCGACATAGGACTGATCGGAATATCGATGGAGTCCCAAGGCGATGATGGAGAAGCTGAAGGCCCTGGAGCAACGACACCGGGAGATTGAGCAGTTGATGTCTGAGCCGGAGGTCGCTGCCGATTACTCGCGCGTTCAGAAACTAGCCATCGAATACGCCTCCCTGAAGAATCTGGCCTCCATGGCTCGAGACCTTCGAGCGGTGAATGAGAATATCGAGGAGACGAAGGTGATCGCCGCCGATGACTCGGACCGGGACCTGGCCGCGCTGGCCCGAGAGGAGCTAGTCCAGCTAGACGGCCAGAGGTCCAATATCGAGAGCGAACTTCGGCTAGCTCTCTTACCAAAGGACCCGAACGACGAAAAGAACGTGATCATGGAGATTCGCGCCGGTGCCGGGGGTGAGGAAGCCGGTCTTTTCGCCGCCGATCTATTCCGGATGTACTCTCGCTTCGCTCAGCGCAAGGGATGGAAGTCCGACGTCATCAACAGCAACGAGACAGGCCTGGGCAGCATCAAAGGGATAGTTTTTCAAGTGAGAGGTGAAGGCGCGTACAGTATCCTGAAGCACGAAAGCGGTGGCCACCGAGTACAGAGGGTCCCAGTGACAGAGTCGAGCGGGCGCATTCACACCTCCGCGGCCACCGTCGCCGTTCTGCCGGAGGCGGACGAGATCGACGTTGACGTAGACCCCGACGACCTGCAGATCGAGATCTTTCACGCCAGCGGCCATGGGGGCCAAAATGTTCAGAAGGTCGCGACAGCGGTGCGGATTACGCATGGGCCCACCGGCATCGTGGCTGTATGCCAGGACGAACGCTCGCAGCTGAAGAACAAAGAGAAAGCGATGACAGTCATAAGGGCCCGGCTGCTGGACAGGGAGATCCGGCGCCAGCAAGAGGAGATCTCCGAGTCGAGACGGTCTCAGGTGGGAAGCGGCGACCGCTCAGACCGCGTCAGGACCTACAATTTTCCACAAGACCGCGTTACCGATCACCGGAGCTCTTACACCAGGCACGGTCTTGAGGGCGTCCTCGACGGCGATCTAGACGACATGATCGAGCGTATGATCTCCCTCGAGGAGGCCCGCAAGCTTGATGAGGCCGGCTTTTGAAACTCAGGGAATCGTGGGTCCGAGCGACGCAACTGCTGTCCGAAGAGAGCGTCTCTGATCCGGCAATTGAAGCTGAGGCGATGGTGCGCCACGCCACAGCTCTAGATAGGGCTGGGTTTTTCGCGTCACTGAACGACGAGGTCGCTGCCGCTGCGCAGGGCCGGATAGACGGCCTCGTAGAACGACGAAGCAGCGGCGAGCCTCTGTTTTACATGCTCGGCCATCGGGAGTTCTATGGACTCGAACTGTATGTCGATGCTGCGGTCCTCATCCCACGGCAGGAGACGGAGCTACTCGTCGACCTCGCATTGCAGCACTGCCGTCAGTATGCCGGCCGGCGCTTGACGGTTCTGGACGTAGGCACGGGCAGCGGCGCGATTGCCGTGGCTCTCGCTTGCCATCTGCCTTCCGCCACGGTGCACGCAACGGACTCCAGCCGCGAGGCCCTACTGGTAGCCGACGCCAATATGAAACGACATAATCTCTCAGACCGAGTGCATCTGGTTCAGACGGACCTGCTGGGGTGTTTGAACACGACCGTCGATGTGATCGTCTCGAATCCTCCGTATATAGCGTCTGAGGACATCGGGGGCCTCGCTGATGAGGTGCGCCAAGAGCCCCGAAGCGCCATCGACGGCGGCATGGACGGGCTGGGGCCGACGGCCAGGCTACTCATTCAGGCGCAAGGTCATATTCGCCCAGGGGGGCTAGTCTTGGTCGAGACCGATCCGCAGCACATCGAGCGCGCGATTCAGCTCGGCCGGGACGCGTTTCCTGATGCCCTCGTCTGGTATGAGCGTGACCTTCTTGGGATGCCTCGGGTGATCGTGGTCGGCGTGCCTCCTTACGGACCGCCCGCAGGCGCGATCACGACTCGAGCCGTTCGTGGACCGGCGTTACGCTAACAGGACGATAAATCAGAACAGGCGTCAGGTGGGTTTATGGAAACGAGAGAGCAACCGGAGCAATCGACCACGCCAGACCAGGCCCGGGGGTCCGAAGGCGGCCCTGACTTCGGTGCGCTGATACTCAAGTACGGCGAGGCCATGCTCCGTGTGGGTGAGCTGGAGGCCAGGGTGGAGGAGTTGACCCGGCAGCTTGCAGAAAATGGAAGTCCCGTTGAGTCAGGCTCCTCGCCCGGCCCCTCAGACGCAAATGCGCTGGAAGCGAGAGTGGAGTCGCTGGAACGGGTTTTCAGAGCCGACAGCGGAGAGGGCGCAGACATAGCGGAAGCCGACAGCACTCCCGCGGCAAGTCAAACCGAGAGCCAAACAAGGGACGAACTCGGGCAATTGAGACTACAGATTGCAAGCTTGGCCAACCAGTTGGCGCAAGCTGAAGATGAGTCGCGGGAGGTGCGCGGGCATCAGTCCCGCCGCCGCCGCCGCAAAGACCTCAACAAGCCTTGGTGGAGGAGTCTCAGCGGCCGATTACGTCAATCGAGGCCGCAGGACCTGTAAACTTGGGGCGAGCAACCCGCGTTCGTTTCCGAGCCAATCTCGCGCCCGGGTAATCTACGTTCTGGTCCTTATATTAGCTGAAGGAGGTCGCTAAGGTGGAAGAGCTTGAAGCGAGGGCCGATGCGTTCGGTGGTACAGCGGTTTCCTCGGATTCCCTTCCCCACGATCCAGACGAGTTTCGTGTCCACCTTCGGCGATCGCTGGAGCAGTGGACTGAGAGTGGCTACAAAGTAGTCTGGTTGGAGATCGCAGTGTCCAAGGCCAGCCTGATACCTATCGCCGCTGAAGAGCGATTTAATTTTCACCACTCGGGCGAATCGTACGTGATGATGACGCGGAGGCTAACGGATAACGCCTTTGTCCCACCCTACGCTTCGCATTACGTTGGCGCCGGAGGAGTTGTGGTGAACCGGAACGACGAGATTCTCGTTGTCCGGGAAAAGCGCATCGGCCCGGCAGGCCGTGGCGGATTCAAGCTTCCCGGGGGACTGCTGCACGCCGGAGAGCATCTCGCCGACGGAGTGGTCAGGGAGGTGTTCGAGGAGACCGGCGTGGAGACTAGATTTGAATCGGTAGTATGTTTCAGGCATCAGCACGGTTACCGTTACGGTAAGTCCGATATCTACATGGTATGCCGACTGACTCCACTCACCGAGCGCATAACGAGGCAGGAAGAGGAGATTGAGGAGTGCACGTGGCTGTCGCTGGACCTGTATTTGAACGGAGAGATGGCCAGCACCTTTAACAAGGAGATTGTGCGGGCTGCGACTGACGGCCCGGGTCTCGACCCTACGCGGATAGAAGGCTACGGAGAACCTAGCAAGCGTGAGATTTTCATGCGGGCAAGTCTGCATAGCTAGCCATACTTGGGACCTTGCATGGGGCTAACTCGATTGTCAGCTATACCCACCGTTCGCTATAATCCCTGTTGCCGGGTCTCATTTCCCCCCAAGGCACAGACATCGAGCTGCCCGCTTTCGGGCCGGTTGAGGTTTCGGATTGGCAGACCCTAGCTCGGAATCAAGCCAGCGTAACAAGCAATTCCTGGACGCGTACCTGGAGTTCGGAATCGGCCACTACTACACCGTGGCGAAACTCCTTTGCGATCGGATATCCGGGAAGCTCTCCGCTTCGGAGAGCCTAAGTGTTGGGTTGGAGGTATCAGCCCAGGCCGCATCTGCGTTGGATAACCTGGTGACCTGGTATTTCGCCCTCCGAAAATGGAAGCCGTCCGAGGATGCGTCGTTGTTAGTCGATATCCTCGAGTCCACTCACATCGAAGATAGCCACCGCCTTAAGGCGCTTGAGCATGTCAAGCGGAGTAGAGCCGACCAGTTCTCGCGTTCGTTCGGGATACCATGGAGTAGAGACGACCTCCAGGCGCGCCGACTCGACATGACCAATTGGCGCTACACGGTGGACCAGGTGAAACTGAACATCACTAAGGTCCTCGAAGACCTATCCCCGGCTGAACTCGTCACGTCGCAGGGCTGGATAGCGCAGCATCTTACGACAAACCAGATCGGGCCGTCCGGCGCCAGTGGAGCCCGCGGCGTTTTCCCCTCGGTAAGCTCCGAGACTGCCGGCACGGACCAGGACGGGAGTCTCATCATTCCAACCGATTCCGGAGTCCTCAATGAGCTTGCCGATCTAACCGGGAATGCGGCAATAGGCCTGTTCCTCCTGGTCCGGCTTCTCTACATTACCGCGTTCAGGCTGGAGCCGCGCTCTCCTGCATTTGTCGAGATCTGGCAAGAGTTGCACCCAAGCAGAAGCCAGGGGCCTTAGCTTTCGAAGAAAGTCCCTCGCGGAGTAGCAAGGCGGCCCGCAACCGAAGCTTATCGTGTCGCTGTATACTTCGGCGCGGGCTGGCGCATCTGCTAGTCTTGGCCGGGTAACGAGAACGTCCGATGATCATCGATTCGCATGTGTACAGCTTCCCCCCGGTCGACAGCGCTCGCGGACATGCGAGCGGCGAAGAGCATCTGAGATGGGTCCAGGCGGCCCACGCGAGGCACCACCAGCCGGCGTGGCGAATTCGAGATCGCGCACCCGCCTCGTCGGAGGTACTGGCGCCTCAAAGCGCCCGGCAGCTGGACGCCCTGCCGGATGTTAGGTTCCGCATCAACAAGCCTCGCGGACGCGTGGTCTGGAATGTTGGAGATGAGGAGTACACAAAGTACTTCTTCCCGCCGAACCTTAGAGACGGGGAGTACACGCCTTACAGCCTGACCTGCGAGATGGACTACGCCGACGTCGACGTAGGCCTGATACATACAGACCCCATGCTCGTGAGGGACAGCTCATATTTGGCTGAGTGCGTGCAGCGCTTCCCCGACCGTCTTCGCGCGATGGCCCCCGTCGACGAGTGGCGTATTCGCGATGATGCAGCCTCGGTGATACGAGAGATGACGGCTGCAATTACAAACGATGGGCTGCATGCAATCAAGTTCAATCCCACCGGCTACATGACGAGTCCTGAACCCTGGGACGATGGCTCCTACAGGCCGTTTTGGGAGGCGGCCACCTCTCTCGGCGTTCCTATCTTCTTCACTTTGGGCACCGGACCCGAGCTTGAGATGGGCTCTCCGTCCCTCGAAGCTCAGCGCAAGGGGTACCTGAACGAGCTGGCGCTCCTGGTGCGGTGGATGGAACGCTATCCAGGCAGCACGGCCAGCATCACCCACGGGTTCCCTTGGCGTTTGTTCGTTGACGGGGACCGAATAGTCCTGCCCGATGCCGTTTGGGCGCCGTTCGAGAACCCCAACCTGAGCCTTGAGGTGTGTTTCCCCGTGCGACTCGGCGACCTGTTCGATTTCCCGTACAGGGAGGTCTGGCCAACGCTCCAGGAGATGGTCGAGCGCGTGGGTTCCGGACGCCTGCTCTGGGGGACCGACATGCCCTTCCAGAACCGGTTCTGCACGTACCGTCAGTCCAGGGACTGGATCGAGAAATACTGCGACTTCCTCACGCCGGACGACGTGGCCAACATAATGGGTGGCGCCGCCGCGCGGGTCCTCGGCATCTAGACTACGCCGGCCAATCCGTCCGGAGCCTTCTCGGGCCGAATCTGCTCGTTCCCGCCGTTCGTATCTTGTTAAAGCCGTATTGTTTCATCGCGCTGCAATCGACTCCATCTGCGCCTATGGATGCGCACATTTCAAAGGAGGCCCGCCTGCTCATGTCCGATAGTCAAGGCCCGACTCAGGATTACGTCAGAGCTGCGGGCGAGGTTGGCGAAGAAGGCCAGTTCTCGATCAAGCCACAGGAGCTTTCATGGTTGCTCCAATGCACCTTCCAATGGAACATGCTCCGCCTGGAACTGCTGACTGTGTTGCAGCGTTCGCTGGATCTCCCCACGGCGGAAGAGTCAGAGGACTCCACATTTGCCCAACTGACGGCGGACATGAAGAGGCTCCTGAGCGATGTAATCATCATGCAGACGCGCGTCAACAGACGCGAAGAGAATCTGGCCCATCTTTTAGATCAGGCCATCGACGGCGAAGTGTTGCAGGGTGTCCCTATCGACCCCAAGCAGCTGCGCCAGTGGGCGGAGTCTATCGCGCAGGCACAACGTCACATGGAGGGCGAAAAGAGGCCGTGACCGCCTGCCTAGTTGGTCTCCGGGCCTGGCGCAGTTGCGTCCGGCCGTCCGAATGCTACGAAAGGGGCCGGCCTGGTTGAGAACAGGGAGACCCGCGCTCCGATCGGAAGGGTCGAGTAGTGGTGCCTCCGGCACCTCAAGGTCTCTCCTGAAGGCACGCTCACGGACAGGATGATCTCATCGCCTCGAAACTCTCGCGACACGACTTCGGACCTGCCCTTGGGGTCCGGGACGATCTGAAAGTCGTCTAGTCGTACGAGCAGATCGACCGGCGTGGCTTCGGGGAATTCCTGCCCGTTGCCTGTCCACCCGAACTGGCCGAGTTCCGTGTCGACCCTCTCGCCGCGCGTCACGCCAGAGAGGAAGTCGCTCATCCCTGAGATTCCGGCGACGAAACGGGTCGCGGGGGCGTGGTAAAGCGTGTCCGGCGTGTCGATCTGATCGATGCGCCCCTGTCTCATTACGGCGATCCGGTCCGCCATCGCGAACGCCTCTTCGCGGTCGTGCGTTACGAAGATGGCGGCCGTGCCGCTCTCCCGCAAGATGCGCTCGACCTCGTGTCGAAGGTCCGTGCGCATCGTGGCATCCAGGTTGCTGAACGGCTCGTCGAGCAGGACTGTAACCGGCTTTGGGGCCAGCGTACGCGCCAGCGCTACGCGCTGCTGCTGGCCCCCTGATAGCTCATGGGGATAACGGCGCTCTAGGCCGACCAGTCCTACCAGGTCTAAAAGCTCGGCCAGCCGATCGTTGGCGTCGCCTCCGGACTTGTTGCGGAGCCCAAATACGATATTCTGGGCCACCCGCAGGTGTGGGAACAGTGCGTATTCTTGAATAACCATGCCGACGTTGCGACGCTCGGGCGGTACCTGCGTCCCTACCGCGGAGACGAGGCGTCCTTGAATTCGGACTTCTCCCTCGTCTGCACGTTCGAAGCCCGCAATAAGTCGCAACGTCGTCGTTTTCCCGCACCCGCTTGGTCCAAGTATCGAAAGAATCTCGCCCGGCTCCAGGGCCAGGCTTACTCGGTCGACCACCGCCACGCCATCGAACCTCTTGGTCACGCCTACGCATTCGACCAGGGGCTCGCTCACGACCACGCCCTTCTGTCTCGAAGCATCAGCATCACCATCACCAGCGCGGAGATGGCGACGAGCGTTAACGCGGGCGCGGCAGCTTGCGCGAAGAACGCCTCGGACGATGCCGACCAGATCTCAGTAGCCAGTGTATTGAAACCTAGCGGACTCAGAATCAGCGTGGCCGGTAGCTCTTTCATCGTCAGAAGAAACACCAGGGTCCCGCCCGCAAACACCCCCGATCTTACCAGCGGAGCGGTCACGGTCAGCATCGCGTGCAGCGGAGCGCGCCCCAGTCCCCGAGCAGCCTCTTCGAGCGCGGGGTTGACCTGAAGGACCGCAGCTCTAGTGGCGCCGATGGCCGCTGGCAGAAACAGCACAAGGTAGGCGAGCAACAGCAGCCATACCGTCTGGTAAATCGGCACCGCCACGTTGATTCCGAAGAAGACAAGCGACAAAGCTACAACGACGCCGGGCAGGGCGTATCCGGTGAAGCTCACTCTCTCCACGAATCGGCTGAACGCACTGGGATACCGCGCTACCAGAACCGCGACTGGGAGTGAGCAACCCACCGCGACGATGGCGGTGAGCGCCGACACATATATGGAGTTGCGGGTAGCGGCCCAGAGCAGCAGCAGCGGCTCCCCCGACACAATCCCACGAGCGAGCCAATAGACCAGCAGCGCTATCGGAACGACGAGTGCCGCCGTTACGACGGCTACGCAGAAGGCCAATGCGGGCCACTTCCAACGTCCCAGCCTAACGAGCGTCATAGGCCGGGCCGCCCCGCTGCTCGCGCGGTGGTACTTTCGACCGCCTCTGGAACGCTGCTCGCTCACCAGGATCATGACGGCCAGTCCTACCAGCACAAGGGAGAGGACGGCCGCAACGCCGCGGTCGAACGCGTTCTGATACTGCTGGTAGATCGCCCATGTGAATGTCTCATACCTGAGAAGAGAGACCGCTCCGAAATCGCTGAGAGCATACAGGGAGACCAAGAGACCTCCCGAAGCGATGGCCGGGCGGAGCTGAGGAAGTGTGACTCGCAAAAAGACCGACATCCGGCCCAGTCCAAGACTGCGCGCGGCCTCCTCGAGGGCCGGGTCGAGGTTCGCCAGCGCTCCTCTGACGGTGAGAAGGATGTACGGGTAGCTGAGCAAGGAGAGCGTCAATGCGGCGCCCCCCAGCCCGTAAACGCTCGGCAACCTCTCGATTCCCAGGGGTGCCAGAAGTGTAGATTGCAATAACCCCTTCGGACCGATCGCCGAGACCAACAGGAAGGCGCCCACGTAGCTGGGGATTACGAGCGGGAGCGCCGTGAGCACAGCCCAGAGGCGTCGTGAAGGGATGTCGGTCCTGACGATCAGCCACGCGAGGGGCACAGCCATCGCAGTTGAAACGGCCGTGACCGTGGCAGCGAGCAACAGTGACCGCGCTAGGATCTGCGCGGTACGGAGGCGCAGCAGCAGAGACCATGCCTCATCTGTGGCGCCGGCGCTACGGAAGAGCAGGTAGACAAGAGGTAGCGCCGCTGCCGATGCTACAAGTAATGCCGGCAGCCAGATCGCGACCGGCGGGGCATGAGTCCGCGTCCGCCGAAAGCGCTCCGGGAATCTACGCCGTCCCGCTTCAGCAGCAAGGGCCGGTGATTCACTCGCCATGCGCGCTCACGGTATGAGGCCCACCTCTCTCAGCAGGTCCTGAGTGCCTTTAAGGTCGGCAAGGGAGGCCACGTCGACCTCGGGATTCTTGATCTCGCTTAGCGGTCGCAGGAGCCGGTGCGTCATTACGCCATCCACGAGCGGGTACTCGAGTGTTCGGCTCGCGAAGTACTGCTGGGCTACCTTAGAGAGCATGAAAGTGATGAACCTCTCGGCGTTCTCCCGGTTCCGCGCAGTCTTGAGTATGCCTGTACCGGCAACGAGCACCAAGGTCCCGGGCCCGCCTGCAGTCAGGTGGTGATTGCGGGCGCTGAAACCATCCCCACTCTCCTGAAGGAAGCGGTAGAGGTAGTAGTGATTCACAAACCCGACGTCGACCTCGCCTGCACCGACCGCGGCCACCACCGGAGTGTTCTTGGGATACACGGTCGGCGCATTGGCTTGGATATTGTTCAGCCAGGCTCGGGTCTCGCTCTCTCCCCAGAGTATCCGCATAGCGGTGACCATGGCCTGGAACGAGCCATTAGTGGGCGGCCAACCCACCCGGCCCCTCCATTTCGGGTCTGCGAATCCCTTCATCGACGAGGGAATATCGGATGGGCTCACGGACTCGGTGTTATATACGATCACTCTCGCGCGCCCGGAGATACCGACCCATTCACCCTTCGGAGACCTCGCCCACCGGGGCACCTGGCCCAGGACCCCGTCGGGGAGCGTATCCAGCATCTCCGTCACGGCGGCCAGGCCGCCCGGGTCCTGGGCGAAGAAAACGTCGGCAGGAGACCGCTTGCCTTCCTCCAGCAGGATGGCGGCGATCTCAGCCGTTTCGCCGTACTTGATGCTGACGTCGATGCCAGACGTGTCGGCGAACTGCTCGATGATCGGTTCAACCAGGGACTTGCTTCGCCCGGAGTAGACAACCAGAGAGCCGGGGTCTGCCGGCTCTCTAGCACTCGGTTCAGACGTGGTCTCGGGGCCGCCGTCGGCGCACGCGGCCAAGGCGGCTAGAGCAAGAGTCGCGAGACAGGGGATGAAAGTCGCTCGAAGCTTTCGCGAAAGCAAATCGTCTGACAAGCGCAAACTCCGATCGGTTAGTACGCACATCGCCATGTTCAATGCGCATACTAAGTAACAGAGTAAGTGTGGACTAATGGCCTGGATGTGTCAAGCTATACTACGTCGGTAATTGCACGCGGCGGTGTCGAGTTAGCCTGTACGTAACAGCGCCAGTCGGGCCGAGGCGGGCGAACGTGCTGCTGAGGGGTTGGCTGAGCCGCCGCCTAATGCGGCTACCGGCGAGTCCTGTTGGGCAATGCGGCTCAGCCTACTTTGGTCAAGCCGCTGGTGACATACTGGTCTATCTCGTCGGGCTCCGCCAGGCAGTTCGCTTTCGGGACACTGCCCGCGCGCGTGACAGTTGCTTTGTAGGCCCCGGATATCCCGGACCGAGGGTCCACGAACTCGAGACTCACCTCCGCTCGCCGTCCAGCCTCGTCCAGGCTCTCGACGCGCCCGGCTATGCGACGGTCCGTCCAGGACCATCCTTCCCGCATGAACGCCTCTCGCTCAACGAGCTGCTCGTAGGGTCCGCCTAGCCCGATCGACCCCCTGTAGTTGCCGCGGAGCATCGACACGTCGCCGCGCCTGTACACCAGGCTCTCCAGAGACTCGACGTCGATGCGCACCCAGTTCCTTCCCTCGGGCATGTCGAGCAGGTTCGAGGCGAACCGATGCCCGCCGATGTGGCTCACCTGCCAGACCCGCAGGCTGCCGTTCGAACTGGGAGCGTACTCCTGTCGGAGCGCGCGGTACACTGGATAACCGAACGTCGCGCAGCACGAGTCGTGGGTGCCGTGGGTGCAGACGAAAATGTCTCTAACCCCGGCAGTTTCTTGGCGGTACTGCTCCAATGCTCCGAGGTCGCCGGGGCTGTCGAGCAGCGCATCGACTAGTGCGGCAACATCGTCGCCTGGCACGGCAAACTCACTCTTGTCGTAGCTGGCGAAAGGACCGTCAGGCTTCGAGTAGAGGATAATTCGGGCGAGGCCCTGGACGGAGTAGTCGGAGTCGGGTTCAAGGCCAAGTAGCTTGACACTTTGACCTGAGTTCGCGGCGCGAGCGAGACTCTCGGAGACACCCGAAGGAAAACCCTTCGATTCTGTAATCTCGCTAGGCCATGGCTTGGATAGCTCGATTAGAAGGCACAAGTCCAGGGTCGAAGCCGTTCCGCCAGGGTCCTCGCCGTAGTCCCCGGATGCTATCGAGCACAGCCTACCTTGTGATCTGGCCTGCGTGACCTCACTCACTGCTCGGTCTCCTTCCGTAATAGCCCGTCAGGTCCCTTCAGCTCGTTTCCCCTACCAGGGAGAAGGCATCGGGCCGACCGGCACTTCGATAACCGTCGGCGCGTCGGCCGCGATGGCATGCCGGAGAGCCGACTCCAACTCCTCCGGGCCGGATGCCTTGATCCCCCTGGCGCCGTAGGCCTCAGCGAGCTTTACGAAGTCAGGGTTATGCAGCTTTGACCCGATGGTCCTACCATTGAATAGGTCCTCCTGGTCTCTCAAAACATTGCCATACGCGTTATCGTTGAACACGATAGCCACCGCGCTGATGCCGTATTGCACCGCTGTGGCCAGTTCCTGAGAGTTGTAGAGGAACCCGCCGTCCCCGGATATCGCGACCACCGGCCTGTCGGGCTGAGCGACCTTCGCGCCAAGAGCAAGTGGGTAGGCGTAGCCCAGGTTGCCTGAATACGATGATGTCAGGTACGTACCGGGCTCGTACACTTCGTAGTAGTGGCGAGCAGCATAACCGATCTGCGTCATTCCCTCGACGACTATCCCGTTGTCGGGCAACGCAGCCCGTATGGCGCGGACGAACGAGTCCTGTGGCTGTACTCGCGACTTGGGGTCCAACCTCTGAGCGCGGGCGCGCTCGAAGTCCTTGCTCGGGTGGGTGCGCATCGGGGTTGTTTGGGTTAGCGTTTGGTGTAGCACCTGGAGAGTGGCCTTCGCGTCTCCGACCAGACCCACCGTTTGCGGCGACGGGCTGCGCTCGACCTCTCCGCCGTCGATGTCCACCTGCACGACTCTCTGCCCCGCGCCGAACTCAACCTTGCCGATCATCGTCCCAACGACGAGTATGACGTCACATGCCTGGAAATGCTGTTTTACCACCTCGGAACGATAGTTCACGCCCAAAGAAAGCGGGTGCCGGTCGGAGATCGCGCCCTTCCCCTCCCGGTTCGTAAATACGGGTGCCTGGAGATGCTCAGCCACCTGGACCAGACACTCTGATGCCCCCGAAACGATGGCGCCCCGCCCCGCCATGATCCCCGGATTTCGCGCTGCTGCGAGTATCTCGGCTCCCCTCTGAACATCCGCGGCGGGAGCAAGGGGTCGGGTAGACGTGGTGGGCGGGAGCAGCTCGATCTCAGCCGTCTCCGGGAGGGCGTCCCAGGCGATCTCGATTTCGACAGGTCGGGGCCGGCCGGTGCGGAGCTGCCGGAAGGCTTCCTTGACCGCAGCGGGCACGTCGGCCGCGTGGAGGACACGCCTCGACCACTTCGTGATCGGTCCGATCACGTCGAGTTGGTCGTCGACCTCGTGGAGCTCGCCGAGCCTTGCGCCGATAGAGTCCCGAGGGATCTGGCCCGATACGACCAGTATCGGTGAAGACGCGGCGTACGCCGTTGCAATCCCAGCCGAGGCGTTCAGTAGGCCCGGCCCCGGAACTACCATCGCCGTCCCGATGCTCCCGCCTCCCCGCGAGTAGCCGTCTGCCATGTACGACGCTGCCTGCTCGTGGCGGGTGGTGATGAAGGTTATATCGGGCTCGTCGTACAGCGCGTCCATTGCGTGATAAAGCTGGACGCCCGGAATCCCGAAGATCACGCGGACACCCTCGCTCACCAGCGATCTGGCGAGCGCCTGGCCGCCGGTCATTTTCATAGTGAGGTCACCAACGGAGGCGGGGACGACTTGGCACTCTGACCATATGTTCCGGTCCTCTCTTCGCAAAACAGAGAGCACAGCAGATGCAGCGCCTATGGTTTACGGAGGCTACCTGCTCTGTGCCCTCTGAGGATACAATCAGCTTACTTACGTTGGGTATACGCGCGGCTCGCCTTTTCCACGGCCTTCTTGCGCATCTCCATCAGCTCGACCCGTTTGTCTGCCGCCCACTCCTGAGACGCTTCCAGGTTCACGAGGGACCCCTGGAATTGCGGCATCACGTATCTGGCCACTAACTCGTAGCTATTGCGGACTTGCTCTCGTGTTCCCCATTCGGTCGCCTGCACCATCAGGCCGCCGAAGCCGCCGCTGTCCTTGTCGAACGCGTGGATCGCATCGACGAGGTCGTCCGGCGTGCCGACGCACCACCTTCCTTCAGCGACCATGTGGTCGATGATCTTGTCGGCGGGTCCGTCCATGGGCGGCTCGTGACCCATCGTCTCCTCGAAATAGCTACGCTGGTAGTGGCCTGCGCCCTCCCGGGCATGCGCCATCGCCTCCTTGCGCGACTCCGCCAGGAAGACGGGGAGTACAAGCCGCCACTGGGCCCGGTCTACCGTCTTCCCATGCTCGGCCGCCGTGTCCTCGGCTATCTTCCAGAAGTCCTTGAGCGAGGCCGCTACGCCGTCCCGCTGGGCGCCGAACGACAGCACCCCGGTACCGTGCTTACCCGCCGCCAACATACCGGACGGCGATTGGGCAGCGGCCACCGCGATGGGAAAGTGCGGCTGGGTGTAGGGCCGCAGGTGAAGCAGCGCCTCTTTGAGCGTGAACCACTCCGCTTCGTGAGTGATCGGCTCGGACTCGGTCAGCAGGCGGATAATGATTCCCAGCGACTCGTCCATTCGAGCGCGTTGCTTGCCGTGGTCTATGCCAAGCATGTATGCGTCCGTCACAAGGGCGCCGGGCCCAACGCCCATCATTACCCGGCCCCTGGTGAGGTGGTCGAGCAGGGTCATCCGGTTGGCGACCATCAGCGGGTGGTGATATGGCAGGCTTACGACGCCGGTGCCGAGCCTGATGTGCTTGGTCCGCTCAGCCGCCACCGCGATGAACACTTCAGGGGACGCGATCGTCTCCCAACCCGCGCTATGGTGCTCACCAATCCACGCCTCGTCGAACCCCAGGTAATCGACCCACTCCAGTAGCTCGAGGTCACGCTCCAGAGCCAGGGTCGGATTGTCCCCCAGGCGATGAAACGGCGCCAGGAAAACGCCGAATTTCATTCTCGCTGGTAGAGCCATGACGAATATCCTCCCTGGAGCAGCGCCCAGACGCGGCGACGTATGGAAGTATGCGGCGCGTCGACGGCGGCATTCTAGCATGGGCGAATCCGGCGGGCAACGAGTCAGCCGCTGGCGTGGCGTTCGGCGACTACTATCCGTGCCCTCGGCCGATGTATTGTCTGACTCTTGCGATGGTCCGCCCTTGCTGTACCATTGCTGTAAAGCATCTGAGAGGGCCTCGGTCCACGCCGCCGCAGCGAGGTCCTGCGTCGAAGTCAAGCAGGTAGGCTATGAAGCGCACTTTGAAGATAGGCATCCCCTCCGTGGTGGTGCTCTTAGCCATCGTCTACATCGGCGCGTCGTATTCCCTCGCGTCGAGCCTGACGGAGATCGACAGGAAGCCTCTGGAAGACAACCCCTCCAACCATGGCCTGCAATACGAGGACGTGGAGTTCTCCCCTCCCGACGTCGATGTCACTCTTCGGGGTTGGCTCATTCCCGGTCGATCTCCGGGCAAAGTCGTGATGATGGTCCATGGCCACAACAATAATAGGGAGGAGAACGGCGATTTTCTGAATATCGCGGAAGATCTGGTTGAGCGCGGCTATAGCGTCTTGCTATTCGACTTGAGAGGCCACGGGAACTCCGACGGGGAACGTGTCTCATACGGATACTTCGAGCGAAACGACCTGCGTGGCGCGGTGGATTTTCTCGAAGGTCGCGGCATAGCCCAGAACGGGGTGGCGGTGTTGGGGTTCTCCATGGGCGCCGGTACCGCTATTCTGGGCGCCGTCGGGGAGCCGCGCATCAGCGCTCTGGTCGCCGATAGTACCTACGCCAGGGCCACTGACCTGATCGTCGGTGAAATCGACCGGCAGACTCCCGTGCCGAGCTGGATAGCGCCGGTCCTGGTGCCGGGGGGTCGGTTATTGGCGAAGCTGCTGTTCGATATAGACGTTGGAGAGCTGGCGCCGGAGGCCGCCGTGCAGAGCCTCCCGTATCCGATCCTGGTGGTCCACGGCGAGGCTGACTCCCGGGTTCCCGTTGCACAGGGCTCGCGAGTACATGGAGCTGCCCATCCCGACAGCGACATCTGGCTGCTGCCGGGGATCGGCCATACCGACGCGTTCCCAACGCACCCCGACGAATATATACAGAGGGTTGCCGACTACCTGGACGGAAGGCTAAGCGCGGAGTAGCGCTTTGACGCGGGAGACTACTTCGGCGGTAGGCACCTTGTCCGCCTGGCCATCCGACCTCGTCATCACCTCTACGACGTCTTCTTTCAGGTTACGGGGGCTGACGACCAGCCTGATCGGCAGGCCGATAAGGTCCGCGTCGTTCAGCTTGACGCCGGCGGACTCGAGCCGGTCGTCATAGAGCACCTGCACCCGCTCGTTCGTCAGGGTGTCGTACAGGTCTCCCGCGGCCTCTTCCACCTGAGGGTCCTGTGCGTTCAGAGCGGCGAGCCAGACCTCATAAGGGGCGATGGATGCGGGCAGCGACATACCGGCCTCGTTGTGGTTCTGCTCGACGGCCGCCGCGAGAAGCCGGCCTACCCCTATGCCGTAGCACCCCATGATGATGGGCCGCAGCGAGTCGGACTCGTCGGCGAAGCTGGCGTCGAATACGTCGCTATATTTGGTCCCTAGCTTAAACACGTGCCCGACCTCGATTCCTCTGCGGGCCACCAGGCTACTCTTCTCACATCTGAGGCAGACGTACCCCTCTTTTGCCAGGGCGATGTCAGCGATGAGGTCGGCTTTGAAGTCGCGGGGGTAGTTGGCGTTCCTGAGATGGTAGTCCTCCCGGTTGGCCCCAACAACGAAGTTTGTGCCAAGTTCGACCGAGTCGTCAGCCACGACCCTGATTCCAGTCAGCCCCACCGGAGATGCCGATCCGGCGATCAGTCCGGCCGCCCGGACCTCCTTGGGAGTGGCGAGTCTTAACGCCGAGCCACCTAGCTCGTTGGTCAGCTTGATCTCGTTGACGTCCAGGTCCCCCCTGATTGTCACTACGATGACCTCGTCATCGGCCGAGTAGAAGACTGCTTTGAGGGTCCGGCTGGTGGGTATCGAAAGATACTTCGCAAGCTCCTCGATCGTCGCAACGCCAGGAGTGTGGACCTCTGAGAGCTCCTCGAGATCGTTTCTCTCCTGGCCCGGCTTGACGAAGGCCGCTTTCTCCGCGTTGGCAGCGTAGCCGCACGACTCGCACAGCAGGACTGTGTCCTCGCCGGCATCCGCCAGGGCCATGAACTCCTGCGAGTCCTTCCCCCCGATCGCGCCGCTGTCCGCCTCCACAATGATGGTAGATAGGCCGCACCTCTCGAAGATGTTCTTGTACGCCGCCACCATATCCTGGTAGCTGACCTCCAGGCTCGCCTCGTCAGCGTGAAAGCTGTAGGCGTCCTTCATGTCGAACTCGCGCACTCGGAGAAGACCGCCGCGCGGGCGCTCCTCATCTCGGAACTTGGTCTGAATCTGGTACAGGACAAGCGGCAGGTCCCTGTAGCTTCGCACGTTGGCCTTGACCAGCGTGGTCAGCACCTCCTCGTGGGTGGGGGCCATCACCAGCGCGCGCCCGCGCCGGTCCTCGACGGAGAACAGGTTGTCACCGATGCTGCCCGCGCGGCCGGACCGCTCCCACAGCTCCCGCGGATGCAGCGCGGGCAGTCGAAGCTCCTGCCCGCCCACCGCGTCCATCTCCTCGCGGATGATCTGCTCGATCTTTCGCAGCGAGCGCAAGGCGAGCGGCAGGTAGCTGTACACCCCCGCCGACACCTGGTCGATGATCCCGGCTTGGAGCATGAGGCGGTGGCTCTTCAGCTCCGCCTCGGCCGGGACTTCACGTAGTGTTTTGCCAAACAGGTTCGATACGCGCATAGGATTACGGTCCCTTGATCACGACTTCAGGAAGGAGCGGAGTGCTGAGGGACGCGGTTGGAGTCCGACCTTGCTTCCTGAGCCGGGTTACTTCACGGGCGCGGCGGCTTCGACCTCGGCCTGGTGGACCTCGTCCATCAGCGCGGTAAGCATGTCGGCCTCTTCCACGATCCGCGCCTTGCGACCCTTTCTGAAAATCACCGCCCGGCCCGCGCCGGCAGCGATGCCGACGTCGGCGTCCTTGGCTTCGCCCGGGCCGTTCACCTCACAACCCATGACCGCCACCTTGATCGGGCTCTTGACCTTCGCCAGCATCGAGTCCACGGTGTTGGCGAGCTTGATAACGTCCACATCCGCGCGGCCGCAGCTCGGGCACGCCACCAGGACCGCCGCATCCTTTCGCAGCTCCAGCGACTTGAGGATCTCCAGCCCTGTGAAGACCTCTTCTCGAGCATCGTCGCTGAGGGAGACGCGAATCGTGTCCCCGATACCCTCGTATAGCAACATGCCGAGCCCGATGGAGGTCCGCACACTGCCGGACTTCGCCGTGCCCGCCTCGGTGATCCCGAGGTGCAACGGGTACGGCACGAGACGGGCCATGGCCCTGTAAGCCTCAACGGTGGTGTCGATGTCGAACGCCTTGAGGGAGATCTTGATCAGATCGAAGTCGAGGTCCTCCAGGATTCCGATCTCCCACAGGCCGGTCTGGACCATGTGGTCCACCACAGAGTACTCTGCGCCCTCTGTCTCGCCCGCCTTTGGCAGCAGGTTCACCCCGTCGGTGTGCCGGGAGAGACCTCCGGTCATGCCGATCGCCCCGACAGGCGGCAAACTGCCGAAGTTGACGCCGATGCGTATGGGCACGTCGCGAGCCTTGGCCTCGCGCACGACCGTTCGCACCTTCTCGCGGTCGCGGATGTTCCCAGGGTTGAGCCTCAGGCAGTCAACGCCGCTCTTGAGCGCTTCGAGAGCAAGCTGGTAGTGAAAGTGGATGTCGGCCACCAGCGGAATCTTGATCTGGCGCTTCACCTCGGCCAGGGCCTTGGCGGCCTCCAGGTCGGGCACCGCGCATCTAATGATGTCGCAGCCGGCCTCCTCCAGGCCGCGTATCTGGGCGACGGTCGCGGCCACGTCGCGGGTGTCGGTCTTCGTCATCGACTGCACGCTCACCAGGGCGTCGCCGCCGACCTTGACGCTTCCGACCTGAATCTGCTTACTGACGCGACGTTTTCTCATGAATATCCAAAAATGAATAAGGCTTCGCACCCAAGCCCGAGTGGGGCTTGGAGTGCCAATCTACCTGAGTAGGCTATCACCGTTCAAGATACGCACGACGTCGGCATAGCTGAGCACCACGATGAGGGTGATTAGAATGGCGAATCCCACGAGATGGACGAGCCCTTCAGTCTTAGGGGAAATGCGTCTGCCTCGTCGCACCCACTCTAGGAGTACAAAGACCACCCGCCCACCGTCGAGCGCCGGAAACGGGAGGACGTTGACGATGCCAAGGCTGATGCTGAGCAGTGCCGTGAGCTGGAAGACCCAAGAGACGCCTAGCTCAGAGACCACCTCCCCCGTTGCGTGTGCAATCCCGATCGGGCCGGCCAGTCCTGGATTGGACCTGGTGGTGACGCCTTCGGATATGCCGTTCCAGGTAAACACCAGGACTTTCCATATGGTCTCGAAGGAGTTCGGTACCGCCTCCCAGATCGGGTCGGTGTCCTTACCGAACTTCAGGTTGGTGATACCGATCCTCACACCGATGGCCCCCTGGACCATCGTATCGCCAACCTCCAGCTCTCTATCGTACTTCCGCGCTTCGGTGAGGGAGACCTCAGAGGCGGGGTCCGTGATCGTGGCGACAACTGTGAGTCGCGGTGGCTCCAATCGAGGCAAAAGGGTGACGGAATCGAAGACCATGAACTCCGGGGAGACCGGCATCCCGGTGATTGTGCCGGCGCGCCTCAGTCCAATTTCGACCGGCCGCCCGGCCCTGTCCTTTATCGCTCCGACCAGCTCCCCTGGACTCACGATTCTTCGGCCGTCCACGCTCAGGATCGTGTCGCCCGGCCGAAGCCCGGCCTCTTGCGCCGGAGAGCCCGGAGCGACCGACGCCACCAGTACCTCGCCGCCCAGCAGGGCATCGTGCGGCAACATGAAGAGCACCGTAAACACGACGACGGGGAAGGCGAGGTTCATAGCCGAGCCGGCCACGAGTACGGCAACGCGCTTAGGAACGCTTTGCCGGGCGAAGCTCTCCGGGTGCGTCGGGTCCTCTTCACCGACGAGCCTGACGAATCCGCCGAACGGCAACCAGTACACCGAGTAAAGCGTCCCGCGGAAGGAGACCCCGATCAGTCTCGGCGGGACGGGGAGTCCGAACGCGAACTCGGTGACCTTCATACGAAACAGCTTTGCCACCGCGAAGTGGCCAAACTCATGTATAAGGACAAGAAATCCGAGTACCGGTACGATCAGCAGCCAGCCGGGGAGTGGTATCAAAGCGGCTATCCGTCCACCAGCGCTAGTACACGCTCCTTCGCCCAGTTAGACGCCGAGAAGGAATCATTTTCCGTCGGTGACATCACCGGTTGGTGGTCCTTGAGGGCGTCTCTTATGACCGTCTCGATTTCGACAAAGCTAATGCGGCGTGCGAGGAAGAGTTGCACAGCCATTTCGTCGGCGCCGCACAGCGCGGCCGGCCAGGTTCCGCCCCTCTTCGCCACCTCGAGCGCCAACTGGAAGCAAGGGTACCTGTCAAGCTCCAAGGGCGAGAACGTCAGCGCCCCCGTGGCGGCAGGGTCGAAAGTCGCAACGCTACCGTTGCGTACCCTCTCGGGATAGAACAGGGCGTACTGGATCGGAACGCGCATGTCCGGGGGGCTCATGTGGGCTTTCACTGACCCATCGACAAACTCCACCATAGAGTGAACGATGCTCTGCGGGTGGATCACAACGTCGATATTCTCCCATGGCACGCCGAATAGCCAATGCGCCTCAATTACCTCGAATGCCTTGTTCATCAGGGTCGCGGAGTCCACTGTAATTTTGGGGCCCATCTTCCACGTCGGATGATTGAGCGCTTCCTCCGGCGTGACCCCTGCCAGCTCCTCTGGCGCTCGGTCCCTGAACGCGCCACCCGAGGCCGTCAGAATCAGCCGGGCGATCGTCTGATCTTCACCCCTTAGGCACTGCCAGATGGCATTGGGCTCGCTATCCAACGGCAGTAGTTCGACCTTGTGCCTCGTCGCCGCGTCTACCAGTTGCTGCCCGGCCATCACCACGGACTCTTTGTTGGCCAGAGCGACGTTTTTCCCAGCTCTTATCGCTGCGAGAGTGGGCCCAAGCGCAACGTCACCGACTGTCGCCGTGACAACCACGTCGACCTCGGCGTCGCGCGCCATTTCGTCCATGCTGCACTCGCGGCGCCCTCCATTGAGGAGTGACGAGATCTCGTCATCGGTGCCCTCGCAGGAGATCAGCCTGGGCGAGAACTCCGCCACCTGGGCCGCGAATAGCTCGATGTTTCGTCGCGCCGCCAGCGCGACGACGCGGAAGCGGTCGGGGTAGGCGCGCACGACCTCCAGCGTCTGGGTTCCAACAGACCCTGTCGAGCCGAGTATAGCTAGGCCCTTCACCGTACTGCCCATTGTGAAAAATGATACACGAGCGCCAAATTGAACACAATCGAGTCCAGCCGGTCGAGAAGCCCCCCGTGGCCAGGGATGAGGGCGCCCGAGTCCTTTGCGTTGGCAAGCCGCTTGATCCTCGAGACGGCCAGGTCGCCTAATTGCGCTAGCACACCCAGCGCAACCCCGAGCGCGGCTGCTTCAGCCACCGAGACGGATAAGCTGAAGACAGATGACATCGCAGCTGTAGCGGCCACCGCCGCCACGACTCCCGCGACAGCGCCCTCCCAGGTCTTGCCGGGGCTGATGGACGGCGCGAGAGGCCGCTTCCCAATCGCACCGCCGACGAGAAAAGCCGAGGTATCAGTAGCAAACGTGCCGAACACGGCCACGAACACCCATTCGCCCCCATCGTCCGATGCTCTTAGCACCGGCCCATAAGCGAGGAATACGCCCATGTAGGCTGCGGCGGCGGCAGTCAGCCCGAGGTCCTTCAGTCCCGCTCCCGATCGACTTCGCCATATGGGCCAGGCTAGCACCCCCAGGAGAAGGGCCGAGGCGACGACCACCCATATCGTCTGTGTAGCAACTTCAGTGGTGAGGAGGTGCCCACCCGCCACGAGAACCGCGGCCCAGAAGCCGGACAGCTCTCCAATCGGGCGACCGCCCCACCCGCGTGCCAAACGGCATAACTCGATGGCGCCAATTGCGGCTAAGACCGCGGCCAGCACCGACAGCCAGGGTAGACCGGCCCATACGATGACCGTTAGAAGGGGGAGCCCGACGGTTGCGGTGATAACGCGTCTACCCACGTTGCGCCTCTGGCCTATGGTTTCCCCAAGGTGGGGGACCGGGACGCTGAAAGCGCCGTCGCTGGAAGTGCAATTCGGGCAGCGGGCGTAGATGTCTGGCGGGCCGACCAACCGGTACGGCGACCGCTTTGGATGGGGTGCGGCAACGCACGATTTGGCGCTAGCTCAAGATGGGCCGGTGTCAACTTTCCCGTATCGGCGGCGGCGCTGAGAGTACGCCTCTACCGCCCTGGTTGCCTCCTCCTCGTCGAAGTCGGGCCAGAACACCGGGGTGGAGTAATACTCCGCGTAAGCCGCCTGCCATAGCAGGAAGTTGCTGAGCCGCATCTCGCCTGCGGTCCTTATGATAAGGTCCGGGTCCGGCAGACCGCTGGTGTAAAGGTAGGTCCGGAAGACCTTCTCGGAGAGATCTGCCGGATCGATGCCATCGCGAATGATGCCTCGTATCGCATCCAGGATCTCGGAGCGAGCGCCGTAGTTGCAGGCGACGCTCAGGGTTATGGCCTCGTTGTCCCGCGTAAAATCTACGCTGTGTTGAATCGCCTTCTGCAGCCTTGCTGGCAGCTGGTCGAGCCGGCCGATGTGCTTGATGCGGACTCCTTCCCTGTGCAGCTCAGGGGTCTCAGCTACGATCACCTCCCCGAGGAGCTCCATCAGGAATCCTACTTCGTCATCGGGACGGTCCCAGTTCTCCGTCGAGAATGCAAAAAGCGTCAGGTACTCGACCCCAAGGTCGTTGAAACGCCTCAGCACCCGTCGAACGTTCTCCGTCCCGGCGCGATGACCCTCGGACCGCGACAGACGGCGGGTCTCCGCCCACCGTCCGTTGCCATCCATCACGATAGCCACGTGTCTGGGCACCGAACGTGCCGCTCGATATCCGCCCTCGTTAGCCATACGGCTTGTAACCGCCGGCCCCGAGCCAACTTCTCTCAAACCTCCATCACCTCAGTCTCCTTCTCCTTGCGCACCAGGTCCATCTGCTGGATGTAGGCGTCGGTCAGCTTTTGCAGCTGCTCCTGCGCACGACGCCCTTCGTCCTTCGACAGCGACTTCTGCTTTTCCATATCCCTGAGCAGGGCCAGGCCGTCCCGTCTGATGTTTCTCACTGCGACGTTGGCCTCCTCGGCCTTGCGCCCCACCAGCCGGACCAGATCACGCCGCCGTTCTTCCGTGAGCGTCGGAATGTTTATGCGGATCACCTCGCCGTCGCTGTTGGGCATCAGGCCGAGGTCCGACTTGAGTATCCCCTTCTCCACGTCCCCGATAGACTGCTTGTCCCATGGCTGAATCATAAGGACCCGAAGCTCAGGGGCTGAGATAGAAGCTAGCTGGTTGAGCGGCGTCGGGACGCCGTAGTACTCTACGGAAAGGTTCTCCACGAGTGCGGGACTGGCCCGGCCGCTCCTGATGGAGTTCAGCTCGCGGTCCAGGGCCTCCACCGACTTTTTCATCCTGCCATCCGTCTCCGATAAAACGTCTTGTTCGCTTGCCATCTCTCAGCTACTCCGTATCTGTTTCCAAGGTCCGGGGTCGCGGGCGGGCACAGCCAGGCTACGCTGTATGGCTCCAGCCCCGCTATTGCTACAACACCGACCCCTGGAAGATAGTGGTAGCGGTGACTCGAGTCTGAATCGCTCTGCGAAACGGAGGGCCAACGGCATGAAGGGCAAGGTCGTGATCCCTTCGGGCTGCGCATGACACTGGCAGGACTCTGCGCGCGCCCCGAGACTTAGGCGATCCTGGTCTCCGCAACCAACGAACCCAAACGCTCACCGCGGATGATACGCCGCAGGTTCCCGGACTGGAATAGGTCGAACACCACGATGGGGAGATTGTTCTCCATACACAGTGAAAGAGCGGTCGTATCCATCACCTCTAGTCGCCTGTCCATGATCTCCCTGTACGTAACGAAATCAAGCTTGGAGGCGTCCGGGTCGATGTTGGGATCGGATGCGTAGACCCCGTCGACTTCGTGCTTGGCCATGAGCAGAATCCCCGCCTCGACCTCGATGGAGCGGAGCGCGGCAGCGGTGTCGGTCGTCATATAGGGATTCCCTATGCCCGAGGCGAAAATCACAACGCGACCCTTTTCCAGATGGCGGATTGCCTTGCGCCTAATGTAAGGCTCGGCGACCTCTTGAATGCTGATCGCAGTCTGGGTTCGTACGAGAAGCGCGTGGTGACGCTCCATGGCGTCTTGCAAGGTTAGCGAGTTTATGACTGTGGCGAGCATACCCGCATGGTCTGCGGTAGCGCGGTCCATGCCCTCCGCCTCCGCCTCGGCCCCTCGCCATATGTTCCCGCCGCCGACCACCACCGCCATCTCAACGCCCATGTCCACGGCGCTCTTGATCTCGCCAGCCATATATTTGACGGCGTCCGAGTCGATTCCGAACTCGCGCCTGCCCTTGAACGACTCTCCGCTGAGCTTGAGCAGGACTCGGCTGTACTTGGCGCCATCCGTAGACAAGGGTGGTTACTCTCCGAGGGCGAACCTCTCAAAACGGCGGACACGGATATTCTCGCCTACCTTACTCACGGTCTCGTTTACATGGTCTTGGACCGTGATAGAAGGCTCCTTGATGTACGGCTGGAGCAGCAAGCACGCCTCCTGAGGGTCGTAGTCCCCTTCATCCGGAAGGTCCGCCCCATCGACGTAAAGAGGAGACATCGCAGCAACCTGCATCGCCAAGTCGTGTGCGAGACGCTGGAAATCATCTGTCCGGGCTACGAAGTCCGTCTCGCAGTTTAGCTCCACTATCGCGCCGACTCTGCCCCCGCTGTGGACATAGGATTCTACCAGGCCCTCTTGGGTTTCTCTCTCTGACTTTTTCGCCGCGGAGGAGATCCCTTCCTTCCTCAAAATATTTTGGGCCTCGTCCAGGTCACCGTTCGCCTGCTCCAAGGCCCGCTTGCAGTCCATTATTCCGGCCCCGGTGCGTTCCCTCAGGGCCTTAATGCTATCTACCGTGACTTCCAAAAGCGCCTCCCGGCTCAAGCTCTCTAAGCGGACGCCTTCGGAGCGCCATCACCTTCCGTCTCTGGACTCGCGGCTGGAGTCTCCGCGGGTACCTCCTCTGTCTCTTTCTCAACCTCGTCGGGAGTCGCTGCCGCCTCCATTTGGGGCGCCGACTCTACATCAGGTTCGGGAGATTCTTCCGCTTCCGCTTCCGCTTCCGCCTCCGCTTCCGCCTCCATCGCGATCTTTCTGTTCTTGCCTTCGATTATCGCATCGGCTATTCGCGTCGTTACCAGCCTGATGGAGCGAATCGCGTCGTCGTTCCCTGGGATAGGGTGATCGATCAAGGTGGGGTCGCCGTCGGTGTCCACTAACGCCACGATGGGGACGCCGACCCTGCGCGCTTCGGCTACGGCTATCGCTTCCTTCCCGATATCAATTATGAACAGCGCACCAGGGAGCTGGGTCATCTCCTTGATCCCACCCAGAAACTTGTTTAAGCGTGTTATAGCGTTCTCGAGTTTCAGTGCTTCTTTCTTCGTGAGCACCTCGAACTCGCCTTTGTCCCTTCTGGTCTCGAGCTCGACCATGTAGTCTATCCGCCCCTGAATCGTCTTGAAGTTGGTAAACGTACCGCCCAGCCACCGTGTGCTGATGTGAAACGCACCGCTCCGCGTGGCCTCGGACAGTATCGTGTCCGTAGCTTGCTTCTTGGTGCCGAGCAGCACCACCTGTTTTCCTTGCGCAGTGATTTCTTCGACAAAAGCTGCTGCGCGCTCTAGATGATGCAGCGTCTGCTGAAGGTCGATAATGTGAATTCCGTTGCGGTGGGCGAATATGTATTGGCGCATCTTTGGATTCCACCGGCGTCGCTGGTGGCCAAAGTGCACGCCCGCCTCTAGGAGAGACTTCATCGTAATCGTAAGTGGCGCGGAAGAGCCGTTTTGCTGGATAGTGTCTTGAGTCATAAGGTCCGTGTTCGAGTCACCTCCCGACAAAAAAAAGGCCGATGGACCGGCGCTCGTGGAGTATACCATACGCGATTTGGACGGGTAAACAGCGGTGCCAAGGCGTCGCCAGCCGATTGCTGCTGGCCAATGCGTGTGTTACAATTTGCCACGAAAACTATAGAGAGTGATGTGGTCTGGAACGCATGGGATTGGACAAGGCCGAGACGGCGTCAATAACAAAAGAATATCAAGTCCGCGAAGGAGACACAGGCTCCTCGCAAGTCCAGGTGGCGCTTCTCACGACGCGGATCGAGAGGTTGACAGGCCATCTCAGAGTCCACAAGCACGATGAATCCACTCGTCGAGGCCTCCTGAAACTGGTAGGGCGGCGGCTGCGGCTGCTGCAATACCTTAACCGGGAAGATGTGGGCCGTTACCGGTCGCTAATTGCCGGGCTTGGGCTGAGGAGATAGCCCCGAATTTTCGGGGCTTCTTCTTTTCCTCGTCCACAGGAGGACTATCTATTCATGGTGTCTACATTTGAGCGCGAAGTCGGATCTAGGGCCTTTGGCTTACAGACCGGCCTCCTAGCACAGCAAGCGAACGGCTCTGTAGTTGTCAGCTATGGCGACTGCGTCATGCTCGTTACCGCCACGATGGACGCCCCTAGAGAGGGGATAGACTTTTTCCCTTTGACGGTCGATTTCGAGGAGCGACAGTACGCCCGCGGCAAGATACCCGGAAGCTTCTTCCGGCGCGAAGGGCGCCCCAGTGCCGATGCGGTGCTAACGGACCGCCTAACGGACCGCTCCATCAGACCCTTGTTCCCGGACGGTTTCCGCAAGGAAGTCCAGGTCATTGCTACCCCGTTCTCTGCTGACCTCGAGAACCCGCTGGACATCCTTGTGATGAACGGCGCTTCCGCGGCCCTTACGATATCGGACATCCCGTTCGATGGGCCTATCGGCGCCACCCGCATCGGGTCCGTCGACGGACGGCTCATCGTCAACCCTTCATATCAGCAGATACAAGAGTCCGAGCTGGACCTCGTCGTCGCCGGTTCCAGAGACGGCGTGATTATGATGGAGGCCGGCGTCAATCAGATGGCTGACGCCAATGTCGTCGAGGCTATCAGACTCGCACAGCAGGTCAATTTGGAGCAGATCCAGCTCCAGGAAGAGATGAGGGACGCCGTCGGTCTGGAGAAGGCGCAGTTCGAAACCGAAAGTTTCCCTGAGGAACTGGTGGCCAAGGTTGAATCGGCCGTCGCCGGTCGTGTCTCGGAGGCGCTCGAGATAGACGACGAAGATGATCGCGGTCGCCGCCTCGACGCAATCAGAGAGCAGCTTGTTCTAGACCATGGCGACGACTACTCGGCGTCCGACGTTGGCGGTGTGTTCAAAGCGAACGTAAGGTCTGGGGAGAAGAAGCTCTTCCGTGAGCGCATCCTCAATAGAGGAGTCCGGCCTGACGGCAGGGGGCTGGAAGAGATCCGCGCCGTCTCCTGCGACGTCGGGATTCTGCCGAGGACTCATGGCAGTGGCCTGTTCAGCAGGGGCGAAACGCAGATCCTGGGTGTCGTAACCCTGGGCTCGCCCGGCGACGCGCAGAGGCTCGACAATCTCAGCCCTCAAGAGTTCAAGCGCTTCATGCTGCACTACAACTTCCCCCCGTACTCGACCGGCGAGGCGAAGCGAATCATGTCTCCGGGGCGTCGCGAAGTCGGGCACGGCGCGCTGGCCGAGCGAGCGTTGACCCCCGTCCTTCCGGACGAGGAAGATTTTCCCTACGTCATTCGGATCGTTGCGGAGGCGCTCAGCTCCAACGGAAGCACCTCGATGGGTAGCGTCTGCGCCGGAACACTGGCGCTAATGGATGCAGGAGTGCCACTCAAAGCCGCGGTAGCCGGCATCTCCGTCGGCCTGGTCGTTGAGCCCGACGGGCGATTCGTCACCATGACCGACATCCAGGGCCTGGAAGACCACGCGGGTGACATGGACTTCAAGGTGGCGGGCACCAGAGACGGCATCACCGCCATCCAGCTCGACATCAAGGTCAAGAACATAGGGTTCGACGTTATCGAGGCCGCCTTGGCTCAGGCAAAGGAGGCCAGGCTCTTCCTCCTGGACCGCATGCAGGAGACGATAGCGGCGCCGCGCGACGATCTCAGCGAGCACGCCCCCAGGATGACCAGTATCAAGATACCGGTTGACAAGATCGGAGCGGTCATTGGCCCGGGCGGCAAGACGATACGAGGAATAGTTGAGGAGACCGGAGCCACGGTCGACGTGGAAGACGACGGGACGATCATAATCGGCTCCTCCGACGGGGATGCCAGTCGTAGGGCGATCGAGATTATCGAGGGCCTTACCAAAGAGGCGAAGGTCGGTGAGATATACACCGGCAAGGTGGTGCGCATCCTCGACTTCGGCGCCTTCGTCGAGATTCTCCCCGGCAAAGATGGCATGGTCCACATCAGCGAGCTCGCCGACTATCACGTTCCCAGCGTTGAGGACGTGGTCCAGCTGGGCGAGGAGATAACCGTCAAGGTCAAGGGCATCGACGCCTCTGGACGGATCGCCCTCTCCCGCAGAGCCCTGCTACAGGACTCGGACAGCCACGAAGAGCCCGCAGGCTCGCGCCCCGATGAACACAGGCCTGGCAATGGTTCCCAGGGCGGCGGGCGTCCCAGCGGCGACTCCGGCCCCCGCGACCAGCGGTCCGGCGGCAGGCGTGGTGGCGCCGGCGGGGGCGACCGTGGTGGCGCCAGCGGCGGCGACCGTGGTGGCCCCGGCGGCGGTCCCAGGCCCGGGGGCTACCGCGAACGCAGGCCCCCACCCCGGTAGGTCCGGCCTCACACGTAGGAGTTGCCTGTGTCGCCCATCAATGTCGTCGTCCACGGCGTGCTAGGCCGGATGGGCCAGGAAGTCCTCAGGGCGGTGTCCTTCGAAAACGACATGCGTCCCGTTGGCGCTGTCGACAGCCGCGCTGAAGGCGAGTCGGTCTCCATTCCCGACGGTTCCGGCGCCCTCCTCGTCTCACCTGCACTTGAGGACTCCCTCGGCGATGCCCACGTTGTGGTGGACTTCACCAATGCAGACGGAGCTGCATCTGTCATACGCACCGCAGCCTCCAACAACATCAATGTCGTTATCGGGTCCACAGGGATCCCGGATAGCGTAATTGACGAGGCGGACGCGCTGGCTCACGAGAACGGGGTGGGAATCGTGATCGCGCCAAACTTCGCAATGGGAGCGGTGCTGCTGATGCACCTTGCGAAACAGGCGGCGCGCTTCTTCGATTACGCCGACCTAACAGAGATGCACCATGAGGCCAAGATCGACGCACCGTCGGGTACCGCCATCGCCATCGCCAGGTTCGCCGCCGAAGGTAAGGGCGGGAGCTTTCTCGATCCGAAGGCGGAAAAGGAGATCGTCGCGGGGACCCGAGGCGGAAGCCTGGATGGCGTCACCATCCACAGCGCGCGCATGCCGGGGCGCATGGCCCATCACGAGCTGGTTTTCGGCGCGCTCGGGCAGACGCTTACCATTCGACACGACTCGATCAACCGGGAGAGCTTCATGCCCGGCGTGAAGATGGCCATCCGCCACGCAGTGGAGTCGCCGGGTCTCACCGTGGGACTCGACAAGATCATGGGTCTCTAGTCCCGATCTTTCTCAGTAGCGCTTAGCTGATAGCCTTTCTCCCCACTCGGAGCCTCATGCTATCGCCGTGGGCGGCAGCTACTCAGGCGCTGGATGTGAATCCCCAAAACGCCTATTATCGGCGTGGTGATTACGGAGTAAGCGGATGCCCGGCATCAAGATAGCCCTCGTTGGAGCGACCGGCGCCGTTGGCAGCGTCTTCCTCCGGCTGCTGGAGGAGAGAGCCTTCCCGGCCACATCCGTGCGACTGTGCGCCTCCGAGCGATCGTGGGGGAAGAAGCTCAGTGTCCTTGGACGCGAGACGGTCGTTGAGGAGACAACGCCCGAGCTTTTCGCCGACGTCGATATAGCCTTCTTCGCCGCCAGCGCGGACGTCAGCCGCTCCCTCGCCCCAGTAGCCGTCGAAAGGGGAGCGCTGGTCATCGACAAGAGCTCGGCCTTTCGCATGGAGCCCGATGTCCCTCTCGTAGTCCCCGAGGTGAACGGACGCGACCTGGATGGCCACCCCGGAATCATCGCCGTCCCCAACTGCTCCACGACGCCGCTGGTGATGGCCCTCAAGCCGCTTAACGACGTTAACCCCATCAGCCGGGTGATCGTAGCCACCTACCAGTCGGTCTCGGGCACCGGCGCGGCCGCCGTCGAGGAGCTTCAGGTCCAGTCGAAGCAGGTTCTGTCGAAAGAAGCGGTGCACCCCACACAGTACCCACATCAGATCGCGTTCAACGTCTTGCCACAAGTCGACTCTTTCGAGGACGGCGGACATACGACGGAAGAGATGAAGATGGTGAACGAGACCCGAAAGATACTGCACCTTCCGGAGCTCGCCGTGTCGGCAACCTGCGCGCGCGTCCCGGTTGCGGTCGGACACAGCGAAGCTGCGCACGTGGAGTTCGAGCGGCCCATGAGCCCCTCGGAGGTATCGGATATTCTAAGCACCTCTCCGGGCCTGAAGCTGGTGGACGACCCGGGGGCCAATGTGTACCCTATGCCCATAGACGCGGAGGGCGAGGACGCCGTCCTGGTGGGACGCATCCGGGCGGACCAGTCCGATCCGCGGAGCGTCGCGATGTGGCTTGCCATCGACAACCTGCGCAAGGGCGCGGCGCTGAACGCCATTCAGATCGCCGAAGAGGTCCTCGACCGGGGGCTGCTCAAGCCTTCGACGGGTGGAACGAAGCCTTAGGGAGAGATGAAGGGTCCTCGGACTTAGTCAGTCTCGGTGCGCGCGATCATCTGAGGGCCATCGACAGGGGGTGCTTGCCATGGCAGAGATCGGACGGCTTCTTACCGCGATGATAACGCCCTTTGACGAAGAGGGCGAGCTCGATTACGGCCAGGCCAGGAAGCTGGCCAAAGGCCTCGTCGCATCCGGCAGCGACGGGCTCGTGATCGGTGGCACCACCGGAGAGTCGCCATCCATGTCCGACGAGGAGAAGGTGCGCTTGTTCGGCGAGGTCAAGGACGCGGTGGGGGCGGACGCGGCCGTGATAGCGGGGACGGTAGACAACAACCACCGCAAGTCCATCGAGCTGTCCAAAGAGGCCGAGAACGTCGGGGCCGACGGGCTGCTGCTGACCGTACCCGCCTACAACAAGCCGCAGCAGGAGGGACTCTACCTCCACTTCAAGGCCATCGCGGAGGCGACAAGCCTGCCGGGCATCCTGTACAACGTACCCTCGCGTACCGCGCTGAACATGGAGGATTCCACCACCCTGCGTCTGGCCGAGGTGGACAACATCGTCGGCGTAAAAGAGGCGTCCAGCGACCACGTCCAGATCGCTCGAATCATCGACGGCGCCCCCGATGGCTTCCAGGTGTGGTCCGGCAACGACGACGAGACCTTCGAGATCATGTGCCTCGGCGGTTACGGCATCGTTAGCGTCGCCTCAAACATCATGGGGCTGCAGATCAAGGCGATGATGGGGATGCTATTGGAGGGCGATGTGGAACGGGCCGCCGCCGAGCATCGGAGAATGCTCCCCATATTCAAGGCGCTGTTCTGGGTTACCAACCCCGTGCCCATCAAGTACGCCGTCAACCGCGCCGGCTTCGACGCCGGCCCGACCCGGCTCCCCATGGCCCCGCCGGACGACGATTTCAGGGCGCGGTTCGATTCCGTCATGGACGAGTACGAAGTCGACCTGCCGGTGCAGTAGCCCTCGCGATACTAGGCAACCGCCCCGGCGGGGCCTACAGCACAGGCCGCACCAATATCGTCTCGTCGCGGTGGGGGCCGGTGGAGATGATGTCCACGGGCACGCCAAGTAGCTCTTGAATCCGGTCTATATAGTAGAGCGCACCCTTGGGCAGGTCGTGCAGCTTCGTTGCACCGGCCGTAGGCGCGTCCCACCCCGGGACATCCTCGTATACCGGCATACACCGTTCCAGAGTAGCCGCTCCGCCGGGAAAGTCTTGCACGATCTGCCCGTCGAGCTCGTACGCCGCGCAGACCCGTATCCTGTCCAGGTGGTCCAGTACGTCCAGGCGGGTCAGGACCAGCGAGCTATAGCCGTTGATCCGCGCGCTGTATCGCGCGACAACCGAGTCGAACCAGCCTACCCTCCTGGGTCTCCCCGTTGTGGTGCCGAACTCCTGCGCGCGCTCGCGTATCTCGTCGCCGACCTCGTCCTCCATCTCCGAGACAAAAGGGCCCCCGCCGACCCTGGTGCTGTAGGCCTTGAAAACGCCCAGCGTTACACCCAGGTGTCTTGGTAGCAGCCCCAGACCTGTCAGGGCCCCTCCAATAGTTGGGTGAGAGGAGGTCACGAAGGGATAGGTCCCGTGGTCCAGGTCTAGCAACGCCCCCTGCGCGCCCTCGAGAAGCACGGTCTCTCCCGCTTCGGCGGCATTGTGGACCAAGTGCTCAACCTCGCCGATAAAGGGAGCGAGATCCTGAGACCAAGCCTTGCAGCGGTCGAAGACGTCGTCGAACTGCAGCGCCGTCCCTCCATAAACATTTGTGATCGTCGAGTTGGCCTGGCGAAGGACTCGTTCCAACCTGGGTTGCAGGGCCTCGAGGTCGGACAGATCGGCCGCCCGGACCCCGGTCCGGGCTGCTTTGTCCGTGTACGCGGGCCCAATGCCCTTTCCGGTCGTACCCAGCGCGTCCTCACCGCGGGCTGCGTCGGCCAGCTCGTCCAGGACGACGTGGTAAGGCATGACGAGGTGCGCCCTCTCGCTGACCATGAGGCGCTCCCTCAGGTCGACTCCACGTTCGGCCAGCCCCGATATCTCCTCCAGCAGCGCATCGGGGTCGACGACAACACCGTTGCCGATAAGCCCCAGGGCGTCGGGCCACAGTATGGAGCACGGGACGAGGTGGAGCTTGAACTCGCCTTCATCGGCGATTACCGTGTGCCCCGCGTTGTTTCCACCGGAGAATCGCGCGACGACGTCAGCGTCCTTCGCGAGGTAATCGACAATCTTGCCCTTGCCCTCGTCGCCCCACTGGGCGCCCAGCACGGCGCAAACCGCCATTCCAGTCCTCCCCACTCGGACCGGCCGGCGGCCCGAAATTGCCGCGGCGAGTATATCAGACGGCACCCCGAATAGGAACGGTGGAAAAGGGCAGCACGGGCTCTTTGGTCGAGGGAGTTACCGCGCTCGTCCCAGCTAGGCCTATGGTACGATGTAGCCTCGGTTTTTCGCCCTTTGCCAGGAGACCGCCTGATGGTAGCAATAAATAGGGCCGCATTCGCCTCCGTTGAGGGTGTGAACGAGCTGTTCACGCATCCATTCCTGGACTACCTCGTCGCGCTCCACGACGGATTCACCGGCAGGGTCCATGAGCTAAGAGCCAAGAGGGCAGAGGTACTCGACAGAGCGCTACGTGAAAGCGTCTTGCCCACATACCTTCCGGTCTCGGAGATCAACACAGGTGACTGGCAAGTGCCCCCGGTGCCCGAAGACCTGAAGAGGCCAGGGATCGAGATATCCGGCCCGGCCTCGGTGACTGGCATGTTCATCAACGCGCTGAATCCCGGGCCTGACGGCGCCAGGGCCGAGGGTGACCTGGACGACGATGAAGACTCGTCGGGTCATCGGTTCGTCGATACCGTCACGGCCGCCCTCAACCGGCTGGGCGCCGTTAACCGTACTCTCCAGTTTCACAATAGAGACACCGGCAAGGATTACCGGATCGAAGACGGCGAGTTGCCTTTCTTCATGCACCGAGAGCGTGGGCTCCATCTTGATGAGCACGACGTGACCATCGATGGGCGGCCGGTACCCGCGGCGATACTGGGGACGGCGTTGACGCTGTTCCACTGCGGCCGCGCCCAAATCGAGCGCGGGCAGGGCGTCTACTTCTACCTGCCCAAGTTGGAGTCGGCGGCGGAGGCGGCCTTTTGGAGGGACTTCTTCGACTTCAGCCGCGGCCATCTAAGCTACCCCGACGACGCGGTCATAAGGGCGGTCCCGCTGGTCGAGTCGCTGCCCCTCGCTTACCAGATGGAGGAAGTGCTGTACGAGCTAGGGCCGTACGCAGCCGGCCTGAACGCCGCCAGGTGGGACTTCAAGGCAAGCATCTTTGAGTTCGTGATGAGCGACCCCGGGTCCGTGTGGCCGGACCGGTTTGGGGTGGACATCAAGACCACCGAGTTCCTCGCCAACATATTCCGGCGGCTTGTGGCGGTCTGCCTCAAGAGGGGTGCGGTGGCCATTGGCGGCATGGCGACTGCCCTCCCCAGCAGGGACCCCGAGGTGAACGATGTCGCTGCTGCGGCAATAAGGGGCGACAAGGAATGGGAGGCGCGCCAGGGCTTCACGAGGGGCTGGGTGGCCCACATCTTCCACATGAAGACGGCCGCGGACCCGTTCAAGGGGCTTATTGGCTCTGGGTGGTCGCCGTCACCTGAGATGGGGGACCCTGCCAATTATCCCATTGAGCTTAAGGTCCCGGACGGCCTCGTGACCGTCGAGGGAACGCGCCGGAACGTCCGAATGCTGATCGAATACGTTGAGGGGTGGCTCAATGGCCGGGGAGCGAAGGGTATCGACAGCCTGGAGGGCCAGCCGGGCGTTCATCCGGCCCTGATGGAGGACCTGGCCACAGGTCGAATGTCCGTGGCCCAGATCGCGCAGCGCATTCTGCACGAAGCCAAGGACTCCACGACCGGCGAGCCCCACGACTTCGGGCTTGTGAAACAGATTCTGAGCGACCAGACCGAGGATATTGTGGCCCGGCTAAGAGATAGCGTGGAGGCTGGGAATGCGGGCGCCGCTGAAGACCTGGGCGAGGCTGAGGACAGGTATCGGAGAGCCGCGAGGATAGCGGCGAGATGGATAAAGAACTACGCCGAACTCGATTTCAGGAGCCTGGGCTCTTACACCAGGGCGGACCTTGACGCCATCGCCTCGGAGCCGTTCGCCTTTTAGCGCAGGAGCTGTGTGAGGCGGTCTATTCGGGGCTCTTGGTCTTTGAGCGCCCGAACCTCCACCCCCGTCGTTGCCCGCCCCCGTTCCGTGAGGTCGACCCCCCCGATGCCGTGGACGGCGCGCGTTTTCCCCTGCTCCATAGGTCTGCGAAGTAGTCGGGAGTGAAAAGCTCCCGTTGGTCGGCCACGTTGGCCAGCTCCCATGAGAGGTTGGCTGGAAAGGCCGCCACCTCCACGTGCTTGCCCGCGTCCTTCACAGCCTGAGCGGCGTAGGCGAAGTCTCCGTCCCCGGTTACGAGCACTCCGACGTCGTAAAGGTCGCTCCACGCCAGCTTCAGGAGGTCGGTGGCCACCATGATGTCGATACCCTTTTCTACGGCGACATCGCCTCGCATCTTGGAGCCGCCGAGCCTGACCTCTAAATACGGTGTGTTATAAAGTGCGGTGAGGAACCCCTGCTGGTCCTGGTATGCTTGGGGGTTCCGGTTGGGATCACGAAGGACGTTGTAGTAATACGTCCGATAGAGCCGCCTTCCCCTGCACAGTTTGGTCGCAAACGCACCGAAGTCTACGTCGAACCTCTTACAGTTCTCCTCCAGGCTGTGATAGAGATTGCTCCCATCTATAAATACGGCCACTCTCGAATTGGGGTTATCTTCGCTGCTCAGTCCATCTTTTTCTGATGCCATGTTAGTACGGGTACCAATACCTCTTTGGATAGAATCCTGAGTCCATGATACCACGTTCCCTAGTTGAGTCAGCTTGCAAGACAGTCGAAGAGAGCGCGACCAGGCGGACAGAGTCTCATACCAGCGATAGGTACCGGGTGTGTTAGAATCTCCGACGCAAACGCTCAACATCTGAGTTACAAGGGATTCCCCGCGCTTTCACTGATGCAAGACACAAATTCGACAGGTCTTTCCTTCCAGAACTCTGACCCGCAGGGCGTCCTGGGCGTAACCGAAGGCCTGGACACCCCCGCGTTCATCTACGACTCCGCGAAGATCCAACGCCTCCTCGACCACGCCGACCATGTCCGGGCCGACACGGCGTGTGAGGTCCTGTTCGCGGTCAAGTCCTTCTCCGTCGCCGATGCGCTGAGGCAAATGGCGCCGCGGCTCGACGGGTTCGCCGTCAGCTCGCTCTTCGAGGCGCGGCTTGTTGCCGAGATCGCCGAGTCGTCATTGCATCTCACGACGCCGGGCCTGCGAACTGAAGAGCTGAGCGACATCGCCTCGGCCTGCGACTACGTCTCCCTCAATTCGCTCTCTCAGTGGCAGTCAAATTCGGGGTTCCTTGACGAGCGAAACGTGAGCTGCGGACTTCGGGTGAATCCCCAGCTTCCGTTCGTTGGCGACGTTCGATACGACCCGTGTCGCGCTCACTCCAAGCTTGGGGTCCCGTTGGACCAACTCGCGGCCATCGTGCGCGCCGAGCCGAAAGTGATGCCGGCGCTCAGCGGCCTGCTGTTCCACTCCAACTGCGATTCGGTCGACTTCGGCGAGCTGCTGGCCACAGTCAAGCTACTGGAGTCGCGTATCGGGGGTCTGTTGGAGCGAATCGAGTGGATAAATCTCGGGGGCGGGTATCTGTTCGAAGGTTCGACAGGCATCGCCCGGCTGGTCGAGGCGATTGATCTTCTCCAATCGACGTACGGGCTGCGCGTATTCATCGAGCCGGGAGCGGCTTTCGTACGGGCAGCCGGGTACATTGTTTCGACGGTGCTAGACGTGTTCGACAGCGGGAACGCTCGTATCGCGATTCTAGACACCACGGTCAACCACATGCCCGAGGTGTTCGAGTACGAGTTCGAGCCCGACGTGGTCGGTCACGACGACCGCGCGCCCAATGAATACACCCTGGCGGGACGCACCTGCCTAGCGGGTGACCTGTTTGGCGAGTATCGGTTCCATGAGCCTCTGCGCGTCGGCTCAACGGTGGTCTTCAACAACGCCGGGGCGTATACCCTTACGAAGGCCCACGTGTTTAACGGGATCAACCTGCCAACGATCTACGAGCTCCAGTTGGACGGGACGCTGAGACTGAATCGGCGGTTTACCTTCGAGGATTACGCCGCTAGATGGGGAGACCGAGTCGGTGTACCTATTTGAAGAAGCGATAGAGCTCCCGGCCTCCGACGGCCACCGGGGCGTCACTGGCCACGTCGACCGGTGGCTCGGCGAACACCCGGTCGACGGAGGTGTGCCGGTCCGGTTCGCCTTCGTCGAGATGGGGGACCGCCGTTACCAGTGCGAGATGGGCGTCATGACGGGGCTGGATACGTCTCCGCAGTCCATCTTCCAATTCGTTCCGAGACAGGTCGAGAATACGGACCGCTTTAACGTCGTCATGCTTGTCCCGACGGGGGTTGGGGCCAGCATCGGTGGACACGCGGGAGACGCCACCCCCGCGGCTGCTCTTCTGGCATCGGTCTGCGACACGTTGATAACCCACCCCAACGTTGTAAACGCTTCGGACCTCATCGATCTTCCCTCGAACGCTTTGTACGTGGAAGGCAGTGTCATCACACGGGTAATGATGGGCACTGCCGGTCTGCAGAAGGTGCGTAACAACCGCGTGCTCGTCGTCATCGAGCGTCACGAAGACGAACTCTTCGACGTGGCGGCGATCAACGCCGTGAACGCCGCGCGCGCAACGTACGGTCTCTCGTGTCCACTGGTAGTACAGCTGGACCCGGCCTTGCAGATGCGCTCCCGCTATTCGGCTTCGGGTCGAGCGGCTGGGGAAGTCGACCACATGGAGAGCCTCATCCAGGCGCTGGACGAGCATCGCGGCGAGTACGACGCCATCGCGATGTCGTCGATAATCTCCGTGCCCTTCAGCTATCACTCGGACTACTTCGAGAGGGCAGGGGGTATGGTAAACCCATGGGGCGGAGTGGAGGCAATCCTGACACACGCTCTTTCCACGCTCTACGATGTGCCCGCCGCCCACGCTCCGATGCTGGAATCGCAGGACGTCATGAACATAGACACCGGAATAGTGGACCCGAGAATGGCTGCCGAGATCGTATCGGTCACCTTCCTGGAGAGCGTCCTCAAGGGCCTCCAGCGAAGCCCTCGGATCGTGACGGGGGCGGAGGCGATGAGACATCCCGGTGTCCTCACAGCCAGCGACATAGCGTGCCTGGTCGTCCCCGATGGGTGCGTAGGGCTGCCGACGCTAGCTGCCCTCGAGCAGGGCATCTCGGTAATCGCCGTGCGCGAGAACGCCAATCTGATGCGCAACGACCTGACCCTGCTTCCCTGGACTACCGGCCAGCTACACATAGTGGAGAACTACTGGGAGGCCGCAGGAGTGATTGCGGCGATCAAAGCTGGTATAGACCCGAGCGCGGTACGCCGTCCGGTACCTCCCGTTGTCATACACGAGCGGACGGCCGCGTCTCCCGTCGCGGCGGAGACACTGGTCGACCACCTCACTCCGTTCTAGCACCTCTCCGACATTCTCTGCGAGAAGTGATCGTGCGGCGCAAGCCCGACTCAGCACTCTTCATCCTATTGGTTGTCGTAGCGCTCGCATTCTTGGCGGGGCAGTCCGGGTGCGGGGACCAGCCGCCCCCTAACATCGGTACTCCCCTCGCCGAGGCGCTGACCGCCCTGGCGCCCGCACCGCCAACTGTGACTCCTACCCCTGAGCCCACATCGACTCCCACTCCTCGCCCAACCCAGACACCCGCACCTACCCCCACCGCCACGGCCACGCTCGTACCCCCGGCCTCGCCCCTGTCGGCGAACTCGTCGATCCTGAGTGGCAACGCTCTTATCGCTCGCATCGCTGGCACTCTGGACCGGCCAGGCGACGTATACGTGGAGTACTGGAACGACGGTCACGGGCGCTTCCGCTCCAGGACCGTCCGATCCCAGGGGACGAACTACGCCGTGCACGCGGTGAGGCTGAGGGCGCAAACTGAGTACGGCTACCAGGTATTCGGGTCTAGTGCCGAGGGTCGGGTGACGGTAGGGCCAACCGGGACCTTCAAGACGGGCAGGCTCAACCAGTTTCTGGAGCGCGCATCGTTCGAGGTCCTGACTGGCAGGCCAACCCACGATCTAACCTTCATGGAGTTCGGACAGATCGAGGGCCTGGTGGCGGTGGACGGGGAGGGGAGCATCGTCTGGTACTACTTGTCACCGAATGAGGGCGAGAACCCCAATGCAATGGCGCAGAAGCCCAATGGGAACATCGTGTTCATTGCGGCGAACGCGCCGGCCACGTCTCACGGCCTCATCGAGATCACTCCCCTTGGCGAGGAGGTGGACCGGCTCCAGGGCGATTGTCCCCCGGACGGTCCGATACATCATGATGTGCAGGTCCTCGAAGACGGCACGGTGATGTACATGTCCCGGTATATTCTGCGCCCGGGATTTGGCGACCCGCCGGCGCCGCAAGAGGCCGACACGGTTGGCATCTGGGACCAGCGCCGGCGTGACAATCGAATCGTTTGGAACATCGCCGACTTCGTGTCTCCCGCCGAACGGACGGTCCCATCCTCGGACCACACGCTGCCCGGCCATTTTCTGTGGGGAGGATGCGGACGAGACCATACAGTGCAGGACTGGACACACGGGAACTCTGCCGTCATGGCCGCGGACGGTAGCGTGTTGGTCTCGCTCCGTAACCTGGACCAGATCGTTTCGATCGCCCCCGGATTTAGGACAAATCAGTGGCGTCTCGGCGGTCCTGGTAGCGACTTCACCTTTCCCGACCCCGCTGACAAGTTCTACCACCAGCACTCCGCAATCCCGCTGGCCAGCGGTAACGTTTTGCTTTTCGACAACGGCAACTTTAGACCGACCGACGAAGGCGGCCAATACTCCCGCGCCCTCGAGCTGAAGCTCGATACGGAGACCATGACCGCGAGCAAGGTCTGGGAGTACCGACACGAGCCCGATATATACGCATTCTGCTGCTCCAACGTCCATCGGCTGGACAACGGCAACACGCTCGTCAACTTCTCGATCAACGATGCAGACGTCTGCTGCCGGGCTTTCACCATCGTCGAGGTGGACGGCGAAGGAGAGGTCGTCTGGGAGCTCGAGCACAAGTCGCCGGGAAGGAACGTGCTGTTCAAGGTGTATCCGAGCGACTCCATCATGGGTGAGGTGAAGCTCCCCGATGGATAGGCTTGCCACGGCCGGCGGGAGTCGGCCGGTGGAGGCCAACGGGCGAGTGGGGCGACGGGTTTACTCGGGACTCTTCATGGTCACGCTGGCCACGCTCACGTACGAGGTCCTGCTGACTCGTATCTTCAGCGTGACGATGTGGTACCACTTCGCTTTCGTCGCTGTGTCCATCGCCCTTTTTGGGATGACGCTCGGCGCGCTCATCGTCTATGCGCTGCCCCGGGTCTTCACTCGAGATCGAGTCAGGCATCACCTGGCACTCAGCTCGCTTCTCTTCGGACTAGCGATCGTCGTCAGCTTCCTCGTCCACTTGACGATTCCATTCGAGGCCCACCTGTCCTTTGTGGGCATCATTTCGTTGGCGGTCAACTACGCCGTGCTCTCCGTACCCTTTGTGTTCAGTGGGGTCAGCGTTTCACTGGCTCTGACCAGGTTCCCGAAGCACGTCGGCAAGCTGTACGCCGCTGATCTCGCCGGGGCGGCCACCGGGTGTATCGCCGTGATATACATCCTCAAGCTGACAGACGGGCCGACCGCTGTCCTAGTAGTTGCGTTCTTCGCCTGCGTTGGCGCTTTTCTGTTCGCGGACCCGGTAGATTCGCGTCGGCTCTTTCGGGTAGCAGTGGCGTCGCTGCTGGTTTTCGGGTTCGCGGCCGCCGGTCACACCATACTCGTCAGGAGCCAGGCCCCGCTGCTACGACTCGTCCATGTCAAAGGAGAGGTGGAGTCGCGGGCCCTCTACGAGAAGTGGAACTCTTACTCCCGCATAAGGGTCGACGAGTCTCCTTTCCGCCCCGAGCATGCCTTCGGATGGGGCATGAGTTCCGAGTACCCCTTCGACCGGCCTATCGAGCAGCACCTGCTGAAAATCGACGCCACCGCAGGGACTGTACTTACCGCATTCGACGGCGACCTGGGAGGCCTAGAGCACCTCAAGTTCGACGTCACCAACGTCGCTCACTACATGCGCCCGGACTCTAAGGTGTTGGTGCTCGGCGCAGGTGGCGGCAGGGATATCCTTTCGGCCCTCGCATTCGAGCAGCGCTCGATCACGGCGGTCGAGTTCAACGGGGACATCATCGATACGGTAAACAAGACCTTCGGCGACTTCACCGGGCACCTTGATAAACACCCGAAGGTCGCGTTCGTCCACGACGAGGCCAGGAGTTTCGTGGCGAGGTCAGACGAGACGTTCGACATAATCCACGTCTCCTTCACGGATACCTTTGCCGCCACTGCAGCAGGGGCGTTCGTCTTCACGGAGAGCTCCCTCTACACAGTCGAGGCGTGGGAGGACTTTCTGGAGCATCTGGGCCCCGGAGGGGTAATCAGCTTCTCCAGGTTCTACGTCCGGGGAATCCCGGGCGAGGCCTACAGATTGGCAGCACTGGCGTCCGCGTCGCTCGCTCGCTTCGGCGTCGCTCGCCCCCGCGACCACATCCTCATGGTCGTGCGAATGCTGCCGGAGCGCACGGAGCCCGGCCCCGACGGTGTTGCCACGATCCTCGTTAGCAACGAGCCGTTCTCCGCGGCCGACCTGGAGACGGTCCGCGAGGTCAGCCGGAGGCTCAAGTTCGACGTTGTACTCGATCCCTCGTCTTCGCCTGATCCGACGCTCGCCGCCATCGCAGGTGGAAACGCCGCGGATATCATCGCCGGCTACCCGATCGACGTTTCTCCACCGACCGACGACAGCCCGTTCTTCTTCCATATGGTGCGCGCGGCCGACATCTTCGATCGAAGGCTCTGGGACAAGGGAGTCCTCACGACGGACCTCCTCGACCCTGCACTGGTCCTCGGCTCCCTCCTCGCCATAGTCGTGATCCTCACCGTACTGTTCATAGCAGTCCCTCTGGCCCTGACCGCCGACAGAGGGGCCTTACGGGGGTCGCTTCCTCTGTTCTTGTTCTTCGGTTCGATCGGTCTGGGTTTCATGCTCGTGGAGGTCTCCCAGCTTCAGCGAATGAACCTCTTTCTGGGACACCCGACCTTCGGACTATCGGTGGTGCTCTTTACGCTATTGCTATCTAGCGGGGTGGGCAGCTATATGACAGAGCGCATAAGCCCGAACGGGGTAAGCCGGCAGGCCTTGCTGGCGCTTGTCGGGCTCGTCGCGGCGCTGGCAGCCTTCGGCCTCTTGACGCCAGTGGCCGTTAGAGAGCTGCAAGGCCAGACGACCCCCGTGCGGGTACTTTCCGCTGCGGTCTTCCTATTCCCCATAGGAGTCTTCATGGGGACCGCCTTTCCTCTTGGGATGAGGGTCGCATCGTCCAGGGCCGCCGGTATCACCCCGTGGCTCTGGGGATTTAACGGCGCCGCTTCCGTTTGCGCCTCGGTCCTGGCCGTCGCCATCGCAATCAACCTCAGCATAAGCGCGTCGTTCTGGATTGGGTTCTCCTGGTATGTCGTAGCGCTTGGAGCTTTCGCATGGTTTACAGGCGAGGCGCGCGTCAGTCTGCAGTTCGCGTCCGGCCGGCGATATCTATGGGCAATCGCTGGGAGCAGCCGGAAGCTAAGAGCCGCCCTGAAGGGCGCGGCGCTGGCGCTCCGGGACGCTCCTGTGCCGGCCGCCGTGCGCTGGTGGTCCAGGCCCAGCTCAGCTACAGGGCTCCTGCTACTGGTCTTGACTCTTGCGGCCTGGCTCCGGGTAGACGGCCTGGCCTGGGCGCTGCCGCACATACCCCATCCCGACGAGGCCCGCATTGTAGACAACGTGATCGTCACCGCAGGCGGCATTCCAGGCGTCGTCTTCTCCGACTACGGACCGGTACCGTTTCACCTTCTCAGAGTTCTCGGGACGTTGGCGAGTCTCATCGTTCCCGCGTACTCCATGAGCGACCCCGCCGACGCCATGAACACGTACGTCCTGGCGAGGTTCATCGCCGCTTGTTTCGGAGTGGGAACGGTGGCTCTGGTGTTCGTCGCGGGAGACATGGCCTACGGGAGGCGCGTCGGCTTAACTGGAGCTGCCTTCATGGCTTTCGCGGTGCTTGCTATTCAGGCATCGCGCACCTACACCGTCGACGTGTTCCTGGTTTTTTGGTCCGTCTTGTTCCTGGTCATGGCACTCCGGTTCATGAGAGGCCGAAGCGACCTCCTCTTTCTGTCGTTGATGATCGTTACGGGCATCGCCATCGCCACGAAGGTCGTCGCGATCTTTCTCCTTATCCCTCTCGCGGCCGCCGTCTACCACGCTGCGCGCGACGAAAGCCCAGGTACCCGTTTCATAGCAAAGCGCGTTTTTGAGATGCTGGGTGGGCTGGTCATCGTCGCATTGACATTCCTGCTCCTGACGCCTTCCGCCTTGGCGCATGCCGGAGAGGATTGGTGGCTGGACTTCAACGACCCCAACTGGTGGCACGCGTGGAACTTCCCCGCGGGAAGCCATCGACTTCTCTGGAACCTGCTTCTCTCGGAGGGCGCCGTCAGGCCGCTCTGGGCACTCGCGTCGACGCCGGAGGCACGCTTTTGGAACCCGATCGCCAGCCTGCTCGCCTGGGGCATTGGCCCGGCGATGCTAATTGCATCGGGAATAGGAGTCGTTGTCGCGCTGAAGGTGCGCTCTTCGGCAGACTGGCTCCTGGTGTCGTTCCTCCTTGGGGCCTATCTCACGGTCGCGAACTCACACGTCCAGTTCATCAGGTACGCCTACCCGATGGTACCTGTATTGGCCATCCTGGCAGCCCGCCCCCTGTCAGCCTTACCTTCCGGTTTCGCCCGCAGGCCCTTGTTTGCGCGATCGGTCTACTCGGCGGTCGGCGTCGCTGTCGTCGTGACGGCGCTTTACGCGCTGGCATTCACCGCTATATTTCGAGACCGTGACACTCGCCTGCAAGCCGAAGACTGGGTGTTCGAGAACATCCCGCCAGGGTCGGTGGTGGGAGTCGACGGCCCGGACAGGTTCTCGGATCCCTTCGTCGACCCCGTCAGGTATAGGGTCCACGTCTTGCCCGTCTATCAGCTTTACTACGACACCACTCGTCGCGTCTTCCCCGGCGCCGGGCCTGTAACTGCTCTTCTTGGAGAGCGCGTGCGGAGCTCGGACGGCATAGTAGTGGACGCGGATGCTGTGCTAGCCTCGTGGGTCGAAAAGCACCTCGAAGCCGACTATCTGGTCCTCTCCAACAGGCTGTCAGAGCAAGTGGAAAAAGCTGACGGAGCATTCGAGAGGATAAGGGAGTACTATCGAGAGTTGGACGACGGCAGCGGACCGTTCCAGATCGTAAAGGAGTTTCGGTCGCGGCCGGCCTTTTGGCGATTCGAGCTTGACGACAGCGGCGCCGAGCACACCTTCAGGATCTTCGACCATCCAACGATCACCATCTACAAGAGGACTCGCGGTGGATGACCCTGGGTCCTGGGGGCAGGTGGTGCGTGTGGTCGCCGCCTCGGTCATAGTCACCGGGGTGGTAACTTTGTTCGTAATGCTGTCAGGAAACAGCGAGCGTCCTTCGACGCCCGACACACTGGTGGCGGGATATCGAAGTCTCCAAGATGCCCGCTGATAGTGCTTCCGCCTCATGCCCTGGCGACCCGCCGGACGCGCAGGCTGGAGTCTAGCCGTGGAAAAAGACCGCCTCAGCCGTGCCGCTCAGAATCTGTTCGCGCTCCGCAGGAGATAGGAAGTCCAGCCTGTCTCTCACCAGTGCGATCGAGTCCTCGTAGGTCTCCCTAAGGACCTGAAACGGGGAATCGCTCCCCCACATCAGGCGCTCTGCACCAAAGGCCTCAACAACCCTTCGAATCGACGGCGCCAGCTCGTCGTGGGGCGGCTTCTTCCTGCCGAGCGAATGGAAGCGCGAGAGCTTGACGTAAACGCGAGGATACCGTGCCAGTGCGCAAAGCTCGGTTAGCTCGTCTTCATTCGCCGGGCCAAGCTCGCCGATGCGTGCCATGTGGTCGATGACCACGGTGGTATCGGGATACTGCCCGCACATTCGGTCCAGCTCGGCCAACCCGGCCGGAAGAGTCATCGGACAGACGGCCTGCCCGGTGGAGGACGCGGCCCGGAACATCGATTCATATCCCGCATCGCGGAGCCAGTCCTTCTCCGCTCCCGGCCAGGCGATGATGCGGAATCCGACCACACCGCTCTCCAACAGTCCCGCCATAGTCTCTTCCAGCCGCTCAGAGTGGTGATCGACGATCGCCACTACCCGGAACACGGACGGGAAGCGCTTGAGAGAGTCGAGGGCGAAGCTGTTGTCGGTACCGTAGACGACCGTCCCAACTAGGACGGCTCGGCCGACGTTGGATGGCCTCGCGTGCCGAAGCAACACCTCAGGAGAGAAGTCTCGCGGCTGGACGGAATCGGCGTCGACGCCGGTCGCCAATGGGTAGCGCTCGGTATCTGGGGTCCAGACGTGTACGTGAGAGTCGATCCACGTCATGTGTCGTATCCTGGGTTCGAGGTCGGCCTGCGGAGAGATCGCGCCGCGTCGAGGGTACTACGAAATCACCCGTGGCCATGAGATGGGGTGGCGTCCCCGCCGGCCCGATTCAGGGCAATCTATCGGGGGCTGCCGGGTCAATCGAAGGTTATCTGCCCGCCGGCGCGGTGCTGGCGGTTGTAGTTGTCGGGGCGGTCGACGTGGTTGGGCCCGGCGTCGGCGTAGCGGTCGGTCGCGGCGTAGCGGTAGGGCGTGGTGTGCGGGTCGGGACCGGCGTGGCCGTTGGGACCTGGTCACGCGTCACGACGCCGAGGTTGGCCGGCACCTGGCCCACCGGCTCCCAGGCGGGGAAAGAGTCCGTGCCCTGCTGTTCCGTAAGGCGAATTGCCGTCTGCGTCTCGACGTCGGCTACCCAGATCTCCCAGTTCCCGTCCGTCTGGGACGCGTAGACTATCTTCTTGCCGTCCGGTGACCACGTGGGCCGGTCGTCCGGTCCTTCCACCGGCCAGATCGCAACTTGCTCAAGGTAGGGCCTATCTCGCGGTACCAGAGGCAGCACCTCTTTGAAGTTGTAGCCCTCATCCGATTCGGCAGTATAAAGCCGGCCTACCAGCCCATCACGGTCCCTAAAATTGGCCAGAAGGGCGAGATGGTCGCCGTCGGGTGACCAGTCGGGCGCGCCGACGAAAAAGCCCTCGAGTGCGAAGTCGTCGGCGTCGATGACCAGGGAGCCCGTCCTCCCGTCGGCCGACATATACCAGATACTGCTCCTGAAGATATACGCGATAGTTTCGCCATCAGGCGACCAGGCGGGCCATCGGGCGCTGCGGTTGTGCCGGGGGGTCAGGTCCGTCGGGTCGCTCCCGTCGGAGGCGTTCATCGCCCATATGTGTGTACGGCCTATCCTGTCCGAAACGAACGCTATCGTGGAGCCGTCGGGAGACCAGGCCGGCGAGTGATCGGCGGCCTGGTCGTTGGTAAGCCGCTGCAGGCCGGTTCCGTCGGAGTTCATTACGTAGATTTCGCGGTTCCCGTCGCGTTCAGAGTGGAACGCCAATTTCGTGCCGTCCGGGGACCATGACGGGTGGCCGTCGGCGGCCGGGTTGTTTGTGAGATTACGGGGGTCCGAACCGTCGGCGTTCATCACATAGATTTCCCAATCGCCGTCCCGCTCCGATACGAAGGCGATGCGCGACATTCGCGCTAGGGGGGTAGGCGTCGGTGTCGGCGTCGGTACGGAGGGGGAGGAGCAGGCTAGAGTGGCAGCCACCAGAAGTACGATTAGTGCAGGAGCTGCCGCTCGCATCTCGTATCCTTAGCCGCTAACGGCTCGGCGGAGCGACGGCAGTACTTGTGGCCGAAGTGGTGGTGGTGGTGATGGGGGTAGGAGCGACCGCAGGCGCGCCCGTTGGACTCTGTTGCGATTCCTCTGACGGCGGTGGACTCAATAGCTGCTGCCTCGTCTTCAAGACCAGAGCTGCGGTTTCGTCGTCGAGGACGTGGATCCATGTCTTGTTGATGTCTTTTACGAAGTATCCACCCTCCGGCCGCTCCACGAAGAGCAGCACCGTCGACCGCTGGCTTGCGCCCCGCTTGGTGGTGATTCCCAGCGTGACGTTGGGCTGCCCGAAGTCCAGCTCGTTGGCCTCCTGCTCAGTGGGGAAATCCCGGGTCACAAGGTACTCAAGTTCCCCCAACAGTCCCTGAACGGAGTCCTTGTTTGCTTGGGCCTGTTCCCCTTCGTCTCCTAACAGCCATACCGATTGGACGTTGGCGACATCGAACCGGTCGTCCGGATATCGGAAGCTGAGGACGTCGACCTCATCGCGAGGGACCCGGACGACGATAGGGTCCGCCCAGAGCCTCGGGTCGGTGATGAAACGGCCCGGAAAATCGCATGGCACGGCGTAGGTCTGGTCCACATCGGGAGGCCTCAGGAAGCACTGGCGCGACCCGGTGTTCCATGGCGTGTATATCTTCTCCTCGGCGTCAACAGGTTGGTAAGCCTTATCTCCAATGAAGAACGTTTCTATTATCTTATCGTCGCGAAGAAACTCTACGAAGGTGGAATTCTCTGGAGACACTCCCATCCATCGATGATACGCCGGTTTGGTGCCAACGAGCTCGGCGCCCTCGAAATCCTCTACGGTGTCCCAGAGGTCCCGAAGCCTGATCTGAAGAACGGGGTATGGTCCGACCCACCACTCACCGTCCTCCCGCTTGACGAGCGTCGCCTCCGATTCAAGATCGCGTATTACTATCTTGTCGATTACGTCTTCAGACAGGAAGTTGATTCCCTCCAGAACAGGGACGGTCGTTTCGGTTGCAAGCAGCCGGACGACGATGCCTGCGACGCCGATGACTATGAGAGCTATCAGCACATAGCCGATCTGTTTAGCCTTCAACGGTATATTCCTTGCGCATCATGTTGCGGCGGAGAAGGTACCTGATTAGCCCGAGTAGAATGATCGCGGCCGGAACTCCGATCACGTTGCTGTACTGGACCAGGAACTGGTGCGTCTTCGATGAGAAGACGGTCTGCCCGGTGGCCGCCCCCTTCGCACGTACCGTGGCCAACTGCTCGTCTTCGGTCAGCCAGTTGATCCAGTTGGCTGCCAGCGCCAGGTTCTGTCGATAGCGTGGCGCCATAGTATGGCCGATCCAGTCTGAGTCGCTGGCGACCACGATACGAAACACCGCGTTGGGGTCCTTCTCGCAGAATTCCGTAACCGCGGGACATCGCGTCCCCGTCAGGGCGACGGCCAGGAGCTTCTGTCCCAGCTCGTCTTCCCTAACGCGGCTCGGCGTTTGGGACTGGACGGTGATATCGCCGTAATCGGGGTCCGACGCGCCGAACTCGCTGGTCGCCAACAGAGGCGTTACCTCGACCTCCACCTGCTCGCCTGCGGTCGGATCGACTACGTCGATGGGTGCCGCCCACGGGAACACGGCCGTCGGGACTCCCCCTGATATCCTGTCCTCCAGAGTCGATGCTGTTACCCAGTACGGGAAGGCCAGCCTAACGCTTCCTCCCCCCCCGCTGCCGAACGAGAGGGTCTCGTTGGACCGAACGTCGAAGACGATCTCTTCTTTCACGTCCACGCCGTACATCTCCCTGAGGTAGTCTCGCAAGCTGGGGTCGGTCGCCTTTGCCGCCAGGGGGCCCTCCTGCTCGATCCGTACCGAGTCCACGAGGAACAAGGCATTGCCGCCTTCGGATAGGAACTGGTCGATGTCCGCAAAGACGTCCCGACCTATCCAGTCCGTGGGCCCGGCCACGATGAGCACGTCCACCGCGGCGACGTCTGCGACTCCCGCCCCTTCGTCCTCGAACTCTTCGACGGTGTGATGTCGTTCCAGTTCGTCTCGAAGGACCTGAAGCTCGCTGTCCCGGCGCTTCTCGCCGTGGCCGAACATCAGGCCAATATACTTCGGGTTTCGCCTTAGCATCTTGAAGATGTTTGAGGTGATCCGATACTCGAGGCCGTCGACGGAGCTGATGAACGGGATGATCTCCTTCCTATTGGCGAAGGTCATGCCCATTCCAAGGTAGTTTTGCTTCACCTTCAGCTCCCCGCCGCTACGCTCGTTGAACTGCACGGGGGGGATAAAGTTCCGCTCCGCGTCCAGCCTCGCCTCTTCGTCCACGTCGGGATAGCTGCGAACGACGCGGATCTTGCCCTTCGACGCCGACGCCATGTCGTCCAGGAAGTCGTTTACGTCGCGACTGACCAGCGCCACCTGCGGCGAGGGGTCCTTGGACGAGTAGAGCTTGATGGTGACGATGTCGCCGAGGTCTGAGAGGAGGTCCTCGGTGGCAGGACTCAGGGTGTAGAGCTTGCCTTCCGTCAGGTCCAACCGCCCGCGGATAGTGTTACCCGACCAGCCGACGAGAATGCTCAAGATAATCAGCGCCGCGACGCCCAGCTGCAGGTTCCGATATAGAGGCGATCGGTGGCTGATGCTCTTCCCCCTGAGGTTCAGGTAGGTCCCGCTCAGGAAGGTCGACACCAGCGCCACGAAATATATAACGTCACGGAGGTCGATGACGCCTCGGGCCATCCCTGTGAAGTGGGTAAGGGGGCTGAGGGTCTGCACGAGAACGGCGAGCCCCGACGGCAGGGCGAAGGTTACCAGGGGCAAGCCGGCCAGCATGAGGGCAATGATTATGGTCAACCCGATCACGAACGCCACGATCTGGTTGCGAGTCAGACTCGATGTGAAGAGACCTATTGCCACGAACGACGCAATAAGGAAGAGGGCTCCGAGGTACTGGGCAATGATCGCTCCCTCATCGAGGTTTCCCGCCGTAGCCAGCAGAATAGGCATGCCTAAGGTCGTGGCAAGTCCAACGCTTACGAAGATCAGACCGGTCAGGTACTTAGCCGCTAGAATGTTCCAGCCCCTGAGGGGTTGGGTGAGCAGAAGCTCCAGGGTGCCATCGCGCTGCTCCTCCGCTACCAGCCGCATCGTTGCCGCGGGGACGAAGATCGCCAGGATCCACGGCATGTACCCGAACAGTGGCCTGAGCGAAGCCTCACCGCTGGTCAGCGCCGCCTCGAAGAAGAGATATGAAGTGACTCCCGCGAAGATAACGAGGAGTATGTATCCGGTGGGCTGGTCGAAATAGCCCTTCAAATCTTTTCTGACTAGGACAAGCAGAGAGCTCATTTCACTTCATCCCTCAGGCTTACGGTCTCCATCGTGAGAGTGTGGAACAGGTCCTCGAGCCGGCCCGTCTCCTCGTGCAGGTCCCAGAGCACCCAGTCGCGCTTCTTAGCAAGCTCGAAGATTGCCGGCCGAACGTCTGCCTTCTCCGACACCGCTAAGGAGTACCGTTTCCGCCCGTTAACCGGGTCCAGTCGCCTCACCGAGGTGACGTTCTTCAGCCTTTTTAAGGCCTCCACCACCCGTTCGCCCTCGATCTCGATGTAGATAGCGTTATCGCCTCGGGCCTGCTTCCTAAGCTCGTCTACGTCACCCTCGGCGACAATACGGCCCCGGCTAATCATGAGGATGCGGTCGCACGTGACCTCGACCTCTTGCAGCACGTGCGTGCTCAGCAATACCGTGCGCTCTTCGCCGATTCGCCTGATCAGGTCTCGGATGGGGACCCGCTGGTTAGGGTCCAGCCCCTCTGTGGGCTCGTCCATTATCAGGATCTCAGGTCGATGGAGGACAACGCCAGCCAGGCCTATCCGTTGCTTGTAGCCCTTGGAGCATTGGTTGATGGGCTTGTAGTAGACCGCCTCTATACCTGTCTCATACACAGCCTGATCTATGTTCGATTGTCTTTCCGGTTGCGACAGCCTCCGAAGGTCCGCGACGAAATTAAGGTACTCAACCGTCAACAAGTCGCCGTAATTTGGATTATTCTCGGGGAGGTACCCGATCTTGCGCCTCGTCTCAACGTCGTCGTCCTGATTGTCCGTTCCGTGGATCAGGATGCTGCCGCTGTCCGGGGTATAGAAAGAGGTGAGCAGGCGCAGCGTGGTCGTCTTCCCCGAGCCGTTTGGCCCCAGGAATCCCACGACCTCGCCCTTCCGCACGTCGAACGAGACGTTGTTGACGGCGATGTTGTCGCCGAACCGCTTGGTAACTCCGCGGACCTGGATCGAGGGCGCTTCGGGGGTGTTTCCGTTGGTTTCAGTCATGTAGGTTCAAGAACGCTCCGGTTCCTCATTCGTTAGTACGGTTTGGGACTGCGTGGCGGATGCGATTACATCGCGTTTAGCGCTGTCACCTAGCAAGAATTAGCAGCCGCGAGATGCGACTGCTGCCTTACATTGTAGGAAATCGGAATTTGTGATGTCAATGTTCGGCCATCGCTCGGGACGGCCTAAGTTACGCTCTGGTGAGGAGCACCTCCTAAAACCCGGTTGTGCGGAGCCACGATGCTAGAGGGCGGGCGGCGATGCTGGGGAGCAGCGAACGATGAGACTCCGACCACCGGTTAGGTAGCAACTAGGCCCTCGAAAGCTAGTCGCTGGGTCCGGGTCTCCCCGCGATGGCCTCGACGATGACGCCAGGCGACATCGGCAGCTCGCTCATCCGGACGCCTACCGCGTCCGTGACCGCGTTGGCCATCGCTGCCAGAGGCGGCACTATGGGCGCTTCGCCGGCGCCCCTTACGCCGAAGGGGTGCCCGGGATTCGTCACCTCGATAATTACCGAGTCGATCATGGGCAGGTCTAGAGACGTCGGCATCCGGTAGTCGAGGAAGCTGGAGTTGAGCATCTTGCCGTCGTCGCTCATGAAGTACTCTTCATTCAACGCCCACCCAACCCCCTGGGCGGCGCCACCCTGAATCTGCCCCTCGACGTAGCTGGGATGGATCGCCGTCCCGGCGTCCTGGATCGCTGTGAATCGCAAGACGTCGACTTTGCCCGTCTCTTCGTCCACCGCGACGTCGACGATGTTTGCGGCAAAGGCGCGCGCCGCCCCCTTGGGGCTGATGTTTGCGCGGCCCACGATGGGGCCGCCCGTGGCATTGAGGTCCGCCGCCAGCTCCCGAAGCGTGATCCGCAGCTCCGGGTCCGCCCTGTGATAGATGACCCCGTCGGCGTAGTCGACCTGGTCGGCAGATGTCTCCCACACGACCGCGGCCCTTTCGATCAACTGGCGTTTGACGTCGTGGGCGGCTTCGGCAGCGGCCCATCCCGACTTGAAGGCGGCGCCGCTACCGCCCGTGTTCGAGGTGAAGCCGATCATGTCGGTATCGCCCACGTGTGGATGCACATCTTCCACCGGAATGCCCATCACCTCGGCAAACTGCTGGGCGACCGCTGTCCGGGTTCCTCCTATGTCTACCGAGCCTTCCAACAAGCTCACCCTGCCATTAGGGAGCACGTTGGCCACCGCGCATGCAGGTCCGCTGCCGTTTCCCCATGAACCTATCGCCACGCCGCGCCCTACACGCCGCTTGCCGTCGGGTGTCAGCGGAGCGGAGTAGTGAGGGTGGTCCTTGATGGCTTCGAGGACCTCCACGGCGCCGATCCGCGGGTGGGAGATACCGTTGGCCATGCGGGTGCCCTCTTTGGCGGCGTTGAGAAGGCGGAACTCCACCGGGTCCATGTCCAGGCGCTGGCACAACTCATCGACGACGCTCTCCCCGGCGAAGGCGCCGATGGGAGCGCCCGGCGCCCTATAAGCTGAAGTGCTCGGCTTGTTGTCCAACACGTCGAAGCTGTCCGTTTGCACATTCTCGATGTCGTACGGCGAAAACATCGACGTTGCAGCGCCGCCGTGCGAAGACCCCGGATAGGCTCCGGCCTCGAAGGCGATCCAACCTCGGGCAGCGGTAATGCGGCCGTCGTTTGTCACTCCCATCTTCACCTTGACGTAGCTGCCGGAGGTCGGGCCTGTGGCCTCGAGGACCTCAGCGCGAGTCATGGTCGTTTTGACTGGCCGACCAGTCTTCTTCGACAGCAAGACGGAGATTGGCTCGAGGTAGGCTCGAAGCTTTCCACCGAACCCTCCTCCTATCTCGAGCGGGACCACCTTGATTTCGGAGACCGGTGTCCCAATGAGCTTGGACACCTGGTCGCGAATCCCGAACTGCCCCTGGCTGCTGCACCAGATGGTCACACGGCCGTCTTCGCCCCACCACGCCGTGGCGTTTTGGGGCTCGATGTAGCCCTGGTGCACCATCTTGGTCCTGAATTCCCTCTCCACTACGATGTCGGCATTCCGGAATCCCTCCTCGACATCGCCTTTTATCTGTTGGGAGTGTCCAGCGATGTTGCTTCCGCCCCGCCTCTCATCTCCAAGCACCTCAGGTGCGTTGATGTGCTCGTGGAGGACGGGAGCGCCCTCCTTCATAGCGTCCTCCACGTTGGTCACCGACGGCAGCACCTCGTAGTCGACGTCGATGAGCTCCAGGGCCTCGGCGGCGGTATGCGGACTGGTGGCGGCGACCGCCGCCACGGGATGTCCCTTAAATAGGACCTTCTCCTCGGCGAGGATAGCGTTACTAAGATACTTCAGGCTCATGAAGGCGTCCTCGCCCACCTCCGCGAGGCGGTCGTCCGCGGTGGGGAGGTCCTTATGGGTCACCACGGCCCTTATATCTGGGTGTGCTTCCGCTCGGCGCGTATCGATCGACCTGATTCGGGCGTGCGCATGCGGACTGCGGAGGACTTTGCCGTACAACAGGCCGGGTAGACTGATGTCAGCTCCGAAGACCGCTTTGCCGGTTACCTTGTCGTAACCGTCATGCCGTATAGGTCGTGTTCCGACGACCTTGTAAGGCTTCGTGGTCGAGGCTATCTCAGTTGTTGTTGCCATTCTCGCGGCCTCTTTTCACAATAGTCGGCGGCTATTCTAGCATGATGAACGTCGCCGTCGAAGGATAGCGTGCTGACGCGGCATAGAGCTGGGTTCGCTACGCGATAGCCTCCGCAACCTGCACCCAGCCGAAGACCAAAGCCAGGCTGGATCAAGGCTTTACTTAGCACGGGAACATTGCTTACACTCAATTGAGAAGCACAAGGTCCAAGAAGGAACACCCCATCGGGAGGTGAGTCATGGCGCGCGGTCATGCCCCAAAGCGTGAGCCAAGGACCCCCAGGAAGAAAAAGTCCCCAAATCTAGAGTCGCTGGCTCCTCCGCTCGTTACGCCGACGGAGGTTCAGGTGATCAAGAAGAAACGGAAGCCCAAGGACGAAGAAGAGGTTTGATTCCGTGGCCCTCGACCGAATCGAGGCTGTCCCAGGACTAGGTTCGGAGCTTGAGCGCGGCGGTGTGCCCCGGGTTCTCGGCGGCCTTACCTGGTGGTGACGGCATCGGCGCTCAGCTCACATCCTCCGCATCGTCGCCGCCGTCTTCCTGCCCCTCTGGGGCCTCCGCCCCTGTCACCTGCGCCATCTCTTCCGGAAGCTCGCCTGCCGCGGCCTACCCTTCGTCATCGCTCTCCTCGACCTCAGGCTCGGGCACGGCCCCTATGGGGTAGCGGCCGCTATTGTCGAGGAGCCTGCCGATAACGCCTGGCGACAGGTCCCGGGGGTAGGAAGTCATCGCCCAGCGCTCCGATAGGGTCTGACTGACCTCATCGGGTGTCACCGGCTCGTTCGCGCCCGCCAGCATCACCCTGAAAACGCTCTCCTTCAGGGGAGTGTCGGGCAGCAGGTAGTCGTCTGTCTCCTTGCAGTGCTCGGCGATCCGTTCAACATGCTCACGTGGCTCTGAGGCCATCACCGACTCGCTCGTATCGGCCTGCCTGCACTCGTAACACTTCCGCGCCGCGATCACGGTTGCCAGGTCTCGCGGGGTGCCCTCGTCATCGAGGTCGATTACGTAGCTTGTCGGGTTTCCGTTCTCTTCCATGGTTGGTAAGTTTCCCTCGCGCCGTTGATGGTGTGCCTCATGAGCGGAGACGCGGCATTGCGTTAGAAGACGGTCTCCGGCCAGTCCAGCATCTGCACGGTTACACTTTCTCCAGCTCTCTTAACCTCCACGTCTTCAGGGCATATCGCGAGCCCGTTCGCTAGGGCCATCGAAGTAAGCAGATTGGATCCCTGTTCCCCGGTCAGTTTAGCGTAATACGCGCCGTTCCGCTTCGTGACTATAGCCCGAGCGTACACTCGCCGTCCATCCTCGTTGTAGATGGGTTCTTCGAGTACGGCTTCAATCGTAGGGCGCGCTGCAGCCTCCATGCCCAGCATCTTACGGACCGCGGGACGCCCGAACTGCTCGAAGGCTACGAGGGCGCTAACGGGGTTGCCGGGGAGTCCGAGGTGCGGTGTGCTCGTGCCCCCGGGGCCGGCGATGGCGCCGAACGCGAGTGGCTTGGCGGGGCGCATTCGCACCGACCAGAAGTCCACCTCGCCGCGCTGGGCCAGCACGTCCTTCACAATATCGTAGTCTCCCTTGGACACGCCCGCCGAGGTGATAAGGGTGTCGCACCCAGTGGCCGCGTCGAGCTTCTCATTCAGGGATTCGAGATCATCCGATGCGATACCCAGCGGCTTCGGGATGCCCCCTGCCCGGGACACGGCGGCCGCGAGCGAGAAGGTGTTGCTGTTGTAGATCTTGCCCTTCTCATACCTCTCATCGGCCTCGATGAGCTCGTTTCCCGTCGCCAGTATGGCGATCGTCGGCCGCCGTACTACCTGGACTCGCTCGTGCCCCAGCGACGCCAGGACGCCGATCTCCGAGGAGCGGAGTACCATCCCTTTTTGGAGGACCCGGTCCCCGTTTCGAACATCTTGTCCGGCAGGACGTACGTTGGCGCCGATCTGCGTTTCAGACAGGACTCCGACTGTCGTCATCGATTTGCCCGATTCCTTGCGCTGGGCCTCGTCTGTGTCCTCGAAAGGAACGATCGCATCGGCGCCGCGAGGAACAGGCGCACCCGTCATGATTCTGATCGCGGTGCCGGGGACGACTTCGCGCCCCGGTATCTCGCCGGCCGCGATAGCTCCAATTACCTCCAGCGTAACGGGAGCTTCCGCAGAGGCTCCCCGAACGCTCTCCGATTGCACCGCGAAGCCGTCCATCGCGCTGTTATCCAGGGGAGGGATATCCAGACTGCTGGTAATATCGTCCGCGAGCACCTGCCCCTGGGCTTCCAATATCGCCTTCGTCTCTGCCCCCAGCACTTCGAAGAAGCTCAAAATGCGTTCGAGAGCCTCCTCTACGCTCAACATCGACTCGTCGTGTCCGTGGCGGTGAAGGTGTTGAGGCAAGGTGGATGCGCCCTTTTCAGCGCGTGTCGAGCCCTTCATTCCCGCAGCTCGGCGCCGACGTCGTCCCGAAGTTGGCGGAGGATGGCGGCCAAAGCGGAGTCAACCTCCTCCGCCGTAAGGGTCTTGCGTGGGGACTGGAATATTATCCTGTACGCCACCGACACCTTGCCCGCTCCCACGCCCTCTCCGACGTACCGGTCGAACGGGGTGCTGGTCTTCACAAGCTTATGGCGTTCGATAATCGACTTGACCCTGGCCGATGAGACCGAGGCATCCACGACGAGGGCGATGTCGCGCTCGGAATCGGGGAACCGGTTAATGGAAGCGTACCGGCTCTCGGAGGCCGGCATCGCTTCCAGCAGCGACTCGAGGTCGATCTCGAACATGGCTACGGTATCGTCATCGAGACCAAACCGGCCAAGCACCTCGGGATGGACCTCGCCTACAATGCCCACGCTCTCCCCGCCGCATACCAGGCTGGCTGTCTTGCCCGGATGCAGGACGGGATCGGCCGCAGGCTTGTATTCCATGGACAGCCCTGTCTGACCTGCGAGCGATTCTAGAACTCCCTTTGCGTCGAAGAAGTCCATCTGTCCGCCATCGGCTAGCCACGAAGTGTGGGACCGGGGCCCTGAGAGCACGCCAATGAGGGTCTCCCTCTCATGTGGGAGGGCGCGCTCTTTAGCTTCCTCCTGCGGAATGTACGCTCGGCCTATCTCGAACAGCCGAATCCCATCCCCCTGCAGTACGCGGCGGTTCGATGCCAGAGTTTGTAGCGCGCTTCCCCGCAGACTGGTCCGCATATACTTGTGCTCGGCGCTCATGGGGTTGGCGATCTCCAGTGGCCGAGCGTCGCTCTCGGTGGCATCCAGGAGCTCTTTGGTCGTCGCTGAGTAGGCGATCGTCTCCTGCATTCCCGCGCCGGCTAACACGTCTCTCACTCGTTCCTTGAGGCCCTTAGCGGCCGGGGCTCGTGGTGAGGGACGGGGGAGGAGAGCATGGTCGTGGGGATCTCGTCGTATCCCAGCACCCGTGCTACCTCCTCCACGACATCTGCCTCGATCACGATATCGGAGCGCCAGTAAGGGACTTCGAGAATTCGTTCGTCTTCTTTTACCCCATCCGGCTCCTCTGCCCGCGCGAAACCAAGAGCGGTGAGCACCCCGTCTATCTTCTCGGCGCTGTAGTCCGCTCCCAGGACGCTGTTGACCCGGTCTAGCCGCACCTTCACCACCGGAGAGGGCCTCCGGCCGGGATAAGTGTCGATGATCCCCGAAGCAGCCTCGCCACCCCCGATGTCCAGAACAAGCTTCGTGGCCCGCCGCAGCGCCCGGGGCGCCAGGTCCGCTCTGATACCGCGCTCGAAGCGGTAAGATGCCTCGGTATCCTGCCTCAATGCCCGCGCGGTCCGCCGTGTGTTTACCGCGTCGAAGTTGGCGGACTCCAAAAGAATCGACGTAGTCCCGTCCTGGACCGCGGTGGCCGTCCCGCCGATGACCCCCGCGAGAGCTATGGGGTCGCGAGAATCGGAGATCGTGAGCATCGGCGGCTTCAGGTCGAGCGTCTCGTCGTCCAGAGTCTCGATCTTCTCCTCGGACCGTGCGGCCCTCACAATAATGGCGCGCTCCTTGATCGTATCGAAGTCGAACGCGTGAAGGGGCTGCCCGTATTCCAGCATCACGAAGTTCGTTATGTCCACGATATTGTTGATAGAGCGTTGCCCGACCTTGGCCAGAGACGCCTGCAACCAGGCAGGAGAAGGACCGACTGTCACGCCGTCGACCACGCTGGCGCAGTAGCGCGAGCACAGATTGGGGTCGTCTATTCCGACCTTTGCCAGCGTGTCGATTGGGGGGCCATTCTCCGCGTACGAGGCATCCGGCTCGGTGACTTGTGTACCGGTGAGGGCCGCGACCTCGTGGGCGACACCCAGCATCGACAGGCAGTCCGGGCGGTTAGGGGTCACCTCGGCGTCGAGGATGGCATCCCCGAGAAGGTCGGCCAGCGGCGTTCCCGCCGGTACATCGTCGTCCAGGACGAGTATGCCGGTGTGATCTTCTCCGAGCCCGAGCTCGACCTCCGAGCACACCATGCCCGCCGAGAGGACGCCTCGGATCTTGGCGGCTTTCAGTCTCTCTTCGCGCCCCGAGCGGGTGCTGAAGAGCATCGCGCCTTCGCGGGCGAACGCTATCTTTTGCCCCTCGGCGATATTTGGGCCGCCGCAGACCACGGTGGCCGTCTCGCCGTTCCCCAGGTCGACGGTTGCTAGACTCAGGCGGTCGGCGTTGGGGTGTTTCTCTAGCCGGGCGACGTGGCCGACCAGCACCTTATCCCTGTCCCAGCCACCTGTCTCCTCCACGCCGGCGATCTCCGTGCCGGACATCGTGAGGAGGTGAGCCACATCAGCGGCGGGCGAGGATATGGGGACGTAGCGCTTGAGCCAGGAGAGAGGGATTTTCATTGAATGGGTGCTGCGCTACGAAGCGCGGGCCCAGCTTTCCTAGAACTGCCTCAAGAACCGCAGGTCGTTGGCATAGAAGAGTCGTATGTCGTCGATGCCATGCTTCAGCATGGCTATGCGTTCGGCCCCCATCCCGAAGGCGAAGCCGGTGTAGGTTTCGGGGTCGTAGCCGACGCCTTGCAGAACGGACGGGTGCACCATGCCCGCCCCCAGGATCTCCAGCCACCCCTTACCGCCGCACACTCGGCAGCCCTCGCCGTCGCAGTTGAAGCAGTCCACGTCCACCTCGGCGCCCGGCTCGACGAACGGGAAGTAGCCGCAGCGGAAACGGACGCGCCTCTCCTCGCCGAACATTCGCCGCGCAAACTCGTATAGCGTGCCCTTGAGATCGGCGAAGGTGATCCCCTCATCTACCGCGAGCCCTTCCACCTGTGAGAACTGCCACTCATGGCTGGCGTCGGTGGCCTCGTACCGGTATACCTTGCCGGGCACGACCACCCTGACGGGCGGCCTGGTCTGCTCCATGAAGCGTGCCTGCATCGGTGACGTGTGAGTGCGCAGCAGCATCGGTTGCTCGCCATCCTCATCGGTATAGTCAATCCACAGCGTATTGAACATGTCCCTTGCAGGATGGTGCTTTGGAATATTCAGCGCTTCGAAATTGTAGCGGTCCCACTCCACCTCCGGCCCTTCCACTACGTCGAACCCCATGGAGCCAAAGATGCCGCATATCTCGCGCATCGTTTGCGTAATAACGTGTAGGCCGCCTCGCGGAGCGGGCCGGCCCGGCAGGGTGACGTCGACGCTCTCCGCCTCGACTTCGCTCGCGACCTGTGTCTCGCTGAGGGCCCGCCTCCGCTCGTCCAGGCTCTCCTCAAGCACCTGTTTGGTCTGGTTGGCCGCGGCGCCGACCTTGCGCCTCTCCTCCGCTTGAAGAGTGCCCAGGCTTCGCAGGACCTGGGTAAGGCGTCCGCTACGTCCCAGGTAGGAGACGCGCCATTGCTCCAGGTCCTCGAGGCTCGTGGCGTCTGCCAGCCCTTGCAGGGCGTCGCCCTGAAGGTCCTGGACGCTGTCTACTGTCGCGATTTCAGTCATGGCTGCAGACTCCTGGAGCCTGCCCATTATAGGTTCGGCTTCGAATTACGGTCAAGGATTTTGCCTCTAGGGCTAGACGTTGTAGGTTGAGACCGTGGCCAGGGGCTGCGATACTTATAGTCGGTCGACTCTTCGGCATCATCCTGGAATCATGTCACCGGTGTCATACTCGCACTCGGACCGGAAGTTTCTAGGCTCCTTTGGCGCTCGCCTGAAGCGGCTCCGCAGGCAACGCAGCCTGTCCCAGGAGGAACTCGCATTTCGTTCCGGCCTGCACCGGACCTACGTCGGTTCGGTCGAGCGCGGTGAGCGCAACATCGCGATTTTGAATATTCGAAAGCTGGCCAAAGCGTTGGGCTGCGCTCCGGGCGACCTGCTCCGAGGATAGGGAAAAACGAACGCCATGCCTCCCGTAGCCCGCATCTCTCAGGTGGTCCTCGTGGCGGCGATCGTGGCGGCGACGGGAGGTGGTGTGTTTTTGGTGGTGCGCGCTTCGACGTCGAATGCGCCCATTCAGATTCACATGCCTACGCCAACGCCCCCAAGGTCGACGCAACTCAACGTATATATCAGCGGCGCTGTCAAAAACCCGGGAGTCTTCATCGCCGTCGAGGGCGACAGGCTCGCCCAAGTGCTCGAACGGGCCGGTGGCGCTACCGACGACGCCGACCTCGGCGCCGTGAACCTGGCAGCGCGGGTGAGGGACGAGGACCACTGGCACATCCCCAGGATCGGCGAGGCGCCTAGTAGCCCGACTCAATCCCGACGAGAGGCGAGCCCGGCGAGACTAAACATCAACACCGCCTCCGTGGAAGCGCTAAAGACTCTTCCCAATATCGGCGATGTTCGAGCCAAGGCCATAGTAAGCTACCGCGAGGCCAACGGCGCATTCGAGCGCGTGGACGACCTCATCAAGGTCAACGGCGTTGGCCCCGCCACCCTCGCAGCCATTCGTGATCTGATCGAGGCGCGTTGAATAGCCTCGGTCGCGGCCGCATGACGGGCGGGGACATACTGGGGATTGCCCCAACTAATCCCCGATGGCCGCAAGGGCGAGTCTTGGATCGCCGACACACACTGACGCACTCAAGAGCGCCAGCCACACCCCGTCATACCCAGGAGCCTGGCGACGAAGTATCTGGGGCGGGGCTCGTTGGTCTTGGCGACGTCCGCAATTCGAAACTGAGGCGCACTTGGTCGTTCTGAGCCTCGCTGCGGCGTTCTTGCTCGGCGTCTACGTCGGGGATGCGGCGCATCTCCCTATGGGAGCGCTCGTGTCCTTTGGACTGGCGGCTGCGATGCTCGCTGTCTTGATGCGCACCTACCGCCGCAGCGCCCTCCCCGCGCTCCTTCTCCTGGTTGCCATCCTGGGCGCCGCCCGGTCGGGCAGCGCTTTTCAAGGCCCAGCGGACTCGCTCATCGCCTATCACAGCGCCACGACCGTGCGTCTGGAGGGCGTCGTCATATCCGACCCACGGGCGGCGGGCACCGCGCTGCGATTTCGACTGGCTGCCAACCGGATCGCTCGCGCCGGCGATTGGACCGACGCGACCGGAGACGTACTGGTCACGCTTCGGCCCACTTCCGAGCTGGTCCGGGCGAGGGAATCGCCGCGTGTCCGCTACGGAGACCGCCTCCTCCTAGTCGGAGTCGTCAGCGCGCCACCTGAGCTGGAGGGCTTCGACTACCCGGCATTTCTAGAGCGCCAGGGGATAAGGTCGGTCGTCTCCTTTCCAGATGTGACCTTGCTCAACGAAAGCGAGGGGAGCTGGTTGCGGCGCGCACTAAGCGGCATGCGCCTCAGCCTGGCTCGCTCGATCGCGCGGTCTGTGCCTGAGCCGCAGGCGGCGCTGGGCCAGGCGTTGGTGATCGGGAAGCGGGACCGCCTTCCCGATCAGATGGTGGAAGACTTCAGGGTGACCGGAACGTCTCACCTCATGGCGATCTCCGGGCTCCACCTTGGGATTCTTCTTGGCCTTAGCCCGAATCCACCGAAGGACGTCCTTGGGGACAGCCCTTGAAGAAGCCAGCGGGTGCTCCTCTGAATCTGGGATAATGGTTTTGGAACAGAAACCCGCCCGGAAACAAGGAGCACCCAATAGATGCTGCCACAGAACAAACCCGACCGTATCCGCATCCTCTTTGACGACCATCGCCTGGTGGCCAATGCCGGCCTGCTCCTGCCGGCCACCCTAGCCCGGCACCTGGGCCTGCGGGAACTCGTCGACCATCACCTTGACCTCGGCGGAGCGCCGGGACGGGCGAACACTGGGGACAAGATGCTGACGCTGGTCGCTTCCGCGCTGGCAGGCGGCGACTGCATCGACGACGCCGATGCGCTGCGCGCTGGTGGGACGGTTGGTGTTCTAGGCTGCGTGGTCAAGGCGCCATCCACCCTGGGGACCTTCCTGCGCAGCTTCCGGTGGGGGCATGTCCGTCAACTCGACCGCGTGAGCCGCCAGTTGTTGGCCCGGGCCTGGGCCGCTGGGGCCGGACCCGGCGACTCGCCCCTGACCATCGACCTGGACTCGACCATCTGCGAGACCTATGGACTGGCCAAGGAGGGAGCGCGCCACCACGGCTATACCGGCGCCCGCGGCTATCACCCGCTGCTGGCCATTGCCGCCGGCACCGGCGAGGTGCTGATGTCCCGGCTGCGCGAGGGCCGGGCCAACACCGCCCGTGGCGCCGCCCACTTCCTGCGTGAGACGGTGGGGCGGGTGCGCTACGGCGGGGCCAGGGGACAACTCACGGTGCGGGCCGACAGCGGCTTCTACGCCCACACTGTCGTTGCCGCCTGCCGTGAAATGGATGTCCGCTTCTCTATCACCATCCGCCAGCGCGCCAGCCTGCGGGACCTGATCGAGGCGATACCAGAGGAGGACTGGACTCCCATTCCCTACTGGACGGACGGCGCCGCCGATGTCGCCGAGACGACTTACACCCCGTTCCAGACCAAGCCGGACGCCGCGCCGGTGCGGCTCATTGTCCGGCGGGTGAAGCCGACGCCCGGTTCCCAGCTCGCCCTCTTCGCCAGATACAGCTATCACGCCTTCATCACCGACCGCGATGGGGAGACGCTGGAACTGGAGGCCGATCATCGCCGCCACGCCGAGGTCGAGAACGCCATACGCGACCTCAAGTACGGCGTCGGGCTGAACCACATGCCGTCGGCGCGCTTCGCCGCCAACGGCGCCTGGCTGGCGGTCCAGGTGATGGCGCATAACCTGGCCCGCTGGACGGCGCGGATTGGTCTGGGCGAGCGGACCGTGATCACCAAGACCCTCAGGCGGCGGGTCTTCGCTCTGGTGGGACGGATCACCCGCTCGGCGCGCCGCCTCACTTTGCATCTCCCCCGGCGCTGGCCTTGGGAAACCCAGTTCACTCGCGCCTTGGCCCGGCTGCAAGCCATTCCGTTCCCGGCCTGACGGCCAGCCTGCAACTGACCCAACGTCCCCGCAATCTCGCGCCACCCCGGTCGCGAGAGTCCCCTGCTGCGTATCCTCTCGCCTTCCCGCGCATCGCAACTCCCGCATAGGGCCTTAGGGGCCCTGTGCGGCCACTGAAGACCGCCCGCCGGCCTCCCATCTACCCCAAGACCCCAGGCCATCTCCCCTGTAGCTCCCTCACCCACCCCCTTCCGCTGCCCTCACGCCGTCCATCGGTGTCCTTCGGTGGATTCGGGCTTAGCCTGGCGATCAGCGCGTGGCTCCTGGGACGCCGCGCCCAGGTCTATCTACTAGCGCCGCTGTTGCTCATATGGTCGTACGCCATGCTCGCGGGGATGTCCCCTTCGGTCGTCCGAGCCGCGATCATGGGGAGCATCTACCTGGCCGCACTCGCTCTCGGAAGGCCCCGCGGCGTCCTCCCGGCCCTCGGCCTCGCGGCGGCGGCGATGGTGGCTCTCGAGCCTCGAGTTCTCTGGAACACCTCATTCCAGCTGAGTTTCGCGGCCATGGCCGGAATCGCCGCGCTATCAGAGTCGATTGCCTCCAAGCTGGGCGTGATCACAGCGGCCGGGCCGGAAGAAGGGGAGGGCGTCAATACGCTGTCGACGCTGGTCTTGAGCATGGTCTCGATGACGATCGCTGCCACCTTGGCCACGCTGCCAATTGTCGCGTTCTACTTCGAGCGGGTCTCCCTGGTCGGGATTCCGGCCACGCTGCTAACGCTGCCCGCGCTGCCGCTTGTTCTCGTGAGCCAGGTGGCGGCTGGGGCCGCGGGGTTGCTGTTCCAGCCCGCGGGCCAGATCTTGGGCTGGCTGGCCTGGATAGCGACGTCGTATCTCTCGGGCATCGTGGCGGTGCTCGGCCGCGTTCCGGGCGCGTCGTTCGAGACCGGCGCGGTAGCGCCGATTCTGGTCTGGGTGTACTACGGTGGGCTTGTCGTTTGGTATGGGGCCGAACGCTATGGGTCCAGGCCGCCGGGGCTCGCTTCGGCCGTCCGCAGCGCGGGCGGCGCTCCCTTCGCGGCCGCCGGCCGAGTTCCCTCTTGGGTTTCGCTACCCGCGGTAGCGGTCGCTGCCCTCATCTGGATAGCGGCCGTCTCTCTGCCTGACGGCAAGCTGCGAGTGACATTCGCCGACGTCGGCCAGGGAGACGCCGCGCTCATCGGCACGCCCAGCGGAAGAAACATCCTAATAGACGGAGGTCCTGTGCCGGAGAGACTCGTCCGGCTACTCGGCAATAAATTGCCTTTTTGGGACCGCTCCATTGACCTGGTCGTGCTCACTCACCCCCACGAAGACCACGTTAGCGGACTGACCGAAGCGCTCCGCAAATACGAAATCGAGAACGTCGTCGGACCGGAAGTGCAATATGACAGCCCGGCCCACGAGGACTGGATAAGGGCGGTGCGGAGTGAGGGTGCGCGTGTAATACGAGCCACCGCGGGGCAGACAATCGACTTCGGAGATGGGGTCTGGCTTCAAGTGCTCAACCCGCCCCCGCGGCGGCTCGAGGGTACTGCGTCCGACCTCGATAACGCGTCCGTGGTGGTGCGCATGGTCTACGGTGAAGTAAGCTTCCTCTTTACCGGCGACGTCTTCAGCGAAGCCGAGGCGTGGCTCGTGGGGACCGACGCGCCCATCGATAGCGACGTGCTCAAGGTCGCCCACCACGGGAGCCGTAGCTCTTCGGGAGAGGAGTTCGTCGAGAAGGTGAGCCCTGTCGCCGCCGTTACTTCGGTGGGAGAGAACAACCGGCACGGCCATCCCCACGCCGAGACGCTGGAGACGCTCCACCGGCACGTCGCGACCGGCCTGGTGTTTGAGACGAAGGAAGTGGGCTACATCGAATTCGTCACAGACGGTCGCACCCTCGAAGTGACAACGGAGCGATGACGGTACATCACTTCCGTAGCAGGAATTCACGGTATACGAGCCACGCGTTGTATAATTCGAACATAATCCCAAGAGGGCCGAGGTCGAAGTGAGACTTTTTGCACCTGCCGCCATGGCGCTGTTGGTCGCGCTGCTAGTGGGCGCATGCTCGGGGCAGACGCCGGCGGCGCAGATTGATACAGGGGAAGCCGCAGTAGATTCGCCTCCGGCTGCGGCCGCGAGCGCCCCTGATACCGAAGCCGCCACCGACAGCGCAACCGCCCCCGCGGACGGCGTGAGCGCTGCGTCGACTGAGGCGGCCGCGGAGCTTGCCGCCGCCATCGAGCGCCCGAACCCAAAGCCGGTGAAGGTGATACGCGCTTCCGGAAAGGCTGCGCCCGATTTTGAACTGACGCTGCTGAACGGCGATACATTCCGCCTCTCGGAACATCTCGGCAAGGTCGTCATTCTCAACTTCTGGGGGTCCTGGTGCCCGCCGTGCAGGTGGGAGATGCCCGATTTCCAGGAGATGTACGAGGAATACCGCGATGACGGCATCCTGTTCGTCGGGGTGGCTGTGCCTCCCGACGACGAAGCGGACGCTCGCGCCTTTGCGGAAAAGATCGGCGTCACCTATCCGGTCGGTCTCGATCCCGAAGGGGCGCTCCTCATCAGGTACCGCGTGACCAGCTTCCCAACGACCTTCATTATCGACCGAGAGGGTACGGAAGAGCGCAAATTTGGCATAGCAAACAAGGCTGTGCTTAAGCTGTTCCTGAAGTCCCAGCTGCCAGAAGGATGATCCGACCCGACGGACGCAGGCCCGACGAGTTGCGGGACATACGCATAACCCTGGGCGAGCAGGAGTTTGCCGAGGGCTCCGCAACCATCGAGACCGGTCGCACGCGTGTCTTGTGCTCCGTCAGCGTGGAGGAAGGGGTACCTCAGTTCCTCCGCGGGGCGGGCAAGGGCTGGGTGACCGCTGAATACTCCATGCTTCCCCGGTCCACCCTGACTCGAACTCCCAGGGAGACCCGGTCCGGCCTACGGGGACGGACACAGGAGATACAGCGGATGATCGGGCGCTCATTGCGCGCGATCGTCGACCTGGACAGCCTGGGAGAGCGCACGCTCACGGTCGATTGCGACGTGATTCAGGCCGACGGTGGGACTCGCACTGCCGCGATCACCGGCTCATACGTGGCCGTCTATCAGGCGTTAGCCTCGCTCGTGGACCGAAAGGACCTGACCTCAATGCCGCTGAAATGCGCGGTCGCGGCTACCAGCGTCGGTCTGCTCGACGGCCACGTGCTCCTGGACCTCTCCTACGAGGAGGACTACCGCGCTCAGGCAGACTTCAACGTGGTCATGACCGATCAAGGGGAGTTCGTGGAGATACAGGGCGCCGGGGAAGAGGCGAGGTTCTCAAGGGCGGCGCTGGATGACGTGCTTGCCGCAGCAGGCCGGGGAATCGAGCTGCTCTTGCAGGCCCAGCGCGACGCTATCGGCAGAAGTACCGTAGCCGGTGCCTCCTAGTCCTTTTGCACCATGTCGATGTTAACGTGCCGGTGCGGATGCACCCTGTAGCTCAGTGCTATCGCGCTGCCCCCCTCGTTGCTGTCTGAGATCTCGACTTCGGTAGGTCCCTGGATATAGCTGATCTCCTCGCCATCCAGCTTGAACGGGCGGTCGTGGCCGGGGTAGAACACCTTGGACGAGTCCAGCATCTTCTCCACGCTCTCACCCGCTTCGCGCACGTCCCAAAAGATGTTGTAGGGGAGCCCGCGCTTCACCGTTCCAGTGTCTGGCATGGCGTCTCCCGCCACCAGCACCGTCTCTCCCTCGACGTCGACGAGCACGCTCATGTGGCCCTTCGTGTGTCCGGGGGTCTCGATAACCGATACACCCTCGAATATCACATCGCCGTCCGAGACCGGCTCGACGTTCAGCTTTCCCAGCATATCGGCGACATACGAGGCGGTCCCGTAGTCTTTGCGGCTAGGGGCGTTCACGTAGTCGATCTCCTTGGGGTGTAGAAGGACGCGCGCGTCCTTGAAGAGGTCGGCGTTCAGGCAGTGGTCCCAGTGCATATGCGTGATGATCACCGCGTCTATCTCGTCAGGGGCGAGGCCTTTCGCCTGCAGAGCCTGCAAAAGCTGAGGCCGGCGCGACGGCGGGCCGGTATCGACCAGGACGTGCTTGTTGCCGAGCGTCAATAGCGACACGCTGGAGAACCCGAACCCTCCCTGATCGGACACGAACGCAAAACCGTACGTAAGCACGTCGAGGGTTGCCATTTGGCTCTCTCCTGTCGAAGCGGCGTAGCATGGCGCGGAGCGCTCGTGGGAATGCCGTTACGTGAACCGCGCAGAGGTTACGAGAGGCCTATAGACATGTCAAGCTGGCGCTTTGGGCGGATGCTTGCGGGTGTATAGGGCCGGTGCTATATTTGGAACCGCCAACTTTGCCCAAGCTGCAGTAGAGCGCCAGATATGTGTGGAATAAGCGGAATAATGTACAAGAACGCCGGCTCCGACGGCCAGGCGCCTGTCGGCGAGGACCTGGTCAAGATGCTCGACGCGCTGGCGCACCGCGGACGCGATTCCACCGGAGTGACCGTGGCAGGGGAAAATCTGGGCGAGGACCTCGTTATTCGGCTCTGGACCGACCGGCCGGGGGAATCATCTCCCGTCCTCGCGCGCGCCGAGGAATCCGTGGAGCGTGTTGGCGGGGTTATCGTAACGCGGGAGGCAAGGGGGAGCTTCCTGCGGTTGGGGGTCAACTACGAGGGCGAGGTCCGTCGATTAGCTGAAGCGCTGATCGCCACGGAAGGGGTGGAGTTGCACAGCATCGGCGAGTCTTCCGAGGTCATCAAAGACGTGGGAGAGGCGGAGGGACTAGACAGGACTCATGACGTGAGGCGCATGCGCGGGACCCACGGAATCGGTCACGTGCGTATGGCAACCGAGAGCCGCGTAGACATAAGCCACTCTCACCCTTTCTGGGCGTTCCCCTTCCCTGATGTGACGGTGGTCCACAACGGGCAGCTTACCAACTATCACAAGCTGAAACGTCGTTACGAAGACCTGGGCCACAGGTTCCAGACTGAGAACGACTCTGAGATTATCGCGGTGTACCTCGCCGACAAGCTGAGTCGAGGTGAAAGGCTCGAGCAAGCTCTACAGGCCTCCCTCGACGATCTTGATGGCACATTTACGTTCTTGGTGTCCACGGCCGACGGTCTGGGCTACGCCAAGGACCGCTGGGCCGCGAAGCCCCTGGTTACCATGGAGAATGACGAAGTCGTGGCCCTGGCGTCGGAGGAGATCGCCCTGCGCCGTGTCTTCTCGGAGGAGCTACAACGCGTGGAACCCCAGCAGGGCGAGGTCATGACTTGGTCAGTCTAGACGCTGGCCGGATGACCACCCGGGCGCTAAACCGGCGACTGAGGGAGTTGGCAAGAGATGGCGGGGAAGCGACGGTCCTCAATCCCGAGGCCCGCCACAACATCGCTGTCGGCATTCTGGATCCCTGCAAGATCGAAATCAAGGGCAGCGTTGGCTATTTCGCCGCGAGCATGATGGATGGCCCCGAGGTCGCTATAGACGGCAACTCGGGCTGGGCGCTGGGCGAGAACATGATGAGCGGCAGCATCACCCTCACGCGTGATGCGGGCGCCTCGGTCGCCGCCAGCATGAGGGGTGGGGAGGTGTTCGTCGGCGGCAACGCCGGCGCTCGCGCCGGGATATCCATGAAGGGCGGCACCCTCGCTATCCAGGGGAGCAGCGGCTTCCTCACCGGGTTCATGATGCAGAAGGGACGGATAATCGTCTGCGGAGACACGGGAGAGGCGGTGGGGGACTCGATGTACGAGGGCGTGATCTACGTCGGAGGATCCGTCGGATCTCTCGGCAGCGATGCGGTAGTCAGCGACGTCGACGAGTCAGAGCTGGTAGATGTTTGGTCAGAACTCGACCGGCACGGAGTCAGTGAGAGGCCCCGTTTCACAAAAATCGTCTCAAGCAAGAAGCTCTACCACTTCGACTCCCTTGAACGTCTTGAGATGGCGGCGGTGTAAGCGCATGGCGTCAGTCGACGGCCAGATATGGTCCCCTACCGTAATCGAGGATATCCACGCCAAGGCCGAGCTCGGCCGGTACCGCATCCGCGGCATAAACACTTCTCAGCGCGTAACCCATTTCGACGACCTGACGTTCCTGTCCACAGGACTCACCAGATTTCCCCTAGAGGGCTACAAGGAGCGCTGTAACACCGAGACGGCGATCGGCTCCAGGCACGCAGAAGAACCGCTCGTTATCGATACGCCGATCTACATCACCGGCATGAGTTACGGCGCGCTCTCGGCTAACGCCAAGGTCGCCCTGGGCAAGGCTGCCACGCTCGTAGGCACGGCCAGCTGCACAGGCGACGGAGGGATGCTGCAGGCCGAGAGGGACGCATCCGAGAAGCTCATATACCAGGTCCTACCCAGCCGCTACGGCTACGACCCCAACCACCTCGTTCAAGCGCAGGCGGCGGAAATCGTAGTAGGGCAGGGGGCCAAGCCGGGCACCGGTGGGATGCTGATGGGCGTGAAGGTCCTCGACAACATCGCGGAGATGAGGGACCTTCCGCCCGGCATCGACCAGCGGAGCCCCGCCCGCCACCCCGACTGGCTCGGGCCTGACGACCTGGCGGTCAAGATCGAACAGCTCAGAGAGGCCACCGACTGGCGGATCCCTGTACATGTGAAGCTGGGCGCATGCCGCGTCGATGACGACGTCAAGCTCGCGGCCAAGGCCGGCGCGGACGCCATCGTCATCGACAGTATGGTCGCCGGGACCGGCGCATCCGCTGAGGTCCTTCTGGATCACAGCGGGATTCCGACCGTGCCCGCTATCGTCATGGCGAGAGAGGCCCTGCGAGAACTCGGCCTCTACGGCGAGGTGAGCCTCATCGCCTCCGGAGGCATACGCAGCGGCGCCGACGCCGCCAAGGCCCTGGCCCTCGGCGCCGACGCCGTGGCCATCGGCGTCGCGGCTTTACTGGCGCTCAACTGCAACAGAGAGATCCCGGAGTCCGACTTCGTAGAGGAAATGGGCGTCCCGGCCGGCCAGTGCCGCCACTGTCACACGGGGAAATGTCCCGTCGGAATCGCCACGCAGGACCCGGAGCTAACTAAGCGGCTCGACCCAGACGAAGGCGCAGAGCGTGTCGCGAACTTCATCAACTCCATGACGATGGAGATGACGCTGCTGACCCGGTCGTTGGGCAAGGGGGACGTGCGCAGCCTCGAGCCGGAGGACCTGGCTGCCTTGACTATCGAAGCATCGGCGATGGCCCGGGTGCCGCTCGTCGGCACCAATAAAGTTTTCGGCGAGTAGGCTGTGCAATGAGTGCTGACGCCACTCATTCTGGGAGGCTGCCCACATGACCACAGGGCTATTTTCTACCTACAGGCAAGGTGAAAACCGCGTCACGTCGACCTTTCTTGCAGTTCTCCAGAGGCTGAGTCTGTCTAACATAGATCGAATTCTTCAAGGGGTTCTGGGCGAAAGCAGCTATCAGCTTTTCCGTTTCGAGAACCAACCGATGGGACAAGCTTCGGTACCCGATGCTCGTTTAGCTGGAAGCCCAGCTTTATGGGTGGAGACGAAGACTACCCCTGGTTCCGTTGACCCCGAACAGGTTGAGAGCCACCTACAAAGCTTGTCTGAAGGCGAGCGGCTTCTCTTGCTGACGCCTGACGACGAGAATCCATTCACCTCGGACGACAGAGTCGTATGGTCAAGTTTCCGAACTTTAGATGGGGCTATCCAAGAAGTCCTGAAGGATCCGAGCAATCCACCCGCCGAACAGGAGGGATTCCTCTTAAGAGAATTCGTTTCGATGCTCGCTCACGACGGCCTTCTCGACTCCCCGAGATCCCTTGTCCTTGTAGTTGCGGCTCGCAACGCGTGGCCGGAGTACGAAGCATTGAGCGCTTATATCTGTCAACCCAGGAGGAGCTTCCAGAAGACTGAGCATGTCGCGTTCTATTTTGAAGGGCGTGTTCAAAAACTGGTCCCGAAAATAGAGTCCGTTGTTGAAGAGCTTCTCTTCACCGATGACGGGATAGTGTCTATGTCAAAGAAGGAAGACAGGAGCTTAGCTACAGAGCTGCTCGGTAACGTGAGGCGGTGCCGCCAAGAGAGGGAAGGCGAGACTTACAAGGTGCTTTTCTTGACTGATCCGAACAGCAGCGCTACAACCAAATTAGATAGCGAAATCGTGAATGACCAGCGAGTGCCATTTACGTATGGGCACAGATACGTTCGATTTGAGGCATTAGAGCAGAATCCAAAGACGACTAGCGAGCTGCTCCGCCTGCAAGATCGGATTGAAACACTCTAATGTTTTCTGTAGGCCGTTCAGCATTCTGTGTCTGCCTATCGGCTCATCATGAGGAGGAGTCTAACTAACATGGCCACCCGGGAAGAAGTAAGGCGGCGAATCAGCGACGACGACATCGAGTACCTCCTTGTCCAGTTCGTCGATATCAACGGCTCTCCCAAGGTCAAGATGGTGCCTGTGTCGCACTTCGACGACGTAATCGATGAAGGGGCTGGCTTCGCGGGCGCGGCACTATACGGACTGGGACAGGGGCCTCACTCCCACGACATGATGGCCAGGGTCGACCTCGATACCTACACGCCCGTCCCCTGGAAAGACGGCGTGGCACGCTTCGCTAGCGACCTCTACGTCGATGACGAAGTCCATCCGTACTGCTCGCGCCAGAATCTTAAGCGAGTGTTGGACGCGGCCAGGGCCGAAGGCTACGTATTCAACGTCGGCATCGAGCCTGAGCACTTCCTCGTCACCAAGAACGAGCAAGGCAAGATATCCGTTTGGGACCCCAACGACGTCGATACGCTGGCCAAGCCCTGCTACGACTTCAAGGGCATCGCCAACGTGATGGACTATCTGCGCGACCTGATGGACGGCATGGCGAAGATCGGATGGGACACATATCAAGCGGACCACGAAGACGCCAACGGGCAGTACGAGGTCAACTTCGTCTACAGCGACGCTCTCACGACGGCCGATCGCTACACGTTCTTCAAGATGATGACCAGTCAATACGCCCAGAAGTATGGCGCCATCGCCACCCACATGGCGAAGCCATTCGCCGACCGGACCGGTAGCGGTGGCCACATCCACTTCCACGTCGCCGATCCCGAGACCGGCGACAATCTGTTCCTCGATGACGACGACCCACAGGGCCTCGGCCTCTCCAAAATGGCGTACAACTTCATCGGCGGCATCTTCGCCCACGCTCCGGCGCTATGCTGCGTAACCTCCCCGACGGTGAATTGCTACAAACGCCTTCAGGTAGGCACAGGGCTGACACGCACGCAGTCCGGCTTCACCTGGACTCCCGCGTTCATCTCGTACGGCGACAACAATCGCACGCAGATGATCCGCACCGCCGGCCCGGGACACCTCGAGGACCGCACGGTGTCTGCGGCGTGCAATCCATACCTCGCCTTGGCCGCCTACATCACCGCTGGACTGGACGGCGTTCGACATGAGCTCGACCCGGGGAAGGCGAACCTGGGGAACCTGTACGAGCTGGGCCTGGACGAGATCAAGCGTCGCGGCATCCGCACGCTTCCGCAGAGTCTGGCCGAGTCGCTCTCGGAGATACGCCGGGACGAAGTTATTCAGGGTGCGCTGGGCGTTGTCTCCGATGAGTTTGTGGAGCTCAAGGAGGCCGAGTGGAAGGAGTATCATGGCCAGGTCTCCCAATGGGAGACTGACCGCTACCTAACGATGTTTTAGGTTTCGGCTACCCTGATAACGCAAAGTGAGCCGCCTCGTGAGCTCTCCTTGAAGCACCGATGATTCGCGAAGGAGGAGGTCGGATGAAGTTCACTGTGACGTTGGACCGCGATGAGGCGGCGTGTACGTGGTCGAGTGTCCATCGATTCCGGGTTGCATCAGCCAAGGTGGGACCGAGGATGAGGCACTCATTAATATAAAAGACGCAATCAGGCAATGCCTCGACGTCAGGGCAGAGCAAGGTATGCCATTGACTGTTGCCACGCACGAAGTAGACATTGCCGTCTAATGAGCCGCTCCCGTTGCTCAGCGGCCCGGAGGTTATCCGGGTCTTCGAGAGGGGTGGCGGGTTGCCAGGCAGCGGGGCAGTCACATCATCTTGACCAGGATCGGCCATCCGGCCACTCTGTCTGTGCCGGACCACGACGAAGTCGCTTGGTCCGAAGGGCGGGGCTCGCGACAAGCGAATTCTTGCGGCTTCGGAGAGATAGGTGAGAGATGGCCTTCCTCCTAGGCTGCCCTAACTGCGGCGAGCGCAGCGTCTACGAGTTCCGTTTCGGGGGCGAGCTTACGCCCCGCCCGAAACCCGACGCATCAGAAAAGGAGTGGACCACCTACTTCTACTCGCGGCGAAACGTAGCCGGGGACCAGACTGAGTGGTGGTACCACGCTTTGGGGTGTCGCCGGTGGTTTCTCGCGGTGCGCAACACTGAGACCAACGAGGTGCGTGAGACCTCCTGGCCAGAAGAGGCCCACGCCTAGATGGAGTCGAGCCCGCCTCCCCTTCGCCTCTCAGACGCCCCCACTGAAATCATCGACCGTTCCACGTCGGTCGCATTTGAATTCAACGGCAGGCCTGCCCACGCCTACCGCGGCGACACAATATCCTCGGCTCTCTACGCGGCTGGCGTTAGGATTCACGGCCGCAGCTTCAAGTACCACCGCCCTCGCGGTCTCCTGTGCGTGGCCGGCCGTTGCCCGAACTGCCTGATGACTGTGGACGGCGTGCCCAACGTGCGCGCGTGCGTCGAGCCTGCGCGCGACGGAATGCAGGTGCGACACCAGAACGCCTGGCCCTCGCTGGAGCACGACGCCTTGTCAGTGCTCGATCGTTTCGAGCGGCTGATGCCGGTCGGCTTCTACTACAAAACATTTCACACGCCCAAGCTCTTCTGGAAACTGGCTCGGCCGATGATACGGCGGATCGCTGGTCTAGGTTCCATCGATGCCGACCTGGGCGCCGAAAAGTACCATCACGATTATCTTCACGCCGACGTCGCAGTTGTGGGTGGAGGGGTCGCGGGAATGGCCGCGGCCCTGGCTGCGGCCGGGACTGGAGCCCGCGTAACCCTGCTCGATGACCAGCCGTCCCTGGGGGGCAGCTCGCGTCTCGACACCAGAACTTACGACAGCGCTCCTGGCTTCGCGCAGTCCACCGGGTATGGAATAGCCGATGAGTTCGCCCGCAGAGTGGGGTCTAGCGAGCTTGTAGAAGTCCTTTCCAGCTCGAGCGTATTCGGTCTCTACGAGGGGGGCCTCCTGGGAGTGCTCTCCGGCGACCGCCTGATATGGCTCAGGGCGCGGCAGGTCGTCTGTGCCACCGGGGCCCAAGAGGTCCCCATGCCGTTCGACCGCAACGATCTGCCTGGGATCATGCTCGGCAGCGGAGCACAGCGACTGATGCATCTGTACGGCGTGAAGCCGGGCTCCACGGCAGTCGTGCTGACCACGAACGACCAGGGTTATCTCGCCGCGCTGGACTTGCTGCAAGCCGGTGTCCGCGTCGCGGCGGTGGCGGACCTGCGACCCGGCTTCCCCCACAGCTTGCCGGAAGCGGTGGAGCTGAGGGCGCGCGGGATTTTGGTCCTTGACTCCCACGTTCCCATTCGCGCCGAGGGCACCAAAAGAGTGCTCGGCGCCACGGTTGCCCGTGTGGAAGGCGGGCGCCCCTCCACCGACGAGCGAGAGCTCGACTGCGACCTCATCGCCCTGAGCGGGGGATTCGAGCCCGCCAATTCGCTCCTATACCAGGGTGGCGCCACATTCGACTACGATGAGCGCGTGGGAGCCTGGGCGCCGGCCAGGCTGCCTTCAGGACTGTACGCCGCAGGCAGCGTGAATGGCTCCCTGGACATGGGGAGCTCGATCCTGCAGGGTGAGGCAGCGGGGGTACAAGCGGCGGCCAGTCTCGGCATGAGCCCCAAAGGCCGAGCTTCGGGTCGACAGGACATCGCGACCGGGCCGTCTCACCGAACCGACGCCGCGCAGGCCCCGTCGGTCGTCATCCCCGAGCCTGGGTCCAAGAAGTTCGTGTGCGTTTGCGAAGATGTTACCGTCAAAGACATCGAGACGGCAGTCGACGAAGGCTTCGAAGACATTCAGACACTCAAAAGGTATACCACGGCCACGATGGGCCCGTGCCAGGGCAAGATGTGCCACAAGATGCTGGTCGCCCTCGCCGCGCGGAGGACGGGCCGGAGTATCTCTGAGATGGGGGTGACCACATCGCGTCCGCCCGTGCAGCCTGTGCCGATTGCAGCGCTTGCGGGCCCCGCACACCTGCCCGTCAAGCGCACTCAGCTCGACCACACGCATCGTTCCCTTGGCGCCCCGATGGTCGACACAAGTCAGTGGCAACGCCCATATCGCTACGGGTCACCGCAAGAAGAATGCGAGGCGGTCCGGCAGCGCGTCGGCATTATCGACGTGAGCACCCTGGGCAAGCTGGACGTCCAGGGTTCGGACGCCCCTGCTTTCCTGGACAGGGTATACACGCACGTCTTCTCCACCCTGCGGACGGGGCAAGTCCGCTACGGGCTCCTATGTGCCGACAACGGCGCCATCCTGGATGACGGAACGGTCGCCAGGCTCGCGGACGACCACTACTTCGTTACGACCTCCACGGCCAACATAGACGTCATCGAGGAGTGGTTCAAATGGTGGCTGGCGGGGACGGGTAACTGCGTTCACGTTACGAACATCACCTCCGCGCTAGCGGTGATCAACGTCGCGGGACCAAGGGCGCGAGATACGCTGGCTAAGCTCACCGACGTCGACCTCTCGTCGAAGGCGTTCCGCTATATGAGATCGAAACGCGGCGAAGTGGCGGGCGTATCGACCCTACTCCTGCGCATCGGCTTCGTCGGCGAAACAGGATGGGAGCTGCACTTCCCCGCCGAGTACGCCCAGCATATGTGGGATGCCCTGATGGAGGCCGGACAGGAGTTTGGCATTTCGCCTTTCGGTACTGAGGCGCAGCGGATCCTGCGGCTTGAAAAGAAACACATCATCCCCGGCCAGGACACCGATCTAGTAAGCAACCCGCTGGATAGCGACGCGGCCTGGGTCGTGCGTTTCGAGAAGGACGACTTCATCGGCAGGGGCGGGCTGATCGCGGCCCGAGATCGTGGACCGAGGAACACCCTGGTCGGCTTCTTGATGGAAGATGGCGGGGTGCCCGATGACGGCGACCCGGTTGTGTCAGGGTCCAAGCCCGTCGGGCGCGTCACGAGCTCCCGCATGAGCCCTACGGTGGGGAAGGGCTTCGGCCTGGCTATCGTTCCCGTTGAGCTCGCTGAGGATGGTAAGCAGATCCACGTGAGAATCGACGGCGAGATGCGCCCAGCTCGCGTGACTATGCAAGCCCTCTACGATCCAGAGGGAAAGCGTTTGAGGTCATGACCCAGACCCGCTGGAATCCCATAGCGCAGAGCTCGATGCACCACCAACACCTTGCCCTGGGTGCCGAAATGACCGTTCAAGACGGGTGGCAACGGCCGGTTCGATATACGTCCGCCCAGGAGGAGCTTGAGGGCGTGCGCCGAGGCGCGGGCATCCTCGATATCAGCCCGGTGGGTAAGCTGAGATTACAGGGAGAGGGCCTGGACGAGTTCCTTCAGTCCGTACTGCGGGACGTCGCTCCCATCGTGCCCGGTCGTTTGGCCGTCCACAAGATCGCGGAGAGTGCAGAGACTCAGCGCGTCATACAAGCGCGGCTTACCGACGACGAGACGCTGTTGATTACGGCGCCGTCTCAGGCCCGAACGGTGCTGGAGGTGCTGCGTCAGGCCTCAGAGGCGAGTGCGTGTGCGCACATCGTGAACGTCACGTCCGGGCTGGCAGGTCTCCGCATCGCCGGGCCGCAGGCCTATAGGGTGCTGGAATCGCTGACGGAGCTCGATTCGTCCCCGCACTCGTTCCTCAACATGACGTGCGCACAGGGCATGGTCGCGCAGGTTCACGGAACGCTCCTGCGCCGCGATTCGGCCTCCTTGCTCAGCTATGAGCTCTACTTCGGACGGGAGTTCGGAGAATACATGTGGGACGCTGTACTCGATGCGGGCGCTCGCTACGGCGCCGCGCCCTTCGGCCTCGAAGCCGCCTCTCGCCTGGGATGACTCACCGCCGAGGACGCCGAGATCGCTGAGATGAGAGAAAGCAAGAAGATAGATGGAAACACAGAGACAATCATAGGGGCGGCGATTGAGGTTCATCGGTCGTTAGGCGCGGGACTCTTGGAATCAGCTTACGAAGCGTGCCTCGCATTCGAACTTGCGGACCGTGGATTGACTGTGGAGCGCCAGAAGGCGCTGCCCGTCGTCTATCGTGGCGTTAAGCTCGACGCCGGATATCGCATCGATCTTCTGGTCGATGGAGCGGTGATCGTGGAGGTTAAGGCCGTCGAGAAACTAGAGCCCATCCACCAAGCGCAGTTACTATCGTATCTGAGGCTTTCTGATCTCAAGGTCGGCTTGCTACGCAACTTCAATGTCGAACTTCTAAAGGACGGCCTCGTGAGAGTTGTAAATAGGTTTCCTGATTCTCCGCGCCCTCGGCGATCTCGGCGGTGAATGATGCTGCAGTTATTCCGTAAGCAGCGCATGTGGCGCACCGAGCCGTTGAAGGAAAGCTACGACGTGGTCGTCGTAGGGGCCGGGGTGCATGGCCTGTCCACAGCTTACTATCTGGCCAAGCTGGGTATCACCGACGTGGCGGTGCTGGACAAGGGCTACGTGGGTGGTGGGGCGAGCGCTCGTAGTACGGCGATAGTCCGCGCCAACTACCTTACCCCCGAGGGGATCCCATTCTTCCGCGAGAGCCACAGGTTGTATAGAGGTCTCTCCCAAGAGCTGCGGTTCAACCTGCTATTCGACCAGATGGGCCGGCTGGACCTCGGGCACACGGAATCGTCCGTCTACTGGCTAAACGTCCGCGCCGAGTTCAATCAGATGCTCGGAGTGGATAGCCGCCTGATCACGCCACAGGAGATAAAGAAGCTTGTGCCCATCATCGACCTGCGAGAGGGCAAGCCGCTGCCGGTCATGGCGGCCTTATATCACCCCCCGGCGGCCGTGGTCCGCCACGACGCCGTGGTGTGGGGCCTCGCCCGTGGGGCCGACAGACGGGGCGTTGAGATACACCCGTTCACGGAGGTCACCGGCATCACACGCGAGAACGGTAGAGTTACCGGTGTCGAGACCAGCGCAGGCCACGTGAGCACAAACACCGTGGTGAGCGCCACCGCGGGCTGGAGCTCCACGGTGGCCGCCATGGTGGACCTGGAGCTGCCGATCACGACCTATCCCCTCCAAGCGAGCGTCACGGAGCCCCTGAAGCCCATCATCGACACCACGATCTCCTCGTCAGACCTCCACGTCTACGTCTACCAGACCGACCGCGGCGAGCTTGTTATTGGCGGGCCGGTCGACCCCTACCCGACGTACAGCACCGCCTCCACGCTCAATCTGCTAGAAGAGCTCGCAGTCAACACTCTTGAGCTTCTCCCCGGCCTGGGGAACGCGAAGATACTGCGTCAGTGGACCGGCATCTGCGACATGACCCCGGACTACGCGCCCGTCATGGGACGGGTCGACGGCATCGACGGGTTCATCCTCAACTGCGGCTGGGGCACATGGGGCTTCAAGGCGGCGCCCATCGCAGGCAAGTGCATTGCCGAGCTGGTCGAGTCCGGCGAGACTCCGGAGCTGATCGAGCCCTTCGACCTCAACCGATTCGCCGAGGGACGCCTCGTAAACGAACGCGCCTCCGCCACCGCCGCCGCCATCCACTAAGAGTATTCACCACGGAGATCACGGAGGGCACAGAGAGGATTTAGAAACATATTGGGAAGCTCTGTGGTCTCCGTGGCCTCTGTGGTATTTCTCACTCTCCCCAGACCTGGCGGAACAGCCGCAGAAAGTTGCCGCCCAGTATCTTGGCCACGTCCTCTTTGCGGTAGCCACGGCTAAGGAGCTCCGACGCGACGTTCGAGAGCTTGTCCGGAGTCTCCATGTCTGTGGGATGCACCACCGTGTCGGGGTAGTCGAGCCGCCTGGGATTGAAACGCTTGCCCTGGAACGACATGAGCACATCTAGGAACTCCTTAGGCTGCTCCTGCGTATAGTCGGTCCCGATGCCAACGTGGTCGATCCCCACCCGTTCGACCAGGTCGTCGATCGCGTCGACGTAGTCCTGGATCGTGGCCTGGAAGCCGTTTGGCAAAAAGGGAGGAAATGCGTTGGCGCCGATCACTCCGCCCTTCTCGGCCACCAGCTTGAGAGCCTCGTCCGTCTTGTTCCGCGGGTGATCGAGGAACGAGCGAGCGTTGGCGTGGGTAAACGCAACCGGCTGCTCCGAGACTTCGATGGCTTCCAGAGTCGTGCGGTCTCCGACGTGGGACAGGTCGATCAGAATCCCGAGGCGGTTCATCTCGCGGACCGCGTCCACACCGAAATTACTCAGCCCGTCGTCCGTGCGCTCCCAGCAGCCGTTGCCCAGGAGGTTGCGCTCGTTGTAGGTGAGCTGAACGATACGCACTCCCAGGCGGTGAAAGACCTCTAACCGGTCGAGATCGTTCTCAATCGGGCTCGCGTTCTGCCAGCCGAAGATTACGCCGGTCTTACCGCCTGCTTTCGCATCCGTAATGTCCCGCGCACGGGTCACCTGCTGGAGGGTGTCCTCGTTCTCCCTTAGCCGTCTGAGCCACCAGGCGATGCGGTCCATCTCTTCGTCGTACTTCTCGAACACGGCGATGGTCGCGTTGATGGCCGCGATTCCGCCCGACTGAAGGCTCTCGTATACGCGAGGGCTCTCCCAGTTACTGACGTTCAGCCCGTCGATCACCACCGACTCGTCGTACACTGGATTTGCCGAAACCTTGCTTGTCATGAGGGGCCATTCTCCGTCCAGTCGCTGGTCTTCGCCAAAGGCGTCGTTAGCCTAGGCATCGCCGGTCTCTCCGAACGCCAGGCTCGCATCGGCGGCGCGTATCTCGGCCTCCGGAAGCCCTAGCTCTCGCCGCACGATGTTCGCGCCCTGGACCAGGGCCACGCACTTGTAGAACGCGATCCGCCGAGACAGGCCCTCGCGCCCGAAGCCGCAATCTGACGTCAGCACGAGGCGCTCGGCAGGAACGTACTGAAGCGCTTTCCTGATCAGCTCCGCTACGACCTCCGGCGGTTCCACCGTTGTTGTCGTGTGGCTAACTACGCCGACCGCCACCTTCTTGTCCGGCGGGCAATCGGCAAGGAGGTGCATGTCCTTGCCCCCGGTGCTGGCGCACTCGAATGTTACGACGTCGGCGTTGAGCTGCCAGAGGTGCGGCAGGGCCCGCTCGTACGACGGTGGGTCCCAGTACAGCTTCTGCTGGTTCGGATTCCCCCAGCAGGTGTGCGCCCACACCTCCGTGTCGACGCCCTCGACCTCGCGATTGAAAGCTTCGGTGAGGAGCTCAAGGTCCAGGTCGGTGGTCACCGGATTCAGCGCCCTGTAGTGGTGCGACGGCTCCTCCACCTGGATAACCTGACACCCCGCCGCGGCGACCTCCTTCAACTCCTCGTTGATGATGGCGCTCAGGTCGAGCAGCAGCTCGGGGTCCGACGAGTAATATTCGTTGTGAAGCATGCTAGGAATACTCTGTGCGCTTATGGCCCCGAACTTGACCGGACGGTTGCTGGTCCGCTGGGCGACCTTCCACACTGCCGCGTATTCCAACGGCCCGCGTGTCAACCTGCCGGTGACCCGCCGCGGCTGGTACGCCTCCTGCACCTCCCACAGGATGTGGCCGGGCCGGACCCCGAAGCGCTGCTGCCAGCCCGGCGACCTGTCGGTGTGGCCCTCGATGCCGCCGATTCTCTCGATGGGGTAGAAGAACCAGGACCGCCCGCCAACGTCCAGGTCGAATCGCGCGTCGCCGTCCGTCAGGATGTCCAGTCCGGCGCGCGTCTGGTCTCCCGTGAAACATGCCACCGCGTCCATGTATTGCTCACGGAAGAGGGCGTCTCCGAGCGCCAGCTTGAACGGCCGGCCACGCAGGCTCTCTCGATACCAGCGCGGCCGAGGCATCGAGCCGATTACGGCGGTCGGCAGTACCAGGTCTTTGGTTGCTACGAACAAGGTAGTGCTCCGAAAAGGCGCAGGAACGAGTAGCCCGCCCTGATCACGACAGCCTCGCCTTTAGATACTGTAGGCTCTCCCGTATCCATGCGTCGTGATCGTCGTTCCCCGGAGGCACACGCAGCTTGATGCACGCGGTGGTTTGGTCCGGCTCCGGTAGCGCCGAGGCGAGGACCGGCAGGATTGCGTCGTAGTCCACCGACCCCTGGCCGATTGGCGTGCCCTAGATGGTAACGTGGTCCGAGCGATGCGGGTAGACCTGCAGGTCTTTGAAGGCGACCGCGATGGCGTGCGGCGCCAGCGTTTGAGCGGCCTCTACCGGGTCCTCGGACACCGGCAGCGCGTTGGCGCAGTCCAGCGCCACCGCCAGGGACGGGTCGCCTGCGCGCTCCACCACCTGCAGCACCTCGCTCGCTCGGTAGTCCAGGTGGGGCAGAAGCCCCAAACGCAGCCCGCGCTCGCCGGCTTCATCCGCCACTGCGGCCAGGTTGCCGGCCATGAGGGCTATCTGCTCGGCCACCGGCGGGTGCTTCGTGAAGCGATTGTGCGCCGCCCCTTTTCCGAACACGACGACCTTGTCGCATCCCCCACGTTCCGCGACGTCGAAGGCAATCTTCGCCCGCTCGACCAGGTCGCCCATTCCACCGTCCGGATCGACGAAATCGTCGTGCCAATACCCGACCCACTGGACCCCCAGGTCGGCCGCCTTCCGTTTCACCGCTGCCGGGTCGTCTGACCCGTCCAGGGGCAGCCCGGCCTCGAGCGCTTGAAGGTCGTACTCAGCGCACCGGTCCAGCAGCCATATTAGCGGGTGCTCTTGTGGCAAGACGCTGGCGTACGTTGGAGATGCGAGTCCCAGAATCATCGGCTATAGCGGGCGGCATAGAAGTCGTCCCCGCAAGGGGGAATGCCCCGGCGCAGGCTACCATCTTCCAACTAGCCCGTCCACCAACCCACCAAGGCCTCCGGCGAGGCCGCGTGCACACAGTCGGGCCGGACCCTTGGCCGTCCGAATCAAATGTAATAGACTTCCCTCCAGAGAGCCGAGCAGGGGGTGTTATTTGCAGCGGATAACCCGGGAACAAGCGATGGTGTACGAGTTCGACCACCGTCACGACCCTATAATCACAGTCGAGCAGGGGGAGAGCTTCGTTGTCGAGACCGAGGACGCCGGGTCCGGGCAAGTGCGCTCGCCGGACGTCGCGCTTCGCGTCATGGACCTCCCAACCAGGAGGTTTGAACCGCCCAAGGGTAATCCCATGGGCGGCCCCGTCTACGTCGAGGGGGTGGGCAGGGGAGACCTGCTCGAGGTCACCATCGAGAAGATCGAGGTCGACGAGCAGGGCTTTACCGCCATGCGCCCGGGCCAGAATCCGCTGGGGGACTCTTACCGGTGGCAGTCGCTGCGCGGCCCGTTCGTCCACATCATCAAGCACTTGCCCGGCCCCAGCGGGACTACCCGGGACGGGCAGGGGATATTCAACGATAAGATCACCTGGGACCTGCAGCCCATGATTGGGACGATTGGAACGGCCCCGGACAGGGAGGTCGAGACCAGCTCCGTGGGGCAGGGCCCATGGGGTGGAAACCTGGACGTCAGGGACATTAAGGAGGGCACCCGCTGCTACCTCAACTCATATCATCCAGGTGGGCTCCTTTATGTCGGCGACGTTCATGCCAGCCAGGGCGACACCGAGTTCTACGGCACTGCAGACGAGACCCGCGCTGAATTGACTCTGAGCTGCCGCGTTGTAAAAAACAAGAAGATACCATTCGTGCGGCTGGAGAAAGATGACTCGATCGTGTCTCTGTACTCCTTCAGGCCGCTTGAGGACGCCGTCGAGAGCGCCATCGTGAACCTGATGGAATGGATGGTCGATGAGTACGGCGTCTCTGAGCGCGACGCCTATATGCACACGTGCATCAACCCGGACTTCAGAGTCAACGTGTACCAGATGGTGCGAATCGGCAGGATACAGTACACCGTCGGCGCGGAAATCCCGAGAAAATACTTGGTCCCCAGCTAGGCGTTCGATCCTGCCCCTCCCGATCGTGCCGACACGCGCACGCAAGGGCTAACGGCTGTGACCACTTAGGTATCGGAGTCTGCTAATGGCCGGCACTATGACCGCCGTGCGCAAAGTCAGCCCTGAGAAGGGACTCACCATCGAGCGCGTGCCCATCCCTGGCGTCGCGCCCGACGAGGTGCTTGTCGCCGTCGAAGCCGCCAGCGTTTGCGGTACCGACCTGCACATATGGAATTGGGACGAGTGGGCCCAGAACCGCCTCGAGCTTCCCCTGACCGTGGGGCACGAATTCGCCGGCACCGTGGTGGAGGTAGGGGGCGACGTTCGCCACGCGGCAGTGGGCGACTACGTCTCCGCCGAGAGCCACGTTACCTGCGGCATGTGCTTCCAGTGTCGAACCGGACAGGCGCACATGTGCCCGCGGACCAGGATTCTGGGCGTGGACCGCGACGGGCGCCTTCGCCGAGTACATCTCCCTCCAGGAGAAGGTGATTTGGCAAAACGACCGAGACAAGCTCCCCTCTGAGATCGCCACACTGCAGGAGCCGTTCGGCAACGCGGTCTTCGCTACGTTGGCCCACGACCCGGCGGGGCAGAGCGTCGGCGTTCTCGGCTGCGGCCCTGTTGGGCTCTTTTCCATCGGCATCGCCAAGGCCTCCGGCGCTGCAGGCGTCATGGCCGTCGATCTCAACGACTACCGCCTCGGCCTCGCCAAGCTCATGGGAGCTGACGACGTGTTCAACGAGCGAGGCGCCGGTGCCGACGGCGATAGCGCTGAGTGGCTCGTCAGCACCAACGAGGGCTTCGGAGTCGACGTTGTCCTTGAGATGAGCGTCGCTCCATCCGCAATAGACGCCGCATTCCGAGGCGTTCGCAACGGTGGCCGCGTCACCCTCTTCGGTATCCCTTCGAGCCCTGTCCGTATCGACGTGGCGGAGAGCATGATCTTCAAGAACCTCACCGTTCTCGCGCTAAACGGTAGGCGCATCTTCGACACCTGGTACAAGACGCCATGGCTCCTCGAAAGCGGCGTTGTCGACCTGAGACCCTTGATCACCAGCGAGATAGCCCTCGAAAGCATCGACGAGGCCATGACCCTCTTGTCGACAGGGAACGCCTGCAAGATAGTCCTTCGTCCGAGACGCGCCGTTGAGCACGTCCCAGAGTCTGCTTAGGAGGGCGACGAGCCGGATGCTAACGTGCGCGGCCAGGTGGTCCATCCGTAGCCGTCGAGGTGCCGTTGACACCAACCTGTTCAGGCGCTACGCTCCCCGCAGTATTGGCGGCGCACCATTGCGGTGCATCCTCTGATCGGAGGTCCCAATTTGGCTTATACCGCGATGGGGCCGTGGCTGCGTAACGAGCTTCAGGCCATCCGCGACGCTGGTCTCTACAAAGACGAGCAGATCATCACGACGCCCCAGGGCCCTATGGTGGACACCGCGCGTGGCGAGGCTATAAATCTGTGCGCCAACAACTACCTGGGTCTTGCCGACAGTCCCGATGTCAAAAAAGCGGTCGCCGACGCGATGGACAGCCACGGCTTCGGAATGGCGTCGGTCAGGTTCATTTGCGGCACTCAAGACATCCACAAGACGCTTGAGCAGCGGCTGTCGGAGTGGCTCGGCACCGAAGACACGATCCTTTACACCTCCTGCTTCGACGCCAACGCCGGCCTTTTCGAGACCTTGCTCGGCGACGAGGATGCGATAATCAGCGACGCCTTGAACCACGCCAGCATCATCGACGGTGGGCGGCTATGCAAGGCGCAGCGTAAGGTGTACGCCCACGCCGATATGGACGAACTGGAGTCTAAGCTTCAGGAGACCGGGGCGGCCCGGTTCCGCATGATCGCCACGGACGGCGTTTTCAGTATGCAGGGCGACACTGCGCCGCTTCGTGAAATTTGCGACCTCGCCGACCGGTACGACGCGATGGTGATGGTCGACGACTCTCACGCCACCGGCTTCATCGGTCCCAACGGCCGGGGCACTCCGGACGAGCTAGGTGTCAGCGAGCGCATCGACGTGCTCACGAGCACCATGGGCAAGGCCCTCGGGGGGGCGTCGGGCGGGTTCACCAGCGGCCGCAAGGAGATAGTCGAGTACCTGCGGCAGCGCTCCAGGCCGTACCTATTCTCCAACACACTTGCGCCTCTGATCGTCGTTGGCGCTCTCAAGGCCCTCGATCTGGTGCAGGACAACCCGGGTCTCCGAAATACCCTCATGGAAAACGCACGCTATTTCCGAGATGGCATGGAGCGGCTGGGCTTCGAGATCATCCCCGGCAATCACCCTATCGTGCCGATAATGGTCCGGGACGAGCTGAAGAACGTGAAGTTGGCCGAAGCCGTGAATGAGCGCGGCGTTTTCGTCGTGGCATTCAGCTTCCCCGTAGTCCCACGCGGCGAAGCCCGCATCAGAGTCCAACTGTCGGCTGCCCATACCAGGGAGCAGCTCGACCGCGCGCTGTCCGTGTTCGAGGAAGCCGGCAAGGAGGTGGGCGTGATCTGAGCGTGGCGGCGACGCCGCGTGCCTTCGCCCCCGCTGCCGATTTCGATCTACTCCATGGTGTCCAGAATGACTGACATGACCAACGTGACTGACACAAGCGAGTTCTCCGGTAAGGTCGCCATAGTGACGGGCGGCGGGCGGGGCATGGGGCGGGCGGTAGCGCAACGGCTCGCAGCCGGTGGAGCGCGTGTCGCGGTCAACGACATCAACGCCTCGGCCGCCGAGGAGACCGCGTCCCGCATCGTGCGGAGCGGTGGCGAGGCCGTCGCCACCGCCGGAGATATCGCCTCGGCCGACGAGGTACGCGACATGGTGAAGCGGACGCGCGACGCGTTCGCGGCGGTCCACATTCTGGTCCACGCCGCTGGTGTTCTCCGGCCTACACGAATCGTCGACATCGAAGAAGACGAGTGGGACCTCGTGGTGAACGTAAGCCTCAAGGGGGCCTACCTCTGCACCAGGGCCGTTCTCCCGGCCATGAAGGAAGCGGGCTGGGGCCGCATCATCAACTTCTCTTCAACCGCAGGCAAGACCGTGAGCACCCTTGGCGGCCCGCACTATACTGCGGCCAAGACCGGACTCCTGGGCCTCACTCGCGCCGTCGCGAAAGAGGTCGCCCGAGACGGCATCACCGTGAACGCGGTCTGCCCCGGCCTGGTGGACACGGAGATGGTCCGGGCCGCGATCGATGAAGACCGCGTCAAGGCCTACGCTGAAGGCTTTCCTATACAGCGCGCCGGCGAGCCGTGGGAGGTGGCCGAGCTGGTCGCCTTTCTTGCCTCTGACAAGGCGGCGTACATAACGGGTTCGTCGCTGGATATAAACGGCGGCGATCTGATGGTCTGAAACGGCCTCTTGCAAGCCTTTTAGAGACCGCCTGTGTGATACACTCTCGACCGCAAATTGACGCAACTCCGCCGAATAACCAGGAGGATGGAGACAATGGGGAGCTCTCGGAGAGACAAGCTGCAGGGCGTGGTGCTATCACTCCCGACCTTCAACGACGACAAGTTCAACCTGCTCCTGCAGCGACAGAAGAGGCACATCCAGTGGCTTTTGGACCAGGGCCTGAAGGAAGGCAACGCGGTCTTCATGATCGCCGGCGGCCTCGGCGAGGGGTACTTCCTCGATGACGACGAATGGCGCGCCATGGCCGACGTGCTCGTCGAGACCACCGAGGGTAAGGTGCCGACGTGCATCGGGGTTTTCGAGCTCAGCGCTAGGCGGGCCGCGAAAAAGGCCCGGTACGCGGCAGATGTCGGCATCGACTTCCTCCAGTTCGCGCCGCCGCGCTACATGAGGCCGTCTGAGGAGGACGTGTTCGGCCACTTCAAGTACGTCCACGACGAGGCGGACGTTGGGATACTTGCCTACAACACCCCCTGGGCGATGCCGGGCGCCGGCTTCGAGTACCGTGAAAGCCTTCTGGAGCGCTTCTTGGACTTGGAGAACGTCGTAGGTATCAAGTGGTCGTCTTTCGATATCAAGCACTATGTCGCGATGCTCAGGCTTTTCGCCGACAAATTCAATTTCATCAATAACGGCGGCATCATGTCGGTGGGGCCACGCTTCGGGATGCGGGGGTTCATCGACTTTCAAGCCAACGTGGCTCCAAGGTTCTCCCTCCACCGGTGGGGCCTGTGGCAGCAGAAGAAGTGGGATGAGCTCGACGAGATCGAGACAAGAGTGAGGCTGGACCCGTTTATAAAGGTCGTCCGCCCCGAGGAGCAGAACTGGGTTGGCATGGGCGAGGGGCCGACCTCTCGGCTAAGGCTGCGCGCCCTGGGCATGGAGTCTGGGCCGGAGTTTCCCGCCCAGGCGCCGTTGACGCAAGCCTATATCGACGACTACCAGCGCGGCGTCGACGCCAGCGGCATTATGGAATGGGTCGACTGGGACCAGTCGATCTTCGACGGAATCGAGGAACGGGCTGCCGCAGGCGTAGCGGCCGGATAACAGAGGCCGACCCTCGCTCGCAAAAGCTCCGGCGCTCCAGCGAGATAGCAGCTCTCGTGCCACACGCACGGGCTCGGCGCAGCCGCGCACCTGCGGCAGGAGGACCCGTTGGCCCTCATAACAGACGACAACGTTTACACGAAGCTCGGGGTGGCGCCGGTCATCAACGCCGGCGGTAACACCACGAACTGGGGTGGGTCGACTCCGTCCCCGCTGGTAAAGCGGGCCATGGAGGAGGCCGAGGTGGGCTTCGTCGAGATGCGGGAGCTGCTGGACAAGTCTGGCCGGTTCATCGCCGACCTCCTGGATGTCGAGTCTGCCTACGTGACTTCAGGCTGCTTCAGCGCTCTCGTCCTCAGCACGGCGGCCTGCATCGTGGGGGATGACGCCGACAAGCGCGCCCGCCTCCCGGACACATCCGGGATGAGGAACGAGGTCGTCCTGCAGACGCGACAACACTACGGCTACGAGCGCAGCTACAGCGTGCCCGGCGGAAAGCTGGTCGAGGCCGGCGATGACAAGGGCACCACCGCTGCCCAGCTAGAGAGCGCCATCGGTCCCAATACCGCCGCTTTGGCCTACCTGGTGAAGGCCGAGCCCGACGAGTCCGTTGTCTCGCTGGAGGACGCGGCGCAGATTGCCCACTCCAAGGGCATCCCGGTGATCGCGGACGCTGCGGCGCAGATATATCCGCTGGACTACTTCAAGCGCAACGCCCAGTCCGCCGACCTCGTCTGCTTCGGCGGCAAGTATATGAACGCACCCCACTCAACAGGATTCGTCTGTGGCAAGGCGGAATTGGTCAGGGCCGTGCAGTCCCTCGGGTTTATTCCGATGCACGAGGGAGATGGCCGTCCTTTCGGTCGCGGCATGAAGATCGACCGCCAGGAGATCATTGGGCTGGTTACCGCCGTCGAGGCCTGGGTCACGATGGACCATGAAGAGCGCCTGCTCTCCTATGGCTCCAAGTTCTCGGCCATCGAAAAAGAGCTGCAGGGCGTCCCTTCCGTGCTCCGGACCAAGGTCGTCCCAAACAATAGCTACTGGTCCCTGGGGCTCCACATTACCCTGGACACGGATGCTCTGGGCAAGGTTGCCAGGGATGTCCTCGATGAGCTCGACTCCGGGGTCCCCCGCGTCAGAATGGGCGCTGCCGGGGACGACACCCTTACCGTCAACCCCCACACCTTGAGAGACGGCGAGGAGTCTATCCTCGCCGAGCGGCTGCGCAGCGTTCTAACCGTTTAGGTCAGCTCCTCGCCGCCCATGTCCGCAGTCGCCCCCGCGATGTCCCGGTTACGAGTTGGTCCGCTCCATCTCGATAGACTTAACCTTGCGACCGTCGAGATCGAAGTCGGCCCCGTTTTCGGACACATCCCGAAACCCCAGCGACTCGAACAGACTCCGCTTCTCCCCATCCACCACGGAAAGCCGGGCCCGCACCTTCGACGCAGCTCGACCGCGGCTCCACTCCATGGCCGCTTCGATAAGCTGCCGCGGTAGGTCAAGGTGGCTGCTCGCGGCAAAGCCGTCGACAAAATAACACCCTCCCGCACTGTCAAGCCGCGCGGAGGACAGCCCCACGACTTGGCCCTCAGGAGTGCGCGCGCTGAACCAGGCGCCGCGGCCGGCGTTCCCGAGAGCGGCGTAGCGCCGATACAGGCCCATGCACGATCTCTGGACTGAGTAGCGGGTCGAGTACGTCTTGGCGTTGGCGTCGAGCACCTGCCAGTCGTGGGGGAATAGCAGAAGCGGGATCATGGGCACCCGTTCATGGGGCGAAGCTGGTGACACCGCGGCATGTCCAAGCCCCTTGAAGTAGTCGACGAGATACGCCTCTGGAGACGCCCCCGACGTAATGTTCACCATCACGTTGGCGCCGGCGAACTTCCGCCAGCCCAGCCGGTGGTACACTCTGGCCGCGTCGGGGTTCCCGGTCCCAAGAAACAGCGCTTCGCCTCCGCTACTCCGGAACTCGTCCGCCGCCATTCGGCACAACCTTGTGGCGATACCCGAGCCTTGTAACTCCGGCGACGTCGCCACCTGGCTGAGCCCTCCCAGCGAGGGCAACGCCAGCGGCTGCGTTACCTGGCATGTGCCGGCCAGTCTCCCGCTCTCGCGGGCTACAAAGATAACGTTGGTGTTGTGCGACTTCTCACTGCCCAGGTACACCTCGCCGGGGGTGTCATGCACATCACCGAACATATGCGTCCAGAACTCCATCAGCTCGTCGGTAAGCTCGACGGGCAGAGGCGCCGCGAACCGCTCGGTCCTGCTCGGTGACATCGTGGCTACACACTTAATTCGAGAATCGCCGTCTCCGCTTCACAGGCATCTCGGAAGCGGCATGCGGATCATAACTGCTCACCGACGAACAGACGCGTTGTAGGGGCGGGTTTCAAACCCGCCCTCATGCCGGCCCAAACGCGCGGCAGTGTATCGGCACTACAGGGTTGAGTCAAAAAGCTCGCCAATGACCGCCGGGTTTACAAACGGGCTGCGTTGCGATAGCCTCTCCGCGCTGCAACGAAGCCCGGATCTCGCTTAATCGCGTGATCTTGACCGCCGCTCAAGAGCCCAAAGGAGGACACTCGTTTGAAGAACAAGACCAAGGAAAAGCTTAGGGACGGGAAGGCCGTCGTCGGGACCATCGTCTCCCTCGACAACGAGGCTACCGCCGGCGCGATGAGCAAAGCCGGCTTCGACTTCATCCTTATCGACACCCAGCACACGCCCATCGGACCGGACTCGCTGAGCAGCATCATCATGCGGCTCCAGCCAACCGAGTCGGACATCGTGGTGCGCGTGATATACAACGAGCCCTGGTACATCAACATGGCCTACGATGTCGGCGCAGACGGCGTCATAATCCCAATGACTAATACACCGGACGACGTCCGGCGGGCTGTGACGGCGTCGAAGTATCCTCCTGACGGCGTACGGAGCTGGGGGCCGAAGAACACAGCCAAGTACGACGACCCGCCTGGCTACTGGGCGAGGGCCAACGAGGAGCTCATGGTGTGGCCTCAGATCGAGACCGTGGAAGCGGTTGAGAATATTGACGAGATACTCCAGGTCGATGGAGTAGACGCGATCATGATCGGCCCGACGGACCTAACGTTGTCGTTGGGACTGCCGAAGTCGTTCCCACCGGAGCTGCCGGAGGCTGAAGAGAAGATCAGCTACGTCCTGAGCAAGTGCAAGGAGCACAAGGTCCCGTTCGGCCACTTCACGTCGACATATGAAGTCGCCGAGAAATGGCTAGGCCGCGGTGGTCAGATCGCCACCATAGGTAGCGATCTCGGATTCATGACCGTCGGCGCAAACGAGATGTCGGCGGCGGCCGATAAGCTTCTCTCCAAGCTCTAGCGGCGGCCGGGCAGCGCGCCCCACTAGGGCGCCTGGCCGCACTCAACCGAGTTGATCGGCGGAAGGTATTCGACCAGCAGCTCCCAGTGGTCGCCGTCGTCGCGGCTGTAGAACACCTGCCCCGTCGTCGTGCCGACGTAGATGCCGCACGGGTCCATGCTGTCCGTCGCCATGCCCTCACGCAGGACGTTTAGGTAAGCGTTCGTCTGCGGCAGTCCATCGGTGAGCGGCTCCCAGTCGGCGCCTCCGCTGCGACTTCGGTAGACCCTCAATCGGGCGCCGGTCACGAAGCGCTTGCCTCCGCCAATCTCATCGCCGAGCGCCTCGTCCACCGGCAGAACGTAGATAGTGTCTGGGTCTTGCGAGTGCAGCCCTATAACGTACCCGAAGCGCGAAGGTAGCCCTTCGCTAACGTCTGCCCAGTCCGCGCCTCCGGCGTCACTGCGGTACACGCCGCAGTGGTTCTGTTGGTACAGCGTCCCCGGTCTCGTCCGGTCCGCCAGGAGCTTGTGAGGACACTGGCCGAACTCTGGATATCGGTCCGGGAGAAAGTCCGCCCGGACGCCCTGATTCATCGCGGTCCAGGTCGATCCGCCATCCGTAGTACCAAAGACCCCCGCCGCCGATATGGCAACCCACATGCGGCGCGAGTCGCTCGGGTCCAACACCACACTGTGTAGACACAGGCCGCCGAACCCCGGTTGCCATCGCTCTCTCGTTGGATGCCGGCTCAACCCCTCGACCTATGCCCATGTAGTCCCGCTATCGACGCTCTTGAAGAGTGCTGCGGGTTCGACCCCCGCGTAGATTACTTCAGGCTCAGTGCTTGGCCCGGGCTCGAGGTGCCAGACCCTCTTGACGGCTTCGCCATCGCTGCTCTTGAACCGCGGCCCTTCAGCCGGCTCGTTCCACGTCGTCCCCAGGTCGCCGCTGCGCCGAATCCCGGCCCCCCATATAGGGTTATTGATTGCTGCCAGGATGGCGCCGTCGCGGGGGTCGTACGCCGCGTGAAACACATCGCTGCCCGCCCAGTGCGGACCGGATAGCGACCAGTCCTTCCGGCTGCCGTCGCTCGACAGGAGGAACGCACCCTTGCGGGTACCGATCAGCAAAAGAACATCGCCGCGAGCTACTTGAACGGCATTGGTCACAACTTGCCTCCTAGCCTGGTCAAATTGTCGAGTCGCCGGCACTCCGGCTGTCTCATCTCTCGTACAGCCTCACGGCGGCTATCGATACCAGAGAGCCGCCGTTCGAGTCGGCATGGCACTGCGCGTAACCGACCGACTCGCCGACAGCGTCTCCGAGGACTCGAAGTGCCAGGTAGATTGGAGGCAACCCGCATATCTTACGGGAATCGCCCTCGGCCGTGGATAGAGCGAGAAAACCGGCGGCATCACCATCGCATATCGCGGAGACTGACTTTGCGTCCCGGGCTGCGACGTCGGCCCGCCCAACAGGGTCGATAGCCGCCGGGTCCCCGAAGGCTGGACCTACGTGCGCCAGGTCGGCGGCGGCTATCACCAATGCGCGGCGCCCAGCCGCTACGCCGCTGAGGTACGCCGCCGCCGCGCCTATACCCTCGTCCTCGGCGGCGTTCGCCTCGCCGGACACGAAGTGCTGATACGACCCGCACAGGACTCCGACGACGGGGCAGTTGCGGCCACCGAGGAAGTGGTGGAACCACACGGCCGCCAGCTCGATGGAGTGCTCGTTGACGTGGTGAAGCTCCTCGCGGAACGCGTTTTCAATGCCCAGCGCGTCGGCGAGGCCGTCGACTATCTCGACAGCCGTGGGCAGGACCCCATAGGGCGTGGCGTAGCTCTGTCGAGTGGGGGTGATCGCTCCCAGGCCCCCGGAGTGGTCTGTGCCAATGATGATCGCCAGGTCTATCTCTTCAAGCTCGGGCTTGCACCCGTCCCACAGCTGTGCATACGTTTGCCACCCTCGCTCGAAGTCTATGTGCGGGGATACTACTCCAGTTAGCCTTGCTGTGGGGGACCGTGCCGGGGTTGGATCGGGCTGCTTCGAAACGGATCCCTCGGGGGCTGCCTTTCCGTCGCCGCGCGCTCTGGCAACGTAATCATCGAGGGTGGTCCGGAGCTCGTCGGGGTCTGCGGGATATACGAGATCGGCGTGCGATGGCTTCCGGTGGGTCGCCTCGCGGTACGATCTGAGGGCATCGGCGGACGCTTGCTGAAAGGCGCCGTTCTCGAAGGCGTACACGCTCTCCAAGCCCGCCAACAGCTCGCCAATCTGCGACTCGGTCAGCTGCACACCGGTCCGCAGCGCCATCGCTGCCTTGAGCGCCTCTACGTCGCGAGTTCCGTCGCACAGGGCCAGGAGCGGCGCCACCTGCTGAGGGACCAGTACCGTTTTGTCGCTCAGGCCCAGCGGGTCGCGCAGGTGCAGGTACCTCTGCCCCTGATGCTCGACCACCTGTGGCTCCACGGGCCTGAGCTTCGGGTATTGCGGGAATACCTGGGTCGCGTGCTCCTTTATTGTAGGCGCCTTTCTCTATTTGACGGCCGAACCCTATGAACTGGCCGTCCTTCCTCGGGCATGGGTAGGGCTGCAGCGAGGCGGAACACCGAGTGTCCACCAAACTATTCTGTGAGGCCACGGGTAGCAAACGAGCCCTGGTAGGCTCCAACATACCACCCGGTAAATATGCTGGGCAAGAGGATTGATCACGTACGCTTGGCGGGATCATCTCCGAAGCGCAGCTCGACGGGGCTCAGCTAGGCGGCCCGCAGCCGCTCAATGAATGCCCGGCTCTGCGCGACGACCTCCTCGTCTATCGGCATATGCCCGCGGTCGGTGTAGTGCACGAACTCGTGCGGAGCGCCCGTATCCCGCAATGCTGCGACCATGTCATGAGCTTGCTGTATCGGGATTGAGCCGTCGTCGTCTGAGTGCAGTATTAGCTGGGGTCGATTGTCCGCAGCCACATGTTCCACAGGGGATGCGTAACGGCGGGCCTCTTCCCAGGGCTCACCGAGCGGCATCCAGCCCGACCCCCAGTCTAGCCGGGTCAGCTCATAGGTACCGGAGACGCTAATAGCCGCGGTGAACGAGTGAGGCTGGTCTTCCCAGCCACCGGCACGGTCGAAACGTCCTTCGCCGAGAGTCGCGGCGAGGGAGACGAGATGACCGCCCGCAGACATTCCAATGAGAAAGAAACTCTCAGCGTCCAGGTCGTACTCGTCACGGTGCGCGTGCACCCAGCGAATCGCGCAGAGGGTGTCCTGATAGCACGCTGGGGCCGGGGTTCCGGTGACGAGTCGATAATCTATGCTCATGGCGAAGAAGCCGTATCCCGCCCACTCTCGGACGTCGATGGCCGTACGGTCACGCCGGCTACCCCTGATCCAGCGGCCCCCGTGTACCGAGAGGATGATAGGGAACGGACCGTCCCCGTCCGGGGCGGCGATGTCGGCGAGAAGCCCTGCCCCCAGCACCTCTCCGTAGACCACACTTTCTTTGTACATGGGCTGAGCTTCTTCCTGGCGGTCCGATTCGTTGGGGGTGTCGCCAGCCTCCATCAGCAGGGTAGGCGAGGCGGATTTCCACCCTAAACAAGAGTGCGGCGCTGATAGCGACTCGCCTCGCGCCAGCAGTCCGCCTCCCACAATCGCCGGCGGTCGTTGCAGAGCTACTCCCCCAGCCGAGGCGTTCCCCGTCGCCACAGCATAGAGCACTTCTAGCGAGACCCCACGTTCGCCACGCCGAGGGGCGGGCTAGGGTCTTCAGCGAGCTATTGTGGCGCCGACACCTTGTGCACGACGTTCTTCTTGTAGTCGGCGAGGAATATCTCGTTTGCGTCGTTGACGCCGATAGAGACGATATGGCCGATCACCGTTGTGTAGATCTGCACCTTCCCAGTCTCAATGGAGCTCACCGTGTCACTCGAGGCCACGGTACTGATCACGCCTGAGTTGGAGTCAACTCTCCTGACGCGGGTCGTGCCGTCGGCGATGAATAGGTCGCCGTCGGTGCCAAAGGCGATGCTGGAGGGTACACTGAGCTCGGCTTCAGTTGCGGGGCCGCCGTCGCCGGAGTAACCCGCTCCCTCCGCCGCACTCGCGTTTAAGGGTCTATCCGTCGTGTTTCCGAGAGAGTAAATGTTACCGAGGCGTGCCGCGAACTTTCCCTTTCCCGCCACCGTGGAGATGATGCCGGTTGAGGCGTCCACCTTGCGTACACGGTGGTTGTCCCGGTCGGCGATGAACACGTTGCCCTGGCTATCGACCGCCACGCTGACCGGCTCAGCCAGCCCGGCGCTGGTGGCCGGGCCACCGTCGCCTTCCAGAGCCCTTCCTCCAACCCCGGCGAACGTGTCGATCACACCGGTGGCGGCGTCGACCTTACGTACTCGGTTGTCGGTGGCTATATAGAGATTGCCGTCGCCGTCTACGGCGACAGCCATCGGCAGCTTGATCAACGCCTCGATGGCTGGGCCGCCGTCGCCGAAGATCTTGTTCCGCAGGTCACCAGTCCCACCGCCTGCCACGGTAGTGATCACTCCGCTGGCCGCGTCCACTCTGCGTATACGTCCGCTGCCGCTCTCCGCGATGAATATGTTCCCTGCGCGGTCCAGGGTGAGGCTCACCGGCTCGGCCAGGGTAGCTTCCGCGGCCGGACCGCCGTCTCCTGTTGACCGGTTGCTCCCCGTGCCGACGACGGTGGTGATAATCCCTGTTGCCGCGTCGACCTTGCGGACTCTCATGTCGGTGGCCAGGTATACGTTGCCGCTGCTGTCGAGCGCCACGGCGGTTGGTTGGAAGAACCCGGCTTCGGTGGCAGGCCCTCCGTCCCCGGTGAACTTCGGGGAGCCGCTGCCCGCATAGGTTGTGATTGTCCCAGGGCTGTTCTGGCCTGGCGCCGCTCCCGCAGGCGGCTCTGCGTCCCCGCCGCCGGCGCCGTTTTGGCCGGCTACGTCAGACTCGTCGGCGGCCCCGCAAGCGACCGTCGCGGAGAGAGCCAGAGCGATGAGCCAGGTCCCGAGGGCATGCGGCCAATGTGCGGGCAGGAGTGCGTGCGTATTTAGTCGAACCATTTGCAGCCACTTACTGGACTGCGGCAACAGTAGCACCCACAGCTTTGGCGGGTCAATGGACTGACCCGCCGACTAAGGTCGCGTGGCGAGGCAGCTTTGGAGGCGGACCAGGGTCCTTGGCGAGCTATTGCGGCGCCGCGACCTTGTGCACCAAATGCTTCTTGTAGTCGGCCAGGAATATCTCGCCGGTCTCGTTCACTCCGATAGAGACGATCTGGCCGATCACGGTGGTGTAGACCTGAACCTTTCCGGTCTGGTTGGAGCTATATGTCTCGCTGGCGGCCACTGTGGTGATGACACCTGTGTCTTTACCAACTCTCCGAACGCGGGTCGTGCCATCGGCGATGAACAGGTCGTCTTGCGGGCCAAGCGCGAGGCCCGAGGGCTGGCTGAGCAAGGCTTCAGTTGCGGGGCCGCCGTCCCCCGAGTATCCATCTCCCTGTGCTGCGGTCGTGTTTATGGGCCCAGCGCCTCCCGTGTTTCCCACGGAGTAGATGGTACCGCTGCGTGCCGCGAACTTTCCCTGTCCCGCCGCCGTGGAGATGATGCCGGTTGGGGCGTCCACCTTTCGCACCCTGTGGTTGTCCCGGTCGGCGATGAACACGTTGCCCTGGCTATCAACCACCACGCTGGCAGGTTCAGCCAGTCCGGCGTTGGTGGCCGGGCCACCGTCGCCTCCCAGAGCCCTCTCGCCAATCCCGGCGAACGTGTCGATCACACCGGTGGCGGCGTCGACCTTACGTATACGGTTGTCGGTGGCTATGTAGAGATTGCCGTCGCCGTCTACGGCGACAGCCATCGGCAGCTTGATCAACGCATCGATGGCTGGGCCGCCGTCGCCGAAGATCTTGTTCCGCAGGTCACCAATCCCACCGCCTGCCACGGTAGTGATCACTCCGCTGGCCGCGTCCACTCTGCGTATACGTCCGCTGCCGCTCTCCGCGATGAATATGTTCCCTGCGCGGTCCAGGGTGAGGCTCACCGGCTCGGCCAGGGTAGCTTCCGCGGCCGGACCGCCGTCTCCTGTTGACCGGTTGCTCCCCGTGCCGACGACGGTGGTGATAATCCCTGTTGCCGCGTCGATCTTGCGGACTCTCATGTCGGTGGCCAGGTATACGTTGCCGCTGCTGTCGAGCGCCACGGAGGTTGGTTGGAAGAACCCGGCTTCGGTGGCAGGCCCTCCGTCCCCGGTGAACTTCGGGGAGCCGCTGCCCGCATAGGTTGTGATTGTCCCAGGGGTGTTCTGGCCCGGTGCTGCTCCCGCAAGCGCCTCTGCGTCCCCGCCGCCTGCGCCGTTTTGGCCGGCTACGTCAGACTCGTCGGCGGCCCCGCAAGCGACCGTCGCAGAGAGAGCCAGAGCAATGAGCCAGGTCCCGAGGGCGTGCGGCCAATGTGCGGGCACGAGTACGTGAGTATTTAGTCGAAGCATTTGCAGCCACTTACTGGACTGCGGCAACGGTAGCACCCACTGCTTTGGTGGGTCAATGGAATGACCCGCCGACGGAGGTCGTATGGCGAGGCAGCTTTGGAGGCGGTCCAGCCGGCGCGGACTCTGGAGCCGCAGGGTCTGTTGGCGCCGCAAATAAGCAGCTTGGAGCTGGAGATGGGGATCGGACCCCCAACCTTCTTCAGCCGGTAGCTGGTCGAGTCCGGCAAGCGAAGACCCGCGTTCGGCACGCCGAGCGGCGGGTAGGTGCTTGGCGAGCTATTGTGGCCTCGAGACCCTGTGCACGAGGTGCTTCTTGTAGTCGGCCAGGAATATCTCACCGGCGCTGTTGACCCCGATCGACACTATCTGGCCGATCACGGTTGTGTACACCTGCACCTTCCCGGTCGCGGCGGAGCTCACTGTCTCGCTGGCGGCCACGGTGGTGATCACACCTGTGTCGGCATCGACCTTCCTGACCCGGGTCGAGCCATCGGCGATGAACAGGTCGCCGCCGGGGCCGAAGGCGATGCCGTTGGGCAAACTGAGCGCGGCTTCAGTTGCGGGGCCGCCGTCCCCTGAGTAACCCTCTCCCAGCGCCGAAATCTTGTTTATGGGCCCAGCGCCTCCCGTGTTCCCGACACCGTAGATGGCTGCGTTGCGCACTGAGAATTTTCCCTTTCCCGCCACGGTGGAGATAACTCCGGTGGAGCCGTCCACCTTGCGCACCCTGTGGTTGTCTCGGTCGGCGATGAACACGTTGCCCTGGCTATCGACCACAACGCTGGCCGGCTCAGCCAGTCCGGCGCCGGTGGCAGGGCCACCGTCGCCTCCCAGAGCCCTCTCTCCAAGCCCGGCGAACGTGGTGATCACGCCGGTGGCGGCGTCGACCTTACGGACACGGTTGTCGGTCGCGATGTAGAGGTTGCCGTCGCCGTCCACGGCGACAGCCATCGGCAACTTGATCAATGCCTCGGTTGCCGGGCCGCCGTCGCCGAAGATCCTCTTCAACGGGTCACCAATCCCACCGCCTGCTACGGTAGTGATAATTCCGCTAGCGCCGTCAACTCTCCGTATCCGTCCGCTGCCGAACTCCACGATGAACATGTTTCCGGCGCTATCCAGGGTGAGGCCTATCGGTTCGGCCAGAGCGGCCTCGACGCCCGGACCGTCATCACCCTCGGACCGGTTTCTCCCCGTGCCAACGACCGTGGTGATAATTCCCGTTGCCACGTCTACCTTGCGGACTCTCATGTCGGTGGCCAGATATACGTTGCCGCTATTATCAACCGTCACGGCGGTTGGTTGGTAGAACCCGGCCTCGGTGGCGGGCCCTCCGTCTCCGCCGAACCTGGGGTCGCCGCTGCCCGCATACGTGGAGATTCCTTCGGCGCCGGGCTGTATTGCCGCCGCTGCCGCGGGTGGCACCGCTGCCGCAGCTGGCTCGGCGCCTCCGACGGTGGCACTGGGGCCCTGGTCGGCGACCTCGGAATCATCCGCGGCGCCGCAAGCGACAACTGTGGCTAAGAGCGCCAGAGACATGAGCAAGGTCCCGGCGACCCGCTGCCAAGGCGCGAGGATGAGTGCATGAACCTGTCGGTTAGCCATTTGTAGCCCCTTTTCCTGGAGTGCGGCAACATTAGCATCCACGGCTTTGGCGGGTCAAATGGGAATAGACGCCTCCCAACTTTGACCCTTACAGTCACGTCGCGGATGTCGGTTATGTTGCGATAGGAACGTGACCGACTTAACCAAGCCGGCGCTACCGGCAGGTCTCCAGCCCGTTTGCTGTCCACAAGGCCGTCGAGGCAAGCGGTCCGAGGCCCGGTAGCCGACGCTGAGGTGCGGCTGAATTGTATCTGGAGCGGGAGACGGGGGTCGAACCCGCGACCTTCTCCTTGGCAACTATCCTAGTCTGAGCGCTGTGCTTCCTAGGAGTAACCATGTCGGAAAATCGTTCAGTTATAGGCTGGAAGTTCCCCGATATTTGAACGCATTAGCGGATACCGGTAGATACGGGCGACTAGCACTCAATATCGTCCGTGGTCACTATGCCGAAGTATCCAGCGATCTTCTCCGTGCGCCCGCGCGCGAGGACCTCAGTGGCTAGCTCGCGAGGCAAGCTGACACCTCTTGGTGACGTTCTTGGCCGCCACCTGGCGCTCGCGGACATCATGGGGCGGCCTTGGACATGGGGCGGTAGGCCGGTGCCCGCCCCACTTCGGGGTGCCTTGGTAGAATCAAGGTGGGATTCAATACCAACAGATCGAGAACGCACAGGCCGAAAGGCCAACTCCAGAGCGATTCCACGCGTCCCGGGGCTTTGCACCTTAGTGCGCACCGGGTAAGATATCGCCTGACCTTACGAGGTTGAGGTTGTCATGATAATTCATGTCAGTGGCTCCGTGCGTGACTTGCGGGGGCGCGGAGTGGGCGACGTGCTTGTCTCCAATGGCGAGCATGTGGTCCGCACGGACCGGGACGGCCGTTACGTCATCGAGGCGATACCTTCCGCCGATTCGGGTGCCCAAACACGTGTCCATTCGGCCCTGGGTAGCCACTCCTACATCTGGGTTTCCGTCCCAGACGGCTACTCGCCCGAGAGCACTTTCTACCAGCCGGTGCCTGAGTCATCGGGGCTGGCGGACTTTACGCTGGCTTCGGACCCGAGGTACGCGAGTCCGGAGCATTCGCTTGCTCACATTACCGACACCCACGTGCATACTCATGACGGCCAGGTGGCGGGCACCGACGAGCTGGGTGAGGACCTGGAGCGTCTGAGGGAGCACGCCGGGCCGGGGATGCTGGTCGCTACAGGCGACCTGTCCAACTGGGGAACTGTCGCCGAGTTGGGCGCATACGACAAGGTGACCGGGTCTGTCGGCGCTCCCGTCTATTCGGTCTTCGGCGGCCACGACGGCGATCAGGAGCTCCACGAGGGCCCCGGCTGGGGAGCGAGCTGCGTCCGCAACTATGAGCAGGTGCTGGGTCCCGTTTACTACAGCTTCGACCGCGGAGGGCGCCACTTCGTCGCCCATGCCAAGGAAGACTACTTCTTCTCCCGATACGATCTGATTCGAAAGGAACGGTGGTTCTGGCAGGACCTGGCCGCCCAGCCGGAGGGCCGGGAGATCGTTTTGATGATGCACACGCCGCCGTCCAGGCGGTTCCTCGACCAGCTCCAGGCATACAACGTCACCTTGGTCATGCATGGCCACACTCACTCCAGCAAGGTATTCACGTACGGCCGGACCACGGTCGCCGGGCTGACCCCTCTCTCCTTCGGCGGCTCTGACTCCAACCCTCGTGGCTACCGTACAGTCGAGTTCAAGCGGCAGGGGTTTCAGTTCGATCTGGTGCCCCTTGGCCGCGACCGTCGAGCGTCGAGAAGAGTCGCCTCCCCTCCGGACTTCGAAGGTGCGCCGATCAGCCTCGTTTGGCAGACCAAGCTCCCTGCCAATGCGCATCGTGCCACACCTGTGTTGTACAACGGCGACCTGCTTGTCAGCCTCCAGGACGAAAGCTCCCGTCGGGAGAACGGCGTCTGCCGGGTCGCCTTGGCCGATGGCGAGATCGTCTGGCGCGTCCGGACCGACTCCGCCGTCAGGAACAGCGTCATCGTCACTGACGTCGGCGTCTGTCTGGCGATTACTTCGGCCGGGCGCCTATATCGTATAGACATGGCGTCCGGGGAAGTGAACTGGGATGTTGACACGCCAGGGTTCCCGGACCGTTGGATCGCCACTTCGCCCGCTGTGGCTGATGGGGTCGTCTTCGTTGGCGCCAAAGCAGGGTACGCCGCTTACTCGCTGAAGTCCGGCGATCTGGTCTGGAACAAACGGTTTGTCGGCACCCCTGACCTCTCGGCTGACGAGGTGGGCGACAAATGGGGCTCCTACGCGAGTCCCTTGGTGGTCGAAGGATTACTGATCACCTTCGTTCCCAGGCGCGGTCTGGTGGCCCTCGAGTGCGAGACGGGTCGGGTCGTCTGGGAGCATCCATTGGACGGCACCCAGGACTATTGGGCGGCGCCGGTACTCGCGGACGGCAGGCTCGTGAGCGGAGGTGGTCAGGGCGAACTGCTGGTCGTCATACCACAGTCGGGCGAGGTGCTGTGGTGCGAAGAGGTTATGCCAGAACCGCGGAGCGAGGACGGGGCGCCAATGACTCCAAGCGCCGAACAACGATACGTCAGTGGTCTGGAAGTGGCCGATGGCCGCATCTACGCATCTACGTCGCAGGGGCAGGTTCTCTGCTGCGAGCTGGAGACCGGTGCGGTCCGCTGGACGTTTCAGAGCGGTCACGATCTGCTTGACATGGTCCCGGGACGTCGCGGCATCAGATCGCTCCTAGCGGCGTCCGCGGCCGTCGGAGACACACTGCTCGTCCCAGGGCTGGATGGCGTCCTTTACACGGTGGATAGCTCGACAGGCCTTCAGGTCGCTGGGGCCGCCTTCGAGTCCCCTCTCACGGCAGCCCCACGCCTGTTGGAAGACGGCTTCGCGGTAACGACCTGGGACGGCCACCTGTTTCGTTACCGTCTCTGAGCCAGCCAGAGTGGCCCATCGCTGGCGTCTGGCTCGCCACGCCGTGCGTTCACAGGCGAGGGTCGGAATCCGCGTTTACGCCAGTATGGCGCCACGCAGTCCGTCGATGAGGCCGCTGTTTAGACCGATGGCGGTAGCATATTCTTCGACCCCGCCGTAGCGCCTCCGGAGGTGAGCGAGCGTGGCAATCATGGCCTCCGGAGGACAGCTCGCGTCCTGGTAGTCCTTCCAGGTATAGCTGCCGGCAGTCAACTGTGGATTGTCCTCAATGTGTGCCTCCACCAGAAACCTAGCGGTCAGAGCATAGTCCTCGGCGATTGTGGCATCGGGGACTGCCCCAATGCCGAGGAGCAGCGCCGCGATCAAGCCGGTGCGGTCTTTTCCAGCCCCGCAGTGGAAGAGGACCGGTCGCGCGTCCGGGGCGGCCATTGTGGCGAGAGTCTCACGGACCTGAGAGTGGCGCGTGTCGAGGACTGAGGTGTAGACCTGCACTATCCTCTCGAAAGCTTCTCCCCTCTCCATTTTCTCGTATGGAAGCACATCTCCAACCAGGTTCTGATGGTAGTAGTCGACTTCGGACGAGCCGAAGAATGGATTTGGCGATGCTTGAATTTGACGACTCGTTCTGAGGTCAATTACGGCTCGAACGCCGAAATCTACAAGGGACGCCTGGGCTTTAGGGGTTAGATTGTGCAGGCTGTCCGCCCGCAGGAACGTTCCCCAGCTAGTTTCCCTTCCGTCCAGCGTTGCATACCCGCCGAGGTCTCGGACGTTGTACGCGCCATCGAGCTGCAGTCGGCGCCGCGCATTGTTCCGGTCATTCATGCTATGAGGTACTCAAAGAACAGGTTTTCACGGTAAGTGGCTCTCCGGTACGGTTGAGGTGTCCTGCGGATAGTACCCGATGGCCCGTTGACCGTGCTCGATATCGTACCTCTTCCGGTTGCTATCGGAGCGCTGTGGTCAAACGAGCGATTAGGGGAGCAGGCCGTCTATGCCTGTATATAGGGTGTGGAGCGGGAGACGGGGTTCGAACCCGCGACCTTCTCCTTGGCAAGGAGATGCTCTACCACTGAGCTACTCCCGCTCACTGCCTGGTGCCGAGGGCCGGAATCGAACCGGCGACACCAGCATTTTCAGTGCTGTGCTCTACCGACTGAGCTACCTCGGCCCACCCAATATCTTATTGACCAGCCTCAGGGGGTGTCAAGCTGGAGGCAAAGGTGGGCACACGTGCTCATCGGCGCTTTGGTTTCCACGCGGTCACGTCTTCTCCAAGGGCTTGCACGCCAAGTCTTGCTGTTGTAGGCTTAATCGCTAGGGTGAACTCCCGATTCTGCAGCTCTCGGCAAGCGGCTGGATGGCTAAGATTCAAGACGAATGACGCAGTGCTGGCGTTCGCCCAAAACCTGCGACACCTCGCTTAACTCGACCTCGCTTAGCTCGTGATACCAGATCAAGGAGTCGTTGAAGTGGCCAGCAGAGAGCGCTCCCTCGTGGTCGTGCAGCTATCGGGGGGCAACGACTATCTAAACACATTGGTCCCGTACAATAACGGGCTGTACTATGATTTCAGACCGACTGTCCACATCGAGCCGGAAAAAGTACTCCCGATAGACGACAGCGTCGGCTTCAGGCCGGGCATGGGGCCTTTCAAGAGGCTCTGGGATGCCGGCGACCTCGCGATTATTAACGGGATCGGCTACGACAACCCGAACCGCTCCCACTTCCGGTCGATGGACATCTGGCACACGGCGCTGCCCGAAGAGATAGGTGCGGAAGGGTGGCTCGGCCGGACCATCCGCGAGATAGACCCTCGCGGCGAGAACGTCGTTACCGGCGTTAACTTCGGGCGCGGCCTGCCCCGCGCCCTCGGCTGTCGTGGCGTTCCCGTGGCTTCGGTCGGGAACCTTGAGACCTACGGGCTCTACCCCGACATCGCCGACGAAAAGCTCAGGAAGTACGCGCTAGACACCTTCGCCAAGATGTACGGCGGCAACGGCGGCGAGGCCGTCATGGAGTTCCTCGGCCAAACAGGGACTGACGCTCTAAAAGGCGCCGACGTGCTGAGGACGGCCCCGGCGCGGTACAGCTCCAGCGTCGAGTATGCTGCCAACCCTATCGCCCAGAGCCTCAAAAGCGCGGCGCAGGTGATGTTCGGGGACCTTGGAACCCGAATCTTCTACACCCAGCACGGGAGCTTCGATACGCACGCCGGACAGGTGTTGACACATGCCAAGCTATGGGACGAGGTCGCGGCCGCGGTTGGCGACTTCACGGACGACTTAAGGGAGCATGGCCGTGAAAAAGACGCCATTATCCTCGTATTCTCCGAGTTTGGCCGGCGAATCAAGGACAACGGCAGCGGCACCGACCACGGATCGGGAGGCGTCGCCTTTGTAATAGGGGACTCAGTTGAGGGAGGGATGTACGGCGAATACCCCTCCATCAAGGAAGAAGACCAGCTCGAAGGCGATCTGCTCTTCAACAACGACTTCCGCATGACGTACACGGCGATTCTGGAGCGATGGCTTGGGCTGGATGCAGCCCCGATCGTTAACGGCCGTTTTGAGCCGCTGGAGTTCATCGCCAGCTAGGTTGTCGGGGTTGCGACGGCGGTGCGAGCTAGCGTGTGCGTAGTGCCGCACCCGGTTCTTATATCCGCATCAAGAGGTTGGTGCCGGTAACCACTTTGATTCCTAGGAGACTGTGGCATGGCTGACAACGACATCGCCTTGATGGCGCATCTGCTGCGGCGCGCGGGGTTCGGTGCCACGCGAGACGAGCTAGAGGCCTACCTCGAGAAGGGGTACGAGGCCACCGTCGAGGAGCTGCTCCATCCCGGCGAGCCGGGTAACCTGCCGGATGACCTGATCAGGCGCTACCACGTCGAGCAGTCCGAGGTGCGGCTCCTCGAGAGCGCTGCCGCCTATTGGACATATCGGCTTGTGACAACCGGTAACCCGCTCGAAGAGAAGCTCGCGCTGTTCTTTCACGGGCTGTTCGCCACCGGCTACTCGAAGCTGAATCAGGCAAGGTCGTTGCTCAACCAGATCGATATGTTCAGAAGGTCTGGCCTTGAGTCCTTTCCGAAGCTTCTGGTCGAGCTGTCCAAGGACCCCGCGATGATCATCTGGCTCGACAACAACGATAACCACAACGGCGCAATCAACGAGAACTTCGGCCGGGAGCTACTCGAGCTCTTCGCCATGGGCATCGGCAACTACACGGAAGAGGATATTAAGGAGTGCTCCCGCGCGTTTACGGGCTGGACGCTTGGAAACGGCGAATACATGGCGATACGTGCTGAAAAGGACTCCATCTGGCCATACGGCCGCATCGCCTGGCATTTTCAGTACAACGCGGATGACCACGACGACGGAGAGAAGACGTTCCTGGGGGAGACGGGGCGGTTCAACGGAGAAGATGTCATCGACATCATAGCCCGCAATCCCGCTACGGCCCGATTCATATGCACGCGCCTGTTCCAGTTCTTCGCGGCGGATGAGGTAGATGAGGGGGGGGACCGGGTCGTCGGCGAGATGATCGATGCCTACTTCGAGTCTCAGTTTGAGATACGAGCGGTGCTGCGGACCCTATTGAACTCGCCGTATTTCAAGTCCGATGCGGCTCGTGGCGCTCGCGTCAAGGGGCCCGTCGAGCTGGTCATCGGGGGTGTTCGGATGGCGGGGACCTATCGCGTGCCCACCCTCGGCATCGAGGAGGTGGCCAAGCACGCTTTCTACATGGGCCAGGGCCTCCTCCAGCCTCCGACCGTGGAAGGTTGGCACGAGGGTGTCGAGTGGATCGATAGCGGCGCGCTGATGGAGCGCGTCAACTTCGTGGCGAAGGAGCTCAGCGACGTAGGGAGCCCCGGCGTCCGGGCCATCATCGGGCGGCTGGCCTCCGACAACGGCGGGACGCTCAGTCCTGAGCACACCGTCCAGCGTTGCCTCGACCTCCTGGGCCCGGTCCAAGTTTCGGAGAAGACTCAAAAGGCGCTGACCGACCACGTTGCTCGTCAGGGCGATCTGCAGTTAGGCGAGAGTCAGGCGGACGACGACTCCGAGCAGCGAGTTGGGGAGCTCCTAAGGCTCATCGTCTCCACCCGAGAGTTCCAGATAGCTTAGCAGTCCCGGCCAGGCGCGCGTAGGGGCGCTGCCTGCCGCGCCGGTTGCGTCCGCATACCCACGAATTACCAGCAGCCTACCCGAATCCGAAGCCCTTTAGGAGAGTTGATTCTTGGCTACCGAGACGGCCCCCGCTACGTTGGCCCTTGAGTACGTAAAGACTGTTGGTATCACCAACAACGCCACTAACGGCCGCGGCTTCGCGAACCCGTGTGACCTGGCCATTTCCAAGGACGGGCGAATCTTCGTTATGAACCGTTGCGACTCCGTCCGGAGGCAAGCCATACGCGTTGGTGTGTGCACCCTCGACGAGGAGTATCTGACGGAGTTCGGCAACGGCTACGGGGATGGTCCCGGGCAGTTCGTCTGGCCGGTGGCCATGGCATTCGACAATCAGGACCGGCTCCATATCACCGACGAGCAAAACAATCGCGTCACCATTTTCGATTCTTCCGGGGAGCTTATCGGGGCCTGGGGAGAGACAGGAGAGGGCCGGCTGGACCGCCCATCGGGTATAGCCTTCGACTCGAACGACACCGCCTACGTCGCGGACCAGTCCAGCAACAGCATAAAGAAGTTCGACAAGGATGGGCTTTTCGCCGGTGCCTTCGGCAGGGCCGGTAGCGGCCCCGGGCAGCTCAACGCGCCCTGGGGCGTCACTATCGACTCGCGGGGCTACGTGTACGTCGCCGACTGGGGGAACGACCGCGTTCAGAAGTTCAACGCCGCCGGCGAGTCCGTCGCCATCTTTGGCCGCTCAGGCGACGGCGACGGGGAGTTCCAACGGCCTTCGGGCGCTGCCGTCGACGACGATGGCTTCATCTATGTCGCCGATTGGGGGAACGAGAGGGTGCAGGTGCTCGGTCCGGATGGCAGCTTCCAGGTCAAGCTGAGAGGACAGGCGACTTTATCTCAGTGGGCTGATGAGTTCCTGGCGGCGAACCCCGATGAGGCTGTCAAGCGCGACATGTCTAACCTTATTCCGGACTTGCCTCCCCACCTCAGCACACCGTACGACGTCTCGTCCCAGACCGAGCCGTACTTCTGGGGTCCCGTGGCCGTGACTCTAGACTGGGAAGGCCGCCTGTACGTCCTCGAGACCAACCGCCATCGGTTCCAGGTGTACCAGAGGGCTTAGGCTTCCGTCGCCGCTAGATCCGAAGAACGCGCAGAGTGGGCAGAGAATCTCGCCTAAGCACGCAGGATGAGCGTCACGGGGGTCGGGGGTCTACGATTTCATGGTGTTTGGCGATACCGTTAGTAGGGCTTCCAGGATTCAGGCAGAGTCAGCCTCCGGCGAGATCCTTATCACTGAAGATATCTGTCCGTCCGTGGCGCCGCATTTCCCGGATCTCGTGGAACATGTTCTAACGCTCAAAGGGAAGGAACGACCCATGAGCGTCAGGGTCCTAACGATATGAACATCGCCGGGACCATCGGTCGTCGGATGATACCGCCAACCTCGTACACTCCACGAACTGCATAACACGCAAGTCTCGCCCGGTAGCACGTAGGACACTGGATCGGGCGGGTCAGGCCGCTGCCTGATGTAGATCAACACCACGTCGCATCACTTCCGGCGAGCCGTCGTCCGCAGGCCCAGGCCCGTGCGACCTAGGCCATCAGCTCTCCCGCTGCTCTGGAGCGTCCATACAGGGGCCAACGGGCCGCGGGAAACAAAAACGAGAAGGGGCCCCCGTTTCCGGGAGCCCCTTCTTCATGGGTTTAGCGTGGTTGCGGGGGCAGGACTCGAACCTGCGACCTTTGGGTTATGAGCCCAACGAGCTGCCGCTGCTCCACCCCGCGACGATTGTGGGTTGTGAGCCCATTCCCGACGAGTCGGGACTGCTCCACCCAGGGTAGGCATTACTCAACGACTGAAATCTGTTGCTGCATTAAACGAGTCTTAATGTGGGTCAAGCCTCTCGGTCTATTAGTACCGCTCAGCTGAATCCCTTGCGGGACTTACACCTGCGGCCTATCAACCATGTAGTCTACATGGGACCTTAGTCCTGCCGACGAATCGGCAAGAGGGAGATCTAATCTTGGGGTCGGCTTCGCGCTTAGATGCTTTCAGCGCTTATCACGGCCGGACATGGCTACCCGGCGATGCCCTTGGCAGGACAACCGGTACACCAGAGGTCCGTCCTTCCCGGTCCTCTCGTACTAGGGAAGGCTCCCCTCAAATCTCCTGCGCCCACGACGGATAGAGACCGAACTGTCTCACGACGTTCTGAACCCAGCTCGCGTGCCGCATTTCACCGGAGAACAGCCGGACCCTTGGGAGATGCTTCACCCCCAGGTTGCGACGAGCCGACATCGAGGTGCCAAACCTCGCCGTCGATGTGAACTCTTGGGCGAGATTAGCCTGTTATCCCCGGGGTAGCTTTTATCCGATTGCCACGGCCCTTCCACACGGTACCGTGGGATCACTTTGCCCGACTTTCGTCTCTGCTCGACTTGTAGGTCTCGCAGTCAAGCTCCCTTATGCCAATGCACTCTACAGGTGATTTCCACCCACCTTGAGGGAACCTTTGGACGCCTCCGTTACACTTTAGGAGGCGACCGCCCCAGTCAAACTGCCCACCTGGCAGGGTCCCCCGATTGCGACGGGGTTAGGGCCGAAATTACAGAAGAGCGGTATTTCAAGGTTGACTCCATCCCGACTAGCGTCGGGACTTCATAGTCTCCCGCCTATCCTACACATCTATAACCCCAGTCCAGTGCCAAGCTACAGTAAAGCTCCACGGGGTCTTTTTGTCCTGTCGCGGGTAGCCAGCATCTTTACTGGCCTTGCAATTTCACCGAGTCCCTCGTTGAGACAACGCCCAGGTCGTTACGCCATTCGTGCAGGTCGGAACTTACCCGACGAGGAATTTCGCTACCTTAGGACCGTTATAGTTACGGCCGCCGTTCACCGGGGCTTCGGTTCGGAGCTTTGTCCCGATTGCTCGGGACGAACAACTTTCCTTAACCTTCCGGCACTGGGCAGGCGTCAGCCCCTATACTTCGCCTTTCGGCTTTGCAGAGACCTGTGTTTTTGTTAAACAGTCGCCCGGGCCAATTCACTGCGGCCCGCAAAGGCTCAGTCCGGCAAGCGGACGTCACCCTCCGGGCACCCTTTCTCCCTAAGTTACAGGGCCAATTTGTCGAGTTCCTTAACGAGGGTTCTCTCGTTCACCTTGGGGCGTTTACCCCTGCCCACCTGTGTCGGTTTGCGGTACGGACACCATAAACTCTAGCAGCGAGGCTTTTCTTGACGGCATAGGATCAACGGAATCCCCCAGGGCATAAGCCCTAGAGTCTTCTTCCTCCTCAGCTCGTAACGCCAGAACGGATTTGCCTATCCTGGCATGGCCTTCAAGGAAGAACGCACCATGTCCGATGGGTGCGCTTCGCCTACCTTTCCGTGTCCCCCCTCTGCGTTATAACGAGTAAACGGTGGTACGGGAATGTTGACCCGTTGTCCATCGCCTTCGCTCACACGCTACGGCTTAGGCCCGACTTACCCTACGTCGATCAGCGTTGCGTAGGAAACCTTGGGCTTTCGGTGCCCTGGATTCTCACCAGGGTTGTCGCTACTCATGCCGGCATTCTCACTTCCCAGCGCTCCATCCCGACTTACGTCAAGAACTTCAAAGCCCTGGGAACGCTCCCCTACCTCCTCCCGACTATTGTCGGAAGAACCGCGGCTTCGGTGATAGGCTTAGCCCCGTTACATTTTCGGCGCAAGACCCCTCGACCAGTGAGCTGTTACGCACTCTTTAAAGGATGGCTGCTTCTAAGCCAACCTCCTAGCTGTTTTAGTGGTCTCACAGCCTTCCACACTTAGCCTACACTCCGGGACCTTAGCCTGCGGTCTGGGCTGTTTCCCTCTCGACAATGGAGCTTATCCCCCACTGTCTCACTCCCAAGGAACATCTTAGGGCATTCGTGGTTTGGTTGAGTTTGGTAAGCTCACGCCCCCTAGCCCATCCAGTGCCCTACCTCCCTAAGACTACCTTGAGGCTGCACCTAAATACATTTCGGGGAGAACCAGCTATCTCCGGGTTCGTTTGGCATTTCACCCCTACCCACAGCTCATCCCAGCCTTTTGTACCAGACACGGGTTCGGTCCTCCACTCCGATATTATCGGAGCTTCAACCTGGCCATGGGTAGCTCACCCGGTTTCGGGTCTAATCCAGGCAACACACCAGGCATAGTGGAGACTAGGCCGCCGGCTTCAGGCCCGCTGGATATTCCGCTCCACGGCTCGTCCCGATAAATCGGGGGTCGCCGAAAGAGCGGTTTTACCGACGGGCGATCAACCGGAAGATTCGACTCCGCCTGACTAACGCCCTATTAGGACTCGCTTTCGCTACGGCTTCGGAACAGTTATTCCTTAACCTAGCTACCCAGATTAACTCGCCGGCTCATTCTTCAATAGGCACGCGGTCATCCTTCGACAAGCTCAGGACTTCCACGGCTTGTAGGTCAACGGTTTCAGGTCTATTTCACTCCCCTTCCGGGGTTCTTTTCACCTTTCCCTCACGGTACTGGTTCACTATCGGTGGCCAAGGGTATTTAGCCTTGGAGGGTGGTCCCCCCAGATTCCCACAAGATTTCTCGTGTCCCGTGGTACTCAACAAAAACGCCAGAAGTCCTTCCTCTTTCGCCTAAGGGACTGTCACCCGCTGTGGTCGTCCTTTCCAGGTTCGTTCAGCTAGAGAGAGGATTTTTTACTTCTTTCCCCGTACTGAGGTCGGGGCAGGCGTATGTTACAACCCCCGGCAAGCATAGGGCCTCAGCCCACTAAGCCAGCCGGGTTTGGGCCATTCCCCGTTCGTTCGCCACTACTAGGGGAATCTCGGTTGATTTCTTTTCCTCAGGGTACTTAGATGTTTCAGTTCCCCTGCTTACCCCCCCGACGAGTCGGGGTTTCCCGGGATTTATCCGGAAAGGGTTTCCCCATTCGGGCATCCCCGGCTAAGCCTGCTAGACGGCTCACCGAGGCTTCTCGTAGTCATACCACGCCCTTCTTCGGCCCTTGGCCCCAAGGCATCCACCGTCGACCCTTAATAACTTGACCCACATTAAGGCTCGTCTAATTGCTGGTGCAACAGAATTCAGTTGTTAAGGTGCAAAAAAAACGACGGCCGGGCAATTCCCAGCCGTCGCTGGAGCTGCCGCATGGCTATATGCTATGTAGTATCGAGCATAGGCCTCAAGAATGACCGTCAGTACGCGATTATACGAGATGAGAGTGAGAGGCGTCAAGGTGCGCGCCCACATCTGGGCCGCTGGAAATGCGCAACCTTCTCTAAGTATGTGGACTCAGTCTCCCCCTCTCGTTTCCACCGGTAGCAGGTATACGCCCTTCGCCCGAGGCAGGAGCGATGCCTCGTAGTTGTAGTGCGTCTCGACCGCCACGATGAACTCGTGCACTCCGCGGCGCTGTATAGCGAACGGCACCGGGTTCCACCCGACCATCCGCAGGAGCCGCGCAGCGCTCTCCACGGTCGAGTCGAGCCCCTCGCTTCTGATTCGAAGCAGGTTTGCCGTCATGGAGAAGTCGTCGGCGACCTCCTTACCCGTCAGGAATATCGACATTACCGGCGAGACCGCATCGGCGTCGCTTTCGAGCAACACCCAGCTCAGAGCGTGGTCCCACGGTGTTACTCGTGCAAACCTGTCCGGCCTGTTGTAGAAGTCGGCGCCGGAGATGTCGGCCATCCAGAGGCCCCCGCCCTCGTCTTTGAACCCGTAGAGGAGACTCAGCAGGAAGCTGCCGCCGGACACTATTGCCGGTGAGCTGCCGTAGAGGAGCCCGTGCTCGGGGGCGTTCGGATACTCCCGGACGGGGTACTGCACGATGTCGTAGGTGTCCGGTTGACTGAGGTCGATCGCGTAGACCGATTGCCACCTCGGGTCGGGCGGGCCCTCGTCATCCGGGGCCTTCCAACCTTCGGTGCTCATGATCCAGCGGTCGTCGTCGAAGGGGAGGGGGCGGGCCATGAGGATGATACCGGGAGCGCTGTAGATTACTTGCCCTGAGCCGTCCCCGCCTATCCTTACGATCTTGTATCTCTCAGTCTTGTCAGGCTCCAGCGAGCGGCGTAGCGTGATATGGAAGTCCCCCTGGGACCCGTCCTCCCGGCGAAACCGGCGTAGCCGGCCGGCCGTATCGCACTCCTGGGTCCACGGGACCCCTAGCGCTGCCAGCCTGTCCGCCACCCAGTAGCCGCCGAATCCAAAGTACCGGACCCCTTCCCCGGCGCCTCCTCGCAGGCTCAACGAGAGCTCCTCCCCCACCGAAATGGGAGTTTCCTTGGCGTTCCGAAGTACGTGGTCTCGGCTGAACCTGTATCCCACCGTCGAGAGCACGCGCGTGTACTCCCGCGCCGCGATGCTCTCTTTGTAGACGTCGCACTCCTGCCTGGCGAGCCGCGCGGGAGGATAGCGCTGATCGTCGAACGGTAGCGCCAGGACCTCCGTTTCGAACCGCTGCGCGAGGTCCGAAGCGCCGGCGCTGAGCGCCCTCGGGTCGACGTGGAAGTGCGTCGGCGAGGCCATCCCGGCGTCGCTGCTTCGCCACTCGGTCGGGACCTCGTGAGGAGCGGCGAGGAAGGTCCCGTCAGGGAACACCTCCACGATGACCGCCGTTGTGGTCTCGCCTCGCAAGTACTCGAACGTTGTGTCGTGGAATAGGGCCGCAGCTTGTCCGGGGCTCCGAAGGCTGGCTTCGAGCTGCCCTGCGAGTGGGATCCCCATTGCCTGGAGACGGTACACCTTATGCACAGGGTGCTCGCCCAGTATCTCGGACTCGAGGGCTAGCGGGTCGAGGTAAAGCACGTCGTCCCCGTTTCTGAGGCGGACTTTTGCCTTCCCGTCCCGCTCTGTGACGAGATCCGGCTCACCCATCGGCTCGACTTGCTCGCCGTTCTCCGTAGTCGCAAAGAAGTGCGGTTTGACCAGGCTCTCGAAGGGCCGAGCGGTATCGTATTCGTTCCTTGGCACAAGCTGCTCCGGCGGGTCGGTCGGCACAACCTTCGTGTCGCTGCACGCCCACACCACGGCGCAGCTCAAGCCTGCGATCAGCAGCCTGGCGCACCCCGCCATGATGGACTCTATGTTCACTGTAAATTGCGAACCTATGCCTTCTCCCCCTCAGCCACGGGCCACCGGAACTAACTGGTCCGGTGGCCCCTTTGGTGTCTGTATGTTCTACGGTACGCCTCGTGCGGCGCAGGACTCAGCCCGTCGCTTTGCCAGAGTAGCCGGGGCTGACTGGTGACAGGGGAGTGGTCTTGTTCAGGGTCCGTGACCCGGGCAACGCGCGATTACCATTACAGCCCATGAGGATGCGACGCCACCCCGGCTAGATCGAAGGCCGCCCGGATAAACCCTGGTGGGCCTGACTTGACGGTAGACAGTACCATTTTTGAATTGTGGGTGGCCCTGCGAGCTTCTCAGGCCCAGCATCCTGCCCACGCGAGGCGGCGAGCCATCGACCGTGACATCCTACCGCCGCGGCTCCCACGAAAAGAACCGCGTCGCTACCAACAACCCGACTACCATCCACGCAGCCATCACTAACAGGTGGGCCCACTGGAAGCCCATCCCCGTTTCAAAGGGGTTGAAGGATGTCTGAAGTGCCAACGAGAAGTGCCTCACCGGAAAGATGTCGGCGAAGGTTGTGAGCCAGCCCGGCGCGTCGCCCAACGGTATGAAAACGTCGGAAACGAACAACAGCGGCAGTATTGAAGCGTTGACGATGGCTGGCGATGCGTCCGCATTGGGTATGACCGTGACGATGGCCAAGCCAAGGGCACAGAAGGTGGCTGCCCCGACTATAAGAGTCACGATGAAGGCCGGCATGGTATTGGTAGGCACGTCTACGCCATAGAACAGTGCTCCCGCCGCCGTGACGACGACCACCAGCAGTACTCCAACAGCAACGGCGTGCCCGATCCTTCCCAACATCAACGCCCAGCTGGGGAGCGGCGTGCCCCGGATGCGCTTGAGCAATCCCGCGTCCCTGGAGAGGGAGATTCCTATCGCTACGTTGGTGTAGCAGGCCACTATTACTGCCAGGGCGACGATGGCGGGAACGTAGAAGGTGGACGTGCTGACCGTACCGCCTGGAAAGTCCGTCTCTTGATTGCCGAACAGCCAGTTGAAGATCACGAGCAACATCAGGGGGTAGACGATCGTGAAGAAGGCCGCCACTGGATTCCGCCAGAAGGCAGTGTTCTCGTACTTGACCTGCCTGAGAGCGAGCAGGAAGCCGTTCATGCCTCCTCGCCATCCTTTGCCTGAGGATTGGCGAGCTCGATGAACAGGTCCTCAAGGGAGGGGCGCGACACCGAAAGCTCCTGGAGCTCGATGCCCTGCTCCACGGCCCAGCCCGTGAGCTCGTGGAGGCTACGGGTAGGAGTGCTCGTCGTGATCGTGTACCTGCCGCTATTGCCAGTCTGTTCTGCGCCCAGGTCTTCGGGCAGAGCGCCCGATCCTGAGGCTATTCTGAACCCTATGGTCACGGAGCCGTCCCTCTGTGACAGATCACTCGGCGGCCCCTCGGCAACGATCTCCCCGTCCACCATGATGGCCACCCGGTCGGCCAGATGCTCCGCCTCGTCCATGTAGTGGGTAGTAAGCAATATCGTCTTGCCGAGAGACTGGAGGTTCCTTATCATCTCCCAGGCTCCTCGCCGTGCCGAGGGGTCGAACCCCGTCGTCGGCTCGTCCAGGAAGAGCAACTCAGGGTCTCCCGCCAGTCCGATGGCCACGTCCAGCCTGCGCTGCTGGCCACCGGATAGTCGCTTTACGCGGGTGCGGCGTTGCTCCCTTAGCCCGATGGCCTCCAGGATTTGCTCCAGCGGCAGCGGGTGAGGGTAGTATCCTCGAAAGAGGTTGATTGTCTCCTCTACCGATAGGTAAGGCTCTACGCTCGTTGACTGGAGCACGATGCCGATACGCCGCTTGAGGGCTCGGTCGTTCCGTCCAGGGTCGTAGCCGAACACAGACACGTCTCCAGCGCTCCTATCCCGGTGCCCCTCCAGTATCTCCACCGTCGTCGTCTTCCCAGCCCCGTTGGGGCCGAGGAGCGCGAATACCTCACCCTTAGACACGGACAGGTCTATGCCTCGTACGGCTTCTACCTGGCCGTAGGACTTGCGGAGCCCGCGCACCTCTATCGCCGGTTCCGTCACCGCTTGGATCCTTGAAGCCAACATTCCTCCATATGCATCGGCGCAGCTTCCCTTTCACTTTTGCTTCCAATTATCTCATACGGGGACATCTTATCTCATACGGGGACATCTCTGTCACGCGGCAAACGGCGCTCTACTCCCGGAGTTGCCGCGCAACTCAGTACCAATCATTGGCTGTAGGCATCGGTATGCCCGAAAGGACCGCCCGCATCTCCGAGACGACAACGTTGTTGGGCCTGACTTGACGGTAGACAGTACCATCTTTGAATTGTGGGTAGTCCTGCGCGCTTCTAAGACCCAGCAACTTAGTCCTGATGGGAAAATCGGAGTGCGTACCAGCAAACTCCACACTTAAGATTCTGCTACTCGTGCGCAGTGGGATTGAATGTCGTAGAGGGCGGCGACCGTGGGACTCCCGGCGGCGGAGTTTGAACCACTCCCACCGTGCGAGGCGCAGGATGTCGACTATCACTCACCCTTTGCTCCAGCCACGTCTCTGCGTTGGAACAGCCAGAAGGTGGCCGCACCGAGCACGATGATGTACGCAAGCATCACGAGAAAAGCGTGGAGCGTGCCTGGAGGTTCGAGCGGCACACCATCCCTCGTGACTTCAGCACTGAAGACAGCGGCCTGGCTCATCCAGAGGTTCACGTTTTGCCCGATAAGGTAGTCGGGCACGTTTTGGAGCCAGGAGGTGAATTGGAAGATGGGGGCTACGAATAGCTCAATGACATAGTAGCCCGCGGACAGATTTATGCCCATGGAGGATGACTGGGTCAAAACTGCTAAGAATGTGGCCAACACGATGAATGGGACCATTCCGAAAACTGCTTTGCCGAATGTTACGGCGCCATCGGACCACTTTCCGGAACCCAAGAGCCCTCCGGTCTCGTCTGGAGGAATGATGGCTGCGATGAGACTGGAGATGGCGATCAGTGCGGATACGACGATGATGGCGGCCGCCCCGAGCAACAGGAGCAAGAGGAGCTTGGACGCAAGGAGTTGCCAGCGCCCGACGCCTCTGGTCAGAGCGTAACGCAGAGTGCCCCACCCATACTCAGCACCTGTAAGGGATGCTGCAAGAATCAAGATGAGGAAGCCGAGGATCCCGTGTGCCACTCCGATACCCCCGGTAATGCCGCTCGGGAGAGTGAAGCCCTCGCGAAGCACCGCACGTCCGTATACCTCTGCACAGTCGGCTCGGAACGCCTCCACGTCCCCGAGAAGGTCCAACCGTTCCTCGTCAGTAAGTCGTTCGATCTCTGGAGGGACGTTTCCACTCAGGATGTCTTCGCAGGTCAGTTCTATGGGTATCGATTGGCCATCCTTCTCAAGGGTGGCACTGATCGGACCAACCTGTCCTGAGAAGAACTCCTGCACAGCCGTATTGTGGTATGCCAGGTGACTGCCCCAGAGGAAGAACTGGGTGATGAGGATGACGATGCCAAGAAGAATCCAGGGCATCCATCTCTTGCGGAGCTTGTACCACTCCCAGCGAGTCAGCCGCACCAGCTGAGCTATCATTCGCCCCTCGCTCCTGCCACGTCCCTGCGTTGGAAGAGCCAGAACGCAGCCGCGCCTAAAACGATGATGTAGGCCGCAACGACAAGGAAGGCGTGGAGCGCACCAGGTGGGTCACTGACGGGGAATAGGGACCCCTCGGTCGTCACTACCCCGGTTTCGGTCATCCAGGCGGCCGTGTTGAATCCAATCAGGAAGTCGGACACCTTGTCAAACCAGGCGAACAGGTCACCCAGGATGCGTCCGAGTATGAGCTCAGCGAAATAGTAAGCAAGAGACATCGCGATCCCCATGCTGGACGATGAGGTCAGTACCGTGAGGAACAGCGCAAGGATGGCGTATGCGACCAGCACATAGGTCGCCTTGCCGAACATCACCGCCACCGTTGACCACTGGCCGCCATCGGCCAGCCCACCGCCGTCGCCTAGTGTGAGTGAAGCGGCGATCAGGCTGCTGACCACGACGGTCAGGGATACGACAAGCAGCCCGGCAACACTAAATAGCACGAGCGACAACGATTTCGCCCCCAGGAACTGCCACCTGCCGGTACCCTTCGTCAACGCTGTTCGTAAGGTGCCCCAACCGTACTCCGCGCCGACCGTCGATGCTCCCAGGATCATGACGAGAAGAAGGCCGATGTAATGGGCGACTCCGAGTGCGTTGGCGAGACTGTCTGGGAGCACAAATCTCTCCCTCGCTTCCTGTCGATGGGATTCCCGCACCGACAGGCCCACGCAACGGCGTAGTTCCCAGCCAATCTCTTCATCGAGTCTTGCGCGGTCCTCATCGCTGAGGCGCGACAGCACTTCCTGTGGCACAGTCTGGTCTAGGGTATCGCCGCACTGAACGCTCAACTCGATGAGGCCGCCGTCGGGGTGGGTTACGCTGGATTCAAAGCTAGCCCTGAACTCCGCAGCGAGGGGCGCTCGGGAACTCTGGTAGGCCGAGAAGCTGCCCCATACCGATATCTGGGTCACAATGACAACGATGCCAAGCAGAATCCACGGCATCCATCTCTTGCGAAGCTTGAACCACTCCCACCTGGTGAGGCGAAGGACTGGGACGATCATCCGGTCTCCTTATGACCGTCGCCAGTGATCTCCAGGAAGTACTGCTCCAGTGACATCTCGTCGGCCGCCATCTCCGTGACGTAGACCTCAGACCGGCCCAGAGCAGCACTCAGCTCAGATGACCGCTCACTCGGAGCCTCCACTATCACCGACTCGCCTTCTATCCTTACGTCCTCCACCCACTCCAGCGCCGACAGCACCTCGACGGCCTTCCCGTTGTCGGTGGTTCGCAGGCGCACCCGCTCCCCCGCTCGCGTGTGCACCAGGTCGGCGACCTTGCCCTGGGCGATGAGCTTGCCCTTGGAGAGGATGGCCACGCTGTCGCACACTTGCTCGACCTCGTGTAGCAAGTGACTGGACAGCAGCACCGTGCGTCCACCTGTACCGAGGCCTCGGATCATATCCCGGACCTCGGCCATGCCCGCAGGGTCCATGCCGTTGGTCGGCTCGTCCAGGAACAGGAGCTCGAGGTCGCCCAGCAGCGCGTAGGCCAACCCCAAGCGCTGCTTCATGCCCAGGGAGTAGGTGCGAAACCGGCTGTTCGCGCGCTCGGCAAGACCCACCTTGCCAAGCAGATCGTCCAGCTCCTTTGCGATCGCCTCGTCCGGAGATGCCCTGGTAGTAGGCAAGGTTGTCTCGGCCAGACAGGTACGGATAGAACGAGGGGGTCTCCACGATGGCGCCGACGGCATGTGGTTCAGCCCGACGCCGTACTTGAGGTCGCGTATGGCGTTCTCGACCTCGGCGTGGCGGCGATGATCGGCCTCCAGTTCCAGCGTCTCCCCATCGCGGTCGGTGATGAAGGCGTGATAGCTGTATCTGGCGAAGAGGGCGAGCTGGGAACCGGGCGTCGGCTTCACCCGCCGGACAATGAGCCGCACCGGCGCGGCGTCCGGCTTGGTCTGGAACGGGGTGTAAGTCGTCTCGGCGACATCGGCGGCGCCGTCCGTCCAGTAGGGAATGGGAGTCCAGTCCTCCTCTGGTATCGCCTCGATCAGGTCCCGCAGGCTGGCGCGCTGGCGGATGGTGATAGAGAAGCGGACATCCATTTCACGGCAGGCGGCAACGACAGTGTGGGCGTAGAAGCCGCTGTCGGCCCGCACCGTGAGTTGTCCCCTGGCCCCGCCGTAGCGCACCCGCCCCACCGTCTCACGCAGGAAGTGGGCGGCGCCACGGGCGGTGTTGGCCCGGCCCTCGCGCAGCCGGGACATCAGCACCTCGCCGGTGCCGGCGGCAATGGCCAGCAGCGGGTGATAGCCGCGGGCGCCGGTATAGCCGTGGTGGCGCGCTCCCTCCTTGGCCAGTCCATAGGTCTCGCAGATGGTCGAGTCCAGGTCGATGGTCAGGGGCGAGTCGCCGGGTCCGGCCCCAGCGGCCCAGGCCCGGGCCAACAACTGGCGGCTCACGCGGTCGAGTTGACGGACATGCCCCCACCGGAAGCTGCGCAGGAAGGTCCCCAGGGTGGATGGCGCCTTGACCACGCAGCCTAGAACACCGACCGTCCCACCAGCGCGCAGCGCATCGGCGTCGTCGATGCAGTCGCCGCCTGCCAGCGCGGAAGCGACCAGCGTCAGCATCTTGTCCCCAGTGTCGCCCGTCCCGGCGCTCCGCCGAGGTCAAGGTGATGGTCGACGAGTTCCCGCAGGCCCAGGTGCCGGGCTAGGGTGGCCGGCAGGAGCAGGCTGGCATTCGCCACCAGGCGATGGTCGTCAAAGAGGATGCGGATACGGTCGGGTTTGTTCTGTGGCAGCATCTATTGGGTGCTCCTTGTTTCCGGGCGGGTTTCTGTTCCAAAACCATTATCCCAGATTCAGAGGAGCACCCGCTGGCTTCTTCAAGGGCTGTCCCCAAGGACGTCCTTCGGTGGATTCGGGCTAATGCGCAAGAGGGGAGTCGACGGTGACGTGGACTTTCTACGAGAGGCACTGAGAGTGCTGGTCGAGGAGATCATGGAGGCTGATGTGTCATTGAGGACCGGTGCTGGGTATGGAGAACGCAACCCTGAGCGGGTGACCCAGCGCAACGGGTACCGGTCTCGAGCATGGGACACTCGCGTAGGGACAATGGAGTTGCAGATACCCAAGCTGAGGGAGGGGAGCTACTTCCCGAGCCTATTGGAGCCACGGCGTCGCAGCGAGCGAGCTCTGCTGGCGGTGATCCAGCAGGCGTATGTGGAGGGTGTATCGACGAGGCGAGTGGATGATCTGGTCAAGGCTCTTGGGTGCGAGGGTATCTCAAAGAGCCAAGTGTCGCGTATCTGCCAGGAGCTGGACGGGGTGGTGGAGAGCTTCCTGGGTCGGCCGCTAGATGGGGGACCCTACCCCTATCTGTGGCTGGATGCACTGACCCAGAAGGTCAGGGAGGCCGGTAGGATAGTCAACGTCAGCGTGGTGGTGGCGACGGCGGTCAACAGCGAGGGCAGGCGTGAGATCATCGGCATGGACGTGGGTACCAGTGAAGACGGTGCATTCTGGCTGGCCTTCCTGCGCTCACTGTCGGCCAGAGGCCTCGGCGGAGTGAAGTTGGTGGTCTCGGACGCCCACCAGGGGCTCCGGGACGCTATCGCCACCGTCTTCGGAGGAGCCAGCTGGCAGCGGTGCCGCACCCACTTCATGACCAACCTGCTCACTCAGGTCCCCAGGAGCGCTCAGCCCTGGGTGGCCAACATGGTCCCCACCATCTACCAGCAGCCGTCTCCGCAGGAGGTGCATGCCCAACTCGAGCGGGTGATTGCTCAGCTACAGGACCCGTTCCCACAGGTCGCCTCTCGACTGGACGAGGCTGGACCCGACGTCCTGGTCTTCTCCAGCTTCCCCGTCGCCCACTGGAAGAAGATCTGGTCCAACAACCCCCTGGAACGTCTCAACAAGGAGATACGGCGCCGCACCGATGTGGTGGGCATCTTCCCTAACCGCCCAGCTGTCCGTCGCCTGGTCGGCGCCGTCCTAGCTGAGCAGCACGACGAGTGGGCCGTCGATACATGACACAGGAGGTAACCACCTCCAACGAAGCTCTACCCAGAGCCGAACTCGCAGAGGCAGCGGCCTAGACGATATCAACAGGATGACGTACTCTTACACCACTCTATGGGACGTGACCCCCGGATGGGGGTGATGAATCTGTACCTGCACGGTATCGGCGGAGACGAGACGAACATCGTCGTAGACGACAGCCTGCGCAATCATCCGGGCATCAACTTTGACATGGTGCTGACTAATCCGCCCTTTGGAAGGAAGTCCAGCCTCACCTTCGTCAACACAGAGGGTGAATCGGAGCGGGAGAGCCTAGTGGTGGAGCGCCCCGACTTCTGGGCCACCACCAGCAACAAGCAGTTGAACTTCCTCCAGCACGTGCGCTCCCTGCTGAAGATTCACGGGAGGGTGGCCATCGTCGTGCCCGACAACGTGCTGTTCGAGGGCGGAGCCGGGGAGACGGTGCGGCGGCGACTGCTCGACGAATGCGACGTTCACACCCTGCTGCGGCTGCCCACCGGCGTGTTCTACGCCCAGGGAGTCAAGGCCAACGTGCTCTTCTTCGACCGCAAGCCAGCCAGCGAGACGCCGTGGACACGCGACCTGTGGATATACGACCTGCGGACCAACCGGCGCTTCAGCCTCAAGGCCAACCCGCTCACACGCGCCGATCTGGACGATTTCGTAGCGTGCCACAAGGCGAAAGAATGCCACGAACGTCAGGAGACCGACCGCTTCCGCCGATTCAGCTACGAAGACCTGGTGAAGCGGGACAAGGTGAATCTCGACATCTTCTGGCTGCGCGACGAAAGCATGGAGAACTCTGCCAACCTCCCGCCGCCGGACCAGATCGCCGAGGAGATCGTCGAAGATCTCCGCGCTGCCCTGGAGCACCTGGAAGAGATTGCAGCCGACCTGTCTGCATAGACAGAGACACTCGTACAAACTGGAATCCTTGCCATGATCATCCTCCATGCAGGTGAATCCAACGGCGCGCTGGTTCTCTGGGGCGAAGTATCGAGGGAAGCCCGCGTTCGCCCGACATCACGTCGGCGGCGAACGACGAAGGACCCGTATGCGAGTCCGCATCCGTATGCCGCCAGCGCTAGGGACTTGGCCGAAGCCCTAAAGAAAGCGGCGCTCGGTCCCAAACCGGCGGCAAAGCGGACTTGCCACGTGACGGCCTGGCTACCGACCAAGGGTAACAGCCCGGTCCCGTCCAGCCCTCTCATCGCCGAGCCGCCCAGATCACGTGCAAAGGCAAAGATTGCGCCATGGACGGTCACAGCCTATCGACTCTCGACGGCAGAGGCCGTGGAGCTTCTGTGCGCGTCCATGGGCAGGCGGACACTCGCGGCAGGCGTGATCGTAGGCTCTGATCTGGCGTACTGGGCGGAGGCGCTCCGCTTCGCAGGGTCGATGGTGGCGCGGCAGCAGTTTCTTCCGGGTCTGACGACCGGCACGGATAAGCGCCGTGCGGTATGGGAGCCCATCTTCATGGGGACGGACTCGGAACGAGTTGCCGGACTGGCTAGGCTGATGCCTGCGGTCGCACGGGCGCTCTCGGAGCCCGACTCAGCCGCGCCTCCTGAGAGTTCCCCCACCCAGGTGCTCAGGCAATTTATTGCCAGACTGACGGACCACATAGTACGCGCCGCAACCTCCGATGCGCCGCCGCCGCCAGCCCGTCGTCGCAGGAACAAGCCATCCTTAGACAGTGTGCACGACTCTTGGCTTCACGCCTTGAGGTCGAAAGACGGGATAGTTGCGGGAGATGAGTCCGAAATCTCGCAGCTCGCTGCACAGGTCCGAGAGTGGCTGCGACCGGTCGTGGTTTCGGCAAGTGCTCCGTTACGCCTCTGCTTCCGACTGGAAGAACCTGAAGATGCCGCAGGAGCCGATAGAGCAGATGACAAGACCCCCGGTGACGCATGGTACGTCCGCTATCTGCTCCAGCCTCACGACGATCCGAGCCTTCTCATCCCGGTGGAAGAGGCGTGGAAGGCCAGGGGCCGCAAGATATCCGCGCTCAGGCGGAACGGCTTGAACGTGCGGGAGTTCTTGCTCTCCTCGCTGGGCCAGGCTTCCGGCATCTGTCCTTCCATCACGGCCAGCCTCGAGAACGCAAGGCCCGCCGGATACTCGCTAGACGCTGCCAAGGCCCACGAGTTCCTGACCGAGGAGGCCATCGCGCTTGAGCAGGCGGGCTACGGCGTGATGCTTCCGGCATGGTGGACGCGCAAGGGCGCGAAGGTCCGGCTGGCCGTTCAGGCCAAGGTGAAGAGTCCGAAGATGCAGGGTGGGAGCGGTCTGTCCTTGGAGACGATTGTCCAGTTCGATTGGGAAGTGGCCCTTGGAGACCAGAAGCTCACCCTCCGGGAGTTGGAGGCGCTTGCGCGGATGAAGGCCCCGCTGGTCAGGGTCCGCGGTCAATGGGTCGAGATGAGCGCCCAGGATATTCAGGCGGCGATCGACTTCTGGAAGAAGAAGGGAGCTGAGGAAGCGACCGTCCGAGACATCATCCAGATGGCCCTCGGAGCCAGGGACGCGCCGCAGGGTTTCGGCTTCAACGGCGTCAGGGCCACCGGATGGATCGGAAAGTTGCTAAAGCAACTTGAGGGGCATGCAGAGTTCAAGGAACTCGCGTCTCCGAGGGGCTTCTCCGGCACGCTCCGTCCCTATCAGGTTCGCGGCTATTCGTGGCTTTCGTTCCTGAGGCAATGGGGCCTGGGAGCGTGTCTGGCCGACGACATGGGCTTGGGCAAGACGGTCCAGACTCTGGCGCTCATCCAGCGCGATTGGTGGGCCAATGGCAAGCGGCCTGTCCTCCTCGTCTGTCCAACATCGGTGGCAGACAACTGGCGGAAGGAGGCCGCCCGCTTCACTCCTCAACTTCCTGTGCTGGTCCATCACGGCCCCGGCAGGAAGCGGGATGCGGCGTTCAAGAAGGAGGCAGGAAATCACGCCATCGTAGTTTCCAGCTACGGACTGGTGCATCGGGACGTCAAGTTCCTCAGGGAGGTTCCGTGGAGCGGCGTGGTGCTCGACGAGGCCCAGAACATCAAGAACCCTGAGACCAAGCAGGCGAAGGCGGCACAGTCGCTGGGAGCCGACTACCGCATCGCCCTGACCGGAACGCCGGTAGAGAACAACGTGGGCGACCTGTGGTCGATCATGGAGTTTCTAAATCCCGGCTTCCTGGGCTCCCAGAGCGAGTTCAAGCGCAACTTCTTCGTGCCCATCCAGGCCGAGCGGGACGTGAGCGCGGCTGAGCGCCTCAAGCGCACGACCGGCCCTTTCATCCTCCGGAGACTCAAGACGGATAGTTTGATCATCTCCGATCTGCCCGAAAAGCTGGAGACGAAGGTCTTCTGCCCGCTGACGAAGGAGCAGGCATCTCTGTATGCCTCCGTTCTCAAGGAGACGGAAGAGGCGTTGGAGTCGGCCGATGGCATCCAGCGGAGAGGGCTGGTCCTGGCCACGCTCTCCAAGCTCAAGCAGGTCTGCAACCATCCGGCGCAGTTCCTGGGCGACAACTCCGGCATCAACGGCCGGTCCGGCAAGCTGACGAGGTTGACGGAGATGCTGGAGGAAGTTATCGAGGTCGGCGACCGGGCCTTGGTCTTCAGCCAGTTTGCGGAGATGGGCGACCTGCTTCAACGCCAAGTGCAGGAGACGTTCGGCCTAGAGACGCTGTTCCTTCACGGTGGGGTTACGAAGCGCCGGCGCGACCGCATGGTGGAGCGCTTCCAGGATGAGGGCGGCGGGCCGCAGGTCTTCATTCTGTCTCTGAAGGCCGGCGGCACCGGGTTGAACCTAACCTCGGCCAACCACGTCTTCCACTTCGACCGCTGGTGGAACCCTGCCGTCGAGGACCAGGCAACCGACCGGGTATTCCGCATCGGCCAGACGCGAAACGTCCAGGTTCACAAGTTCATCTGCGCGGGAACCCTTGAAGAGAGGATCGACGAGATGATCGAGCGCAAGAAGGAGGTCGCCGAGAAAGTCGTAGGCCCAGGTGAGGGCTGGCTTACGGAGCTCTCCAACGACGACCTGAAGGAGGTCTTGGCCCTGAGAAGGGAGGATGTAGGAGCATAAGATGGCACGTCGTTACGATGGATACTTCGAGCCTTCCCGGCCTCGTAAGGCGAAAGGCGGCATCAAGGCCCAGTCCAGACGAGGTGGATTCGGACAGAGTTGGTGGGCTAGCCGCTGGATAGAGGTCCTTGAGGGATTCGACATAGGAGCGAGGCTCACTCGCGGCAGGTCCTATGCTCGCCGGGGCCAGGTGCTGTCGATCGATGTCGAAGAGGGTGCTGTGACAGCCAGAGTGCAAGGCTCCCGCGCCCGGCCCTACCGTGTCGAGATCAGAGTCGAGACGCTTGGCGGTTCGGACTGGAAGAAGCTGACCACTGCGCTTTTCGAGCGGCCGGTCTTCGCCGCAAAGCTGCTGGCGGGCCAGATGCCCGAGAATATCGAGGACGCCTTCAGGGACGTAGGGCTTTCGCTCTTCCCTGACAGGAGTGATGACCTTGAGACCGACTGCTCCTGCCCCGACTGGTCGAATCCTTGCAAGCACGTAGCGGCGGTTTACCTCCTCCTGGGCGAGGAGTTCGACCGTGACCCGTTCCTTATCTTCAAGCTGAGGGGAGCGGAGCGAGAGGAGCTTGTCGGCGAAGTGGCGGCAGAGAGCAGCATTGGAGCCGATGAAGCGACCATTGGGGCCTCCGCTGAGCAGGGGGCAGACCGATTACCACCTGAGCCGCTTCCTGTTGATCACGCCGCGTTCTGGGGACAGCAAAACGCTGAGCGAGAGGAGGATGTCCACGGAGCAGCGCGCATCCCAACGGTTTCTGCGGCGGTACCGAAACGGTTGGGCAGCTTCCCATTCTGGCGAGGTAAGGAGAGCTTCCTCCCTGCGTTGGAGGAGATCTATCGCAGGGCATCGCCTGCCGGATTGGAGGTGTTTCTGGGTGAATGGCGGACTCAGAGCGATTGAGGGCCGTTGGTCCTGATGGATAGGGACTCTGCCAGGATTCAAGCGAGCCATTCCGTTCGTCTACCAAGTGGAAGATCAGGAGATTGAGGCGGAACTCATTGGTCAGGGCGAACATCGCCGTCTGCTGTTCTGGGAAGCTGCGGAAGGAGGGATCGGGCTTCTGGGAGCGCTTGGTCAACGAGCCCGCAGCCTTCGCCGAGGTGGCCCGCCTAGCCCCTCAGCTCTGCCATTTCCGCCCCTCGGCCGGGGCTAAGTCTCCGGGTGGGGGTCTACGGCCACTTCGCCCCGGTCCGATGGTCTCAGGTGTTCGGCGGCCCGAACCCGGGAGTCCGGTTGTTGGTCGAAGAGGCGGAATCACCACGAAACACAGACGGAACTACAAGAAGGAGGTGACCATGCCCTACTACCTGGACAACGAGTTCCTGATTGACAGGCCGTGGATCACCGTGGTCGGCTGCGGCGGGACCGGCGGGTTCGTGGCAGAGGGCCTCTGCCGGCTATTCACCGGAAGGGAGGCCACCATAGTCCTGGTCGACCACGACCGGGTGGAGCCTCACAACCTGCTTCGCCAGAACTTCCACGCGGAGGATGTGGGCAAGTTCAAGAGCCAGGCCCTCGCCGACAGGCTGGCCCGCGCCTACCGGCGCCCCATCGGCTACTCGGTCTACCCCTTCCGGGAGGACCCGTCCGGCTCCTATGGACAGCGATGGCCCGGCATTCCCACCTACGGCAACTGCCTGCTCATCGGCTGCGCCTACAACGCCGCCGCTCGCAGGGCGATGGCGGGATGCCTGACGGGCGGCCGACAACAGTGGCTTATTGACGCGGGCAACGACACCAACTGGGGGCAGGTCCTCGTCGGCAGTGCGCCGCGTCACGCGGCATAGGATTCCCAACTCAGTTGGGATGAACTCGGAGGAAAGTTTCTGGGTCAACCGACCTACCTGGAGGCGAAAGCCGAAGGGGACAATAGCATGTCGGTAAAGCGGCTACGGTCTGAAAGCGTTGTAGGACCGGTTCCGCAAGACCCGCGCGATACGCTGAAGGCTGAATTGCTTGAACCCCAGTCTCCATGTGGTGCATCAGGACACCCGCCGGTAGAACGCTTGCAACCCGGCGTCACTCATTGCACTGGCCCGTTGCCGAGAGTGGTAAAGGCCTGCGGCGGAAGGGAAAGGTTGAGTTCACTGATACCAGGGACAAGCTGAGCATCCTCGTCGAGGGGCTGATCGGGGAGCACGAGCTGACCATGCCTCCCGACACGGACCGCTGGGACAGCCTCAGCCGGCGCACGCAGACCCTTAGACGGACCGGCCCGTCGAATAAAAAACAACGTCCCTATGCTGTGTCTGGGAGGGGCTATAATAGGGTTGATGAACCAACTCAGTCAGAGCCTGATGAGCGTTGCCATTGGTGCGCTTACATCAATCCTGGTGCTGGTGCCACTGGTGGGGATTCAACTAGCATCCCAAGTCGCAGTCCAGGTGGTGCTGAGCATGTTGGCGGGAGCCGTTGTCATAGGGGCGATGTCGGTGGCCCGGGGCGCCTCTTTCCTGCCTTCGAAGGAACCACGTCTCTTCGTCTTCCCCAATCGGTTACAGCCCATGGTTCCGTTTCAGCTCATGTTTATGGGAGTGCCGCTGCTCATCGTGAGCCTCTTGGCAGACTCCCCTGCCTCCCTGGTCAGCGCGGCTCTACTCGGCGCATTACTGGTGACTATACCTTGGCCCTCGCGGAGCAAGTCCTGGCAGAGAGGGTCCTGGCAGGGCGTAAGGTCGCGTAGCGTTCTGTCCCACGCGCAGGAAGAAGCCCAGTGGTTCAACCACAACTACATCGGGACTGAACACATCCTGCTTGGACTGGTACGGGAACCCGAAGGAGGTTACGTCAATAGGTGTGTAAACGACATCAGGCGGCGACCTTCTCAGCCGTTGTCTCAGAGACGATCCCCTCCACGTATTGAGCGCCGAGATAGACGTCTTCGATCAACTCAGGGGCCTTCAGACGCCTGAAGCGCTGTTCGGCGACCATCAACATTTTCCAGATCACCGCTATCGCCCGATCGACCCTCTTGTAGCGTTTGGCGGCATCGGTCCGAAGTCTGAGCGCAGCGAAGGGTGACTCCACCGGGTTCGTCGTGCGAAGGTGCTGCCAGTGCTCCTTGGGGAAGTCATAGAAGGTGATCATGCGGTCCCAGTCCCGCTCAAGGGTCACACAGGCTGCTTCGTAGGAGTGGTCGCGGCACCATCTAGTAAACTCCGTCCTGAGCCGCTCAGCCTCTGTCCGAGTCTGGGCGTAGGGGATGGTACGCAGCATGAGTTTGGCCTGGTCCTGCTGTCGCTTTGGAAGCCTGTCCAGTACGTTTAGGATCTTGTGGTTCCAGCAGCGTTGCTCGGCCGCCTGAGGATAGACGTTGCGCAGAGCTCCCCAGATGCCCAGATGTCCGTCTCCAATTACCAGTCTTGGGCACTCCAGCCCGCGGCGCCTCATGTCCCTGAGCACATCGGACCAGCTCTCTATGGACTCCCTGTATCCGGGAATCGCGCTCACCACCACCTTCCTTCCGTCGCTCAGGGCCGCCATCACCACCAGGATCGCCGCCTTCTCCCGCTCAAGACCGGCCTTGACGTAGACTCCATCCACCCACATGTACACCACTTCCAGGTCATCCAGGGGCCTAGCGCGCCATTGGGCAAGCTCATCGTTCCACTTATCCTTCAACCGGGCTACCGTGCTCGCCGATATCGGTGCCTCTTCTCCCAGCAGTCCCCGCACCGCCAGGTCGAAGTCACCTTCGGAAAGGCCATGTAGGTACAACTGGGGGATCAGCTCAGCAACCTTCCTGGTCCTGTTGACGAACAGCGGCAGCAGCCGGCTCTCGAACTCCTCTTCGGTGTTGCGGACTCGTGGCCTCCTCAGCTGTACCGTTCCCGAACTCAGCGTAAGCCTTCGGGGTCTGCCGTATCCGTTCCTATAGCCTCTCTCGTTGTCCGACTCAGACCTGCGGGCCGACTTCGCCCTTCCTAGAGACTCCGTCACCTCTTCCTCCAGCAACTCCTGGATCAGCCGCTGGACATGGCCTCGCACCCAATCCTCCAACTGCTCCCACTCCGGCCTTGACTCCGACCTGCTCCTAGTGCTTCTCTTTCCCATAGGCGGTGTATCTCCTCTCTTGGGCCTTGAGCCCGTCTTGTTCAGAGAGAGGGTACACCGCCTGACCGTTTACACACTTTTTGAGGATACCTCACCCGAAGGCGTAGCCGCCAAAGTCCTGACCAACCTTGGTGTGGAACTCTCCAAGGTGCGGTCGGCGGTGGAGTTCATCATTGGAAGTGGCGAGCGCCCTGGCCCCGGCGACATAGGGCTGACGCCCCGAGCCAAGAAGGTGATCGAGCTGGCCGTGGATGAGGTACGACGCCTGAGTCACCACTACATTGGCACCGGGCACCTGCTCATCGGCATCATGCGGGAGGGCGAGGGTGTGGCAGCTGGGGTCCTGGAGAGCATGGGTGTTAACTTGGAGCGCGTCCGCGGCGAGGTCGCTCGGCTCTCTCAAAGCAGCGAGTAGTCCCGATAGGGACTACGGACAATCCCAACTTGCCATTCTCACAAGGAAGACATCCGGTTAGGGAGCATGTCCTTATATGAATCGAACCGGCACATCTCATGTGACTAATACTGTCGTGCTCCCCAAGCTGCGGCGGCAATCAGCATGTCTCCACGGCTTCAGCGTCAACATCCGATTCGTATGGTGCCGGTTGACACTCTACACAGAACGTAAACGAATTTCCGATTGGCGCTCCGGCACCACTATGCTACTAGCTGGATATTTTGGTATTGCTTCCTCCGACTGAAGCTAAGTCAACCGCCCACCAGTATCTGAGCTATTGGTGTCTATTTGATAACAAGTATGTGCGACCTTACGGGCGGCGGTAGTGGCGGCCCAGTTCCGAGGCGTAGCGCCGTCCCAACGTGGCGCCCTCGGCCTCTAGCCATTCGGTGAACCTGGTGAGCTGGTAGGCGGGTCAACCGAAACCAGATGGCCAGCCAACAGGCCGTCTATTTCATCCCTGGTCAGCACCACGTCCCGCACCAACCAACCCGCCATTCGGGCGGCCAGCAGCGCCACCGAAGGCCGTACGTGAATCAGTCGGGCTCGGCTGTCCACTCGTCTAGCTATGAGCCGTACCATCTCCTCAAACGTGAATGCTTCTGGACCCACCGCGTCTAATACGACATCTTCACTTCCCGTCGCGGCATTCACGGCAAGTTGCGCCAGGTCGTCTACGAACACCGGCTGGATCGGATAGTCCCCAGACCCTGCGATGGGGAACGCCGGAAACCGCCGCAGGTACCAGGCCATGTTGTTTATAAGCACATCCTCTGGGCTGAACAGCACCGTGGGTCGGAGGAGGCATCTTCAAAAAGTGTGTAAACAGTCAGGCGGTGTACCTTCTCTCTGAACAACACGGTCTCGAGGCCCAAGAGAGGAGATAGACCGCCCATGAGGAAGGAAAGCACTGAGAGTAGGTCGGAGTCAAGGCCGGAGTGGGAGCAGTTGGAGGATTGGGTGCGAGGCCATGTCCAGAGGCTGATCCAGGAGTTGCTGGAGGAAGAGGTGACGGCGTTTCTGGGAAGGGCGAAGTCGGCGCTCAGATCCGACTCGGACAACGATACCGGCTATCGGAACGGATACGGCAGAGCCCGGAGGCTTACGCTGAGTTCGGGAACGATACAGCTGAGGCGGCCGCGAGTCCGCGATACCGAGGAGCAGTTCGAGAGCCGGCTGCTGCCGCTGTTCGTCAACAGGACCAGGAAGGTTGCTGAGTTGATCCCCGAGCTGTACCTGCACGGTCTATCCGAAGGCGACTTCGATCTGGCTTTGCGGGGGCTGCTGGGAGAGGACGCACCGGTATCGGCGAGCACGGTGGCCCGGTTGAAGTCCAAGTGGAACGATGAGCTTGCCCAATGGCGCAGCCGGCCCCTCGATGACCTGGAAGTGGTCTACATGTGGGTGGATGGAGTCTACGTCAAGGCTGGTCTTGAGAAGGAGAAGGCGGCAGTACTGGTGGTGATGGCGGCCCTGAGCGACGGGAGCAAGGTGGTGGTGAGCGCTGTTCCCGGATACAGGGAGTCCACAGAGAACTGGTCCGATGTGCTCAGGGACATCAAGCGCCGGGGCTTGAGCTGCCCGAGGCTGGTGGTTGGAGACGGACACCTGGGCATCTGGGGAGCTCTGCGCAACGTCTATCCGCAGGCGGCAGAGCAACGCTGCTGGAACCACAAGATCGTAAACGTGCTCGCCAAGCTTCCAAAGCGACAACAGGACCAGGCCAAGCTCATGCTGCGTACTATCCCCTACGCGCCGACTCGGACAGAGGCTGAGCGGCTCAGGACGGTGTTCACCAGGTGGTGCGGCGACCATTCCTACGAGGCGGCCTCAGAGGCCTTGGAGCGGGACTGGGACCGCATGGTCACCTTCTATGACTTCCCAAAGGAGCACTGGGGGCACCTTCGCACGACGAACCCGGTAGAATCACCCTTCGCGGCCCTCAGGCTTCGGACCGATGCCGCCAAGCGCTACAAGAGGGTCGATCGGGCGATAGCGGTGATCTGGAAAATGTTGATGGTCGCCGAACAGCGCTTCAGGCGTCTGAAGGCCCCTGAGTTGATCGAAGACGTCTATCTCGGTGCACAGTATGCGGATGGAATCGCCATTGAATCAACGGCTGAGAAGGTCGCCGCCTGATGTCGTTTACACACCTATTGACGTAACCTCGGTCGGAGGATGGCGTAGGACAACCCAGACTCGCGGATTGCCTTCTCCACCAGCGCCTTCCCTCGGAAGTAAGGAAGTGGCGAGTCTTCCGAAGGGTTGGTTATGCTGATATGGCCGATGCGTCTAACACCGGCTTCGACCGCCGCTGCTATCAGGGTGCGGGAGTTCTGAACCGCAACGTCATGAGTAACCGTGCCTCGGGCGAAGCGAATCCAATAGGTGTTGTACAGAGTGGCGGCTCCCCGAAGATTTTCCACCAAACCGTTAAAGTCGCCGAAGTCCAGAGGTAGAGCCTCCACCCGATCACCGAAGGAGCTGCGGGAGGCGGGAGTACGGGTCAACGTTTTCACAATGCCACCCTGTTCCAGCAACCGCCGCGCGATGTACTTGCCACTGTAGCCAAAGGCCCCAGTGACGACCGAGAGACTAGATCGGCTCATTGCCTTCCTGACCTCCGAGATCAGCAATGGCTGCAACAAGGAGCGCGAGGGCTGTTGGCAGGTAGAACATGCCGATCGAAGCTATCGCTACAAAACAGAATCCCAGAAGCACGACGGCGGGGCTCCAGAGGAGTATCTTGCGCATCGTCGTCTGTTGGAGCCGAAGGCCCAACAAAGTGATGGCGGTCAAGAATATAGGCACAAGCAGCAACAGGACGACATGCAACCCATTCTCCGCTATCAGAGTAGAGCTCATCCAGGTCCGCTCGCCGACAGACTCACCAGGGAGTGCTGGAGCTACTGACTCACCCTGGTACACCGGCACGAACGCAAACCCGATCCCCGCAACCCAAGCAAAGGCATGGGCGATCCATGCAGATACCGTCGCTACGCCGATAGACCTCAGATGTCCCTCCGTACCAAGCGCTACTACGTTTCGTGCATCGGACTCCCGGTTATCACGGAGCGCCTGAATTGAGATGGCTAAACCCCGGCGTGGTAAAATCGAAACTTAGATGCCCCTCTATTCTAGTAGGGTTCGTTGGATTTGACGACATTGCTGTAGTAATTGCATTCGTGAAGACGAAGAAACTTTGGTATGAGGCGTAGATTCACATACTCTGCAATTCTGGTAGTAGCGCTGACGTTGATTGCCGCTGCGGGGTTCTTGTACACCCGAGGCACGGGTGGTTACGAATCGGCACCTGGTCACAAATCGAAGATATCCCACGAGGCCGCTCCTCGAACGATAGACCCTAGGATCGTTAGGCAGATGCCTCTAGCAGACGCGTCGAGTCAAATCTACGAGCTTTGGCAGAGAGAAGGCTTGCAAGGCTTCACAGGGATGCGGTTTGACAATGACAAGGGGGAAGTAATCCTCTACTGGAAGGGACAAGTCCCTCACAGGATGGCCGCGCTTGTGCGGACGTTGCGGGCCAGCGTCCCAGTTCGAGTAGTTGAAAGACCCTACTCACTCGTAGAGCTTCAGCGGGAAGCAAAGCGGCTTGTCGAACTTGATCTCTCTGGGGCAGGCGTCAATGTCACTGAGGCAGGACCTCTTCCTGATTTCTCAGGAATAGGAGTCGGGATTGAACCCACTGAGCGGCTTGACTCGGCGCAACAGATCGACCGGGCCCGTCAGGTCGTCGAGAGTGATTTCCTTCTCGAATTCACAGTTGCCCCAGCGCTGGAACCATTGATTTCTCCGAATCGTTAGCGGGGTTCCTATTTGGCCTCGTCCTGGTGATGTCGCCCGAAGGGACCGAGCGATAGCCCAATTCCAGCTATGGCCACGCCCTTTGCAACCCCCGCAGTTGCGACGGCGACCCCGGCGGCAGTGGATGGCCCTTGGCCATGTCTTTTGCCGCCTGCTCAGTCTTGGCTAGCCTAAACCCGAATCCACCGAAGGACACCGATGGACGGCGTGAGGACAGCGGAAGGGGGTGGGTGAGGGAGCTACAGGGGAGATGGCCTGGGGTCTTGGGGTAGATGGGAGGCCGGCGGACGGTCTTGAGTCGCCGCACAGGGCCCTAAGGCCCTATGCGGGAGTTGCGATGCGCGGGAAGGCGAGAGGATACGCAGCAGGGGACTCTCGCGACCGGGGTGGCGCGAGAGTGCGGGGACGTTGGGTCAGTTGCAGGCTGGCCGTCAGGCCGGGAACGGAATGGCTTGCAGCCGGGCCAAGGCGCGACTGAACTGGGTTTCCCAAGGCCAGCGCCGGGGGAGATGCAAAGTGAGGCGGCGCGCCGAGCGGGTGATCCGTCCCACCAGAGCGAAGACCCGCCGCCTGAGGGTCTTGGTGATCACGGTCCGCTCGCCCAGACCAATCCGCGCCGTCCAGCGGGCCAGGTTATGCGCCATCACCTGGACCGCCAGCCAGGCGGCCGTTGGCGGCGAAGCGCGCCGACGGCATGTGGTTCAGCCCGACGCCGTACTTGAGGTCGCGTATGGCGTTCTCGACCTCGGCGTGGCGGCGATGATCGGCCTCCAGTTCCAGCGTCTCCCCATCGCGGTCGGTGATGAAGGCGTGATAGCTGTATCTGGCGAAGAGGGCGAGCTGGGAACCGGGCGTCGGCTTCACCCGCCGGACAATGAGCCGCACCGGCGCGGCGTCCGGCTTGGTCTGGAACGGGGTGTAAGTCGTCTCGGCGACATCGGCGGCGCCGTCCATCCAGTAGGGAATGGGAGTCCAGTCCTCCTCTGGTATCGCCTCGATCAGATCCCGCAGCCTGGCGCGCTGGCGGATGGTGATAGAGAAGCGGACATCCATTTCCCGGCAGGCGGCAACGACAGTGTGGGCGTAGAAGCCGCTGTCGGCCCGCACCGTGAGTTGTCCCCTGGCCCCGCCGTAGCGCACCCGCCCCACCGTCTCACGCAGGAAGTGGGCGGCGCCACGGGCGGTGTTGGCCCGGCCCTCGCGCAGCCGGGACATCAGCACCTCGCCGGTGCCGGCGGCAATGGCCAGCAGCGGGTGATAGCCGCGGGCGCCGGTATAGCCGTGGTGGCGCGCTCCCTCCTTGGCCAGTCCATAGGTCTCGCAGATGGTCGAGTCCAGGTCGATGGTCAGGGGCGAGTCGCCGGGTCCGGCCCCAGCGGCCCAGGCCCGGGCCAACAACTGGCGGCTCACGCGGTCGAGTTGACGGACATGCCCCCACCGGAAGCTGCGCAGGAAGGTCCCCAGGGTGGATGGCGCCTTGACCACGCAGCCTAGAACACCGACCGTCCCACCAGCGCGCAGCGCATCGGCGTCGTCGATGCAGTCGCCGCCTGCCAGCGCGGAAGCGACCAGCGTCAGCATCTTGTCCCCAGTGTTCGCCCGTCCCGGCGCTCCGCCGAGGTCAAGGTGATGGTCGACGAGTTCCCGCAGGCCCAGGTGCCGGGCTAGGGTGGCCGGCAGGAGCAGGACGGCATTGGCCACCAGGCGATGGTCGTCAAAGAGGATGCGGATACGGTCGGGTTTGTTCTGTGGCAGCATCTATTGGGTGCTCCTTGTTTCCGGGCGGGTTTCTGTTCCAAAACCATTATCCCAGATTCAGAGGAGCACCCGCTGGCTTCTTCAAGGGCTGTCCCCAAGGACGTCCTTCGGTGGATTCGGGTTTATACGTCCTGGCAAGCCGGTAGAGAACGCCTTTGCTGAGAGCTTCAACGGCCGACTACGCGACGAATGCTTGAACATCAACTGGTTCATGAGTGTAAGGCATGCCAGGGAGATCATAGAGAGCTGGCGGCAGGACTACAACGAAGTCAGGCCCCACAGGTCACGTCCCATAGAGTGGTGTAAGAGTACGTCATCCTGTTGATATCGTCTAGGCCGCTGCCTCTGCGAGTTCGGCTCTGGGTAGAGCTTCGTTGAAGGTGGTTACCTCCTGTGTCATGTATCGACGGCCGACGGCCCACTCGTCGTGCTGCTCAGCTAGGACGGCGCCGACCAGGCGACGGACAGCTGGGCGGTTAGGGAAGATGCCCACCACATCGGTGCGGCGCCGTATCTCCTTGTTGAGACGCTCCAGGGGGTTGTTGGACCAGATCTTCTTCCAGTGGGCGACGGGGAAGCTGGAGAAGGCCAGGACGTCCGCACCAGCCTCGCCCAGTCGGGAGACGACCTGTGGGAACGGGTCCTGGAGCTGAGCAATCACCCGCTCGAGTTGGGCATGCACCTCCTGCGGAGACGGCTGCTGGTAGATGGTGCGGACCATGGTGGCCACCCAGGGCTGAGCGCTCCTGGGGACCTGAGTGAGCAGGTTGGTCATGAAGTGGGTACGGCACCGTTGCCAGCTGGCTCCTCCGAAGACGGTGGCGATAGCGTCCCGGAGCCCCTGGTGGGCGTCCGAGACCACCAACTTCACTCCGCCGAGGCCTCTGGCCGACAGTGAGCGCAGGAAGGCCAGCCAGAATGCACCGTCTTCACTGGTACCCACGTCCATGCCGATGATCTCACGCCTGCCCTCGCTGTTGACCGCCGTCGCCACCACCACGCTGACGTTGACTATCCTACCGGCCTCCCTGACCTTCTGGGTCAGTGCATCCAGCCACAGATAGGGGTAGGGTCCCCCATCTAGCGGCCGACCCAGGAAGCTCTCCACCACCCCGTCCAGCTCCTGGCAGATACGCGACACTTGGCTCTTTGAGATACCCTCGCACCCAAGAGCCTTGACCAGATCATCCACTCGCCTCGTCGATACACCCTCCACATACGCCTGCTGGATCACCGCCAGCAGAGCTCGCTCGCTGCGACGCCGTGGCTCCAATAGGCTCGGGAAGTAGCTCCCCTCCCTCAGCTTGGGTATCTGCAACTCCATTGTCCCTACGCGAGTGTCCCATGCTCGAGACCGGTACCCGTTGCGCTGGGTCACCCGCTCAGGGTTGCGTTCTCCATACCCAGCACCGGTCCTCGATGACACATCAGCCTCCATGATCTCCTCGACCAGCACTCTCAGTGCCTCTCGTAGAAAGTCCACGTCACCGTCGACTCCCCTCTTGCGCATTAGCTCAAGCAGGTCCATCCTTTCCTTGACCACCGTTGTCCTCCTTTCTCAGGCTCGTCTTTGCCCACTAAGGATGACGTGGTGGTCTCTCTTCATCCAGACCCTCTACTCTTGTTACACCACTTCCTGGGACTCTACTGCCCCACAGTTCTCTGAAGGGTAAAACGTCCAAAGAGTTTGCTGGCTCTATGGCTGGACTCTACTAGCCAATGATACTAACTTCGGGGTAAGGTCACTAGGTCCACACAACGCCTACCAGCGACGTGGTGTGGGGCGGTGGGACAGGGACTCAGGTAGAGAAGTGGCTCCGGAAATCTGAACAGGGGGATAAGTGGAATCGCTGCCTGATTGAGGGCATGATAGTGCTCTCGGAGACAGGAGCGAGAGATGAGCAGACGACCCCGCCGTAACCACTCGGCAGAGTTCAAGGCGAAGGTGGCTCTTGCCGCAGTGCGCGGCGACCGGACACTTTCGGAGCTGGCAAGCCAGTTCGATGTGCACCCGAACCAGATCACGCAATGGAAGACCCAGTTGCTGGATCGGGCGGCGCAGTTATTTGGCGCCGGGACAGGGCAGGCTGAAAAGCCGGTAGATATGAAGGTCCTTCACGCTAAGATCGGTGAGCTTGCGTTGGAGAACGATTTTTTAGAGGCCGCGCTCACGAAGGCGGGATTGCCGGGCGCAAGGCGATGATCGACCGCGATCACAAGCTGCCTCTCGCCCGCCAGGCAAAGGCAGTGGGCATCAGCCGCGGGAGCATCTACTACCGGCCACGGTCGGTGGGCGAAGCCGGTCTCGGGCTGATGCGCCGTATCGATGAGCTGCACCTTGAGTATCCGTTTGCAGGCAGTAGGATGATGCGAGGCCTGCTCCGCCAGGAGGGACTCTCCTCCGGGCGTAGACACATCGCCACACTGATGCGGCGGATGGGCATCGAGGCGCTGTACCGCAAGCCCAACACCAGCCGGCGACGGCCCGGCCATACGGTGTATCCGTACCTGCTGCGCGGGCTTGAGGTGAGCAGGCCCAACCAGGTGTGGGCAATGGATATCACGTACATTCCGATGGCTAGGGGGTTCGTGTACCTAGCCGCAGTGATGGACTGGCATAGCCGCAAGGTGCTGGCCTGGCGGGTATCGGTCACAATGGACACAGACTTCTGCGTGAAGGCGCTCGAAGAATCCCTGGGACGCCACGGCGCGCCGGAGATATTCAACACAGATCAGGGAAGCCAGTTCACAAGTGATGCCTTCACCGGCCTGCTGAAAGCCAATGGGATCCAGATCAGCATGGACGGGAAGGGAAGCTGGAAGGATAATGTGTTCGTCGAACGACTGTGGAAGAGCGTCAAGTACGAGGAGGTGTACCTGAGAGCCTACGAATCGGTCCCGGAAGCCAGAACTGGACTCGGGCGGTACTTCGAGTTTTACAATGCCGGACGGCCCCATTCGAGCCTTGGGGGAATGACGCCGGACCAGTTCTTTGACAGAGCGCCTGCCGAGTCCGCGGCGGCCTAACGCACGGCAGCGCGATTCCACTTATCAAACCGGGCAGCGCTGTTCAGACAAACGAGACCACCTCTGTCTGCCCCAAAATTATGGATGCGTTGGCCGCTCGATTCCATTATTATCTACCGTAGAAGCACTGACGCTGGAGCGGCACAGCAGGGAGTTGCAAGCGCCAACTGGTCACCATTGTTGCAGGCACGTCGGCTCAAGGATCGTGGCAGAGGCATTGGCACCTCTCAGCTACCAGAGTTCTAAAGAAGGAAATGTCGGAAACCGGCGGCACTTCCGTACCGGCCGCCCATAGCATGGAGGCAGTTTGACGAACACAGCGCCTATCCTTGAGGTTCACGACCTGGTGAAGGACTTCGGCGGAGTGCGGGCCGTTGACCATTGCTCCCTGCGGATCAAGCGGGGCGCGATCACGGGGATAATCGGCCCTAATGGGGCGGGCAAGACGACTTTGTTCAACCTGGTTTCCGGCGCGATGTCTCCGACCAGCGGGCAAGTCATCTTCGACGGCCGGCGCATCGACAAGATGGGAATGCACCAGACTTTCGGTCTGGGCCTTGTGCGCACCTTCCAGATCCCTAGGGAGATGAAGCGCATGACGGTGCTGGAAAACCTTATCCTGGTACCCGCTCCACAGACGGGCGAACACATCTGGGCATCTTGGTTGATGCCCCGGAAAGTGGCCCGTGAGGAGCGCCAGATCGAGGTACAGGCGATGGAAGTCTTGGAGCTGCTCACCCTATCTCACCTGGCCGACGAGTACGCCGGGAATCTGTCCGGCGGCCAGAAGAAGCTGCTGGAGCTAGCGCGCGTCCTCATGGCCAAGCCCAAGATGGTGCTATTGGACGAACCCGCCGCCGGAGTCAACCGTACGCTGCTTCAAAGCATCTCGCAGAACATACTTCTGGCCAGCGTCGAGCGGGACATCACGTTCGTAATCATTGAGCACGACATGAGATTCGTCATGACCATGTGCGACCCGATTATCGTCATGGCCAACGGTGCCGTAATTGCGGAAGGAACGCCGCGACAGGTGCGGCAAAACCCGCAGGTGCTGGAAGCATATCTAGGAGGCTCAGCCGGTGACGCTGCTTGATGCCTCCGGTGTCGTGGCCGGGTATGGAGAGACCGAGATACTGCACGGTGTGTCTATTACCGTGGGCATGGGCGAGGTCGTCACGATCATCGGCCCCAACGGCTGCGGGAAATCCACCTTGATGAAGGCCATTGTAGGTCTGATTCGGATGCGATCGGGCAGCATCATGTTCCGGGGCGAGGACATATCTGGGATTCAACCGGATCAGGCGGTGCGCACTGGCTTGTCCTATGTCCCCCAAACCGGCAACGTCTTTCCTTCACTGAGCATCCGGGAGAACCTGGATATGGGCGCTTTCATCCGTCGCGACGACTACCGGGGACGCATCGACGAGATGTTCGAAATCTTCCCAGACCTTGCCATGCGGCCGGGCCGCATGGCGGGAACCCTGTCGGGTGGCCAGCGCCAGATGCTGGCCCTCGCCCGCGCGCTGATGCTGGACCCTGCGCTGATACTGCTGGACGAACCCTCCGCCGGGCTCTCTCCAGAGATGATGGGCCTGGTCTTCGAGCGCATCAGGGACATTAATCGAAGCGGCGTAGCCGTGCTGCTGGTAGAGCAAAACGCCCGCGAAGCGCTGCGAATGTCGCACCGAGGCTACGTTCTGGTTGCGGGGGAAAACCGGCTGGACGACACCGGCCCTGACCTGCTGGACAACCCGCAAGTAGCCAGTCTGTACCTAGGAGGCTAATCAAGACGTGCGCTCAGAAAGTCAGAGATGACTACCCTGCGCGATACCGCCCGACAAATCGGCTCGGGCTGGACGCCAGCGCACACCACTGCCGTCATAGTGTTGGCGGCGCTGGCCATTGGCTTCCTGCCTTTCGTCAAGATGGGGCTGGTGGTCAACGGCATTTTCCTCGGGGCCATCATCGCCCTAGGCGCTATCGGCTTGACCCTGATCTACGGCATCCTCAATTTCGCCAACATCGCTCACGGCGACTATATGACCTTGGGAGCGTACGCCGCGCTGTTCATTATCGGCAGCCTGCTTCCGAAGATTGGAGTTGAGGGCGAGGGTCTGGGGCCATTCACATTCGGCTACCCTCTGCTCATTGCCTTGCCGATAGCGGCGGCGGTCATCGCCGCGGCGGCGATCGCTCTGGACGTGGTAGTGTACCGTCGGCTGCGGAACCGAGGCGTGAACGCCGTAGTGGTTTCAATGGCCTCGCTGGGAGTAGCCATCGCGCTGCGCGGGTTGGTGCAGCTGATTTGGGGAGGAGATGTCCAGCGCTTGCCGAGGGAGACCCGGCAGGTGTTTCATCTACCCATGGACGTGCGGATACCGCCGGACGCTATCTTCATCGCCATCGTGGCCGTCATCCTCGTGGTGGCGTTGTATCTGGTGCTGAGCCGCAGCAAAATGGGTAAGGCCATGCGCGCCACAGCGGACAACCCCGACCTAGCCCTGGTCAGCGGCATCGGTACCCAGCGTGTCATATGGTGGACTTGGGGAATGGGCGCGGCGTTGGCCGCCACCGCTGGCATCCTGCTGGCCGTATTTCAGGCGAACATGCTGCCCATAATGGGCTGGAAGTTCCTCATCCCTCTGTTCGCCGCCGTAATCCTGGGAGGCATCGGAAGCCCATACGGCGCGCTGGTGGGTGCCTTCGTTATCGGAGTAACGTCTGAAGTTTCGACTCAATGGATCAACCCCAGCTACAAACCCGCGGTAGCCTTCGCGCTGATGATTATGGTGCTGCTGGTGCGGCCGCGCGGAATTTTGGGAGGAGCACGGAGCTGAATTGGAAGTAATCGGCATCCTCGATTACCTGGTGGGATTTGCCATCATGGCGGGCATCTATTCCGTCTTCTCCCTGGGGCTGAACGTTCATTGGGGGTTCACCGGGCTATTCAACATCGGAATCGCCGGATTTTTTGCGCTGGGCGCCTACGCATCGGCGCTGTTGACCACCTCGTCGCCGGACCCGACGCTGTTCGAGGACTTCAAGTTCGGCGGCAACTGGTCCAGTCTGAGCTATCTGGACTTGGGCATCGACGTCTGGTTCGTCTTTGGACTGGTGGCGGCAGCATTGTGCTGCGGAGTGTTTGCGCTGGTCATTGGCTACGTTGCTCTGCGGCTGCGCGACGATTATCTGGCGATAGCCACGCTGGGAATCGCCGAGACGGTACGCCTCTTATTCCTGAACGAAAAGTGGCTGGCCAACGGCTCCAAGGGGCTGTACAGAATCCCAAAGTTTCTGGGCGACTGGATAGCGCCGGACATCTACAACTACCTGTATCTAGCGGTAGTGATCGTCACGCTGGCGGCGCTCTATCTGGCGGTGCAACAGGCGGTCAACTCTCCCTGGGGACGGGTGCTGAGGGCCATTCGCGAGGACGAGACGGCCGCCGAAGCCAGCGGTAAGGATGTATTCAAGTTCAAGCTCCAGGCGTTCATCATGGGCGCGATGATCATGGGTATCGGCGGCGCGCTTTATGCCCACCACATCCGCTTTCTCTCCCCGCTAACCTTCGACCCGCTGCTCGCTACCTTCGTGATCTGGGCCATGCTGATGGTGGGCGGCTCCGCCAACAACAAGGGGGCAATCCTGGGAGCGTTCGTGGTGTGGGGAATCTGGACTGGCACGCAGTCCCTGCCCGGCATACTTTCCGATCCCAGCTTCCGGCTCTTCTTGATAGGCGCGCTCATCGTGGCGGTGATCCTGCTGCGCCCCAGCGGCATCCTGGGTGAGCAGCGCCATGTCGCCCGACGCGGGTTCCCTCCAGACGCTCCTGGCTAGGTGTGGCGAATGCTACGATGGTCAAACTCTCTTGATCCGTGGCGATGTGCTCACGTCGAATAACATGCGCCGGGTCGCCGAGAATCCGCTCTCAGCGTCCCGGCGCAATCGCTAGGAGTCTAGTTTCGGCCCGCGCTGGATTTATTGGCCCAAGTCAACCGGCACTTGGCGATCCGAAACGATCTCGCCGCCTTCGATCTTCCACACTTCGATGTGGCCTGTGATGACGTCACCGTTCTCGTCCAAGTCAACCGAGCCCGCAGCTCCCTCGTAGTTAATGTCCTTGCCATCGGCGATCAGCTCCATGGCCCGCTTGATGCCCTCCTCTCCGGGCCTCACCACCTCGCCGGGGGGATTGGCCACGTCCCGGAGGGCGTCGCGAATAGCGGCAGAGTCCGTGGTGGTCCCGGCCTTGGCCGCAGCCAAGCCGATAAGGATCATCGCGTCGTAGGTTTCGTTCATGAAGGGATGCTCAGGCTCCATGTCGTAGGTCCTCATATAGGAGTCAATGAACGCCTGGGTTGACGGGTTGGCCTCGAAGCCCGGCCCGGTGCCATAGCTGCCTTCCAGAAGGTCCCAGCCGATGACTGCGAAAGATTCGGGGATCCTGGTGCCGTCCACGAACAAGAAGGTGTCCGCATAACCGCCTTCCAGGGCCTCGCGTAGGTAAACCTCGGCCTGCTGGTAGCTGATAGCGATCAGGACGTCAGGGTCGCCTTCGGTGGCCTTCTCCAACTCGGAAACGAAGGTAGGTTGGCTATCTTCGTGAGGCACCGAAGCGATTACCGTGCCACCCAATGCGGTAAACGATTCCGTGAACTGGGCCGCCAACCCTTCCCCATATGCGTTATTGATGTACAGGATGCCCGCGCTCTCGTAGCCCAACTCCTTGGCCAAATCCGCCAGAACCACGCCCTGAGAGGCGTCGGACAGTGAAGTACGGAACAGGAAATCGTTATCTTCCAGCACGGTTATGGTGGGCGCGGTCGATGCGCCGGAAACTTGCAGCACGCCGTTGGGGACGGTCACCGAAGTGGCGACAGGTATGGTTACACCGCTCGCCAACGCCCCCACGATCGCCACCACTCCCTGGGCATTCACCAGCTCCTCAGCCGCGGACACGCCCTGGACCGGGTTCACCGCGGTGTCGCGGTGAACCAAGACCACGGAGCCGCCCTGGATGCCGCCAGCACGGTTGATGTGGTCCGCCGCCAGGCCGATGCTGTTTGAGTGGGACTCGCCGAAGTAGGACAGCGACCCGGTGAAGGCGTTGAGGTGGCCGACAATCAACGGATCAGGCGCCTTTTCGGGTTCACTGTCGCAAGCGGCCACTGCCACAGTCAAAACGGCAAGCAGAGCAACTACCACTAAACGGAACTTATCGATCTTGAACACCTTTCCTCCTCCTCAGGCTGATGCCATTGCCAACCAGGATGAACGGGTTGAATGCAAAGGAGATTCGTCTCCTCAATACATTTCATGTGATACATCGTCACCCTCTGATCAACAACGATTGCCCTGCTGCCGGTCTACCGGCCTGTCAGGAAGTTTGCCTCTATGCTGAATGTCTCGGCGTGGATATCGTTCACCCCGGTGGAGTGTTAAGTGGTCGGTGCTCTGCGGAAGCCTGTCGAACATGGTCGCTGTCCGGCCTGCTCCGCCATCGATGAACACGAGGTACGGTTCTGTTGTCTCTTGTACCATCCAGAACCGAAGATCAGGCTGTCGTGCTTGACTACCCACGTGTGCTTCTGCTCTTCCTTCTCAGTTGTAGGGTTCAGATAGACGTAACCGACCCACTACCACATTCGCCTGACCATTGGTGAGTATAACGGATTCTGATAATCAAGGGGGGGCGTGCGCAACTACGCCAAAGCATTGGGGGCAGCCCTGCTATAGCGCCAGCCTAAACCTGAGCACGAAAGTTCTTGATTTCGTCAAGTCTGGTGGGCCTAAGTTGACGGTAGGCAGAACCATCTTTGAATTGTGGCTGGCTCTATAAGCTTCCTAGATTACTAGAGTACCGCCCCCGGTCGGCTTGAGCTGCCGCTCTCAGGTCACGTGCACTTCCACTCGCCCCACAGGCAGGCCTCGGCTTTGTGGTCCTCCAGCAACCGTGTTGGCGCTTAGATCACACCCACTCACACCGGGCACCAACTCCTTCCGCTCCAACTCATGGCTTGCTACGTATCAGGGCGGTCGAGCTTTTCGCCTTACCCCGAATCCACCGAAGGACACCGATGGACGGCGTGAGGAAAGCGGAAGGGGGGGTGAGGGAGCTACAGGGGAAATAGCCTGGGTTCCATTTGGGGTAGGGAGGTCGGCGGACGGTCTTCATCGCCGCACAGGGGCCCCTATGGCCGTCTGCGGGAGCTGCGATGCGGGGGATGGCGAGAGAATACGCAGCAGGGAACTCTCTCGGACCGGGCTGGCGCGAGTCTGCGGGGATCTTCGGTTGTCCGGTGGGTGGGTCGCCGACGGTGCCGTCAGGCCGGGAGTGGAATGGCTCGCAGCCGGGCCAAGGCGCGGCTGAACTTCTCAGCCCAAGGCCAGCGATCCGGAAGATGCAGGGTCAACCGGCGTGCCGAGCGGGTGAGCCGTCCGGCTAGGGAGAAGAACCGCCGCCGGAGGGTCTTGGTGGTGGCTATCCGCTCTCCCAGACCGATCCGCGCCGTCCAGCGGGCCAGGTTGTGGGCCATCGTCTGGACGGCCAGCCAGGCGCCGTTGGCGGCGAAGCGGCCCGAGGGGAGATGGTTCAGCCCGACGCCGTACTTGAGGTCGCGTATGGCATTCTCGATCTCGGCGTGGCGGCGATGGTCAGCCTCCAGTTCGAGCAACTCCCCGTCCCGGTCGGTGATGAAGCCGTGATAACTGTATTTGGCGAAGAGGGCCAGTTGGGAACCGGGCGTCGGCTTCACCCGCCGGACGATGAGCCGTACCGGCGCGGCGTCTGCCTCGGCCTGGAAGGGGGTGCAGGTGATCTCGGCCACATCGGCGGCACCGTCCATCCAGTAAGGAATCGGCGTCCAGGCATCTTCGGGTATCGCCTCGATGAGATTGTGCAGGCTTTTGTGCTGGCGGATGGTGATGGAGTAGCGGACATTGATCCGGCGGCAGACGGCGACCACGGCGTGGGTATAGAAGCCGCTGTCGGCACGCATGGTGAGCTGCCCGCTGGCCCCGCCGTAGCGAACCCGGCTCACCGTTTCACGCAGGAAGTGGGCGGCGCCGCGAGCGGTGTTGGCCCGGCCCTCGCGCAGCCGGGCCATCAGCACGTCGCCTGTGCCGGCGGCGACGGCCAACAGCGGGTGATAGCCCCGCTTGCCGGTATAGCCGTGGTGGCGTGCGCCCTCCTTGGCCAGTCCGTAGGTCTCGCAGATGGTGGAGTCCAGGTCAATGGTCAGGGGCCCGTCGCCGGGTCCCGCCCCGGCCTGCCAAGCCCGGGCCAGCAACTCGCGGCTCACCCGGTCGAGTTGACGGACGTGGCCCCACCGGAAGCTGCGCAGGAAGGTGCCCAGGGTGGATGGCGCCTTCACCGTGCCGCCCAGGGTGCTGGCCGTCCCCCCGGTGCGCAACACATCGGCGTCGTCAATGCAGTCGCCCCCAGCCAGCGCAGACGCCACCAGCGTCATCATCTTGTCGCTCGTGTTCGCCCGCCCCGGGGCATCGCCCAGGTCGAGGCGCTGCCGGACGAGTTCGGGCAGGCCGAGGTGCCGCGCCAGGGTGGCCGGAAGGAGCAGCCCGGCATTGGCCACCAAGCGGCGGTCGTCGAAGGTGATTTGGATTCGGTCGGGGTGGTTGCGTGGCAGCATCTATTGGGTGCTCCTTTTCCAGGGTCTGTTTTTTGCTACAAAACCATTATCCCAGAAGCACAGGAGCACCTTCTTGCTGCTTCAGGACGCTAACCCGACGCCCTCCTTCGGTGGATTCGGGCTTACAGGTACTCCGCATATGTATCGCTAGCGATTTCTGTTCCTCTCATGACGGAAACTCATTCGCCAACATCTCCTTAACCAACGTGGGAGTGTTCAACCCTCTGATTGTCAATATGTCGGCGATATCTTTGCCACAAATGAAGATGATGGGATGACGGTCCTCGCGCACCTCTTCATAAGCCTGACGCGCTACTACCGACGTCGTTACCAAAACGCCGAACTGTCTATGACGGATGCGCGAAATCAGACGAGACACGTCTTTCACACCCACGCTGTTAGCACCCTGGCCGTTCAATGGCGGTCGATAGCACTTCGCTTCAAGTGAGAACTCGACATAGACCGGATCGTCGCTGAGGCCTAGTAAGTACCTACCGACAGCGTCCCGTCCTCCATCGCCAACATAGCGTGTGACCTCATCGATGACGACTCTAGGGTCATGCATTGTGAACAGTCGGGCGGCAAACCTCTCAAAGTTACGGGGCGCGTCTTTGAAGTGTTGCCACACGGTTTCAAGAATGGCGGCCTTCGTCTCTGTATTCGGTAATTGCGCCTCTTGGCGACGGACGACCGCCGTACTCTCGGCAGCCAAGACCCTGTAATCTCCTCTTGCGACCCACTCGTGCCAGGCCTCCGGTGCATGAGGAGAGTCAGGTGTTCCTTTCTTGAGGTCGTCTATCCATGCTCTGCTTATCTGAGGGGCGTCTAGGATGGTGAAGACGGCACGATAATTCTGAAACCTCTGACCATCTGTTGTTTTCCAAATGGCAACCAAGTCTTCTGTCGTTGGCACCCCCGTGAATCCTGGAGCTGCCAATCCCCTGAACTGGAAGGAGCGAGCGCTGACATTAGTCCAATACTTCTCAAAGATCAGAAAAGGAGGAATCCGATGTCGCTGGGGAGGACTATCGTGGAGCAGATCGAAAACGTGGCGGAGAATTCTGTTGCCTCTGCGTTGAGTTACGTGTAGTTCATGTCCAGGTCTCTTGTTGTCGCCGTAATATATGAAGCGTCCCGTGCTCGTGTCCAGGAGATCCGGCCAGTCCTTATCCTCTCCACTCGTGAAGAGAACTACGAATCTCTTGTCCATACCACGGCCGGACGATCGAAAGCCACCTTGGTTGCCGACGCCAGGGAGTAGGTGGGACAATGCTTCACCTGATAACTGTCCCCCGTGCTCACCCTCGTAAACGGCGTCGACGATCAGATCAGCACCCGGCAATTCTGCATATGTGAAGCTTCGCACGATCAGACACTCCCTCGCTTGGGCTTCTTCCTGGCGCCATCTTTCGTGACCAAGGAGTAAGTGCGCCTTCTGCACGGCGTCGTTCGCCGTCTACGAAGTGCCCCTTCCTGTATACATGTCCAAGAACTCGTCAATTGCCTCAACCTGCTTTCCGTGTACGAGTACTCCTAGTTCTAGGTTGCGCCCTTCAAGCGCGGCAGCGGTCAAGTTTGCGCTGCCTACGTATGCTGCTACCCCATCCACCGTCATGACCTTCAGATGAGGGAATGGTCCTCCTTCGATGGTGTCGAGCAGCGTAAAGCGGGCGGGGTCTCCCTTCTTCCGTACGGAATGGTGGAGAGAAGCGATGGACGCGTGCTCTCGTTTCCCTTGCGCCGGTCGGATCCGTTCGATTGCTACCTGCCTCAACGTTGCTGCGACAATGCTGTCGGTAAGGTAGCCTACTCCTTGCTCGTCCATGTACGGAGCTGCCATACGCAGTCTTATTTCAGCCTTGTTGGCCAGCCCGATTAGAGTCTCGGCAGTGGTTCGGTGAAGACTATCAAGCAATGGCAGGCGGACGGGAAGGCTGGCAACCGCTTCCCACGTGTGTCCCGTAGGAATAGACCTTCTGCCGAGAATCCACGCAGCCCCCAACGCACAAGCATGATCGATGGCAACTGGGTCCGAAAGTTCCAGCACCCGCAGCGAATCGACTAAAGTGGGATCTAGGCCTGCCTGAATGGCGATCGCACGGTCAGTTGTGGGCTTCTTGAGCAGCTCAGCCAATACGCCTGCTGCTGCGACGACATCCGTTGCAGTGTAGAGCACCCCGCCGAATAACTCGGAATCATGCATCAGTCGCCTCGGACAAGAACCCGTCTTCTCCGAACAGCACCCTGCGGTCGAGGAAGCGGTTGAACCACCGACAAGATGGTTCACCAAGGTGGATACAAGCCATACACGCACCACCACCTGCTCGGCAGCCGGGGTCCAGAGGGCAGCGAGATTCACCGTGAACGAACAGATTCAAAACGGTATCCAGCCCTGTCTCAAAGACCGACTGAAGTCCACCCAAGACGAACTCTCCTCTGGACGCCGCGTAGACGATCACCGAAAGGTGATGAGGCAGTAGGTATTCCGACAACCCGTCTCGCTCGATTCCGGCAGCAGCAGCTAGAGAACGAATGAGCCGGTGTCCATAAGAATGGAGTAGCGTAACCACTGCGGAACCCAAGGGTTGGAACAGTTCGTCGGTGGGACGTGGAATCTCCATTGTCCGCAACAACTCGACTCTTGCCATCCTTGCATCTGTGGTCTGTGGCACCTGAAAACCACGCCTGCGAAGATGGCTGGCAACTAGGACAGGATCAAGTTGAAAGAGGAGCGCTTCGGTGTGAGCCTGTAGACCGTAGGCCTGAATTACTCCACGTTCTCTGAAGGGCACAAGTGTAGAAGTCGCGGGATCCCGACCCTCCCGCGTGAAGCCGAAGGCTAAAGTGGTTACCGGGAAGTCGGTAAGAAGCTCTACGTTGGCAAGGCCAGCGCGAACGGTTCGACTACGATAGGCTGTCTCATAGAGCGTCCTCAGCGGAGGTTCCGAATCGTCAACCATGTCTTGAACACGAACGCGCCCCTTCTCAAGTGCTGAAGACAGGCTAATGGCCTCCTCCTGCGCCCGGATGCGCACGTTGCTAGGGAGGTCTAGAGGCGTGTCAGTAGCACCGTGCTCCACTTCTCCACGTTCAAGAGCACGGTGAGCCATCTCCCTTGCGAAATCGGGTGACAAGCCTTGCCGAAGCAAAGCTTCTTCAAAACCCTGCACAGTTTGCTGTCCCTCGCCAGGTCCGGCTCCTCCCAATCCATCCAATACCCAGTCGAGTGCCCGAGCACCTCCGCCAGTCGCTCTGAGCCTCGCTGCCTCGGCAGGGTCAGGGGGGTTCACCAAGACCGTGTAATGGGGCGCAAACACTGTTCCAGCGCGGTGCACGTTCCGGGTCATTCCCTCTCGCGTTCCGCACTCACAGGGTTGGAATGGGAACCCGTTGGAGAGTCGCCGGTCGCAGATCGGGCAAAAGAAATAGAGCTCGCGTGCGGCAGCTGTCCCAGGGAGGCGCACGGCAACTTGGCGGTGTGTTGGGCATCGTTGAAGGCGTGGTTCCTGTATGCGGCCGCACTTGTGGAAGGCGACGAACTGCATCTGGGCGAATCTCCCGGCCCCGCATTGGCAAGGCCGGCTCGACGAAGTTGCAATACGATTGCATTGCCGACAACGCCATTGCTTTGGGAACGGTTCTACTACTACGCCGCGATCCTCATTGACCGCCACGGCTTGAATTGGAGCGTGTCCGTGTAACTCGGCTGACACGCCACCATCATTCTGGGATGCTTGCCACGGGGCGATTGCCTGGATGAGTGCGTCTCGTACAGTCGTCTGGTCAATCGGAATATGTACCGGGTCAGCCCAACGACTTACCTGCCACACGCCCCCTTCTAGGTCGACAGTCTGAGCCGGCAACAGTCCGAATAGAATCTGGGAAGCTCCTCGCTCAACTCTCATCGACCACCTCGGGAATAGACGGGAATTTGCTTCTCTACGTCTCTCAGTGACAGCATTGGTCCTCCGCCAGGAAAAAGGTCCGATGGCCACTGGGCGCTATCCGCTGGATCGTTCAAGGCACGGTAGAATTCCCGGAAGTACTGCTCCATATCTTGGCGCAGCTTGGAGTCTAGGGCTCCCTCAAATCCAAGTGCGCGGATCATAGCGTGTAGTTCATCGGACTCATTGATTTGAAGCTGAGTGAATGCCTGCCTCAACCCACGGACTGTGGTCAATGGCCTAAGCCCTCTCGCCAGGGCAGCAGGCTCATGGATCCCCTGGATTCTGCCCATTTCCATGCCTGAGAAAGTCAGTTCCAACACGCGCCTGCTCTTGGACGTAATCGGAACGGGATCGACAAGGCGGTCCATGTGCTTGATGAACGATGGGAACGTCTTGAAGATTGCAGCATCGCGCTCCCGTACAATCTTGTGCATGACGAAGACGAGGCCTGGGTGAGCTCTGCCTACTCTTGCGGTCGTTTGAATGAATTCGGCTGTCGAAAGAGGGAGGCCCAGCATGACCATTACGTTCAACCTGTCCAGGTCGACGCCGTGTGACAGCATTGACGACGCAGCAATCAGGTGGATTCGGTCAGGGAAAGCTGTTTCTGGATTCTTGACGCGCTCGATGATCATTCTGACCTCGTCTAAGGGCGTTCTGCCAGTCAGGGTCTCGGAGTTGAGGTCGTCGAGTGGTATCTGGGCCTCAAAGGATCGGGCTGCCGCTTCGACGTCTTTGAGAGTGGAGCCGTATACGACCCCAATTCCGTAGGCCTCGACAAGGTCCTGGATAGCCTGCTCGGGAACATCAGCTTCCATGGCTACTTGGCTTGGTTCCCTTAGAGCTCGCCTCACCGCTTCCTGCATGGTTGTCGTGAGTTGGTCGTTGGCATACTCGAGCGTCACACCTTGGGGCGCTAGCCCGATATAACGTCGTGCCAGTCGGTCCGAATCTTGGACCCAAAATGAACGGGTGGACTGCGGTCCTGGAATCGGGAACATGCGACCCTCGCGACGATAGAGAGCGCGGGCCTGTTGTGAGTGCCCCGCAAGAGTAGCCGAGGAAGCTATGAGCTTAGGCCGGCTACCCCAGTAGACTTGGAGGTCATCCAGAAGTGACTCATAGTGAGAATCGATTGACCCAAGGCTATCTCTCAGGAGATGCAACTCGTCTTGCATCCGGACCGTAGGTCCGAACAAGTTGTGCCCTTGTGGAAGGCTCAGTGGTTGTTCACGGCACCCTGGATACAGACAACCTCTTGGCGAGTGGACTCGAGGGGCGTAAGTGAAGCCATGGCCTGGAACAGGACAGTAACCTGCGGGAGATCCATAGAATCCTCGCATCGCCGCCTGCCTTGAGACGTTGGCTGCCTTGTCCAAAGTTCCGAGGACGACAGTAGGAAGCCACCGGTAGATCTCGTCATCGACGATAAAGAACGGTAGAGGTCGCTGCCCCCAGGGACAACTGGGGTTAGTGCAGTTGTGCTCAAGTGCCCACTTGGCTTCGTCGAATAGGACCTCAAGCTTTGACGTTGCGCAGAATGGGCAGTGGATCAGAATTTGGTACTTGCCTAGTTCTTCATGATCGCGTAATCCGACGTTGGTCACACCGCCTAGAGATCTATTGTCCTCTTGCTTGGCGATGCGATTCGGACTGCCAGCTGCGCCAACGAAAAAGCCAAGGGCAAAACGATCACCTTGAAGTTCCTCACGCTGCCTTATCAGCTCGGCCGCAGCGAGAACATCCGCAAATCGCTGGGTTTGTTGAAGGGATAGCATCCTTAGTGGGAATCGACCCCATGAAGAGATGCCGTGCTTCTTTCCTCGCAGCCTATCGAAGAAGGCTGCTATCAGCGTGAAGAGAAGGTAAGTCTCTGTCTTCCCTCCACCCGTGGCAAACCAGAGGGTGTCCAAAATTTGTCTCTCAGCCTCAGCAGTAGTGGGAGAGAGTGAAGCAATGTTGGCAATCACAAAGCCCAGTTGGAACGGTCGCCATGAGTCGTAATCGATAGATACAGTGTTCCCGAATGCCTCGTTTGCCAACGAAAATGCGCGACGCAACTCGCCATCGGTCTCCATCAGGCCAATTCCAACGCGCAGGCGATCGACTTCTTGGCGTGCACGGTCGGCTTCGGATCGGGCCAGTTCCATCATGTCAGATGACCAAACCTCTTGGTCTGCACGCACCTTCAATACTCCGACATTCCAATTCTGCGCGGTCCACCTCTCTAGATCTGTGAGCAGAGACCGCAGTCTCGGCAGTGGATCTCTGGCCAACCCAACAAATGTCAGGTCGGGCTGGCTGGGAATCGATGAGTCGTCCCAATAGGTCGGCCTATACTGATTCCCCTGCGCGTAATCGGATGTTGAGAAGACATTAGTGGCAGCCCTTCGGTCGACTCCTCCGTTTATGCCATATGCAGCCACAAGGCGGTCGTACCTGAATGAGTCGGGAAGAGCATCAAGAGAGAACGGGACTGTAGGGCCTACGTCTACCGAGAGTCGAACCTCATACAGATTGGTGTCGAGTCCTTGAATCTCTTCCGGTGAGATATTGACGACCGTCACTACGAGCTCGGGGCCTTGCTGGCCGATTTCGATCTCAGCCTGAACTTCAGCTGCTAGCCCGTCCGCGGAAGCAGATGTGAACGCCTGAGCGAACTCCAACCGACCGGCCTTTGACACTTCATCTGGTCGCTTAGGAGCTGGGAAGTCCACCGTGACCTCCACAGTGGTGGTCTTTTCCCACTTATAATCGTCTGGGCCATCGCGGTGGTCGGCAATCTCTCTCCAACCAGCCATGCGGGCGGTGCAGTGCAGGGTACGACCATCGAGTTCGGACGGTCTCACTCGAATCCCTAGGGCACAGGGGAAAAGGCGCTCTGCCCGTTCGCCGAGGGGACTTTGCTGTACAACGATTTCGGGAGCGAGGCGACCAAGCCAGAATCTGCCCTCTGGGCCAACCGTCAGCCTCTGGTAAAGATCACCTCGCGCCTCTCGGATTACATTCTCAAGAAGCCATCCCAAGAAACGTTCTTCGTGTTCTTGGACAATAGACGTCATGCTCTCACGCTCCCAACAATAGGCCGGTTTCGCTCAAGGATACAGGCGCTTCACAGTGCCGAACTGCAAGAACCTTTGCTTCAAGTATCAATTCCTGCAGGTCAGCCACAGACAATCCAGTGTCGGCGTCAACTAGGTCGGCATCAGGCATCAGGACCGTGCTGCGCGCTGCTGTGGCCAGGGCCCTTCCGGTCGCCCTCCGAAAAGTGCGCTCTCTCTGAACAGCGGTGAACACCTCTGTAATTCTTCGGTCATCGTAGCCTATGCTTAGACTCGTGTTTAGTCTCCTTAGGTCCGACAAGTCCCTGGGTGCCAACGGCCCACCGTCGACCACATATCCTCGGGCTGCCTGGTAAGTCTTGGCGAAACCGAGAGCGACGAGCCTCTCGTAGAGGTCAACCACGCTGATTCCTGACCGAAGAAAACTCTCACGAATGGACGCACGCAGGTCTCTAATGATCAGATTCGCCGCATATAGGTCAGGACGGTGACTGCGTAGCTGCTCCGCTACCGCATCAAGCAGGCCGACCCTTCCAGCACTGCGGTTTATTAGCAAGAACATACCTGGGACCAATCGATCTGCTCGAACCTCATCCAATCTGTTGCCTGCCCGCACATCCACTGCACGATCCACGGGTAGGAGAATGATTCCCGAGTCTGTATTGACTTCGACGGCCTCCACTTCCGTATGCCAGTGACCATCTTCTCCCTCAGCCGCAAGCGTCTCGCTGGGGCCTTCCTCACCGAATAGAGGGACTGAGACAAGCAATGGTTCAAAAGCCTCGAAAGGGTCCGGTGCCGGTATGAATTCATGAGCGCCCACCACCTCAGGTTCGCTGAGTACCTGGATCCGATTCTGAGGGTCCGGCGGTGGAGTAGCACCTGTGAGTCGTGTCCATGCATATCTTCTCATGCTGGTGCTGGCCCATCCATTCCGAGCTTCATGGAGTGCTGCAAGCGAGCGGCAACTCAACGCCGCTTCGGCGTCTCCTAACACTAGGAGATGCAGTTCCGCAGCGAGACCCGAGTCCAGACGATGCCAGTGCCATCGGGGCGGCATTCCAACGAAGAATGCCCTTCTCCACGTACCTATGCGATGTAAACTGCGCATGGAGACGACTTCGCAGCGACCGGAGTTGCCGCGCTTTACATCCCCATCTAGTTCGTCCAGCAGCGCCCGAGCCGCCGTGCCGTTGGGAACAACGATGAGTGCCTCTTCGTCTCCGGCAGCTACCTCAGAGAGCTCGGTAATGAATGGAGGGGATTTCTCAAGGGCGTCCCTGAGGTCTGCCAAATCTGCGGCGATGATCTCGGCCAACTCTCCTATCTCGCCGCCGAGAGTGCGAGCCCATGTGCGCATCTCCGGTTCGTATGTAGCTGTCGGCCGGGCAGCAATCGGCGGAAGCCCCGCAAACCGATCGAATTGGGACGGACGTACGGGTAGTGCCTGGAGGGTTCTCTGATGATGCCAGGCAACCCTGAGTCCTCGCAGCAGTTGTGCCGAGGGACTGGTCCCGGCCATCTGGTGGAGCGTAAGCAGATCGTCCTTGAGTGCCTTCGCAGAATATTCAGCCTCTTGGTTGTATGCGACTCGAATCGTCCGGTGTATCCCGGAGGCGATAGTGGTGAGCCGGTCCTCGGCTACGGAGAACGGTGAGCGGCGGTGCGCACCTTCGGGTTGAGTCGAGGTCAGCATGGCTACATCCCCCGCTCCCCAACCCCAGATCGGCTCACCACCACTAGAAGCATCTTGCAAGGAAGATTCCAACGGATCGGCGTGGACGTTGATTGTGGGAACCGTAGGAGTCCCAGGGGCAGGTCCTGCTAGGTGGTCTCGGATGACAATGTCGACCGGCCAGTCCGAGAATTGTCGTCCTACCATCAGGCCTTTGAAGTCTCGGCGTTTGCGAGGATACTCGCCATTTGGTCCTGCTCTCAGGCAAGGGAAGACTTCGCTAATCGCGACTCGCTCGCCTGGGCGCCCGAAGCTCAACTGGCTCCATGTCCGAGCCGCGGTAGTCGTGTCGGCTGTCACTACTCCTACGGAATGTGAGTTACGGCGGCCTTGAAGACCCATGATCAGTATCTGAGCTGCGAGCAACACTGACACATCGCCTGCGGGCGACGGATACACAATTGTCACGTTGGAGCGCCGGCCAATCGCCAAATCGACCAACGCCAAGACCGATTCGTCTACGAGGCTAAGACCTACCTCGACATAGGATCCTTGGACATGGCGTGATAAGAGTCCTTCACGAGCAACCCATACAAGACTACCTGGACCTTTCCCTGCAACGAGAATCGTCTCCCATGGTTGATGTTGCCTCGTACCGTTCGTCATGCCCGCGAGCTCTCCTCATAAGGAAACGGATATCTGGCTCTTGGACCAAGCGCTCTGGATAGTAGAAGCAACCGACAGAGCAACCGCCGATGGATCATCGTGCTCCCAGAACCTCAGCACCCGCCATCCCTTAGCGCGGAGGCGAGAGTCCGTGTCCCGGTCTCGTTCCCGATTAGCTCGTAACTTGTTCGACCACCAGGTAGAATTGCTCTTGGGCTTTGAGGAGTGGACAGGACACCCATGCCAGAAACAACCATCCACGAATACCGCAATCCGAGAGTCTCGGAACACCATGTCTGCTCGGCGGGGTATCGACGACTCGGGACGCTCATCGGTTGTATAGACGAGCCTCAAGGAATCCAGTTCCTGGCGGACAGCCAACTCGGCGGCGGTTCCTCGCTGACGAATGGAGCGCATCCTGGAAAGTGCTTCGGGGGAGGACGCTCGGGGCATGGGTTGTCCGTTTGTATGAAAAGTCTCGGCTTCGCCGCGGACTAGACTTGGGTATAGGGAGAGAACTTCAAACACAATCGCCTCACACAAAGGAGGAGGCACTGCATTGCCGATTAGACGGGCCAAACTGCTCCTCGTTCTAGCGGCCGAGAGGTCCCAGAAGTCGGGGATTGACTGTAGTCGAGCTGCCTCGTGTGGCGTGATGGTCCGGGGTAAAGATGGATGTACGTAACGCCCTTGTCCCATGCAGCCAAAGCCAGTAGTGATTGTCTGCGCGGGAAGATCCCATCGCAGGCGACCGTACATTGCGTTGTAGGAGTGCGAGGACGACGAATGGCACTTCGGCCTCATGCTGTTGGGAAGGTCGAAGGCGTCCTGCTCGATCAGCCAGGCCATCCGGGCCTGATTCTCCGCATTAGCGTTACTCGCCGTGTCGAACCGTGTATCGGGCTGAGGCAGCATGAGGTCCTGGATGGCCTGTCTAACGGTCATCCGGTCGGCATTGATCGATTCAACGTGCTCCAATATGCTAGATGGGCACGTCGCCTTTCCCAAGAGGCCCAATACAACGTGCCTCTTGCGCTTCTGGGGTAGACCGAGTTTTGATACGTCTAGCACGCGATCCTCGACCAAGTAGCCGTCCTCCCTCAGTGCGTCCATAGTGACTTTGACCACCTGCCGCACGTCGTGTCTCACGGTAGGCACGTTCTCAATCAGTACCAACGTTGGCCTGAGCACCTTGGCTGCGCGGGCCATTTTGGTGTACACCTCGTTCCGGGGGTCGCTGCGCCTTGTGTGATTGTTTAGGTTGGAGTGCCCCTGGCACGGAGGACCACCCAAGAGTACATCGACTGACCCGGTTATGGCCCGAACGTGACACTCCATCTCAGTAAAAGCTGTATCAGGTCTTCCGTCGAAATATTGCTCAACTAGCCCAACTTCAACACGGCTACCTTTGAAGTTCATCCCGAAAACAGCGGCAGCGTCCTGGTCAGAGTCGATTGCCAAGCGAACATCAATGCCGAGTCCCTTGCGCCACGCTGCCTCGGCAACACCCAGTGACATTGCACCGCATCCGCAGAAAAGGTCCACTAGCCTCAAGCGGGGCGCACAGTTCTCGTAAGGAGGCCGCTGGGACCGTAGCCAAGCCGCCCTTCCGTGAATGCCCTCATCATTGGTACCGGGTGAATCCGGGATCGTGTTGACCATGTCGTGGTTGCTCTATGTAGATTGAGATTCCGGGTTATTCGGGGAAGGCGCCTAAGTACAGTTAGGCCCTTCCACTATTCCTGAACGTCGAATTCTCCTATCCAGTGCACACGCCCGTCGTCTTCCGCGACAGACTGATAAAACTTCTCATCTGCGGTCCACAGCTCGCAACCGAGACTCTCAGCAAGCGCCAGGTAGTGGGCGTCGTAGGCAGCAGCCTGACCAAATCGACTGGCCATCTCCAGCGCCTTTCCATGGAGATTCCAGGGCTGATGCAACTCGATCTGGGAGGTGAGCAGGTTTCCGATAAGGTCAACTGCCCCCTCTATACTCAGCTCGCCTCGGGTTACTCTCTTGTGGAGCGCGTTCGATACCTCAAACGGCAGTAGTTGGGGAGCGGCCGGCGTAACCTCCTCATCATGCCATTCTCGGAGAATCGCCAGAGCCTTGTCAGTGTGCTCCTCCCTCACCAGCCACTTGAAGGCCAGGCTGGCGTCTACAACCACGAAGCCGCTCACCCTAGTCCCTCTAGCTGGGCGTCCCTAGCTTCCCGCGCTTCCCGGATGAACTCGGCACCATTGCCGGGTAGCAAGTTGTCCCCGAAGTACTTCTTCTGGAGTTCCTCAAACCGCTCGGCGTCCGAGCGACTGGAAGCAGGACCCGCAATGCCATTTGCCTCGTCTTGTGCCAATTCTTTATCTATAGCTGTATAGCAGTATTGACGCATGGTCACTCCCTTGATTGCAGCAACCACCTTCAGCCTACGCTGAAAGGTTGGCTCCAGATCCAAGGTGAGTCTCTTCTTCTTGACTTCCATGATTTGCTCCTTCCGAGACAAGTCCTGCTACCGGAATTATAGTACATACACAGAAATGGGTTCAATATCCTATGGCACGGCTCCTTGGTCTCGTTGCCGCTACCACAAAACCGCCTCGTATACAAGGGCTTGCAAGGCATTACATGCGAGCAATTTACCGTTCACAATGAGATGTTGGGCTATTGCCAACTGGAGCAGTTGATTGATCGTCGCAGCGCCACATAAACGAACGTCGAACGGTACTAAACAGGCCGGACCGGACCTCAGGCGGGCGGTCCGGAGCTACGTGCGCGCCTACGCGGCGCTGCATGGACGGCGCAAGGCAGCCGAAGACCTCGGCGTGTCCCGCCACACCCTGTGGCGATTCCTTGAACGCGGCCACCTTGGGCGCGCCGTGCCCTCCGCCGTCCTGAACTCCGTCGGCAGGAGCTTGGGGGCGATTGAGGCGGCCACGGTTGAGGTCACCATTGATTTGGAGGGCCTCAGACCGGACCCGGCCCTGCGTCCCCTGCGCAAAGGGCTGGAGGAGGCGCTCCTGCTGCTCTGCGCAGCACCCCTGGCCACCGTGGAGGATCTGTCGCGCTTTGGTCGGGTACCGGCCTCCACGCTCCGAGACCGGTTGGAGAAGCTGACCGAGCGGGGCATCGTGGACTCCGTGCCGCACCACCTGAGCGTGTTGGGGCCTCGCCCGCAGCGCCGGTACTTCCCGACGGAGAAGGGCATCATCGCCGGTGGCGCAGCCACCAAGGGCCGGGCGCACATGCTGGGGGCCTACCCCGTGTCGAAGCAGTGGTTCCGGCTGCTGGCCGAGCGGCTGGACGCCGTAGCCGTGCTCCACCGCGTCGCAGCCATGATCGCCGACGCCGACCCGCACGACGACCCGGTGCGCGTGGACCACTACCGCCACGGCCCCTACGACATGCTGCTTACCCTGTCCGGGGACCGCTCCCTCGGTCTGATTCGCCAGGGACCGGCGGTTCCCACCTCCAGACTTCGCTACCGCCTCAGGAGCATTGAGCGGATGGACAGCAGCGACCGTCCCTTCGTCACCCTCGTGCTGACCCACGCAGACCAGGCCACCCGCAGGGCCATCCGTTCCCTGGGCCACCCGTCGGAGCACCTCAGGACCTTCGTGGTGACGGAAGGGGAGCTTCTAGCCGGAGACCACACGGGAGTCGTCTGGCAACAGTGTGGGAGCGGCCTGGGCGAGGACAAGCCCGTGCGCATCGCCGCCGACGCATCCCTGGCGGGTATCCTGGCCTTGGCAGAGCGACTGCTGGACTCGTCCCACTCCTTCCTGGGCAAGAACCCGAAGCCGAATCCCACCGCCCTGTACTCCTCCGGCGTGCAGGCCTCCATGCCGGAGCCTACCCAGCAACTCACATCGGCCCTCTCGGTGCAGCTGACCCGCGCAGACAAAGACGTCCTCGACCTGCTGGCCGCCTGGCCCCTGTGCACCCGTGAGCAGCTGGCGGGACTGATGGGCGGCGTTACCCTGCGCCGGGTCAACCAGGTGCTCCGTTCCTTGAGCCAGCGCGGCCTCGTCCGATCCGACGAGACCCTGCACATGCTCACGGACGAGGGATTGACGTACCTTGCCCGCAGGGACCGGGCCGCCGTGGGGCTCACCCTCGACCGGTGGAGCGCCGAGCCCTTGTACCTGAACTCCGAAGTCCACGCAGGGACCGCGGTGCGCGCCCTCGCCTCACAGATGCGTCATCACGCCGGCGTCATCAACTTCGCCGCCGCCCTGTCAACCGAGGTCGCCCGCTCCCCGGACTATGACCTGTTCGACCTGCTGCCCACGTCCCGCTCCAGCATCGGCTACCGCTACGACTGGACCACCTACGTGACACATCCCGACGCCTCCTTCACGTTGGAGTATCAGGGCCGGTGGCGTCCGTACCTCCTGGAGTTCGAGCGGCGGGCCACAACGCCGAAGCGCATCCCCAAACGCCTGGAGTCCTACCGCCGCTACTTCCTGACTGGCTGGGCGGAGCGGGACCACGAGGGGCGCCCACCCCATGTGCTCTTCGTCTTCGAGTCCTCCGACAACGAGAGCGCCTTCCTCGACGTCGCCGACGGAGTGAAGGGGGTGCCCATCATCACATCCAACGCAGAGACCATTACCGAACAGGGCATCCTGGGCGACGCATGGATTCTTCCGCTCCCGCACTCCCTCGACAGGAGGCCGCTGTCCGCCCTGGACCCGGTGGCAGAATGACCACCACGCCGTTCCGACCACTTCCTGTAAGGGGTGTCCCAGCATGGCTGCTGGGACCATTTTGCAGGACTTCGCCGCCCTTATTGCATCTTCCGCCCTCCCGATTGCAATTTGGTGCAGAACTGACACGTCAGGGGAGTCCCCGTCCACCTCACTTCTCCGTTCCACTTCAGCCTGGGCTCATAGCGACACACGCCTCGCTGAGGACACTGATTACCAGCCCCATGATGGCCACTGGAGCATGTACCACCACCGGCCCCAGTCCGTTCCCACGACTTCCTGTAGGGGGACAAAAGGGCATGCCTCTACTTACGGTGTCAGCCCCCAACAGGTCGAAACGTGACAATTGTTGCAGCGCCAAGACCCGCGACGACACCACCCTCATTGGGGTTGCGGGCCAGTGCCATGATAGTGTATAGTAAGACAATATACTACAACAGGAGACAAGAGGAGTGACCACCTCCAGGCGATCCAAGACCATCACCTTCTCCCTGCCGCCGGAGATGGAGGCGCAGGTGCGCGAGGTGATGAAGGAGGACGACCTATCCGTGAGCGAGCTGCTCAGACAGGGTATACGCCTGTTCATGGAGGAGCGGGAGTGGCGAAGACGGGAGCGGCTGGAACGACTGCGCTCCCGCACTACTACCGAGCAGGAAGAGACAGGGAGGAGAGAGCGATGAACGACCGACTCGATCTGATACCAGCCGCCCTCTACGCCAGAGTATCCAGCGATCGCCAGGACGTGGACTTGTCCGTGGCGGCCCAGCTTCGGGCGCTCAGGGACTATGCCGAGAAGAACGGCTACCTGGTCGCCCGCGAGTACGTGGACGAGGCCGAGAGCGGGCGCATCGCCGACCGGCCCCAGTTCCAAAAGATGCTGGATGAGGCCGCCAAGCCGGAGGCCCCCTTCAAGGAGATCCTCGTCTGGAAGTTCTCCAGGTTCACCCGGAAGCGGGAGCACGCCGTCGCCTTCAAGGCCATGCTCCGGCGGCGGGGCGTCCGGGTCGTCTCCATCACCGAACACGCCGACGACTCCCCCACCGGCAAGCTCATGGAGGCCATCATCGAGAGCGTGGACGAGTTCTACAGCGAGAATCTGATGTCGGTGTTTCAATCGAGACAAACTCTTCCGTCGGGATGGCCAGCGTAAGATTGACGTTGTTCTCCCCGTCGATGGTCACTCCGTCGAGCAGGAGCCGCAACACCTCCCGGCGTCCCTCGTCGGGCAGATCGTCCAGGCCATCCCCAATCCTGCTGACCCACTGGACGACGTGCTCCATCGCCAGCCGCTTCTCGTTCTCAGCCGTCTCCCGATCTCGGTAGTCGTCCAGCCTCGCCCTGAGCGTCTCCAGCCGCTCGGTGATGTACCTGCGCTGATGGTCCATCTGGTCCTCGGTGATCTTCCCTGACACGAACAGCCTGATGACCCTCTCCTCTTCGAGCTGGACCTTCTGAAGATCGCGCTCTGCTGTGTCAATCTCCTCGGCTAGCCCGCCGTCTTCCCGACTGTCCAGGGCCTCGATGCCGGCGACGATGAGATCAGGGTTATCCAGCACCCTCTTGACCTCGCCCCAGACCAGCCCCTCCAGCCGTTCGGCCCGGATCATGGGCTTTTCGCGGCACTTCAGGCGAAGCTGGTGGTAGCCGTAGCATCTGTAATACCTGCGGGGAGGATCGAGCTCGTACTTGTAAAGCTTGCCGTTGCGCTTGACCTCCTTCTTCGTATTGGCCTGGCCCCCCATGAGCAAGCCGCACTCGGCGCACCGGACCAGGTGCTGCAACAGGTAGAAGATCTTGGTGTTGCGCTTGGCTCGGGTAAAACGCTGCCTGCGGAGCACCCTGGCCCTCTCCCAGGTCTCCTCGTCCACCAGCGGCGGGAAGGGCACCCCGATCCAGTCCTCCTCCGGCTGCTCATAGACCCTCACTCCGTCCTCGGTGGAGACGTAGCGGGCCTTGCCGTACCACCAGGTGCCCTTGTAGGTCTCGTTGCTCAGGATGCGATGGATGGTGCCGTCGTACCAACGCTTGCCCAACTTGGCCAGCGGCACCGCCTCAGCGTTCAGTCGTTGGCCGATGACAGACGCTCCCATCCCATCGCTCACACACATGCGGTAGATGCGGCGCACCACCTCGGCTTCCTCCTCCACAATTACGGGCCTGCCGTCGTCGCCGATGCGATAGCCGTAGGGGACGTTGCTGACGGGAATGCGTCCCTGCTTGGCCGTTCCCCGTTTGCCCATTGACGCCCTCTCCCGGAAATTGTCAAGCTCGATCTTGCCGATGGCCGCCATGAGGCCGAAGGTCTTCATGTCGATGGCGTCCATGACGGCCTCCAGGTTGATGTGGTACGCCTCGATGACCTCCATGAGGGCGGCGGCGGGGTACATCCCCCGGCTGAGCCGGTCCGATTTCCAGCAGACGATGGTGTCGAAGCGTCCCCGCTTTGCATCCGCCAGCATCCTCTGGAACTCGGGACGCTTCTTGGACCAGCCCCTGCCCACCTCCTGGTAGCGAGCGGTAACGGTCATCCCCTTGTCCTCGCAGTGGGCTTCCATGTCGCCGATCTGCTCGGAGAGGGAGGTCTTGTCGTCTTCTGCCTGGCTCTTGTCCGATACCCGGGCGTAGATGGCTGCCCTCTTACCGTGTACTTGTCTCTGTGCCTTGCTTACTGCCATGATTGCCTCCTTGTTCGTAGCTGCCTGAAATGAAAAAGACCCGGCTCCTATCGGGAGCGGGTCTGCGAGTAGTACAATCCCATTCGCATCACCTGTCCGTCAGGTGGAGCCACGGCCCGGGGTGTTTGCAGCATCGCCAGGCCAACTTCTACCCAGCATTTTACCGCGATCGCCGGGGCAACTTCAAAGCCCTGATTAGGGTCAGATAGAAGTCGGACCAGTGCGGCCCGCCACACCGGCGGGACCACGGCTTGCGGGAAGTACCTCCACAGGAGTGGGGATCAGCCATTCCTGTCCGGTCTTGGTCGCTCCCCTCACTCGCCCGTCGCGGGCCAACTTACGCACCCTGCGGTCGGAGATACCCAACCGAGCGGCGGCCTGACTCGCCGTGAGGTTGGCGACATCATCGGCAGGCAGCTCCGAGGCCAACTCGAACTCTATCGGGCTTGGCCGCTTGAGGGTGCTCATCTCGTGGATGAGAAACCCGATAACCTCGCCGCCGTCGTCCAGCCGCTTGAGGATGCGTTCATCATCGGTAGGGGTGAAGTACCCCTCCCTGAACGCCCACAGCACCGCGGAGTGTTCCATCAGACGCCACAGTAACCCTCGCACTTATTGCCGAAGCCGTCCGGGTCCCGGGCAGCTCGCAGCCCTGCCTCATCGAGGTTGACGGCCTGGGCAAGGGGCACACGTCGAGGATGCAGGTAGGGCTCCTTGGCGAACGCCAGCTTGCCCCGTAGGTTGGAGTCTCCACCACCTCGGCGAACGGCTTAGGCCACTGGCGCTTCGTCTCGGCCCACCTCTGACGGGACTGGTAGGGGCAGCCGATGCAGGACGAGCGCTCCAGTGGCCTGTCGTACCGCCCTTCCCACCACTCCAGGCAGTCCTTTCTGGACATCCCAACCGCGATCAGTGGGTAGCGATTGTGTATCCACCGATCGCGGGATGTTGTCATTCGGATAGCTTCATCCGTGGAGATGCCCAGCCACAGCTCGACGGTCGTGTCCGCAGGGACCCGCTGTCCCCTGCTGAGTCCCAGCAACTCCCGTATCTTCCGGCGGACTGATTGAGTGGGGACAGCGCCGCCAGTGACCGGATCGCTCCGGCTGTTCGCGCCATCCCCCTCACCGAACCGGACGTGCCCCTTTCAAGGCATCCGGCTCTCCATCAGATGGGATAGACCAAAGCCGGGAACATCAGCTTTCCGCCATCGTCGTCGGGTGCATACATCCCTTCTCCGGCGTAGTTCGCTTCGTTCCACACCCATCTGACTGCCCCCTTCGCCATGTGGCCGGCTTTCCCGACCTCGGACTACTACGAGGGCTCTGCCACACGACCGGCATTGGCCGAAGGCTGGCCTACTCCGTACCGGAGAGCCGGTCGTGCTTCCCAAGTTCGCCTAGGTTGCGTCGTCGCGCCGTCTTAGGTCCTGCCTCTACGCCTGGCTTGGCTCGCTGCCGCGCTCGCCATCGGGAGATGCCGTAAATTGGAGTCGGCATCTCTGTCCTAACAGGACTGCCCCTGTATAAGGCAGACAGGGGTTCCAATGACTCCACCCTCGCCCTACCGTGAGCAGGTGGTTCTACATTCGACGCTTCAGTCGGCAGTTCCTTTCGTGACCATAACGACACTCTGGCTAGCAGCGCACGGTTTAGCAGGGTCACCGTCGCCACATTGTCGGGGAGGCTTCAGACACGGTTCCGCTTCTGGCCCCCATGCCTGCTCCCCTAGCCACCGGCCTCTCCTGGCCGAGTTCCAAAACCGGAACGTTCAACCCACGCGCTTCTTGGCGCACGCCTGATCTTGTAGTGCTCGGTGCACTGCCGCCGTCCCATGCCGTCGCCCTGTCCGTTCCGCACTCCTGCGCGGGCAGGTCCCTTGCGGTATAGGGGAAGGTCGATGAAGCCCCGGTTGCCGGAGTGGTTGGTGAGGGCTTTGGCGTCTTCTCGCAGGCTGCGCCCGTTGTCCACGATGTATAAGGGGAAGCTCAGATTCCTGGACAGCCAGTCCAGGTGGGTGTAGATGGTGGGAGGCTCCCAGTGGGTGGCGGCGAAGATGGCGCAGTCCGGCAGTTGACCGAACGCGCCCCCGCTTGCCATGAGGGCCATGACCGATGACTGGACGCCTCCCCCCAGGCTGATGACGGTCAAAGAGTAGGTCGACCGCATCAGCCTTCGTCCTCACTACCGTCTCCGAGAGATAAGTCCGCCTCGGATGGAGGGACCTTGTCGCGGGTGGCGTACTCAACCAGCAGGGTGAAGAGGCGGCGCAGCCGGTCCTGGGCATCGGGACCAGGGTTGAATTCGATGGTCACCGTGCCAAGTTCCGGCGCGCCTCTATTGGAGTCCTTCGGCTTGTCTTCGCTCTTGGTATCTTCCATATCGCTATTCCGGTGGTCGGGCTCTCTAGGGATGGTGCGGGAGCAACTGTCCTTTCCTTCGGCTCTGAGTGTTGGACTTGCGGCGTCGTACGCCCCTCCCATTCAAGTGTGGGCTGCCAGCGATCTGGACATAATCCCTTGAAAGGGAGGGTGAGCTCACCCTCCCTTTCAAGCCCTGACGTTCCCAGGGGCCTTCGTGGTGTGATGGACGTGTACAGAGATTTGAGTTTGTTCCAAAAAGGGAAGTCGGGGTCCTGAGCAAGCTAATTCGGGGAGAAAACACCCCCTATAGGACCATCTCAGCAAGCACTTTGTGTCCAGAGCGGGTTCCAGGGGGTGGTGCCAGGACGGGCTAGGGAAACTTCCCGAAAAGGAAGTGCCGATTTGTGAGCCGACTTCCCTTTCGTCGTGGAGAAGTTTCCTTTTCGGAAGTGGGAGTGAGGGACCGATGAAAGAGAGGGCTGTAGCGATGGAAAAGACGAGGAGCCTGGAGAACCTGCACGAGTTGCGGCTCATGGCGCTGCTGCTCGACGTGATACGCGAGAAAGGGCGCATGGAAGCGGCGGACCTGCTGGGCGTCAACTACAAGACCCTGGCTAGAGCCGTGGAGACCGGCAGCCTTTCGCCGCGCATGAGCCATGCGTTGGATCGTTTGCTCCTGTCCAGGGAGTCCAAAGCTATGGCCGCGCAGCAGGAACGCATCGCAGCTCTGGAGGGGCGGGTGGAGGGCCTGGAACAGAAGATCAAGAGCAGTCTCGGCAAGGTGCGAGCCTTCGTCGAGGGCCAGGTGAAGGCCCTGGGAGAGGAGCACACCAGGGCTCTGCGCCAGTTGGAGCGACGGGTGGCTGAGGTCGGGGCCGGGCAGGGGTCGGGGAGCGGGGCTAATGCGGTTCGCAAGCCGGTTGGTAATACCACGTTTCGGCGGAAGTATCCCGAGCTGGTGACCCGTGAACCTGCGCCAGACGACGAGGAGGTCTATGGCGCGGCGTGGCCGCTGGTCGAGGAGTGGCGAAGGCTCAGGGATGGCCATCCCAACGACGGCAGGAGCCTGTCGTGGCTGGTGACGGAGGAGCGCATCCTGAATCTGGAGCTGGCTATGGCCGAGGAGCACGGGCTGACCCTGCCGCCCGAGACCCAGCCGCTCGCGGGGGTGTGGAGGAACGGGCAGCGACGCTCGATAGAAGCGGCCCTGGGCGACACCCGGTGGGCGCGGACCAGGAGGGAGCGGCTCAGGTGGGTGCGGCGGTTCTTCACCGTGGGACTGTGGTGGAAGTAGGCGCTGCGTCATCTCCGCACCATGTTTGCTGCATGAGTGCAAGTGATGTGGGTGGTAAGGCCCCGAAAGTATTGCCAAAGGGGAGATGGGGCGTAATACTGAGATTGTTATCAGGTTTTTCCAGTGTTTCTTTGCCATAGAAACCTGGGGGTCCTTTCCCTGAGCCCGGGATGTACCAGAGGGATCGAGCCATGCTCTCCCAACGGTCGCCCAAGAGGGATGCTTCCACAAAGGCCGGAGTGCGTCCTGCGTTTCGACCTTTCGATACGACGGTTGGAGTGCCCCATGCCCTCTGACCGTCTCCCCATGCCTGCGGCATAGCCCTTCAGACAGCTAGGCCGCAGCTTCGACACGCGCCGGTCTGCCATTTGCATCGCAGGCTGGCCGCTTCGCGTCTTCGCAGCTTCCCCAGAGTCGGCGCGCCATATAGACCCTGGCCGAGCTGCGCCCTTTTACACCCGCGTCTGTTCCGTGACCACGTCGTAGGGCAGCCGCGCCGCGTCTTCGTAGCTCCCCAGAACTCGCGTTGCGACGAAGAGACCCTGGCCGAGCTGCGTCTTTTCCACCCTGGCCCCTCTGCGTTCGATGCGCGGACCAGGCCGGGACAAGTCACGCTGCGTTCACGTGAGGCATCCCACCGTGGGCGGAGTGTGTCCATCGTCAACCAACCCATAAGCCACGACCCGTGCTGTGGATGCCGGTGCGGGCAACACACATTTAGGAGGTGCGTATGCACGAGAAGGAACGAGGCCAAAGGGTCCCGGCAGCCGCCGTCAGGGCCGGGAGATTCCTGCGGCGGCGTAAGCGGCTGGGGATTGCGCTGGTGGTGGTCGCCCCACTGCTCACCGGCATAGGTCTGGAGCTGTTCTTCCTGAACCTCCTGGGCCTGCGCATCGGGGCGCTGTTCATTCGCAGCCAGGTGCGCAGACGTAGACAGGAGCGGGAGCATCAGCGCTGGCTGAGACGCCGGGAGCGTGAGGCCGAACAGACCACAGGTTAACTAGGCACCCACGAATTCAGGATCGCAGCAACGGCGGTGCGGGCGTTCGCGCTCGCGCCGTCGTTTGTTGTGAGTTGACGACCGAAGGCAAACCAAATCGAAAGGAGCACAGAGATGACGACGCAAGTAACGACGATTGGGACGATAGGAACGATGAGGGCAGCCCGGAGGCCCAGCTTGGAAGAGCTGGTGGACCGGCTGATAGCGGCGCTGTTCCCCCAGGAAGAGGAGACGACGCAGACCGTGGCCCGGAGTGTCCACGACGCTCGGCGGCTGCGGCAGACCGGCGACCTGGACGGGGCGCTGGCGGTCTTCGCCGATGTGGGCACCGGCAAGGCAGACGCGAGCGAAGCTCGCTGGGCACACGCCGAGTGGCTCGGCCTGGTCAAGCGCAGGTTCGGCGACCGGGAGATCCTGATGTACAGCCAGGGCACCGGCAGGGCTGCGGCCCTGTCCCCCCATGACGACGGGACGCTGGAGGTCCTGGCTGTGCTGGGGATGCGCTGGCAGCCGGGCAAGCTTCTGTCCAGCCGCAGCCTGCAGGGTCTCAGGGCCATAGGAGGTGAGTCATGACCTTAGCCAATAGGCACATGGCCGGGGACCGGCCCCAAGCCGGTGCTTGGGCTTGGGCGGCTTGACCCCGCGCCGTCCTGGGTAGTTGTCGCCGAGGGCCTGTTCGACTGGCGTGCCTTGACCCAGTGGGGCCTCCCCGTCTGCGCCGCCCTGGGCACCCAGGGCATGGAGCGTGTTGCTGCCAGCTTGCCTAGCTGCTCCCGCGTGTTCCTCGCCTTCGACGGAGACGATGCGGGCCTGGCGGCGGCGGGCAGCTTGCGGGCTTGCTTGGACGCCGCGCCGCCATAATCGCCCTCCCTCAGGGCGTCGGCGACGCGGCAGAGCTTGCGGCCCTTCCCCACCGACGCGCCGGCTTCCTGCGCCTGCTGGCTCAGGCGGCACGCTCCACCCGCTAACCGCCCCACCGCTTCACCACTGCGGAGCTTGCTCGCTTCGCTCCCTTGCTTGCGGGACTCCCTCCCGCCTCACCCCATCCCACTCTCACCGCCCAGAGCCTGCCACCGACTCCGATCGGGGGAGGAACTATGCCTAATTCACGACGAGCCTGCCCCGTACTCGATACGGGGGCCTTGCCCGCACACGGCTTCCCGTAGGGAAGTCCGCACCGGCCATTCGCCACAGGACAAACACCACACCAGGAGACAGTCCCGGCCATCGGGACACGGATTCGAGCGGGACTGTCTCCAAGAAGGGGGCGGTCCCGCTTCTTCATTACAGGAGGAAGCGACATGACGACTACGAGCATTGAGAGGCATGCCCCCGTATCAGGCACGGGACAGACCCCGGAGATACGTGCCCGGGCGGCGGGACCTGGATCGAACCTTGGCAAGCCAGAGAGTGAGCTTCGGGCTGCGGCCAGGCGGCGCGGACTCACCATGAAGGAGCTTGCAGCCAAGATGGGGGTGTCTGCGGGCCACCTGTCGCAGATTGCGACGGGGGGCAGGCCGTGGACTCCGAAGATGCGTGAAAAGGCTGCGTCGGTGCTGGGAGAGGTCCCAGGACAGGGGGTCGTCTACCGCCAAGGCGGCGTGGTGACCGGCGAGAGCAGCTACATCCGGGAGCGCGCCCGTGGGCTGGGCATGAGCATGCAGGACCTGGCCGACCGAGTGGGGGTGTCCTACGGCTACATGGCGCAGGTGTCGCGCGGCCGCAGGAACATGGGCGTGAAGGTCCAGGCGCGGGTCGAGTCGGCGTTGGAGGCTCCGGCGAAGATCGCGCCCGCGCAGTGCGCCAACCGCCAGGGATGCGTGGTGAGCGGGGAGAGCAGCTACATCAGGGAGCGGGCCAGGGAGCTGGGCATGAGCCTGCGGGACCTGGCCGACCGCGCGGGCGTGTCCTACAGCTACATGTCAATGGTGGCGCGGGGTCATAGGAACATGGGCGTGAAGGTCCAGGCCAGGATGGAGTCGGCGCTGGAGGCTCCGGCGAAGGTCGCGCCCGCGCAGCCCGCCTGCATCGACCGGGAGGCCGTGTGGGACCGGATGAACGCCCACGGCTTCAGCCAGAACGAGGTCGCACGGCGCGCCGGCATCAGCTCCGCCAACCTCTCCCAGATCATGAACGGCAGGAACAACCCGTCGCCGGGGGTCCTGAGGAGGCTGCACGGGGTTCTGTTCCAGCGGTCTGAGGCGGAGGAGCGGGTCATGCCCGCCGAGGTGAAGGTGTTGGGTTGGCGGAAGGGCGAGCGGAGCGGGATGGTGGTGCGCGGCGCCGGGGGTCCTGGGCATATGGTCGGAGGCGGCGCCGTTCGTATCGGCGGTCGTGTGCCCTGGGGCGCGAAGGCGGCCTTTGCCTATCGTGCGGGGTATGACGGCCGGGGCCGGGTGTCGGTGACTCCCGTTGTTGAAAGGGGCTGCTCCGCCATGTTGACGCAACCTAAGATGGCGGCGGCTGCCTAGTCCAACAGCGGGGGAAACGCCGGGGTCACGGCCGATGGCGCGACGAGGCCCCGGGGCCCAGCAGTCGGTGTTTTTCCTGGGCCGAGTTCATGGTCGAGGAGCCGGTGAAGCCGAAGAAGAACGGGAAGCGGAAACCCGCGACCCTCTCCATGTTCGAGTGGGCGCTCAGCATGGAGCAGGAAAGGGAGGCCGAGCGGGTTGCGTAGGACGTTGACCGCTGCGTAGAAAGAGGGTGGAGGCCATCGCCATATCTGTGATGGCCTCCACCCTTCCACAAGCTCGTGTGTATGCGGGCTTTTTTGTTGTCCGAAATCGTCGGGAAGCGTAGAATCTCAGGTGTAGAAGAACGCCTGTGAGAGGGAGGGAAGAGGTGACGATACCAGCCCGGCCTGCCGAACCAACCTCGAAGTGAGCCACCGGTGGACCGTCCCCCTTAGGGGGCATCTGTCCGTCCCATTCCGGCGGTGGTGAGTGCAGCCCTATGGTGTTGTCGGCAGGGTCCCCGAACAAAGCGATGGAGCCCATGCCGAGCGCTATCTCCATCGGTGGCATGATGACGCGCCCGCCCATGCCTACCACCTTATCCAGCGCCGCTCGAAGGTCGTCAACCTGCACATAGAAGGTAACATAGCTGCGCGCCGGAATATCCTCAGTGGTAGGAAACACGCCGCCACCGATGCCGCCCTCATTTGCGGACACCAAACCGTAGTTGCCCATCTCTTCGCTCTGCACGTCAATCTTCCACCCGAACAGGTCGCTATAGAACTGCCGCAGAGCAGGCCCATCCGGGCCGGCAATTTCAAAGTGCACTACCGGGTTCCCCATGGTTTACCCCCTTCAGAGTTAAGAATTTCCCTAGGTCACAACGTATTGCTTTGATTCTACAACGTGTCAACCTAGTTCACTAGCGAATTGCCGGTGCACGAGCTTCCACTGTCGAGGGCGTTATCCAGAGGCGCGACCGTCCGCGCGGAAGAGATAATTTTCCACGTCCCGGATGGGCGGAAGATCACTACTCTGGTCAATGCGACACCAACACACTCAGAATCCGGCGCGATCGAATCCGCAGTCGGTGGTATCCAGGACATGACCCCGATTGCGGACGTAGAACGCCTACGCAATGACTTCCTAGGGATACTCTGAACAAGTCTGGGCATAGTAGCATAGAGAATAGCACTGTGTTCGGTGAGATAATTGATGGACCAGCCAACATTTGCGGAGTTGGAATACGAGAGCAAGAAGCGCAAGACCCGCCGGGAGATATTCCTGGAGCGCATGGATGCTCTGATACCGTGGGAACAGATGGAAGAGCGCATCCGTCCGTTCTATCCCAAGGCGGTCCGAGGCCGTCGACCATATGAGTTGTCTGCGATGGTGCGGATACACTGCGTGCAGTTGTTCTACAACCTGAGCGATCCTGGCATGGAGGACATGCTCTACGAGGTCGAGTCGGTGAGACGGTTCGTAGGGTTGAAGCTGTCGGGCCCGCTGCCGGACGAGACGACGATTCTGAACTTCCGCCATCTGCTGGAAGAGCATGAGTTGGGGCAGAGTCTGTTCGAGGAGATCAACCGTCATCTGGAGTCCCAGGGACTGCGGCTTCGGGAGGGGACGATCGTGGACGCGAGCATCATAGAGGCGCCGGCATCGACGAAGAATCGTGCGGGTGAGCGAGACCCTGAGATGCACCAGACGAAGAAGGGGAACGAGTGGAGCTTCGGGATGAAAGTACACGTAGGCGCTGACGCTGAGACGGGAGTGGTACACAGCATGACTACGACGCCAGCTAACGTGCATGATGTGACAGAAGCGCACCGATTGCTGCACGGTGGAGAGAAACGAGTGTGGGGGGATGCGGGGTATCAGGGAGTGGACAAGCGGTTGGAGAATCGAGAGTTGGATGTGGAGTGGCGAGTGGCGATGAGGCCCGGCCGGCGACGGCACCTGGAGCCTGCCAGCTACGAGGCGTTGGCGGAGAAGCGCAAAGCGTCGGACAGGACGAAAGTGGAGCATCCGTTCCTGTACGTGAAGCGGCGCTTTGGCTACGCCAAGGTGCGCTACCGAGGGTTGGCTAAGAACGCGCAACGGCTGGCATTGCTACTGGGGCTGGCCAACTTGATGACGGCAGAGCGCCGTCTGGCGGCATGAGAGGGGCGCAGTGCGCAAATCACGGCCGGGAGCCGCGATGGCTCAGAAAAGCCGCTTCGAGGCCACAACAGACACGGTCTGAACGCCTCAACCACCACCTGGAACGTCACAAAGATGCCTGAACATCTCCAAAGAACGGAACCACTCTGCCCATCCACGCTTGCGCCGAATTGTTCAGAGGTTCCCTAGATTTTAATACGTTGCGCTTGTCGGCGGCATTCATCGGGCCTTGTCTATCGCCAGCCACCGGAACGGACCGTCGACGATTTACGTCATTAATTATGAGAAGCCAGAAATCACGAGCCCAAGGAGGAGACTCCCATGCGTAGCAGAGTTGGAATATCGATTTCGATAGTAGTAGTCTTCTTGGTCCTGGTGGCCGCGGCTTGTGGCGAGACGACTGCAACACCGACTTCCACGCCGCCGCCGGAACCGACTCCGACCGAGCCCGCGGCTCCTGCCACCGCTAAAGTGACCGGCACTGTGACATACCGCGAGCGGATCGCGCTTACCCGAGACGCCGCAGTCGAGGTCAAGCTGGTCGATGTTTCGCGAGCGGACGCCCCCGCGATCACAATCGGAGAGCATATCATTTTCAATCCTGGACAGGTGCCGATCGACTTTGAGATCGAGTACGACCCTGCCGAAATAGACCAGAGGTTCACCTATGCCGTCCAGGTAAGAATCACGGACGGCGGTAGGCTGGCGTTCATAAACGGCACCAGCTACCAGGTCATCACGCGAGACAGCCCGACGCACGTCGACATGGTACTGGTCAGGGTGGGTGCAACCGCGCCACCGGAGCCAACGATGGTCGAAGTGCCGGCGCCTATCGACAGCGTGGAGATCAACATCGCCGAGTCCTTCCCACCGCAATACTTCGTCGCAGTCAAGTCTGGGCTGCCCAACGCGTGCTACGAGTTCGACAGGTACGAGGTCGATCGGGACGGCGAAACGGTCCGGATCACAGTTACGAACCTGAAGCCTGAAGAGCCGATGATGTGCGCGGAGATCTACGGGACCGTGGAGAGTAACATCGCCCTGGGCATCGACTTCGACGGAGGGAAGACCTACACGGTGTACGTCAACGACGTGACCGAGACCTTCGTCGCCCAGGGGACAGGGGCCCAGCCCGAGCAGCCGGAAGGGCCGACCATGGTCAGCGTCCTGGCGCCGGTCCAAAGCGTGGAGGTGAACGTCTCTGAGTCGGCCCCGCCCGACTATTCTCTGACTGTCCTGTCGACTTTGCCACAGGGCACGTCGTGTTCGAGTTTCGATGGCTACGAAGTGGACGGAGGCCAGACAACATTTTCCGTGACGGTCACCAACCTCGAAGTCGCGCCGGGGCAACTCGTCCCCTGCACTGCTGACTTCGGCTATACCGAGACGGAGATAGCCCTCGGCAGCGACCTTACGGCCGGTGAGACCTACACGGTGGCCGTCAACGGCGAGGTGACCAACTCATTCCTCGCGCGCGACGAGCGGACGACGGGGTGGGTGGTGCAGGCCTCGCCCATCGAGACGGTCGAGGTGGTGGTGTCCGACGCAGAGCCTGCTCAGTACTCGCTGAATGTTGTGTCGAGGCTTCCGCGCGGCAGCAGCTGCTCGGCGTTCAACGGCTACGACATCGTCCGCCAGTTCGCCAACACCATTGAAGTAGGCGTTACGCACCTAGAGGTGGCAGAGAATAACGTGCCCTGTACGCGTGACCTGCCCGTCGTGGAGACGGAGATACCGCTCGGCGCCAATCTAGCCTCCGGAGAGGAGTACACGGTGACTGTCAACGATCAATTTAGTGAGACCTTCACGGCTCGATAGTAAACCGGCCGAGCAAGACAACAGGTCCGTTTGGACTTGGCGATTCCAGTGTAAGGGGGACCGGACTCGCCGGTTCGATCATGGGTAACGTGCTCGCGGCCCGGTTACGGTGACTCTGGGACATTAGCCCGGAAGCATCCTGTGATGTGGTCGTTGACCATGCCTACCGCTTGCATGTGGGCGTAGCATATGGTGGGCCGGACTGGACGAAATCAAGAACCGAGGCCGATTCCTTAGTCACTCCATCCGACGGCATGGGTATGGTGTACGTCAGCACGGCCTCGTCTCCCGTCACCTCGATACCCTTCACGAAGTTGCGGATGAGGGCCTTGCGCTCGGGGAAGGTCCCCTCCTGCAAGAACTCCCGGAAGTCCGCCACGTACCCCTTGATCTCCTCCGTGCCGGGTAGATCGACCCTTCGCTGCTCCAATAGGCTGGCAGCCTCCTCCCGTGCTGCAGTGAGCTGGTCCTGGCGATGCCGAAGGGACAGGATGCGGGGCGACAGGGCATCCATGGTCAACTGCTTCGTCTCCAATGCTTCGTAGAGGTTCTCTAGCCTGCTCTCCACGTCCGCAAGCTCTGCCCATATGACCTTCAGCCTCCCGTTCATCTCACCGGCCATAGCGTCTATCTCCTCGGCGACTAAGGTGACCAGCTCCGTGATGGTCCCGTCGGTGAGGATCCGTTCTTTGATTTTGTCTATGATGAACCCCTCCACCCTTGGGGCGTTCAGGTAGCGGGCCTCGCAGGTTCCCGCGCCCTCTCGGTACAGCGTGCCGCAGATGTAGTAGCCGTACTGTCCGCTCTTGGCTCCCTGGCCTATGTATGGCCTGCCGCATACGCCACACCTCAATAGTCCACTGAGAAGGAACTTGCTGCCAACCCGTGCGGGCCTCTGTGCCACCGGCGCCCGCGCATGGAGGGCCTGCTGCACACTCTCGAACAGTCTTCTGGACACCAGGGGTTTCCAGGCCTTGGCAACCCGCACTGGCTCCGGGGCCTGCTCTCCCTTCGCCGTCCTGCCCCAGACGGCAGTTCCGGTGTAGGCTTCGTTGGTGAGCAGGTAGTGGAGTCCACTTTTGTACCAGCGTTTGCCACGGTTGGTGATGCCCCTATCGTTCAGCTCTTTGCATATCTCCTTGAGGCCGTTGCCTCTGAGGGAGCTCTCGAATATCTCCTTCACTATCGGAGCAGTGGCAGGGTCAACCTTCAAAGTGGGACGCTCCTTCGCCCCGTCGCTGATTTTGACCCTCTTGTAGCCGAAGGGAGCCTTGGAGCCGAGGAAGAAGCCTCTCGATGCCGCCTCCCGCATCCCTCGAACGACTTCCTGCGCGAGATTCTCTGAGTAAAACTCGTCCACCGACTCGATGATGGCCTCCATGAGCTTCCCTGTGGGTGAGTCGTCGGCGTGCTCAGTGATGGAGACAACCCTCACACCCTTGCGCCGTAGCATGGACTTGAATGCCACGGCGTGTTCACGCTTTCTGGTAAAGCGGCTGAATTTCCAGACGAGGATGACCTCAAAGGGAGCCTTGGGCTGGCTGCCCTCCTCGATCATCTCCCTGAACTGGGGCCTATCCGCCACGCGGCCGCTCTCGGCCTCGTCCACGTACTCGCGGGCCACGGAGTAGCCGTTGGCTTTGGCGTAGTCCTTGAGCGCCCTGAGCTGGGCCGACACGGACAGGTCAACGTCCTGGCGGTTGCTGGACACCCTGGCGTAGAGCGCCGCCGGGGTGCATGGTTGATATTGTCGTTTCATGCTGTCGTCCTCCTTCTTGGTTCCGCCTGTTCCAGGGCGTTTCACGCCGAACATTAGCTACCGTCTACCATCGTTGGTGTCGTGGATCTGTCGTCCTCCCGCGGCGACATTCCTGCAGAACCCCATCAACGTATCGGTCACCATTGGCCTATCCTCCACTGTCACCCCCTACTGACTCAGAGCAACTGTATCAGTTGGTAGGCTCATACCAACCCGATCCGAAGACAAGCCCGTCACGCTCCACTACCCAAGAGTGCTTTGTCCCTTCTTCACCCGTGACCTGATTCAAGTAGACATAGCTCACCCACATGCCTTCTTCCGTGGCGTCCGCCATGACGGCACCGAAGGCGTAGCCAGTAGAATCCACCCCGAGAGGGCCACGAATGCTCTGACCTATGTTGTCCGGAACGGTGGCGTGGGCGATGGTGACATCGCTCTCGTCGGTGATGAAGATGTACCACTCGCCGTCCACACTCTCCTTGGTGTTGTAGTAAGCAATGGTAGCGTCTCTACCCTCTTCGTCGTAGCGGTCAATGGCCTGCTGCACAAAAGCCTTTGTAAACGCTGGGGGATCGGACTTTGAAGGAGCTATTGAGTCGCTTCCCCCACAGGCGGCAGCCATGAAAACGGCAACGACTACCGAACCAATAAGCGATGCCGTTAGATTGTTGGTCTTCATCATAGAATTCCTCCTACATGTTCAAATAGCCGATCCAACCTGCTACCCGTCCACCAGCTCTATGCGGTCACCGTAACGGCGGAAGTCTGCGGCGTTGAACGTCAATAGCCTGCGCTCTCCATGCGCCAGCATGGTTGCGACGATGTTGGCGTCGTGGATCTGCCGTCCCCCCGCGGGAATCTCTCGACACAGCCCCACGAGCGATTCGGTCACCACGGGACCGTCCTCGAGTATCTCGAAGCTGCCTATCAGCCTGCTCACGTCATTCAGGGCATCCTCACGGGTGATGGCCACTGGCCAGGTCTGCGGTCGAGTGACGACGGCCAGGTACTCTCGTATCACCTGACGGCTGATCCTTAGCGGTTCAGGGTCTCGAAAAGCACGCTCCAGGCTCGCCCGAGCCGCGTCGTGGTCAGGCGCGCTGGGGACACGGGACTTCACCAGCACGTTGGTGTCTATGAACATGGCGGGACTAAACCCTCTCCTCGTAGAGGTCCTCACGTCTGAGGCTCAGACCTTCCGGCCACACCGCGGTGGGGTGGACGGGCCACGCCTCGTCGAGAGAGAGCCTGGGTATGGGCTTGGGGTGCGTTCGCCGGAACAGCAGCATCTCGCCATCCATATCGACCTCCGCCGTCTCCCAGCCGGCGACGCTCCAGGCAAGGGCGTGGCTGTGGCCATTGCCGCCTCTCTGATTTCCCCACCAGGGCCGGTGCAGCCGTGCGGACGGAGGCAGCTCGAATCCGATGACCGCCTCGATCTCCCTAAAGGAGGCCCTCCACTCCTGCACCTGAAGACTGCTCAGGTACGTGTACAGTCTCTGGTACTTGCCTCGGATCACCATTTCTCGGTACTTGTCCTTCTGGTCTACGGCCATGTCGTGCCTCCTTCGTCTCAGCTTGCCCTAGCCGGAGGGTAGATGTCGACATATATTGTAGTGAGTTAGTGACTCTAACACAAGCGCCTGGACAACGGCAACGGACCGGGTAGGGCTCACACGCACAGCCCCCCCTCAGAAGGCGTGAGATTCCAGGGGTCGCTGGCGGTGTCACACCCGTGTACAGGAGATCGCACGGGGCGGCAAGTTGCAGTTCGGGCGATTCCGTAGCTGAAATCGGGGTGAATGGGGCATCCTGCTAAATCGGAGCGAGCAATTTGATTCCGGCACTCGTGCCACCCCTACTGGACAGTCGCAGCTACGAAAGTGGACAAAATGGCAGTGGCGTTCGCGGACGTGATTGGAACATGGGCTTTGGATTGCGCGATGGGGCATCGGCAGCTACGGATTGGGGAAAATGGAACATCGACGCGTAAGAGAGGCGGATGGCGTTGGAAGAACCGGAGGTCCGGGCTGGCAGGAACGTCGACGGGCTGGCGACGGCGCCCCTATCTCAGCACAAACCACCACACGAGAACGCTGCCGACCAGCAGCACGAACAGCACGATGGCGATCACGCGGACCATGTTGAGCAGATCCTTCGTCTCCTTGTGCGCGGCGGTCTCCTTACGGTACGCCTCCTCAAGCTCCTTATGCACCTGTCTGCTGGCTAACGCCGCTTCCATGGCCACGTCTCGCTTTCGCTCCAACTCTGTGACTGTCCTATCCAACTCCCATACCGTCCGCTGAAGCTTGTCCTCCCGACCAAGGGATCGACGCAGCAGTTCGTCGTCGCCCACGTACTCTAGCCCGTGCATACGCACATAGACCCGGCGCCCCTCCCTGACCACCTCGACCTCTCCACTCCTGATCCTCCGGTCGAGGGTGGACAGGGATATCTCCATCTCTCGCGCCGCCTCCGCTTTCGTCACCCAGCGGACGTGCTCATCCATCTCTCTTTTCCTCGCTACGTGGCTAGCGCCTCCGCCTCCAGTTGAACAGACGCAGAACCCGGCCCTCGGACTCGGGCGCATTCGCCGCCTGGTCTCCAACGTCGTCTTCGGGTTGCCGAGCCGCCTCCAGGGCCTCCACGCGCCGGGTCAGACGCTCCACGAGCCTAGCCAGATCGTCCACGGCTTCAATCGCCAGCCTCATCCTCGCCTCCAACCGGTCCAGTGGCGGCGTCTTCTCCCATCCGGGGTCGTCCAGGCTGGCCATGAGTCGCTGCACGGCCAGGGTCATCCTGCCCGTCAACCGCTCCCGGCGCAGGGCCAGCGCCACTGTCTTCCGGTTCACTCCCAGAAGGGCCGCCGTCCGGCGCTCGCCCTCCCGCTCGACGAGCCACTCCACGACCCACTTGAGGTCGGGCTGATTGTCGTCGGCCGGCGATGCTGGCCCGCCGTTGCTCTTTGGCTTCCCAGGAGTCATTTCCGTCTTCTACAGGGGCTGGCCCGCTTCTCCAATTTTATCCATTTTTCGGTGGAACCAGCCCTTTACAGGTACTGCTAACAGATTTCGGTCAATACACTCCGAATGTGGCAAAAAGCGTTAGCTGACTGGCCCAGGATGTCCGCTCCTACCCATGCCCCAAAATCATGTCACGCACCCCGACATCGTTTCGCGCCAAAATCGATGGGCCAAACTGGGCCGCAATCGTCGCCAACACGCCAAATCCTGTCCGCATCAACCCTCCGGCTCCCCCGGACAGGCCCATCCGTAGCTGTTTGCTCGCTACATGCTGACACGTCAACGGTTGCAAGAGTGCAAACAAGCCGTCGTAGGAGAGGCATCGTAGTTTAGCACAGCTTCCCAATCATTTGCATTTTCCAGCGCTGACCGGTCAACGGGTCTTTCGGCTCCTTACATAGCTAAAACAGAGGCAGATAGGGCGGGTTGCGGCACCGGCGGACCTCGAAAAGCACCCCGTCGAAGCAACTTTGCAGCCCCCAGCCAGCAGAACGGGCAGGTAGGGACGGAGCGACCCTACCTATTCCCCCCTACAGGACTCTGACGCATCCGGTGGTAGAGTGAGTCCCACTGGTAGGCGCGCAGCTCGGACAACCCCAGTCGTGGCGACTCCAGCTCCCAGAGCGGGTGCCAGGACTGTCCCAGTATCCCTGTGTCGGACAGCACGGGCATGCACGACACGAGAATGGGCAGCGACATCCGGGTCATGCGGGCTGCCGTGCGCACGTAGGTTGCCTCGACGTCCTCCGTGTCAACGACGAAGAGCGTGACGGGGAATGGCGGCTGGTCTTCGCCTGGCTCGGTGGACCAGTAGTAGCTCATGTAGGGACTCAGGTGGGCCAGGACTCCCCTGGGGTGACGGGCGCGCAGCTCGTACTCGAGGTAGAACGGTACCTCAAGACCCTCCGCGACCATCTTCCCCACGGCGTCTGGGGCGATGGCCGACTGACCCCAGTTGTAGGCCCGGCCGGATCTCGCGGTTGGAACCGACCACAGCAGCTCGCTGTCAGGGTCGGCCCTGGCCTCGGCTTCCAGCTTCGAGAGGAACCACGTGATGCCATCGGCGTGCTTCGTCTGCCTCGCCCACGTCTCGATGCGGTGGCCCACGTGTCGTCTCCGGCCCTGATGGTCTGTCGTGAGGGCCGTGCTCCAGATGCCCCGAGTGGTCGGCAGCTCGGCGCGGTCCCTGTGGGTGATGTAGCGAATGCCCTCAGATGACAGCGTGTAGCGAACTTCGCCACGTTTACCGTGGCGTTCGACCGGGCCCCAGGTATTCACGAGGCTGTGCATCATCTGGCTGACCCGTCCCTCGGAGACGCCGAGCCAGGTCGCTAGGTGTTCACGGAGGATCACCGGGTGATCGGTCACAAGGTCTAGGGTTCGCTTCTCCGAAGGTGTGAGGCCGAAGGTCGGCGCAGCCTCCACCATCCGCTCAGGGCGGGGCAGCGATGCCCGCTTTCGACTCGGCGACTCGGATCAGCGACGGGAGCGACCATCAGATGGAGCAGATTGAATTCGACGAACCACTCACCCCCCCATGACCGGGCCTGTAGAGGCACCAGAGGATCCTCTCTCGCTTGGAACCCTATACAGGGAGAGAAATGCTGGTTGTGCCTCGAATGTCAATTCGCGTGTGTTATCAAGCGCAGGCCAACAGGCGAGTGTTAGATCCTCATTCCGCCACCAAAGCTGGTTGGAGGTATTCGCAGATGCCAGATGCAAATAGTGGTGACCATCACTATCGCTGATGCTGCCAAACCCCTGCCAACGAGCAACATTACCTCGTTTCAAGGAGGGCCATCTCCTATTCTAGCGCTTGGCTTTGCTGTTGACCTAAAGGTCCGATTTTCTGGCTTGGGGAGGTCTCCGTCGGCAGACCAACTTCCCGGCGAAGCAGCGTCAGTGAATCTGCAAAATGGTCATATACTGACGGGTTATCAATGGTATCGCTCCAATCCTTGGGGGCCCCCAATCTTCATCCGATTGAAGCAATGAGCCATACATGGTGCCATGATTGTCCTGTAGGACCTGATGTTCCTGCCGTTCTTGCCCGCTTGTGAGCATACGGGTAGCCACCATTGTCCGCACCATCCTACCCCACCCCCGGAGATCCACGCCAAACTCGACAGATTGATCGCTCAACTCCAGGATAGGTTCCCCAAGATCGCCTCTCTACTGGACGAGTCTGGATCCGGTGAAAGGACCGGTGGAGTGATACAACACGGTGCTATAGTGTGGAGCCGTTACTCGTACGGGCGTACCCATATGCGAGCGGCGACATCATAGCCCAGGGCATCCTCCCCCTTCTCAGTCGTAACAGTAATTACACCTCGGTAGCGACTGGCCTCCACCACCGTGACGCTTTTATCCGGCAAGATGCTCCGCTCTACTAAAAACCGGAGCAGCTCCGTGTCCTCTTCTGGAACCCGATCGACACGGTAGGCAACTCCAGGCTGTACCTGGTCCAGGGCCATCCTTGGTACCTGAGGAGGAGTGTACCCGCTGCCAGGGATAGGCCTACCAAAGGGACACGTTGTGGGATTCCCCAGCCTCTCTCTGATCTTGACCTCCAGGTCCGTAGATATGGCGTGCTCAAGCCGGTGGGCCTCTTCATGAGCCTTATGAAGCTCCAGTCCCAGTAGGTCAACGACCATTCTCTCAGCCAAACGATGCCGCCTTACCATACCCTCAGCCAAGACAACGCCTCGCGGGGTCAACTTCACCTCCTTCTCGGAGGTCAGCTCCACCAGTCCCTCCCTGGCCATTCTTTGCAGCATACCCAGCACCGAGGGAAGTGTGGTGCCCAAGCCCTCTCCGGCTGGGAGTGTCCTTATGTACTCTGCCAAGCTGCCCGCGGTGGCTCGCAGCCCCTCTTCTCCTAACACGTACAGCGAAAGCAGGTAATTCTCTGCTACCTGAGACAGCCGCTCTGTGGCGACCCAGCTGTGGTCCGATTCGCCTGGGGATTTGCTATGGGCCTTCGCCATGGTCTACCTCGTCCCTAAGATAGCCTCCGTAGGGGGTTCCGTCAAGAACTCGAAATGTCTTGCCAGAAAGGCCAGATACCATGCCCAAATCAGTAATTTGGTCATTGACAACAATTTAATCGTATGGTATAAGTGAAATAGTTAGTGTATCATATCTAAAATAGTCATTATGCCAATCGTTGACAGGAGTCTGTGCACATACGTATCCTTGAGTCTGTACGAACATCAAAAAGGAGGGGGCCAAAACACAATGGTAGCGCTATATAAGTTCATACTATCCTTCAAGGTTCTTGTGGGGCTGGCCCTGCTTATGTTCTTGGGGATTGTGGCCTGCACCGACGCCGATCCAACCGCCACTATGGGTCCAACTCAAACAGCTCTAGTAGTAGACGTGGACAGACCGCCGGGAAACCTCACTCTCTACGTGGGAAGAGGGGAGAGCTTGGTAGGACCCATAATAGAGCAGTTTGCTTTGCTTACTGGTATTGACGTGGAGACCAAATACGCCGGCACTTCGGAGCTAGCGGTTACCCTCCTAGAAGAGGGGGCCAGGTCCCCTGCCGATGTGTTCTTTGCTCAGGACCCTGGTGGCCTGGGTGCCGTAGAAGACATGATGGCTACCCTGCCAGAATCTATTCTCAGCCGTGTCCCAGAATGGGCGCGCTCTCCAGAGGGCAAGTGGGCAGGCATCTCAGGTCGTGCCAGGACCATCGTCTACAATTCCGATGACCTCATAGAGGCGGACTTGCCTGACGACATTTGGGACTTGGTTGATCCCAAGTGGAAGGGACGCATTGGTTGGGCGCCTACCAACACCTCATTCCAGGCCATGGTCACCGCGATGAGAGTCCTTTGGGGCGAGAACAGGACCCGACAGTGGCTGGAGGGCATACTAACCAACGATCCCATCGTATATCCCAAGAACACTCCTCAAGTTGCTGCAGCGGCCGCTGGCGAAATAGACGTGGGGCTTGTCAACCACTACTACCTGTTCCGTTTCCTAGCAGAGGAGGGTGACGCCTTCCCAGCACGCAACTATCATCCCAGGGCTGGAGGGCCTGGCGCATTAGTTATGGTGGCCGGCGCTGGCATCATCTCCACGTCTGAGAACAAAGAGAACGCTGAGAAATTCATGGAGTTCATGCTATCCCAGGTGACCCAACAGTTCTTCGCCGGTCAGACCTTCGAGTATCCCCTGGTGGAAGGCGTCAAGGCCAACCGGCTGTTGGTCCCCTTAGATGATATCAACAAACCCAGTATCCCTATGAAGGACCTGGCCGACCTCGAAGGCACAGTGAGACTGCTCCAAGAGACGGGGGTACTTCCGTAGTTATACCTTATCCCGAATCCACCGATGGACAGGGATGGACGGCGTGAGGGCAGCGGAAGGGGGTGAGGGAGTTACAGGCGCGATGATCCGGGGGCTCGAATTTGGGTAGACGGGAGGTTGGCGGGCGGTCTGCAGGCGCTTTTGGGGGCACCGATAGCGGCCTACAGTGGCTGTGGCGAGCGAGATGGCGGGATAGGGACACGGCAAGAGGCGCTCGCGGACTGGGCTGGCGCGAGTTTGCGGGGACGTTGTGTTAGCTGGCGGGTCAGTGGCGGACGGGCGCCGTCAGGCTGGGAGTGGAATGGCTCGCAGTCGGGCTAGGGCGCGGCTGAACTGCTCCTCCCAGGGCCAGCGCCGGGGAAGATGCAGGGTCAATCGGCGTGCCGAGCGGGTGATCCGTCCGGCCAAGGCAAAGACCCGTCGTCTGAGGGTCTTGGTGGTCACGATCTGCTGACCCAGGCCGATGCGGGCTGTCCAGCGGGCCAGGTTGTGCGCCATCACCTGTACCGCCAGCCAGGCGCCGTTGGCGGCGAAGCGGCCCGAGGGGAGATGGTTCAGCCCGACGCCGTACTTGAGGTCGCGTATTGCATTCTCGATCTCGGCGTGACGGCGATGATCGGCCTCCAGTTCCAGCGTCTCCCCGTCCCGGTCGGTGATGAAGCCGTGATAGCTGTAGGTGGCGAAGAGAGCCAGTTGAGAACCGGGCGCCGGCTTCACCCGCCGGACGATGAGCCGTACCGGCGCGGCGTCCGGCTCGGCCTGGAATGGGGTGTAGGTGGTCTCGGCCACATCGGCGGCGCCGTCCATCCAGTAAGGAATCGGCGTCCAGGCATCTTGGGGTATCGCCTCGATGAGATTGTGCAGGCGGGCGCGCTGGCGGATGGCGATGGAGAAGCGGACATCCATCCGGCGGCAGACGGCGACCACGGCGTGGGTATAGAAGCCGCTGTCGGCCCGCACCGTGAGTTGGCCCCTGGCTCCGCAGTAGCGCACCCGCCCCACCGTTTCACGCAGGAAGTGGGCAGCGCCGCGGGCGGTGTTGGCCCGGCCCTCGCGCAGGCGGGCCATCAGCACGTCGCCGGTGCCGGCGGCGACGGCCAGCAGCGGGTGATAGCCCCGCGCACCGGTGTAGCCGTGGTGGCGGGCGCCCTCCTTGGCCAGTCCGTAGGTCTCGCAGATCGTCGAATCAAGGTCGATGGTGAATGGTGCGTCGCCGGATCCGGCACCGGCCTTCCAGACCCGGGCCAGCAACTCGCGGCTCACCCGGTCCAGTTGGCGGACATGGCCCCACCGGAAGCTGCGCAGGAAGGTGCCCAGGGTGGAGGGAGCCTTAGCCGTGAAACCGAGCACGCGGGCGGTCCCGCCGGCGCGCAGCACATCGGCGTCGTCGATGCAATCTCCGCCGGCTAGGGCGGAGGCCACCAGGGTCATCATCTTGTCGCCGGTGTTCGCCCGGCCCGGCGCGCCGCCGAGGTCGAGGTGCTTCCGGAGGAGTTGGGGCAGGCCAAGGCGCAGGGCGAGGGTGGCGGGAAGGATCAGCCCGGCATTGGCCACCAGGCGGTGGTCGTCGAAGGCGATTTGGATCCGGTCGGGGTGGTTACGTGGTAGCATCTATCGGGTGCTCCTTTTCTGGGACCGGTTTTCTGTTTCAAAGTTGGATCTAGCAGATTTCATCGGGTCAAAGGTGATGACTGGAGTTGAACAGCGGGCACGCCGCGGGCGACCGCCCGCTTCAGAGGCGCACTCTTTTGTTTCTTCAGCAGGCCTCCTACACGCCGTCCTTCGGTGGATTAGGGCTTAGGAGAGAACTCTCTAAAGTTGGATCTAGCAGATTTCATCGGGTCAAAGGTGATGACTGGAGTTGAACAGCGGGCACGCCGCGGGCGACCGCCCGCTGTTATCTGGATACCCGCCGCTTTAGTAGGGGCAGCTATGGTCCTGCCCCTCGCATATCTTATATTACGGACCTTAGGAGCGGGGACTGAGGTGTGGGAGTTGCTATTTCGGTCCCGCACCTTAGACATCCTGATTCGTTCCGCGCTCCTAGTCGTGGCAGTGACCACCGCCTCTGTAGCTATTGCCGTTCCTCTAGCATGGCTTACCCTACGCACAGACCTTCCATTTCGGGCGGTATGGGCCGTCACCACGGTGCTGCCCCTAGTGATTCCCAGCTACCTAGGGGGTTTTCTCATGGTCGTCGTCCTGGGGCCAAAGGGATCGCTCCAGGGATGGCTGGCTCCCCTGGGAGTTGAGCGTCTCCCAGAGATCTTTGGGTTCCCGGGGGCTACACTAACCCTGACGCTGCTCAGCTATCCGTATGTGCTGCTACCTGTCCGCGCTGCCTTGGCGCGCATGGACCCCGCCTTAGAAGAGACTTCGCGCTGTCTCGGGAAGGGCACTTTGTCCACCTTCTTTCGGGTCACTCTTCCTCTTCTTCGCCCCGCCATAGCCGCTGGTGCCCTTCTGGTAGCCCTATATACCCTCAGCGACTTCGGCGCCGTCTCCCTATTGCACTACGAGACCTTCACATGGGCCATCTATATTCAGTATGGGTCCTTTGCACGAGACCTGGCAGCGGTCCTTTCACTGGTCTTGGTGGCTCTGGCCGTAGGCATACTGGTGCTGGAATCTCGAACTCGAGGCCGTTCACAATACTATCGTAATGGCACAGGGGTCACGCGGCCAACGCGCACCATCAGTCTCGGTCGGTGGCGTTGGCTCGCCCTGGCTTTCTGCACGGCTGTAGTCCTTGTCTCCTTGGTGACGCCGATGTCCGTACTGGGTTTCTGGGTAATACGTGGAGTGTCTGCCGGTGAACCCCTTTTGCTCTTCTGGAGTCACGCTCGAAACTCACTTTACGTTTCCGGCCTGGCTGCTTTGGTGACTGTAGTAGCGGCCCTGCCCATAGCGACCCTCGCGGTCCGCTACCCGAGCCGGGGCAGTGGGCTGTTGGAGCGCTTTAGCTACCTCGGCTTCTCTCTGCCCGGCATTGCCGTCGCACTGGCTCTGGTCTTCTTTGGAGTGCGCTACGCTACACTCCTATACCAAACCCTGGGCCTCCTCATCTTCGCCTATGTAATTCTCTTCCTGCCCACAGCCGTTGGATCTGTCAGGGCTTCACTGCTTCAGGTCAACCCTGCACTGGAGGAGGCCGCAAGAAGTCTAGGGCGGGCACCATTCTCAGTTTTCTCCAGTATCACCCTTCCCCTAGTGCGCTCTGGAATCCTGGCGGGTGCAGCCCTCGTCTTTCTATTGACCATGAAAGAGCTACCAGCTACTCTTATCCTTGGCCCCATAGGCTTTAAGACTCTGGCTACATCCATATGGGGGTCGGCTGAGGAAGCCTTCTTCGCTCGCGCTGCGGCTGAGGGCCTCCTACTAATCTTGGCATCTTCAGTCCCCATGGCTTTCCTATTACGGCGAGAAGAATGGAGGACTCAGTGAGCCGGATAGCGGTCCGATGCACGGGTCTCTCCAAGGCCTTCGGAACGGCCAAAGCCGTAGAGGACTTGCACCTAAGCGTGGAGCAGGGACGGATCTTAGCGCTTCTCGGCCCCAGCGGATGTGGCAAGACCACCACTCTGCGACTTATCGCGGGTTTCGAAATGCCCGATGCTGGGACGGTGGAGATCGGTGCGCGGGCTGTGGCCACATCAACGACATCCCTACCGCCGGAAAAACGAAACGTAGGAATGGTGTCCCAAGAGTATGCACTGTTCCCTCATATGACGGTGATGGCCAACATCGCCTATGGGCTGTCCAGGGGGCCCCAACGAGCCGACCGCGTCAGAGAGATGATGTCGCTGGCGGGTCTTGAGGGCTTGGCGCATCGCATGCCCCATCAGCTCTCGGGAGGCCAGCAACAGCGCGTAGCTCTCGCTCGTGCATTGGCCCCTGGACCAGAGGTGATTCTCCTTGATGAGCCATTCTCAAACCTGGATGCCGCCCTCAGGAACCAGGTAAGACAGGACACCAGGAAGATCCTCAGAGCCAGTGGATCTACCGCCGTGTTCGTTACCCATTCCAGGGAGGAGGCCCTGTTGATGGGAGATCTGATAGCGCTTATGAACCAGGGGCGGGTGGAGCAGGTGGATACGCCCAAACGCATATTCCATGCACCGACTACCCGATTCGGCGCCAGCTTCATGGGCATAGCCGACTTCTTGCCAGCGAGGATCTTCGACGGGGCGCTGTGGACAGAGCTGGGCTACACGCCTCTTCCAGACGGATTGTCCTGCGAAGAGGGTGTAGATGTGATGGTCCGCCCGGACGATGTCACCCTCCGGCCATCTGAGTCGGGCCAGGGAGTTATCATAGATCGCACATTCCAAGGGGCGTTCTATCTGTACCGAGTATCCCTGACATCTGGCAGCGTCGTCCATTGCCTCGAGCGTCACACAGAGGAGTACGAGGTGGGCACCCAAGTGAAGCTACGCCTGAATGCAGGACATCCTCCGCTCATCTTCCGGGGTGGTCGGGTCTATTTCGACGACGATAACGGCGAGCAATAGGAGCTTGTGTCAAATGTTGTGGGAACTCCCTCCCAGGCTGTTAACCGATCAGGCTCCGACAACCTCCATCCAGCGAGAAGGAAGTTTGGCTCCCCAGTGTACATCGTCAAAACTAGTTGGACAGAAGGGGATCTCTTTAAACCTGCAGTTGGTGCGCTGTTCGGTTCAGGCAGTGCTCAGATTTGCCAACCTCCGTTCAGCGCGGGACTGTACTTCGTTTCGTCGCCAAGTGACGACTCACGGCTAGACCGACGACGGCACAGTCATGGCTAGTCATATTATGGGGCGGAGCGCTCACCGGGAATTGGGCTTTGTTCTGTATACAATGCCAACCGGCCCCACACGAATCGTATGTTGACGCTGACCGTGGAGATGCGCTGATTGCCGCCCCAGCTTCTGGAGTACCGTAGCACTAGCCTCATGGGGGATGTCGGTTAACGTTGGGGGCACGCCTCTCTAACCGGATGTCACCTCTCGCAAGAATAGCAAGCCGGGATTGTCCTTCGTCCCGATAGGACATTCCCGCCGTTCTGAGTGAGCCGGGCGACCTCGTCGCGGACGCGCTCCTCATCGACACCCAAGCTTACGAGCACGCCGGCTGCGACCCCCTCGCCCTCACGTATGAGGCCGATGAGAATGTGCTCCGTGCCGATGTAATGGTGGCTCAGACGCCGGGCCTCGTCGACGACCTGCCCCCCCAAACTGGTCCAGGGTTAATGTTAGTAACCCGGGATCAAGTTCCATATTCGAAGAGCTCATGCTGCTAGAGTGCCAAGGTGAATCTCAGCACGAAGGTTCTTGATTTTGTCCAGTTTGGTGGGCCTGAGGGGACTGTACGCAGTACCATTTTCGAGCTTGCGATTCTATTCTAGGAACTCTGTGTTGGTCCTAGCAATTGCGCTATACTGCGCCCATGGAAGAATCTAGTATAACCGGAACGCCTGAACACAATCTACATCAGCCCTCAGAGCATGTGCGCAGTCTTCGCGCGAGTGGTCAGAGCGAAGGAGCCGTCCATGTGCAGATTGGGCCTAGATTCCTCGAATTGTTCTCGGAGAACCTCTATTCTTCACCGAATAAGGCCTTCGAAGAGCTCGTTTCCAACTCATGGGATGCAGGTGCCTCAGTTGTTCACGTGGCGATTCCATCGTCTGGCGAAGACGCCGCTTCAGGAGTTTGGGTTCTCGACAACGGTGAGTCGATGGACCTCAAGGGATTGGAGCAGCTGTGGGCAGTAGCCAGTTCGGCCAAGCGCGATCGGGATGATCCCCCGAGACCCCAGATCGGCAAGTTTGGCATCGGGAAACTGGCGACCTACATTCTAGCGAATGAGGTTACCTACATATGCAAAGCTGCTGACGGTGTTATTAGGGCAGTCACAATGGACTTCCTAGATATTGAAGAAAACCCAGACACTAACGATGCGTCACAGAGACTACAGATCGGGCCTTTTCCCCTCGAAGTTAGAAGGCTGTCCAACGATGAGTCACAATCGCTAATGGTTACATTTCCTGAAGGCGCGCGTCTGCTCGATCTAATAGACCAGGAAATCCCATCGCCAACAGGTGAAACTGAAGTGGACGATGGTTTTGGAGGCGAGTCAACAGAGAAAAGCCCACAAACAAATGGTACTTGGACGCTCGTCCTGCTCACTAACTTGAAAGACCAAGGGCGGCGCATTCAGGCTCATCAAATCCGTCGCATGCTCCGTGCAGCGTTGCCACTTGGCGCGTCAATCACAATCGGGGTCAATGGCGATGCCGTCGAGTCCACGAAGCTTGATGTTCCAGTTCAAGAGCAGTGGATCTTAGGACCCGGTTTAGGCCTGGATCCGCTTGAATGGGAAGAGAATTCCGATCCAGTCGAGGTTGAAGAGCTTGAAGCCCCTCCTTATCCCCGTGTCAAGATTGAGGGCATTGACGGGCCCATAACCGGGACCGTACGTCTTTACGAGCAACGGATCTCTGGTGGTAAGAGTGAGGATAGGTCTCGCTCCGTTGGTTTTTTCGTCAATGTTCGCGGACGTGTGATTGCCCTCGATGACCCGTACTTTGGACTTGAAAACCTTAGCCACGGTGCCTGGGCACACTTTCGTTGTGTTGTACGGGCTGATGGCCTGGATGCAATCCTGAATGTTGAGCGCGATACGCTGCGTGATGGGCCACAACTCCGACTTTTCCGCGCTCTTCTTCGTGCCCTCTTCAACAAAGCACGGACCTCCTACTTTGGGATGGCCTCTGCGGTTTGGCCGAACGCAGGCGAATTGCTCCAAAAGCGTTGGGATGCTTTTCCTCTCCACGATCTGGGTCAAATGGTTTCCCAGCGGATTGGCACGGCGATCCCGTTTCCCAGTTTCATCGACTCTTCGGACGTCGAGGATGCCGATGCTTTAAGAACCGAGTGGCGACGTATCGCCTCCGAAAATCCCGCAGACTTAATCGCGGATGTCTTGGATATGGACGCCGATCCTAACCAGGCTATGGCAGTGTACCGCCTTGGCGCCCGGCAACTGGTTGTAAATTCGAATCACCCCTTTGTCCGCGAGCACGGTGCAACTGCAGAAGAAAAAGAGTTAGTCAGGGACCTCGCGCTGCTCGACTTTCTCGTCGAGACAAAGATGATTACTCTAGGAATCGAGACTGGCGCCTTAGAGGAAGCTTATCAGTATCGAGACCAAGTGATGCGGGTGCTGGCCAAGATGAGGCGCCGCACTGGCGCTCAAATTGCTCAGCTCCTTGAGGAGTCAACTGGCCATTCCCGTGGACTCGAGCTAATCGTGGGAGAAGCGTTGGATTATCTCGGCTTTGTTGTGACCCCCATTGGTGGAAATGGGGAACCTGAAGGCGTGGCGAAAGCCGCATTGACCCCCCGCAAAGATGATCAGCCAGAAACGTACTCTTTTACCTATGAGGCGAAGTCGACGACTCGGAGATCCGGGAGAGTGCCTTCAGACGATGTGAATCCTGGAAAGCTCCAACGACACCGACTGAAGCACGGAGGCGACTACACACTAGTAGACCGAAATCTTTGAAATGAGGGGTAGCCGAGATTGGCGTGCTACGACGACAGGGCGGGTTTCAAACCCGCCCCTACCAAGCCGTAACCTCAGAACCCTTCAATACTAGGATGTTGGACCACTAGTCGTCGCCAACGATTTCGCGGAAGGTGTCGTCGTTGAAGAATGCGAGCGATACAAGGTCTCGCCAATGCGTGCGGCCGATTTAGCTACGTTGTTAATCAGGTCAGGGAGCCGAGGAATGATTCCCCTGTCGACTCTAAGAACCATGTTTGAATTCCACGATCCTGACTTGGTTCACGACTGGGTTCAAACTCTCATAGTTGATGGCGTACCTGGACATGCTCTGACGATCGACCTACTGTTGGAGGGAATCGAGGCGATCGGTTTCAATGGCCCAGACGTTGTCAACAGCAGTACGTTGGCCCGAGAACTGCGCCGACTTCTTGGGGAGACAGAACGCCCTACAAACACCGAAGTAAAGGCTGTCGTACAGGGGTTTGGGGTCTTGCTTCCGGGATTGATAGAGGTAAGTATCCAGGGTGATTTGTATTTAGCAGGATCGGCCCAGGTGATTCGCCAGCGGATACGCGAGATGCTTGACCGTCTTCCGACGTCTTTGCTTACCAAGTACAACGCATGAATTCAACGTTGGGTACCCGCCCCATCCATCCATTTCCGGCTCGCATGGCCTCAGAAATAGCCCTCAAGGCGTTGTCGGAAGTTCCAGCAGGTGGAATCGTTTGCGACCCAATGTGCGGCTCAGGCACCGTTCTGCGGGAGGCGTCCGACCGTGGTTTTGCCGCCATTGGACGCGACATAGATCCACTTGCGATCCTGATAGCGAAAGTATGGAACACACCTATCGACGCCGATCGTTTGCTACGCGCGTCAAACGTTGTGCTCGCCGATGCCGCTTCGATTTGCGGCCAAAGTGACGGTAGTAACTGGTTGGACGACGACCTGGAGACCACGAAGTTCGTACGATATTGGTTCGCGCAATCCCAACGAGCGCAGCTTCGGAAGCTGGCTCTAGTGCTACGACAAAAGCGAGGATCGATAGCCAATGCATTGCGTTTGGCGCTTAGCCGAACAATCATTACCAAGTCTGGCGGAGCATCGTTGGCAAGCGATATTTCACACAGTAGGCCCCACCGCACCCGCGAGACCAATGAGTTCGATGTCTTCGCGGGATTCACCAAATCAGTTAGGTCAATTGCGACCTCGTTGGAAAGAGACCCTCCTTCAGGTTCTGCAATCGTGCGCCGAGGCGATGTCACGAAACTCCGGTGGCCAGGTGAAAGTTCGGTTGACGCAATCATCACCTCACCTCCATATGGCTCGGGGATCGATTACCTTCGAGGTCATAAGCTAGCGTTGGTCTGGCTTGGGCATACGATCTCCAGTTTAAGGAAGATTCGGTCGGGCAGCATCGGAACGCAGCGTGGGCTTGAAATTGGGAACGAAGGTCGTCGTCGAGAAATCGCTGAGATTGCCGGCGCACATGAGTTGGATGGTAAGGCCCTCCGCGTCCTTGAGCGGTTTGCGGTCGACATGAAAAAGATGTTCAGCCGCGCGGGGGGGATGCTGCGCCCAGGTGGGATTCTGGTTGTTGTCATCGGTGACTCCACTGTTGGAGGAATTCACGTCGACAATGCTGCAATTCTCGTAGACGCAGCGGCGAGCGCAGGTCTAACCGAGACGAACCGTTACACGCGGACGATTCCCGCAGACCGGCGGTACATGCCACCACCCCACCGTTCGGACGGAAACGCTATGTCGAAACGGGTGAGCGTCGAAACTGTTAGTACTTTTGCGTGATTGCGGGTTCCGTCGTTCTCGGTGCATCGCCGCCGCCCGATGCAGTCGCCTTGCCCGTCCCGAGATGCTGGGCGGCTCCCAATGCGTGTAGGCGAAGATTGCGCAGTAATAGACGCGGTCGAAGGCTCCTCTGTCGGCCATCAGGGCCAGAATCGAGGACTAGAGGCCCCTTCCTGGGGCTGACGACCGTTAGACATTCATGACGCCAGCGCAGCACTGGCCGGTCGTCCACGCCGAGGCGCACGGCCAGCCCCTCCCAGGAAAGGCCCAGGGCCTCCTTTGGCACGGTCAACCGCTCAGCGAAGTCCTCCGGCATCAGGGAGACACCCGGCAGGGACAGCTGAGAGGAGGGCTGACGCTCGCTACTTATCGGCGGGCACTACGATGACCGCGACGAGGCCATTGCGGCACTGACCGACTCAGCGGCGTCGTAACCCAGGAAGAGGCGATAGAGATCGTTCAGCTCTACTTCACCGGCTGATTCGTTGGGCTACGATGCTCAGGCACTACGGGCGGTGTCGGGGTGCAGGATAACCCGAAGAAACGCCCCTGGATGGACCGGCTGTCAAGGGCCCCGGTACTGTCTACAGTCCCCTTTGGCCGGAAATGGTGGGCCTAACTGGACGGTAGGCAGTACCATTTTCGAGATGTGGCTGGGGGCTCTGTGAGCCTTGACTCAGCGATCCTTACGGGGAGTTCGAGCCTCCTCGGGTGGGCTGTCCTAGATGTCCTGACCACCTTGACACCATCAACATACCCAGGAGAGCTATGGCAACCGCACCAATACTCATCGCGGCCTCGGAATTAGTGATGATGCCGCGGATGCATGTTGACTGTTCGCCACCCGTTAGGGGTCCAACGCTAATGTGTGAAGGGCGGAGAGATAATGTACCACCTGGGCGGTCGAGCGCTGAGGTGTGGCGTTTGAAAACTGTACCGCCTGTCGCCTTCAATCAGGAACGACAGAACCTGACTGAAGGTGGATTGGATGTACAAGGTGGGTATTTACCTCCGTGTTCGCAAGGCTTGTTTCGTCGAAGGGATGAGCGTCCGAGAGGCGGCCCGAGTGTTCGGGCTACACCGGGACACGGTGCGCAAGATGCTCGAGTACTCCGTGCCCCCAGGGTATCGACGGCAACGACCGGCTCGCAGACCGAAGCTCGATCCATATAAGGGTGTGATGGACCAGATCCTGGAGCAGGATCTGACCTCACCGAAGAAGCAGCGTCACACCGCCAAGCGTATCTACGAACGGCTCAGAGACGAACACGGCTTCACCGGCAAGTACACGATAGTCAAAGACTACGTTCGAGAACGCCGTCGTCGGACCCGAGAGATGTTCGTACCACTGTCCCATTCCCCGGGACATGCCCAGTGTGACTTTGGCGAAGCGTGGGTGGTCATCGGCGGAGTGGAACGCAAAGCCCACTACTTCGCCCTGGACCTCCCTCACAGCGACGGGTGCTATGTGAAGGCGTATCCCGCCGAGACGACGGAGTCATTCTGCGACGGACACGTCTCCGCCTTCGCGTTCCTGGGCGGAGTGCCTCAGAGCATCCTCTACGACAACACCACGCTCGCGGTAGCCAGAATCCTGGGAGATGGTCGCCGGCAGCGGACCAGGGTGTTCTCCGAGCTTCAGTCCCACTACCTGTTCGAGGACCGGTTTGGCCGTCCAGGCAAAGGGAACGATAAGGGCAAAGTAGAAGGTCTGGTCGGCTATGTCCGCCGGAACTTCCTGGTGCCCATTCCATCGTTCGAGAGCTTCGATGCCCTCAATGCTCATCTGGAGCAACACTGCCTCAGACGGTTCGAAGATCGACTCCGCGGCCGCAACGAGACGATAGGAGAACGGCTGGAGCGGGACCTAGAGAAGTTGCTGCCTCTGCCGGCCGTACCGTACGACGCCAGCGACAAGCACGCGACGAGGGTCAGTTCTCTGTCCCTGGTCAGATACCGGACCAATGACTATTCGGTCCCGGTGGCCTACGGTCATCGGGACGTTCTGGTCCGCGGATATGTACACGAGGTTGTGATCAGCTGTGGCGCTGAAGTCATCGCCCGCCATCGGCGCTCATACGATCGAGACGACTTCGTCTTCGACCCTCTCCATTACCTGCCGCTCCTTGAGAAGAAGACGAGGGCATTGGATCAGGCGGCGCCGCTGGTTGGATGGGAGTTGCCCGAGGAGTTCGGAGTGTTGCGGCGGCTGCTGGAGTCGAGGATGGGCAAGCGAGGAAAGAGGGAGTTCGTGCAGGTGCTCAGACTGATGGAGAACTTCCAGCCGGAAGAAGTCCACGACGCCGTACGAGACGCCATTCGACTCGGGGCTGTGAGCTTCGATGCTGTCAAGCACCTGGTGCTGTGCAGGATCGAGGGTCGACCGCCCAGACTCGACATGGAGTTGTACCCGTATCTGCCCAGGACCAACGTTGCAACAACCTCGACCAGGGACTACATGGCTCTCCTGGCGGGGAGCCGGTCATGACCAACAAGTCCACGATGTTGCTCGAACACAACCTCAAGCAACTCAAGCTCCCCACGTTCCTGAGGGAGTACGACAAGCTGGCATCCCAGTGTGCCAGTGAGGGAGCTGACCATCCGGACTACCTGCTGCGACTATCGGAGTTGGAGCTGATCGACCGTCACCATCGCATGGTGGAACGTCGGATCAAAGCAGCCCGCTTCCCGACGACCAAGAGCCTCGACACCTTCGACTTCCTGTCTATGCCGTCCCTGAACAAGGCTCTGGTTCTGGAGCTGGCACGATGCGAGTACATCGAGCGCCCCCACAACGTCATCGCTCTCGGCAACAGTGGCACCGGCAAGACCCATATCGCCCTCGGTCTCGGTCTGGCTGCGTGTCAGAGGGGACTGTCCGTGGGCTTCACCACCGCCGCTGCTCTGGTTCACGAGCTGATCGAGGCCAGGGACGAACGGCGTCTGCTCAACCTGCAGAGAAGGCTCGCACGACTCAAGCTTCTGATCATCGACGAACTGGGCTTCGTGCCCTTGTCCAAGACTGGCGCCGAGCTCCTCTTCGAGGTGTTCAGCCAGCGTTACGAGCGTGGATCGGTCCTGGTGACCTCCAACCTGCCCTTCGTCGAGTGGACCGAGGTGTTCGGCTCTGAACGGCTGACCGGAGCTCTCCTCGACCGCCTCACCCACCATGTCGACATCCTGGAGATGAACGGGGACAGCTACCGACTCAAGCACAGCAGGCAACCAACCAGCATCGGCTAACAGACCAGGCCCAAGCTTCAACAGGCCACGCCACTTTCATGCTCATGCTGCGGCGTTCAGTGGTACAGTTTTGCTCCGCCCCGCTGGTACACTTTCCCTCCGCCCTTGACACCAAGAACGGCGTCCACATCATCCTGAGAAACGAGTCGTACACGGGGACTCTGGTCTGGGGTACCGACGCCAAGGACAAAGCTGAGCCGGTGCGGGTGGAGAAGGCCTTCCCCGCGATCATCTCCAAGGCCCAGTTCCGCCGGGTGAACCGGAAGCTCCACTCCCGCGCTCCCAAGCGGAGCCACCCCCGCCGTATCGGAAGCTCCTACCTCCTCAGCGGCCTGGTCAGGTGCAGAACGTGCAACCGGGCGCTCTCCGGCCAGGACGCCAAGAGCGGGAAGTTCGCCTACTACGTCTGCCAGTCGGTGATGAAGCGGGGCCGCGGGGCCTGCGACGCCCCGCGGCTCAACGCCCGGCGCTTCGAGGAGTTGGTGGTCGGCAAGATTCGGGAGAACGTGCTCACCGAGTCCAACATCCGGGAGTTGGTGAAGCTGGTGGACGAAGAGATGGACGGGATTGCAAAGGAGCAGCGGCAGAAGCTGGAGACCATAGAGGCGGAGCTTGTGGACGTGAAGCGCAGGCTGGGACGACTCTACGACCTGGCGGAGACCACCGACCTGGACATCGACGACTTCAAGCCCAGGATACGCGACCACCGGGAGCGTCAGGAGAGGCTTGAGGCATCTGCGGCGGAGGCCAGGTCTATGCTCTCGGAGAGGCGGGAGGTCCTGGACGACGTGGAGACCATCACGGCCTACGCCCTGGACTTGAGCATGTTCCTGAACGAGAGCGAGCTGACGGAGCGCAGGGCCTTTATCGAGAGCTTCGTCAAGGAGATCGTCGTCATGCCCGACAACGCCGTGGTGCGCTACACGATTCCGATGCCAGACGATAGCCCCATACCTGGGAGAGATGCCGAGGAGATGGCGCTGAACGCCCCGGTTCTGTCTACCGTCAAGTTTGGTGGAGCTGGAGGGACTCGAACCCTCGACCCCCTCAATGCCATTGAGGTGCTCTCCCAACTGAGCTACAGCCCCACTTTCAGCGGCTTTGGGGTTCCGCTACAATTCGAAACTATAGCAGAGTGCCAGAAACGCCCGCAAGAAGCGCGATCGGCTGCCTTCGAGCACGTTAGAATAGTCACGTCCCCGGTCTAATCACGGCGCTTGGCAAAGAGTCGAAAAACCGCGTCGTGATGAAAGGAATGCAGCCATGCCGAGGAAAAGAGTCCTGATGACGGGGGCTACGGGATACATCGCCAGCCTCCTGTTGCCGGCATTCCGAGAACGCTACGACCTAGTCTTGATCGACGCGAAGGCCGAAGACCGCGACGGCAGGCCGGTGGAGGGCGTGGCCGTCGCCGACCTCATCGACCCGGACCGCACCAAATACGAAGCACACTTCCAGGGCGTCGACGCGCTGGTTCATCTGGCCTGGAAGCCTCGCTCCGGGGCGCCCATCGAACACTTCGGCACTGAGAAACAGAACGTCGAGATGGCCTACAACGTGCTCCGCACCGCATATGAGGCGAACGTCCCGCGAGCGGTGGTCGCCAGCTCGAACCACGCCGCCGACTGGTACGAGCACAATCAGGTCCACGCGAGAGCGCTCGACGTCGTCGATCCGTACGCGCTCCCCCTCTCGGACAACTTCTACGGTTGGGCCAAAGCCACCTACGAGCACATCGGCTTCCTCTTCGCATGTGGTTTCCCGGTCGTTCGTGACGACTCGGGTGCAGAGTGGCTGCTTGGGGCGGAGCCGAGCGGGCCGCGGATGGGTGTCGTAATGGTGAGGATCGGCCACCCGCAGGAGCTGCACCCCGACAACTACGCCAACGACCCTCAGGTGTTCAAGCGCGTGCTCGGCGCTTATGTCAGCACCCGCGATCTGAGCCAGCTCATGATCAAGTCGATCGAAACGCCGAACATCGATAACGAGAACGGCATCCCCTGGCACGTCGTGTACGGCATCAGCGACAACACCCGCGCTTTCTGGTCGCTTGCCAACGCCCGGCGCGTCCTGGGCTACACACCCGAGGACGACTCGGAGATCAAGTTCGCTCACCACGTAGATGGCTTAATCACCGGTGAGAGCGCAACAGGCGGCGTAGGCCGGGTTGGGCTCAGCTAGACGTGCCTGGTACAAGAATGACCCCTACCTGGAGTAGCCTGGCGCCTGGAAGTCGTGCAACAGGACCCCGAGACCACCGCTAAGCGATTACCGGACTCCGGCTCCTCGCCTTCGCCAGGCCGAGGACGCGAGTTGAGGGTAAGAGTGCTCAGGGTGGCGCGGATTCTCTTGCGCGACGTCGCCCTAGCCATTACCATCCTCGTGGCACTGGGAATAGTGGCGCGGTATACTGGATTGATCGACCGTTTCTTCATCTTCTTTCCCAGCAAAGAGATCGCTCAGGACCCGTCGAACGTGGGCCTCGACTTCGAGGACGTGCTCTTCAAGGCTTCGGACGGCGTAGAGCTTCATGGTTGGCTGGTACCCGGAACGAGCGACCTAACCCTGGTGTGGTTTCACGGCAACGCAGGCAACATCAGCCACCGCGTGGATAACATCGCAGAGGTGCACGAGCGCCTCGGCGCTTCGGTCTTCATCTTCGACTATCGCGGCTACGGACGAAGCGAGGGAACGCCCTCGGAGAAGGGGACTTACCTCGACGCCGAGGCGGCTATGTCGTACTTGCGTTCCCGAGAGGACGTAGACGAGAACAAGCTGGTGCTATTCGGCCGCTCGCTCGGGTGCGCCGTGGCGGCGGAGACCGCCAGAGCAAATGACGTGTATGCGCTGATTCTGGAGTCGCCGCTCACGTCCGTCCAGCGGCTGGCGGGCCGGGTGTATCCGTGGCTTCCGGGCATCGGACGGCTCGCCACCACCAAGTACGACACCCTCTCGAAGATCAAGGACGTTAGAGCGCCTGTTATGGTGATCCACGGAGACCGTGACGAGGTCGTGCCGTTCGATATGGGAGAGGAGATATTCGCGGCCGCGAACGCCCCCAAACGGTTCTACGCGATAGAGGGAGCCGGCCACAACGATACCTACGTCGTCGGAGGCCCGGCATATTTCGATGCGCTGAAGGAGTTCTTGGAGGACCCGGACGACCAAGGCTAGCGGGCCGTTTGCGCCTTTGGGCGGACGCCGCTGTGAGCAATACTGAAACGGAGGTAGACATGTCTGAAGCACTCGGGAAGGCTACTCTGGGCCGCACGGGGTTGGACGTTACGCGGCTCGGCTACGGCGCGATGGAGCTTAGGGGTACTCCGCCTCGAGGCCGTCCGGTGAGCGACGAACAGGCGGGCGTGGTCCTCAACACGGTGCTGGACGAGGGCATCACATTCATCGACACGGCAGATTGCTACGGACGCAGCGAGGAGTTCATCGGAAAACACATCTCCCATCGCCGCGAAGAGTACCGTCTCGCCACGAAGTGCGGCTGCACTCCGGACGGCAAAGTGTGGACCCGTGACCACCTGTTCGAGGGGCTGAATCGCAGCCTCAAGCGATTGAAGACAGACTACGTTGACGTTATGCAGCTCCACGGCGCGACCCCGGACCAATGTCAGCAGGAGGGCTGTGTCGAGGTGCTTGAGGAGATGCGCGAGCAGGGCAAGGTACGCTGGATAGGGGCTTCGACCTATCTCGACCACCTGCCAACCTACATCGATTGGGACTCTTTCGACACCTTTCAGCTTCCCTATTCTGGTTTCTCTCGTGACCTGGAGGACTTGATAGGCGTGTCGTCCAAGGCTGGTATGGGAACGATAATCCGGGGTGGCGTGGCGAAAGGGGAGCCCGGCGAAGGCCGTGGTACCGACGAACGTTGGAGCATCTTCGACGAGGCCGGGCTGAACGAGCTGCGTGACCCTGGGGAGAGCAGGACCTCGTTCATGCTGCGGTTCACGCTTTCTCATCCCGGGGTCAACACGATCATCGTGGGTTCGCAAAACCCCGACCACATCAGACAAAATGTGCAGGCAGCGCTTCGCGGGTCCCTCTCAGCCGATACTTACGCCGAGGCGCAGCGCCGCCTCTCGAACGCCGGCGTCGAGCCTGCGCCCTCCGCGTAAAGGCGCTGGCGACAAGGAGGGCGCGGATCATGGAGTTAAAAGAGCTTGGCGACACCGGGGTCAAGATACCGGAGATCGGGCTGGGAACAGCTGGCTACACAAGCGGCTCGGAGCCTCTCCGTAAGGGGATCGCACTCGGGGCGACACACATTGATACAGCAGAGTCCTACGGGACGGAGGACCAGGTCGGCGACGCGGTCGCGGGGATCAGGGACCAGGTGTTCATCGCCACCAAGGTGTCTCCCGGCCACTTCAGACACGACGACCTCATCGAGGCGGCCAACAACAGCCTGAAGCTGCTACAGACCGACCGTATCGACCTGTACCAGCTCCACAAGCCCAACTCCGAAATCCCCATCGGGGAGACCATGGGCGCGATGGACACTCTGGTGGAGGATGGCAAGGTCCGGTTCATAGGCGTCAGTAACTTCTCGGTTTCGGAGCTCGAGGCGGCTCAGGCGGCGACTGGTAACAAAATAGTCTCAAACCAGGTGCGATACAGTCTGGCCGACCGGCGTATCGAAAGCGAGCTACTGCCCTACTGCCAGCGGAACCGGGTCACCATCATCGGATTCAGCCCCCTCAAGGCAATCTGGGGCGCGTCGGGTCACGACGCAGCGCTTCGGAGCGTGGGAGGGGCTACCGGTAAGACGAAGGCACAGGTCGCGCTGAACTGGTGTACAAGCCGCGAGGGAGTTGTCACGATACCCAAGTCAAACTCTGCCGCCCGTATCGAGGAGAACTGCCGCGCCTCGGGGTGGAGGCTGACCGAAGACCAGCTCGCCCTTCTCGAAGCGGCGCCCTAGCCCCGGCTTTCACCGCAGAGAGCCCAAAGGCCGCGGGGAGGGAAGGGGCGGGTCCACGGAGACCGGGACAGCGCGTGGCCACTCAGTCGACGTCGGCGGAACTCCAATCGCCGAGCCATTTACTGAAGGCGTCGTCGTTGGTGTATTGGTACGCAACTCCGCCCAGGTCGCGGAAGCGCTTCACCTGGTGCGCACTGTCCTCGATGAGCAGGCTATCGGAGTAGCCGCACCCGCCACCAAGAAGGTCGAAGGCGACAGGCCAAAGTTTTTGTCCCTTGTCTACGGTGCCATAGTCGGACGAGTTGACGATAGCGTCGAACACCTTGTCCAGGCCTCTGCCAGGGACGATCGCGTCGGTAAACACATCGAAATTGCCCGTGACCAGCGCCGTCTTTCGACCGAGTCCACGCTGCCGTTGCGCGAAGTCCCAAACGGCTTCGTTGAGCCCGATCTGAGCACAGCCTTCATATAGTGAGGAGAGGATGACGTCTGCCGGATGGCCGACCTGCCCGGACAAATACGCCGCGATATCGCCCGACGAGAGCTGTCCCGTCATCCAGCCCGCGCCGAGGTGGGGGTTCTCTGCCCCGAATATCAACCTATCTACTTGCTTGAGGACCCTTGGGCCCAGCAGCTTAAAGTAGGGGTCGGACGAAAGCGTTCCGCCGAAGTCGAACACGACGCATCTGATGGCGCGATCGGGCACGGCGTTGTTATGGTAGTCGCGCACACTGTTCACGCCCTAAGCCCGCACTAATGCCCACCACATCTCTCGAATCCCCGGTCGCTTCCCATAGCTGAGCAGGAAGGCCCGGAAGATCCGCGCCATCAGGAACATCGCGCCCCAGGTCGAGAGGCCGAGCACGACGATGCTTGTCAGCACCTCCCACGGAGCGATGGCCTCGGGGCCAAGCCGCTCCAGCACCACCAGGGGGGCCGTGAGTGGGAAGAATGTGAGGAACTTGACTATCGCCGCGGTGGGGTTTTCCACGATGTAGACGGTGGCGTAGATAGGGATGATCAAGGGCATGACCACGATGACGGAGAGCTGCTGGGACTCCCGGGCGGTGGGGGCGATGGCTCCAACCCCACTCATCAACGTGGCGAAAAGCAGGTAGCCCAGAACGAAGAACGCCACCGCCACGACCGTAGCCGCGATTCCAGGCGGTGAGATGTCGACATCAGGTACGACGGTGGGCACGAGCTCCAGGAGCAGTCTTGCCGACGTCACCCAGATTAGTATCTGCGACAGCCCGGCGAGGCCGATCCCGACTACCTTACCGAACATGAACTGCGCCGCGGTAACGGAGGAGAGCAGCACCTCCATGATGCGGTTCTCTTTCTCCTCCGCCAGACCCTGCAACAGGAAGCCGCCGGTCATCGCAAGCGAGCCGAACAGCAGGAACACGAGCACCTGGAAGAAGACTATCCTGGGCTCGTCCAGGTCCTGCACCCGGCCTTCGGGGTCCACCGCTATGCGAGCGAGCTGTATCGGGTTCTTGAGGCGCGTGACGAGGGCCGAGTCCGTACCTGCTTCATTGAGCAAGTTGTCGACCAGGAAGCTCCGAAAGTCGCCGTCGTCCGACGGATCGAGGTTAAGCCCCAGGCCGACTTCGATAAGCTGAATCAGCCCGGAATCGACGTAATGGTCAGGGATAATGTATAGCCGCTCAATCCTGTCCGCCAACAGGGCGGTCATGCCTTCGCTCTGGTCCTGATATCCGGTTAGCACCAGCCTCCCTTGCAATCGATGGCCCACAAAAAGGCCGGTCCCGTCCACGTATCCAGCCTTGGTCTTCGACTCCCCCTCGTCGCCGTCGAACACGTTCTGCACGAACCAGGCCCCAACGACCAGGGCGAGGCCGATGAGCGGCACACCGAAAGTGACGATCTGAAACATGCGCCTGCGGTACATCGTTTTGAACTCGTGAATGGCGATGGTTGAACCTCTACGCATCCATCTGTCTCGCCTTCTGTATGAATATCTCCTCCAGCGGAGGGGCGGTCATCTCGAACCGGCGAACGCCCGCTCCCTGTTCCACCAGGGCTTCCAGCACCGCCTGCCCGGTCGAGTCGCCGTCCAGCACCAGCTCGAAGTGCCGCCCATGATTGGTCGTCTTCACGACTCCCGGGAGTTCGTCTGGAAGGCGGTCGCACTCGACCAGAATCGACTCCCGACCCGCACTGCGGAGAACCTCGTCGAGGGGCCCAAAGAGCACCACACGGCCGTGGTTGATCATGAGCACCTCGTCGCACAGCTCCTCGACCTGGTTCATCTGGTGAGTGCTCAGCATTATGGCTGCGCCTTCGCCTCTCGCCTCGGCCAGTATCTCCTTCACGAGCCTGAGATTTACGGGGTCCAGGCCGGCAAATGGCTCGTCCAGGATCAGCAGTCGGGGACGGTGGATAATCGTCGCTCCCACCTGTATGAGCTGGGCCATGCCCCTGCTTAGCTCCTTGACCTTCTTGTCGCGGTGCTCGGACATCCCAACGCGATCGACTACTTCGATGGCGCGCAGGCCCGCTTCGGCTCGGGCCAATCCCTTAAGCGTCCCGAGATATGTCAGGGTCTCAGCGACCCGGAGGTCGCGATACAGGCCTCGCTCTTCCGGCAGATAGCCGATCATATCGCGGTGCTCTCCGGAGAAGGGCTTGCCGAAGACCAGCACGCTGCCGCGGTCCGGCCGGATAATGTCGAGCAGCATCCGGATGGTGGTAGTCTTTCCCGCACCGTTCGGGCCCACTATCCCGAGGACCACCCCGGGCTCCACGGCGAAAGTGACGTCCTGCACGACGTCGGTCTTGTCGAACCTCTTCCAGATGCCTTTAGCTTCGGCTATCGCCATACGCGGGCCCCGCCTGGTGTGGCGTCCGTCTGGTGTGGACCGTCTATCACCGAAGCCCTCGAGGCTCCTATTACCTTCATGATTAGCTGAGCATAGCCTTATAGACTTGCTGTCCCTCGCGGAACAGGCTGACTACCTCGCCTCGCTGGGCGTCGGTGTAGAACTTCCCTTTGCTCTGCACCCACTCGAGAGAGCGCTCGATGTGCTCGTCGAACCACTGTGCCGCTTGAGTCTGCTCGGGGCTGGGCTTGCCGGCCTTGACGTACACCGGGCTCGTATGCGCGAACACCGGCTGGTGGAAGCTGTCCCTCGCATCGCTGCTCAGGCGCGCCGCGACCCATCCGTCCGACGGCGCGGCTATCTCCGCCTCCAGATGGCCGCCCGTGGACCCTTCGTCGAAGGTCTCCGACGCTACTACGTTCCCGTTAAACAGGACCTCGGCCCGTCTTATAGGGTAGTGCGACTTCCATGTGACGAGTGTCGAGAGTTGCCGGTCCGGCTCCGTCTCGATCTCCTGCCCGGGTCCCTCGCCCTGCACGGTCAGCGACAGCGCCGGACCGTTGGTGATGAAGGTCTTGCCCGCTCTCAGCGCATCGAGCCAGGACTCGTAATCGAACGGCCCGTCGGTGCCGGCATAGACTCGGTTGCCAGAGCTGATGAACCAGTCCGAGCCGGTCGAGGCGGGCAGCTTCAACCCGGCGTCGAGCATCTTGTAGTAAATGTCGTACTCGCGGTCGTTCCAGTTGGGGTCGAACAGATTGAACGCGTCCAGCTTGCCCAGGGCGGCCGCGACAGGGGCCTCCATGCCCTTGCCGTTGTGGCACCAGATGACGACGCCGCCCTGGCGATGCGTGTCGTCGCAGGCGTAGCTGAGCGGGGGGTAGTCGGGGTCGAACGCGTCGACCAGAAGGCCCCTGCTCACGGGCTCCACCACGTTGCGTATGTTCAGCAGCATCACGTGCCCGTACCCGACATCGTGTGAGCCTACGGCGTTGTGCCGGTTCTCCTCGCCGCACTGCACGTAGTAATCGGTGGAAGAGAAGTCGGTGAGCGCCCCCGGCGAATACTTGTTGGAGGCGTACTCCAGGTCCCAGCGTTTCAGGATGCTGACCGCGGTCATGCGCAGGTCCTCTACCCTTGGGTCCAGGCTGAGCCGCTGGTCCGGGCGGTCCTCCTTCTCGTCGTAGTGGATGTGGGTGTTGCCCGGGTGCCAGCCCTGCTCTCCTAGCTCCGACCAACGCTCGAGTGCGACGTCGACCGTCAACGAGCCACGCGAGGGGGCTTCGACGTTGACCTCGGCCGGGACGTACTCCGTGCCACGTTCAACCAGCACCTGGTTCCAGCCGCGGGATACCTCCACCTCGAACTTGCCGTCCGAGTAGAAAAACGGTGAGCCGGGGCCGACCTTCAACAGCGCATTCGGCGGGCTGACGAAATTCCCCGAGGCGTTGAGTACCCGCACCCGGGCCTCGATCTGCTCCCCAGTATCGCGATCGACTATTGAGCCCGTTAGCTTGGCCATGCTCGAGTTCCTTTCTAACCGTCTAAACGCATTCTGGGCGACGCAATCATACCCTCTAACCCTAGCCACTGCCACGCGGTCTCCGCCGGCGTCAACCGTACGCGCTCTCAGTCTCGGCGGTGCCTGCACGTCCCTTGCTCCCAGGACAACCGCCAGCGGATTACACGGGCGCGTCAAGGTAGCCACCCGCCAGGCGCAATATGTACTGGCCTGGTATCTGGCACGCCCGTGGCTAGCTAGCGTAGTGCCAGCGTCGGGAGGACGCGCAAGGCAAACAATGCTCAGCTCATCGGTCCAGACGGCAAATCTTCTGGAGACATACAGCGAGACTCGCGATCGGCACGCCCGTGACGAGATCGTCGCAGCCTATATGCCTCTCGTGCGGAGGGTGTGCGCGCGCTTCCGCAGGTCCCCTGAGAGCCACGAGGACCTGTTGCAAGTCGGAGTCGTAGGACTGTTGAACGCCATCGATAAGTTCGACCCGAGGCGTGGCCCGCTCTTTCATTCGCTGGCCAGGCCTGAGATTCTCGGCGCGGTCCTGAACTACCTCAGGGACCACGGCTCGACCATCAAGCTGCCCCGACGACTGCGACGCACCTGGCTGCAGGCCGAGAAGGCTTCGCGGGAGCTGGCGGTGCAGCTCGGACACTGGCCAACGGATGACGAGGTCGCGCGCCACTGCGATGTCTCGCAGGATCAGGTCCGGGCTGCCATGCAGCTCGGCCAGGCCGAGCGGGTCCAGTCTCTGGACGAGAGCGTGGACTTCGGCGACGGCCGCGTCGCGCTCTCGGAGATGATTGGCGCCGAAGACCCCGGGTTCGACGCCTCCCTGGACCGGGCTTCGATCGGGGCCGCTCTACGCACGCTCGGGCGCCTCGAAAGGCGGGTCCTGGAGCTGCGATTCTACAAAGGCTTGTCCCAGGTCGAGACAGGTAGGCGCGTGGGGGTATCGCAGATGCATGTGTCGCGCATTGAGCGCGCTGCGATGAAAAAGCTCAGGCTGCTGCTGGACGATGTCGGCGGCCGGGAGCTTCGACCGCTCAGGAAGCGATGCCCTCCCCGGCAAGCAGATCGTGGAGGGCTGCAACGGTCCGGCTGTTCTCTTCCAGGGTGAAGCCGTCTACTTTGTTGACGCGCTCCGTTGAGATGCCGTCTACTGCTCCAAGCTCGACGTTGCGCTTCACCAGCTCCCGCTCCGCCTCGATGCTGGGGAGCAGGTTCTTGCCCCTCTGCATGGACAGCGCAGCCACAAGGCCGTACCCACCCCAGTTGGACACGCTGGTGACTATCAGCTTGGTCGTCGTCGTGACGCAAGGGAACTTGACCAGCGAGGGCACCGTGGGAATGATGGACGCCAGGTTGCCCATCCCAATCTCGTTGCCGCCGTCACCGATTCCCACCGTGTTTGGGTGCTCGTCGAACAGATAGTCTACCTTGGCGTTGAATTCGGAGATGTCCTTGCCGCGCCAGTTGCGGAAGACGCCCTCTTCAGTCAGTCCGCACCGCTCTATGGCTACGATCACCGACGGCGCGATCTCGTCGAGAAGCTGTTCGGCAAATGCCTTACTTGCCTCGTGCGTCGTTATGGGGAAGTCCACCACCCTCGATTGCGACCCGCGCAGCGCCTCCATGAGAGGCGCCGTGTGCTTGTCTGTGACGTAAACGACCTCGTACCCGATCGAGCTCAACGCGTCGCCAATCGCTATTGCGCCCGGCGGGCCGTCGGTCTCGGTGGCCCCGGCAGCGATGATGTAGAAGCCCGTAACGATCACAGCGGTCCCGGGGTTCGCCAGGATGAGGCCTGCCGCTTCGTCGCAGAAATTCTCGGGCAAATGGGGCCGTAGCGCGGTGACGCCGCGGTTATCGTGGTCCAGGATTATGTCTTCGATCGACACTGGTTGCACCTTTCAGGCCGTTAGGAGCTACAAGACTGCGAGGTCCTCGTCCCTCAGGTCCGTGATGAACATGTGTCCCGGCGAGTGCGTGATCATAAGGGGAGGCTTCGACTGCATAGCGACGGCCTGCGGAGTCACGCCGCACGCCCAGAAAACGGGCACGTCGCCGTCCTGGAACTCGACGGGATCGCCCAAGTGGGGTGTGGTCACGTCGTCCACGCCAATGGCCGCAGGATTGCCTATGTGCACGGGCGCACCGTGGACCGAGGGAAACCGCGAGGTCACCTGCACCGCCCTGACGACCTTGCCTTGCGGAATCGCCCTCATCGACACGACGAGAGGCCCGGAGAAAGCGCCGGCGGTCTTCGTCGGGATGGACGTGATGAACATGGAGACGTTGGAGCCCCTTTCGAAGTGGGGCAGGGGAATACCCGCCTTGATCAACGCGGACTCAAAGGTAAAGCTACACCCGATCAGGAACGAGACCATGTCGTCTTGCCAGATGTCTGAGATCTCCTCAGGCTCCGCCACCAGCTCACCGTGCTCGTAGACGCGGTACTTTGCGAGGTCCGTTCGTAAGTCCGCTCCGGGCGCGCTTTCCCGCGGCTCCGCGGAGCCCGCCTCTACGACCTCGATCAGGGGGCACGGTTTGGGATTGCGTTGGCAGAACAGCAAGAACTCGAACGCCTGGTCCTTCGGCAGGACCACCAGGTTGGCCTGCACGTGGCCGGGAGCAAGGCCGCTGGTCGCTCTCACCAGCGCTCCCTCCCTGATCAGGGCTCGCAGCTCGCTCGGGCTGCTGGGAATTGTCGCGGTCTGCATGGCGCTCACGGTGACCTCCTCGCTGCACGCCTAGCGTATTACGACCGCCCAGCATCGTCAACATCGGCCCCCGCCCTGCAGTGGGCGCGGCAAGCAGCGCCCCGACGGAGATATGACCGCGCCGCCGTGCTCGCGTGTCCACTCCCACAGCGCATCCGCGCGCTGGCGGTGGCCGGTCAGGGAAGGGTCAATGACACAGCGGCAGCTTCGGGTGTAAGAGCCGATGACCTGCAAGTCGCTTCTGCCCTGGTCCCAGCGCCACGGGGCGCCGTCGGCACTGGTGAATACGCGGCCGGCAAGCTCTCTGGTTACCGGCACGGCCCGCTCGAAGCGACGGGAACGACTGGAGCCCCTGAAGACCCAGAACCCGTTCCACCATTCGGCGCCGCCCATTCCGCGTCGCACGTGGGCGTTGGCGCGAATCCGGCCGAGGAGAGCCGGGCGTGGGCGGCGGGCGACGTCTTTCACGATCTCCTGAATGACAAGGTAGCCTACCAGGTAGAAGCCATATTGGCCCGTTGAAGCCCCATCCGCCCATTGCTCTAGCCTCGCCAGGAACAGCAGGAAGTCACCTCGCTCCAATTTGCGCAGCGCTGAGGCCCTTGGGCTCACAGCGCAGTTATCTCCATAGGTGAACGTCTCGAACTCGGGGTCGTGGTGGGCCGGCCACTCCCACAGACGGCGGGGGATGTACCTGAGCAGGTCGCCGGCGGGCTCGTTGTGCGACCGCAGGTCTGAGTACCTGACAGCGTGCTCCCCGGAGAGGTCCCGGTCCTCGGGAATAGGGAGGAACTCGAAGGTCCGGTCCGGGAATACGGGCCCCGCGAAACGGTGGCTGGCGTTCGCGCCCACGTTGGCTAGGAATATGCGGCCGGGCAAGGTAGCCTCATTTGCCGCGCTGCGGGCAGCTGGAAACTGATGACTCCCTTCGCCAAGCTCAGTGCGAAAGGGTTCTTCTACAGGCTCTTTCAAGTAATTGCTCCATTTCACGGATTCTTGGGAGGCCAGCGTGGGCGCGGCAAGCAGCGCCACTACGACGTTCGGTCCCGATGCCGCATCGGGACGTAAGCGGCTCTCAAGTAACTGCTCGTTTTTCCGGGAGTCTGGAGAGGCCAGCCTTGTCTCCCCCTTTCGAAAAGGGGGATTAAGGGGGATTTGCCGCGGGCCGCTGAAATCCTCTATCTCCCCTATCGGCCCCCGTTTCAGGAGTTTCGTCGAGGCCCGCCCAGGGCGCAGCAACAGCGCGCAGCGCCAACCCCGACGAAGTTTGGGTATGGTTACTTTCCCACGTTCGGTCCGCCTTGCGGACTTAGGCTTTTCAGCATGAACATATCTTTCGACGACCTCAGAGAAGGAGCGATCCTTTCGACATGCTCAAGAGGAACGCATGATTTCGTTCGTGGTGAGCTAGTCGAACCACGCGCGCGCCAGTTAACAGAATCGTTGGTGACCTTAAGGCGTTGGTGCGGGATTCTGGCGAGTTTCCTGTGGTCTGGCCTTACACCAAGGGATTAAGAGTCGGTTGCTCTGCCAGTGGAAAGCTACGCGCGAGCCACCGCGGCGGCCTCCTCGATCGCGAGCTCGATCTCCTCGCGGACGTCCGGGTCACGCTCGCGGCCGGCGGCCTGCTCCAGAGCCTGGGCGGCCTCAGCGCCCCCAATGCGGCCCAGGGCCCAGGCCGCGTGCTGGCGGACGAGCGTGTCCGCCGACTGGAGGCTCTGGAGCAGCGATGGCACCGCCACAGGGTCACCGATGTTGCCCAGCGCCACGCAGACATTCCGCTGTAGCCCGACCCGTTTGGCGCGCTTGATGGGGCTGTTGCGGAACCTCTCCCGAAACCCCTCGTCGTCGAGCTCCAGCAGGGGCAGAAGCGTGGGTGCGGCGAAGTCGTGTCGCTGCTGGAAGGCTGGCTCCTGACTGACGGCGGCCTTCCGGTTCACCGGGCAGACGTCCTGACAGATGTCGCACCCGAACACCCAGTCACCCACCAGCGGGCGCATCTCCCTTGGTATGGCGCCACGGAGCTCTATCGTCAAGAACGAGATGCACTTCCGGTTGTCGATTACGTACGGGGCTACGATCGCCCCCGTTGGACACGCATCGATGCAGCGCACACACTCGCCGCACGTCTTGCGCAGAGGCGCGTCGGGTTTCAGTTCCATGTCGGTTATGACCTGGCCCAGCAAGACCCACGAACCATGGCTGGGCGTCAGGATGTTAGTGTTCTTGCCGAACCACCCAACGCCCGCTCGCTCGGCGGCGGCCCGATCATTCATCGGCCCGTCGTCGACGAAGATACGCGTCCTGATGGGCCGGTCCATCTCCTCCGACAGGAGCCGGACGAACTCCTTCAGCCGGGACTTCATCACGTCGTGGTAGTCGTCGCCCCACGCGTAACGGCCGATCTTTCCGTGAGGCCCGGTCCCGTCAGGGTTCGGCTCCCCGGTGAGGTAGCTCATGGCCAGGGATATGACGGACTTAGCCTGTTCTAACAGGAGCTCAGGGTGGGAAGCTAGTCTGACCCGGTCCTCCGTGTACCACGGCAGCCCGTCCATCAAGCCGTCGCGGACTCTGGCCAGCGCAGCCTCCTCGTCGCGGCGGAACGGTTCGGCGGAGGTGATTCCCACGACATCGAAGCCTAGCGTAACCCCGAATCCACCGAAGGACACCGATGGACGGCGTGAGGGCAGCGGAAGGGGGTGGGTGAGGGAGCTACAGGGGAGATGGCCTGGGGTCTTGGGGTAGATGGGAGGCCGGCGGGCGGTCTTCAGTGGCCGCACAGGGCCCCTAAGGCCCTATGCGGGAGTTGCGATGCGCGGGAAGGCGAGAGGATACGCAGCAGGGGACTCTCGCGACCGGGGTGGCGCGAGATTGCGGGGACGTTGGGTCAGTTGCAGGCTGGCCGTCAGGCCGGGAACGGAATGGCTTGCAGCCGGGCCAAGGCGCGAGTGAACTGGGTTTCCCAAGGCCAGCGCCGGGGGAGATGCAAAGTGAGGCGGCGCGCCGAGCGGGTGATCCGTCCCACCAGAGCGAAGACCCGCCGCCTGAGGGTCTTGGTGATCACGGTCCGCTCGCCCAGACCAATCCGCGCCGTCCAGCGGGCCAGGTTATGCGCCATCACCTGGACCGCCAGCCAGGCGCCGTTGGCGGCGAAGCGCGCCGACGGCATGTGGTTCAGCCCGACGCCGTACTTGAGGTCGCGTATGGCGTTCTCGACCTCGGCGTGGCGGCGATGATCGGCCTCCAGTTCCAGCGTCTCCCCATCGCGGTCGGTGATGAAGGCGTGATAGCTGTATCTGGCGAAGAGGGCGAGCTGGGAACCGGGCGTCGGCTTCACCCGCCGGACAATGAGCCGCACCGGCGCGGCGTCCGGCTTGGTCTGGAACGGGGTGTAAGTCGTCTCGGCGACATCGGCGGCGCCGTCCATCCAGTAGGGAATGGGAGTCCAGTCCTCCTCTGGTATCGCCTCGATCAGATCCCGCAGCCTGGCGCGCTGGCGGATGGTGATAGAGAAGCGGACATCCATTTCCCGGCAGGCGGCAACGACAGTGTGGGCGTAGAAGCCGCTGTCGGCCCGCACCGTGAGTTGTCCCCTGGCCCCGCCGTAGCGCACCCGCCCCACCGTCTCACGCAGGAAGTGGGCGGCGCCACGGGCGGTGTTGGCCCGGCCCTCGCGCAGCCGGGACATCAGCACCTCGCCGGTGCCGGCGGCAATGGCCAGCAGCGGGTGATAGCCGCGGGCGCCGGTATAGCCGTGGTGGCGCGCTCCCTCCTTGGCCAGTCCATAGGTCTCGCAGATGGTCGAGTCCAGGTCGATGGTCAGGGGCGAGTCGCCGGGTCCGGCCCCAGCGGCCCAGGCCCGGGCCAACAACTGGCGGCTCACGCGGTCGAGTTGACGGACATGCCCCCACCGGAAGCTGCGCAGGAAGGTCCCCAGGGTGGATGGCGCCTTGACCACGCAGCCTAGAACACCAACCGTCCCACCAGCGCGCAGCGCATCGGCGTCGTCGATGCAGTCGCCGCCTGCCAGCGCGGAAGCGACCAGCGTCAGCATCTTGTCCCCAGTGTTCGCCCGTCCCGGCGCTCCGCCGAGGTCAAGGTGATGGTCGACGAGTTCCCGCAGGCCCAGGTGCCGGGCTAGGGTGGCCGGCAGGAGCAGGCCGGCATTGGCCACCAGGCGATGGTCGTCAAAGAGGATGCGGATACGGTCGGGTTTGTTCTGTGGCAGCATCTATTGGGTGCTCCTTGTTTCCGGGCGGGTTTCTGTTCCAAAACCATTATCCCAGATTCAGAGGAGCACCCGCTGGCTTCTTCAAGGGCTGTCCCCAAGGACGTCCTTCGGTGGATTCGGGGTAACGCCAAGCTCTTTTACCCTGGTTTCTGGCGACCTCGAATTCACTGAAGCTTGCCTGCTTGCGCGTGGATTCCGACCTCGACCCGGCACTCCAATTATCGCAGAATGGGTATATCCATTCTACCGAAAATGTTCTTGACCGAGACCATTTCGATTATCTATAATCGCTGGATACTCCGGGGCAGGAGGGTGCTGCATGGGTGATCGCCAGGTCAAAGAAATCAGGCGCGCGTACGGTTTCGATGAGGTCGCCATCGTCCCGGGCGAGGTGACCATAAACCCTGACCTGGTCAACACCGATTTCTCGATTGACGGCATCAGCCTCTCCGCGCCGGTGTTCGCCTCCGCTATGGACGCCATCGTGTCTCCGTCCTTCGCTGTTCAGATGGACAAAATCGGCGGCATGGGAGTGATGAACCTGGAGGGTGTTCAGACCAAGTACGACGAGCCCGACGAGGTGATCTCCCAGATCGCGGATGCGCCTCCGGAGGAGGTGACCGGCCTCCTCCAGAGGGTCTACGCCGCCCCTGTTAGGGAAGACCTGATAGGGGCGCGCATCGAGGAGATAAAGCGAAACGGCGCCAAGTGCGCCGTTTCTGTTACCCCCGCCAACACCACGCGGTTCGCTCCCGTGGCGGTCGACGCGGGAGCGGACGTCTTGGTCGTCCAGTCGACGGTAACGACCGCGCGCCACGTCTCCAAGAATGAGGATGGCCTGGTCTTCTCCGATCTCCTCGAGATGGTCAACGTGCCCGTGATGGTCGGAAACTGCGTTACCTACGACGCCGCGCTGGAGCTTATGGAGACCGGCATCCACGCGGTGCTGGTAGGTGTGGGGCCGGGCGCTGCTTGCACCACCCGAGAGGTCACGGCGGTGGGTGTCCCGCAGGTGACCGCGACGATGGACTGCATGGCTGCAAGGGAGGAGCACTACCGGAGGACCGGCAGGTACGTTCCGATAATCACCGATGGCGGCATCCGCACGGGGGGTGACCTCTGCAAAGCTTTCGCTTGCGGCGCGGACGCCGTGATGATCGGGACCCCGTTAGCCCAGGCGGAAGAGGCTCCTGGAAAGGGTCACAACTGGGGTATGGCCAGCCCGCACCCCGCGCTGCCGAGAGGCACCCGAGTCGACGTCGGCGTGACCGGCACCCTAAACGAGATAATGTTCGGGCCGTCTGCGAAGGTGGACGGGACCCACAACCTCATCGGTGCTCTACAGGCGTGCATGGGCATGGTGGGCGCGGTGAGCATCAGGGACATGCATCAGGCTGAGATTGTGTTCGCCCCGTCGATCAAGACCGAAGGGAAGCACCACCAGCTGGAGTTGGTGTAGCGGCGGCTCTGAGACGCCCCGGCGCCCAGGACTTGATTGGACCGGCTTCCCCTCACACGAGTGAGTGCGCCCAACCTGGACCCTTGCACGCCCAACACGTATGCTTGGTTTCCGGCTCGCGCCCTTTTCCATTGCAACGCGCGCACTCGTGGGCTGGCTGGGCCACCAGGACGCTGCCCTGCCCCCGGCAGACAGGGCACAGCCGCCACTCGTGGATCTTCTCCTCGGGGATATCCCTCGGGAGACCTGCGCCCTCACAAAACGCGCACGTCTCGGGAGCGTATCTCACGTTGGGTTCCGGCATTTCCCGTCGGCCTCCGACCCTGATGGCTCATACGGGTTCATGCTAACTTCAACACCGCTGCTTGTCTAGTGAAGCGGGTGGAGGGGAGCGCTGCTATCGCGGAGAGACCGGCATGCATCGCGCTCTGAGCGCTGCCACCCACTTGCGTGGCGTGGCATGCGACCGCGCGCGCGGCGCCATCGTCGTGGCGGCTCGCTCACGCGAACGGCTCTTCGACGGTCCGGTCTACCAGCCCTTGCGACGCTTCCCACACTTCGCGCAGAACACGTCACGCGTAGGCGGGTTCTCGTGGCCGCACTTCTCGCATTTCCAAGACATTCCCGATCACCTCGAATCGCCCGAGATATTTGATGTCGATATTCTACGCAAGCGACGTGCGGGCTGTCTACAAGGCTCGCATGTCTTGGATCTAGGCAGGCCAAAAAGTCGTTTCTCTCGCCCTAAGTATTAGTTGCACCGCGGCGTGAGTTGCCGGTAGAGTAGAGCCGGTCCCACCGTATTGTCGTAGTTTGAATGGCGGGAGAGACGATCATGCAAGTGTTCTGGAGAGAGGCAAGGCGGGGCCAGCGGCTCCTCCTCGCCTCCGATGACAGCTCCTTCGAAGAGGAAATAGGCGGCGTGCGAGAGACCAAACGGGGATTCGACGCCTTTGCCAAGACGTTTGGGTACGAGCCCGGCCGCGCCGTGAAGGGCCTGGCTACCATGGAGGAGGGGAAGGAGTTCGTCGAGTCGTTCCGGCCCTGGGAGCTATACCAGGAGGGCCAGGGAGACGTCGCCGTGGCCCCCGATGTTCGGCCGATGCAGGGCTAGAGAGTGTTTCTGCGCGATCGACGTGAACAGACGCCACCCTTGGACTGAACGTGGGCAAGGACGCTCGTGTAATCGGGTTTATCGGCGGGACCGGCCCGGAAGGTAGGGGTCTGGCCCTGCGCTTCGCCCAGAGCGGCCACGAGGTACTAATCGGGTCGAGGGACGCTGGCCGGGCGAAACAGGCGGCGAGCCGTACGCCTGCTCTCGTGGGCTCCGCTTCGATAAGCGGTGACTTGAACCGCGAAGTCGCAAGCGCCGCTGAAATCGTCTTCCTCACGGTACCTCACACGGCGCAACGCCGCGTGTTGAACGGCCTCCAACGTATTTTGGACGGCAAGATCGTGGTAGCAGTCGCCGCGCCCGTAACCGTCTCGCGGGGTGTGGCCAGGGCTGTGCCCGTGGAAGAGGGCTCTGCCGCGCTTCAGGCGCAGGCGATGCTACCCGGCTCCAGATTAGTCGGCGCGTTTCAGACCGTGAGCGCCCACGACCTCCTAGAGCCAGAGAAAGCTATCGACTCCGACGTCGTCGTGTGTGCCGACGACACCGAGGCCAAACGCACTGTGATGGACCTGGCCGAGGAGATCAAGGGGGTCAGGGCGGTGGACGGCGGAGGGTTGGAGAACGCCGGGCACCTGGAGTCCTTCACCGCGCTGCTGATGAACATAAACCGGATCTACAAGGCGCGATCATCCATCAAGATCGCGGGGATATGAATCTGGCGGCTTACCCGAGTGACTCGGTGACAAAGCAGCTACGGTCAAATCTCTTTGCTGTAGGCTAACTCCGGCGCGTTGGCTTCCGTTGTATCCAATGAAAGCTCGGTATTATTAGCTCGCTCCTGAGGGGCTGCGGTGGCCACATCGCTGCGCCCTCCCGGGGTGCCACGGCGGTTATTTTGATGGCAATCTTAGGCGTGCTGGCCGGCCTCGCGGTGATCATCGCCGCTGGCGATGGGGGACCGAGGGACTCCTACGCGCCTGAGTCTAAGGCCGCGATCCGGGTCGTCTCGAACACTCATTCGGTCCATTTCCCGCGCAACGTAGTCTTCAAGCTCGAAGCTGAGGCGGATGAGCCCATCACCGAGGTCAGGCTCTTCTATCGCCTGGCGCGCACCGAGGTCCAGGTCTATGGATATCCCGATTTCACGCCCTCCAAGAAGATATCCACTGATTACATCGTGAAGACCAGCGGGGCGAATTACATACCCAGCGGTGTGGATATCGAGTACTTCTACGAGATCGTGGATGCAAAGGGAAACACGCTCGAGACGGAGCGTCGGACCCTCGGATATCGCGATCCCAGCTTTACTTGGCAGGAGCTACAGGATGGCGCGGTGGTCGTGATGTGGCACGACCGTTCCTATGAGCGAGTCAGCGAGACGGTGGCCGAGCTAAACCAGCGCTTCGCGCGCGTCCAAGAGGTGTTCGACCTGGAGCAGCTACCCCCGATAAGGGCGGTGATTCTCAACAGCCGGAGGGAAGCTGAACGGAGCTTTCCTCCGATCAGCGGTGCCGCCCGGAGCGGGCACCTCTATGGAGGGTTTGCGTATAACGACTACGATCTGTTCGTTCTTTCTGGTCTCAACGTCGACGGCATGCTTCACGAGGCCGTACATCTGATGTTGCACGAGGCGGTCAGCTCCCCCCGCGCCAGGGTGCCGGCCTGGTTGCATGAGGGCCTCGCCCAGTGGTTCGAGTCTCGGACCGGGCAGCGCCAGCGGACCGCGGAGAGGGCCGCGCGCACCGGCCAACTTATGAGGCTCAGTCACATGAACTCGCAGCCGGGCAAGCCGAGCGCTGTGCGAATCTTCTACGCTCAGGCGTGGAGCGTAGTGGACTACATCATCGACACGCATGGTGAAGAGCGGGTGGCGGCGCTGCTCAGAGCGCTGGACTCAGGCCAGCGCATCGACGAGGCCCTAACCTCCGCTTACGGGTTTGGCCTGGAGCAGCTTGAGGCCGCCTGGAAGGCCGACCTCACCGGCGAGACGACGCTCGCCCCCCGTCCGGACCCCGGTACAATCGCGACGTCGACTATCATCACGGGAGCGGCCGCCGTAGCGCTGGCTGTGACCATTATGCGGTGGATTATGAAGTGGCTGTCTGGTAGAACTGTCGCAAAATAGCAGGCGAACTCGGCTGTTCGCGCACTCCTCACTCCATGTCGCCCCAGGTATCGCCCGTCTTCAGCTCGACGTCCAGCGGGACGGCAAGCTCCATAGATGCCGGCATGATCTCCAGCACCAGAGCCCTTAGATCGTCCAGCTCCGCGCGGGGCGTTTCGAAGATAAGCTCGTCGTGCACCTGGACGATCATCATGGACTGCATCGTTGACTCATCCAGGCGCTGCTGGATGCGCACCATGGCCGTCTTGAGGATGTCGGCGGCCGTGCCCTGAATGGGCATGTTGACGGCCATCCTCTCGCCTGCGCCCCGCACGTGGAAGTTGCGGGCCGCGACCTCGGGTATGTAGCGCCTTCGGCCCATCAGCGTCTGCACGTAGCCGGTCTTCCGGACATGGTCCTTGGTCTCTTCGATATAACGGTTGATGCCCGGGTAGCTCCCGAAGTAGCTCTCGATGAATGCCCGTCCCTCGTCGGCGCTGAGCCCCGTCTGCTGGCTGATGCCAAACGGGCTTAGGCCGTAGACCACGCCGAAGTTCATCACCTTTGCGATGCGACGCATCTCGCGGTCTATCTCGTTTACGGGAACGCCGTACACGGACGAGGCGGTAGCAGCATGTATATCCTGGCCACTGTGGATGGCTTCCAGTAGCCCCGGGTCCTCGGAGAGGTGCGCCAGTATCCGGAGCTCGATCTGCGAGTAATCGGCTGCCAGTAGCGTCCACGCGGGGGTGTTTTGGGCTATAAAAGCGCTGCGCACTCGCCGTCCAAGCTCGGTCCTAATGGGGATGTTCTGCACGTTCGGATCGTTGCTCGAGACCCTCCCCGTAGCCGAGCCCGTCTGGTTGAAGCTCGTGTGAATCCTGCCGGTCTCCGGGTTCACCAGCGATGGGAGCGCGTCGACGTAGGTGGACTTGATCTTCGTGACCTGCCGGTATTCCAGGACGTGGTCGAGGACTTCCAGCGCTTTCGGATCGACATCGTCCGCCTTGCCCTGGCCGATCATCTGCTTGATCCCCTCAAGAGAGGACGCGTCCGTCGAGTATCCCTTCTGAGTGCGCTTTGTGTGCGGTAGTCTCAGCTCTGTAAACAGGACGTCGCCTAGCTGTTGAGACGAGCCGATATTGAACTCGTGGCCGACGACTGCGTACATTTCCGCCTGGGTGCGCTCCACCTCCAACTCCAGCTCCGCCGACATCTTCTGCAGGTGGCCCGAGTCCACTGCTACTCCGTCGGCCTGCATCCGCACGAGCACGGGAACAAGCGGCATCTCCACCGAATCGAAGACCTGTTTACCTCCTCTTTCCGCCAGCTCCGCGTCCAGCAGATCGCGAAGCTGACCCGCAGCATCGGCGTGTGCCACGGAGTATTGGCAGGCGCTGTCGATCGGCGCCTCGGCCATGGTGATCCGCTTTCTGCCCGTGCCCAGAAGCTGCGACGACGGCGTCAACTCGATATTGAGCAGTTCCAGAGCGAGAGCTTCTATGTCCGTGGCTCTGCGGCCTGCCACATGCGCCGCCAGAATAGTGTCGAATGCCAAGTTGCTGAGGTGGACGCCGTGCTTGCGTAAGGCTGTGACGTCGAAGTTGGCGTTGTGAGCCGTCTTAGGTACCGCGGCGCTCTCCAGGACAGGGCGAAGCGCCTCGAGCACGACATCGAGGGGTAACTGCTCGCCCTCCGCGTGGCCAACCGGCACATACCAGCCTTCGTCGGCCGTCTTGGAGAAAGAGAGGCCCACGAGGTCCGCGGTCATCGCGGTCTGGCCGGTAGCCTCGACACGGAACGCGAAGCCGGCGGTCGAGTCCAGCTCCGCCCCCAGCGACTCCAGGGCCGCTGGCGTATCCACAACGCGGTAACGTGTGTCTCGTTTCGTCGTTTCCAGCGGTAGCTGGCCCTGCGCGGCGGTGGTGTCCTCTATTGGGTCGGGTATTCGCGAGACCATGCTGAAGAACTCGAGCTCTCTGAGCGCCTCCACCACCTTGCCCCTGTCGTACCTCCAGAAGCGCGTCTGCTCTAGGTCGAGCTCGATCGGGACATCCCTGACGATGGTCGTGAGGAACTTGCCTTGCCGGGCCTGGTCCTCGCTTTCCCGAAGGCGTGCTTGAATTCTGGGCGGGCCCACCTCTTCGAGGTGCTCGTAGATCCCCTCGACGGTCCCGAAGTCGCTGAGCAGCTTGATGGCCGTCTTGTCGCCAACGGCACTCACTCCCGGGATGTTATCGGAGGGGTCGCCAACAAGCGCCTTGATGTCAGGGATGGATTCCGGCCCAAGGCCCCCGTAACGTGATTGCACCATCTCCACGTCGTAAACTGATTTCCGCTGGATGCTGAATGCGAGAAGCACCTTGACGCGAGGCGAGACGAGCTGCAACTCGTCGGTGTCGCCCGTCAGTATCAGGGTCTCGACATCCTGCTCCTCGGCCTGACGGGAGAGCGTCCCCAGCACGTCGTCGGCCTCGAACCCCTCTCGCTCGAACATGGGGACGCCGAATATGTCCATGAACCTTCGCACGTGCGGGAACTGCGCCTTCAGGTCCGAAGGGGCAGGGGGTCGTTGCGCCTTGTACTCGTCGTACATCTGGTGTCGGAACGTGGGCTTGGACAGGTCGAACGCAACCGCGCAATGAGTCGGCTTCCAGTCGGCCAGCGTCCGGAGGAACGTGTTGAGGAAGCCGAAGACGCCCCGGACCTCCTCACCCGTGCGCCTCACGCTCAGGGGCTCCCGGATGGCGAAGAAGGCGCGATAGACCATGGCGTGCCCGTCGATGAGAAGCAGAAGAGGCTTCCGTTCGGAGGCGGATTGCGAGCTGCGGGCCGCCATGCAGTGTCTCCGGCAGTGGGTAGGGTTAGGCTGGATTATACACGCCGCCAGGTGCGCGAGAGCCTTCGGACGGGGTCGAGTCCGGGCTCAGACCCCGGTGAGCACCCGTGCCTCGACTAGCAGCCTCTTGACCTCTTCCGGCGACTCGCCCTCAGCGTATATTCGGAGCAGCGGCTCTGTGCCCGAGAAGCGCACCAGCGCCCAGTAGCCGCCCTCGAGCACGAACCGGTAGCCGTCACGTCTATCGGTCTGCTCCACGGCTCGGCCGGCGAGCGTGGCAGGCTCGACAGCCTCCATACGGCTGACCACCTGCTCCCGCTTGGCCTCGTCGAACTTGAGGTCCCACCGATCGTACTGGTGCGGGCCGACCTTTTCTGTGAGCATATCGAGGAGCTCGGAGACCTTCTTGCCGGTCTTGACCATCATCTCCAGGAGCATCAGGCCGCTCAAGATGCCGTCGCGTTCCGGGATGTGCCCTCGAAAGGCGTAGCCGCCGCTCTCCTCGCCTGCCGCCAGGGCGTCCTCGCCCATCATGACCGGCCCAAGGTTCTTGAAGCCCACCGGAGTGTCGAAGACCGGGACGCCGTATATCTGGCCCAGCTTGTCTATCATGCTGGTCATCGTGATCGAACGCACAAGCGGTCCGCGCCTGCCGAGCACCTCAAGCTGGTGAAGACACAGCAGCGCAAAGCTTTGAAGAGTCGTCAGGAATCGGCCGCGCTCGTCAACGATGCCCAACCGGTCGGCGTCGCCATCGGTTGCCAGGCCGACGTCCGCGGAGCTCTCGGGCACATAGGACATCAGACCTGCAAGATTGTGGGACAGCGGCTCGGGCTGCGACATACCCGGGAACGCGGGGTTGGGCTCGCTGCGCAGTTCGGTGACCGTCGTCGGGCCTCCGGACAGCAGCGTCGTTATATATCCGGCGCCGGCCCCGTGCATCGAGTCGACGGAGACGCTAAGCCCCGCTTGCCGGATTGCATCCAGGTCGACGAGCTCGCTGACCCGCTTCAGGTATGGGGGCGTAGGGTCGAACCGTTCGACGAGCCCTTCTACCTCAGCCTCATCGACGTGGGCGCGCCCTGAGCCTCCCGATGCTACAGCATCACCGATATGCCGTTCCAGCTCATCGACGACGTCCTGCGTCGCGCTGCCGCCATAGTCGGGCTTGAACTTGAAGCCGTTCCACTGCGGCGGGTTGTGGCTGGCCGTGATGACCACGCCTCCTCCCGCTCTGCGGGAGACGACGTTGTAGCTCACGACCGGGGTAGGGGCCGCCCTGTCCGCCAGGAAGGTCTTGATGCCGCTGGCCGCCGTGATTTCAGCGACCGCATCGGCGAACTCCGCTGAGCCGAACCGCGTGTCGTAGCCGATTACCAGGCCCGCCGAGTCCTGTCCGCGGGCTTTCAGCAGGCTGCACACCCCCTGGGCGCAAAGGCGAACGTTGGCGAAGGTGAAGTCGTCGGCGATGACAGCCCGCCAGCCGTCGGTACCGAACTTGATGGGCATGAGTAGCGCTCCGCTGGGCTGCGACCTACCTTAACACAGGCGCAACGGCCGGCTCCGTGGGTACCCCTGCCGACGCAGGTCTTGAGTAGCCCGTCGTCTCGCCGAGAAGGTTTGGGCAAGGCGCCGCGTAGTGACATTCTTCACAATGTCGTCCTGAGGAGTCCCCGACGAAGGAACTGCGGTGGGGAGCTTTCCCACGGCAGAGAGCCCCGGGCCCTTCGCAGGCTCAGGGTGACAGCCAATCTCGCGCGGTACTATCAGCAACCCAGTGTTGTTCTGGCCTCCGGACGGTGGAGTAGAGTACCCGTTCACGCTCGTCTATAATCACGTTCGCATCCAGGTTCTCTTCACCGCCCACCATCCGAGCGTATCGGGCGAGGACGTATTTACAACACTTCGGTAGGATGTTTCAGGACGCCATGCCTTCCACGCTGCTGGCTGGGCTAAGAGTAGTAGAGTTGGGGCAACGGGTCTCGGCGCCTTTCTGTGGCAGGGTGCTTGCGGGAATGGGGGCTCAGGTAGTCAAGGTTGAGCCGCCTGAGGGAGACGAGGCCCGTCGGATGGGTCCGTTCCCGGGCGACGTGCCCCACCCCGAGAAGAGCGGCCTGTTTCTGGCGCTTAACGTCAACAAATATGGCGTCGCCTTGGACCTGTCCGATGGCGGAGACTTCCGGCTCCTCCGAGGTCTAACGAGTCGCGCCGATCTGGTGATCACCGACGGCCCCCCACCAGATTCGGCAGACCAGGACTCCGGCTATGACGCACTCCATGAACGCCCCCGAGGGCAAATTATAGTATCCATTTCGCCGTTCGGTAGCCACGGACCGTACGCTGAGTACAAGGCCGGTGATCTCGTTATCGCCCACATGACCGGGCTGGCCCACACGATCAACAGCGCTGTCGAAAATCCCGACAGCGATCCCCCGGTTCGGCCCGGCGCGTATCAGATCGAGTACGCCGTCGGCCTCTCGGCGGCGACCGCCGCCATGATGCAAATCTATCGCAGCCACACGACGGGGTTGGGTTGCCACGTCGAGGTCTCGGCCTTCGGCTCCATCGTCAATCAGCGACAGAGCGGCTTCATCCCGCTGCCTGACTCCGAAGCCGAGGAGCCCGGACAGAGCCGGCTCGCGAAGGACCGCGCTCCCGGACCGTACCTGCCGTGCAGCGACGGCCACGTGGTCATCTCACCGCGGCAGCAGGCGCAGTGGGAGCGGTGGATCGAGCTCATCGGCAGGCCGGAGCTAGCAGGTGATGAGCGGTTCGCCACCCCGGAATCGAGGAACGCGAACGCCGGAGCGCTCTGGGATATATACAGCGGCTGGACGCGCAATTACTCCAAGCAAGAGCTCGCCCGGCGGGCCCAGGAGAGACGCGTGCCTTGTTTCCCTGTCAACGGCCCCTCGGACTCCCTTGCCGACGAGCACCTCGCTGCGCGCGACTACTTCGACGAGATCGACCATCCCGAGGCCGGTAAGCTCAAGTATCCCGGCGTGCCTTACCGCCTGTCCGTCTCAGGGCGGTCGCCGCCGCGGCCTGCGCCGCGACTCGGCGAGCACAACGAGAAGTTCCTGGGCGGTCTGGAGTAGCCGTTGGGCCCGCTGCCGCTGGAAGGCGTCCGCGTCATCGACCTTACATGGGTTATCGCAGGCCCACGCGCCGCGAGGCTGCTCGCCTTCATGGGCGCGGAGGTCATAAAGATCGGCACGGCCCGCCGCCCCGAGTTCAAGGCGCAGGTATACAACCAGTCCAAGCTCTCTTGCACCCTCAACATTTCCGTGCCCGCGGGATTGGAGCTTGCAAAGCGGCTGGTGGAGGTCTCTGACCTCGTCGTCGACAACTTCTCGTCGGGCGCAATGGACCGCATTGGCCTGGGCTACGAGGTGCTCCGCGATCGGAAGCCGGATATCGTCATGGTCTCGTCATCGGGGCTCGGACACTCCGGGCCAAACAGGGACTTCGTCGGCTACGGCAGCCTCTTGCAGCACTACACCGGATGGAACTCGATGAGCGGCTATCCAGGGAGGACCATCCGGGGTGGGCTGTGGGCCGATCCCTGGGTCGCCATCGAGCTGGCCATGGTCGCAACGGCGGCCCTGGACCACCGCCTTCGTACGGGCCAGGGTCAGTACGTCGACTTCTCTATGGCTGAGGCGCTGATGGAGAGCATGGCGCCGCCGCTCCTCGACTACCAGATGAACGGCAGCGCGAAGGGTCCGATCGGAAACCGCGACGAGCGGCACGCGCCCCATGGCGCCTACCACTGCAAAGGCGAAGACCGGTGGGTCGCCATAGCGGTGACTAACGGCCGGGAGTGGCAGGACCTGTGCCGCGTCATCGACAGGCCCGACCTCGCCTCTGACGAGAGGTTCGCTCACGCGACAGGGCGAGTCGAGCTCCAGGAGGAGCTGGACGCCGCCATCTCGGAATGGACTCTGAGACATACGGACTACCAGGCCGCGGGACTGTTGCAGGCGGCCGGCGTGCCGGCAGGGCCTTCCCTGGACTCGACACGCGTGCCCCACGACCCGCAGGTCCGAGATGCAGCCAAGGTGAAGGTAGAGGGAGGCGACGGACGCGCGACGGAGTTCGCATGGGTGCCCTGGCATTTCGACGACGGGCAGGAGCCGCGATTTACGCCAGAGCCGACCCTTGGTCAGCACAATGACTATGTTTATCGGGAGCTACTCGGCCTCTCTCGGGCCGAGGTAGACTCTCTCGTCGAGGCACAGGTCATCTACTGAGATAACGGAGGGTCGGACATGGGCATAATCTACGACAAACGAGACCATATCGGGCGCATCACCATCGACAATCCCGATCAGGCGAACACCGTGGACGGCGAAACGGGCGAGGAGCTGACGAAGGCGTGGCGCGACGTGTGGGACGACGAGGATGTGCGCGTCGCCATCATATCCGCGACCGGCGACCGCTTCTTCAGCGCGGGGCATCGAATCGGCAACCGGCCCGTCGCGCAAGCTGACGAAGAGAGCGAGCCGAAGGAGGCGGAAGCGCCTTCAAGGGCTCGGGGCGTCTTCTGGCCGCAGTCGGGCACGGCCACCAAGTGGGGCACGACCTCATCGCCTATGGGCGGCCACGACGGCTATCCGGAGATATGGAAGCCGGTGATCGCCGCGATCAACGGGTGGGTCGCCGGCTGGGCCTTCGGGTTTCTGCTTTCGTCCACCGATATCCGCATCGCCTGTGAGGAGCACGCGCGCTTCAAGTACGGGCTGCTCTCGCTGGGCGGCATCGGCGGCACGCCGACCCCGACTCTGTTGCCCCGCCAGATCGCATACGCCGATGCCATGAAGATTCTCCTCACGGACGAGCCGTTCGACGCTCGCGAGGCCGTCAGGATCAACCTGATCAACGAGGCGGTCCCGCACGCCGAGTTGATGGGCCGGGCTGAGGAGATCGCGACTCACATCGCTACGAAGGTCCCGCCGGTCGCGGTACGGATGGTCAAGGAGTTCGCGCGGAGGTTCAGCGAGGTTCCAGTCGCCGAAGCCTGGCGCGTCCAGCACCTGATGGGGGCACTCGTCAATACGCTGACCACCGACCAAGAGGAGGGCAGGAAAGCGTTCCGCGAGAAGCGAGATCCAGACTTCCAGGGGGAGTTCCGGATATAGGGCTGCAAAATGCCGCGGCAAATGCGCCGCAGCACTAAAGGTGCACCGGCGACTCCGAGCGGGGGAGTGCCAGTGCGGCCTAATCGCGGTAGCGCTAGTCGCGGTAGCGCTTAGTCGCGGTAGCGGCCGGCCTCGGCGCTCTGGCCGCCTACCATCCTGCCGTCCCTCATCTCGCGGACCTCGTGGGCCATGGCCAGCAGGGCCGAGTCGTGCGTGGCCGCAACCACACTGATCCCCCGCTCCTGCACCATCTCCGCGAACAGCCCGAAGATGGCCGTAGCGTTGGCCGAGTCCAGCTCCCCTGTGGGCTCGTCCGCCAGTATCAGCGGCGGCCTGGTCACCATCGCCCGGGCGATGGCCACCCGCTGCTGCTCGCCTCCAGACAGCTCGTAGGGTCGATGGCGCGCCCTGCGTGTCAGGCCTACCATCTCCAGCGCCTCCCTCGTCCTCTCCTCCCTGTCCCGCAGCGAGGTCCCCGATATCCGTAGGGGCAGCTCCACGTTCTCGAACGCGGACAGCAGGGGCAGCAGCCCGAAGGACTGGAACACGAACCCTATCTTGTGACGCCGTATCTCCGTCAGCTCCCCGGCGCTCATCTGCGACAGGTCCCGCTCCTCGAACATCACCGTGCCCGACGTCGGGCTGTCCAGCCCGGCGAGCAGGTTCAACAGCGTGGTCTTGCCGGACCCGGACCTGCCGACCACGGCGATGAACTGCCCGCTGCGCACCTCCATGTTCACGCCCCCAACAGCCTCCACTTCCTCGGACCCCACCAGAAAGGTACGCCCCAGGTCGACTGTCTTTACTATCGTCTCTCCAGTGCTCAATCTACTGATCCCCCCGATACGATGTCGTCGTGCAGTCTTCCACCACCGGCTTAGTCAATCTACTGATCCCCCGATACGATGGTCACTTTTCCGTCTTCCACCACCAGCTTCGCTCGCTCCTTGATCTTCAGCTGCTCGAGTATCTCTTTGGGAATCTGCACCCTGCCCGAGGCGTCCACCAGGGTGAACTCCTCCAGCGGCTCATCGGTGTCCGTCTCCGACTGGACTCGCTGGTAGGTGACCTTGCGCCTGATCTCGGTCGATGTCTTGCCGTCGCGAATCATCACGACCCTTCCAACCTTGTAGGCGATGTCGGGGTCGTGGGTAACGATCACGATGGTGGTGTCGAGCTCCTGGTTGACCGCGCCGAACAGGTCCAGAATCTCGCCCGCCGTGGCGTCGTCCAGCTCCCCTGTGGGCTCGTCGGCGAGCAGCAGAGGCGGGTGGTTGGCCAGCGCCACCCCGATGGCCACCCGCTGCTGCTCTCCTCCCGAGAGCTTCTCAGGGGTGTGGTCTTTCCTGTGTCCCAGGCCGACCAGCTCCAAAAGCTCGTTGGCCCTCTGAGCCCGCTCCTTGGTGGGAAGGTCGGTCAGCATCATGGGCAGGGCCACGTTCTCCAGCGAGGTCAGGTACGGGAAAAGGTTGCGGCTGGTCTGCTGCCAGACGAAGCCTACCTCGTTCCGCCTGTAGCCCTCGACGTCGCGGCCCTTCATCCTCAGCAGGTCCTTGTCCCCCACGCTGACGCCGCCGGCCGAAGGGCTGTCGTACCCCGCAAGGATGTTCAGCAGCGTGGTCTTGCCGCTCCCGCTGGCGCCTACGATGGCGATGACCTCTCCCCGGTCCACGACCAGGTCCAGCCCCCGAAGGGCCACAACCTCCAGGTCCGCTATCTTGTATATCTTGAACAGGTCCTCGCACACGATGTACGACTCTTTCGTCGCGACCATATCTATCTCCCTCGATATATCCCTGCTGATCGTGGTCTTGGCTACGTTCCGGGTGCTAGAGGCCAAACTGCCGCAGAGGGGGTCACATCTCGCCGAGTCTCAGTATCCGCTGCAAGGAGATCTTGTGGATCAGCCAGATCAGGCCCAGGCTGATGATTGCGAACACCACGGCGATGAGTGCGTAAGTGATAATCAAGGCTCCCCAGTTGATCTGCATTGCGAACGGAGGTACGACCTGGTCTCCCCAATCGTCGTGCCCCAGGAACGGCATTATGGTAGCTCCCAGCCTGCCCCCCATCCAGGTGCCCAGGCCCAGCCCGGCGCCGATCACCAGAACATGCTCTAGCCACACCATCGTGATGAGCTGCCGCATAGAGAAGCCGACAGTCCTGAGCAGCGCGAACTGGACCTGCCGGTTGCGGAATGAGACATACGCGTGAACCAGGAAGCCGACGCCGCTAAGGATCAGGACCGCCGAGAAAGCGATGAACAGCAGAGACCGCCAACCGGCTTCTACCAATGGGTCGACCTTCGACTTCTCCAGCCTGATAGACCTGTCGTGAATGGCGTTGGAAGAGAACGCCTTGACGGCCTCCAGGTCCTTCACCAGCTCGCGCCGCTTCGCACCGGTTGTATCCGAGGACAGCCAGAGTTCGTTCGGACGCACCACGCGGTCGATGGCGCCGAGGTTGGCATAGCGAGTAAGAGACGTCAGGTCTGCGATCAAGAACCGCTCCGTCGGAGAGGTGACGGTCGGGAATAGCGTAATCGTGTCGGTCAGTCTTATAGGGATGCGAAGCCCGGCCGCTGACACGTCGAAGGTATCGCCAACCTGGTGTCCCGTCGATTGTACGAAGGACCTGCTGGCAAGGACAGGAAGGGCTTTGGGCTCGCCCCCGTGAAAGATTCCGCGGGCGGTAAGCGGGCTGCCGTCACTCCAGGAAAAAAGCAGTGAGCCGTCGCCGCCGTCGGAGCTTAGCTCGGTAGCGCGGAGAACGTCCGATGGAGACTCTGACGCGACTCTCAGGACGCTCCAGTCCCGAGCGTGGTCGAAGTCCTCGATTACACTGCGAACATTCCCACCTTCGCTCCCTACCCATATGTTATCGATAAGAATCGACCCCGCCTGGAGCCTTCTAGCGCCTCTGGACTCGTGAATTCTCAGCGAGACCAGAGTGCGGGGCTCTTCCGACGGCGGGAGGGCCGTTTCGAACTCATCGCTCCACTCGCTGCTACGGAGGGCGCCGAGTCGATATGTCACATACCTCGCGGCTCCCTCTTGGACCCTCGCGGTGAGTGCGATCGACGGGTGACGGCGGTCCGCCTTCAGGGTCACCCCGAGGGTCTGAGACCCGCTGGGCAACGTGATCCCCTGAGGAGGGTCTGGCTGCTTGAGCGCCCTTAGCAGCTCGTCGATAGGCGTTTTCGAGAAGTCGTTTCTGAACCAGCCGACCTGATGGAAGCTCTCACCGTCCATCGCCAGCATCAGATAACTCTGCCCGAACGCCTCAGAAAGGTCGTGTCCGGTCCTTCTCAAGACCGGGCTCGCGCGAACGACGCCCTCGACTTCCTCATATGTCTCGACCAGGTCGGACTGCCCCCTTCGGGTCGCAGGTCTGATCTCGCTAATTCGCAGGTCACTCCCTGTAGAGTAGAGGACTCGCTGCGTAAAGCTCAGTTCCAGTGTGGCGCCGAAGCTCGATGCGAATATGCCGAGGCCGGCGGTGAGGATTAGTAGCAAAGAGAGCCTGGCGTAGTGCGTCGGGTTTCGCGCCATTTGCCACACGCCCATAACCAACCCCACCGGTAGCCATCGCGACAGCAACTGGCTGGCCAGGCTCATCACCAGGGGGAACAAACGCAGAAGCACGAGGGCCGACGCAACCAAGACCAGCCCGGGGAGGGCCAGCAGGATCTGGTTGACGGCCACCTCGCCGAAGAGGCTGGTTGCCAGCACAGAGCCCTGCTCGGTCAGCTGGCGGAACAGATAGATGCTAACCAGCAGCAGCAGCACGTCGATGTAGTAGCGCTGGAACGCTGGCTGGCTGGCCGGCCGGGCAACCTGCTGGCGATGGCGGGTGACTCCTATCCGGGAGGCCTGCACCGCTGGAAACACCAGAGCAACGAAGCTGAGCACGCCCCCCAGCGCGCTCATCTGGTACGCCCCGGCCGAGAGATAGACCGATAGACTGCCGCCGCCGCTGAGGTCGGAGAACGCCGGGGTGTATCCCATGACGCTGATGCTTGCGGCCGCCAGGATCGGCCCGAAGACCACCGCTAGAATCGCGATGGCAGAGCCTTCCAGTATGAACACCATGAGCACCTGTGAGGACGTTGCTCCTCTGCTACGGAGAAGCGCGACCTCCGCCCGTCTGTCCTCGACGACCAGAGAGGAGAGGGTTGCGACGTAGTAGAGGATGACAACCGCGATCAAAACAAGTACGACGAACATAGGCAGCTTGCTGAAGAAGAGCCGGCGGTCGTACTCTTCCAGCGCTGGGTTCAGCGAGCTTACCTGGGAGTAGCTCGGCAGCATGAAGGTGAGGTCCCTGTTGAGCGTGTCGAGGTCGTCGAGCGCCTTCTTGGCGTTTCTTGCGTTGAGGCGTCCCGTGTCTACGTCCAGTAGCCACGCGTAAATGCCGTCCATCTTTGGCATGGACTGGCCAAGCACACCGAAGAACGCGCCCTCATCGACGTGGAAGGGCACAGTGCGGAAAGCCTCCCCCGTCGCTGATTGCAGCACCTTCTGCTCGAGGAACCAGATCTCGTGGTCGGGGTTCTCGCGCCGAAATATGCCTGTGATGTGAACCGTGGCGTGTGTGAAGCGGTCGTCCCAGGGGGCAACGGCCGCGAGGCGGTCACCTACATTCACGTCGAACAGCTTTGCGGCCTCCGTCGGTATGATCGCCTCCAACTCCGGTGGCTCCAGCGGCGACCCGATACCTCGATCGCTCGGCATTCGGCCGCCGGGCGCGATCGTTATGTGCTCCTCCATCCTGGGGAGAAACGCGAAGTAGGCCCTGGCGTTGTCGTTTCCTGCCCGGCTCTCACGGCCCGGCTGCGCCAGGAAGAACGTCGGGCTTTTGCCCGCGTGGATGCGGTCCTTCAGCATCCAGGCAATGCGTCTATCTATCTCTTCTTCGATAGTCGCTGATATTCTGTCGTGTTCCAAAGCGGTAGCAGGGCCTTTTTGCGTCTGCGAGATCAAGTCCAGCTGCGTGGAAGTGAACCTCCCGAGCGTATGTTTGAGCGCAAGCTCCCTCAGAGCGTCGAAGTATATGACCGTGCCGGCCATGATCGCGGAAGCCAGCACAACGCCAAGCACGACCGACGACAGGAGCCGCCACTGGGCCAGGCCGCGCCTTAGGACGAACTGCCAGGCCGAGACCAGTCTGTCGAATGGACCGATCATCTGCTTTCCACCGCTGTGCCTAAGTCTGTCAACATTGCAATAGCCGGTTCATGTCGCAGGTCTGCTTCCGAGACTCCCTAGCATTCTAACGTAACCGCCGAGGGTCCCGTAGCGGTCTACGATCATACGGTCGGCAATCGATCTGATGATTCACTTCTCTCCCGCTCTTAGCAACGTGTGGAGCTCGAGCTTATTCACGCTTAGGGCGAGAGCAACTAAGGAGCCTAAGAATATGGCGATTAGCGCCACGTATACGGGAAGGAGGAGAGCCCATTCCGTTAGAAGGAAGAATGGCGGGACGACGGGGTCGCCGGCGTCGGTGACCGCCAGGGGCGACACGGTCAGACGGCTCATGTTGAGCCCGGCCCATGTTCCCAGGCCTAGCCCCAGCGCCGCAACGGTGAAATGTTCGAACGTGAGCATCGCCACCAACTGCAAGCGAGAGAGTCCGAGAGAGCGGAGGAAGCCCATTTCCAAACGGCTGTTGTAAGACAAAAGCAGAACATACGCCACGTATCCCAAACCGGCCGCCAGAAGGATCACCCCGAGGGAGACGAGGACCATAGTCCTCCATCCGGCGGTCGCGAGGGGGTCCAGGAGAACGGCGCTCAACTGGGCGGCGCCGTCTTCGACACGGACCCTTCTAGCAACAGCCTCTCCGACGATCTCGGAAACCGGCTGCGTGACACCCGGCTTTTCCCACTTGATGTAGAGCTCGTTCGCCTCTTCTCTGCTGGGGTGTCCGAAGAGGTTTAGATATCCCAGGAGCAGGTCCAGGTCGGCGAGCAAGAACCCAGAGTCCTCCGGTCCCATCGTGGGGAATAGCGATACGATATCCATGACCACCAGCGGAGTTAGCCTCCCGCTGATCGTCGCCACGAAGTAGTCGCGCACGCCAAGGCCGCTGGCGGATGCCAGGGCTGAGCTCAGCACGACGGGGATATATGGCCCCGCGATGCGGCTCCGATAGAATCCGCGCACCCACCGGTTCCTCGCCAGGCCGAATTCGAACACGCCAGAGTTCTGACCGTCGTAGGCTTCGGTCGAGTCCGCGGAGAGGGTGTCCGATTCTTCGAATGAAGTGAAGATTGGCGTCCACCGCCCAACTCCGCCCTCGAAGTCCTCCAGCACCTGGGCCTCGGCCGTCGTCGGTCCATTGGCGTGGATCTCGTCTATAAGAACGAAACCCCGATGCCCCACGACCTCAGACTTCCTGATAGCGGAGGACTCCGCTCTGGTAATAGACTGGAAGGACACCAGGGCCAGCGACTGTGGCGAAGGCTCGTAGATCTGCACCGAGGCGAGGCTGATAGGGGGCTTGAGGTCGCGCGGCAGCGCCGCGGTCATCAATTGCCACTTCGGCTCGCCTAGCTCTCCCAGCGAGACCGTGGTCAAGTCTCCCGAGCCGTCTCTGATCACCATCCACAGGTACAGACTTGGATAGTCCTCTTGCGGCTTGACCCAAGCGCCTATCTCGGTGGCGCCGGCCGGAATCTTCAGTGGTGACACCGTCTCGTTCGCCTGCAGTGCGCTCATGACGCTGCTCAACGGCCGTGACGAAAAGTCGTCGCGATACCACGCTATCTTGCCGAATTCCTCTGGCTCCACCGCGACAACCTGGAAGCTGAGGTGGCCGAAGCTGCCCGTCGACCTGAAGGCCAGCGACGCCCCTTTGGTCAAGGCGGAGTCGTCGAATTTCCCTCTGACAGCCCGGATGCCGCCGGGCACGAACAGGGACGATACCTTCACGCGAAGGTCGGTGGGTATGTCGTACTGGATGCGTTCCAACTGGCTACGTTCGAGTGTGCCGCCGACAGTGGTCGAAAGCACTCCCAGCCCCGTTGCGAGTACCAGCAGCAGCACAAGCCACGAGTACTGGAGGGGACTGCGCGCCATTCGCCACAGTCCCACGGAAAGCCAGACCGGCATCACCCCGGTCGATGCCCGCAGGAGCAGGAAGGCGAGCTGCGCGGGGACCAGCGCGAGCAGGCCCACGGCCGGCACGAAGGTAAGCTCACCCGTCTGCAGCGGCTCCACCTTGAAGAAAAGCCAGACCAGGACCACCTGGGCCGCCAGCCCCGACCATCGATGCCACTCCCTCGCCTTGAGAGACGCCAACACATACGAAATCCCTATAGCGCCGAGAATCGCAGCCGGGACCATCCACTCAGAGAGTTCGCTCCCCGCCCGTATCTCTCTCGCGGCGATCACAGGGGCCAGGACACCCAGGGACACAACGGCGAGCAGGTCCACCAGCTTGGGAGACTCCCCAGCCACGAAGCGGGCGACCATCGGGAAGAACCGAATGAAGAGGAGCGCTACGACCACCAGAAACAGGGCCGGGGTGAGCAGCAGGGTCTCGTTGAGCTGAACGTCCCGAAGGAGTCCACCTGAGACGAAATGGCCCCTTGATCGAAGCTCCAAAAACGCCAGACCGCCGATAATAAGGACGGCGACATCCATATAGTAACGATGGAAGAATGGGATCGACGGGGGTCTGGATGAACGGAGCTTGTGGACCAGCAGCTCTACCCGCGCTCCGACAAGGCCCGCGGCAACATATATGAGCCAGCAGACGACTCCCGCCGCGCCCGCTAGAACGATAGACAACAGTGAGGGTTGCAGGGGCAGGAAGCCGCCCGCGGTCATCTCGCGGAAATATGGCAGCTTGCCGGCAGCTGCCACGGCGCCAAGCGCGAGAAGCGGGGCCGCAGCGGCCGCTACGAAGGCTATCACCAGGCCCTCCGCGACATACAGCCGCAGCAGCTGGATGGTCCCGACGCCGCGCGTGCGGAGACGCGCCGAGTCGTCTTGCCTGCTGCTCACTAGGTACGAGACAGTCATAGATAGATAGAAGAGGACGGCGGCCACCATGACCCCGAGTAGCAGCAAGAGAGGGACCGAGGCGAAGAAGCTCTTGCGGTCCACGCTGTTGAGCAAGCGCTCCAGCACGCCCAGGCCTGCGGACGACCCCGGCATCTCGTCAGTCAGCTGCTTCTGGAAGCTCTCGAACCGGCGGCGAGACTGCGACAGCGGCCACCCTTTCACCCTATCCCGGTCGACTACCATGTCCCAGACCGGCAGCACGATGGTCCCCGGGTATGCCCCGCCTATCCCGCTCGCCATGATCTTCTCGGACACGAACAGCGTCACCGGCGATAGGCGTTCGTCCACGATAACTCCACCCGGTGGCGTGTAGGGACTGGCGTCGCCTAGGGGTCCCGGCTCCAGATATATGCCGGCGCTGCTCCAGTAGCCATCGTCCAAATCATCAGGCTCGATGACACCGACGACCCTCGCTGTCACCCGCGTCGGGATTTGTAGGTCTGGCGCGAGAGTGAATACGTCGCCGACGCCGAACTGGAAATTCTTGACATTCTCCGCTCCGACCACTACCTCGACCTCGGGTCCGCGCTCCCGTGCAAGGACCGCATCACCAGCCATTCGTCCCTCTACCAGTGTGACGTGGCTCTCCAGGTTCGATAAGCGGAAAAATTGGCCAATCAAAACTTCGCTGGGCGGACCTTCGACGGGTGGTATAGGCGCACCCTCCCGGCCCAGGATCAAGTCGCCGCTCTTCAGGAAGCGTTCGCGGTGCGAGTAGATCTCCGAAAGGTGTCCCTGGATGGCGCGGTCGAGAGTCTTCTCCGTCTCGTCGAGAGTGTTCTCCGCCAGCGCTGTGTTAGGGCCGAAGACCCTCAGTCTGAGCTCACTCCCCGACAAGCTGTCTAGGGAGATATTGAAGCTGAGCTGACTGAGAGACTCCAGGTAGATCGGGGCTGCGGCACTGAGGGTCGTCGTGAGAGACATCCCGATGAAAACGCCGGCCAGCAAGGCTTTGTCGCCCCAGAGCCTTCTCAGCACGAGCCGCGGAATCGATAGCTTACTCATGGGCACGTGCCGTCACACAGCGTTGCACCGGGTGCATAAACCCAACTATCGAAGCAAGCGTACTTCGGCCTGTCAACGCAATCATTCAGGTAAGGACCGACTACTGGGGATTTAGCCGCCGCAGCGGCTATCGCGCATGTGTCACGAAGCACAAGGATACTACTACACATTACGGTGGAACGCAGCTAGCAGTTTGCGGTTAGTGCGCGAAGGGGCCTAGACCCTCTGGGGGAGGTCCCGCCCCCATGAGTCTCGGGTTCGCGCCAAGACCTAGTCAGCCCCCGGTCGAGAGGACCTGAGCCGCGCATGGATGAGAGACGCGGTGGGTACGCCGGCTGTCCCTTCCGCCTCTACGCAGAAGCTAGCGGCGCAACTCGCAAACCGAGCCGCCTCCACTGGATCGCCCCCACGCCCGTAGGCCGCCAGATATGCCGCGGCGAATACGTCTCCCGCCCCAGTCGGGTCCACCTCATCCACCGGGAACGGCGCAATCTCTTCCCAGGCGCCTGCTCGGTGCATTTCGGCGCCCTCTTTGCCCTTCGTCACTATGAGCACGCTGGCGAGCTCTGCCCAGAGTTCTATCAAGCCCGGGTCGGCGACGTCGTCCGCTGAGACCACGGCGGCATCCACGTGCGGGAGGACGTCGCGTCCTTCCCATCTACGCGGCGTCACCGTGCCCGACCGGTCCCAGCTTCTGAGCCAGCCCTGTATGGCTGCTACTACGACCGACTTATCGAAGTGGCGGGCCAGGGCCGGGTCGACTTCCTGGGCGACCGGGGCCAGCAAGACAAGCCGCGCCGATCGCCACTTAGTGGGGACGTCGTCCAGGGTGATGCTCCGCGCGACGCTCTCTACGGTCTGGCGCCGCTTGCCCACGCTATAAGAGTCGCGAAACGTGGTAGTGGAAGGGGCGCTCACCACGTGCACCGGCACACCCAGGGCGCTGACGTCGAAGTCCGGTCTTGCGCTGGTGACGACGGCGGGGCGAAGGCCGAGTCGGGAAGCGGTCAACGCGCCGTAGGTCACCGCCCCGCCGAGGCGGTACCCGCCGTTGGATGCGTCTTCGCTGACGTGGCCGATCGCGAGAAGGTTGGGAGCTCCCACGGCCCCGTTAGCCCTCCTCCAAGAAATCGCGCAAGAACTCCACCACCTCCTGGTCCAAGACGCTATCGAGCGACGATAGATCGCTAACCTGCGCCAGCCGGATTAGCTTGTCGAGGTGTCCCCTCGATCGGTCGGCCAGGACCTGGCTTACGCCCCTTGAGCTTAACCTGTGGCGGTACTCGTCCAGGGCGTTGTCGGCTTCATTAAGCACGGCAGTCGTCTCAAGGCGGGGAAGCTCCTCGCCCAGCGGGAGGTGACAGGACTCGCATACCGGGGAGGTTTCCAGCTCCATATCTTTTTCGGAGGCTGAGCAAGTCCGGAACAAAGTTGATACCCCCTCCAACCGTCCACTTACGTCGGGCCCGATGGCGCCACCCAACCCGTCGATATGGTTAAGTCGTTCGAGGGCCTCTATGCGAGGCCTAGCCGTCTCGATCTCTCGCGCCAGATCACGGGAGTCGGTGTGATAGGACGTATGGTAGGTGAGATACGCGTGCGAATAGTCGCGGCGGAGCCTCCGGAAGCTGTCCTCCGTGCTGCTCCACAGGGAAGGGTCGGAGACCAGCCCGGTCAGCACAAGCCTCCCCGCGACGGCATCGCGCTGCAGCGCTAGATTCTCGTAGCCTCGCCCTAGCTGCATCCCATCCAGGTAGCCTCGGACTTGGGCTACCCTCGGCGCCAACTCCGCGACTTTCTCTAGCCGCTCGATTAGCCTGAGCGCTGAGCCCAGGGCCGACGGTGACCCAAAATACTCCGCCGCCTCGCTCCTGAGCTCATTATAGCCTTCGCTGGCGCATACACACTGCACCGCGTCGAGGGTCTCGACGATGTCGTCGGGGCTCTGGTCTAAAATAGCCGCCAGCGACACCACCTCGCGCTTCAAATTGGTCACGCGCCCTCCGAGCTCCTGTAGTGCCCGCGTGACATTTTTCTCCTGGTCCCTGATCTCCTTGCGTCGCCGAGAGGGCCTCGCCCCCTCACACAGCAGGACGGCGTAGGGCAAGACCGTGTTCCACCCTATAGATGGCCGGGAGCGCACCCGCTTGAGCTGCGACGGCAGAGAGTTCGAGGGCACGAACTCTCCGATCAGGTCCGATAAAACTGTGTCGCCCGGGTATCTCCCGCCGGTCCTGCTTCGCAGCGAATGGCCGGCCACAAGCGTGGCCTCGGCGTTGGCGTGACGCACGAAGGCGAACAGGTAAAGGGCTGCCAGCGTTCTGCTCAGTCCCAGACTCAGACACACGTCATCGAGAAACGTCTGAGCCGGCGCGTCACCTCGCTGTGATTCGAGCGCTCCGGCAAGGTAGGTCACGACCTCGGAGCGCGTGGCCTCAAACCGGGCCGGCGCCTCCTCATTCGAGAGACCAAGGGCGGGACCGAAAGCCCGGGCCGCCTCGGACGACGCCGGGTCGTCTTGGACCAGCCCCTTGAATATGTCCCAGATGCGCTCGGCGGTCAGCGTGGTAGGGATATCCCGATGGTCGAATGGGAGGTCTGGATACGCTTGCAGGTACACAAACTCGATAACACGGTCGACCCACACGTTGGGGATGGGACCGTCAAAAACGTGCTTGGGCCGCACTGCCGTACCCGAGTAGGTGTAGATGCGTCCATCGGCGTACAAGAGGGCGTCTCGCTTCGACACCTCCTCCGATACGGACTCGGCTCTCTCTTCGATCGGGCTGCGCGTCACCCTATAACCCGAAGCGCCGCGGGTGACGTAACGCTCCTGGGTCTCGCGTATGGCGAGCAGCTCCCGGTTCAGCCGGTCCCTTAGGGGGTCGGAGGCGCTTCTGGGGACCACCATCGCTATGCGGGGGTCGCTGATCTGTCCGGGCGCTATGCGGCGAGGGACGGTATAGAAGACCAACCGGAAGCAAAGCTCGCCCTTCAAGGTTTGTCCCCAATCAGGGTCAACGTTCTCCGCGACGATCACTTCGCCGGGGTACTCCACGCTGCGGTGCACCACGCTCCAGGGCTGTGGCTGACCGAAGCTCTCGATATCGAACCGTAAGGCCCTGGTCGGTCGAGAGAGTGTTGAGATCAAGGCGAGAACGCTGACTCCTCGTGAGATCACCCGCGCCTGGGCCGGCGGGGGCCGCTGGGGACACTCCGTTGTCGTGATGCGCGGCCTAGCTGGCAGTATGCTAGGAAGGCGCCCGCAAACGCAATACCTGGAGGGGTATTTACCTGGCAGCCGCGTCGAATAGCGGTAAAACACCGAGGGGCTGCGACGGAATACCGGCATAACGCGTGACAAGGAACTATTCGGGGCCCGGCATGGGGTTCAGTCTTCGAGGACGATCTCGCCGCTCTTGCCGCCGCTCTTGCGGACCAGCCGAACGTCGCCGATTCGCATTCCGCGGTCGGCCGACTTTGCCATATCGTATATCGTCAGCGCTGCCACCGTAACCGCGGTTAGCGCCTCCATCTCCACTCCGGTCCTCGCCGTCGCCTTGGCCGTGGCGGCGATGGTGACCGCGCTCTGTTTCTCGTCAATCTCGAACTCGACGGAGATGTGATCTAGGGGGATCGGGTGGCAAAGCGGAATCAAACGAGAGGTGCTCTTGGCGCCCATTAGGCCGGCCAGGCGAGCGGCGCCCAACACGTCCCCTTTTTCAAGACCGCTGGACCTGATCAGCTCCAGCGTCTCGGGCAGCATCGCCACCGAGCCCTTCGCCACGGCGACACGCTGCGTCGCGGGCTTCGACCCTACGTCGACCATGCGGGCCGTCCCGGCGTCGTCGACGTGGGAGAGCTGGGCCTCGTCCGGCATTGGTGAGTTGCCCCGGGCCTCCCGTTGGGCTAGGGAGTCCGCCTTCTCATTGAGCGGATGGCCGGCGTGGCCCCGGACCCACTGCCACTCGACCATCCTCTTGCCCGCCTCTGCGTCAAGCCGCGCCCAGAGGTCGGCGTTGGCTTTGCGCTTCCAGTTCCGCGTCATCGTGTTCACCACGTACTGGCTATCCGATACCAGCCCAACGCGCACTCCGGCCGGCACGTCGGCGAGGCCTTCGATGGCCGCCGTGATCTCCATCCTGTTGTTGGTCGTTCGCTTCTCATGGCCGTGTATCGCCCGCTCGGAGCCGTCCTCCACAATCACGGCAGCCCAGCCTCCATGGCCGGGGTTCCCGGAGCACGCTCCGTCTGTGTATATCTCGATCACTTCAGGCCTTTACCTCGCCCAGTGACGACATTCTAATGCATGGCCCGCCAAGTTGACACGCATAGGCGTCATGTTAAGATTCGACCGGCGCATCGTCGCGCTCGGTTGTCCCTCCGTCTTCTGCGCGAACCCTCACCTTCGGAAAATCGCCTCATGACCAAACACCTGGTTGCCGTCTTGCTCTGCCTGTCCATGGCGGTCGCCGCATGCACGGATGAGCCGGCTGTGACCGACATCCCCGATGGAAGCGCGGCTACCCCCGGGGCTTCGTTGGCCGGCCCTACCTCCACGGCTTCCTCCCCTCCTGCGTCCACGCTGGCGCCGACGCCGACACTCACTCCCCCACCCACACCTACGCACACGCCAACGCCCACACCAAGTCCCACTCCTACCCCGCCGCCCACACCGACGCCAACTGCAACGCCGACGCCTACAGCCACCCCGTCCGCGGAGCGATTTGGTGCACTGGGCATCCTGGAGGCTGCGGCTGCAGCGATGAAGCAGGTCGCCTCGTTTCACTTCGAAATGAACATCGAAACCAAAGTGCAGGCGGAGGGGCAGACCATCGAGATACCGATCAGCTTCGTCGGCGACGTCCAGGCGCCGGACCGGATGCGGGGCGTCATATCGACCACATTCCTGTTCTTCAACATCGAGACGGAGACGATCAGCATTGGGGACACTACGTACACGAAAGACCCGGAGACCGGAGCCTGGGAGGTCGGCACGGGTCAGGCGTTTCTAGCCGACCCCAGCGATTTCGTCCAACTCGAGCCCGCCGATCTCCACAACGTCGCCCTGGACGGGGAGGAGACACTCGAGGGCCGGGCCGTATACCGCATATCGGCGCTCGCCCCGGAAGGAACCGTTACCGGGATAGGCGCTGACACCGAGGTAACGTATTGGATCGGGGTCGAAGATAGCCTTCTCAGGAAAATCGAGGCCCGAGGGACCATCGAGCAAGGTACTTCAGGCGAAGGGGCCGCCGGCGTCATTCCGCAGGGCAACGCCTCGGTGTTCTTGAGCATGAAACTGACCGACTATGGCAAGCCGGTATCGATCGAGCCGCCCGAGATCTCGCCCGATACCGCGAAGGTATCGGAAAAGGTAGCCGTGCAGACGGCCTTCGAAGTGATGTTGGGTGAGCGACGCGTAGTCGAGGTCGAGCCCAGCGCCGTCTCAGTGAACTCGTGGATAGAGCATCCCACCGGAACGAGCACGGTCCCGCTCTACTCCCGATTCTATCCCAACGCTACAAGCACCTACTACTACTGTTGGGACTCGACGGCCAAAGTCACGCGGCAGGACGAGTCGTCGCAGTCGTGTCCTGCGCCGACAACCCTCCCGTTTCCTCAGATTGCTCCTCCAACCGCCGGCCCGCAACCGGCCTCCGGCGTCATGATCGAGGCACGGTACGCTCATACGGCGACGCTTCTCGAAGACGGCCGGGTGTTGGCGGTGGGCGGCGTCAACGAGTCCGCCACGCTATCCTCGGCCGAGGTCTACGACGCAGGCACGGGCCTTTGGGTCCCCGCGGCTGCGTTGTCGGAGCCGAGACGGTTTCACACGGCGACCGCCCTGGACGACGGCCGAACGCTGGTCGTGGGCGGCGCCAATGATCGCGCGGACGCGCTGGCTTCCACCGAGCTATTCGACTCGGACTCCGGGTCGTGGGCGCCGGCGACGAATATGACCTCGTCCAGGGCAGGGCATACGGCGACCCTGCTCTTCGACGGGACGGTGCTCGTGGCCGGCGGGGGAGATGAGAGCGGCCAACCCGCAGCCTCGGCGGAGGTCTTCGATCCGGCGACGGGCGCCTGGTCCTCGGTGGCCGCGATGGACGAAGCCAGAGCGGCGCACACCGCGACCCGGCTTCTCGACGGGAAGGTCCTCGTGGTCGGCGGAGGCGGAGCCCTGGGCGTGCTGCAGACGGCTGAGGTGTACAACCCCTCTACGAAGACCTGGTCGCAAGCAGGGTCCATGGCAACGCCCCGGGGGTTCACGACGGCGACGCTGCTCCCCGATGGCAGGGTGCTGGTAACGGGCGGCATGGACGACACCTTCAGTTCGATCTCCTCGGCCGAGATATTCGATCCTTCCTCCGGGGCCTGGTCGCCCGTGCCTAACATGGGCGCGGCCCGCGGAGTCCACGCTGCGGTGAAACTTGCAGACGGCCTCGTCCTCGTCACCGGCGGGTTATCGAGCGCTTTCTCCGTGGTCGCTTCGACCGAACTGTACGGTCCCGTGAGCGGCGCCTGGTCTGCCGCCGCGGATCTGGGGCAGTCGCGCCAGGGCCACACCGCGACGCTGCTTCAAGACGGCCGAGTGTTGATTGCGGGCGGGTTGAACGACGAAGGGACGGTTGCGTCGTCAGAGGTGCTCGAGCTCTCTGAGTGAGCCGGGTGTTCTCCGCGGTGTCGCACAGCTCTCACGTTTTGGCGATCCTCTGACAGCCCTGTCATCTCACTCACAATGGTCGGAGGCGTCGATCCCCTTTTGGCGTAGGGGCAGGTTTCAAACCTGCCCTGTCGCTTGCGAGAGCTTGTCGAAGCGCCCCTTAATGCATCCTTTTTCCCCGCGGGTGGATGGCAGTTCTTGTGTTGTCGCTTCATCGGACGGAGACCCATGGAGCGATTCTTGCATGGCCATTCGGAGCATCCCGGCGAGGAACGTCGTTTTCGTTGACCGGCCCCCTTCCGTGTTAAGATGCTAGCTAGTGAGGTGACGAGATTGAACAGGGTTCTGGCAGTCGCGTTGGCTGCTCTCGCGGGCTTGGTGCTGACGGTATGCTCCGATAGCGGTGGCGCGGCCACCCCCACCCCGACTCCACCCCCCACCCCGACACCGACCCCCACACCAACGCCCGTGCCGGCGCAGTCCTTGCCCGACGTGTCGGTAGAGGACTTGCTTCAGTCTGCTGTTGCGGCGATGCAACAGGTCGACAGCATCGGCTTCGACATGAATATCCAGGTCAAGCTGAGCACCGGGGGGCAGCCGCTGGTGATCCCGATCAAGCTCAACGGTGACATCCAGCGCCCTGACCGCATGAAGGGCCAGCTATCGTTGAGCGCCGTGTTCATAACCATTAAAGCCGACATCATAAGTATTGGCGGCGTCACCTACTTCACGGACATAACCACAGGGGAATGGACTGTCATGGAGAGCGATGCGCCGTTCTTTGTGCAGCCCGACCAGTTCTTGGAAGCTCTGCCAGCCGCGATCCAAAACGCCGTGCTGACAACGGAAACCCTCGACGATGTCCCTACCTTCAACGTTTCCGGAGTCAACCCGCCCGGGGTGCTTGGACTGGATGCCGGAGAATTCGAGGTCAGCTTGTGGATAGGGGCCGAGGACCGGCTGCTGAGGCAGGTTACTATCAAGGGTGAGTCGGACAAGATCGGCCCGTTCGTCAAAGGACTCGGTGGCCTTTCGGTCGACGCTAAAGGATCGATATCCTTGACCCTTAAGCTTCGAGACATCGGCAAGCCGGTGTCTATTGAGGCGCCGCAGGTCGGCTCGAAATAGTAGCTGGCTCGAACCTGTCCAAGCGGTCCCGCCCCCTCCGCCACGCCGCGATTGCAGCGCTCGTCTCTCTATTCCTAGCAGGCGGGTGTTCGATCGGAGAGACCCGTCCTCAAGACAGGGGAGCATTTCCCACAGTAAGCACTCTCGCCGACGGAACGGTACTTATAACCGGCGGTGAGGAGCTCGACGGGACGGTTCACGATACGGCAGACCGGTACGACCCCACAACGGCGAGGTGGTCGCCTGTTGGCCGCATGTCCTCTCCGCGCGGCAAACACAGCGCAACGCTCCTCGACGATGGGACGGTCCTCGTCGCGGGTGGGATGAGCGAGTCCGGCGTGCTCGACTCGGCCGAGCTGTATGACCCGGTCACCGGCGTCTGGTCTCCAACCGGCAGCATGGCGCATCCCCACGCAGGGCACGCTGCCGTGCTCCTGCAGGATGGCACCGTGCTCGTCTCGGGGGGGTGGGAAAACAGGCGCAGGGTCGGCGGCGCCGTGGAGGTATACGACCCGCAGTCCGGCACATGGTCCGACGTGGGGAGCTTGAGGTCGGCGCGAGTTCTGCACGTCGCGGTCTTGCTGAGGGACGGCAGGGTGTTGGTCGCGGGAGGTGGGGGCGACCAGGTCCACGTTTTTGGCGCCAATTCATCAGTCGAGATATACGACCCCGCGACCGGGATGTGGTCGAGTGCTGCGCGAATGTCAGAGGGGCGGCAAGGCCCCTCGGCGACATTGCTGTCAGACGGCACCGTGCTGGTCGCGGGTGGCGGCAACCACAACTTTGCCGCGGTCGCCTCGGCGGAGATATACGACCCATCGTCGGCCGGCTGGACGAGAACCGGCTCCATGGCGGACCCGCGATACGTTCACACCGCCACCATGTTGGAGGGCGGCAGGGTGCTTGTCGCCGGCGGCGCCCACGGGCCGCTGCGGGCGCCACGTTCTACCGCTGAGCTATACAACCCGGCTACTGGGGAGTGGTCCGGCGCGGGAAATATGACCCAGGGACGTGCGATGCATGTGGCAGCGCTGCTGCCCGATGGCGTCGTGATCGCTCTCGGAGGCGCTACGAAGGTCGAGAAGGGAAACTACGTAACGGCGGTGGAGCTCTACGACCCCGTCACCGGGCAATGGCGCACGGAATAGGCGGCCCGGCCCGGATACACTACGGATCATGCTCCACGTATGTCGTCCTGAGCGCAGCGAAGGACCTGGGGAGTGTGCGAGGTCGGATGATCTTGGTCGGGAGTGGCCGGTCTCAGAGTGACAACGGGTGGTAGTGGCTTACCACTATGTGCCTAGCCGCTAGGCGCCTAGCCGCCGATGTGGTACATCTCTACTTTTTCACCCACCGGCTCAGTGAGCGAGGCCCGCTCCTCTGAATAGCGGTCCTCGCGGCGGCTCCACACCCCGCCGACCAGCGATTCGATCTCGTCGTCCGTAGCTCCGGCGCGTAGCGGTCCTCGGACGTCGGCCCCGCTGGTGGCGAACAGGCAGGTGTAGATCTTGCCATCCGGTGAGAGTCGCAGCCTGGTGCAATCGCCGCAAAACGGCTCGGTCACCGAGGCGATGACCCCGACCTCGCCGCTGCCGTCAAGGTATCGATACCGCGTAGCGACCTCGCCCGGATAGTCGCTCTCCACCGCCTCCAGGGGCATCTCCGCATCGATCATGGCGATGAGTTCCTTCGCCGGCACCACCTCGTCCAGCTTCCAGCCGTTGCGAGTCCCCACGTCCATGTATTCGATGAGGCGCAGAGTATGGCCGCGCTCCTTGAAGTATCTCGCCATATCCAATACCGAGTTGTGGTTGACGCCGCGCTGCACCACGGCGTTGATCTTGATGGGAGTGAGCCCCGCGCGCTCCGCAGCATCGATTCCCGCGAGCACCTTCGCAGTTCCGAAGTTGCGCCCATTCATCTTTCGGAAGACCGCGTCATCGAGGCTATCGAGGCTGATGCTGACTCGATGCAGCCCTGCATTTTTAAGGGCGTCAGCCTTCTGGGGGAGCAGGTATCCGTTGGTGGTCATCGTCAGATCGACTATCCCCTCGATTTCGGAGAGCTTGGAGACCAGCTTTTCAAGCTCTTTCCGCACGAGGGGCTCGCCCCCGGTTAATCGCACCTTGGCGGCGCCAAGTCTCACGAATATTCTCGTGAGCCTGGCGATTTCTTCGAAGCTAAGGAGGTCGGCCCTGGGCAGGAACTGGTAACTCTCGCCGTAGATCTCAGCAGGCATACAGTAGGCGCACCGGAAGTTGCACCTGTCGGTGACTGAGATACGAAGGTCCCTGAATGGGCGGTCCAGTTTGTCCCTGTTCATCAACTTCCTTTTCGGTGGGGCGGCGAGATCAAGCGGCTGACGCTACGCTCGCTTCGCGAGCGCCTCAGCCGCCTTGCGTGCAGCCGAACTGCGATGGCTGACCCCGTTCTTTTCCTCCGTGGACAGCTCGGCCATCGTGCGGCCAAGCCCTTCGAGAACGAACACCGGGTCGTAGCCAAAGCCGTTGCTGCCCCGAGGCTCGCTAATGATCCTCCCCTGGCACTCTCCCAGGTGAATCTCCACCCGATGTCCAGGGAACGCGATAGCGATCGCGCACCTAAAGCGCGCCAGCCATCTCTCCTCAGGAATATTGTCCAGTCTTTTAAGCAGGAACGCAATGCGTTCGGAGTCCGTCGCGCCGGGACCTGCGTATCTGGAAGATAGGACCCCGGGCTCGCCTCCCAACGCTTGGACCTCAAGGCCCGAGTCGTCCGCGAGAGTCGGTAGGCCGCTCAGTCGAGCGTACGCCTCGGCCTTGAGCGCCGCGTTCTCCTCGAACGAGGAACCCGTCTCTTCGACCTCCGCGTCTAGCCCGAGGTCGGAAAGAGATAGCAGGGCGAAGTCGCTGCCGGAGAGGAGCTCGGCCAGCTCATTGAACTTGCCGCTATTCCTTGTGCCTATCAGAAGCTGGGGTCTTGTCTTGCGCACAGTTTCGCAGTGGTGTTGAGACTAACGGAAGACGTCATGCGGGGCGGGTACCGCGCTGGCAGCGGCCCCGCATCCTACGACACGCGTTACGCCGCAACGTATTCCTATCTACCGACGAGCAGCGACGGAAAGACGTGGTGGCGCCGCTCCGAGGGGCGCCCACGCCCGCGTCTAATTCGCCTATTTGGTGCGTAAGCCGGGCACATCCACGAAGATGCTGTGTAGGGTCCACCCTGGGTGATCGTAGCCGTAGCGCAGCTGGAACAGGATAGGATCGCTGTCCGTCGGATAACGTCCCCTGACGGCGAGCAAAGTGATGGTGTCCTTGCGAACCTCGGCCTTGCCTGTGTTCCTGCCCGCTACTCCGACCTGTATGCCGCCGCCGGCCGATATTCCCCCTCTGCTCCCACCGCCGAACGATTGCTCGGTCACCTGTGGCGGCTCGTCGAAGATAGGCGTGATGGTCGATATCACGGAAAAGTCGACGTTCTCCTCTATAAGGAAACCGTTCGCGATCTCGAAAGCCCTGAACGAGTTCTTGATCGTGAACGAGTCCGACATGTTCTCGTAGAACGAGTTCAAGTCCTTGGCCTGAATCGAAGCCGCGAAATCGCTCATCACCTTGCCGACCAGCTCCCTAATCTCTTCCTCGGGCGGCACTTGCTTGAACCATGCGCCCGCGCCCACCCATTGCCGCCACTCGTCAACGAACGATACGATTCTGAAGTCGCCACCCTCTTCCGCGAGGGTCACGCTGAATAGCATCTTGTCGTCGGCGGGGGTTGAGAGCGATCCTTTAATCAGGTCGTAGCCGGCCCTCGATTTAGGGACGACCCTGGAGGTCCATCCGTCGATCGTGTAGTCGCCGAGGGCCAGTATACCCAGCGTTGTATCGAAAGCGTTCTGGTCCTGCGCGGAGCGGAACTCCGAGGACGTGTATGCGTAGGCCTGCTGGGTGTCGCCGCTCTTGACGGCCGCGAGGAACTTGTCGGTCGCCGCGACCGCGGCCCCTGTTGAGACGCCGGCCCAGACGTACGCCGCCACGATCGCAATCACCACCAGGCCGACCGTCCCGCCGACCCCAACGCCAACCTTGACAAAGGGGAACCCCTTGTCCTTGGACGTAACCGTAGTCCGTAATATCGGGTTGCTCATTTTTTTCTCCCGGGACTCACTCCCAAACCTGATACGCTGGGCGGCCGAATATTCGCGGCCACTGCGGGCAATTCGTGACGGATGAGCCCGCTTCGTTTCATAAATCTAAATCGCCGAGTTCCCCGTGTCAAGCTCCGCGAGATGGTGATGACTCGACTACGAGGCCGGCCAAGGCATAGCGAATCAACGACATCTCCGCCTGCGTGCCGATGGCCACCCGACCACCACGCGCCCGTGAAAGATGTCCGCAGTCGGTCTGTTCTATGGAAAGCCCGTTTCATAGAAAGACTAGATAGAATTCAGAGTAATTCTAGGAAAAGGACGTAATGTCGACCGCTAATACGTGGCTACACCCAGCTGCTACTTGACAAATCAGCGCCAAAGTGTTGTCAAAAGTTATTGACTTAGTATTAGAAAAGTATTAATAATGGGGCTGCTTTGGGGGTATGCACGAGTTTTCCTCTGGGGGTGCGCACGCAACACCTCCTGAGGCCTGCACCTAGTCGTTTCTCAGCGCGCCGTGCAGCGTAACCGCCGGGGGCCGTCCTCCAGGCATACCCACTAGTTGGGCATATGTCGCAAGGAGGATTGCTGTCATGGTTATTGCGCCAACGAGACCCGCCGCCGCACCTCAGCCCCGCATTGCTCCCTCTTTTCCGGCCGCCCCTTTTGAGCCGCGGGTGGTGTCGCCACCCCCTGCTGTGCCCGAAGTACAGGCAGTCACGGCACAGCCCTGGCCAGGTGCGATCGGGACCACCTCTCCTTCTGTAGCGCCTCGGGTCGACGCGCCTGCCGCCGTTGCCGAGCCGACCGATTGCACGCGATGCCACGCGCGATTGGTGAACATCTTCGACGAGCCCCAGTGTCCCGTATGCGGCTGGGCAGACTACAGCAAGATACCCGAGCTTACGCGTGGCACCGGCATTCTGAGCTCCGCCACTCGCTTCGTCGTACGGTACGCCGGCGAATCGCGCACACTGGGCGAAACGCTGGCCGACGTGAGAGTCGTCAGGGTCCGAAACCGGGTAGCCTACGAGGTCAACTGTCCCTTCCTGGAGTGCCAAAAGACCATGGAGCAGACGTCCCTCTCCGGAAAGAGGCCCGAGGTCCGGGAGCAGCGCTTCCGTTGCACGGACGGTCACAGGGTATTGCTCGTTCCAGGTAAGAATGGTATGCTTGGCTGGAAATAGTCGGCTAGTCCCACAACTGCAACGCAAAGCCGTCTAAGCGGCTTCCCCGAAATGACGGGCTGCGTCGGCTTGTGATATCCCATGACAAGCATCGTCGAAAGGCGCGCCCACGATCCGGACGCCGTCCTCTTCGTCTGTGATTTCTCCCCCCCGCGCGGCACGGACCCGAAACTACTTGAGCCGGCCGCCCGCCTGCAAGCCGACTACATCTCCGTTGCTTACAATCCGGGCAAGTCCATCAGGCTGAATTCCGTGATCGCGGCTTACTGGATCAGAGAGCACACAGGCCGGGAAGTCCTTTTCTCCCTCGCCACGCGGGACATGAACAAGATCGCGGTCCAGAGCCTCCTGCTGGGCGCGGGGCTCCTCGGGCTGGAGAACGTCGTCATCCTCAAGGGGGATGATCTCACGGAGAGGGAGCTTTCGACCCTGAAGGCGGTGGACGACTTCAAGCCGACCGAGCTCGTCGCCGGTATCGGATCCATGAACCAGGGGCTCGACTTCAGGGGCGCGAAACTCCGAGCCCCGACCAATTTCTGCGTCGGCGCCACCATAGACCTGGGACACGAGCTGGAGCGCGAGACGACGCTCACGCGCCGTAAGGTCGAGTCGGGCGCGGAGTTCTTTCTGCTCCAGTCGCTTTTCGACCCGGACCCCCTGAAGGCGTTCCTTGGCGGCTACCAGAGCAAATATGGCGAAGAGCTCTCAGCGCCGATCTTCTGCGGCATCCAGGTCATGACCCCTGACAGCCTCGTCTTCGGTCCCGTGCCTGAATGGGTGACGCGTGACCTGGACAGGGGCAGGTCGGGCGAAGACATTGCGCTGGAGGTGCTCGGCCGGTTCGTAGACGAGAGCTTCAGGTCCATCTATCTGGTGTCCCCGATAATGCGGGGCGGAAGGCGCGACTATGAATCCACCCAGAGGGTTATCGAGGCGTTCCGAGGCCGGTAAATCAGTCTCGATCGGCTGATCTCGTTGGTACGAAGGGTAGCAACGTTCATTCTTTACGGAGCTGGTGACGACCGCCAGGCGGTTGTCTGAAGAGCCCTCAAACCTGTCATTCCGAGAAGTCCCCGACGAGGATTCTGGGGAGGGGCCGCCGAGTCTAGCACTCTTGCGCGCACCAGGAAAACCACGACTCTAGGCCCCTTGGAGGCGCTCGGGACGACAGAAAGCTTCCCGCCCCTTTGGTCCCCCGGCTCCGAACTGAGCTGGACCCAGGCTCACCCGGCAATGGCGGCCGTCGCCGCGGCGTGTTGCTCGTCGGCGTGGTAAGAGCTCCGGACCAGCGGCCCGGACGCGACGTGCTGGAACCCCATAGCCTCGGCCTCGCCTCCCAGATCGTCGAACTCTTGTGGCGTATACCACCTCGCCAAGGGGATGTGCTTGCTCGACGGTTGCAGGTACTGTCCTATGGTGAGCAGGTCGCAGTCGACCGACCGCAGGTCTCGTATGGTCTCGATGATCTCGTCACGAGTTTCGCCGAGGCCCACCATCATCCCGGACTTCGTCACCGCATCGGGGACCGCGGCCTTCGCTCTGGAAAGTAGCTCTAACGACTGGTCGTAGTCGCCCTTCGGCCTGACCCGGGGGAACACGCGGCGGACGGTCTCGATATTGTGATTCAAGGTGTCGGGCGAGGCCGCGATCACGGTGGCCAGGGCATCCCAGTTGCCGCAAAAGTCCGGTATGAGGACCTCGACTTTGCAGCCGGGGACCCGCTTTCGGACCTGCCGGATGCACTGGGCGAACACGAAGGCCCCGCCGTCCGGGAGATCGTCTCGGTTCACCGAGGTGATCACCGCGTACCTGAGCCCCATTTTCTCGACCGTCTCCGCAAGGCGCACCGGCTCCTGAAGGTCCAGCGGCCGCGGCGCCCCCGTTGTGACTGCGCAGTATGCGCATGCCCGGGTGCAGATGTCGCCGAGGACCATGAACGTCGCCGTTCTTCGCTCCCAGCAGCTGCCAATGTTTGGGCAATGGGCCTCCTCGCACACCGTGTGGAGCCCGCTTCCATTGATCAGGTCGCGTAGCTCCAGGTAATTCGGGCCGCCGGGCATCTTCACTTTCAGCCACTGTGGCAGGCGCCGTTCTCGCAATGCAACCTCCGATCGGCAGTAGTTGGTCATGATAGCAGATAGGTGAGGTGCTCCACGCCTAGCCGTTGACAGGTGGCGCCTGTGCTATATTGGGTTCGCTCACAAATAGCGACGTGCGATGGCGCCGGGGCGCCCAAACTCGCCCCAAACGCCTGGAAGAGGCTTCGCAGAAAAAGTGTCGCTCTGGACGAAGAGCCCTTCTTGGGCTCTGCTCAGGGCAGGCCTGTCGAACTACGGCTCCGCATTGCGAGTTTTAGTGCGAAGCCCCTGGAAGAGGTGAAGCCGGTGGCGCAGGAGCCGAACGAGCTTGAGCACGCCCGCCTGACCCTGGAGGGGATGGGCACTGATGGCGACACCGTAGCGCACCTCAACGGTGACGTCGTCAACGTGTTCGGCGGCATTCCGGGCGAAGACGTCATCGCCAGGATCGTCCGGTACCGGCGCAGGCGGCGCCACTACACCTCCGGTATCGTTACGGAGGTGCTAAAGCCCTCACCTCATCGCGTCGCCCCTCCGTGTCCTTACTTCGGACCGTGCAGCGGCTGCCAGTGGCAGCACGTCGATTACCGGCGCCAGCTCACAATGAAGCGCGAGGCCGTAGTACGCCAGCTGGCCGAATACGACGGGCTGAGCGCAGTCCCCGTTGCCGAGACCGTGCCCAGCGCTCAGGAGTTTGGCTATCGAAACCACGCCAGGTTCACAATCAAGAGGCGAGGCGGAGTCGGATTCGTCAACAGGATCACTCGAAGGTTTTTAGAGATCGACAAGTGCATGCTGATGCATCAGGGGATCAACGATATCCTTGGCAAGCTCCAAGGCAGGTCCGGCGAGACCAGCCAGCTTTCGGTCCGATACGGGACCAACACCGGAGAGTGGCTGGTCCAGCCTAAGCTCGACAACGGAGATATAACGGTGGAGTCGGGCCAGGACCACTACCGCGAAAGGATGCTGGGCCAGCTGTTCCAAATCGCATCTCCCTCCTTCTTCCAGGTGAATATTGAGCAGGCCGAGCGCCTCGTGCTCCTGGTCCGCGATCGCCTCGAGCTGAACGGCCATGAGGTGATCGTGGACGCCTACGCGGGCGTCGGTACCTTCGCGGTCTTACTTGCGTCGTCCGCCGGCCGCGTCTTCGCCATCGAGGAGTCAGACGCGGCGCTGAAGGACGCCGTGGTGAATGCGGCGAAGGCTGACAACGTCGAGTTTCTAAAAGGTAGAGTGGAGGACGTCATAGGAGAGCTTGAGTCCACCCCCGACGCGGTGATTCTTGACCCGCCCAGGGCGGGCTGCCATCCCGCCGTTCTCGAGGCAGTCGCGCGCGTGAGACCCAGGCGAACGGTGTACGTCTCGTGCGACCCCGGAACTATGGCGAGAGACCTGCAAGCGCTCACCGAGCAAGGGATGCGGGTCGAGAGCGTTGAGCCCGTGGACATGTTTCCGCAAACGCACCACGTAGAATGCGTCGCGACGATTGGAGTCTCGCCCGAGTAAGACCAACCGGTGTGGATCGGGATGAGGCTGAGCAGGATTCGTGGCTGACGGGAACAAAAGCGATAGAATATCACCGTTTGGGAGGGCCGCATCATGTCCACAGGTCCCGGGCGCCAGGTGCCAAGGCCATTCGAGATGCCTTGGGGAAAGGGAAATGTCGTCGAAGAGGCTACGTCACTCGGTCAGTGGCACCAGCCGTGTATCCAGCTTCTGGAGTATGACGACGGCTCGCTCAGCGTACGGTTTTGTTCGTACACCCTGAATGGCCGCTTTCAGCGGAGCCCTTTGATGATAGGAGAGCAAGATGTTGCAGGGCTACGCGGCGCGCTGCCGGATGCTCCGCGACTGCACTCCCTGCTGAAGGACCTCGTGGCCTAGGGATATAGGCGAAAGTGTGAAAGTCCAAGCGACCGCGGGCTCAGCAGTGCCGCTCTCAGTTGGCGAGTCTCGCAAACGCCTGGTACTGGCGTCCGGGTCGCCCCGCAGGCGGGAGCTCGTCTCTGCATTCGCTGCGCCGTTCGAGATCAGCCCCCCGGTCGGCGCCGAGCCGCGCGTCAGGGCTGACGAAACCCCGGAGGAGTACGTGATAAGGCTTGCCCTGCAGAAAGCTAGAGGCGTGGCCGAGCGAACTGGGCCGGCCATCGTGGTGGGCGCCGACACGGTAGTCGTGCTGGGCCATGAAGTGATGGGGAAACCCTCCGATGCAGCGGAGGCGCGCCGTATGCTCGGCCTTCTGAGGGAGCGCAGCCACCGCGTCGTCTCGGGCGTCGTGGCACTCGACTCGGCCACCGCCCGCTGGAGCAGCGCCACCGAGAGCACTCAGGTGAAGTTCCGGCGCTATACGGATGAGGAGCTAGCCGATTACATCGAGTCCGGGGAGCCGTTCGACAAGGCCGGCGGCTACGCGGTGCAGGACCCTGCTTTTCGGCCGGCGGCCTCCATCGAAGGATGCTATCTCAACGTCGTCGGACTGCCGCTGTGTGAGGCGCAGCGGCTGCTCGCGCTTCGGGGAGCCGACGGGGCCATACGCCACGGATGGCGCCCTCCCGACGAGTGCGTCGGCTGCCGGCTGCAACTCGGAAACGGACAGGCGGGACGATGAACATCCTGGGCATGGGCACCATCGAGGTCCTCGTGGTGCTGGTAGTCGCGTTCATCGTACTGGGCCCTGAGCGGATGGTCGACGCCGCTCGCCTACTTGGGAAGGCTTCAAGGGAGCTTAGGCGAATGGCGGACGAGTTGCCCGATCTGACGCTGGATGCCGCCGAACCCCCGGAGCCTGCCGAAGGACCGTCCTTGGCGCAGGCCCGCGCGCCCCGTGCCGGCGCCTCAGACGCCCCAGGGCAGGATGAGCCCGCGCCGGGCGATGAGGGACCTGTCGAGTTCAGACCATCCCCTGCGCCCGAGACTCGGGGAGGTGACGAGGAAAGTAGCGGTGAAAGATAGGCAGCTCCCCATCAGGTCGCACTTGACCGAGCTGCGCGGTCGGCTGGGGCGGTCGGTGATCGCCGTTCTGGTATTGACCATGGTCGCGTTCGCCTTCCACCAGCAGATTCTCGAGTTTCTCATGATCCCGGCGCAGGGTTTCGCCGCGATCCCCAACGAGAAGCCGATCTACACGGACCTGACCGAGTTCGTGGGGGTCGCGATGAAGGTCTCACTCCTCGGCGGCGTGGTCCTGTCTCTACCCTTCGTCTTGTACCAACTCGTGATGTTTGTTTCGCCGGGGCTGACCGGCTCCGAGAGACGCTACCTGTTTGCGCTGCTTCCCTTGAGCCTGATGGCATTCCTCGTTGGCGCGGCCTTCGGCTACCGTGTGCTGTTCCCCCCGGCGGTTAGATTCCTCCTGTCTTTCGGAACCGAGGTCGCCACTCCCTATATCCGTATTGGCAACTACGTCAGCCTGATGCTGACGTTGCTTTTCTGGATGGGGATAGTGTTCGAGACCCCGATCGTCGCCTTCTTTCTGTCTAAGATCGGCGTCGTGACCCCCGCGTTCCTGGCGAAGAACAGGCGCTACGCCGTAGTGATTGCGTTCGTGCTCGGGGCCATGATCACCCCGACCTTCGACCCCATCAACCAGACGCTTGTCGCACTCCCGATCATTGTGATGTACGAGCTCGGGATCTGGCTGGCCAAACTGGGGGCTCGCGGCCGCAGGGGGGCTGCGGAGCTGACGCTGGACACGCGGGAGTAGGAGAGAGGGACGGGACCGGAGTGAGCTAGAGCCCGTACGCGATACGCTCCACCAAGAACCTGGGAAGCTGCTGCGTGGACATCTTGCTCTGGGTCAGAGACACGTCGTACTCGGCCCTGTGGTGCGTCATCGTCTCTGCGGTCGAATCGTAAATAGCATAGCTTGCGCGGGGGTCCCTGTCCCGGGGCTGGCCGACCGCGCCCGGGTTGAATATGAGGCGGTCCGAGTCCAGCGCTATCGGCGAATCCAGCGGAAACTCCTCGAATATGGCGTTATCTCCTCGCGGTCTGCACACGAATGCGCGATGCGAGTGGCCGACTATGCACCGTGGAGTGTCGAAGTGCGGGTAGTTGTCCAGCGCCACCTGGGAGGTTATCAGGTACTCCCTCAGCGGGTCGCGAGGACTGCCGTGAACGATGGTAAAGCCGCTAATCTCTATCTTGAGGGGGAGGTCGTGAAGGTAGCTGGTCTGCTCCAGGGCGAGCTGTTTCCTGGTCCAGGCTACTGCCGCTGCCGCGTGTGGGTTGAAGTCCTCCGTGCTCATCTTACCGTCGCATGCGTAGTCGTGGTTTCCTGCAACGCCCTTCGCGTTGTGCTGCATCATCAGGTCGATGCAGGCCACCGGATCAGGGCCATAGCCGACCACGTCACCAACCGACCAAAGCTCATCGAATCCGCCGCGCTTCTCGGCATCTGACAATACGCTTTCGAACGCTTCGAGATTGCTGTGAACGTCAGAAACGATCAGGCAGCGCATGGGCACTCCGAAGTGGTGTTTCCCCGCCGGACGTTGCGGCGGGCGCTAACAGGCGCCTGTTGCTTCAGGCATACTGCCTAGGCTCCACCTGGTCTCAGGAGGTTCCTAAGGCTAACAGCTCCTCGCAGATGTTGGCTAGCAGGCTACCACTCCTCTAGTTGAGGGTCAGCACCATACACTCCCTCGGAGACTAGGCGAAATAGACAGCGGCCTCGGTACCTGGGAGAATAGTGGTGGGACCAGACGCCGCTAAGTACACCTCCGGAGGGATGCCTGGTGAAGACGACTCGACTGCTTGTACTGGAAGATGAAGCGCTCTTCAGCGAGTTGCTGACCACCAGCCTCTCGGCGGAGCGTGGCATTGAGGTTGTGGGTGTGGCTCAGGACGGGGAGACCGCCCTCGGCCTCGCCAGAGACACGCAGCCGGATGCGCTGGTCGTGGACATCGAGCTGGAGGGCGACATGGATGGCATCGAGGCCGCCGTGAAGATCAAGGAGGAGCGGCCGGAGGTAGGCGTGGTGATCCTCTCGTCCCACAAAGACCGGCGCTATGTGACCAGCCTGCCGCTCGAGAAAAGCTCAGGGTGGGCGTATCTGCTCAAACAGTCCACCCCCGACGTGGGCACCTTGGTCCGCGCCATCCAGGGGAGCATCATGGGGATGATCGTGCTCGATCCAGCGGTAGTATCCAGCCTTCAACCCAGGCAGGGTTCGCCGGCTGACAAACTAACCCCCAGGCAGCGTCAGGTGCTGGAGCTCATCGCCCAGGGCTACAACAACGCCGCGATAGCGCAGCAGCTCGTGCTCACCGGAAAATCCGTGGAGACCTATATCAACGCTATATATCAGACGCTCCATCTGAGCAACGAGCCCGACATCCACGCTCGGGTGAGGGCGACGTTGATTTACCCCGAATCCACCGAAGGACGTCCTTGGGGACAGCCCTTGAAGAAGCCAGCGGGTGCTCCTCTGAATCTGGGATAATGGTTTTGGAACAGAAACCCGCCCGGAAACAAGGAGCACCCAATAGATGCTGCCACAGAACAAACCCGACCGTATCCGCATCCTCTTTGACGACCATCGCCTGGTGGCCAATGCCGGCCTGCTCCTGCCGGCCACCCTAGCCCGGCACCTGGGCCTGCGGGAACTCGTCGACCATCACCTTGACCTCGGCGGAGCGCCGGGACGGGCGAACACTGGGGACAAGATGCTGACGCTGGTCGCTTCCGCGCTGGCAGGCGGCGACTGCATCGACGACGCCGATGCGCTGCGCGCTGGTGGGACGGTTGGTGTTCTAGGCTGCGTGGTCAAGGCGCCATCCACCCTGGGGACCTTCCTGCGCAGCTTCCGGTGGGGGCATGTCCGTCAACTCGACCGCGTGAGCCGCCAGTTGTTGGCCCGGGCCTGGGCCGCTGGGGCCGGACCCGGCGACTCGCCCCTGACCATCGACCTGGACTCGACCATCTGCGAGACCTATGGACTGGCCAAGGAGGGAGCGCGCCACCACGGCTATACCGGCGCCCGCGGCTATCACCCGCTGCTGGCCATTGCCGCCGGCACCGGCGAGGTGCTGATGTCCCGGCTGCGCGAGGGCCGGGCCAACACCGCCCGTGGCGCCGCCCACTTCCTGCGTGAGACGGTGGGGCGGGTGCGCTACGGCGGGGCCAGGGGACAACTCACGGTGCGGGCCGACAGCGGCTTCTACGCCCACACTGTCGTTGCCGCCTGCCGGGAAATGGATGTCCGCTTCTCTATCACCATCCGCCAGCGCGCCAGGCTGCGGGATCTGATCGAGGCGATACCAGAGGAGGACTGGACTCCCATTCCCTACTGGATGGACGGCGCCGCCGATGTCGCCGAGACGACTTACACCCCGTTCCAGACCAAGCCGGACGCCGCGCCGGTGCGGCTCATTGTCCGGCGGGTGAAGCCGACGCCCGGTTCCCAGCTCGCCCTCTTCGCCAGATACAGCTATCACGCCTTCATCACCGACCGCGATGGGGAGACGCTGGAACTGGAGGCCGATCATCGCCGCCACGCCGAGGTCGAGAACGCCATACGCGACCTCAAGTACGGCGTCGGGCTGAACCACATGCCGTCGGCGCGCTTCGCCGCCAACGGCGCCTGGCTGGCGGTCCAGGTGATGGCGCATAACCTGGCCCGCTGGACGGCGCGGATTGGTCTGGGCGAGCGGACCGTGATCACCAAGACCCTCAGGCGGCGGGTCTTCGCTCTGGTGGGACGGATCACCCGCTCGGCGCGCCGCCTCACTTTGCATCTCCCCCGGCGCTGGCCTTGGGAAACCCAGTTCACTCGCGCCTTGGCCCGGCTGCAAGCCATTCCGTTCCCGGCCTGACGGCCAGCCTGCAACTGACCCAACGTCCCCGCAATCTCGCGCCACCCCGGTCGCGAGAGTCCCCTGCTGCGTATCCTCTCGCCTTCCCGCGCATCGCAACTCCCGCATAGGGCCTTAGGGGCCCTGTGCGGCCACTGAAGACCGCCCGCCGGCCTCCCATCTACCCCAAGACCCCAGGCCATCTCCCCTGTAGCTCCCTCACCCACCCCCTTCCGCTGCCCTCACGCCGTCCATCGGTGTCCTTCGGTGGATTCGGGTTTACCTGCAGGACTCTGAGGCACGCAAACCTGTAGTCTAGAGCCGCGTCGCGATAGCAGAGTTCAGGTCTCTTGAGTCCGCGGTGCGGCCGTCCAGCGGAAACGTGGCTTTCACTTGCGTCCCTGACGCCGTGGAAGAGGAGACGTCGCAGACGCCGCTAACGACTTCGGCGTAGTCCCGCATCGTGCCGATACCCACGCCATTGGTGGCTCGGTCGATGTCGAACCCGCGGCCATCATTACGCACGCTGAGAGTCAGTACCGAGCCGCCGTTATAGGACACCATCAGCGCGACCGTCGTGGCCTCGGCGTGTTTAAGCACATTTGTGAGTGCCTCTTCAGCCACTCGGTACGCCGCCAGCCTCACCTGCTCCGGAATGAGACCGGATTCGGTCTTTTCGCGGACCGCAAGGTCCTGATCGATCTCCATCTCCACCGGTATGGCTGCCTCGAACCTGTCTCCCAGAGACTGTAGGGCAGGGGAGAGCCCCCTCCGGAGGATTGCGGGGTATAGCTGCTGGCTGACTCGCCGCACATCTTGCTCCGCCACGGTCTCCACTTGCTGGCGAAGGTCTTTTAGCTCCTTCAAGAGGTCCGGCGACGACGTATGATCGAGAATATCGTCGATCCGGTGAAGGAGGAGGATCAGCTTGTTCTGCACGGAGCCGTGTAGGTGACGGGCGGTCTCCCTCCGCACGGACTCTGCGACAGCCACTATGCGTTGGCGGGACCGGCGAAGCTCGAGCTGGGTCTCTTCCCGTTCCGCGATTTCGGTCTCAAGCTGCTCGTTGGCTCTCCCCAGCTCGCCCGCTCGCGCCTCCAGTCGGTCCCGGGATGACCTGAGCGCCCGAGTCATCTCCTCGAAGGCGCGGGAGAGGTCGCCAATCTCGTCCCCGCGAGCCCCCTCAGGCGTAAACTCGTATTCGCCTTCGGATATCCTTCGCGCTGCTCTCGCGAGCCGCCGTACCGGTCTGACCAGATACTGCGCGGCCCCGTACGAGATCAGTACTCCAATGGCAAGGAGCGCTACGCCCTGCCACACGCGCTTTGCCGTCAGGGCCCCTATCTGCTGATCCAGCGAACGGGTGCTGAAGCCGATCTCTATCCCTCCGACGACTTCCCGTCCCGCCGAGACGGGGCTGGCCACCTCGAGCGTATCGCCGACGAACCGGGTAACGGTATCTCGGCGCTGGACGGCCGTCAGCCCGATCCCGCCGCCTACGCCTACCGGATAGCGGCCGGGCTGGCCCGAGTCTTCCAGCAGCCCGCCGTCGGTCCTTATCACCCTGAAATACTCGATGTCCGGCTGGCTCATCACGACATCCTTCACGTCTCCGAGCTGGTCGATATCTCCGAAGTAGATTGCGTCCGACACGGCGTTGCTGAGCGTGTCCGACAACGCGAGCCCCCGCTGCTGCAATGACGCGCGGGCGCGCTCGCGTTCGCTGCGAATGTCTAGCGCAGTAGTCAACGCCATCAATACCACGATGATAGCGGCCATACTCAGCGTAAGCCCGAATCCACCGAAGGACACCGATGGACGGCGTGAGGGCAGCGGAAGGGGGTGGGTGAGGGAGCTACAGGGGAGATGGCCTGGGGTCTTGGGGTAGATGGGAGGCCGGCGGGCGGTCTTCAGTGGCCGCACAGGGCCCCTAAGGCCCTATGCGGGAGTTGCGATGCGCGGGAAGGCGAGAGGATACGCAGCAGGGGACTCTCGCGACCGGGGTGGCGCGAGATTGCGGGGACGTTGGGTCAGTTGCAGGCTGGCCGTCAGGCCGGGAACGGAATGGCTTGCAGCCGGGCCAAGGCGCGAGTGAACTGGGTTTCCCAAGGCCAGCGCCGGGGGAGATGCAAAGTGAGGCGGCGCGCCGAGCGGGTGATCCGTCCCACCAGAGCGAAGACCCGCCGCCTGAGGGTCTTGGTGATCACGGTCCGCTCGCCCAGACCAATCCGCGCCGTCCAGCGGGCCAGGTTATGCGCCATCACCTGGACCGCCAGCCAGGCGCCGTTGGCGGCGAAGCGCGCCGACGGCATGTGGTTCAGCCCGACGCCGTACTTGAGGTCGCGTATGGCGTTCTCGACCTCGGCGTGGCGGCGATGATCGGCCTCCAGTTCCAGCGTCTCCCCATCGCGGTCGGTGATGAAGGCGTGATAGCTGTATCTGGCGAAGAGGGCGAGCTGGGAACCGGGCGTCGGCTTCACCCGCCGGACAATGAGCCGCACCGGCGCGGCGTCCGGCTTGGTCTGGAACGGGGTGTAAGTCGTCTCGGCGACATCGGCGGCGCCGTCCATCCAGTAGGGAATGGGAGTCCAGTCCTCCTCTGGTATCGCCTCGATCAGATCCCGCAGCCTGGCGCGCTGGCGGATGGTGATAGAGAAGCGGACATCCATTTCCCGGCAGGCGGCAACGACAGTGTGGGCGTAGAAGCCGCTGTCGGCCCGCACCGTGAGTTGTCCCCTGGCCCCGCCGTAGCGCACCCGCCCCACCGTCTCACGCAGGAAGTGGGCGGCGCCACGGGCGGTGTTGGCCCGGCCCTCGCGCAGCCGGGACATCAGCACCTCGCCGGTGCCGGCGGCAATGGCCAGCAGCGGGTGATAGCCGCGGGCGCCGGTATAGCCGTGGTGGCGCGCTCCCTCCTTGGCCAGTCCATAGGTCTCGCAGATGGTCGAGTCCAGGTCGATGGTCAGGGGCGAGTCGCCGGGTCCGGCCCCAGCGGCCCAGGCCCGGGCCAACAACTGGCGGCTCACGCGGTCGAGTTGACGGACATGCCCCCACCGGAAGCTGCGCAGGAAGGTCCCCAGGGTGGATGGCGCCTTGACCACGCAGCCTAGAACACCAACCGTCCCACCAGCGCGCAGCGCATCGGCGTCGTCGATGCAGTCGCCGCCTGCCAGCGCGGAAGCGACCAGCGTCAGCATCTTGTCCCCAGTGTTCGCCCGTCCCGGCGCTCCGCCGAGGTCAAGGTGATGGTCGACGAGTTCCCGCAGGCCCAGGTGCCGGGCTAGGGTGGCCGGCAGGAGCAGGCCGGCATTGGCCACCAGGCGATGGTCGTCAAAGAGGATGCGGATACGGTCGGGTTTGTTCTGTGGCAGCATCTATTGGGTGCTCCTTGTTTCCGGGCGGGTTTCTGTTCCAAAACCATTATCCCAGATTCAGAGGAGCACCCGCTGGCTTCTTCAAGGGCTGTCCCCAAGGACGTCCTTCGGTGGATTCGGGGTAAGGATTGACGCAATGCCCAGTCGGAGTCGAGGCTTGCGGAGGAACGTGGCCATTCCCCTCATCTCTTGACCAGCTTGATAAGCTCGCTTAGCTTCCGCAGTGCGGCGTCCGAGTCCGGTGGGAGCGGGTCGAACTTACTGGTCTTCTTCAGGCCGGCCAGCAGGCGCCTTCCCTCTTCGGTCTCATCAAGGCCGGCCAGCAGCTCCCGAACCCTCTCCACTACCTCACCGTCTAAATCCCGACCAACAGATACGAGCTGCCTGGGGACCTCTATGGTCTTGTCAAACAACACGATACGCTCTTTGATCTCTGCTGGTAGCTCATCAAAATCACCGTTCGAGATTCCAGCTCCAGCTACCTGCCCACTTATCACCAACTCCACGGAATTCTCCTCGTCCTGGGAGAACAGGTAGCCGATCTTACTAGCCGCTACGGTCGCGTCAGGAGTTTCCACTGGTTCCAGCGTGAAACCACGGTCAATTAAGGTGCCGGCGGGCAATAGGAATCCTGACGTGGAGTGAGGCTCCTCGAATGCGATAACCTTACCCACGAAGTCGTCCACGCCGGTGAAGCCGCTCTCCCGCAGCGCAATGTACACGCTCCAGTAAGAAGGCACCGCGCTTTTCCAACGGCGCAGGATGATCTCCGAACCGGACGCCTCCTGCACCTCCAAGGTCGGGAACGAGCTGTCCATGTATACGTCCACGGCTCCGGTCTTCATGTACTCCGACATCTCGTCTATGTCCCGCGCGATGACTACTCGACCTTCTCGTATGCCAAGGTCCCTTAGCTGCTCGGCTAGGTAGTCCGCCAGCGGCTGAAAACGCGCTATCTTCTGGGTGGGATCGTCGGGATCGATGTCTCCCACAGTGATCACCTGGGACGAGCCGACCTCTTGGGCCGCCACCGGAGCTGGGGTCGCCTCGGACGGCGATTCGCCGCAGCCCAACCCCATGCCGCCCATGAGCAACACGGCTGCAAGAGCTAGCGCAGGTCCTTGTTCTTGCCGATCAAAGTGTGGCCGCATCGTTTATCGGGGTGGCACCGGGCCTTCCTCTCTCAGCGCCACAGGAAATATGGCGTTGATGGCGGTCCCCTCTCCAGGGGCGCTAGCAACGTCGCACCGGCCGCCGACGACCTCGGCGTAGTCGCGCATCGTACCGATCCCCAGTCCGTCCGCGGAGCCTTCTGGCTCGAAGCCCTTGCCGTCGTCCAGGACGCTGAGATTCAGAGAGCCGTTAGTCTGGGATAGCTTCAACCAGACCGTTGTCGCATCGGCGTGCTTCAGGACGTTGGTGAATGCTTCCTCGGCGACTCGATAGGCCGACAGCCTTACTTGTTCGGGGATCAGACCCGCCGCGAGTTTCTCTCGCGCCACGAGCTCCTCGTCGAGTGTCACCTCGACCCCCAACGCCGATTCGAACTGGTCGCTTAGAGACTGGAGCGCGGGAACGAGACCGCGGCGAAGGATCGCGGGATATAGCTGAAGGCTTATGCGCCGCACATCTTCCTCGATCAGCGATTCGACGCGCATTCGCAGGTCTTGAAGCTCCGAGCTCAACCCCCCTGATGCTGCCATCGCCAGCAGTTCGTCTATTCGATGCAACAGCAGGATAAGCTTGTTTTGCACCGAACCGTGAAGCCGCTGTGCGATATCCCTCCTTAGCGACTCCCCCGTCGCCACGATGCGCGTTCTAGAGCGCTGAAGCTCGGCGGCCCTGGCTATAGACGCAGCCTGCTCGATCCGTGTCTTCTCTATCTCCTTGCGGTCCGTGACATCCTGCACCTGCGAGATGAAGTGCTTCGGCCTTCCGTGCTCGTCGCGGACTAGGGCCACGGCGAGCAGTCCCCACACCACCGAGCCGTCTTTCCTTAAATAGCGCTTCTCAACCTGGTATCCAGCGATTTCCCCGTCTACCAGCCGGCGACTCAGTTCGGAGCCGATACCTGCGTCGTCAGGGTGAGTAACTTCCAGGTACGTCTTGCCCAGGAGCTCGTCCGCTGAGTAGCCGACGATTTCACACCACGCCTGGTTGACCTGAAGAAACCGGCCCTCGAGGTCTACCAGGACGATGCCCAATGAGGCGTTCTCCACGATGCCTCGGAACCGCTCTTCGCTCTCGCGCAATGCGGCCTCCGCCTCGGTCCGTCTCAAGAGTTCCGACTTGGCATTGACGTTCAGATCGCGGAGCCTTCCCGCCACGAACCCGACTATCACCTCGGCGCCGTGACCGAAAAGCACCCCCACTTCTCCCACGTAACCGCGCCACGCCAACTCAGTAAATGCGACGACGAGCAGTACATTGACGGGAAAGGAAACCAACCCGGCCAGCGCTCCCGCACGGGCCCCAAATAACCATGCAACTGCGAGGACAGGGCCTGTTACGATTACGCCGGTGGCGTTCCCCAGCGCCGGCCGCAGCGCCAAATACGCAGGCACGTAAAGCACCGAAAACCCAACAACGATTGCCAGCTTTAGTCTCATCGGGCGGACTGCCCTAGGGTCCTGTTGCGCGGCGCCCTCGCCAAATTCTTCCCATACGTCATTCGACTTCCCCGCCTATATAGGCGAGTGTATGAGTGCTTGCACGCACTGTCAACTACCGCGTCGCTCATGCTTTCGGGCGCTCGCCCCGCCTTCTTACGCGGCTCTATAATGGGAGCGTCAGTATGTGACAGGATTGATGTTCGGGTGGTCCCAGCCTATGAGGAGCTCCCCGACACCGGTCGCGACGAACGGGTGGCGTACCTGACGCCACCCTGAAAAGAAGCGCAGATGCAATTCCGAAAGCTGGGCGCCACCGAACTCGAAGTCTCTGAGGTCGGGTTCGGCGTCCGGACGGTAAGTACGAACTGGGGGGGGCATCATCAAAGAGGATGTGGCGACTGCCCTTTTGAGGAGATCCTTCGACCTGGGGGTCAGCCTGTTCGATACCGCTGACAGCGACAGAGACGGCTACGGCGAACAGATACTGGCTAAGGCCTTGGGAAAGGACCGCCATGCCGTGGTGATCTGCACCAAGTTCGGCTACGACTTCTACGCCGACGTGCCGTTGGAACGCCACGGGGAGCGTCCCGCGCAGAACTTCTCCCCAGAGTTCATCCGCTTCGCGTGCGAAGCGAGCCTAAGAAGGCTGGACACCGACTACATCGACCTCTACCAGCTCCACAACCCTCACATGGACGCGATCGAGCAAGACGAGCTATTCGGCGCCCTTGACGATCTCGCGAGCGAGGGGAAGATTCGCTACTATGGGGTGGCGCTGGGGCCTGACGTCGGCTTGTTTGAGGCGGGCGAGGCGTCGATGAGGGAGAGGGACGTCGCGGCGGTGCAGACCGTCTACAGCGTTTTGGAGCAGGACCCGGCAGTCCGCTTCTTCCCCATAGCGGAAGAGGAGGGCACTGGGCTGCTGACGACGCTGCCTCACGCCTGGGGCCTGCTCGACGGGACCTACACCGAAGGGACGGTTTTCGACCCCGCTGACGCGCGTACACTTCCAAAGCAGGAGTGGTTCGAGCAAGGCTTGGAAAAGCTGGCCAGGCTCGACTTCCTCGTCGATGAGATGGGATCGACCATAGGCCAGGCCGCCATCAAGTTCGCACTTTCGGCGCCGCAGGTCGCGGCGGTACTTCCGGACATTACGAACCTGGATCAGCTCGAGGAATTCGCTGTAGCCCCGGAGTCTGAGGAGATTCCTCCGGAGTTCTTAGACCGCATCTCTGAGCTGTACGAAGACGACGCCTACTCGGAGCCTGCCGCCGAGACCTCCGGGGCCGACTGAGCCCCGTTCTCCTCGGCTTCCGTATCTCGCCTATCGGGCGAGCTGACTTCGGTCTCTCGCTCGCCGTCGACGCGCTTAGAGCCGGCCTCCTCGCCTTCGGTGTCCCGCCCGTGGGGTGGTCGGACTTCAGCCCCTGGCTCGTCTGCGGAGGGGGCAGATCCGCCCTGCTTGGCGGACTGAGCCCCGTTCTCCTCGCCTTCCGTATCTCGCCTATCGGGCGAGCTGACTTCGGTCTCTCGCTCGCCGTCGACGCGCTTAGAGCCGGCCTCCTCGCCTTCGGTGTCCCGCCCGTGGGGTGGTCGGACTTCAGCCCCTGGCTCGTCTGCGGAGGGGGCAGATCCGCCCTGCTTGGCGGACTGAGCCCCGTTCTCCTCGCCTTCCGTATCTCGCCTATCGGGCGAGCTGACTTCGGTCTCTCGCTCGCCGTCGACGCGCTCAGAGCCGGCCTCCTCGCCTTCGGTGTCCCGCCCGTAGGGTGGTCGGACTTCAGCCCCTGGCTCGTCTGCGGAGGGGGCAGATCCGCCCTGGTTGGCGGACTGAGCCCCGTTCTCCTCGCCTTCCGTATCTCGCCGATCGGGTGGGCTGACTTCGGTCCCCCGCTCACCGTCGACCCGCTCAGGACCGGCGTCCTTGGCCGAAGGACCGTCATCCTCCCCGGCCCCGGCGACCGGACTGTCAACTCGGTGGGTCGAGCCGGCCTCTTCCTCCCTTCGCCTTCTGCCCCTATTCCGCCTCTTAGATGTGAACCGCTTCATCTCTCCTTCGATCAAGCGGAAATCTCTCTGCGGCAGCAGGTGCAAGGTCTCCACGAAGGCTAAGGGCCACTTGTCCGGCGCCCACCTCTTCAGATACTCCAGCCTGGGCCCAAGCTCCAGCGCGTCGATGTAGTCCTTCTCGGCCAGTACGATCGCGGGAGACAGCTTGACCCGATACGGGTAGTCACCGCTCCTCCCGTCCGATTCCCAGATAGGGGTGCGGTCCTCGAAGTACCTCGAGGTTATTGTGGCGGTCGCCGGCCACTTGCGATCGCCGGATATGTAGAAGAGCACACGGTCGTCCGGCTCCATGCGCTGCGCCCGCCTGCGCTGCCGGGTCTTCAGACCGTATACGTCGAACCCGCGTTCCTTGGTTATCGCGAAATTCGCTGGAGTCTGGACGAACATCCAGTAGTTGCGTGCCATCGCCTCGTCCTAGCTGCGCAGATCCTTCGCATACATTGTACACCCCTATCGCGGCCACTCTGGTCGGCGATTCGAGGACCTACCTTCCCGCCTGGCGCGGCGCCGCTCCATTGATCGTCCCTTCGTTCGACTCCCCGATTAACACGCCCGCCCTTTCCAGGACTCGGACGTCCGCGAAGACGGGGATGTTGGCCCTCAGCGCGAGGGCTATCGCGTCGCTCGGCCTCGAGTCGATCTCGAGCAGCTCTCCGTCCTTCGTCAGCACTATCTTGGCGTAGAAGGTGTTGGCCAGCAGGTGCGTGATTACGACGTGCGCCAGATCGCCGCCAAGGTCGGTGATCATCGTGTCCAGCAGGTCGTGGGTGAGCGGCCGCCTGAGGTCTTCGTCCGTGAGCTTGACAGCGATCGCGATAGCTTCAGCGCCACCGATCCCGATCGGGAGGTACCGGTTGGTCCCGGTCTCCCTGAGCAGGACGACCGCCGAGTTCCCCCCCTCGTCAAACTGTACTCTGGCCACTTCCATCTCCGGCAGATCGGGCGGAGGCACCGGGGTCGGGGTTACTACGGCGGTGGGGGAGGGTACGGGCGTGGGCGTCGGAGTGGCTTCCCCGCATCCTTGCCAGAGCAGCGCTGCGGCCAGCAGGCCCAATCTCGATGCGAGTTTCACCGCTCGAATCCTTTGGCCTCAGGTGCTATCTGTAACCAGTTAACCAACGCGCCGCACCTTCCTCCGTGCCACGCGAAGGACGGTGTGAGCCACACACTACAGATTCCTCATTATGTTGTACATGTGGAGGGCCAGCTTGTACGCCTCTTTGACAAAGCCGACCGCGCCGACGTCGGTGGACTCGTCGACGTGCAGCTGAATCTGTTTCTGGAACAAGGAGAACTCGGTGTAATAGGTATCGCTGCCCTCGCCCAGCGCATCCGCGAACCGGCGCGACTCCTCAGAGGGCACCAGCTTGTCGGCCCTATCGTGCATGATTAGGATTCTCGCCTCGAGCTGGTCGACTTTGGTGCTCGGCGATACCGTCCGCAAGAACTCCATGGTCTTGGGGGATAGGTACGCCATCAGTCTGTCGACTTCCTCGTATGGAACTCCATTCAGCAGCCGGTGGATGGCGCGGCCCTCGTCGGACTCGAAAATAGGCTCAGGCGCCTGGACGCCGTCCTCTGGGAGGTGAATCGCGGTCAGCCGCCCTTTGTCCTCGAGGTTGGTGACGCCATCTATGAGGTGGTAGCGCATGACCCTCAATGTCAGCTTGTCGGTCTCCCACGGGGCGACGTAGTCCTCCCCGTAGAAGCGGCTGCGGCTTCCGATAGCCCTGGCGAAGTCCACTGCGTCGTAATATCCGGCGAAGAAGTTGACGAACTTGACATGGTGTCGTATCCGATCGTCTTGTGCCGCCACGGTCGCCATGGACGCCCCCGTGCATATCCCGCCCATGCCCACCCTGTCAGGGTCGACGGACTCGTGAGCACGCAGAAACTGAAACGCGCTGACCAGGTCGTCGATGTCGTCCACCACGATGTGCTGCTGTTCCTGGGTATCGAGCCACGGGATCATCACCACCATGCCGGACCGAGCTAGGCCCTCTGCCAGGTTCACCATTCTCGGATCGTCGCGAGGCGTGTCGACGACCACGCCCGTGAAAAATATGACGCCGCTGTGCTTCCCGCCTCCCGCCGGTGTAACCAGGTCTGCCACACCTTCGCCCCGCGCCTGCGGGAAGCGGACCTCCTGCCAGACAGGGTCGCCCGTTACCCAGGTCTGCGGCTTGATCGGGATCGTGGGCAACACCTGCGGTATGAACAACGCCGTCTTGACTGCAGCGCGCCCCTGAGGCGTAATCGCGGTGACGACGACGAAGAGCAGCAGCACCGCCAACAGGCCCATCGCGATTCTGCCCAGCCGCCGTCTCATAGCACCGCCTCTCCAGCTCACATGCGCGCCTAACTCAAAGCCCCCTTGCGGTGGTCCTATTGTCTTCATCCGAAGGGGGAAGAGTGCGCCTGTCCTGAGCCCTGCCGAAGGGTCGCCTCCCTTTGTATTATACTGGGACTAATATGCGAATGTGACGGTTTGGGAGCAAGGGGAAATTGCGAGAAGGTGAGGTGGCGGCCGTCATCCTCGCTGCCGGCCGGAGCCGCCGAATGAATGGCCCGGACAAGATGATGGCCCCCGTTCGTGGACGGCCGCTGCTGGCCTACAGCCTGGGGCTGTTGGGAACCTCTTCCCTCGTGGACTCCGTGGTGCTGGTGATGTCCCGCGAGAACATAGCGGAAGGGGAGCTTCTCGTCCGCAAGAGCGGTTTGAGCCAGGTGGCTACAGTCTGTGAAGGTGGCGCCAGACGCCAGGACTCGGTCCGGCGCGCACTGGAGCACATAGGCGGCGCTGAATGGGTCGTCGTTCACGACGGTGCGCGCCCTTGCCTCACCGCTGAGCTGATCGCCGAGGGGCTCGCCTCCGCCAGAGACACCGGCGCGGCAGTGGCCGCCGTCCCGGTCAACGACACGATCAAATCGGTCGGTCCCGATATGTTGGTGGAGAAGACCGTCGACCGGGACGGACTCTGGGCGGTCCAGACGCCACAGGTCTTCAGGGCCGACCTGCTGGTCAGAGCGCACCGTGAGGTGTCGGACGACTCGACCGACGACGCCGCCATGGTGGAGCGAATCGGAGGGGCGGTGAGGCTATTCATGGGTTCTTACGAGAATGTGAAGGTCACGACGGCCGATGATCTTACTATCGCCGCCGCCATCCTGAAGGCAAGGTCCTTAGCGTGAGCGCCCGCTCCGGCATCGGCTTCGACGTCCACCCACTCGTCGACGGGGGACCGCTGGTACTCGGAGGAGTCGTGGTGCCACACCACCAGGGCCTGTCGGGGCACAGCGACGGCGACGTTCTAGTCCACGCCATCATCGACTCACTCCTCGGCGGCGCGGGCCAGGGAGACATCGGCTCACGCTTTCCTTCCTCCGACGCGAGATACGAGGGGATTGCGAGTACTGAGATGCTTCGGGAGGTGGTCCAGCTAATAGCGGCGCATGGCTGGCGGGCCACATACCTCGATGCTACAATACTGGCCGAACGCCCGGTCCTCGCTCCCTTCGTTGGCCAGATCGAGAAGCGCGTCGCCGCGACTCTTGGGCTGGGCGGCCAGCACGTCAACGTCAAGGCAAAGACCACTGACGGGCTGGGTTTCGTCGGCAGAGGCGAGGGCATGGGCGCCCTCTGCGTCGCGACCCTCGAGTCCGCGTAATGAAGCTCTACAACACTCTCACCCGAAGCATCGAGCCATTCTCACCGGCAGGCGACGTTGTGACGATGTACGTCTGCGGTCTGACACCCTACGCGCCGGCACACGTCGGCCACGCCATGCGTGCGGTCGTGTTCGACGTACTCCGCCGCTACCTTGAGTTCCAGGGACACAAGGTCAAGCACGTGGAGAACTTTACCGATATCGACGACAAGATGATCGCCGGAGCCGCCAAAGCTGGTATATCTACCGGCGAGCTTGCCGATACGCACATAAAGCAATACCTCAGCGAAATGGACGCGCTTGGAGTGAAGCGCGCCCACGCATACCCGAGGGCTACGGAAGAGATACCGAAGATGTGCCAGATTATTGGCGTTCTGGTGCAGCGTGACTTCGCCTACGCCGTCGACGGAGACGTCTACTTTCGCGTCCGAAGCGTCGGCGACTACGGCAAGCTGAGCCGTCGTGACTTGGACAGTATGAGAGCGGGCGCCAGGGTGGAGACAGACGAGAGGAAAGAAGACCCCATGGACTTCGCCCTCTGGAAGAGTCAGAAGCCCGGAGAGCCTGCGTGGGAGAGCCCGTGGGGGCCCGGGCGTCCCGGCTGGCACATCGAGTGCAGCGCCATGGCCATGAGCTACCTGGGCACGCCCGTGGACATCCACGGCGGTGGCCAGGAGTTGGTCTTTCCGCACCACGAGAACGAGATCATCCAGAGCGAGTCCTACGGCGATGGAGACCCTCTTTCGCGTTTCTGGGTCCACAACGGACTGGTCATGTTCGGCGAGGACAAGATGAGCAAGTCCCTGGGTAACGTCGTCGCCATCGGGGAGGCGCTCGAGCGGTTCTCACCCGACGCGCTTCGACTCTTCTTCTTAAGCTCCCAATACCGAGTGCCGCTGAGCTACTCTGAACAGGCCGTTTCGGCTCAGGAACGCGCCGCCCAGCGCCTTCGTACCGCCGCCTCGGAGGCGACCGCATCAGTCCGCGGTCCCGAGTTGGTGGGAGATGGCTTCCGGGACCGTTTCGTTCAAGAGATGGACGACGATCTCAATGCTCCAAGGGCTATGGCCGTTCTCTTCGACCTGGCGCGGGAGATAAACCGCTCGCGTGAACAAGCGATGGACGTTACTGACGCCCAGGCGACGCTGGCGGAATTAGCGGAGGTTATGGGGCTCACCCTCGCTGGGCCGGCTGCCGACGAGCAGTCGGACCTGGTCCGGCTGTCCGGGCTGGTTGGCTCGGTCCTGGGTGAGCTCAGATCAGGCGACCACGAGCACGTCGCCCTGACCATTGAACGACGACTCGAAGACAAGGGAATCGATCTGGCGGCGCCGGCCGTGAGCGATAGCGCCATCGCAACCACAGACGACGCCGGCGACGAAGTGTCCTCACTGGTCGAGACCCTCATAGGGGTCAGGACCGAGCTACGTTCGGCGAGCGAATATGAGCTTGCCGACCGCATCAGACAGCGGCTAGCAACACTCGGGTTTCTGCTCGAAGATACCAAGCACGGCACCGACTGGAGGAGGGGGACTGTTGAATAGGCCGGTCCGTTCCGTCGCCGTCGGTCCCCGCGCCACGGGCCTTCCGGGTGCTCTCCTCGCTCTGATGCTGGTAGCCGCAACCGCGTGTGCCGGGGGAGACTCGCCACCCGACGTAAGAGCCTCAAGCGCGGTTGAACCCGCCTCCCCTAGTCAGCCCGTCGGTCCGTCTGCTGCGGTTTCTCCCGAACTCCCGCCGGACCCAGGTCCGGCGGCTGACCAACGGGAAGCCGGGCTCCCAGAAGATTTTCCCACCGACCTTGTTGTGAACTTGGCGCCCTACGCGAGATCCGAGCTCCCTTCCCTCATCGACCACGGTGAGCGGATGGCAATCGGTGGCTCCGCCGCCTATCTGCGCAAGGGAGGCTGGATCGGCGAGCGCACCGGCTCGGGCGACGAGTCCGTCGTAACCCGTTCGTGGGATGAGGAGGCCCTGACGCTAACGTTCGAGGGGAACGGGCGGTGGATGAGGCTGACTGCCAGGTCACTTGAAGGCGCTGTGGACCGCGCTGCCGTAGTAAGGATGGCCGAGGATTTCGTCCGGCTGGGCTGGTCAGGATGGTACGAGCGCTACCATGGCGTGCAGGGCCTGGGCCGGCCGTGGCGTTTTCGTCGTAGCGAAGCGACGGACGAGAGCAGCTAGCGCTCCACAGGGAGTCTCTCCGCACACCGTCGAGACTCACATCTGAACACACCTTGCTGGCACGCTCCCACAGGGGAAGCGCTAGTATCGGTCAAAACCGTGTCCGCCCCATGCGTTAGGGCCTCGTGGGTATCGGGACGCCTTGACTGAGATGTTGCGACCCGATATGATGAGCGGGCAACGAAGGACGGGCCGGAGGGCGATATGCCACATATAGGGACGACAGAGTTGATACTCGTACTGGCCGTGGTGATGATCATCTTCGGCGTCGGGCGCTTGCCCGAGATCGGTGGCGCTCTCGGAAAGGCGATCCGCGAGTTTCGGTCGTCCCAGAGCGGCGACACCGAGAGCGACGAAAAGGCCGAGCTCACGGTTGGGGCTAACAGTAAAGAATAGAGCGGATCTCAGAGCAGAGGGACTGAAGAAGCCTCCGGCGCCCCGCCGGGGGCTTCTTTCTTTCTCCGCCCGCTGCATCTTCCGGGCGGGAAGCGCGAGGCAAGATTCTCGAGCGCGAGCCTGGAATACCGCTTGTCGCCTGCGCTAGACTAGTCTCATCCCTATGCAGGCGGTCTTCTTCACTTGAATCGCGAAGACTCTAGCCTGCGCGTTTTGGTGGTCGCGGATGACCAGCTCTCTCGCGCCGGGCTATCGGCGTTGCTGGCCCAACAGCCCGGCTGCGTTGTCGCCGGGCAGATATCTACCGACGAATTCAGTTTGACGGGCGGGGACGTGTTTCAAGCGGACGTAGCCGTTTGGGACCTGGGCTGGGAACCGGAAAGCGCCTTGGAACAGCTCGGTGACGGGCGAGGCGCCGACCCTCCTGCAGTAGCGCTGCTCCCCGACGACTCTTACGCCGCCGAGGCCTGGGCGGCGGGCGCCCGGGGGGCCCTCCTGCGAGACGTGGAGGGCCCGGTGCTCCTGAGTGCCCTTGACGCCGTCGCCCACGGGCTGGCTGTCGCGGAACCCGGCATGTCTCTCGCGCTTAGCAGCCGTAGCGTCGACCCGCCGCCTTCCGACCTGGCCCGGCTCACCCCTCGGGAAGCCGAGGTCCTGACCCTCTTAGCGGAAGGGCTCGCCAACAAGACCATCGCCAGGCAATTGGATATCAGCGAGCACACCGTCAAGTTCCACGTCAACGCCATCCTGAGCAAGATGGAAGCCCAGAGCCGCACCGAGGCGGTCACTCGCGCAACACGTATGGGGCTGCTCTCCCTCTGACCTGACCGTTTTTCCAGGGTGCGCCCTAATCACATGGGCGGTACTGCTCAGGGCTCCAGGCCGATAGGCTGAAGTGAGCGAACTCACGGAGGTGTGCAAATGGCTGAAACTCTGGCTGGAGTCTCGGACGCGCTGGCGGAAACTGTGGCTAGCGCCGGCAAGAGTGCTGTGCGGGTGGACGCCCGGGGCAGGATGGGAGCCAGCGGCGTGGTCTGGTCGACCGATGGGGCTATCGTCACCGCGAACCACGTCGTGGAGCGTGACGATGAGATCGAAGTGGGGCTGCCGAACGGCGACACCGCCAAGGCCTCGCTGGCGGGGCGCGACCCGAGCACCGACATCGCCGTGCTCCGGACAGAGGCGGCCGGGATGGCGCCTCCGAAGTGGGCCGATGATGACGCCGCGCGGGTCGGGAATCTCGTGTTAGCCATCGGCAGGCCGGGAAAGACTGTCCAGGCCACCCTCGGCATTGTGAGCGCCATTGGCAAGGGTTGGCGCACGCGCGCGGGCGGCCAGGTCGACCGTTACTTGCAGACCGACGTGGTCATGTACCCAGGCTTCTCGGGCGGCGGGCTGGTCGATGCGTCCGGCCTCGCGTTAGGAATGAACTCGTCCTCCCTCCTGAGAGGGGTGACCGTGTCGCTACCGGTGGCCACTCTGCGGAGGGTGGTCGAAGCCCTGCTGACGCACGGACGTGTCCGACGCGGCTTCCTCGGGGTCGGGTTCCAGGTCGTCCGCCTCCCCGCGACGCTAGAGCAGGACGGGGACCAGGAGACCGGTCTGCTCGTCACGTCGGTAGAGTCTGGCAGCGCCGCTGAAAAGGGCGGGCTCCTGCTCGGAGACTCCATCGTAGGGTTGGACGGCGATGCCGTAGGCGGCCCCGACGACCTGGTAGCCAAGCTGGGAGCCGATTCCGTCGGTAAGACCATGTCCGCGCGAATACTCCGAGGCGGCCAGCTGGAGGACCGGGACGTCACCATTGGCGAGCGGGAGTAGCGCAGCCATGACCACCGCGCTCCAACAGCTAAGCAGTGAGATGGCCGACGTAGTCGACGGGGTGCGGCGCAGCCTCGTCGAGATCAGGGACGGCCGGCGCGGCGCTGGCGCCGGCAGCATCTGGCACTCAGATGGGCTCGTGCTCACCAATGCCCACGTGGTCGAAAGCCGGGTAGTGCGCGTGACGCTGCCGGACGGGCGCGAGGTAGACGCCCGTGTGATGGCACATGACCGCGGTCTGGACCTCGCGGCGCTGGCGGTGGAGGCCGAGGGCCTACCGAGTGTGCCGCTGGGCGACTCGAAACACCTGCAGCCCGGTGAGCTTGTCTTCGCTATGGGACACCCCTGGGGAGTGACAGGCGCAACGTCGGCCGGCGTCGTTATCGACGTCGGTGTCCCGCTCGACAATGCGCCTCCCGTCGGTAGGGAGTGGGTGGTGGCCAGCCTGCGCCTCAGGCCCGGCCATTCGGGGGGCCCCATGATGGATTCACGCGGGCGTCTCGTGGGCATCAACACCATGATCACGGGCCCCGAGGTCGCTATGGCGGTGCCGGTCCACGTCGCTAAGGCGTTCCTTGTAAACGCGCTCGAGTCCAGCCGCGCCGCCTAGAGGCAGGGGGCCTTGGCCGAGCGTAGGTGCTCACTTCCCGTGCGTGGTGAGCACCCTTATGTCCGCAGGGCGGACTGAATATAGGGAAGTATTCCCAGACTGTAGGGGCGCCGCTTGCCGCGCCCAGGCTGGCCCTTGCAAGACTACTTGATATAAAGCAGTTACTTGAGAGCTTGTCGAACCACGAGCGGTGGGAGTTCCTCGGGGCCTCTTAACCCCCTTGCCGCTCTACGTCCTCGGCGCCCTCCGCGGTGGACCGCCTCTAGCGCCAGCTATGGGACGGCGGTGTGTGGCGCACGGCCTTGATGGGCTCGGCGTGAGTCAGTACGATGTTCATGGTTCCCTCGCGCCGTGAGACCAGGCCCGTAACCTTGATGACGGGCTCCCTCAGCACAGGCCGGTAGCGCTCGTAGGTCTTGGGCCACACCACGATGGGCGCATGCCCGTGTTCGTCCTCCAGGGTGATGAAGACGGCTTTGGCCAGCGGACGCTGCCGCCGTATGACGAGTCCGGCGACCGTGACCTCGGCCCCATCCTCCAGGTTCGACACCTCGTTGCTGGGCGTCACCCCTGGGCCCAGGCTGGGCCGCAGCTTCTGCATCATGTGCCCCGCCGGATAGAGGCCGAGGGTCCGGTACTCCCCGGCCATCGCCTCCCAGTCGCTGAGCAGCGGGAGCTGGGCAAGAAAGTCCTGCTCCACGGGAAGCTCCATCGGCTGCTGCTGCGCCGACGGCCTGTAGCGCAGGCCCACCTCCCATAGGGCGGCGCGCCGGTCCGACACCAGCGAGTCGAAAGCGCCGGCGGACACCAGGCTCTCGATGGCTTCGCGCTGGAGTCCCGTCCTCTTCATCGCGTCCGCCAGACTCCCGAACGTACCTCCGCGATCCCGGGCCGTCACGATCGCCTCCGCGGCGGCTCCGCCCACCCCCTGCACCTGAAGGAAGCCGAGGAGCACTGCTTCGGAGGGGCCCCTCTTCAGTCCTCCTCCAGAGAGGAAGGGGGCGGACCCTTTCCCGAGTGGGCGAAGGTCAGGATCGGGGTGTTCGGCGATCACACACCTCTCCATGCTCTCATTGATGTCGGGATTGAGAACGCCGATGCGGTGGCGCTTAGCGTCCTCCTTGAGAGTCTCCAGGTTGTAAAAGCCCATGGGCTGCTGGTTGAAGATGGCCACGAAGAACTCCAGCGGGTAGTAATACTTGAGCCAGGTCATGTGGTACGCGGTCACGCCGAAGGCGAAGGCGTGTGCTTCGGGGAACATGTAGTGGCCGTTGAACTTCTTGAATATCTTCTCGGCGGCCGCCTTGGGTACTCCATTGGCCGTGGCGCCGGCCATGAAGTCGGCGCGGTAGCGCTCGATGAGGGCCTTGTTGTTTCTACGGTTGAACGTGAGGCGCAGCTTGTTGGCCTTCTGTCGGCTGAAACCGGCCACGTCTACCGCGAGCTGGTTGACCTGGTCCTGGAACAGGATCACGCCTAGAGTCCGCTCCAGGGCGTTCCTCTCCAGCGAGTGGTCGTAGTCCCAGGGGACGCCCTGGGTGCGTCGCTTGATGAACTGGCTGACCCCGTCATTGACACCTACTCCGGGCCGGACGGCGCCGACCTCATAGGCCATGTCCGTCAGGTTGACCGGTCTGATGCGGGTGACGGTCTGCATCTGTGCTGCCGACTCGATCTGGAATATGCCGATGGTGTCCGCGCGGTGCATGGACTCGTAGACGGCCATGTCCTCAAAATCGATTCGAGAGAGGTCGATGTAGTGTCCGGTCCGCTCCTCGATGAGCTGTAAGGCCTCCTGCATCTGCGAGAGCGCGCCCAGGGCCAGAAAGTCGATCTTCACGAAGCCTGCGTCGTCGATGCTGTCTTTGTCCCAGTGGCACACGTACCGCCCCTCCATCGCGCTTGGCTGAGTAGGCACCTGGTCTACAAGTGGGGAGGAGCCCAGGATCATCCCGCCTGGGTGCTGGGCCAGGTACTTCGGGAAGCCCTGCAGCTGCCCTGAGAGGTCGACTAGGTCGCGCCACACCGGGGCGTCGACCTTGTCCTGGAAGTCCGGCAGCGCTCGCATCTCGGAGTTCAAGGCGCCGCCGAAGTGCGAGTCGACGCGCTTGGCCAGCTTGTCCAGGTCCTCGGACGGGAGGCCGAGTGCCTTGCCGACGTCCCGGACGACCCCCTGGACCTTGTAGGTGCTGATCATGCCTGTGAGGACGGCGCGGTCTTTTCCCCACTCCTGATGGACGCGCTTTATGAGTTCCTCCCTGATGTTGCGGGGGAAGTCCAGGTCGATATCCGGTACGGTCCCATCCATCTCCTCGTTGAGGAAGCGGTCCAGAGAGAGGTCGAACTCCAACGGGTCGATGTGGGAGAGCCCGATCAGGTAGCCGATTACCATGGCTACCGACGACCCGCGGCCCCTCCCTGGAGGGCGCTCCTCCAGGGGTATTTCGCGGTCGCTGAGCCCTAGCTCGATCATGACCTCATGGGCCAGCTGGATGATGTCGCGGTAGATGAGGAAGAAGCCCGCCAGGTGGTTCTTTTCCACCAGCCACAGCTCTCTGTCCAGCCGGGTCCTCACCCTCTCGGTGATGGCGCCGTAGCGCCGCTCTGCTGCCTGGTAGCACAGCTCCCTCAGATACGACTCAGGGCTGTGCCCCTCGGGCACGGGGTAGTCGGGGAAGCGGTAGCCCAGGTCCCTGGTCAGGTCGAACCCGCAGCGCTCGGCGATGCGCACGGTGTTCTCGATGGCCTCGGGGCAGTCGCGGAAGAGCTCCGCCATCTCTGCGGGCGACTTGAGGTAGAAATTCGCGTTGGGGCGGCGCTCCCGGTGCGTCTCCTCCAGGCTCTTGTTGTGTCGGATGGCTACAAGCACGTCCTGGAGCCGGTGGCGCTCTTGCACGTGATAGTGGACGTTGTTGGTGGCGACAACTCCTACGCCCAGCTTCTTCGCCAGCTCTGTAAGGCCCCGGTTGCGTACAGTGTCGCCCTGGACCAGGTTCTGCTGCAGCTCGACGAAGACGCTCTCGACGCCGAACCGGTCCCGGTATTCCCCCAGCACGGCCTCTGCCTCCTCTATGCGGCCGGATGCCGCCAGCGTGGAGAGCTCACCCTGGCGGCACCCCGTCAGCAGGACCACGCCCTCGACGTGATCGGCGAGGCGGTCCGGGTCGAGCCGGGGGTCTCGCCTGTCGCCGTCGAAGTAGGCGCTCGAGACGAGCCTGGATATGTTGCTGTAACCCTGTTGCGTCTCCGCGAGAAGAGTGAGATGGGAGCCGTCCTGGAGCGTCACCTCAGCGCCGATAATAGCGCGTACACTCAGATCTCGCGCCGTCTGGGCGAACTCCATTGCGCCACAGAGGTTGTCGTGGTCCGTGATGGCCAGGGCGGGGTAACCCAGCTCCTCGGCGCGGACCAGAAGCTCGCCGATGGAGGACGCGCCCTCCTGAAAGGAGTAGTTGGTGTGGCAGTGCAGCTCAGCGTACATCTCTTTGGTTCCCATCCACCCGTCCTAAGGGCTCCACACCTTCTAGACTCCCTTCTTACGGCCTACTGTTCGTAAGAAAAGCGGAGCGTCAGATGCAGTCCCCCACGGGTGGGCTGCTCTCGGCGGCCTCATTCGCAGTTAGGCGCAGTAAGGCAAATGTCATTCTGACGAGTCCCGTTCCCACGGGACGAGGAAGAATCTGGGGTGGGGCCCTCCGTCCACCCAGGTCTTCAGGCAGGCTTATGGTTATCCTGACGGTCTTCTGCTCAGGCAATTTTGAACCTCCTCGTCCAGACCAGGACTGATAATTCTGCAGTCATACTTTTTCCTCCGCGCTCTCAGCATACTCGGCGGTGAGATCACCTCCGCTGGCGGTACCACGCGCCGCCGGCCGAGTCGCGGAAGATTGTGGCGCCGGCGCCGTCTTCCGTAATCACACGGTAGTAGCGCCTGGCGATGCCATCCCCTCTCCACCACTCGTCGCATATGTCCCACGTCTCCTCGATAGAGGCGACCGTTAGCCTTCGGCCCTCTCGGCCACCTGATGCTGGTCCGCCTGTCTTTACGGCGACTGGCCTGTGGCGCTCGTCCTCCTCGACCTCTATGAGCGCCGGCAGGTTCAGGGCTCGTACGACACCAGGGCCCGACGCCTCTCCGGAATCCTTGACCACGGCTCCACGTCCCTTACCTGGTATATCGGCGGCTTCCTGCGCAGACGCGCCTCGAGCTGTCTCATCGTCTCCCTGAGTTGCTCCTGCCGACGCATGTCGGAGAAGAGGCTCGACTGTATGCCCGAGTCGCCTGTGATGCCTGACAGGGTCAATTTCATGTCCTCGAGCGCTCCGGGCAGGTCCGCCGTTTCCAGAGAGCTCTTGAGCGCTGATAGCGCCTTCTGCTTGCTGCCGACGGCGCTCTTGAAAGCGAAGCTTTTTGTCCACGGTGGCTTGCTCAGCACGCCGCTTTCGATAGCCGCCTTGCGGACTTGCCTGCCCCTGAGCACGGGTCTGACGAAGGCCCTGGCGAGCAGAATCTCCACGGCCGGCACGATGGCGTATAGCGACGTGGCCGGCGAGGGAAAGGTGAGCGACTCGGTTACGGTCTGCTCCCGCCTGTAGGCTGTCAGCTGGCTGCGATCGACCCCGCTCGCCAGTTCCCAGGCGCGCTTCCCTTCAAGTCCGAACTGGGCCTGGATAGGGCCCACGGGCATGGATGCCAGCTGGCCAAGGGTGTAGAGGCCGAACTGGCCCATGCGATGCTTCTTGTCCCAGGGTATTGGGAGCAGCCCAAGCGGGAGCCTCTTAAGGAAGCCGGCCACGTCAGCCGGGGCCCTCGTCGCCTGCCCGGCGCCGCTGACCACGGCCGCCGCGTACGCTGGGAACTTGCCTTCCGCCAGACCCAGGCGGGGATCGAAGCCCTGTGGCACGGCCTGCATCAAAGAGGCTATGAGCCTCGCCTCGCTCACGTACATCGCCTCCAGGCCGTCGACCCCGACGTAGGCGCAGCCAAGCCCCGCTTTCTCCACCACCGGGCTTCTCTGCGTGAGCCGCTCTACGACATGGTCGAAGACCCCATCGTAGTATGGCTCGTCGGCCTGGAGCAGGGCGGCGCCCTTGCAGCGGGACAGGGCCTCCTGCAAAGGCATCTCCGTCACGACTCCGATGGCCTCGGCAGACGCGTCAAGCACCACCTGGCTGGAGCCGGCATTCTTGACGACGATCACAGGCCTTCCGCGGAGCCTTGGGTGGCGCTTCTGCTCCGCCTTTATCGGGAGGTGGGTTATTAGGACGCAGGCGACTTTCATGCGGCTTTTTCGGGTGTCTGGGGTGGTCCCCGGGTTCAAATATCCATTGAGTCGATGAGGCCAATAGTAACGAACATCTGTTCCAATTTCAATAGCCAATCCAGGGAATTTCAGCCGAATTATGTTTAGGCAATGTCTTAGACTTCGACAACGTGTGGGCCCTCTCCCGCATGGTATGATTCGGCGACGGCGGCGCGATGTTCATTGAGGTATTGGAACGAAGTAAGGGAGCCCGTCGAGCGCTTCTCGGGAGCGCAGCGGGCCGCGTTCGACGGCAACGTGCCATGCCGAAATACCGTCGAGCCTGCCACCGTCCGGTGGCCCGTAGAGCGTAGCCTCGACGAGCTGTCAGGCCGGACTATAAGGCTGGCCTTCCATATGCGCGACTCGCACCTCTACAGCTTCCGGAGCAGTGGATGACCAAGGCAAATGCGGCTGGACCTCTCAGTCAAACACCTGTTACACCGGGTGGACCGGCGCCATTCCAGGCCGCGGTATACGAGATCGCGGATGAGCTCCGTGCCATAGCGAACCTCGGTCTTCGCTTTGCGCAGGTCTCTTACGACAGAGAGCGCTACGAGAAGACTCTCGCCCTAAGCGCTCGACTTGTGGCAACCCTCGAGGCTCGACTACCTGCTGACGTTATGGAAGAGTACGATGGAAACCTCGGGCACGTGAGCCCGGCCCTCGGGGCTGATGCCGCGGTCTTCCGGGACGATGCCATGCTCCTGATCAAGAGAGAGGACAATGGTCTCTGGGCCATGCCCGGGGGCCTCGTAGACGTCGGCGAGACGTGGGCCGAGGCCTCAGTCCGCGAGTTGCATGAAGAGGCAGGCGTCGAGGGGAAGGCTGTGCGCTTGCTGGGGCTCTTCGACTCCCGCGTGTGGGGCAGCCTCAGCAAGTTTCATCTATACCATGCCGTCTTTCAGGTAGAGATTGGGGACGCGGTGCCTGTCGCGGGCCCAGAGACGACAGATGTCGGTTTGTTCGTCGAGGATGACCTCCCCGACCTGTCGTCGGGTCAGCGCCTACGTGTACCACTGGTGTTTAAGCAACGCCGAGGGGAAGCGCTAGTTCCATACTTCGATGCTTCTGACGGCATGCAGCCGGGGTCGGCAACCTGATAAGGAGGCATCCGTAGTGCCATCCGAAGCGCCTGGTCTTCCGCCCGAGATGACCGTGTTGAAGGCAACGCGCGTGGCCGCACCCCCCGCCTGGGCGATCACGCAGCGCGAGCTCATGGGCCTGATGGAAGAGGCTGCGCCCATGACGGTCGAGAAATACTCCGAGCGTGGGGGAGCGCTCTATTGGGCCGACTGCGTCGACGACTTTTACGAGGTGTACTACAACTGGGGCCTCTTCTACGCTATGGGCGCCGACGAGCGGGTGCTCGACCTCGCGCTGCGCGGGTGGAACTCGATAACCCGGTACTGCGACGATAGCGTCTTCCATAGGGCACGGCACAACGCCTTCTACCACGGCCACAACCGGCGAGAGTGGGCGCCTCAGCTACACAACGAGTACTTCAATCTGGCGACGCAGTCCGGCGCCGGCTCGGCGGAGTGGCACCACCTGGGCGAGGCGAATTTGGCCTTCTACAACTTCGGGCTGGCCGACCCCACCATCTCCGAGAACGTGCGCCGTGCCAGGAAGTTCGCCGCAATGTATATGGACGAGGACCCTGACGCGCAAAACTACGACCCTCGGCACAAGGTCTTCCGCTCCCCCATCCAGACGAGCGAGGGGCCGTGCGTCGATGGCACGGTCGACCGGGCCGTCTGGTGGCTTCAAGGTGTGGTGAACGGCAAGCCCCAGGGGCCCATGGGGGCGATGGGCAGAAGGGCTACCCTCTATCCCGTGGTCAAGGACCTGGAGGTCGACTGGTACGAGGACCCTCAGCGCCGGGACGAGATCGTCGCGCTCTTCGAGAAAGTCGTGCTGAGAGGAGACACGCCCCAGTCCCTGGCGGCCACCGCGCTGATTACGAACGCCTACATGTACACGGGCGAGGAGAAGTACAGGCGCTGGGTGCTCGATTACGCGGCGGCGTGGATCGAGCGGATCAGAGCCAATGGCGGCATAGTGCCGGATAACGTCGGCCCGACGGGAAAGACCGGAGAGCACCGCGATGGCCAGTGGTGGGGCGGCCCCTATGGCTGGAGCAGCCGCGGGTACAGCAACATCTTCAACTCCCTCGCCGTCGGCGCCGAGTGCGCCCTGCTCCTGTCGGGCGACTTCGGATACCTTGAGCTGCTGCGCTCCCAGCTAACCCTGCTGCTCGACAACGCGATCACTCGAGAAGACGGCCAGCTCCTGGTCCCGACCAAACACGGGCCCGATGGCTGGACGGAGCACGCACCCTTCACCCGGGGCTACTTCGCTCACCTGTATCACGCCTCGATGAGCAAGGAAGACCGCGACCTCGCCGCCGTGATCAGGGACGGCGACGTCGAAACGGGCTCGGACCCGACGTGGCAGACGAGGCGCAGCAACGTCGCGTACAGGGAAGAGGCCAGGCTGGCGTATTACGAGGGTAGGGGACCACGTTGGCCGGAACAGGTGATGGAGGCCGAGCTGGCCGCGGCCCTGTCTTCGTTCCACGCCATACGCAGCGAGGACCGTGATGTCGAGGCGCTCATCGCGGACAACCAGGCGCCGGTCAATCCGGTCCACACCGGGGGGCTGACGCAGGTCATGCTGGGGGCTCCCGACATCATCTACAACGGTGGGCTCGTTCGTGGCACCGTGCGCTATTTCGACCGCGACCGGACCCGGCCCGGACTGCCCCAGGACGTCGCGGCACTCGTGGACCGGGTAGCGGCCGACGGCGTGGGGCTCCAGTTGGTAAACCTCAGCCACACGGAGACCAGGCGGGTCATCGTAGAGGCGGGCGCGTTCGGCGAGCATGAGTTCACAGAGGTTAAATTCAACCAGGACGGCGAAGAGGCTATCACGATAGCAGCCGTACACGGGAAGTACCTGGCCTTCGAGCTCCCTCCGTCGACACAGCTCCGCGTAGACGCTGGGATGCGCCGCTTCGCGAGCTCGCCGAGCTACGCACTTCCATGGCACGGCGCAACGATCCCGGTGCCGTTCCAGTAGCCAAAGCGACCACGCCCAGGAGGCTTTCTGTAAATGGACGTAGCCCAGTTTGGAATATACCTGAACCCGAAGGAAGGGGAGGTGGTCCGCATCACATCCCCGTACTGGATCCCGGAGCCCCCCGATTGGGTCTACGTCACCGACGAGGTTAACGCGACGCTGCTCAAGGTCCAAGAGATCATCAGGGAGAAGTCGCTCGCCGAGTCCCCAGACGCAGTGACATGGGGGCGTATCCCGGCGAAGGACTAGCCACCTACCTGCTAGACTAGGCCGCCCTAGCCGGGCCCTCAATAACAGGCGCGCCTTAGCCCCCCGCCAGCGAATCGCGGGCGCCGCCATCCGTAATCTGACACGTCTGCACCTGTTGAACACCACTAATGAAAGATTAGGAGTAGTCCTTATGGAATACAAGTAACTTATGATATATTAGTATTCTCAAAGCTAAACGTAGGAGTTGGGCGTGGAGTTCAATGGACCGACGGCCCGTTACGACAAGGCGGTTGGCGTGCTTGGAAAGAAATGGACGGCGCTGATAGTGCGCTGCTTGCTGGACAAGCCGCAAAGGTTTAGCCATTTCTCGGAGCTGGTACCGGGACTAAGCGACCGGCTTCTTTCCCAACGCCTGCAAGAGCTGGAGACGTCCGGGATGGTAAAGCGCCGAGTCTCATCCGAGCGGCCGTTGAAGGTGGAGTATGCGTTGACGGCCCGCGGCGAAGCGCTGCGCCCGGTCGTGGAAGCGATTGAAAGCTGGGCGAACGAGTGGCTGGAAGACTTGTCGACGAGCGAAGCGCCGCCAGCGCCTGCTCGAGACACTCGCCTGAAGCTGTGGGTCTAGCGCCAAACGGCCGGGCTTGGACTTGAGGTAAGGCGCCTGTGAGTCGAGCTGGTGGTCGGAACTCGGAGTCCGCTACCTCGCCAGGTCATTCTGAACCGTAGGTGAAGAATCGGGGGCGGGGTTTCGTTCGATTGGCGAGGCGGACCCGACGACCCCAGCCCTTCTCTGCGCTTCAGGGCGACGGCTGACCCGAGCTGCCCACCCTGGGGATGGCCCGCAGAGCGCCCTACGAGGTCGCGGCCCCTGTGGCCCCGGCTGTACCTATAAAGCCCTCGCGCCTTAGCGTCGCCGCCTTATCGGTATGCTCCCAGGGCAGGTCGACGTCGGTCCGCCCGAAGTGCCCGTAGGCGGCGGTCTGCTGGTAGATAGGCCGCCGAAGGTCCAGCTCCTGGATTATCGCTCCGGGGCGGAGGTCGAAGTGCTTCTCGATCAGGCCCACGATAGTCTGGTCTGACACCTTGTTCGTCCCAAACGTCTCAACCGAAATGGAAATGGGCACCGCCACGCCGATTGCGTAAGATAGCTGGACCTCCAGCCTCTCGGCCAGGCCCGCCGCTACCAGGTTCTTGGCAACGTAACGCGCGGCATATGCCGCGGAGCGGTCGACCTTGGTCGGGTCCTTGCCCGAGAAAGCCCCCCCGCCGTGCCTGGCCACGCCGCCATATGTGTCTACCAGGATCTTCCTGCCGGTCAGTCCCGTATCCCCGACAGGTCCGCCGATGACGAACCTCCCCGAGGGGTTCACGTGGTATATCGTATTTCGGTCTCGCAGCTCCTTGGGGATTACCGCGTGGGCGACTTGCTCGATCAGGTCTCGCTCGATAACCGACTGGCTCACCTCAGGATTGTGCTGGGCGCTCATTACCACCGTGTGGACCCGCTGCGGGACTCCGTGAGAATATTCCACCGTGACCTGAGACTTGCCGTCCGGACGCAGGTAAGGGATGACCCCCTCGTTCCTTACGTCCGCCATCCGCTTGCACAGGCGGTGTGACAGTGCGATCGGCAGCGGCATGAGCTCCGGGGTCTCCGTGCAGGCGAACCCGACCATCATCCCCTGGTCGCCGGCCCCCAGCGCGTCTACGTTCTCACCGCTGCTCTCCACCTCGCCCCTGACTTCCAGAGCTACGTCCACGCCGCTGGCTATGTCGCCTGATTGCTCGTGGACCGAGACCGCTATGCCACAAGACTGGTAGTCGAACCCAAAGCTCGAGTCCATGTAGCCGGCATCGCGTATTGTCCGACGCGCTATTTTGGGCAGGTCCACGTACTCCGACGCGGTCCGTATCTCACCCATGATCACCACCAGACCCGTCGTGGTGCACACTTCAACGGCGACTCGCGCCGTCGGGTCTTCCGCCAGAAAGGCGTCCAGGATGGCGTCGGAGATCTGATCGCACAGCTTGTCCGGGTGGCCCTGGGTTACTGACTCGGATGTAAAGAGATAAGAGGGCGAATCGGTGAAGCTGTATGGCATTTTGAACAGTCCTCCGGTTAGGCGGTCTTCGCGCGGGTCCGCTTCGGGATCGAGACGCGAGGCTCCATTACGTCCCCATCTCCCAGCTCTCCTGGTATTTCTGCTGCTCTTCGGTCAAAGCGTCGATAGTTATCCGCATCGAGTCCAGCTTGAGCCTCCCGACCTCTTGATCGATGTCCTTCGGGACCGGGTAGACGCCCGGCTCAAGTTTGTTCGTCAGGCCGCGTTGCGCCAGGTATTCGGTGCACAACGCCTGGTTGGCGAAGCTCATGTCCATCACTGCGGACGGGTGCCCCTCCGCCGCGGTAAGGTTGATGAGCCGTCCCTCGCCCAGCAGATAGAGTCGCCTTCCGTCCTCCATTAGGTACTCGTCGACGAAAGGCCGCACCCGGCGTTTCCCCTCCGACATCTCCTCCAGGGAGTCCAGGTCTATCTCGACGTTGAAATGGCCGCTATTGGCGATGATGGCCCCGTCCTTCATCGACGATATGTGGTCCCGGCCTACGGCGTGAAAGCCGCCCGTGAGCGTAATGAAGATGTCACCGACTGCCGAAGCGGCCTCCATCGACATGACCTCGTGGCCGTCCATGGCAGCCTCCAGCGCTCGAATCGGGTCCACCTCGGTTACGATCGCCTGGGCTCCCATCCCCCGGGCCCGCAGCGCGACCCCGCGCCCGCACCAGCCGTAGCCGCAGACCACCACCTTCTTGCCCGCCCAGAGGACGTTGGTGGCCCGGGTGATGCCGTCCAGCGTGCTTTGGCCTGTCCCGTAGCGGTTGTCGAAGAGGTGCTTCGTGTCGGCGTCGTTCACCGCGATCACCGGGTATCGGAGCTTGCCGGCCTCCGCAAGGCTTCTGAGCCTAATGACCCCGGTCGTCGTCTCTTCGCAGCCTCCGACGACGTGCTCCAGCAGCTCAGTCTTCTTCGTGTGCAGCATCGCCACCAGGTCCGCCCCGTCGTCCAGAGTGATGTTGGGGTTGTGGTCCAGCGCCGACGTAATGTGGCTATAGTAGGACTGCGTGTCCTCACCGTTCACGGCGTACGTGGCGATGCCGTGCTCGACAACCAGCGCCGCCGCGACTTCGTCCTGCGTGCTGAGGGGATTGCTGGCGCATAGCGCGACCTCGGCGCCGCCGTCCCGGAGGGCCAGCGCGAGGTTCGCGGTCTCAGTGGTGATGTGCAGGCACCCGGCGATACGCATGCCGTTGAAGGGCTTCTCTTTAGCGAACCGCTCGCGAATCTGCGCGACCACAGGCATCTCGCGCGCGGCCCACTCGATTCTCCGGACCCCTTCGGATGCAAGCGAGACGTCTTTTACATCCCCGACCTGTTGCTTGGTTGCCAACTCTTCCTCCTGTCCGTGCTACGAGCTATCTCGCCACGGTAATGACTCGCCTTCCGTCAGGGCGAGGAACTGTGAAAGGTCCGAGAATCTACGGAACCTCTCCTCTATATCTTCGTTGAGGACGGAACCCAGCCGGTCCACGCTGAAGCTCTCTACTGCGAAAGACCCCATCACCGAGCCCAGCACCGTTGCCCTCCGAAAGCCTTCGGGGCTCAGATCGCCCGTGCCGGCCAGATAACCCATGAACCCGCCGGCGAATGCATCCCCGGCGCCCGTCGGGTCGACGACGTTCTCGAGGGGGAACGCCGGTGCAGCGAACGCCTCCTCCCCACGGAACAGGAGCACGCCGTGCTCGCCTCGCTTGACGACCACGACCGATGGGCCCATCTCCTTGACTCGTCTCGCCGCCTTGACCAGGTTTACCTCGCCTGAGAACTCCCTGATCTCGCCCTCATCCGTGAACAGGACGTCCACCTTCTCCACAACCCGGCGCAGGGCGCTGTTTTTGCCCTCGATCCAGAAGTTCATCGAGTCCATCGCCACCAGCATCGGCTGGGCCGCGACCTGCCCTAGGACTTCAAGTTGGAGCTCGGGATCGATGTTGGCCAGAAACACGTAGGGCGCACGCCGATGCTGAGCGCCGAGCTTGGGCGAGAACTCGGCGAACACGTTGAGCTGCGTATCCAGTGTTTTTCGCGTGGTTACGTCTTCGGCGCCATACTCCCCTGACCACCGAAAGGACTTGCCCTCACGCCTCTCGAGCCCCGACGTGTCGACACCGCGAGCGTCGAGCATGTCGACGTGCTCTTGCTGAAAATCATCACCGACCACGGCGACCACGCTAACCGTTGTAAAGCGGCTGCTGGAGACCGCAAAATATGTCGCCGACCCGCCGAGGGCGTCCTCTCGACGACCGGCCGGCGTAACAACAGTGTCGTAGGCAACCGAGCCAACAACTAGCACCGACATGCGTCGCGCACCATCCTCGCTAAGTTTGCGCCAGGAACGCTGGCTGCCCCTTTCCCCGGCTAGCTATCGCGCCTGGGTGAGCTCAGCCTTGCGCTTCTCTTTGAGCTTCTTGCGGCCCTTGCGGTGCTTGCGCCAGGCGACTCGTTTTCGTTTGTTCAAATCTTCTCCTTGGAGCGCCGTTTCTTTGCTTCGCCAACCCTACGGATTGTCTCCTAGGCTGGTCGGGTGTCCCGCCGAGATCCAAGCGTCTGTCCCCTCCTCTATGTTGTAGAGGTTCTCAATATCGATGCCCAACGCTGCCGCCATCTCGCAAGCTACCCCGCTCCTCACTCCCTGAGCGCAGATAAACAGCAGCTTCTTATCCCTGGGAAGCTCGTCGATACGTCCGTACACTTCCTCGTGGGGAATAAATAACGCGCCTTCTATATGCCCCTCCTTGTACTCATCGGGGCGCCGCACGTCGACGTAAGTGACATCGTCGCTACCGTACATCTCAGCGGCCTCCGCGATGCTTACACGGTAGTAGGCCTCGCCTGGTTCTTGCCTCGGCATTCGGTCGCTCCTTTGGCGCCCTGCTCCTTCAGGCCAGGGGCGGGGTCAGGGTATCGTCTGTGATCTTGGTAAGTACTTGTCGATGATAGGCGAGAGACGCTCCCTGGTCTCGTCGTCGATATCGTCTCGGCTGGTGATTATCGCATCTTTCAGCGCTGAGCTGCACACACAGCCTCGGTCGCTCGGAATGTTTGGGAGTATGTCCCTGATCAACTTTTGGGACGACTCGACGCTCCTCATCAGATTGGCCACGATCATCTCGACGGACACATCCTCCTCGTCCTCGTGCCAGCAATCGTAGTCAGTCACCAGAGCTAGGGTCGCATAGCAAATCTCTGCCTCGCGGGCCAGCTTCGCCTCCGGCAGGGCGGTCATGCCGATGATGCTCGCCCCCCAGGAGCGATACAGCTCAGACTCCGCCCGCGTCGAGAACTGAGGGCCTTCCATGACTACGTAGGTCCCTTGGGTGTGGACGGCATTGCTGTGCCGCAGCGCGGCTTCGGCCGTCACGGCTCTCAGGTCGGGGCAGAACGGGTCGGCGAACCCTACGTGGGCCACTATGCCGTTTGTGAAGAAGGTGCTCATGCGGCTCTTGGTGCCGTCGATGATCTGGTCCGGGACTACCATGTCCAGTGGCTTGATCTCTTCCCTCAGGCTCCCCACCGCGCTAATCGACAGTATGCGCTCAATTCCAAGCGTCTTAAGGGCGTACATGTTGGCTCGCACCGGGATCTCGGTGGGCGAATGTCGGTGGCCTCGGCCGTGGCGCGGCAGGAAGGCCACCGGTACGCCGTCGAGCGCACCGGTGACGACGTCGTCGCTCGGCGGGCCGAACGGGGTCTCTACCGCGACCTCCGTCGCCCCGGCGAGGCCCTCCATCTCGTACAACCCCGACCCGCCGATGAAAGCGACCCGGGGGCTATCCATCATTCGCCTCCACAAAGAGCCGTGGCTCCGGGCCGAAGGGCTCAGGCGCCACGCCGCGCTCCCTGACTATGGCGCTCAAGTACGCGTATGGGGTGACGTCGAAAGCCGGGTTGAACACTGCCACTCCTACTGTAACATCGCCACGCTGAAGATAACGTGAAACGGCTTGCAGTAGATCACCGCCGCGTTGAACGATGCAGGGTCGACGCCTTCGGGGATCGGGTAGTTCTGGTTACCGATGTTCCCTTTCAGCTTGCCAAGGTCGATATAGCCTTGTTGCTTGACGTCACTCCTGCCCTGGGGGTTGGAGTTTGGCGTGAGGATCAGGTGCAGGTCCGGCCCGTTGGTCACCCGAAAGGCGGCCAGCCTGAGCACATGGCTGCCGTCCGGCAACTTGTATATCGTTGCGTCCCCCTCACCGGTGTGGAAGCTGTCGACGCCCTCGAACCCTCCCGACTTGAGCGCCGTCGCCTCCCCCGTGGCGTCCGCCTCCGCCGGCTTGGGCATCGGCTCGTCCATCGAGTCAGAGTCCATCTTCGCCATCGTGGCCATCGTCATCTCTACGTCCTTGCGCGACATCTCCTTCGGGACGACGGCCCGGGCCGCGAACGGGAACTCCTCCTCCACCGTCTTGTCGAACAGCAGGGGCGACCCGAGCCACCATGCCAGTGCGGCGATTGGGATACCCACTACGACCACTACGGGGATCCAGACCTGCTTGCTTCTGAACTTCTCCATTCGACGCTCTCTTTCACCAACCGTGTCGTCTCGCCATCGAGGCGGCAGACCCCGCTATTCTACCCTTTCGAACCTTGGTAATTTGGCTCCGATGAGCGGGGCGCAGTAATCGACGAACGCCTGGCTTGGCATGCTATCGGCGGCTAGGAAGTACTCGTCTGGGAGCGTACGGACTTCTCCAGCCACATCCTTCAACGGCGCCAATCCGGTCGTGCACGAGTACCTTTCTCCAGGGCTTCGGAGTAGGGTCACCATCTGGCCGTTTTCGCCTTCGAGAGCGTAGCGGACCGCGGCGCGGCCGGCCATCTCTGCTTCTCTGGCGTCGGCGCTCGAGACGGTGGCGGACATCGAGCGCTGTATGGTCCCCGGACGCTCGTACCGGACCCTGACACCAAGCCGTCGCCCGGCCAGCCCCGCCAGGTACTTCCCCGCGCCCTCGTGGTATGCGTGGCCAAAGTCGTCGACGTACCACGGCTCGGCATCGCCCCCCAGAACGCCGTCCCGTCCGCGCGCATTCTCGGATACAACGGCGACGGCGAAGCCGAAGCGCCGGTAGGCGTCATCGACGCGGTCGAGGAACTGTTGCTCGTCCACCGGCGCCTCCGGGATGCAAATCACGTGTGGCGCGTCGCGCTCCTCTCTCTTAGCCAGCGCGGCCGACGCGGCCAGCCAGCCGGCGTCCCTCCCCATCACCTCGATAACGGCCACCGGCGACTCCGACCCCATCGCCTCGGCGTCGCGGCCTGCACCCATGGTCGCCAGCGCCACGAACCGCGCCGCGCTGCCGTAGCCGGGGCAGTGGTCGGTGAGCACCAGGTCGTTGTCGATGGTCTTGGGCACGTTGACCACCGACAGCCCCCAGCCTCCACTCAGCGCCTCCTCGTTTATGCGCCGCCCGGTCTCGGCCGAATCGTTGCCACCGATGATGGATAAGTGGCCGATACTGTGCTCGTCCAGAACCCTCCTTATTCTCGGAATATCGTCGTCGCTGAGCTTGCGACGCGATGAGCCCAGCGCGGCGCCGGGTGTCCCGGCTATGCGGCTCCACCACGCTTTGCTCCGCCCCGACAACGTGACCAGCCTCCCCGTCAGTACTCCGTCGAGCCCGTGGATAGCGCCGTAGACCTCGCCGAAACCGTTACCCTCCTCAGCCTCGAGGACCACACCCAGCAGGCTTCGGTTGAAGACCGGGGTGTTGCCGCCCGATTGCATGACGATGACATTGCGCCGTGACCGCCGATTCCGACTCATGTTTGGCAACGTTCCAGGCGAATCTTGTGCATTTGGATACGAACAGGGAGCGACAGCCCAGCGGCTAGTCTGTTTCTAGGTGTACGTGACCTGCCGTGCGCCCGACGCGGAATCTAGTCCGCTGACTCGAACCGGCCGGGGTCGAACGCGTCGATGGCGAAGTCGCTCGAACCTTCGGTGATCAGGCCGGCCACGATTCTGCCCATTGCCGGGCCGAAGACGATACCCTGGCGTCCGGCGCCCGTGACGAGGAACACGCCCCCGCGGCCGGGAACTTCGCCGATAACCGGCAACCGGTCCGAAGACAACGGCCGCAGACAGGCCGTCTGCCGTACTAGCTCAGCGTTGGTCAGCGACGGAGCCATCTTGAGCAGCGTGGACGTTATCTGGGCGCGGGCTTCTTCGGTCGGGCGCTCGTCGAATCCAACGTCTTCCTCCGTGGTCCCGGCCCACACCAGGCCGTCGGGCTTCGTCGTGAAGTAGTTGCCCTGCCACCCGATCGAGCACTGGAACGGCGGGCCAGGAGCTCGCAGTCGGAGTATCTGCCCTTTCAAGGGCCCGACTGGGACCTGAATGCCGAGCCACTCAGAGGCGGCGCCCGCCCATGGACCCATGGCCAGCACCACTGTAGCTGTGCGTATCTCGCTGTTTTCGAGCCGGACTCCCTGCACACGGCCGGCGGCGGTCTTTAGTCCGGTCACGGTGCCGTGGCGCACGAGCGCGCCTCGCCTCTCTGCGGCTGCGGTGAGCGCCAAAATCAGCCTGTACGGCTCGACGTCGTAGGTCCCCTCGATGAAGACGCCGCCAAACGCCTCGTCGGAGATGCGCGGCTCGATGGACGCCAACTCCGAGCGGTCCGCCCAGCTGACCTTAGTGCCTTTTCGCGTACGTCCTGTGCCTAGCCCGCGCCGTGCTTCCTCCGCTTCCTGTTCGGAAAATGCCAGGGCCAGGGTTGGGCGGGTCCTGAAGTCGATGTTGACGCCGGTCTCCTCTGGAAGGGAGTTGGAGAGCTGGCGGTGTAGCCGTATCCCCTCCACGGCGAGGCTCTCGGTGGGGCGTGGGACCTCGTCGCTGCTCAGTGCCGCGAGGCCGCCATAAGCAAACCCGGAGGCGTGGCTCCCGACTGCGTCGCGCTCGACGATGACGGCGCTGACGCCCGCTTCGCCGAGATAGTAAGCGGCGGACAACCCGACGATGCCGCCGCCCACAACTACGACGTCTGCGCTTTCGGCGGTCATCGCTCCAGCCTTCAGAGTCTTAGTCCGCTCCCGTCGACAGGGACAGCCAGGAGCAGGTACTACTTCAAATGGTAGCGGAAAGCCAAGGCAACGGACTCGTGTCTTTCGGCATTGAGCAAGGTCATCTCGCCGGCGGGCAAGAGCTTCCTCCCGGCCTCGGGCTCCACAGCGTACCAGGCGTCAGACCGTAAGGCCACTCGGCTAACGTCACCTTCACATTCTGTCTCGTGCGGTCGCGGACTATCGAGATCTCGACGGTCTCCAGAGGGCGTCGCCCGTTGAAGTAGTCGACCATGTCGGCAACCGAATCGACCCGCACGCCGTCCACCGCCAGAATCGCATCACCGCTGCCAGTTTGAGGCGATTCGCCGCGCAGCCCGGCTATGTCTGCTGGGCTGTTCGGGCAGACGCGAAGTATGTGGACTCCATCCGCGGAAAGTCCGAGCGCAACCGCGCTCTCTCTCGGAATGCTGGTGATGCCGATCCAGGGGCGCCTGACTAACCCGGGACTCTGCAGCTCTCGAAGGATCCCGCGCAGCGTGTTGCTGGACACGGCGAATCCAACACCGGTCTGCACCAGGTTGAAAACCTCCACCGACGTGTTTATGCCGATCACCTCGCCCTTCGCGTTGAGGAGGGGCCCTCCTGAGTTCCCTGGATTGAGCGCGGCGTCGGTCTGGATCAGGTCCGGTATGGGGCGCGAGACGAGGCTTCTACGGCTCCGCCCGACACCGCTCACTATTCCCACCGTCATCGAGTTGCGTTGCCTGAAGGGACTTCCGATGGCGATGGCCAGCTCCCCCGGAGTCACCTTGTCCGAGTCGGCCAACGCCAGCGGCTCGATGCCGTCGAACGCCTCGGGATCGACCTTGAGAAGAGCTAGGTCGTCCGCCGGGCTGCTGCCCAGCTTCCGCGCCGGGAGGCGTCGACCATCGAACATCTCGATGATCACATCATCCCCGCCGGCGAGGACGTGGTGGTTGGTGGCGATGTGGCCCGCTTCGTCCACAAGGAATCCCGACCCGGACTCTTGTGATGGGCGACCGCCGCGGCCTTGAGTTGCGACGTGGATCTCCACAACGGCTCTGCCGGCGGTCTCGAACAGTGAGGTTACGAGGTCTTCGTCATACAGTGGGTTCGGCTTTGCCAAAGAACTCCAGGGGGATGCAAATGAGACCCAGCCTGCTGCGAAGCCTGCAATCATGCCGGCAGCCAGTATCGGCAGCGCAAGGCTTGGGGCAAAGAAGGGGCTTGGGGCGGGCGGCGGAGTTGTCGTCCGCTCGTCGTATTCTTCGGTGTTCTGGTCGGGGGTCATGCTCGTCTACACACTGTTAACCCCGAATCCACCGAAGGACACCGATGGACGGCGTGAGGGCAGCGGAAGGGGGTGGGTGAGGGAGCTACAGGGGAGATGGCCTGGGGTCTTGGGGTAGATGGGAGGCCGGCGGGCGGTCTTCAGTGGCCGCACAGGGCCCCTAAGGCCCTATGCGGGAGTTGCGATGCGCGGGAAGGCGAGAGGATACGCAGCAGGGGACTCTCGCGACCGGGGTGGCGCGAGATTGCGGGGACGTTGGGTCAGTTGCAGGCTGGCCGTCAGGCCGGGAACGGAATGGCTTGCAGCCGGGCCAAGGCGCGAGTGAACTGGGTTTCCCAAGGCCAGCGCCGGGGGAGATGCAAAGTGAGGCGGCGCGCCGAGCGGGTGATCCGTCCCACCAGAGCGAAGACCCGCCGCCTGAGGGTCTTGGTGATCACGGTCCGCTCGCCCAGACCAATCCGCGCCGTCCAGCGGGCCAGGTTATGCGCCATCACCTGGACCGCCAGCCAGGCGCCGTTGGCGGCGAAGCGCGCCGACGGCATGTGGTTCAGCCCGACGCCGTACTTGAGGTCGCGTATGGCGTTCTCGACCTCGGCGTGGCGGCGATGATCGGCCTCCAGTTCCAGCGTCTCCCCATCGCGGTCGGTGATGAAGGCGTGATAGCTGTATCTGGCGAAGAGGGCGAGCTGGGAACCGGGCGTCGGCTTCACCCGCCGGACAATGAGCCGCACCGGCGCGGCGTCCGGCTTGGTCTGGAACGGGGTGTAAGTCGTCTCGGCGACATCGGCGGCGCCGTCCATCCAGTAGGGAATGGGAGTCCAGTCCTCCTCTGGTATCGCCTCGATCAGATCCCGCAGCCTGGCGCGCTGGCGGATGGTGATAGAGAAGCGGACATCCATTTCCCGGCAGGCGGCAACGACAGTGTGGGCGTAGAAGCCGCTGTCGGCCCGCACCGTGAGTTGTCCCCTGGCCCCGCCGTAGCGCACCCGCCCCACCGTCTCACGCAGGAAGTGGGCGGCGCCACGGGCGGTGTTGGCCCGGCCCTCGCGCAGCCGGGACATCAGCACCTCGCCGGTGCCGGCGGCAATGGCCAGCAGCGGGTGATAGCCGCGGGCGCCGGTATAGCCGTGGTGGCGCGCTCCCTCCTTGGCCAGTCCATAGGTCTCGCAGATGGTCGAGTCCAGGTCGATGGTCAGGGGCGAGTCGCCGGGTCCGGCCCCAGCGGCCCAGGCCCGGGCCAACAACTGGCGGCTCACGCGGTCGAGTTGACGGACATGCCCCCACCGGAAGCTGCGCAGGAAGGTCCCCAGGGTGGATGGCGCCTTGACCACGCAGCCTAGAACACCAACCGTCCCACCAGCGCGCAGCGCATCGGCGTCGTCGATGCAGTCGCCGCCTGCCAGCGCGGAAGCGACCAGCGTCAGCATCTTGTCCCCAGTGTTCGCCCGTCCCGGCGCTCCGCCGAGGTCAAGGTGATGGTCGACGAGTTCCCGCAGGCCCAGGTGCCGGGCTAGGGTGGCCGGCAGGAGCAGGCCGGCATTGGCCACCAGGCGATGGTCGTCAAAGAGGATGCGGATACGGTCGGGTTTGTTCTGTGGCAGCATCTATTGGGTGCTCCTTGTTTCCGGGCGGGTTTCTGTTCCAAAACCATTATCCCAGATTCAGAGGAGCACCCGCTGGCTTCTTCAAGGGCTGTCCCCAAGGACGTCCTTCGGTGGATTCGGGCTTAAGCCGGTCGGTCATGAGGTTGAAGTTCCCCGCCAACACCCCGATCTCGTCCTGGGTTTGGATCGGCGCCGACTGGTCAAGGTCACCTGCCGCGATCTTCATAGCCGTTTCGTTGATCGCGAGAATCGGCTGCGCGATACGCCGGGCGATGAGATAGGCGCCGGCTGCTAGCAAGCCAACCCCCACCAGGCCGATAATGATCAGCGTTGCGCCGAGTTGCCGGGCAGGTGCGGTGGCCTCTGATCGGTGTATCTCCGTCAACAAAGCTAGCTCGCGCTCGGGGATCCACCGGTACACCCCGATCACCGGAACGTCGTAATGGTTTGCGTAGGTGCCAGCTCCCCTTTCGCCCTCGACTGCAGCATCGATTCCGAAGCTGTGAACTCCGCGAGGGAACTGCTCGGTGCCGAAACCAGCCGCCGAGACGAACACGTTGAAGGCGTCGACCAGATATGACTCTCCGCTGGAGCCGAGTCCCGTGCGGTCCTTGACGATCCTGTCGAGCTTTTCCAGGCCGACGTGAGCAGCGATTACGCCTATGCGTATTTGGCCGTCGTTGGACAACGGCGTGGCTACTGTAAGCGTGGGCGCGGAAGTTAGCGCCGAAGGATACACGTTCTGGACCGCAGGACCTTCCAACCCACGGCGGTAGTAGGTATCGGTGACACGATACTCTCCCTCATGGGCTTTCTCTGTGGAGAAGACGATCAGGCCGCCGACATCGGTGAGAAAGAATATTTCGCTCAGGTCCGGCGCCGCGGCCGCGACGCTCTCAACCAGGCGCTCGAGAGTTTCATAGGCGGCCTGGCTGCCAGAAGAGCCATCCCCGGCCAAAAGCGCCGCAGCCGCACTCTGAATAGCGGGGAGGTCGGCGATTCGAATGAGATTGTCCTGCACTTCCCCAATGAACAGGTTGAGTTCGAGCTCCTTTATGTTGCTGATCACGGCTAGTCGTTCGACCGCACGATCTTCAAGTATGTCGCGGGCGACGATAAACGCAAGTAGTGACAGGACCGTCACGACCAAAGCGGAAGGCACGAGAAAATACGTGACAATTCTGGCCTTCAGGTTCCTTCTTAAGAAATTCATCTCGTCGTCTCGTTGGCAATGCCACTGCGCTGGCTTCGGCAGACTTCCCGGGAGTCTAATCCAGGCTATATTTATAGCTGAATATGGGGAGCTGTGACTCTAATACCCCACATTTCACCCATCACACAAAAACGTCCTCGCTGTCCACCGCACTTCGCCGATGATGTCCGTGCCATACAGCATAGGTGCAGGCGGCCAGTCAGGGTTGTCGCTGACCACCAGCCATCGGCACCGTGTGTCCCAAACTGGTCCGATCTCCCATTCTCAGTGATACACTATCGATATGCTCTCGGATGATCTCATCCAGGAACAGGCCTATCTGGTGTCACGCGGGGTACGTCCGCTGGCTCTACTGGAATCCGTCAGTCTTGAACCTGCGGAGATGGTCAACCCGTTTGTCCGCCTCAACCAAGTCGCAGTGGACCCTGCCATCCCCTTCGTGCTGCCTCGCAGGGATATGAACTGCGCGATGACGGGATTCGCCGCTGCTCCATGGGTGATTGAGCTTCTCAGGTGGTCCTCTGACCACGTCCCTCTTCGGCAGCATCACCGCATTATCGGACTGTTGTTGGGCTACTCCGTCAGCGCCATAGCCGAGCACGACTCCCGTGAGTTCGCGGGTCGGCCTTAAGGAGCAATCCAGGTCCACTCAACAGCCCGCTTGCAATAGGAGCACGGAGTAAACGTATGGTCATTATCCCTTGACAACAAGTATACAGATGTGCTAAACTGTATGTAACTTAGCTAGGGATTGCCAACATGAAGAAGTACACCATTCGCCACTTCGATGCTCAGTTCCCGAACGACGATGCTTGCTTGGAATGGCTCAAGAGCAACCGCTGGCCCGATGGTATCACTTGCCCCACATGCGAGCGAGTGACGAAGCACCACAAGGTTACTGGTAGGCCAGTCTACGCGTGCGACAGTTGCGGACATCACGTTTCTCCGATGGCTGGCACCATAATGGCGAAGTCCTCGACGCCGCTCCGGTCGTGGTTCTATGCGATGTACCTGATGGCTTCCACGCGGTGCGGTATCTCGGCTAAGCAACTAGAGCGTGAGCTAGGTGTCACGTACAAGACGGCGTGGCGCATCTTCAAGCAAATCCGGTCGATGCTGGCCGAAGATATCTCCTTGGAGGGTTCATCAGTAGAGGTAGACGCTACCTTCGTCGGTGGCAAGGCCAAGAATATGCACAAAGCCAAGAGGGAAGCCACTATTAGGGGTAGGGGTACCGCTGGCAAGACCGCCGTGTTGGGAATGGTCGAGCGCAAGGGGTCCGTTGTGACCACTGTGGTGGGAGAGGAATCCCGTAGCGCGGTACTGCCCCACGTGAGGGAGAAGGTTCTCGATAGCAGTCTAATCTACTCCGATGAACACTCTGCCTACGACCCTCTCAACAGCATGGGCTACCAGCATCGGCGGGTTCACCATGCGGCCAAAGTGTACGTTCAGGACGATGCCCACACGAACACGATAGAGGGGTTCTGGAGCCTAGTGAAGCGAGGGATAGGCGGGGTAAACCACGCCGTCAGTAAGAAGTACCTTCAGAGCTATCTAAACGAGTACGCTTTCAGGTACAATCGGCGCGCCCAAGAACAGCCTATGTTCGAGGCTTTCCTTGGTCAGGTGGTGCGACAGGACGGGTAACGGTACGAAGGAACGATTCAAACTCAGCCTTAGTCAGCGGTGGTGACGACACCTCTGACTTTGGCTTCTGTTTTCGGGGTGTCTTGCTAGACGCCATCAAAGTCTAGCGTAGCACCCCTAGAGGCGTTTCTGCAACCTCTCTAGCGGGTAGCAGGGAGAAGAAGATGGCTCAGGCTAAGACATTAATCCCAATCAAGCCGGATGTCCTTACATGGGCACGACTGTCGGCGCAAATGACCAGAGAGAGCGCGTCGCAGGAATTGGGAGTGTCTGTTGAGGAAATCGTAAGTTGGGAGAACGAGCTGCACGAGTTCGGGATAACCCGGTTACAGAAGATCGCGAACGTCTACAAGCGCCCCGTTGCCGCTCTGTTACGAACCACGACACCAACACTACCGTCTGGCCCCGAGGACTTCCGAACTGTCGGCGGGCAGGAGCCCCGACTTGGCACAGATACTCTGGTGGCCATCCGAGACACCCAACGTCTCGTGAGCATCGCACAACACCTAGCCGAGGCTGCCCCGACGCTTATACCGGACCTTTGGTTGGCAAAGGCAGATTTGACCGAGGACAGCCCCGAAGAAGTGGCTGCCGAAGAACGAGATCGGCTTGATATTGACGGCGACACCCAGATGCTTTGGAAGGCCCCCAACGAAGCATATAACGGATGGCGAGCGCGAATTCAATCTCTCGGTATTCTCACACTCGCCAAGCCTATGCCGTCTGAGGACTGTCGCGGGTTCTCCTTCTACCTAGAGGGCTTCATGCCTGCGATTGTTGTGAATTCTAAGGAGAGTGACTCTGCCAAGTCCTTCACTCTCCTTCACGAATACTCCCACCTAATGCTGCGAAGGCACGGACTTTGCCTAGAGATTGAGAATGTGGACAAAGGTGCCGTTGAGCGGTGGTGCAACGAGTTCGCTGCATCGGTCCTTGTTCCTGCTGATTTGCTGAGTGAGGGGGTACCCGATGAAGAAATCACTTTGGCCGACGTACGTCGGATAGCTAGGCGGTTCAAGGTGAGTAGCCATGTCGTAGCACTCAGTTTGGAGAGAATCGGTAGGGGCGACCACGAGCTGTATGCGCACCTGAAAGCGCAAGACAATCTGCGGGATTGGCGGAAACCCGAATATTCCCCAGACGACGAGCCCAAGATTCCACAGGAACTACGTCGTGGCGCGGAATTAGGGTATTCGTTCCCCAAGATCGTTCTAGAGGCTTTGAACAGAGGAGAAATTGACACTTACACCGCGTGCCGATACCTGGACATTCGTGCAAATAAATTGACTAGCTTGGCCACGAGAACTGAGGCCACGATGGCAAAGTACCTCTAAGGGCGCGCCCCATGCTACCTGCGGGCCCTAAATATGTGATTGACGCCTGCGCAATCATCGACCTAGACGGAGGGCTAGGTCAGCCGACCGCTTTGACCACAGACGACGCCACAAGAGAGTACGTTTGGGGCGAGGTAATCATCCTGATAGAAGCTGGGCGCCTAGTAACAGTGTCCGAAGTCATGAAAGAAGTAAAACGGTATGCTCCAGATGCTTGGGAGCGACTGAAGGGCTACAAGAAGTTTGTGTCGCGCCGAACGACGAGCCGACTAATACTGGCAGGGCAAATCATTGAAGACTATCCGGACCTTGTTGACGACCTCGATGCGAGGACGCACACGAAAGAGCCTGGCGACCCTTATGTCATCGCCTATGCCGAGTTAAATCAAGGCGTAGTGGTAGTCACCAACGAGAAGGCAAAACACGAACGAAGCAAGAACAACAAGAAAGGGACACACATCCCCGACGTATGTCTAGAGAAGGGCATTCCCTGTAAAAAGCTCGATGAGCTTGTCACCGAAGAAGGCATGTGGCCTGAACCGAACCCTTGACGTGAGGGGATAATTATTTTTTGTATCGTCTGGCTGAGGTCTTTCCATTCCTGGTCGCGGCGCGCCCTTTCCGATTCTGCGTACTGAGCGGCAGTCGCCAGATACCCGTTTGCGCTCAATGCGGTCGGTGCGCGTGTGAATAACCTCTCCGCAATCTCTGCACTTCTTGCGACGCTGTGGAGGAGGGTCTTGGACTGCTCCACAGTAGGGGCATGCGGCGCTGACTAGCTCGATGGGGCCGGACCTTTGGGGCAAGTCAGCAAACGTGGTGACTTTCGACTGAGGAGTCTGATCTTCCCCGGCTGAGGAACGGCCCTATTCCGGCCCTTCCGGGCGGGGAAACAAAGCATCACGCAACCAGCGAAGCATTACGAAAACGTCCTTGCCGCCCAGCGCACCTCGCCGATGATCTCGGTCCCGTGGTATCCTGTAGTCACCAACATCAGGGGTGACGGAGATTATCAAGATGGCAACTCCTCCAGTCTCGTTCTCCACAAAGCGACCATCACCTGAAGCGTTCCATGAAGCCTTTCAAGTTGCTCTTGCTCATCTAACAGGAGAAGCGGCATGTTGCGCTCAGGCTCCTCCAGAGCATATTCAAGATGGTGAAGGAACGTACTTGGATCGATGGCTGCAATGGCATACGCAAGAGCTGCTTGATAGGCAGCGAGCGCCTGATTCGCAATCTTGAGATTTCCCTCGCCATCTATATCGAATCCCGATCTGATAGCATCCATCCATCTAGGCCTCTCGTCAGCCATATATCATCCCTCTCCCTAGTGCGTCACCGCGGACCACCGCACCTCGCCGATGATCTCCGTGGCCGTTGGCCCAGGGCACGGGCGCTTCAGTCGTGCAGGCCACCGCCGCTAGCAAGAGGAGGAGGCTGGGCTGCTAAGATGGTGCGCATTAAGACGACTCCTCCGCAGACATGGCCTCATCAGATTGGGCAGTGTCTGCATCCCTCTCCTCAGAAGTATAGGCTGCGACAGTGGCTCGCAGCTGGTCAGCATAGTCAAAGAGGTTATCCAGGTCATCAAGGTGTACTCGCTCTTCTTGCTTCCCTTCATTGAGTAGGCCGAGCCTCAAACTTGGGGTTCTAACTAGCAACCGGCACAACACGAGCCCATAATCGTTCCTCAGAGTGTCGGCATGAAGCACCACACTGGAATAACTCTTGGCGTGTCGCAGCGCGATGCGACGCACATCCACCACATCCCTGACGATGGCCTTGATGATATTCAGGGCCTCCACTTCAGCGAGCACGAACTCGGGCTCCTCCGCTTCCTGCTGGTCCGGGCTCTCTTCATGTGAGTCGGCTCGCCCCTCCTCCCGTTCCAGCGCAGACTTTAGGCGGACGCTGATACGGTCGTTGACGAGTTGCGTAAACGCCTGTTGCGTAAGTGCTCCGAACTGCTCACGCACCGTCTTGGTCACACTGCCCTGGTAGACCCGCTTAGTGATGAAACGAACAAACTCCTGGGATGGCTCAGTGATCTCTTCTGTCAATACCCGCTTGATCTCGTTCGTATAGTGGAGCTCCCGAGCCGCGTCAACGACCTCACTCATACTGAAGGCTGACTTGGTAAACCTCTTTAGCTCTTCGATCTGGGGTTCGGTGAAGTTAAGCATATTGAACTCGAAGAACGGCTTCGGGTCCATGACGTTTGGCTGGTCCAGATCGGAGAAGAATCGATACACGACCCCGTCCGTCAGGATGCCAAAGCGGGCGTCCGTGTTGGTAAAGTAGCGGAGAAGCTGAGATACATCCGCATCGTCAAGGTTGCTACCGAAGCGCTTGCACTCGATGAGGACGATAGGCTTTCCGTCCTGAATGAGGGCGTAATCAACCTTCTCGCCCTTCTTGAGCCCTACATCAGCGGTGAACTCCGGCACAACTTCGGTGGGGTCGAATATCTCGTAGCCGAGCATCTGAATGAACGGGAGGACAAGCGCACTCTTCGTGGCCTCCTCGGTATCCAGGTGTTCAGTGCGCTTGGCGAACCGACCGGAGCGGGTACGTACCTCGTCTATGAAATCCATTAGAACGTCCTTCCTAACCAGCGCACCTCGCCGATGATCTCGGTGGCGTTGGACCAGGGCACAACTCCCCAATCTTCATTATCACTCTCGATCTGCCAATTTCCCTCAGTATCCTTCCCGACACGCTTGACCACTAGGCTCTCCTCGGTACGCATCACGTAGATTCGCCCATCTTGTGGCTCTCTGCGCTTACGGTCTACCAGGATGGAGCACCCATCGGGTAGCGTCGGCTCCATTGACTCACCTCGGACGCTGATGATGTTGCTTTGCTCCGGGTCGATGGAGTGGCGTTTCAGCCAGTCGTTGCGGAACCACAGAAGCCCGATTGGTGTCTCGTCGTAGACCTCCGCGCCTACGCCCGCTGCCGAAGCGAATTCCAACAGCCGTACCGGGCTTCTGTCCGACGGATCGTAGTTGCTGGTGTCATAGTTTGCCCTAGACTCGCCGATGGCCTGGACTGGGGCCTGGGCGCGGATGTAGGTCTCAAGCCTGTCGAAGCGGGTGCTGAACTCCTGTCGGACTTGAGCCAGGGAACCGATGACGCCCAACGCATCGGGCTCGGATTGGGCTGCGGACTCTGGCGCTTTGACACGGCCACTTTCCCCTTGTGGTTCGTCTTCCTCACCGTAGAACGACTCGACGGGCTTGCCGTAGATAGTGGCAAGCATATTGAGGGCCAACTCAGACGGAGCCCTATGTCCGGTCTCGTATCGGGCTATCGTAACTCGCGTCAGCCCAGCTTGCTCCGCTGATTCTTCTTGAGTCAGGCCCGCCTCTCGACGGGCCAAGCTCAACCTGCTCGGAACCACTGTACCTTTTCGCATGATTTGTATCATTGTGTCCTCCTCCCTTGACAGATGCTATAACCAAAGGCTACAATATCTGTATCCAGTGGCAACAAGAGAGGACTCTAGGCAAATGTTCAAATCACCAACCCAGGAAAAGCTAGAGGCCCAGCGCAACCAGGACATACGGGACATCGTGCTCAGTGCACTCCGCAAGTTCAGGGGCCGCCGCAACATGCTGATGCTGGTTTCCGTCGAACTGGAGGTGAGCGATGCCACAGTCTACCGCTGGTGCGATGAGTTGGGCATCGACATCAACGAGTACCGGCGGCCGGCGGTGAGGGATGGAGGCGGCGAGTGATAACCGCCCTCATAGCAGTTTGCGCCCTGGTGACCTGCGCGGGCCTACTGCTTCACTCTTGGACCCTGTACCAGGTTACGGGCGAGCTTCGGCTATTGGGCGCAGAACTGAGAGCGATGTTGAACGCGATCCGACAGTCGGAAGCGTCAGAAGGAATCGATGAGAATTTCTAGTGGTCGCCTTCATCTCCAGTGGCCCGCATTGGGGCCATCAACCTCTCGTTTTGTATGTGGGATAAGCACGTGGCTATTGGTCTTGGGTCGAGAGACAAGGGCAACTTTCAACGAAATGAAGCAGTCGGGGGCATCCGAATGAACCATGATAACGCCCTCCTTGGAGCTTGGTTTGAAATAGGCAACTCGCTGCCACTCACCGAGGGCTTCGTACTCTATGAAACGGCGGTTGTCTATGATTGGCCGGCACGCCAGGGTGAGATACCTGCGACGACGCCAATTCCTATGGATGGCAGCTACTGTTACGACCCACGCAGGCCGTCCGGGTGCCTCCGTCAGCTTGAATTCTATCCACGATGTCCCGGCCGTCGACCTACCGTATTTCACAGACGGCACGGGAAGGTTATACACGGCTGTATCGCGGCGTCTGAGGTACCCGAACACGGCGGTCACCAGAGCAGTCGCAATCACACCAACGGCGGTCACGACCTCCCAGAAGCTGGGATCCATCAACCTTGCCTCCTGCTTACTCAGGGGGACGCGGGGCGGCTGTTTGTGGCAGCCGCCCCGCACACCTTGATTCTATCAGTCAGCATCGACATCGACGAGTACCGGCGTCCGGCGGTTCGGGAGGAGGAAGCATGAGCGTTATTGAAAAGCGGACTCTGAAGCTGAAAGAAGTAGTTGGGCTCGTTAGCCTGTCCAGCGCGACGATCTACCGGATGATCTCGAGCGGCGAGTTTCCTCGTTCTGTGCGGGTCGGCGTGCGGGCAGCCAGATGGCACTCTGACGAGGTGGAGGAGTGGCTGGCCTCCCGCCCACACACCGTTCCCGAAAGCCCAGGGCGAGCGGAGGAGGCGCGTCGATGAGCTACACGGCTGTCAGATCGCACACGCGGAACGGCCACCAGGTCCGGGCGCACAGCCGGCGGACGAACGACTGGCGCATCACAGATGTCCTTCAGCGCGACCTGGACAGGGTGTTTGAGCGAATCGACCAGCAGGACACCACTGAGCAGATATCCTCGGCCAACTCTGACTGCCCACATCCAGGCTGGTACCCGGTGCGGCGCGTGGATGGGACGAGCATCCTAGCCTACGCCTGCACCGACTGTGCGGCAAGCAGGTCGGCATGAGGATCGGCAGGGGCTACGGACGGATACCGGAGCATCTGCGCCACTGCGTCAAGTGCGGCGCGGCGACGTCGGACTGGGTGCTGCTGAGGGGCAAGGGTCCCATATGCCGCTCGCACGTTGGGATATCGCCGGACCTTCGTCGGGCAAACAGGGAGGCCGCAGCATGAACGTCCAGCTAGACAGCGCTGAGCGAGCGGCTCAGGAGGCCACAGAGCGGGTGCTGGCGGAGGGGGAGGGATGACCATGAAGGTCACGCCGATAACTCAGATAGAAGCTCTGGCCGAACGCTTGGAGAAGGCACGAGAGATCGTCGCGCAAGTGTCCCCGGTGCTGGACCTGGACGGCCATCACATCGTGACTGGCAGCGACGGTCACTACCTGGTCAACGGCCACTGCACGTGCCCGGACGCCCGGTTCAGGCGGGACCTGCACAAGGGCTGGTGCAAGCATATGTTGGCGGTCGCGGTTTACCGGGAGGCCGGCATCGACATCAACGAGTACCGCAGACAGGAGGAGAGGGCATGACTAAAGGTCTTCAGCCGGGGGAATCATCTCAACCAGCCGAACTAACATTGCGTTCATATCAGCTAGAAGCAGTTGCACTGCTGGACCGGGCATTGAAAGACGCAGCTCCATCTCCAAGGCCGGTGCAAGGTCATTCAGGAACGCCTCTCTTGCGCCTGCCCCGTGTCTTTCGTCGAGCCGTCGGATGGCTCTGGCAACGATGCTCAGGTAAACGCCCAACTCTTCAAGACTAATGCTCATGATTTCGGAGTCACCATTGACTGACACGGATTCAAACCTCCTGCTCACTCAGGGGAACGCGGGGCGGCTGTTCACCGCAGCCGTCTCGCACCACTGAGGCAGAGGATAACAGCGGAGGAGGAGGAAAAGTAGTGGTCACAACGGTTGACACAAGCGGAGAGGGAGGACGGGTTATGACGACTGTATGGACGCAGGAGGCGGACGCACGGTTACGGGACTATCTCGCGTCACACGAGGTGGCCGAGGGCATCGGGACGGAGGAGTCGGCCTGCTCAGTCGCGGCGATCAACCTCGCGCTTACTGCGGAGCTGACGGACACCATCCCGATGTGTATGTCCAAGGTTATCGGTCAATGGATGATGATAGTCCAGGATGAGATGCCCTCGGAGATGCGCAACTCGTCGGGGTGGAAGCGTTTGCTGCCGATGGCTGCTGGCACGGGCCGTGAGAGGGAGGAGGAGCGGCTAGCTCTGGTCATGGATTGGATGTGGGGGGCGGTGCTCCCCGATTTACAGAGCGTAGCGGATCAGGGCGGCTTCGGCGCCGAGTGGCGGACGATGTGCGTGGAGAAGTCTCCTGAGGCTGCTCTAGCCGCCGCCGCCTTTGCCGCCGGGACCGCCGCCTGGGACGCCGCCGGGACCGCCGCCAGGGACGCCGCCGGGGCCGCCGCCATGGCCGCCGCCAGGGACGCCGCCTGGACCGCCGCCATGGCCGCCGCCGGGGACGCCGCCATGGCCGCCGCCGGGACCGCCGCCATGGCCGCCGCCGGGGGCGCCGCCTTTGCCGACGCCTTTGCCGCCGCCTGGGAGCGGTACGACCCTGTTGGGCTGTTGGCGCGGTTGGTGGCGGGGGAGGAGGGGTAGATGAAGGCCATCGACTACCAGGCCACCCTAGAAGCGAAGATCACCTTCGAGCTGCAGGAGCTGGCCAGGCTGGATGAGCGCCGAGAGGTCGCCCTGTCGCGGTTAGACAAGTACAGGCGGGCTCTCAGGGCGGAGCACTACGAGCTCGTCCAAGATCGAGCGGCGGCGGACTGACACACCTACTAGCAAAGGAGTGAGAGGATGCCGACTACTGAACTAGCAGTAACACCCGGTTCACATGGTGCCTATCTGGTGCATGAGCCAGGGCGGCCATCTGTTGAGGGTGTTGTGGTTCACCACTACGAGCGCAATAACGCCTGGGTGTGTGAGGTCCACGGGGCGAACCATGCCAACACGCGCCTTGATTGCCAGCACATCAGGGTGGTCCGGGAGAAGGCTACAGGCTTATCACGACGAACTGAGCTTTAGGAAGGAATCGCAAATGACCAGCCAGACACCAGCAGTGGCGACCCAGGGGGTGACCCCTGTGAGCGCCGCCGTGATGGAACAGGTGGTGATAAACGGGGACCTGGACAAGCTGTCGGCGCAGGACCGCGTCGCCTACTACAAGCGGGTGTGCGAGTCGGTGGGGGTCAATCCATTCACCCGACCGTTCCAGTACATCCGGCTCAACGGCAAGCTGACCCTGTACGCCGCGAAGGACTGTACCGAGCAGCTACGAGCCCAGCGCGGGATCAGCATCACCGGGCTGGCGGCGACGTTCGACAAAGATGCCGCGGTGTACACGGTGATAGCCACAGCCATAGACAGGGAGGGCCGGACTGACTCGGCCACGGGCGCGGTGCCCCTGGGGAATGAGGTGAAGGGAGAGGCGCGGGCGAACGCGATCATGAAGGCCGAGACCAAGGCCAAGCGGCGAGTGACGCTCTCCATTTGTGGTCTGGGGTGGCTGGACGAATCAGAGACCGGCTCCATACCTGATGCGCAGGTGGTGGATATGCACGACGACTTGGAGGAGTTGCCCGACGGTCAGGTTGCGGCACGAGAAGCCAAAACTGTCGTTGACGAGGAGACGGGCGAGATTATCGACGACAAGACACCGCCGACCCAGGGAGAGGTAGCGAGCCGCGCCAAGGCTTGGCAAAAGCGCCTATCGAACAGCGGCGACCCCGACGTCGCGACGATGGGGCGACAGAAGTTGGACCAGATCATCGAGCACATCGGCCTCTCGGCTGAGCGTGTCCAGCAGACCCTCGACGGCCAGACCGTTGACGACTGGCAGACCGAGGCCCCCGAGGAGCGTACCAACCTTGCTGTGGCGTGCCGGATCGTCGACGCGGTCCTCGCCCAGAAGAAGCAGGAGGTGGCAGCATGACACAGACAATTACCGGCCTCCAACTGCTGCCTTCGTACCGGGACGTGTCCATTGAACAGGTGAAGCGCGGACGTGGGCGCTGGTACAAAGTAGGCGACCAGATGCTCCCGCCTGTCACGTCCATCCTCGGCATCATCGACAAGAGTGGGCCACTGGTCCCCTGGGCCACCAAGGTTGCCTTCGAGGCCGTGGAGTCTGTGGCACTACACGGCGCTTACCGTGGACGATGGGACGGATACGCAGCATTTGGTCAATCACACGACTATGACGACTATGAGGCATGGGTACGCACGGCCCTGTCGCTTGGCAAGGACCATGCCAAGGACCTGCGCGAAGAAGGGGCCAAGAAAGGTACGGAAGCGCACGACCTGATAGCCGAGATGCTCCAGGGCGGCGACCCATTGGTGCCCGACGAGCTCGCCCCAGCCGTGAGGGGCGCACGCGAGTTCGTCGCCGACTACGGCTTGAGTGTGGTCGCGATCGAGGTTCCGGTCTGGCACCCCACTGAGCAGTATGCCGGCACGGTGGACTTCGTGGGGCGCAACCGTGACGGTCACCTGGTCGTGGCCGACTGGAAGCGGTCGTCTGGCATCTACCCCGAGCACGGCTACCAGATCACGGCCTACGCCGAGGCCATCGAGGCCATTACGGGTGAGCCCGTGCCCTACCTCTATGTGGTCCGGCTACCCAAGGAAGGCGACGAGGAGGCGGGTTACGAATACCGCGAGGTTCTTGAACGCAACGTGGCACGGAGGACCTTCATGGCTGCACGTGAGCTCTGGTCCGCACATCGGAACGCCAAGGAGATGTGGTAATGGCTGAGCGGCTTGAGCGACATCCACTGAGTGCCATATGGGGCGACATGCCGGAGGGCGAGTACGCCGAGCTGGTGGAGTCTGTCCGTCGGGAAGGGATACTCGACTACGTGATCAAGACCCTTGACGACCAGGTATTGGACGGCTGGCACCGGTACCGCGCGGCGCATGATGCAGGTGTTGAACATCAGCTTATGCTCACGTCGTATCTCGGACAGGACCCAGTCAGCTTCGTGATCCGGCGGAACGCCCACAGACGGCACCTGACGGCAGGGCAGCGAACTATCTGCGTGGCACGTTGCTATGGATGGGCCGAGATGGGCTCAAATCAACACCATATCGAGGGTGTGCAGAGTCTGCACACCCTCGAAGAGGACAAAGATGAACAAGAACAAGGCAGTCGATGGGCCAACAAGTCAACTGATCAGTTACGCGATCCATCAAGCGTGGAGGCGGTGGGGGCCGAACGCAATCCAGAGAGCGTTTTTCCTGCTGGAGATGACGGGAGAGCTGCCGATGAAGTGCGGGCCATGGGGGAGGCCGAAGAGGGCCTGGCGACCGAAAGGATGGCCAACCAGGGGGAAAGGCTTACCTCCGGACAGCTAGCTGAAAGGGCTGACGCTAGCAAGCGGACCGCCGACGATGCGAAAGCCATCATCCGTGCCGGTCTGGACGATGCGGTCATGGCCAATGAGGTGCCGTTCAGTGTGGCCGCAGCCCAGGCCAGGGGCGAGTCCGAAGCGCCGAAGCCGCCCACCAAGACCGAGCGGTTGGAGGCCGAGCGTGACGCGCTGGCTCTGGATGTGCAAGAAAAGGCGACGCGCATAGAGGAGATGGAGGACGAGCTTCAATTCCACCGCGGCAACATGGACGAGCAGGAGACTGAGCGTCACAAGGCTTTCACAGACGTGCAGGCCCGTCTCACGACCGCGCTTTCACAGATCAACGAGTGGATGACGAAGGCCAACGACGAGGTGCAGGCACGCAAGGGCATGACGTATGACCGGGACCGGTGGCGCGAGAGAGCCGTGCACCCATGCGCCAATTGTGGCACAGAAGGGGAGTGGGCCGATGGTTAAGACCGAGTACCTGACCGCACCTCCGCCACTAACACCGCCAGAGATAGATGAGATTGAGTGTCGGGAGCGGAAGCATCCGCTTGGTTCGGAAGCTGAGGAGATACGGCTTCTCCAAGACGAGATTCAGTATCTGTTGGCGTCACCGGAGGATGCGAGGCGAATAGAAAAAGAATGGCAGGCCGAGATTGCTCGCCTAGAAGCCTACGTAGATTGGCTTCAGGCCGAAACCAGGGCTGAGCAGCAGGTCGCTCTCGATGCCAAGCAGTGGATTCTGGAGCATCACGGCCCGGAGCATCTGGCCCGCCTAGAGCGGGAGTTTGAGCTACAAGGCTCAATTGAGCGGGGCAACCACAAGAAGACTGCCAGCGTGACCATAGTGATGAGTCCGACTCTGCGGTCCTCCTTGGAGAAGATCGCCCAGCGGCATCGGGTCACCATCGCGGCGTGGGCGCGAGACGTGCTCCACCATGCGGCGCTCGAATACTACCCGGAGTCGAGCGAGTGACCACCCAGATACCCATGCTGGAGCGCCCCGTGTCCGCTGGCGAGCTCGTGCTGCGTCCGTATCAGGCGTGGTCTGTGGACGAGCTGGCACGGGCCAAGCGAGATGGGCATCTGTGGACGATTCTTTGCTCGCCAACCGGATCGGGCAAGACAGAGATTTCGATCCACCTCATTGACCGAGCCCGCAAGCGGGGCATGCGCATCGCGTTCGTCTGCGACCGTCGAACGCTCGTTACCCAGACGAGCCAGCGGTTCGCGAAGTACGGCATCCCGCACGGTGTAGCGATGGCCGAGAAGACCTTTGGGCGGTCCATGCCGATACAGATATGCTCGGTCCAGACCATCCAGAAGCGCGGCTACTGGCCTGCTCTCGATCTTCTCGTTATAGACGAAGCTCATACGCAGCACAAGGGTGTGCTTGAGTTCGCCAAGAACTGGGGTGGGCCGGTGATAGGTCTGACCGCCACCCCTCTGACCGAGGGCCTCGGGCAGTGGTACTCGAAGGTCGTCAATGCGGTCACGACCGACCGGTTGCTACAGGATAGCTACCTTGCCCCGCTCAAGATGTACGCCGCCACCGAGATCGACATGACCGGCGCAAAGAAGACCGCGGGTGAGTGGCAGAAAGAAGAAGTGCGCAAACGAGGGCGACCGATCATCGGCGACATCGTCAGCACCTGGGAGCGCATGACGCGCCAGCACTTCGGCGGCCCGGTCAAGACGCTGCTGTTTTCGGCTGACGTGGCCCACGGAGAGGAACTCTGCCGGGCCTTTCAGGCGGCGGGGCACGACTTCCGGCAGTCGACCTACCGAGACTCCGAAGACAACACCGAGGTGCTGGTCGAAGCGTTCCGGCGCGGCGACTTCACGGGCCTCGCCTCAGTGGAAAAGTTTGTCAAGGGCTTCGACGTACCGGACGTGCTGTGCATGATCGGAGCTCGCCCCTACTCGTCGTCTTTAGCCTCTGTGATCCAGCAGATGGGCCGCGGGATGCGTACTGCCGAGGGCAAGGAGTTCTGCCTCTACCTTGATCACAGCGGCAACGTCGCGGGCTGGTACGACGACGTGATGGACTTCTGGGCCAATGGCGTCGACAGCCTGGATGTGGCCGAAAAGCGGAAGCCCAAGCGCCGCGAGGGCGAGGACCGCCCGGATGTGGTCTGCGACTGCGGCTACGTGCTTCAGCCGGGCATGCAGTCCTGTCCGTCCTGTGGCGCTGCGCGTCGCAGGCGTCGAACGAGGACAGAGGTGGTGCCTGGCCGCATGGAGGAATGGGCTCCAGCCCAGCCAACCGAGTGGCTGAAGGACGAGTCTTGGGTCTGGTCTCAGGTCTCCCGCCTGGCACTGGAGCGAACCCACGGAGACGTCGACACCGCGCAAAAGAAATGCGCGGGCTACTACAAAGGGTTATACGAGCGGTGGCCGCAATGGGGCCGTCCGCTCACGCCATGCGACGGGCCCGTCGATGAGAGGGTATCGAAGCGAGTCAAATACAACCTGATCCGCTACGCCAAATCACGGGAACGGAGGAATGGGGATGAGTAACGACGACCGGAGCTATCAAAAGCCCGACATTCGGTTTCACGACCAACCCCATAATACCGCCGGCATGGAGTTCCTGGGCATCAAGCTAGATTCCATCGACGTATCTGAGTGGCATCCGCTACCCGACGGGCAGGGCAAGCCGACTCAAGTGCATGTCTCCATGATGATCGAGGGCCTGGACGTTCCGCTAGTCATGCGTTTCAAGGGGCCTGGGACGTTGGACGCTCTCATATCCGCACTGGCTGTTCACCGCTTCCACGTATGGCCCGACCGGGACGACACCGACAAGGAGGGGTTGCTTTGATGATCCTAGCTGACCTACAGAAAGATTACTGCGAGGGCTGTTCCACGCCGCCTACGCTCCAGTGCGACTACGTGATCGACCATTGGGGCAACACCTGCAACGCCTGGATGTGCGAGAGCCACGCCCTGGCCATTGGCTTTGGCCGAAACCACTGCATGGGCCATCAGCCGCCCAAGGAGCAGGCAAGGATGGCGCTATGAGCGACACGTTGACGTCTGCCCTGTACAGCATCCCTGCGAGTTGCGACCGCGCGACATGGTGGCAGGTTGCCGCCGCGCTCAAGACTGAGTTGGGAGAGGCTGGGTTCCCCCTGTTCGATTCGTGGTCCCAAGCCGCGCCCGACAAGTACGACCGCTCAACGACAGCGTCCACCTGGCGGTCGGTACACGCTGGTCGCTTTACTATTGGCACGGTCTACCACCTAGCGCGTGAGAACGGCTGGCAGGGACAGGAACCGGTGCGACGGGAGCCGACGCCGGAGGAGAAGCGCCAGCGGGCAGAGGCCAGGAGACGTGAGGCAGAGGAGCGAAAGCGCCGTGAGGCGGAAGCGGCGGCGAAGGCTGAAAGGATGCTCATGCAGGCCGAGTACGTCGATCCTCGCCCCCGTAACGGCCACAGGAATGCTGACGTGCCGAGCGCGCATCCTTACCTGGTAGCCAAGAGCTTCGCTCAGCAGGGCGGCCTTGTATTGAACGGCAACCTACTGGTGCCGATGCGCCACTACCGCGACTATCACCGCCTCCAGTCGGTTCAGATGATCGGCCCCGATGGCAGCAAGAAGAACCTTCCCGGCGGCAAGGCGTCGGAGGCGGTCTACAAGTTGGGGCAAGGAGGTGAGCACTACTACTGCGAGGGGTACGCCACGGCGCTGTCGGTCATGGCGGCCCTCAAACGGCTGTACCGGGACCAGCACTCAGAGGTGTGGGTCTGTTTCAGCGCCGGGAACATCCCGAAGGTCGCCAAGTCTAGGCGCAGGTCGATGGTGATCGCCGACCACGACTGGTGGCGATGTCCCAAGAAAGAATGCCGGGCCAAGTGGGACTACGAGTCTAAGCGCTGTCCCTCTTGTGGGTCTTCGGGGGTAACCGAACCGGCGGGGGAGAAACATGCCAAGCAGACGAGGCTCCCCTACTGGATGCCCCCGGAGCCTGGTGACGCCAACGATTTCGCTCTGGAGCACGGGATCGGCAGATTGGCTGTCGAGCTACGGGACCGTGCAATGATAAATCTAGTCGGCTCGACAGCCAGCTAAGCCAGGCGCCAGTGATAAAGGAGGACTATCGGTAGACCTAAAGAGACAGTACCACGTTGGCGGCGCGAAAGTCCGCCTGCTCCCTGGCTTGGTCAGAAATGCAACATGCAGCAGGGAGTGTAAGCAGACGGCTACTGGATGGGGCTCCCTCGAAGCCGTCGACCCAGCGCGAAATCCCGAAGGGTGAGGGACGGCGAGTGTCAGTATCGCCGATAAGTAGCGGGAGACAGTCACCTATTGAGCGCCAGGAGCCGCAGGGATGCAACCGAGGCTCACAGGCTGAGTGACTGGCCCAGAGGCTCTACAGGCCGGCTCCAAACTAGGAGACTGGGCGAGCGACTACCCACGGAGACCCGCTGGGTCTTCAGGGGCTGGTCGCTCTACGCCCTGAAGATACGACCTCACCACCTAGGAAAGGACAGGTAGACCATGCATGGGTTGATGGAACAACCGAGTAACGCCCAATCGAAGTGCCCTCGGTGCAGTGCCCGTCAAGCTTCAGACCAATACGGGGATGCCTTCTGTCTCATGTGCGGGTGGTATGGATACACACGGGCACCCACTGACGAGGATCAAGCGCGTAAGGTCGTGCACCTACCGTCGCCTGGGCCGGACCGGAGCCAGCGGTACAAGAGCAGTCGGCTTGGTGAATCTAGCCTTTAGGAGGACCACGATGAACCTAACTGACCTACAACGCGAGGCCCACGCCATTGCCAAGGACCACGGCTGGTGGGGCGAGGAGCGCACCTTCGGCGACCTGATAGCGCTGGTGCACTCAGAGTTGAGCGAGGCGCTGGAGGCGTATCGGATCGGTAACATAGACGGTTATGTCTCCGGCGTCGCGTCCGAGCTCGCCGACGTGGTGATCCGGGTGGCGGACATGGCGGAGTGGTACGGCATGGACCTGACTGCTGCGGCTCATGAAGCCGAGGAACGCTATGACTTCGATAGCAGTTTCCCAGCTCATTTCGGTTTCGGGAGTTGGATATCGATGGTCCATATGCACTTGAGTCGCGCGTTCGAGGTCTACGCAAACGGTGACTACATCGATTGGCCCTCCAGTACCAGCAAGGACGGCGAGCAGCGTCTGCAGATCGGGGCGGCAGTCCGTTGGGTGCAGGCAATGGCCGCCCACTACGGCATCGACCTGGACGCCGCCATCGAGGCCAAGATGGAGTACAACCGGACCAGGAGCTACAGGCACGGAGGGAAGGCGCTGTGATTGAAGTCCGACCCATTGGGCCGATCGAGGACGCGCCCACGAAGCACTTCGCAGAGGACGACATTGACGAAATCGTGGCTACCAACGCATCCGTCCATCTGGAGGTCCTAAGCGACAACGCTGTAATGCTGATAGTCGAAGACGACGAGCGGGTCGTGCATACGACGATCTACCACGCTGGGCGAGTACCCATACGGGTACAGATGAAGGAGGAATACCGGCACGGAGGGAAGGCGCTGTGACAATGAGAGTTGTTCACGACATGGCGTGCAGTGCGGATCCACCACGAACTCTCTGTGGGCGCGTCGGCTGGCTAAAGCGCTATGCTGACCGACCCCAGGACGTGACCTGTAAGCAATGCCTAAGCCATACCAAGCACGGAGGGAAGGCACTGTGAAATTGTGCTCGGTTTTCCACCGGAATTGGCGATATGGACCTGTCCCAGGATGGCCGTCGTCAAAGTACCAGGAGTGCGCAACCTGTGGGCGGACATGGGCGACGGGTATTCGTAGTTGGCATTTTTTCAACAAGCACGGAGGGAAGGCGCTGTGACGACGACCAGATGTGAGCACGAGAATTTCAGGAGCACTGTCGAAGTCAACAGGCTGGTAAATGGTCAGCAGGTGAGTTTCATGGCAGATGTGAAGGTTTCACTTGGGCCGCTGCGACAAGTACTGGCTACGAGAGGATGCCCCCAAGACCTCGGCTGGAAGAGAAGACGAGGAGGTTCTGAGTTGACCGAAGCCAACGTGCTCAAGAGGTACAAAGGTATTGATTCGTGAATACTTTAGATAGATACTTGTAGTAACTCATCAGAGGTATTACTAATGGGAGATACCAAGAAGGAAATCGGCATTGTCTTGTTGGAGGGATGCCGATGCCGATGCAGCCATGAATGGCTGCCCCGTAACAAGACAGAGCGCCCTAAAGTTTGCCCATCATGCGATAGTGCCAATTGGGACAAGCCCAAGAAATTCGAACGGGATGTTAGTGAGTACCGGGAAATGTTTGAGACCATGGGGATAGAGGACAGGGAACTCCGCCATGTACTACGCTATGGGGGCCGGCCTAGGCGAGTGTACTTCAATCGCAATAAGGATGTCGGCATCTACTTCTCAGCCCATGGGGATGATGAGGCGTGGTATCCGAGCAACCTGTGGGAGAAGATAGACCCCTACCGAGTCCAAAAGGCGGACCACAAGCGGCTGAATGTTGTTCCTAGGCCTGGAATGGCAACCGGGGCGTTTCTGAACCTGGTTTCGAATTGGGAAAAGCACGAAGGACGATAAACCCCCATCTACCAGATGAGCTGAAACATACGTACGATAGCATCCCCCTCACTCAGACGTTGTATCGAACACCTTGAGTTGTTGTCCGCTAACTTGAACGACTACGAGTCACCATGATCCCCCAAGAGCCTTCCTATTCCCCATCGCCACTAGTAGACCGAAATCTTTGAAATGAGGGGTAGCCGAGATTGGCGTGCTACGACGACAGGGCGGGTTTCAAACCCGCCCCTACCAAGCCGTAACCTCAGAACCCTTCAATACTAGGATGTTGGACCACTAG
>CBDFGS010000009.1:0-576166 GCA_965247255.1 Dehalococcoidia bacterium | reverse complement strand
CTCTGCTCTGGGACGGGCTTTCGCCCGCCGTCACCAACGCCCTGGGGCAGCCCCTCGACCCCGGCCTGGTCTCCCAGCGCAAGGGCCGCGCCGGGCGCACCTACGACTACCTGGAGGGCCATACGGCCATCGACCAGGCCAACCGCATATTCGGATTCGGCGGTTGGGGCTACGAGCTGCTCGGCGACGTGACCCTGCGGGAGATCGAGAACGTCGATCCCAAGACCGGCGAGGTGAAGCGCATCCGGGCCTACAGCGTCCCGGTGCGGGTCACCGTCCCCGGCGCGCCGCCCCGCACCGACGTGGGCTTTCACTCCGTGGCCGAGGACACCGCCGAGGGCCACGAGACCGCCTGCAAGGGGGCGGTGACGGACGGCATGAAGCGGGCGCTCAGGAGCTTCGGGGAGCGTTTCGGAAACGGCCTCTACGGAGACCAGTCGGCGGCGAACGTCCCGCCCAAGCCGCAGCGGAGAACCCCTCCAGCCAGGGGACGGTCCGGGGGCACGGCCAACCGCGGCGACGACACCTCCGTGCTCAAGCTGCGGAAGCGGCTCGTCGAGCTGGGCGTCGCGCAGGGCTTCGACGAGGAGCAGGTGCGGGCCGCCGTCAAGAAGCAGACCAGCCGGGACCTGGACGACCTGCCCGCCCCGGAGCTCGCGCCCCTGGTGGAGCGGGCGGCCCACAAGGTGAAAGAGGCGCAGGCGGCCGCGTGAGCCGGACGCTCCTCAACGAAGCGCTACACGGGGCCGATTCCCTCTACAGGGCACGGCCCCGCTCTCATTCGGTCAATCAATCAACCGGGAGAAAGGAGACGACGAAATGACACGGACGACGATGCACACACCCTGGGGGCCTCCCCAGGACATCGAGGAGCTGGCCGAAGGCGTCTGGCGGGTTTTCACCGCCAGCCACGGTGGGCTGAAGCTCAGCCGGGAGCGGTGGGCCGAAATCCCCGCCGCCGTCCGGCGGACCTTGTTCACCCCGACCTTCGCCGAGGAGGACTGCGAGGAACCCATCGTCAGGACGCTGCTGGGCCTGGGCGACGACCGAGAGCGGGAGGCGGCGGTCAGGACTGCCGAATACTTCGAGCGGTACGCTCCGGCGCTGCCCTATCTCCGGGGAAAGGGGGTGGGCGATGGCTACCACCACGCGGCCTAGACCCCGCAGCCTTCCCAGCACCACCACCAAGCTCCAGACGGAGTACGGGAACCTCTACGTCACCGTCTCGACGGACGAGGACGGAGAGCCCTTCGAGGTCTTCGGACACATGGGCAAGGGCGGCTCCTTCCAGCACGGGGTCACCGAGCTTGCCTGCCGCCTCATCTCGCTGCACCTGCGGCGGGGAACGCCACTGGCCGAGATCATCGACCAGTGCCAGGGGATACAGGAAATGCAGCCTTTCTTCAACCAGATGCCTGATGGCAAGAGCATGGCGGTCCTTGGGCTTGGCGACGGGATAGCGCACATCCTCAAGGCCCATCTGAAGGCCAGGGAGGAGAGGGAGACGGCGGAAGCGGTGGAAGCGAAGGTCGCTGCATGAGCGGTCTGAACAATCGAGAGCTTGGAATCCAGGCGGGGCTGTCTCCAACGGGGGGCGGCCCCGCTTCTCATTACAGGACAAAGGAGGAATCGACATGACGACAGACATTGACCGGGCGGAGGTCTTCTCCCGCCCCGCTGCGCGGTTCGACGAGGACGGGCAGCTTGAGATACGGGCCTCGTCGGCTCTGGGCTGCCGCCGCGCCCTCTGGTACGCGGCGACGGGCTACCGGCCCACCAACCCGCCGACCGAGGAGTCGCTGACGGCGATGGAGGCGGGCAACGCCCTCGAACCCGTCGTCCTGCGGGCGATGGAGCGGGCTGGATGGCAGGTGTCTCCCGCCGACCCCCAGGACCCGGAGGCGGTCTCGGTACGCATCGGCCCCAACCTGCTGGTGACGGGACACCCCGACGCCACGGGGCGGATGCCATTGGACGGGGAGGAAGCGGCCTCCGAGGTCCAGGCGTTCCTGTTCGGGGGCGGGCCGGCGTCTCCCCGCTACGGCGGCGAGATGGTCGTCGAGATCAAGACCAGGGGGCCGGAGGCGTTCAAACGCTGGCGCACCCTGGGAGCGGAGCGCAGCCACCTCAGAGACTGTGGACGGAATGTCCTTGGCGAAAATCGACCGCATCATCGACGCCCTGCGTTACGAGCGGTTCCGGTGGACGCCGGTTCGACGGGTCAACCTTCCCAAACCAAATGGGGGCACCCGTCCCTTGGGCATACCGACGTGGACGGACAAGCTGCTGCAAGAGGTCATCCGAATGATTCTGGAAGCCTACTACGAGCCGCAGTTTTCCGACCGCTCCCACGGCTTTCGGCCCGACCGGGGGTGCCACACCGCCTTGAGCAACGTGACCACCCACTGGACTGGTGTCCGCTGGTTCGTCGAGGGAGACATCAAGGGGTGCTTTGACAACATCGACCACGATGTCCTGTTGTCGGTGCTCGACGAGAAGCTCCACGACAACCGATTCCTACGCCTGCTGAGGTACCTACTGAAAGCGGGTTACGTTGAGGATTGGAAATATGGCCGCACGCTGAGCGGGACACCGCAAGGCAGCATCGTCAGCCCCATCCTCGCCAACATCTACCTAGACCGGTTGGACAAGTTTGTCGAGAACGTGCTGATACCAGCCCACACCCGTGGCTCAGACCGGAGAGACAACCGCGAGTACACACGTTTGCTGAACCAAGCGGCCCGCCAGAGGAAGCGGGGGAACCACGCCAAGGCACTGCAACTGCGCAAGCAAATGCAACAACTGCCGTCACGTGACCCCTACGACCCCGGCTATCGCAGGTTACGGTACGTGCGCTACGCGGACGACTTCGTGCTGGGTTTCATCGGGCCAAAGGCCGAAGCCCAACAGGCAAAGGAGTCCCTGGAAACATTCCTGCGCGACTCACTCAAGCTGGAGCTATCCAGGGAGAAAACTCTCATCACCCACGCCACCAGCCAGGCGGCGAGGTTCCTCGGCTATGAACTCGTGAACCAACAAGCCAACGACCAGTTCGACCGCAATGGTCGGCGCAGGGTCAACGGCCAAATCGGATTGCGGGTTCCCGCCGACGTCATCGAGCAACATTGCCAAGCCTACATGCGCAAAGGCAAACCGGCACACCGCAGTTACCTACTCCACGATGAAGATTTCTCCATCGTGGCACAGTACCAGTCGGAGTTCCGGGGCGTCGTCAACTACTACCTTCTGGCCTACAACGTCTCCCATTTCGGGAAACTGAAAGGGGTCATGGAGATGTCGCTGGCACGAACCCTTGCGGCAAAGCACAAGTCCACCGCCCGGAAGATGCGTCGCCAATTCAAAAGCGCCGTTGAAACCGAGCACGGGCCACGTGTATGCCTAAAGGTCATCAAGCAGCAGGATAACGGCAAACGCCCTCTAGTGGCGTACTTCGGTGGCATACCCCTGAAACGGCAACGGCAGGCAGTTCTAGTCGACCAACAGCCTCAGCGATACAGGTCTGACCGCAACGAGCTCATCAAACGGCTCCAAGCGGACGAATGCGAGATGTGCGGCTCAACGGTGGATGTAGAAGTCCATCACATCCGTGCGCTTCGCGACCTAAACGTGAAAGGCCAACGGGAAAAGCCCAAGTGGGTACAACTCATGGCGGCGCGGAAACGCATAACCCTCGTGGTGTGCCGGACGTGTCACATGGACATCCATCACGGGCGAAGTAATCCGCAGAAGCAGATATAGACCACTGGAGAGCCGGATGCGGTGAAAGCCGCACGTCCGGTTCGGGAGGGGGCCGACGGAAAAGTGCTTCGGGCAACCGGAGTAACTCGCCGGCGGCCTACCTTACTCGCCGCCGCCGCCGCGCACATGGCGGGCTTCAAGCGGATTCTAGTGCTGGGGCCGCCCCATCTGGTGCCCAAGTGGAAGCGGGAGGTGGAGATGACGGTGCCCGGCGCCCGCGCCGTCATCGTCAAGTCCATCACCGACCTGGAGCGGCTGCGCATCTCCGTCGGCTCCGGCCCCCTCTTCGCGGTGATGAGCCGTGAGAAGGCCAAGCTGTCCTACCGCTGGATGCCCGCCGTGATACAGCGGTGGGCCGTCTCCAAGGGCAGGCTCCTTCGGGAGGAGGAGACGGGCGAGCCCTTCCGGGTCCCCTGCTGCCCCGACTGCACGGCGCAGATCGTGGACAAGGACGGCGTTCCCCTCACCGACGAGGACCTGAACCGCTGCAAGCACACCTGCGCCAACTGCGGCTCCCCCCTCTGGCAGGCCGACAAGTCCGGCCCCGCCCGCTACCCGTTGGCCGACTACGTGAAGCACCGCATGAAGGGCTTCTTCGACCTGCTGATCGGGGATGAGGTCCACGAGTACAAGGGAAGAGGCTCGGCCCAAGGCATCGCCGCCGGAGTCCTCGCCGACGCCTGCGGCAAGTCCCTCAGCCTGAGCGGGACTTTGATGGGCGGCTATTCGAGTACGCTCTTCCACCTGCTCTACAGGTTCAGCCCGGAGATCAGGACGGACTTCGGACGCTCCGACGAGCACCGCTGGATACAGCGGTACGGCTTCGAGGAGCACACCGTCGGCAAGCCCGACGACGACTCGGTGGAGGACGGGAGGTTCAGCAGGCGGCGCAAGTACCGCAAGGTGGTAAAGGAGAGGCCGGGCCTCGTGCCATCGGCCCTCTTCCACATCATCGGCAACACCGTCTTCCTGCGCCTCGCGGACGTGGCCTCCGGGCTGCCTCCCTACGAGGAGCAGGTGATGCTGTCCAGCATGGACTCGGAGGAGGATGCGACGGGCTACTCCCAGCGCAGCGCCTACAACACCGTGTACGAGGAGCTGCGGCTGAAGCTGGCTGAGGCTCTCAAGGCTGGCTCGAAGCGACTGCTGGCGACCTACCTGCAAACCCTGTTGGCCTACCCTGACGGCTGCACCAGGGGGGAGACGGTCTTCGACCCCAGGAGCGGTGACGTCATCGTCCAGGTGCCGCCCCTCTCCGAGGAGCGGCTCTACCCGAAAGAGAAGGCCCTCATCGACATGGTGGCGGCGGAGCGGATGGAGGGCCGCAGGGTGCTGGTCTACGCCACGCACACCGGCACCAGGGACATCACCGAGCGGATGGACGACATGCTCACACGGCACGGGTTCCGGGTGGCGGTGATGAAGGCCGACGCCGTTGCCCCCGACCGCCGTGAGGAGTGGGTCGCGGAGAAGGTCAAGCAGGGCATCGACGTGATGATCTGCCACCCCAGGCTGGTGCAGACGGGGTTGGACTTGATCGACTTCCCAACGCTGATTTGGTACGAAACTGACTACAGCGTATACGTAATGCGGCAGGCGTCGCGGAGGTCGTGGCGCATCGGGCAGACCCGCCCGGTGAAGGTGGTGTTCATGTCCTACCGGAACACCCTCCAGGCTGACGCCCTCAAGCTGGTGGCGAAGAAACTGCAAAGCTCCCTCGCCGTCGAGGGCGAGCTGCCGGAGGACGGGCTGGCCGCCTACGGCGACGACGGGGACGACCTGATGATGGCGCTCGCCCGGAAGATCGTCAGCGGGGACGAGGAGGACGCCGAGACGATGGAGGAGGTCTTCGCCCAGGCCAGGGACGCCGAGGCCACCGCCGAGGAATACCTGGTGGACGACGGTTGGAAGGTCGTCGAAAGCCTGCCCCGTGCTGGACACGGGGTCGAGCCGGAGGCCGTCGAGGTCAATGGCAACGGCCACCGCGCAGGCGGCATCGGGCCGACCGTCGAGCTGTTCCTGGGCAACGGGCACCACCCCAACGGGAACGGGAACGGGAACGGCCACCAGGACGAGGCCCCGGAGCCGCAGCAGTCGCTGTTCTCCTGGGCGGAGTTCATGGCCGAGGAGCCGGTGAAGCCGAAGGGCCGGGGCCGCAAGCCCCAGCCCGCCACGCTCTCGATGTTCGAGTGGGCACTGACTGTGGAGCAGGAAAGAGAGGAGGAGGAGCCGGTCGGCGCGGGCCGCTAGGCCGCAACACACAGGGGGAGGTCGTCGTTACGTCAGCGATGGCCTCCCCCTGCGCAACCATGTATGCGGGTTTCTTGCGTTTCAGCCCGACCGCCCATCCATGTATGCGGCCCTTTTTTGTTGCCCGGAAAACCGAGCGACGGGTCCCCCCTCCGCTCAGCTACCCGATTCGTCGGGACCGCTATGCCAGCCCGAGCCGAAGGTCATCCCACCGTCGCTGACCACCCAAACGCGCATGTCCTCCGTGGTCACCCAGTTGCCCTCTGCGGTGGCCTCGAACATGTCCGTACCGAGCAGGTCCTTGAGGTCCGTTCCCACCAGTGCTTTGTTGTAGTGGTCTACGATTGTGCCGCTGCTGTCGGCTATGAACGCGAACCCTTCCCCTTCAACGGTCTGGGCGCTGTTGTAGTAGTCGATAGTCGCTGCCAATCCTGAATAAACGCTCTCGGGGCCGGTGAAGTATGCGATAGTCGCTTCCAGTCCTGCCGAACGGAACTTGTTGACGGCGGCGAACACTAGGGACTTGGTGAATTCGTCGGCGTTGACATACCAGCCGGAGGCGAACAGCAGCCCGTCGTGCCTCACAACCCAGGCGTTCTTGAGTTGCAACGTGCCGGAGTGGTCGGAACCGAGACTGCCACTCTCCGGATTTCTGAACACGTAGGACACCCACTTGCCCTCCCCGCTGGCAGACAGCATGTCCGGCCCGAAGTTGTAGCCGTTGGCGTCGGTGCCCACCCAGCCCTTCACGTCCAGCCCCAGGCGCTGGACGTCGGGATGCCCGATGACCTTATCGTTCTCGTCTATGATAAACACATACCACTGGCCGTCGATGCTCTCTGGGCGGTTGTAGTAGGCGAGGGTGGCGTCGAGTCCCTGGGTCTCGTACCTGCTGATGGCCTTCTCTACGAAGAACTTGGTGTACTCGACGGGGGCTGACGTAGGTGGGATAGAGGCGACGACGCTGCGGGCGATGCGCTCGGCTTCAGCGGCCGTGAGTCCGGGTTCCGGACGGGGCATGTCTGCTATCGCCGTCCGGATGGCGGCTTCGACTATCCGCTCGACCTCCTCTTGGGACAGCCCCGATTCAGGCTGGATCATGTCCGCCATCGCCGCACGAACCGCCTTCTCCACATCGGCGGCGGTGAGTCCCGGTTCTGGGGTGGGCGGCGCGGGCATGTCGGCGACCTATGCGGACTTGGTCAGCTTCTTCACGTTAGTTGGCAGCTTCCTTCATCATTTACCGAGTCGTGCTCTACGAGGCAATCCACAAGCCGCCAGAGGCCCCCGATGTCCGCCGACACCATGTGGCCTGAGTCGTCGGCAACGGCGTCGTGGCTCAAATCAGCGTCGTTTATTCCTTCCCCGCTCCTGCCTGCGGCATCCCTGATCCGTTGACCCGTCAGCCTATTGGCGCCGATGGCAATGCCGTTATCGTCAGTGTCCCCGGCCTGCACGGTGTAGGCATAGACCACCTCCGCGCCATCGTGGCTCTGGTAGTCGGCGGTCCTAGCGGTGCCTCCTATGTCAAGCTCAAGCTCGGCTTTGCAATGAACCACGTCGGAACTACAAGTGATGCTTATGGGAAGGCTCATATTCTCGCTGAAGGTCACGGTCACTTCGATCTTGTCGCCGGTCCCGTAGGTGTCGTCATCCCCCGGATCGGAGGTGATGGCGATGGACGAAACAGTTGGGGCAACCGCATCCACCTTGAAGTGGTCGTCGGCACCCACCGCAGAGTTGTTCAGGATGGCATCGTTGCCCGCTGCATCTCTGATGAATCCTCCGGCCAGGTCTATTGCGTTGGCGCTAATGGTCGGCCCGTCACTGTCCAAATCTCCTTCCTGTACCACGTATCCGAAATAGCCAATGAGCAGGCGCTCATGGACTTGGTGGCCACCGAGCGGGTGAAGAGACGCCGGGCGCTGGCCTACTCCACCCACGCCTGCACCGTGGACATCACCGAGAGGATAGAAGGCCGAGGCGGTTTCCCGGAGTGGCGAGAGGCGTCGGTGGCCAATAGGGTTAAGAAGGGCATCGACATGCCTATCTGCTATCCCAGGTTGGTTCAGACCGGCCTCCACCAGACCGACTTCCCGACCCTCTGCTGGTTTGAAACAGATAGGCTCAGGATGGGCGGTGTCGTGCGCCATACCCAACACACGTTTAGGAACACCGATTTTGGTATTCCCGGGTTGTGTTGGCTATGACGCATGGGGCGCCCGCTCATCCCCGCGGAAGCCGACATACCAACACATATTTGGGAGTGGCGAAACAGGTGTCTCCTGACCCCATACACAGCATGGACACCCATAGAAATTCCAGTATACTATCCGTATGAATCTGTGGATATATGGTGCCGGTCAAGACCGGGAGAGAAAGAAAGTTACCCGTACATCACGACAAGATACGTGACCCTGGTGAGCGTTATCCTTGCGCTGGCCCTTACGGCGGCCTCGCGGCCTGCGGCTCTGATGAGCCGTCCGAACGGCCGACTGTGACTCCCTGCGCGTGCCACAATTCGCGATGGTGTCGCTGCCAGGCCGCATCCGGATAAGGAGATGCTCTTTTGATAGACCGGCTAGCTCAGTTCCTGCGGGAGCACGGCGTGATAGGCCCCGACCGGACCGCGTCCACCCCAACGGAGACGCCGGCCTCCTCTGCACGGACGGCTTCCACGCCAGTGCCCAGCCCCACTGCCACCGATGCGCCTGGAACTGCGGCTGCGACAGCGCCGCCCGCGGTCTCCGGCTCCGCCGAAACGGACCGGGAGGCGCTGGTTGCCCTCTACAACGCAACGAACGGTGAGAACTGGAGGTACAACGACAACTGGCTGAGCGACGCTCCCCTCGGCGAATGGTACGGCGTCAACACCAACGACGACGGGCGCGTTATAGCGTTGGTCCTCGACGCCAACAACTTGAGCGGGGAGATACCGGCGGAGCTAGGCAGCCTCTCCAACCTGAGAGCGCTGAAGCTCAGCTTCAACAGATTGAGCGGGGAGATACCGGCGGAGCTGGGCAGCCTCTCCAACCTGCAACTGCTGGACCTCCACAGGAACGAGTTGAGCGGGGAGATACCGGCGGAGCTGGGCAGCCTCTCCAACCTTGAATTGCTGAACCTCGAGGGCAACTCCTTGAGCGGGGAGATACCGGCGGAGTTGGGCAGCCTCTCCAACCTTGAATTGCTGAGCCTTGACGAGAACGCCTTGAGCGGGGAGATACCGGCGGAGTTGGGCAGCCTCTCCAACCTGAGAACGCTGAGCCTTGGCGACAACGACTTGAGCGGGGAGATACCGGCGGAGCTGGGCAGCCTCTCCAACCTGGAATATCTGTGGCTCGAGGACAACGGCTTGAGCGGGGAGATACCGGCGGAGTTGGGCAGCCTCTCCAACCTGCAACTGCTGGACCTCCACAGGAACGAGTTGAGCGGGGAGATACCGGCGGAGCTGGGCAGCCTCTCCTACCTGATATGGCTGCGCCTTGGCGGCAACGGCTTGAGCGGGTGCGTGCCAAGCAGCCTGGAAGACCAGTTGAACTTTGACGACTCCGACCTTGGCGACCTGCCCTTCTGCTGAACCGGCCCCGACCGGACCGCGTCCACCCCAACGGAGACGCCGGCCTCCCCTGCACGGACGGCTTCCACGCCAGTGCCCAGCCCCACTGCCACCGATGCGCCTGGAACTGCGGCTGCGACAGCGCCGCCCGCGGTCTCCGGCTCCGCCGAAACGGACCGGGAGGCGCTGGTTGCCTTCTACAACGCAACGAACGGTAAGAACTGGTTTGAAAACGACAACTGGCTGAGCGACGCGCCCCTCGGCGAATGGAAGGGCGTCACCACCAACGGCGACGGGCGCGTTACAGTGCTGTACCTCAACAATAACGCCTTGAGGAGCGGGGAGATACCGGCGGAACTGGGTAGCCTCTCCAACCTGGAAACTCTGCACCTCGACTACAACAACTTGAGCGGGGAGATACCGGCGGAGTTGGGCAGCCTCTCCAACCTTGAATCGCTGGTCCTCGACCACAACGCCTTGAGCGGGGAGATACCGGCGGAGCTGGGCAGCCTCTCCAACCTGAGAGCGCTGAAGCTCAGCTTCAACAGATTGAGCGGGGAGATACCGGCGGAGCTGGGCAGCCTCTCCAACCTGAGAGAGCTGTGGCTCAACTACAACGGCTTGAGCGGGGAGATACCGGCGGAGCTGGGCAGCCTCTCCAACCTGAGAGTGCTGGGCCTCCACGACAACGAGTTGAGCGGGGAGATACCGGCGGAGCTAGGCAGCCTCTCCAACCTGATAGGGCTGAGCCTTAGCGCCAACGCCTTGAGCGGGGAGATACCGGCGGAGCTGGGCAGCCTCTCCAACCTGAGAAAGCTGAGCCTTGGCGCCAACGCCTTGAGCGGGGAGATACCGGCGGAGCTGGGCAGCCTCTCCAACCTTGAATCGCTGAACCTTGGCAGCAACAACTTGAGCGGGGAGATACCGGCGGAGCTGGGCAGCCTCTCCAACCTGGATATGCTGGACCTCCACAGCAACAACTTGAGCGGGTGCGTGCCAAGCAGCCTGGAAGACCAGTTGGACTTTTACGTCTCCTACCTTGGCGACCTGCCCTTCTGCGGAACCGGCCCCGACCGGACCGCGTCCACCCCAACGGAGACGCCGGCCTCCCCCACACGGACGCCTTCCACGCCAGTGCCCAGCCCCACTGGATGCCGTTCATCGACACGGCAGAACTGGCGGGCGTTCTTGGCGAGGCTCACGCGACGGTTCACCGCGCACTGACTGGCCTGCTTACGAACAGCATCGTCGGGAGGGTGAGCCACGGCACCGCCCAACTGCCTTCGAGCCAGAGATACTACCTGACGGCCAGTGGCATCGGCCAGGCCGCAGGAGTCCTCGGCTTCGCAACGCCCTCGGATTTCGTGCGCGCCTATCCGGTTTCCAGCGAGTGGCTCACGCTGCTCATCCGCCGGATGGACGCGGTGGCCGCCGTCTACCGCCTCGCCTCTTCACTCTCCCCCGGCATTGACGGGCTCCGTTCCCACGTGGAGTTCCACCGCCGGGGCCGCTTCGACGCCACCATCACCCTCCACGACGGCCGCAGTTTCGGCGTGGTGCGCCAAGGTCTGGCCCTGGGGCGCCGGTCACTATACGACCGGCTGAGGGCCATCGCCGAGTACGACTACACGCGCCGCCGCGACACCGTTCTGATCCTGACGCCCAGCACCTGGGAGGAGAGGCTGACGACGAGGTTCTGCGAGGAACTGAACCTCCGTGACTGCTTCGTCGCCTTGGAGTCGTGGGACGCCCTGGAAAGAATCGACGAGCCGCCAACCCGGTGAGTCGGAGACTCTTGAGGCCTAGCAGCGGAGGCCTGATCCCTTCCTTATATTAGGACCTCCCAGCGAAAAGTTCGCAATTCAGTCTTACTAGGCCCACCACTCTACGTTATTTACGCCTGTATATAGCCGCTTAGCTGTTCTGTCTGCCCTCACGAATATGGAGGGAAATGATGGATGCAGCGGTCGGTTACTCGGTACTTATCAGGGGCTTCAGGCTGGCACTCAGCGTCGAGGGTCTCAAACAACACACCATAGACAACTACGTGCGCGATGTGGAGCGGTTTGGGGAAGGCCAGAGCGACGTCAGTTCCGTTACTCCCAGCGTTAAGCGAGTGGCAGAACCGCAGGAGATTGTCCCGTGACTCTACGGAATGATGCGCTCTACGTCACACCGACTGCTATTCCGCGAAGCAATCTAGCCAGTTCAGCCGCTCATTTAGTGAATTGTGATTTGTATGTATGTAATTTGTAAGACACGGAAAATTCCTTGTCTTACATGAGGCGAACGACTAGATGTCCGAATCAGGTGTATATGTAATTAGTATCTAGATACACTCATTTCGAATATTCGAAGCATGCTGACCACCTGTGCCGATACGGCGCACAATTTTGGTGAGCAAGTCCCCGCGAGCCTATCCTCACCCTCCTTCAAGGATTTCGAATTGAGTGGGTTCCCATATTCGTGGCAATATATCTGCATGGCTACGATATACATCACACCATAGGGCTGGAGTGTAGCGAGTGGTGAGAGTGTAGCGAGTTATATGTGTGTATCTAATCGATATAGACCTAATACAGATCTCTCACCACTCGCTACACTCTCTACAAATACCTGGTGATAGGTTCACGTCGATTCTGAGCATCCTCAGCGCTCCCTATGTCAGCATTGCGGCTTACTATACAGGTCGTCTTGGCCACCATCGTAACAACGTTAATCGGACAGCATCATCAGGATTTCATCTATAAGAGCCACGACCCGTCTCGATGTCTGTGGCGTCATGTCATCTTGAAGTCCGTGATGAGCGGGAGTCCCATAGAACCCTAGCACTCCGCGCACCATAGAGAAGAAGTCTTCCTGCCTAGCCCGTTCCGGATCGATTTTCTTAACTCCTGAAGTAGGATGTAGTACTTTCGCAGGTAGGTTACGACGATCCACGGAACCGCTTACGAACCCCCTGAGGCGGTCTTCAAGAACTGTAGCTGCCTCTCTAACCAAAGTATCCGCGGAACCGACGTTTATCACCATCGCTTCGCACCTGGACCTCAGCGACTCGTCATGGAGGCCCTCAACAAAATCTGTTGTGGTTATGCCCTCAAGCGTCGTTAACATCTTCAAGGTTTCTTTTCGCTCAGGGTTGAGCTTATATACGTTCCCATGCCCTACCCAATCCCGTTCAAGGACGCCAACCTGAATCAGTCGGTTTACGAATGGGTTCGCTAGATCGGGAAACGTGTCGCGGTTATCCTTGCGGAACTGTTCTCGATCCTTTGACTGAATCCCTAATTGATTAGCGCACGCTTCAGCGTTGACTAGGCCAGAAGGATCTATGGGCCGGTCTTCTTCCGCACAGGACAATACTGTTGTGGCGACTAGCTGGTGCGTTTCCGTTTGAGTCAGTGGCCGGTCGAGCGTGAACATCTTGTTGTCCTTTTTCATGGTCTAAGCAATACCTCGGGAATCCCGTCATCGATTGGTTGAAGGGTATCTCCTGAGTTTCGGAATTCGTTTGCGTCTGGCTAGCTGACCGAGCAACAACAGCACACCTTTGACGTTCTGTGGATATCGATCTCCGGCTTTCCACTTCTCCACAGCGTTAACGGTGACGCCAACCTCGTCAGCTATTGCTGCTAAAGTCCAACCTTTCTGCTGGAGCTCGTCTATCGTGATTTGTACATCGTTCATCCTTTTCATGCTAAGTGACAGCGTATGGGACTGTCAATATAGAAAAGCCTGCATTCAATGGGTTGTAGAAGCCAGACAGTGTATGGTATCATTCATTCCAAGATGAACGTCCCACGTACTCAGAATCGTCTACTCGCTGCCAAGCTCAGAGCATTGTCTACGGGCGTGCAGGTCTGGGTGCTAGAACAGGGCTATAGGTATGTCTCACCGTCTCGGTTAGACGATGGCACAGCCTATGAACTGACAGTCCGTGAAGACGAGATTTCTTGCACATGTCCAGCTGCCGCTTACGGAAGGGTCTGTAAGCACATGGGCGCAGTGTCACTCAGACTGTCGGTAGATGAGGCGCACGAGATATCCAGATCGGGTAGTGATACGAGCTGCGCGGGGTCATAAGAGGTATCCTCAAAAAGTGTGTAAACAGTCAGGCGGTGTACCCTCTCTCTGAACAACACGGGGTCGAGGCCCAAGAGAGGAGATAGACCGCCCATAAGGAAGGAAAGCACTGAGAGTAGGTCGGAGTCAAGGCCGGAGTGGGAGCAGTTGGAGGATTGGGTGCGAAGCCAGGTCCAGAGGCTGATCCAGGAGTTGCTGGAGGAGGAGGTGACGGCGTTTCTGGGAAGGGCGAAGTCGGCGCTCAGATCCGACTCGGACAACGATACCGGCTATCGGAACGGATACGGCAGAGCCCGGAGGCTTACGCTGAGTTCGGGAACGATACAGCTGAGGCGGCCGCGAGTCCGCGATACCGAGGAGCAGTTCGAGAGCCGGCTGCTGCCGCTGTTCGTCAACAGGACCAGGAAGGTTGCTGAGTTGATCCCCGAGCTGTACCTGCACGGTCTATCCGAAGGCGACTTCGATCTGGCTTTGCGGGGGCTGCTGGGAGAGGACGCACCGGTATCGGCGAGCACGGTGGCCCGGTTGAAGGATAAGTGGAACGATGAGCTTGCCCAATGGCGCAGCCGGCCCCTCGATGACCTGGAAGTGGTCTACATGTGGGTGGATGGAGTCTACGTCAAGGCTGGTCTTGAGAAGGAGAAGGCGGCGGTACTGGTGGTGATGGCGGCCCTGAGCGACGGGAGCAAGGTGGTGGTGAGCGCTGTTCCCGGATACAGGGAGTCCACTCAGAACTGGTCCGAGGTGCTCAGGGACATCAAGCGCCGGGGCTTGAGTTGCCCGAGGCTGGTGGTTGGAGACGGACACCTGGGCATCTGGGGAGCTCTGCGCAACGTCTATCCGCAGGCGGCAGAGCAACGCTGCTGGAACCACAAGATCGTAAACGTGCTCGCCAAGCTTCCAAAGCGACAACAGGACCAGGCCAAGCTCATGCTGCGTACTATCCCCTACGCGCCGACTCGGACAGAGGCTGAGCGGCTCAGGACGGTGTTCACCAGGTGGTGCGGCGACCATTCCTACGAGGCGGCCTCAGAGGCCTTGGAGCGGGACTGGGTCCGCATGGTCACCTTCTATGACTTCCCAAAGGAGCACTGGGGGCACCTTCGCACGACGAACCCGGTAGAATCACCCTTCGCGGCCCTCAGGCTTCGGACCGATGCCGCCAAGCGCTACAAGAGGGTCGATCGGGCGATAGCGGTGATCTGGAAAATGTTGATGGTCGCCGAACAGCGCTTCAGGCGTCTGAAGGCCCCTGAGTTGATCGAAGACGTCTATCTCGGTGCACAGTATGCGGATGGAATCGCCATTGAATCAACGGCTGAGAAGGTCGCCGCCTGATGTCGTTTACACACCTATTGACGTAACCTCTATTTATGGGCTTAAAAGCGTTGTACGTTTGGCAGATAATGGTGTAGCCTTGAGTTGTATTCCGCACATGGTTTGAAGTCAGTTCGGAGGCACACGCCGCGCACGAACCTAAGGAGGTGGCACGTCTTCTATGCGTTCTAGCTCCTGGTCCCAAAGGTTGGCCATAGCGGCGATGGTCACTGTCTTGGCCTTGCTGTCGGGGTCCACCATCCCGTTGACCACGTCTGCGCAGAGTGACACCGCCCCGGAGCAGCCGTCCGGGCTGTCCACCGAGGCCGGCGACACCCAGGTGAGGTTGAGCTGGGAGGACCCCACAGATTCGACGATAGACAAGTACCAGCTATGGCAGATTGCCGAAAGGGCTCAGCTGGTACACGAAACCCCCGCTGCGGACGACCAGTTCGGGAATGCCGCAGCGGTAGACAGCAACACAGCCGTGATCGGAGTGCCCGGGGACGACGACGGCACGTTATCCGGTTCCGGTTCGGTCTTCGTATTCGCGAGGGACTCGGATTCCGGTGTGTGGGACCAGGGAACCAAGCTCACGGCAGGCGATGGTGCCAGCCTAGATAGTTTCGGCACTTCTGTAGCGCTGGATGGTAACACCATGGTGGTGGGCGCGTCCTGGGACGACCACGGTTTGATGAACCGTGTCGGCTCGGTCTACGTATTCACCAGAGCCTCGCAAAACGACGCTTGGAGCCAGGCGGCCAAGATCGTCCCCGCCGGCGTCGCTGCGGACGACGAGTTCGGACGTTCCGTAGCGGTGGACGATAGCACCGGGACCATCGTGGCCGGGGCGTGGCACGACGATAGCAACGAAGGTTCGGCCTACGTCTTCACCGAACCCACCGGCGGCTGGAGCAGCTGGGGCACTTTGACTGACCCTGCCAAGGCCAATTTGACGGCCACGCTCACCGCCTCCAACGCTGCGGCGAACGACTACTTCGGCCATTCCGTGGCAGTGGACGGTGGCACCGTTCTGATTGGGGCGAGCGGGAGAGACGGCGGCAAGGGTACGGTGTACGTCTTCATCAAGCCCGCCACCGGCTGGGCCTCCACCAGCACTGCGACCAAGCTCACCGCCGGCGATGGCGCTGACAACGATCTTTTGGGTGCTTCCGTCGCGATCGACGATGGCACTGCCGTGATCGGGGCGATCGGGGATGGCGCGAACGAAGACGACGGCGACGACACCAATGACCTCACCAATGCCGGTTCGGCTTACGTTTTCATCGAAGGTCCTAACGGGTGGAGTCAGGCGGCCAAGCTCACCGCCATAAACCGCGAGGTCGACGACCGAGGCGGTAGCCAGTTTGGGATTTCCGTAGCGGTGAGCGGTGACATCGTAGTTATCGGGGCGGACGGAGTCGACCAAAGTGCCACCGAGACCAATTTCGGTGCGGCCTACGTCTTCACCAAGCCCGCCACAGGCTGGGCCGACAATACCGAGACGGCCAAGCTCACCGCCTCCGATGGCAACACTAACCACGATTTCGGCTCTTCCATCGCAATAGACGGTGACACGGTCGTGGTTGGAGCGGAGGGGAAGGACAGCAGCGAAGGCGCGGCCTACGTGTTCGACATCGTGGACTGGGAAGACATCGCCGGTAGTAACGCGGCGACCACTTCCCACATCGTGACCGGTCTGACCAACGACATCGACCACACCTTCCGGGTGCGCGCGGTGGACGGCGCCGAAGCCAGCGATCCGTCCGACTCGGTGGCAGGGACCCCGAAGGCGGCCTCCTACGCTCCGGCGAGACCCCTAAACTTTTCCGCCACGCAGAATGGGATCGGTGAGGTGGAGTTGACGTGGGACGCGCACCGCTACCCGCTGACCGTCACCGGTTATGAGTACAGCCAGGACGACGGCGGCGGCCCCAGTTGGACCCCCATCGCAGATAGCGATTCCAGCATGGTTTCCTACACCATCACTGGCCTTGACAGCATCCCGTACACCTTCGCTGTCCGCGCCGTCAACAGCGCCTTCAACAAAGATGTCAACAGCGACAGTTTGACGGCGTCCGACTCCCGGTCCGTGACTATCGTCGCCAACATACCGGCGGCGCCCGACTCCTACTCCGCCATCGCGGGCGACAAACAGGTGTGGCTCGGCTGGAGAAGCCCCGCAGATTTCACCATATCCGGGTACGAGTACCGGCAGAAGGAGGGCACCGACGCCTTCGACGTTTTGGAGACAATCCCCGGGAGCAGATCCGGGACCACCTTCCATATCGTGACCGGCCTGACCAACGGCACGGCGTACACCTTCCAGGTTCGCGCCGTGAACGCGGCTGGGAAGAGCGATTGGTCTGGCGAGCAGTCCGCGACTCCGGTGACGGCGTCTTCGGCCCCGGTCAAACCCGAAGGCTTCGCCGCCAGACAGACCGGCGTCGGCCAAGTGGAGTTGACGTGGGAGGCGAGTTCCAACCCGTTGGACCTCACTGGTTACGAGTTCAGACAGAACAACGGCTCTTGGACCACCATCTCGAGGAGCGATTCCCGCACCATCTCCCATTCCGTCACCGATCTGAACGCTGGGGACTACACCTTCGCCGTCCGCGCTAAGAACAACTTCGACAATGGCGTCTCTTCCGGCGCCAAGTCTGTGATTGTCGTCGCCGTACCGGCAACGCCGACCGATCTCGCCGCCGAGGCGGGCGACACCCAGGTGCGGCTGACCTGGAAGGACCCCGGCAATGCGTCCATAACCACATACCAGCTGTTGCAGCTTGCAGAGAGCATCAAGCTGAGATCCGACGACCGCAGTGACAACGACGAGTTCGGGCATTCCGTCGCCGTGGACGGTGACACTTTGGTGATTGGGGTTTTGGGGGACGACGACAGCGCTAAAGCCCAGTCTGGTTCGGCCTACGTATTCACCAGGGTTGCTGGCGGCTGGACCCAGGCAGGCAAGCTCACCGCCAGCGATCCCAAGGTGGATGCCGGCTTCGGACATGGTGTCGCCGTGCACGGCGACACCATTGTGGTTGGGGCGTACGAGGAGGACCACACCAACCCCAACGACCCCAACGACGATATCGACAATGTTGGCGCTGCATACGTCTTCACCAGGCCCGCCACCGGCTGGGCCGACATGACTCAGGCGGCCAGGCTCACCGCCTCCGACGCCGCGGAGAACGACGAGTTCGGAACTTCGGTGGCCGTGCACGAAGACACCATCGTGGTCGGGGCGCCCGAGGAAGACACCGGAGCGAGGGGCTCGGCCTACATCTTCACGAGGCCCGCAAACGGCTGGGGCAACTGGAGCACCCTGAATGCCAATGTCAAGGCCGGTTTGACAGCCACGCTGAGAGGCCATTCGGCTGGCGACCGGTTCGGTCGCTCCGTAGCCGTGCATGGCGGCACAGTAGCGGTGGGAGCATACGAGGTGGGCGCCAAAAAACAAGGAGAGGCTTATGTATTCACCAAGTCCGCCGCCACCGGCGTCTGGGACGACTGGCATGACAAGGAGGCAAGCGATGCAACTGCCAGGCTGACCGCCTCCGACCGCGCCAATGACGACCGGTTCGGCCGGGCCGTAGCCATGGACGGAGACACCATCGTGGTTGGGGCGCCCTACAACGACTACGACGACACCGATGACGACACCGATGACGATGAGGGTGCGGTCTACGTCTTCACCAAGCCCGCCACCGGCGGCTGGGCCAACGATACCGAGACCGCCAAGCTGATCGCCTCCGAACGCGCGGAGAACGACCAGTTCGGATTCTCCGTCGCGGTGGACGGCAACACCGTCGTGGTTGGTGCGGACCAAGACGACAGCGACCGTGGTTCAGTGTACGTATTCACCGAGCCCTCCACCGGCGGCTGGACCGATAGGGAAGGTTCGGACCCGCTCACGGCCTACGATCGCAGCGGGGACGACCGGTTCGGCAGCTTCGTGGCGGTCGACGGCGACACCGTGTTGGTTGGAGCAGTCGGGGACGATAGCGGTAAGGGTTCGGCCTACGTGTTCGGCACCGGTGCGGAGTGGGCCGACATCCCCGGCAGCGGAGCGGGGACCATCTCTCACATCGCCAGGGGTCTGCGCAACAACGTCAAGCACACCTTCCGGGTCCGCGCGGTGAACGCGGCGGGAGCGGGCGACGCGTCCGAAGCGGACGCGAAGCCAGCGGCGGCGAGTTTCTCCCCCTCCGGACCCGCGGGCTTCACCGCCACTCAGACCGGCGTCGGCCAGGTGCTCTTGAAGTGGACCAAGAGCACTGCCCCGCTGACCATCACCGATTATTCGTTTTATCAGAACCCCGGGGTGGATGGGGACGGTTGGACCGATATCGACGGAAGCGATTCGAGCACCGACTCCCACACGGTCACCGGCCTGACTACCGGAGGCACCTACACCTTCGACATCCGCGCCCACAACGGTGGCGGTCAAAACGCCTCCGGCAGCCGCCCGTCCGTAACTCTAGAAGCCCAGGCCGCGGCGCCCACCGGGTTCACCCCGGACGCGGGCGACGAGCAGGTGAAGCTGAGTTGGGACGATCCCGATGATTCGACCATAGACAAGTACCAGCACTTCCAGATCGACCCGAGCAAGCTGACCGCCGCCGACGGCCTCCGGGGCGACGAATTCGGATATTCGGTGGCGGTGGATGGCAACACCGCCGTGATCGGGGCGTACCAAGACGACCACACCGACGACGACGACAACACCATCGGCAATGCCGGTTCGGCCTACGTCTTTACCAAGGTCTCCGGCGTGTGGAGCCAGGTAGCCAAGCTCACCGCTTCCGACGGCGCCGGGACCGACGAGTTCGGGTATTCCGTAGCTGTGAACGGCGAAACAGTGGTCGTAGGAGCGCACCTCGACGACCACACTGACGGCGACGGCGACACCGATGACGACGAAGGCGCGGCCTATGTCTTCACCAAGCCTGCAAACGGCTGGGCCGACATGACTCAGACGGCCAAGCTCACTGCCTTCGGCGCCGCAGCGAACGACGAGTTCGGAATCTCCGTCGCTGTCGACGGCAACACCGTCCTGGTAGGAGCTCACCAATACGACAGCGGCAAAGGCGCAGCCTACGTCTTCACCAAGCCGTACACCGGATGGGCCGACAGCAACGAGACGGCCAAGTTCATCGCCTCGGACGCCGCGGCGAACGACGAGTTCGGAATCTCCGTCGCGTTAGACGGCGACACCGCCATGATCGGGGCGTACCACGACGACCACACCGACGACGGTAACACCATCGGCAATGCCGGTTCGGCCTACGTCTTTACCAAGGTCTCCGGCGTGTGGAGCCAGAAGGCGAAGCTCATCGCCGTGGACGGCGCGGCGAACGACGAGTTCGGAATCTCCATCGCGGTAAACGGCGACACGGTGGTGGTTGGGGCGCGTCAGGACGACACCAGCAACGGTGCCGCTTACGTATTCACCGAGGTCTCCGGCGTGTGGAAGCATGTAGCCAAGCTCACTGCCGATGATGGCGCGGCGAACGACGAGTTCGGAATCTCCGTGGCCGTGGACGGCGACACCATCGTGGTGGGGGCGCACCAGGACGACGACAAAAGCGATCTATCTGGCTCAGCCTACGTCTTCACCCGGGACTCCGCCGGTGGGTGGCGCCAGAGGGAAAAGCTCACCGCCTCCGACGGCGAGGCGGGGGACCGCTATGGGTATTCCGTCGGGGTCAGCGGCGACACCGTCGTGGTTGGTGCGTATTCGGATGACAAGAACGACGCCAATACCGGTGCGGCCTACTTTTTGAGCATTTCGGAGTGGGCCGACATACCGGGTAGCGGCGCGACGACCACCTCCCACATCGTCACCGGCCTGACCAACGACGAGGAACACACCTTCCAGGTGCGGGGCGTGAACGCCGCAGGCGCGGGTTTGGCCTCGGCCCGCGCCGGAGGTACGCCCACGATTGCGATACCGAACCGGCCCACGGGTTTCGCCGCGGACGCGGGCGATACCGTGGTGGACCTGAGTTGGGATGACCCCGAAGATTCGACCATAGAGAAGTACCACCTGCTCCAGGTTATTCAGGGCGGCAAGCTGCCCCCCGCCTCCACCGACGACCCGGTGGTGCGGGGCGACGGGCTCGGAATCTCCGTTGCAGTGGACGGCAACACCGCGGTCGTCGGGGCCTACAGGGACGACGACGATGGCGACAATTCCGGTTCCGCCCACGTCTTTACCAGGAGCTCGTCTACCGCTCCGTGGAGCTGGGCGGCCAAGCTCACCGCCGATGACGCCGCGGCGAACGACGAGTTCGGAATCTCCGTGGCTGTGCACGGCGACACCATCGTAGTGGGAGCGCACCAAGATGACAGCAGCAAAGGCGCCGCCTACGTCTTCACCAAGGTCTCCGGTGTTTGGGGCCAGAAGGCCAAGTTCACCGCTTCCGACGCCGCGGCCGACGACGAGTTCGGAATCTCCGTGGCTGTGCACGGCAACACCATCGTAGTGGGAGCACACCAAGATGACGACGCCACCAACGGCGACAATTCCGGTTCGGCCTACGTCTTCACTAAGCCCGCGGCCGGCTGGGCCACCGGCACCGAGACCGCCAAGCTCACCGCTTCCAACGCCGCAGCGGACGACGCGTTCGGAATCTCTGTGGCTGTGCACGGCGAAACCATCGTGGTCGGGGCGCACGGAAACCAAAACACGGTTGACGGCACCGATGTGAGCACCGGCGCGGCCTACGTCTTCACCAAGCCCGAGAGCGGCGGCTGGGCCACCGCCACCGAGACCGCCAAGCTCACCGCCGATGACGCCGCGGCGGACGACGAGTTCGGAATCTCCGTGGCCGTGCACGGTGACACCGTCGTGGTCGGGGCGCACAAGTACGATGTCGGCGTCGGCACCGAGAAGGCTAACGCCGGTGCGGCCTACGTCTTTATCAGGCCTACCGGCGGTCCTTGGGCCGACGGCACTGAGACCGGGAAGCTCATCGCCTCCGACGCTGCGAGAGGAGACGAGTTCGGGATTTCCGTGGCCGTGAACGATGACGAGGACACCATCGTGGTTGGGGCATACCTGGACGACGACAATGGCGACAATGCCGGTTCGGCCTACGTTTTCACCCAGGATTCCAACGGGTGGAGCCAGAAGACGAAGCTCACTGGGCCCTCCCGTGGAAAGGGCGACTGGTTGGGGTACTCCGTTGCGGTGGCCGGCGACACCGTCCTGGCTGGGGCCTACGAGTCCAACATCAGCGGCCCCGATTCAGGCGCCGTCTACCTGTGGGTAGTCCCGCAGTGGGCCGACATCAACGGTAGCGGACCGACGACCACGTCCCACACCGTCACCGGTCTGACCAACCGGCTCGAGTACAGCTTTCAGGTCCGCGCGGTGGATAAGGTGGAAGGGGCCGGCGCCGGTCTGCCCTCGGAGGTCAGGGCAACACCGCTAAAGCCGAGGCCAGCAAAGCCGACCGGGCTCTCTGCTGTGCCCGGCGATACCCAGGTGAAGCTGAGCTGGAACGATCCCGTCGAGGGCTCGCCGCCCATCAAAAACTACCAGCTGTGGCAGCATGCCGGGAACGCCATGCTGACCGCCGACACCCGGGAGGCTAACGATGAGTTCGGGTATGCCGTAGCGATAGACGGCGACACCGCCGTGGTCGGAATGCCCGGAGAGGACAACCCCGATAATTCCGGCGCCGCCTTCGTGTTCACCAGAGACTCATCCGGCACGTGGAGCCAGGTGGCCAAGCTCAGAGCCAGCGATCCGAATGCTCAGGATAGATTCGGACTATCTGTGGCGGTACATGAAGACACTTCGAATGGCGACACTATAGTGGTTGGCGCTCCCCACGGCTCGAGCAGTAGAGGTGCGGTGTACGTATTCACCGAACCCAGCGGCGGCTGGGCCTCCACCAGCACTGCGGCGAAGCTCACCGCCTCCGACCGCGCCGATGACGACGAGTTCGGAATTTCGGTAGCGGTGGACGGTGACACCGTCGCGGTCGGGGCCCACAACAATAATGCAGCCTACGTCTTCACCAAGCCTACCGACGGCTGGACCTCCACAACTACTGCGGCCAAGCTCAGCGGGAGCGACAGCTTCGGCAGGTCGGTAGCAGTCGACGCCGGCACCATCGTGGTTGGGGCCAGCGGAGACAGTGACGACGACAAGGGTTCGGCCTTCGTGTTCACCAAGCCCGCCACAGGTTGGGCCGATAGCACCAGTGCTGGGGCGGCCAAGCTCACCGCCTACTCCCGCAATAACAACGACAGATTCGGGCGTTCAGTAGCCATCGACGGTGACACCATCGTGGTGGGGGCCTACGGGAACGACAGCAATAGGGGTTCTGCCCATGTGTTCACCAAGCCCGATACCGGCTGGGCCAACAGCCCAGGGACTGAGACGGCCAAGCTCACCGCCTCCGACCGTACGGACGGCGACCAGTTCGGATTCTCCGTCGCGGTGGACGGTGACACCATTGTTATTGGGGCGGACGCCCTGAACGAAACCAACAGGTCAGGGTCGGCTTACGTTTTCACCAAGCCTGCCGCCGGCTGGGCCGACAGTACCGAGGCGGCCAAACTCACCGGGTCTGGCACCGGTAATGGCGACAGGTTCGGGCTTTCCGTTTCGGTAGACGGCCTCACCGCCATGGTCGGGTCGAACGGGCAAGGCAGCAACAGTCAGGGGGCCGCCTACCTTTACGACATCGCGGTGTGGGCCGACATCGCTGGGAGCACGGGAGAGACCAGGTCCCACTTTGCGACCGGCCTGACCAACGGCTTGGAGCACACCTTCGCCGTCCGCGCGGTGAACGACGGCGGCGCAAGCGTCCGGTCTGATCAGGTGTCAGAGACCCCGGCGGGGGCCGCCTCGCTACCCATCAAACCCAGGAACTTCTCCGCGGTGCGGACTGGCGCAGACGAGGTGCGTTTGGAGTGGGAGCGGAGCGTCCAGCCCCTGGCCGTCGCCGGTTATGAGTACACGAGTGACGGCGGTTCCAATTGGAACAACATCTCCGGGAGCGATTCCGGCACCGTCTCGTACACCGTCTCCGGTCTGATGGTGGGCACGCGTACGTTTGCCGTCCGCGCCACCAACAGCGCCGGAGAAGGCGTTTCTTCCGACCCTTGGTCGGTAACAATAGCTGCAGCGCCGGACAGACCCACCGAGCTCCGTCACCTTGCTGGCGACGAGCAGGTAGAGCTAAGTTGGCTTTACTCCGGCGGGCAAACGTCGATTACCGGGTTCCAATACCAGCAAAAAACGGGGGAGGACGACTTCGGCGACGATTGGACCGACGTCACCGGAAGCACATGGGCAACCACGTCCCACATTGTGACCGGTCTGACCAACGACATCCCCTATACCTTCCGGGTTCGGGCCGTGAACGTGACCATTGCAAGCGCCGCGTCCGACACCGTGACCTCCACCCCGTCAGCGGCTGGCTCCCGCCCCGCGCGGCCGACAAACTTCAATGCCGCGCAGACCGGCGTCGGCCAGGTGGGATTGACGTGGGACACGGCTCTGGCGCGCCTGACCGTCACCGGCTATCAGTACACGGCTGACGGCGGTTCCACTTGGAACAACATCTCCGGGAGCGATTCCGGCACCGTCTCGTACACCGTCTCCGGTCTGACGGTGGGCACGCGTACGTTTGCCGTCCGGGCCCTCAACAGCGGCACGCTCCCGGGCCGCTCTTCCGTCTCCCGCAACGTGACGATCATCGATGTGCCAAATATGCCCACCGGGCTCGGCACTACCAGCGGCGACACCCAGGCGACGTTCCACTGGAATGTGACGGTCGAAACCACGGATCGGCCGATAGACGAGCACCAGCTATTGCACCTTCCCCAGAGCAAGCTGACCGCCGACGACGGTGCTGACGACGACGAGTTCGGGTATTCGGTAGCGATAGATGGCCACACCGCCGTCGTCGGGGCCTACCGCCGGAACGTCGACGGGAACGCCAACGTCGGTGTGGCCTATGTTTTCACCAAGGATTCGGACGATGCATGGAGCCAAGCCGCCACGCTGACTGCCTCCGACGGCGCAGCGAATGACGAGTTCGGAATTTCCGTGGCCATAGACGGAAACACCATCGTGGTTGGGGCGCGCCAGGACGACACTCGCAACGGCGCAGCGTACGTATTCACCAAGTCACCCGACAGCGTCTGGGCAAATGATGAGAATCAGACCTACAAGTGGGAGACGGCCAAGCTCGCCGCTTCCGACGGCGCGGCGGACGACGAGTTCGGAATTTCCGTGGCGATAGACGGAAACACCATCGTGGTGGGGGCGCGCCAGGACGACACTCGCAATGGTGCGGCTTACGTATTCACCAAGGCAGACGACGTCGCCTGGGCCAACGATTCGGGTGAAAACCACAAGGCGGCGGCGGCCAAGCTCATCGCCTCCGACGGCGCGGCCAACGACGAGCTTGGAATCTCCGTGGCTGTAGACGGTGACACCGTCGTGGTAGGAGCACACCTGCACGACATTAATGACAACGGCAGCAGTATCCCCAACGCCGGTGCAGCCTACGTCTTTATCAAGCCCGACACCGGCGGCTGGGCCAACGAACCGAGCAAAGACCACAGAACCGAATCGGCAAGGCTCACCGCCCCCGACGGCGCAGCGAGCGACGAGTTCGGAATCTCCGTAGCGGTGGACGGCGACACCGTCGTGCTCGGGGCGCACAAGTACGACGTCGATGACAACGGCACGAGTATACCCAACGCCGGTGCGGCCTACGTCTTCACGAGGGATTCGAACTCCGGCAAGTGGGGCCAGCCGCTCAAGCTCACCGCTTCCAATGGCCACGCAGACGATGGGTTCGGGAACTCCGTTGCGGTGGACGGCAATACCGCCGCCGTCGGGGCGTACCTGGACGACCGCGACCCCGCCGCTCCTGACACCGGTTCGACTTACGTGTTTGCCCGGAAGTTAGGGGTGTGGAGCCAGACGCTCAATCTCGCCGGCCCCGGTCCCGACCAGAATGACCGGCTCGGATACTCCGTTGCAGTAGACGATGGTACCCTGCTGGCAGGCGCGCCTCAGGACGACAATGTTCCCGGTTTTGCCTACGCGATGGACATCTCAGACGCGGAGTGGACGGACTTCGTCTCAACAGAATTGACCGACAACGGCGAGGATTACTTCTACCGGGTGCTCAATCTGTCCAACGACCAAGAGTATGCCTTCCGGGTGCGTTCGGTGAACGCCGCCGCCAATCGTCCGTCTAACGAAACCGTCAGCGCCACGCCCAAGCTTGGCAGGCCGGTCAAGCCAACCGGGCTGGTTGCGGAGGAGAGAGACCGTGCGGTGGAGCTGAGCTGGGACCTCTCCGACGATTCGACCATAAAGCACTACCAGGTACTGCAGCATCCCGAGCAAAGCAGGTTCACCGCGTCCGACGGGGCGGACGGCGACCGGTTCGGGAATGCCGTGGCAGTGGACGGTGGCACCGCCGTAGTGGGTGCGCCCCAGGACGACGACAACGGTGTCAATTCCGGCTCGGCGTACGTCTTCACCAGGGACCCGCTTTCCGGTAAGTGGAGCCAGCCGATCAAGCTCACCGCTTCCGACGGGGACACATCCGACGAGTTCGGGTATTCCGTAGCGGTGCACGGTGACACCATCGTGGTCGGGGCGTACCAACACGACCTCGACAGCGAATCCGACGCCGGTGCGGCCTACGTATTCACCAGGCCCGACGGCGGCTGGGTCGCCACCAGCACCGCGGCCAAGCTCACCGCTTCCGACGGGGTGGAAGGCGACCGGTTCGGGTATTCCGTAGCGGTGCACGAGAGTACCGTGGTGGTTGGTGCCTACTTCCACAAAGTCGGCGGAAAAGCGAAAGCTGGCGCGACCTACGTATTCACCAAGCCCGACGGCGGCGATTGGACGTCCACCAGTACCTCCTCCAAGCTCATCGCATCCGACGGGGCCGGATTCGACTACTTCGGGCACTCGGTCGCGGTGCACGGGGACACCATCGTGATCGGGGCGTACCGCCACAAGACCAATACCATTCCCACTGGTGCGGCCTACGTATTCATCAGGCCCGTCGGCGGTTGGGTCGCCACAAGTACTGCGGCCAAGCTCAGCGCGTCCAACGGCGATGATGGCGACCAGTTTGGGCGTTCCGTGGCGGTGGACGGTGACACTGTCGTGATCGGGGCTCAGGAAGACGACGGCAACAGGGGTTCGGCCTATGTCTTTACCGACGCCATAGAGACGGCCAAACTCACCGCTTCCGACCGCGGCGTAAGTGATTATTTCGGGTCCTCCGTTGCGGTGCGGGGTGGCACCATCGTGATCGGGGCGTACGCCGCCAACGTCGACGTATGCGATCCCGACGAATCCGACGACGACGACTGCGACGAAGACGCTCGTTCCGGTGCGGCTTACCTCTTCACCAAGCCAGCCGGCGCAGTCTGGGCCAACGATCCGAACGAAGACTACAGAACGGAGTCGGACAAGCTCATCTTACCCACCGACGAAGAAGAAAGGGGCGACGAGTTCGGAAACTCCGTCGCCCTGGACGGCCAGAGCATCGTGGTCGGGGCACCCGAGGGGAACGATGGCTTCGGTTCGGTCCACGTGTCGGACATCCCACAGTGGGCCCATATAGACGACAGCAAAGCTACGACCGTATCCCACAGGGTCACAGATCTGGAGAACGGCGTCGAGTACACCTTCCAGGTCCGCGCGGTGGACAAGGTAAGCGATGTCGGCGAAAGCCCGCCCTCGAACATCGCCCGGGCGACGCCTCTGGTGCGCAACCACGCTCCTGAATTCGATCTCGGCGAGAGCGCAACCCTCGCCGTCGATGAAGAAGAGCCCCCGGGCAACCACGTGGGCAGCGCCGTCACCGCCACAGATCCCGAAGGCAATACCCTCGCCTACTCCCTCTCAGGAACCGACGCGTCTTCCTTCGTCCTAGACGGCTCCACCGGTCAGATCACCGTCGGCTCCGGGACCCTGCTCGACTACGAGTCCGGCCTCAGGGAGTACAGCGTCATCGTCTCGGTCCACGATCGTCTTGACACCGACGGCGACCAAGACACCACGAACGATGACTCCATCAACGTCACCATCAATGTCAACAACGTCGACGAGGCCGGAACCGTCTCCATGTCTACCACCTGGCCGCGGGAGGGGACTACACTGTCCGCCTCCCTGACCGATCCGGACGGCTCGGTGTACGACACCTCCTGGCAATGGGCCAGGTCTGCCAACGGCTCGACCGGGTGGCGCGACATCGTCAGAGCCAACTCCTACAGGTACAGGCCGGTCGCAAACGACGGGGGCAACTACCTCCGCGCCACCGCCTCCTATACGGACGGCCACGGCTCGGGCAAGGAGGCCGCGGTAGTTTCCACCAATAGGGTTCGTAGCCTCGACAGGCCTGAAACCAGTCCCCCTCCTACGCCGACTCCGGTGCCCATCACTGTGGTCCCCCCAGGTGTCGGAGATGCGACAGTCCCTCCAGGTCTGCTGTTGGTGATCGGACTCATGGGCATGCTGCTGGTGATCGCGGGGAGCATAGTGGTCCGCGAGCGCAGATCGAACAGGCGACTCTGATTGTCTCTCTGATTCCCAGCATCACGCAGGCCGACTCGAACCCGCCGTTGGCTCGGTCAACATCAGCCCGGCGGAAGGTCCGCCTATCACCAGCGCGCGTGCGTCCCCAACGCCGCGCCGCTACACGCCTCCCCCGTCATACCTGTATGTGTTAGCTAATTCGTTGACAGATTGGCGTGAGAAGATAGGCCGATCTGGAGACGAAGATGACCGTGACCGGCCCCCGATCTTTGTACGACCCGTTATGTTAGTCCTGCAAGGACTGGGACAGGGCAGGCAGGACGACTTGCGATGCCGGTGGTCTGTAGCGCAGTGAGTTTTGTGGCCTGATGCGGTTGTAGGTCTGTCTGTACTGCTCCGTGAGTTTCTGCACCTCCTGCAATGTGTAGAAGATGTCCCGGTCTAGCAGTTCATCCCTGAGGTTTCCGTTGGAGCTCTCCACGTATCCGTTCTCCCATGGTCAGCCTGGCTCGATGTACAGCGTTTTAGCTCCCACCTTTGCCAGCCACTCCCGAGTAGCCCTGGCCGTAAACTCTGGCCCGTTGTCAGAGCGGATGTGACGGTCTGCTCCTTTCATGGGGTACTTTACCCTCGCTTCAGGAGCTCACACCACTCTCAGACTCTCGGGTTTTCGACCCCTCCAATGTGATGCTCCTATAGATGTCAAGCGGCTGCTGGTAGAGCCAGGTTCTTGCGTCCGATCTCATGCAAGATGGCGAAGATCTGACGAGCGACGTAGCGTTTGAGGCAGCGGATGACCTCGGACTTTGTCATCCCCTCCCTGGTGCGACGCCGCATATACTCCCTCGTCCGCTCATCGTAGCGGAGTCTCACAAGGACAACGCGATAGAGAGCGGCATTGGCTTGTCGATCGCCTCCGCGGTTGAGTCGGTGGCGTTCGGTCTTGCCTGAAGAGGCAGGAATGGGGTTTACTCCGCACAGGGCGGCGAAGGCGGGCTCAGACCTCAGTCGCTCGGGATTGCTGCTGGCAGTCACGAGAAGCGTGGCTACGGTGTCCGCTCCGACTCCGAAGGTGTGGACCAATGCCGGCGCAGTCTCCGCGGTGAGCCAGGCCAGCTCGTCGTCGATACCTTCGATCTCGCAGGTGAGCTGGCTGTGACGACGGGCAAGCAGCCGAAGTGCATGCTTAGCTGCTGCTACCGGCGTCGCCAGCCTACCCGGGCGAAAGCTAATGCAGCGATCTACAAGCCTCCGGGCATTTAGTCCGGCCAATTCCTCTCGCAACTCAACAGGCGCGGTGACCACAAGGGCTTTCATCTGGTTGATGGCCTGCGTGCGGGCCTTCATCGCAGAGTCCTTGACAATCTTGAGCACCCGGATCATCTCCACCTTGTCCACACCTGACTTGGGAGACTCCCGAGCCACCCCGGCGAGGACAGATCGTGCGGCCATTTCAGCGTCGAGAGGGTCGCTTTTGCCCAGTCTACGGCGTGTGGACCTGTCTGGTCGGTTGACCTCGATAACTTTGTGGCCACACCGAGCAAGGTGTCGAGCCAGCCCCGCTCCATATGAGCCGGTACCTTCGACGCCAAAGGTGGAGACCTGGCCCAGGCCGATAGCCCAGGTCTCCAGGTCCTCGTAGCCCTTGGCCGTCGTCCCTAGCCGGTATTCACCCAGGCGCGTTCCATGGTGGTCGATTGCCACAGCTACGTGTTCGTCCAGGTGCGTGTCAACACCAACGATCACCCTGGCGACACCATCCAATCCGCTGCTAGTGGTCACAGACTGCCTCCTCGCTCTTGAGTGAGATGGCTCCAACAGGCCAGGAGAGCGGACAGGACTGCGACGGGGCCTTTGGCCAGGCTCCTATCAGGTCACTGCTCACCTGGTCGGTGGGCGGGTTGGGCCGCCTCGAGAACGAGGTCGACAGATCACATGAAAGGCACTGCGCCGGTCCCATTTCGGGTCGGACCCGACCCGAAATGGCCCGGGAAAGATTATCGCAGTCCCATTTTCGCTGACGATCTACACTCTCGTGGCCTTGTTTCTTGCCTCCAGTTCATGAATTGACATCGGGAAACTCGTCGACGTTACGTCCTTGCTGCAGTGCCGCTCATTTGCTCACACCATGACCTCGACCGGCCAAGTGTATCTGATCTACCAGAGTGATGTTGAGCGAAATTCATAGCTTCACGGCCAGTCGAAAAGTTCGCAATTCAGTACACGTAGGTCCACCAGTTTGTAGGTAAGACTTACGGGGACTCGAACTTTTGTACTGTGGCTACGACTGACTTCCGCTAGGCCTGATTTTGTAGCCAGATCCTATTCCCACCAGACCAGTAGGATCCCTAAAGAGGCCTCAGCGATGACAGGTGGTGGTGCCGTACGATCGGCATACCGACGTCTATATCGCCTTTCTGACTATCGCCTGCTTCATGACCACTCTCTCAAGGATTCTGGGATAGGTTCCTGGCTAAACTTGCTAAGTCCTTTATAGTAGATGGCAATTCCCTAAACGTAGCGACCTTGGCAGTTGCTTTGGACAAATCGTGAGCTGCAGTGAACTCGTTTGCAACCACGATGCAGTCAATACCCGCCGCTATTGCCGACTTCAACCCTCTCGCCGAGTCTTCAATAACTACCGTTTCAGCGGCAGTAGCACCAAAGCGTTGGAGTCCTCTCAGATAGGGTTCGGGATGTGGTTTAGCTCGCTCGTAATCCTCCCGAGTTAAATAGACTTCCATATGATCCAGGATGGATCGCTTTTCGTGTATTAAGGCGAAGTCAGATGGTTTGGATGTAGTAACGATGCCCATCCTGTACTCACCAGAAAGTACGTCTAACGTTTCCGAGACACCGTCGATCTCGATGTCTTCTGTTCTAAGATATTCCTGATAATAGACATTACGGACCTCACGCTGCCTGCTGATGGTCTGTTCATCAATACCTGCCGCTCTGGCTTGGGCCCAGGTGGCCAATCCCTGGGTCATGTCTTGGAGGTATTGATCTCTATCCAAGGTAAATCCAATGTCGGCCAGGGCGCGCTCTCCGGCTTTGTAATACCAGAATTCGGTATCGACCAGAACCCCATCATGGTCAAAGAGAATGTACTTCTTCACTCTGATACCCGACTAAATTGCGGCTTATCGATCAAGCTCTCTTGACGACGCCCGGCGACGAATCGTCGGAGAAGAGTTAACGGTGACTGCGATGCGAAAACTTCAAAAAACCCTTCGATGGCTCAGTCAGGTTGAGCGCCTGGTTAGCCTGCACTTCATGTTTATCGGATAGGGCTCTCTGTCTATTGAAGTGGAAGCAGAATCACCTTGGCCCTATTGCCTTCCGTATACCTTCATGTGATTCCCTCAAGGTTGATTTTCAAACGTGCCTCGATCGGTTGGTCCGCCTCTGGAAACTCGAAAGAGCGACCGGTGATCTTCTCGTAAAGGTAGATGTAGCGTCTTGAGAGCTCGATTATAAGATCATTCGGTGCTGGTGGTAGGACCTCATCCTCGTAGGGGTTGCAGTTCTCCACGTACCAGAGCCGGAGGAATTCTTTGTCGACGTTGTCGGGTTCCTGTCCCTCTTGCATGCGCTGTTGATAAGAGTCGGCCATCCAGTAGCGACTAGAGTCAGGTGTGTGGATCTCGTCGATCAGGAGGATCTCACCGTTCTCGTCACGGCCCATCTCATATTTGGTATCGACGAGAACTAGGCCACGCTCCGCTGCCTTGGCTTGACCGAAAGCGAAAAGTTCCTGCGCGATGCGGCTACATTGTTCCCAATCATCGGCCGTCATCCAGTTCTCGGACACGATCCCGTCAGGGCTGATCGGACGGTCGTGATCCCCCTTGGTGGTCGGTGTGAGGTAATTCGTCGGCAGCTTCTGGTTCTTAATTAGGCCGTCGGGCAAATCGTTGCCACAGTAGTGACGCTGACCACTCTGGTAGACCGTCCAGAGGGAGGTGCTCGTGGTTCCGGTGATGTATCCACGCACCACGAATTCAATCGGGAAGACGGTACATGTTTTGGCAATTGTGACATTTGGATCGGGGATGGATAGAACCTGATTTGGCACAATATGGCGGGTCTGTTCAAACCACCATGCGCTCGTCATGTTGAGGACCTGCCCTTTGAAGGGGATAGCGGCCAGCACCCGGTCGAAGGCACTCTGTCGGTCGGTGGTGATGAGTACCATACGATCCCCAAGATCGTATCGATCCCGTACCTTGGCTATGAACTTCTCACCTTGAAAAATATTCGTCTCAATGAGGCAGTTACCGAGCTCTTGTCGTATTCGATCCGTGTAGCCCTCTGGGGTGTAAATAGCGTTCTCCATTTATTATTGTCTCCGCAAGGTTAAAAGCCTATGCGAGATGGCCTAATTGCACCAGCCGCACGGCCGGGGCGTTCTTCGTCGCCGATGCGCCCAGCCGTCTGCACCCGTCGAGGGGGACACTCCAGTACCGTTTCCGAGCCCTGCCCAAGGCCGCCCGTGCTCCTGCTTGGCACGCAGACGGACCGTGTCCCATGTTTTTGATTCTCTCGTAAAAAGTCTGTGCAGGTCGAATTAGAACAACCGTGCCCTTGCCTGGGTACAATATACAGTCTCTGTTCCGTGTACTACCCCAACATACGGTAGCGCTCAGATGTGCTAAAGCGCTGGAACTTCCTCAAAACGGGTTTTTACGAGGGAATCATGTTTTTGGGACCGGTTCATGACTTGACTCGACTGGGATACCGGTCCAAATCGACCAACGTACTCCAATGTCTTCTTAATCGATCCTTTGAATTCTTGCTTGATTGATATCTTTGATGTCATTGCATTGCTACTTCTCAGGAGTGATTATAGCGAAATACTATTACTAGATGAGAGGCCCGGTCAATCCTGACGACCAGAAGGCTCCAGTAGGCTCATGGGGCCTAAACCAGTGTCACCTGACTGGATTCTGCCTCCCTATATGGAGATCTCCCAGCGAAAAGTTCGCAATTCAGTCTTACACGGCCCGCCTATACACACGTTATCCATGTCCCCGGATTAAGTGTTACCTATGTCCCAGCTTGTACGGCTTGACGAGGCTGGAGAAGGGGCGTAGCGGGCAGGATGAGTGGCCCAATGTGCTGGGCCGGCGTTGACATGGTCGGCATTTCACACCTTCTGCTGGTCAAAATGCGGTCACTGTGTATCGTCAGCACATTTGGGACAGCTGATGGGGAATTGAGAAGCGAGAATTAAGGCGATTGTCCTGGCTCAGGTAGGAGAGTAGATTCACGGAAGTGAAAGGAGCCAGGATGCAGGAAGTCAGTCGAAGCTACGATCAAGCCGACGAGAACGCCAGGCAGGTGGTCCGACGGACCAGAAACGTTACACGTCGCAAGTACACACCTGAGGAGAAGGTACGGATCGTCATAGAGGGGATCCGCGGGGAGATATCAGTCAGCGCCTTGTGCAGGCGAGAGGGAATCAACCCCGGGGTCTATTACAAGTGGCTCAAGGACTACATGGAGGCGGGCAAGTCGAGGCTGAAGGGTGACACGCTACGGGAGGCGAACAAGGCGGAGGTCGATGCCTTGAAGCGCGAGAACGAACGGCTCAAGGAGCTTGTTGCTCAGCTGTCGGTGGAGAACCTGGTCCTGAAAAAAAGCCTCGGTTAGAGCCCATGGGCAAGCCCTATCTGAGAAGGGAGGCCCAGCTCAAGGCGGAGGTCCTTCAGATCGTCGAGAGGTCTCCTCTGCCGGTCAGGCAGACCCTCCAAGAGTTGCAGATAGCACCCTCGACCTACTACCGCTGGAAGAGCAGGTATCGAGACCAGAAGTTTAACGGTCTGGTAGACCGGCCACCAGAGCCCAGGCGAGTGTGGAACCGGTTGGCTACAAAGCAAAGACGGTACGTGGTCAGGTATGCGTTGGAACACCCATCGTTAAGCCCGAGAGAGGTGGCGACCACCCTGGTGGACGAACAGGTCATGTACGTCTCCGAGTCCACCGTATACCGGATACTGAAGGAAGCGGGGCTCATCAAGCCGCCCGAGACCAAGGGCTTCCCAGCAGGAAAGGAGTTTCACACCAAGACTGCCAGGCCCAATGAGCTATGGCAGACCGATGCCAGCTACTTCTTCGTGGTGGGTTGGGGCTACTACTACCTGATCAGCGTGCTGGATGACTATTCCAGGATGATCGTGGGCTGGAGGGTGCAGACCAGCATGAGCAGTGCCGACATCATCGAGGTGGTCCAGGATGCGGTGGAAGTTCACCGGTCAACCGACGGCGCCTGTAGAGCCAGGTCCAGCCCTTCTGAGCGACAACGGTCCAGGCTTTCTGTCTAGGGCGTTGGACGAGTTCCTAAGGGCCAGGTTCATGAAACACATCTTCGCCTCACCTTTCCATCCCCAGACCAACGGCAAGTTGGAGCGGTACCATCGCACAGCCAAGGCTAACCCCGAATCCACCGAAGGACGTCCTTGGGGACAGCGCTTGAAGAAGCCAGCGGGTGCTCCTCTGAATCTGGGATAATGGTTTTGGAACAGAAACCCGCCCGGAAACAAGGAGCACCCAATAGATGCTGCCACAGAACAAACCCGACCGTATCCGCATCCTCTTTGACGACCATCGCCTGGTGGCCAATGCCGGCCTGCTCCTGCCGGCCACCCTAGCCCGGCACCTGGGCCTGCGGGAACTCGTCGACCATCACCTTGACCTCGGCGGAGCGCCGGGACGGGCGAACACTGGGGACAAGATGCTGACGCTGGTCGCTTCCGCGCTGGCAGGCGGCGACTGCATCGACGACGCCGATGCGCTGCGCGCTGGTGGGACGGTCGGTGTTCTAGGCTGCGTGGTCAAGGCGCCATCCACCCTGGGGACCTTCCTGCGCAGCTTCCGGTGGGGGCATGTCCGTCAACTCGACCGCGTGAGCCGCCAGTTGTTGGCCCGGGCCTGGGCCGCTGGGGCCGGACCCGGCGACTCGCCCCTGACCATCGACCTGGACTCGACCATCTGCGAGACCTATGGACTGGCCAAGGAGGGAGCGCGCCACCACGGCTATACCGGCGCCCGCGGCTATCACCCGCTGCTGGCCATTGCCGCCGGCACCGGCGAGGTGCTGATGTCCCGGCTGCGCGAGGGCCGGGCCAACACCGCCCGTGGCGCCGCCCACTTCCTGCGTGAGACGGTGGGGCGGGTGCGCTACGGCGGGGCCAGGGGACAACTCACGGTGCGGGCCGACAGCGGCTTCTACGCCCACACTGTCGTTGCCGCCTGCCGGGAAATGGATGTCCGCTTCTCTATCACCATCCGCCAGCGCGCCAGGCTGCGGGATCTGATCGAGGCGATACCAGAGGAGGACTGGACTCCCATTCCCTACTGGATGGACGGCGCCGCCGATGTCGCCGAGACGACTTACACCCCGTTCCAGACCAAGCCGGACGCCGCGCCGGTGCGGCTCATTGTCCGGCGGGTGAAGCCGACGCCCGGTTCCCAGCTCGCCCTCTTCGCCAGATACAGCTATCACGCCTTCATCACCGACCGCGATGGGGAGACGCTGGAACTGGAGGCCGATCATCGCCGCCACGCCGAGGTCGAGAACGCCATACGCGACCTCAAGTACGGCGTCGGGCTGAACCACATGCCGTCGGCGCGCTTCGCCGCCAACGGCGCCTGGCTGGCGGTCCAGGTGATGGCGCATAACCTGGCCCGCTGGACGGCGCGGATTGGTCTGGGCGAGCGGACCGTGATCACCAAGACCCTCAGGCGGCGGGTCTTCGCTCTGGTGGGACGGATCACCCGCTCGGCGCGCCGCCTCACTTTGCATCTCCCCCGGCGCTGGCCTTGGGAAACCCAGTTCACTCGCGCCTTGGCCCGGCTGCAAGCCATTCCGTTCCCGGCCTGACGGCCAGCCTGCAACTGACCCAACGTCCCCGCAATCTCGCGCCACCCCGGTCGCGAGAGTCCCCTGCTGCGTATCCTCTCGCCTTCCCGCGCATCGCAACTCCCGCATAGGGCCTTAGGGGCCCTGTGCGGCCACTGAAGACCGCCCGCCGGCCTCCCATCTACCCCAAGACCCCAGGCCATCTCCCCTGTAGCTCCCTCACCCACCCCCTTCCGCTGCCCTCACGCCGTCCATCGGTGTCCTTCGGTGGATTCGGGGTAACGCTCACAAGTGATCTCCACAGGAGCGTATTCGTCCAGTAGTCGCACGGCGGTTCCGCACACCTCCCTTATCAACTCCTCTATCTCGTTGCCAGTCGGAATCCCTTTCAGCGTTGAGAAGTCCAGGTCCTCGGAGAAGCGATAGTCACCGAAATAGCACTTTCGGAGAGCTGTGCCTCCCTTGAAGACCAGTGTGTCGCGGAGCACGGGCGCTTGGCTAATGCCAGCCAAGATCCAGGACAGCAGGTAGTCGCGTTCAAGCGCCTCCCAGGGGATGCCGAGGCGTCGGCGTGCTTCCTGTAGGCGCGTGCGGAGTGGTCTCATGCCTCAACCATCCTTGGCAGGTTTTCCTGCACCATCCAACGGCCGTTGCAAGGCCCCTTGCGAGGCCCAGTAGGATCAAGCTTGCGGTAGCCCTTGATCGGCAACGCCGCCAGCTCCTCCAACTCGAAAGGGGGAACCCCCTGGGCTTCGAGCGCCCACCCCAAGCGCTTGGCCGTGGTCACGCCCAGCCTGATGGCGTACTCTGTGATGCGTTCGATGTTCAGTCGAGGCATCGCGGCTTGGAAGGAGTAGAGCGCCTCCCCGAATCCCCCGCAGTGCTGGGGCATGGCGAGGCAGTCCAGCAACGTGCGCTCCAGGTCAGACATGGGCACACGGGCTTCGCCGACCCACAGGTTCTCACCGCCGAAGAAGCAGTCGGGCTTGACCTGGATGAACCGGTACGTTGTATCCCCGACGACGAAGCCGCCCCCGGCCCTCTCCTTCCCGTCCTTCCTCGGACGGGGAACCCAGCCATCCGTCGTCGTGAGGACGAACACATCCCTCGGTATCTGCTCCGTCAACCCATGATGGTGCAGGGCCGACCAGTGGGAAATCATGGCTGGGTCGACCAAGGCCATGGCTATCTCGAATTCGTGGGCGGCCGCAACCCCAGGGACCGTGGGAGAGAGCGCATAGAGTCCTCGCCGGAGGGAGACTATCCAGTCGTTCTTACGGAGGTGGTACAGCGCTTCGGTGAGGTAGGAGTCCTTCAGACCTACACGCGGCGCGAGCTCCCTGGCCCGCTCCGTCGTGAAGATGCGGTCTCCCTCATAGGCGAGCAGCCGGACCAACTCGATGCCGACCAGAGATTGCTTGGGCTTTGTGCTAACCGTCATTGTACGTATCCCAGGGTTGCATCTGGACGAGAAAACAACCCCTTGCAAATCTACAGCGAAACTTGGATAATGTCAAAGATATTGTACTCCTAAGCTAACTATCAAGAGAGAGTCGATGACCTCACCTACCGCCAATCAGACGTCCGCATACCTCGAAGCCACATTCGGCCTTGGGCGCGACTGGACGTCGCAGGCAGGGCAGTCCGCAACGGTCTGGGAGACGCCTGCTTACCATCTTCTGTGGTTCAATGATGCAGCGAGCGATGTGGAGCTACGAAGGCTGTGGGAGGCACGGAAAGGCCGTCAAGCCTATCCGGTTGTCTTGCTGGCCCCGTCAGATGACGTAAACAAACTGCGGGTAGCCGGGCCGCAGGATGCCCGGCCCGTTCGGGAGTTGCCAGTCAACCGAGTCCTCGATCTGTTGGAGACGAGCCGCAGTCTGGCGGCCCGTGAAGCGGCATCGTTCCTGGCCAGAGAGTTCAGCCGTCTTGAGGAGGCAGTGGTTCCCGGGCGAGGTTACGTCAATAGGTGTGTAAACGTTATCAGGCGGCGACCTCCTCCATCAACTCAGGGGCCTTCAGACGCCTGAAGCGCTGTTCGGCGATCATCAACAGCTTCCACATCACCGCCATGGCTCGGTCGACCCGCTTGTAGCGCTTCGCCGCGTCGGTTCGAAGTCTCAGTGCGGCGAAGGGCGACTCGACTGGGTTTGTCGTGCGAAGGTGAACCCAGTGCTCCTTGGGGAAGCCATAGAAGGTGGTCATGCGGACCCAGTCCCGCTCCAGGGTCTCTGAGGCCGCATCGTAGGAGCGGTCCCGGCACCACTTGCTGAACGCCGTCCTGAGTCGTTCAGCATCGGCCCGGGTCTCGGCGTAGGGGATGGCGCGCAGCATGAGCTTGGCCTCGCCCTGCTGTCGCTTGGGTAGCTTGTCCAGCACATTCATCATCTTGTGGTTCCAACAGCGTTGCTCCGCCGCCTGGGGATAGACGTTGCGCAGAGCTCCCCAGCTCCCCAGATGCCCAGATGTCCGTCTCCAATCACCAGCCTTGGGCACTCCAGCCCGCGGCGCTTCATGTCTCTGAGCACCTCGGACCAGCTCTCTGTCGACTCCCTGTAGCCGGGAGCCGCGCTCACCACCACCTTCCTCCCATCGCTCAGAGCCGCCATCACCACCAGGATCGCCGCCTTCTCCTTCTCGAGACCAGCCTTCACGTACACCCCGTCCACCCACATGTACACCACTTCGAGGTCGTCCAAGGACCTGGCGTGCCACTCGGCAAGCTCGGCGTTCCACTTGTCCTTGAGCCGCGCGACTGTGCTCGCCGACACCGGCGCCTCTTCTCCCAGCAGTCCCCGCACCGCCAGATCGAAATCGCCCTCTGAAAGGCCATGCAGGTACAGCTCAGGGATCAACTCGGATACCTTCCGGCTCCTGTGGACGAACAGCGGCAGCAACCGGCTCTCGAATCGCTCCTCGGTGTCGCGCACCCGCGGCCTCCTCAGCTGTATCGTTCCCGAAGAGAGTGTCAGCCTCCGGGGTTTGGCGTATCCGTTCCGATAGCCGGCGTCTGAGTCCGACTCAGACCGGCGGGCCGACTTCGCCCTTCCCAGGAACTCCGTCACCTCTTCCTCCAGCAACTCTTGGATCAATCTCTGAACCTGGCCTCGCACCCAATCCTCCAACTGCTCCCACTCGGGCCTTGACTCCGACCCGCTCCCGGTGATTCCCTTGCTCATGGGCGGTGTATCTCCTCTCTTGGGCTCCGAGCCCGTCTTGTTCAAAGAGAGGGTACACCGCCTGACTGTTTACACACCCTTTGAGGATACCTCGATTGACATTTCAGGTGAGAAGTGGCTCCGGAAATCTGAACAGGGGGATAAGTGGAATCGCTGCCTGATTGAGGGCATGATAGTGCTCTCGGAGACAGGAGCGAGAGATGAGCAGACGACCCCGCCGTAACCACTCGGCAGAGTTCAAGGCGAAGGTGGCTCTTGCCGCAGTGCGCGGCGACCGGACACTTTCGGAGCTGGCAAGCCAGTTCGATGTGCACCCGAACCAGATCACGCAATGGAAGACCCAGTTGCTGGATCGTGCGGCGCAGTTATTTGGCGCCGGGCCAGGGCAGGCTGAAAAGCCGGTAGATATGAAGGTCCTTCACGCTAAGATCGGTGAGCTTGCGTTGGAGAACGATTTTTTAGAGGCCGCGCTCACGAAGGCGGGATTGCCGGGCGCAAGGCGATGATCGACCGCGATCACAAGCTGCCTCTCGCCCGCCAGGCAAAGGCAGTGGGCATCAGCCGCGGTAGCATCTACTACCGGCCACGGCCGGTGGGCGAAGCCGGTCTCGGACTGATGCGCCGTATCGATGAGCTGCACCTTGAGTATCCGTTTGCAGGCAGTAGGATGATGCGAGGCCTGCTCCGCTAGGAGGGACTCTCCTGCGGGCGTAGACACATCGCCACACTGATGCGGCGGATGGGCATCGAGGCGCTGTACCGCAAGCCCAACACCAGCCGGCGACGGCCCGGCCATACGGTGTATCCGTACCTGCTGCGCGGGCTTGAGGTGAGCAGGCCCAACCAGGTGTGGGCAATGGATATCACGTACATTCCGATGGCTAGGGGGTTCGTGTACCTAGCCGCAGTGATGGACTGGCATAGCCGCAAGGTGCTGGCCTGGCGGGTATCGGTCACAATGGACACAGACTTCTGCGTGGAGGCGCTCGAAGAATCCCTGGGACGCCACGGCGCGCCGGAGATATTCAACACAGATCAGGGAAGCCAGTTCACAAGTGATGCCTTCACCGGCCTGCTGAAAGCCAATGGGATCCAGATCAGCATGGACGGGAAGGGAAGCTGGAAGGATAATGTGTTCGTCGAACGGCTGTGGAGGAGCGTCAAGTACGAGGAGGTGTACCTGAGAGCCTACGAATCGGTCCCGGAAGCCAGAACTGGACTCGGGCGGTACTTCGAGTTTTACAATGCCGGACGGCCCCATTCGAGCCTTGGGGGAATGACGCCGGACCAGTTCTTTGACAGAGCGCCTGCCGAGTCCGCGGCGGCCTAACGCACGGCAGCGCGATTCCACTTATCAAACCGGGCAGCGCTGTTCAGACAAACGAGACCACCTCTGTGTTACAATTAGGGGGCAGGTGACAAAGTCCAGCCTGTAAGGTAAATGGAGTACTCAGATGCACACGGAGATGGGGAGTCGTCCATCAGCTATCGGACCGTGGCTGTACAGGACCAGAATGCCTGCGTTCGTAGCGGTTGGGGTCGTGCTACTGGCCACTGCCGTCTGGCTAACTCAGCCCTGGAACTTTAAGACCGATCAGCGCCTACAGCTGGTAGAGTCTGTGGCCCAAGCTTACAACGGACTCCGTGCCCTCGAGACCTTCCAATACAGGATGGATGTGGAGAGCAACGATGGTCTGCGCCTTGCGCATCTGATTCAAGTGGATAACCCAAAGCAAATTAAGTATGAGGGTCTATGGATTGAGGGCTCAGACCCAGACACCGATCCTCCGACCGGCGACGGCCTAGTGATCGGTAGAGATCAGTACAGGCGGGCAGGTGGGGGGGCATCTGAGGAAGAGTGGCGACCGGTGGGCCCGTGGGCTCCGCTCGGTGATCTGGAAGGGCTTCCGTGGAAGGGCACAAGGTTGCAGGGTAAGGAGTTCGAGGAGGTCAGGAGATTGCCGGCGGAGGTGCTTCAGGGCGAGCTGGTAGAGCACTACCTGGCCTCCAGGACGGTGACGGACGGCCCTCTCATGACGACCAGAGATACTCTAGAGCTGTGGGTCGGCGCTCAAGACGGGCTTCTCAGGAGAGTGGTCTGGCTTCATCAAAATCGATGGAGCCAGCCGGAGGAAGTCCTGGGTCCGGACAAGAATTGGTGTGAAGACCCCACAGGCCACCTGCCTGATGGTCTGATTGACATGGTGGTGTTCGATGGAGAGCCTGGGTCCACTGACCTGACTGTCGATCCGTCGCCAGGGCACTCGCTTCAGCCGATGAAGATTGTCTGCTTCGGCGAGGACCGTACGAGGGGCAGGGTCGTGTGGGAGCTCAGTAAGATACCGTCAGGCGAGGAAGGGTACGATCAGACCGTCAGAAAGACATACACGTTCAGCGGCTTCGACCAGCCCCTTGCGATACCGGTTCCACTACCTTAGGAAGTTCGTCTGCTAGCGTATCTCCCGAACCGTCGTCTACGCGTGACCTTCAGGTCCAAGTTGCTTCTTGCATTCCAATTGAAGAGACTGCAGGCCTCTCCGGGTCTAAGCTCTTCGACAAAAGGCACTCTGCAAACGTCTCTTCTCCCTTCTCCTTCTGTTTCTTCCTCAGCTCTGCGATCTCTTCGTCGGTGAGTCTTCTTTGTCCGTCACGAAAGTCTGTTCGATCAATTCCAGCTTCAATTCCCGTATAGGCAGCCACTCCCAGGAGGCGGCATTTACTGGGTGGGGGTGTGGACGCACATCGCCAGGACCAATTTCATCGGCAACGACATACAGATAGCCAGGCGTGACGCCGTCATGCTTCACCTTCCATCCTTCAGATAGAGACTCGCTTTCGCCTCCGTCGGTCATTGAGACAAGTGAAGGTCTGTGGGAGAACGCTTTCGCCACATTTTCGTTCTGTGTGATGGAACGTCCCGCCTGCAGATTCGTCAGCCTTTGCTGAGAGCCCTGATACCACGTAAGACTATAGTCGCTAGCATCAGTCACTTCAGATCCTTAGCTGACGGGCCTAATGTCGCCATCGCGATGGCTAGCCAGGGCTGATGCTTGAGCTCCATGACCTCGTGACGGGTGGCCCCGGACCGCATCACGGGGATAGCCTCTCCCTACCGGCTTCCATAAACTCCTTGGTCCACGAGTAGTAGGAGTGGGGCTTGATCCCCTCCCGCCAGCACAGGTCATTGACCGTGACCTCGCGGCGGAAGCCCTCCAGAACAATTCGGATCTTCTCTTCGGGGGTGTACTTACGTCGGGCAGCCGCCTTCACTGTGCGGACGAAAGACCTGGTCTGCTCGCTTCGTTCCTCGGCGGCCTCTGCTTTGCTTACTTCTAATTGGGACTGCGATAATCTTTCCCGGGCCTTCTCGGGTCGGGTCTGACCCGAAATGGGACCGGCGCAGTGCCTTTCATGTGATCTGTCGACCTCGTTCTCGAGGCGGCCCAACCCGCCCACCGACCAGGTGAGCAGTGACCTGATAGGAGCCTGGCCAAAGGCCCCGTCGCAGTCCTGTCCGCTCTCCTGGCCTGTTGGAGCCATCTCACTCAAGAGCGAGGAGGCAGTCTGTGACCACTAGCAGCGGATTGGATGGTGTCGCCAGGGTGACCGTTGGTGTTGACACGCACCTGGACGAACACGTAGCTGTGGCAATCGACCACCATGGAACGCGCCTGGGTGAATACCGGCTAGGGACGACGGCCAAGGGCTACGAGGACCTGGAGACCTGGGCTATCGGCCTGGGCCAGGTCTCCACCTTTGGCGTCGAAGGTACCGGCTCATATGGAGCGGGGCTGGCTCGACACCTTGCTCGGTGTGGCCACAAAGTTATCGAGGTCAACTGTCAAGGGCGGTGTGAAAACGTACCAGCGGGGCGGAGCAAAACTGTACCACTGAACGCCGTAGAATGGGCATCAAGGTTCGTGGGGCGTTGGAGATCAGGCTCAGTCAGATAGCTGGCGGCCAGAAGTCTTCTTGCTGTGCTTGAGTCGGTAGCTGTCCCCGTTCATCTCCAGGATGTCGACATGGTGGGTGAGGCGGTCGAGGAGAGCTCCGGTCAGCCGTTCAGAGCCGAACACCTCGGTCCACTCGACGAAGGGCAGGTTGGAGGTCACCAGGACCGATCCACGCTCGTAACGCTGGCTGAACACCTCGAAGAGGAGCTCGGCGCCAGTCTTGGACAAGGGCACGAAGCCCAGTTCGTCGATGATCAGAAGCTTGAGTCGTGCGAGCCTTCTCTGCAGGTTGAGCAGACGCCGTTCGTCCCTGGCCTCGATCAGCTCGTGAACCAGAGCAGCGGCGGTGGTGAAGCCCACGGACAGTCCCCTCTGACACGCAGCCAGACCGAGACCGAGGGCGATATGGGTCTTGCCGGTGCCACTGTTGCCGAGAGCGATGACGTTGTGGGGGCGCTCGATGTACTCGCATCGTGCCAGCTCCAGAACCAGAGCCTTGTTCAGGGACGGCATAGACAGGAAGTCGAAGGTGTCGAGGCTCTTGGTCGTCGGGAAGCGGGCTGCTTTGATCCGACGTTCCACCATGCGATGGTGACGGTCGATCAGCTCCAAGTCCGATAGTCGCAGCAGGTAGTCCGGATGGTCAGCTCCCTCACTGGCACACTGGGATGCCAGCTTGTCGTACTCCCTCAGGAACGTGGGGAGCTTGAGTTGCTTGAGGTTGTGTTCGAGCAACATCGTGGACTTGTTGGTCATGACCGGCTCCCCGCCAGGAGAGCCATGTAGTCCCTGGTCGAGGTTGTTGCAACGTTGGTCCTGGGCAGATACGGGTACAACTCCATGTCGAGTCTAGGCGGTCGACCCTCGATCCTGCACAGCACCAGGTGCTTGACAGCATCGAAGCTCACAGCCCCGAGTCGAATGGCGTCTCGTACGGCGTCGTGGACTTCTTCCGGCTGGAAGTTCTCCATCAGTCTGAGCACCTGCGCGAACTCCCTCTTTCCTCGCTTGCCCATCCGAGACTCCAGCAGCCGCCGCAACACTCCGAACTCCTCGGGCAACTCCCATCCAACCAGCGGCGCCGCCTGATCCAATGCCCTCGTCTTCTTCTCAAGGAGCGGCAGGTAATGGAGAGGGTCGAAGACGAAGTCGTCTCGATCGTAGGACCGCCGATGGCGGGCGATGACTTCAGCGCCACAGCTGATCACAACCTCGTGTACATATCCGCGGACCAGAACGTCCCGATGACCGTAGGCCACCGGGACCGAATAGTCATTGGTCCGGTATCTGACCAGGGACAGAGAACTGACCCTCGTCGCGTGCTTGTCGCTGGCGTCGTACGGTACGGCCGGCAGAGGCAGCAACTTCTCCAGGTCCCGCTCCAGCCGTTCTCCTATCGTCTCGTTGCGGCCGCGGAGTCGATCTTCGAACCGTCTGAGGCAGTGTTGCTCCAGATGAGCATTGAGGGCATCGAAGCTCTCGAACGATGGAATGGGCACCAGGAAGTTCCGGCGGACATAGCCGACCAGACCTTCTACTTTGCCCTTATCGTTCCCTTTGCCTGGACGGCCAAACCGGTCCTCGAACAGGTAGTGGGACTGAAGCTCGGAGAACACCCTGGTCCGCTGCCGGCGACCATCTCCCAGGATTCTGGCTACCGCGAGCGTGGTGTTGTCGTAGAGGATGCTCTGAGGCACTCCGCCCAGGAACGCGAAGGCGGAGACGTGTCCGTCGCAGAATGACTCCGTCGTCTCGGCGGGATACGCCTTCACATAGCACCCGTCGCTGTGAGGGAGGTCCAGGGCGAAGTAGTGGGCTTTGCGTTCCACTCCGCCGATGACCACCCACGCTTCGCCAAAGTCACACTGGGCATGTCCCGGGGAATGGGACAGTGGTACGAACATCTCTCGGGTCCGACGACGGCGTTCTCGAACGTAGTCTTTGACTATCGTGTACTTGCCGGTGAAGCCGTGTTCGTCTCTGAGCCGTTCGTAGGTACGCTTGGCGGTGTGACGCTGCTTCTTCGGTGAGCTCAGATCCTGCTCCAGGATCTGGTCCATCACACCCTTATATGGATCGAGCTTCGGTCTGCGAGCCGGTCGTTGCCGTCGATACCCTGGGGGCACGGAGTACTCGAGCATCTTGCGCACCGTGTCCCGGTGTACCCCGAACACTCGGCCCGCCTCTCGGACGCTCATCCCTTCGACGAAACAAGCCTTGCGAACACGGACGTAAATACCCACCTTGTACATCCAATCCACCTTCAGTCAGGTTCTGTCGTTCCTGATTGAAGGCGACAGGCGGTACAGTTTTCAAACGCCACACCTCAGCGCTCGACCGCCCAGGTGGTACATTATCTCTCCGCCCTTCACATTCCACACGAGGCCCTCTAGTGTCCTGAGTTATGAATCCGATGACAAAATCGGGCGATGGTAGCTAGTAGCTGGTCTGCGGTTTTGGTCCAGATGAAGGGCTTTGAGGCAGCGTTGTGCTGGTCAATGTACTGTTCGATGGCTTGCTCCAGTTCCCGAGTGCTGCGGAACACCCCGCGGCGCAGTTGCTTCTCTGTCAGCGCCGCGAACCAGCGCTCCACCTGGTTCAGCCAAGAGCTGCTGGTGGGGGTGAAGTGCAGGTGATAGCGCGGCCGCCGGGCCAGCCAGCGCTGGATGGCGGGGGTCTTGTGGGTGGCGTAGTTGTCCAGGATAAGGTGCACGTCGAGGTCCGGGGGTACGGTCGCATCGACCCGGTCGAGGAAGCGCCGGAACTCCGTGGACCGGTGCCGACGGTGGCAGGCGCCGATGACCTCTCCCGTCTTCACGTCGAGGGCGGCGAAGAGAGAGGTCGTACCATGACGACGGTAGTCATGGGTCCGGCGCTCGATCTGCCCCGGGCGCATGGGCAACAGCGGGGTCGTCCGGTCGAGGGCCTGGATCTGGGACTTCTCGTCGACACACAGGACCAGAGCCCGCTGGGGTGGGTTGAGGTAGAGCCCCACGATGTCACGGACCTTCTCGATGAACAGAGGGTCAGACGAAAGTTTGAACGTCTCGGTCCGATGCGGCTGCAAGGCAAAGGCCCGCCAGATACGGCTGATGGCGCTCTGACTCAGGCCGGTACGCGCAGCCATGGAGCGCGTGCTCCAGTGGGTTGCATCCGCCGGCGTCGTCTCCAGGGTGAGGGTCACGACCCGCTCCACATCGGTGTCCGTGATGGAGCGTGGGCCGCCGGGCCGCGGCTCGTCAAGCAGGCCGTCGAGGCGGCGTTCGATGAACCGGGCCCGCCACTTCCCCACCGTTTGCTTGGCCAGACCGATCTCCCCGGCCACGACGGTATTGGTCTTGCCCTCGGAGCAACGGAGAATGATCCGGGATCGCAGAGCCAGCGCCTGGGCAGTGGTTGGACGCCGCTTCCAGCGCTCGAGGCTCTCGCGTTCGTCGGAGGAAAGGTGCAAGGGAGGAATGGGGCGTCCGATGGCCATGGTGACCTCCATGAGCGTTTCGTGGAGGGTACACCCCAGCAAGTACTTTTGCAATGCTTTCATAACTCAGGACACTAGGACCTCAAACGCTAAAGAGGCCGTACCTGAGAGGTCAGGGCGCCTGTGGTACCAACACTGGCTACGTGGGTTCTAGTCTGACCGGCCTCTCAATCTGGTGTGCATTACGACTGCGGATGTTGCGATAGCGACAAGGCGATCTTGATCAGTTCGTCTAGCACAGCCGGGTCAGATGCGGGAAAAACCTCCAACGCGAACCAATGGCCATCGTGCTCGAACACAAGGCTAACGTTTGACGAGGAAACGCCCCAGTGGATGTATCCGGTGGAATCGCCGACATCTACTTGGTCAGCGTATTGTATTGGGTGGCTGCGCGTCATGAGGGTGGCCCCATCCAGATGAGCGTCATCCAGGTAATCCGGGGACCGGAACTGGAGCCCAATATCCTCCGTATACTCGGAAATCCATACACTATGTAGCCCGAGTTCACTTGGCAAGTAAGACGGAACGTACACGGTGCCCTTCTTCTCTACGACGGTTTCCAGGGCAGCAAGGGGACTAATATTGAAACCATGTTCTGTCACACCGGCGACAGTCAGCCAGTCCACTGGATCGCTTCCGCTGAATTCGTCGACTGACTTTGCAATCCTGGACAACTCACCGTTGTCAACATTAGCCTCCGAGTCTCCGAAGACGGATATCCAAAGCCAGCGACCGTCCACTTGAAAGAAGAATGCCGGGAACTCCGGAAGGCCCTTATGCGATTCGGTACGCCGGGCCGTGAGGCCGTCAATCGTAAGCTCTTCAAAGTCAATGGGCGCAACACCATCCCGGCCTTCAGGGTATTGATAGATGAAGAACTCACCGACGAGTTCACCACCTATTCCTCGGAAGCCGTTCCTGTAGACTAGTGACGCCTCCCATCTATGACCAGCGGGGAGGAGGTCGTTCACGTTGACGGCTGCGCCGGCGAGCCGATAACCGTCTGGCAGGTATGTCGGAAGGAAGACGGAGCCCACTGTCTCCACTATATGGTCGAGGTCCCTTGGGTAGTCTGGCTGCCATACCGGTACATGATCGGCAGGTGGGTCTACAGATTGCGCAGAGGGTACCGAGGCGGCCGCGAGCGCTTGATCCGAGCTTGAGTCGGGTTGGGCTGCAGCTGCGCCGCAGGCCACTGCGAATGCCAAGATCCCTGCGGCCAGTGCAACATTTAACGGAGCCCCTACGTCAAACTTTGGAGTACGGTGCCTTCGATCCTGGTACATATCATCTTCTCCTAACATATGCCACCTACCCTTATGTACTGGGGACTTCTCATTTCGGCCGACCTCAGGCTCCGAGGGGCTCTCCGCCCGCGAGTACCGCAGGTCTTGGTGGCTATTCTAGCAAGCCTGAGACAACTTCCATCCTCATCAAGTTAAACCCCGAGCGATGAAGCCTATCTACCACAATAAGTCAAAACAGTCAAGTCGAGTGCCCAGTGTATGATTTCTTGCAAGCGTTAACGGAATGCTAGGTCAGATGACCTGGAGGCGGAATGGTTGGGGGCGGCTAGACAATACGGCCACGTTGGGCGGCGAGTTTTGGTATTCGCCTTCAGCTTCTTGCGGGCGTTGCTGACGTGGCTGCGGACGGTGTGAGGACTCAGGTCGAGATCGACGGCGATCTCTTTGGTCCCGAGTCCCAAAGCCACCAGGCGCAACACGTCCAACTCGCGAACAGTCAGGGCGCTAGCTTCACGACGGACCGGCCGAAGAGCGACCCAGACCTAACAATGTGGCGGGAGCGGCAGGAAACGGCAGACCGGACGACCCGGGCGCGGCGGTCGCGGAGGACGAGGGACCAGTGCGGTCCGGGCCGTCGGACCTCGGCGACGCGGGCGAAAAGGCGACCGACGGCGAGCCAGACAAGGACGGGCAGCAGTGAATAACAAGAGGCTGCCGGTTGGGCTGCACCTGGTGGAGTTGCGCCGCCGGTTGACCTGGTCCGTAGCCGCCGTGCTGGTATGCACGGTGGTCTCGTTTGTGTTCCACCAGCAGATACTGGAGCTGCTGATGAAGCCCGCCCAAGGGTTCGCTGCGATCCCCTCGGGGAAACCGATCTACACTGATCTGACCGAGTTCATCGGCGTCGCGATGAAGGTCTCACTGCTGGGAGGGCTGGTTCTGTCGTTCCCGTTCGTCCTCTACCAGATCGTAATGTTCGTGGCTCCGGGACTGAGCGGCACTGAGAGGCGTTACCTATACCTGCTGGTGCCAGGGGCGCTGATCGCCTTCCTGCTGGGCGCCGCGTTCGGCTATCGAGTGCTGTTCCCCCCAGCGGTGGAGTTCCTGCTTTCTTTCGGCAGCGACGTGGCCACGCCGTACATCCGCATCGGCAACTACACGAGCCTGATGCTCACGCTGCTCTTCTGGATGGGGATCGTCTTCGAGACTCCGATCGTGGCGTTCTTCCTATCGAAGATCGGGATCGTGACGCCACGGCTCATGTCCAGGAACCGGCGCTACGCTGTCGTGGTCGCGTTCCTCCTGGGCGCCATTATCACTCCGACGTTCGACCCGATCAACCAGACCCTGGTTGCGCTGCCTATCATCGTGATGTACGAGCTTGGGATACTGCTTGCAAGGTTAGGTGGACGAGGGCGGCAGAGGGCTTCAGGGGAGCTGGGGTTGGGTACAGAGCGGAGGTAGGCGATCACCCACCCCTTTAGGACTCTCTCGTCCAAGCGCGTCCAGCGAGTTCGCGGGTCGTGTACTGAAGAATCCACGCGGATAAGGGCAGGGTGGGCTAATAACGGTTGCGCTACATACGCTTCCTTTGAATGGGGCCATTCCACATCGCCCATCCACCAGAGGTCGGACCATAAGCGTCGTGGCGGCGTGCGGTACATTACACCGCTGGGGGCTGGGCTTCAGGCAGTCCAGCCTTCACCATATCGCGCGGGCCTTGAGGAGCCATGCCTTACACGCTTTCCGACATCCTCCGCTTCACCGACATGCTATTGTCCCCCTGGGCTTTCGCTTTGAGGTGAGTAGGTTGACCCTGGGCTCTATCCCCAAGCTCTTCCCCTCTAAGCAGGGGATTCAGCGCCGGATATCACGGCGCACTGGAAGTCTCGGCGTCGCCGCCCTCCGATGCACTCAGCCCCACTGCCCATGAGTACCGCAGTGTTTGTTGTTGATTGTGAAAGGGGGATGGCGATCCCCATGCTCGACGAAGAGGTAAGCACCGACAGGAAGAGAGCCAACATGGCGTACGGCAGCAAGCCGTAGACCGTCTTGCCAAACATGATCGCCAAGGTGGGCCACTCGCCCGCGCCAGCGAGTCCGCTTCCGGTGTCGAACGCCAAGGACGTCGCTACAAGGCTGCTGGGCACGATGGTTAGGCCCACGATGATCAACCCCATGCCGATGAACAACAGTATCGACAACATCTTCGCCGACAGGAACTCCCAGCGCGCGATGCCCCTGGTCAACGCGCCCCGCAACGTGCCCCAGCCGTACTCGCCTCCCATTGCTGACGCGGCCAGGATCATGATCAAGATGCTGCCGATTCCTTGAGCAATCCCGAAACTGTTCGAGATGCTGTTCGGTAGAGCAATGATTAGCCGCGTGTTCTCACGAAACCAAGCCGCGCCTTCTAGGGACGAAGGGCAATGATCCTCGCGCATGGACCTCACCAGTTCAAGCGTCTCATCCATCAGCTCCGGGGCGCTTCGCGCCACCTTGTCGTCAACAGTGCCATCCCATATCTCGACGCACGAGATCGGGATGACGGCGCGCCTGCCGTCCTCGGCTATCACCGGTCCAGCAAGATTGAAGAAGGACTGCTCATGGAAGGGCACACGGACGACGTACTCGTAGTAACTGGCCCAGAGGAAGATCTGGGTGATGGCGACGACGATGCCCAGGAGTATCCAGGGCATCCACCTTCTGCGGAGCTTGAAGAATTCCCAACGGGTGAGGCGTAGTACCGTGACGATCATTCTCCCCTCGCTCCTGCCACGTCCCTGTGCTGGAAGAGCCAGAAGGCAATGACGCCGAGCACCAGGGTGTAAGCCAGCAGGACGAGAAAGGCGTGCAGCTCACCAGGCGGGTCGCTGACGGAGAACAGGCCCCCCTCGGTCGTCACCACCCCGGTTTCGGTCATCCAGGCGGTGGTGTTGGCTCCAAGCAAGTAGTCGGTGACATTGCTGAACCAGTCGAACTGGCCACCCAGGATGCGGACGAGTATGAGCTCGGCGAAGTAGTACGCAAGAGACATGGCGATTCCCATGCTCGACGATGCGGTTAGCACCGTGAGGAACAGCGCCAGGATGGCATACGGGACCAGCCCATAGACCACCTTGCCGAACATCACCGCCACCGTTGACCACTGGCCGGCACCGACCAGCCCACCGCCGTCGCCTAGTGTGAGTGAAGCGGCGATCAGGCTGCTGACCACGACGGTCAGGGATACGACAAGCAGCCCAGCAACACTCAATAGCACGAGAGACAACGCTTTCGCCCCCAGGAACTGCCAGCGCCCCGTACCCTCGTCAATGCTGTTCGCAAGGTGCCCCAGCCGTATTCCGCGCCGACTGCCGACGCTGCCAGGATCATGACGAGGAGAACGCCGATGTAATGGGCGACTCCGAGGGCGTTGGCGAGGCCGCCTGGAAGGACGAAGAACTCCCGGTGACGTTCGCGGTCCTCCGCTATCTGTTCAACGATGTCCAGACAACGCTCCCGCCGTAGTGGCGTCTTGCGGGCGTCCTCTCGGAACTCTTCAGAGACCTTCTCCGCCTTGGCAGCCGCGGTCCCGTCCAGGACATCGGCGCATGTGATCCTGATTATGGGAACCCTTCCATGTGCATCAGGCACTCCAGGGTAGCCAGAGGCGTATTCGTTACCCACGTTCCCGTACGAGCTGTAGAAACCCCACAGAGTGGCCTGAACAACCACAATTGCCACAGCCAAAAGAATCCACGGCATCCATCTCTTGCGAACCTTGAAGAATTCCCAGCGGGTGAGGCGCAGCACCAACATGATCATTCGCCCCTCGCTCCCGCGATGTCCTTGCGCTGGAAGAGCCAGAAGGCAGCCGCGCCGAGAACAATGATGTAGGCCGCAACGACGAAGAAGGCGTGGAGCTGACTCGACGGATCACTCAGAGGGAACATGGCTCCCTCACCCGTCGTGCGGACGCCCGTCTCGGTCATCCATGAGGTAACGCTGGGACCCAGCAGGAAGTCGGTCACGTTGCTGAACCAGTCGAACAGACCACTCAGGGTAGCAACCAGTATGGACTCGGCGAAGAAGTATGCGAGAGAGAGGGCGATGCCCATGCTCGACGATGAGGTCAGGACCGACAGGAAGAGTGCCAGGATGGCGTATGGCGCCAGCCCGTAGACCGCCTTGCCGAACATCACCGCCGCCGTGGACCACTCGCCGGCATCGGCGAGCCCCCCGCCGTCGTCCGTAAGCAGCGAAGCGGCGATCAGGCTGCTCGCGATGACGGTCATGCCGACGATGATGAACCCCGCAGCGCTCAACAGCAGGAGCGATAGTACCTTCGACCCCAGGAACTGCCAGCGGCTGACACCCCTGGTCAACACCGCTCGTAAGGTGCCCCAGCCATACTCGATTCCCATTGCCGATGCACCCAGGATCATGATGAGAATGACCCCGATGCTATGGGCGACCCCGAGGCCATTGGAGAGGCTGCTCGGAAGTACCAGGCCCTCACGGTGGAAGCCACGCCACTTGGCGTACTGCTCAGCGCTCTGTTCGAGGACCTCTTCACAACTAGGCCTACTACCCTTCCTCTCCTCCACGTCCTCAATAGCGTGCTGCCGGGTCTCTTCCGGGAGGACCGCTAGTTTGGCATCGACGGTGTCCTCTACTATGTCCACGCATGACAAACGGACGATTTCTTCGCCAGCTAACTCGATGCTATAAAACACACCTTCATACCTGCGGACATTGTGGTACTCGGAGTAGCTGCCCCATAGGACTAGCTGGGTCATGGCCACCGCGATGGCCAGGAGAATCCACGGCATCCACCGCTTCCGCACCTTGAACCACTCCCAGCGGGTGAGACGGAGTAGCGGGACGATCATCCGGTCTCCTTCTGGCCGTCGCCCGTGATGTCCAGGAAGTACTGTTCCAAGGACATCTCGTCGGCCGCCATCTCCGTGATGTAGACCTCAGACCGGCCCAGAGCAGCACTCAGCTCCGACGAACGCTCACTCGGAGCTTCCACTATCACGGCCTCGCCTTCTATCCTTACGTCCCCCACCCACTCCAGCGCCGACAGCACCTCGACGGCCTTCGCATTGTCGGTGGTTCGCAGGCGCACCCGCTCGCCGGCTCGCGAATGCACCAGGTCGGCGACCTTCCCCTGGGCGATAAGCTTGCCCTTGGAGAGAATGGCCACGCTGTCGCACACCTGTTCGACCTCGTGCAGCAGGTGGCTGGACAGCAACACCGTGCGCCCGCCTGTACCAAGGCCCCGGATCATCTCCCGCACTTCGGCCATGCCCGCAGGGTCCATGCCGTTGGTCGGCTCATCTAGGAACAGGAGCTCTGGGTCGCCAAGCAGGGCGTAGGCCAACCCCAAGCGCTGCTTCATGCCCAGGGAGTAGGTGCGGAAGCGACTCTTTGCGCGGTCGGCAAGGCCCACCTTGCTCAGCAAGTCGTCCAGCTCTTTCCGGTTGCCTCTCCGTATGATCCCCTGGTAGTAGGCCAGGTTGTCTCGGCCTGACAGGTACGGGTAGAAGGAGGGGGTCTCCACTATGGCGCCGACACGATGGAGCGCATTCTGATGCGAGGTACTTCCACCAAACAGGCTGAAGCTGCCCGATGTTGGCTTCACTAACCCAAGCAGCATGCCCATGGTGGTCGTCTTGCCCGATCCGTTGGGACCGAGAAGCCCAAAGACCTGCCCGAGAGGCACCTCCAGCGAGAGGTCGTCTACGGCAAGGATGTCGCCATATCGCTTCGTCAACCCATCGGTACGAATCACGCTCTCATTCATGTATCACCCTTCCGCATACAAGATATGACTGGCAACCGCCACCACCGCAATGGTACTGCGGAGCTGGTGGAGAAGTCGAAGAAGGCCGGTGGCTCTTCGTCTTAGGGCGTCTCAGTAGACGCCGCCGTCACGAGAAGCGGGCCGAAGTGCCATCAGAAGCAATGTAAGGCTAAACCCGAATCCACCGAAGGAGGGCGTCGGGTTAGCGTCCTGAAGCAGCAAGAAGGTGCTCCTGTGCTTCTGGGATAATGGTTTTGTAGCAAAAAACAGACCCTGGAAAAGGAGCACCCAATAGATGCTGCCACGCAACCACCCCGACCGAATCCAAATCACCTTCGACGACCGCCGCTTGGTGGCCAATGCCGGGCTGCTCCTTCCGGCCACCCTGGCGCGGCACCTCGGCCTGCCCGAACTCGTCCGGCAGCGCCTCGACCTGGGCGATGCCCCGGGGCGGGCGAACACGAGCGACAAGATGATGACGCTGGTGGCGTCTGCGCTGGCTGGGGGCGACTGCATTGACGACGCCGATGTGTTGCGCACCGGGGGGACGGCCAGCACCCTGGGCGGCACGGTGAAGGCGCCATCCACCCTGGGCACCTTCCTGCGCAGCTTCCGGTGGGGCCACGTCCGTCAACTCGACCGGGTGAGCCGCGAGTTGCTGGCCCGGGCTTGGCAGGCCGGGGCGGGACCCGGCGACGGGCCCCTGACCATTGACCTGGACTCCACCATCTGCGAGACCTACGGACTGGCCAAGGAGGGCGCACGCCACCACGGCTATACCGGCAAGCGGGGCTATCACCCGCTGTTGGCCGTCGCCGCCGGCACAGGCGACGTGCTGATGGCCCGGCTGCGCGAGGGCCGGGCCAACACCGCTCGCGGCGCCGCCCACTTCCTGCGTGAAACGGTGAGCCGGGTTCGCTACGGCGGGGCCAGCGGGCAGCTCACCATGCGTGCCGACAGCGGCTTCTATACCCACGCCGTGGTCGCCGTCTGCCGCCGGATCAATGTCCGCTACTCCATCACCATCCGCCAGCACAAAAGCCTGCACAATCTCATCGAGGCGATACCCGAAGATGCCTGGACGCCGATTCCTTACTGGATGGACGGTGCCGCCGATGTGGCCGAGATCACCTGCACCCCCTTCCAGGCCGAGGCAGACGCCGCGCCGGTACGGCTCATCGTCCGGCGGGTGAAGCCGACGCCCGGTTCCCAACTGGCCCTCTTCGCCAAATACAGTTATCACGGCTTCATCACCGACCGGGACGGGGAGTTGCTCGAACTGGAGGCTGACCATCGCCGCCACGCCGAGATCGAGAATGCCATACGCGACCTCAAGTACGGCGTCGGGCTGAACCATCTCCCCTCGGGCCGCTTCGCCGCCAACGGCGCCTGGCTGGCCGTCCAGACGATGGCCCACAACCTGGCCCGCTGGACGGCGCGGATCGGTCTGGGAGAGCGGATAGCCACCACCAAGACCCTCCGGCGGCGGTTCTTCTCCCTAGCCGGACGGCTCACCCGCTCGGCACGCCGGTTGACCCTGCATCTTCCGGATCGCTGGCCTTGGGCTGAGAAGTTCAGCCGCGCCTTGGCCCGGCTGCGAGCCATTCCACTCCCGGCCTGACGGCACCGTCGGCGACCCACCCACCGGACAACCGAAGATCCCCGCAGACTCGCGCCAGCCCGGTCCGAGAGAGTTCCCTGCTGCGTATTCTCTCGCCATCCCCCGCATCGCAGCTCCCGCAGACGGCCATAGGGGCCCCTGTGCGGCGATGAAGACCGTCCGCCGACCTCCCTACCCCAAATGGAACCCAGGCTATTTCCCCTGTAGCTCCCTCACCCCCCCTTCCGCTTTCCTCACGCCGTCCATCGGTGTCCTTCGGTGGATTCGGGCTAAAGAATCCAAGCCCAGGATTCCAGGCCGATAGGCCAAAAATCCCAGTTGGATTATCGCATATTCATGGCCTATGAATATGGGTTTTCCGTCCAAATATAGAAAGAATCACTATGCCCCAGCTCACGTGGCGGAATAATGCGTAGTTACAGAGAAGGGAGCGAGCATAGTAGGGTTGGACTCGTTGACAATGAATACCGATCCGCAGTACAAAGTTGACATGCTCAGTAGAGTCATCGCAATCCCGCGGCTCCCGGAGATCGCCTGGTACGCATATCTTCTGCTGCTGGCGATGTTCCTCTTTGGCTCCGCCCTGTCGATACTCAGTGAGAGTCCAACGGCGTTCGACGTGCTGGACGTACCGATGGCCGCCACAGCGCTGGTCGGCGTCTTCGGGTTCGTCTCCCGGCGGCGCATATTCAGTGCGGTCTTTTGGCGGGTATTCATGCCGGCACTCCTCGCTTGGGACATCGCCTACAACCTCATCTTAGCAGAACAGTTGGACCTTGCCATGCGGTCGGTGGAACCCATGGAGGGCTTTCCGTGGGACTTGGTTGCTGGGGTGACATTCCTGGCACCGATGTATGTGACACTGTTCCTCTACGGGTGCCGGTCCCAACCGATCTGGGCTGGCCTGGCGGAGCCGAGGCGTTTCCCCCTCCCGCTCTTCAAGACCAACGCGGAACGGTGGTTCGCTGTTGTCGGTGCAGCGCCCATCCCACCGATCATCATTGTGATGGAAGCCTTTGACCTCTGGGGCTTCCCGACCTTGCTGTTTGCTCCGATAGTAGGACTGGCGTTGCTGCCGCTAGACTTGCTGCTATTGGCGCTGATAGTCCGGCTTCGGCCCCAGGACTTCACCTTCACGTATCAGGTCTGTGGTTTCGCTTTCGTAGGCAGTTTCCGATGGCCTAAGACCAGGCACCAATTCCTCTGGGGAGGATGGACCTGCGTGGGTGCGGTAGCGAACTCGACCGGCATGGGAATCTGAGGACGTAGCATCGCCAAAGATACGTAGGTGCCCGCCCGGCTCACGCATTGGCGGATCGAGAGGGCCAGCGTCCTACGGCTCGCGCGCAAACTGTCCCTTCGTGGTAGCAGGACCCGATGGGCTCGGTCAACTCGTGGAACGAAGGTAATTCAAAGAAACTGTGTGGCTATATGACCCGAGGAGGACGGTGGCAACCATTTGTGATACAATGAATACACCCATCACAACAACGGAGGACAGCGACATGGCGACCTCGATTCGATTGTCGCCCGACACCGAGCGGCGGCTTGCTCTGCTGGCATCGCAGACCGGGCGAACCAAGGCATTCTACCTGCGTGAGATCATTGACCGTGGGCTCGAAGACATCGAGGACTATTACCTGGCCGCGGACGTTCTCGAACGCATCCGCAAAGGCCAGGAAGGGATACATGCCGCCGCTGACGTGAGGGCAGAGCTTGGCTTGGAGGATTGAGTACACCGACACGGCCAGAACCCAGCTTCGGAGGCTCGACAGAGATACGGCTCGGCGCATCATCAATTACATGGACGAGCGGGTTGCGGTATTGGACGCCCCCCGGAGCGTCGGGCAAGCGCTCACAGGCCCACTGGGTGGGTTATGGCGTTATCGGGTAGGGGATTGTCGCGTTATATGCGACATTCAGGACGATGCTTTGCGTGTCCTGGTAGTGAGGGTCGGTAGACGCGACCAAGTGTACCGCTGACGGGCGACGTCCCAACTACCCACATGCACGGGTCCTGGGCTCATTTCCCCTCCGGGGACTCTTCGCATAGAGTCCCGCCACCCACAGCCTGGGAATGTTCCACTCGCTGTAGCCAGGAGGTCAGAAGTGCGCTGATCTCACGTCCCCGCTCCTCGCAACTCTATTCTCGACTTGGATTTGTGGTCCCCATCAACGCGCCATGCGAGGTCGGCACCACAAAGCGGTATGTCCATCTCTCAATAGGGCGACTGACCGTTGACGGTGTCACCTATTCGGGGCTGACCGGTTCAGGTAGGGACGTAGACTGCGACGGCTAGTAAGCCTTAAACTGGTTGTCTAATGGACGATACTGATACTCGGGTTGACCATCTTCTGAATTCCGTTGTTGGCTGTGCCTTTGTAGTCGCGTTTGACGAAGCTGGCCTCACGCCAGACGTCGTAGCAGACCCGAATGCCAGCCTACGGATGGCCGCAGCCTGCGTCAACTTCGTGTTTAGGTACAACTCCAACCATGATTTGGTCGCGCCTGGGATACTAACTCTCGCAAGGGGACAGGTAGACCAGGCGCGTACGCTCATCGAAAGCCCTGATACCCAATGGTGGTTCCACGATGTAGACCTTGATAGGCAGACTTGGCTCTCGATACACGGCACTCCGGACGAGTTCATCTATGGCACGCCGCCGGATACCATGGCGTGGCAACAACCGGGGAACCCACCGAGGCCTTGGGAGCGTTACGCACAGAAGCCTTACGGAAACCAGATCACATCGACTCTATACGGTCCGTACCTCACGTCGAAACTTGTAGCCTATGATAACCGGGTGGGTGACTACGATTGCAAGTTCCCGCTGGCGTGGTGGTCTGTCCGCTTTCCTGAGAGCGTGCGAGTGTACGAGATTCATGGCCCGTCGGATTGGCATGACCTATGCGTCAGCTATCCTGCAAGGGGTAGAGAGGACGACCGCCTGGTGCCGAATTGGGGAGCTGCATCGGAAGAGTGGGACGGTGTTCACCTAAGCTTGGGTGGGCTACTGACTGCGGAGCAGAACCGTTACGAGTCACCCGCTGGATGGACAATGCTGGATGCCTGGCACGCCGAGCAAACCTATTGGCTACGTGCGCTGAAGACGGAAACGAAGCGTCGCCCAGACTTCGACAGAGGGCTGGGGCCGCCCCAGATCAATGGACTTCGATTTCCTGACTTTGGGGAGGGACCTGGGACACTGCTACGGACTTGACCGGAGTTCGCTAAGCGTGGCCCACTGTCCTCTGTGCCTATCAGTAGTGCCAGCGGTCGGTCTTAACCTAGCGGCTCCGGTTTAATCGCTGGGGCCGTTTCACGTAGGAAACATAATGGATACAGCACTCTTGATGTTGGCAATCGTCCTCAGTTGCATAGCCCTCTCTGTAGCCATCTACCTGTGGCTGACCAAACATAGCCCATCGCCTCGTCGTGTCGTCACCAAAGGGATACCCGAAAATATGCTGGTGACCGTCGGACCGGAAACGAGGGAGTCGCTAGTGATAAACGGCATGGTTACCTACCGCAAGGTCGAGGGGTTCGAATACGAGGAAGGATACGTGTACAGATTGAGGGTAGTTATGAAGAAAGGACAGTACCGGCTGGTCGAGGTCGTCAGCAAAGAGCCTATGGTAGAATAATCACGAGCGAGACACAGTGCTTCAGCTTGTCGGCTGGTAACTGGTCGGTTCCGCCGAACACGATCGCCCTGTTGCCCTCGAATGTGAACACATCTCCATAGAGTGCTTTGAAGGTGTCGACCAGCGACGTGTTGCAATTGAAGTACATCGCGTATTGGTCTGGCTCTCTGTCCCTCCAGTCCACTCTGATGGTGCTACCGCCCTTGGCGAGATAGCTGGGCTCTCCCCACTTCAGGGTCTCCTCTAGCCGGGATTTAGCCATCTCAATTCAGGCGCTCCGTGATATCCGGGAGTCCGATGCACGAAACGTAGTAGCGCTTGGTACGTAGGGACATCTGAGGTCTATCGGCGTAGCGACGGTATCTGCATGGATCGCCCATGCCTTTGCTTGGGTTGCGGGGATCGGGTTTGCGTTCGTGCCGGTGTACCAGGGTGAGTCAGTAGCTCCAGCACTCCCTGGTGAGTCTGTCGGCGAGCGGACCTGGATGAGCTCTACTCTGATAGCGGAGAATGGGTTGCATGTCGTCCTGTTGCTGCTTGTGCCTATATTCTTGACCGCCATCACTTTGTTGGGCCTTCGGCTCCAACAGACGACGATGCGCAAGATACTCCTCTGGAGCCCCGCCGTCGTGCTTCTGGGATTCTGTTTTGTAGCGATAGCTTCGATCGGCATGTTCTACCTGCCAACAGCCCTCGCGCTCCTTGTTGCAGCCATTGCTGATCTCGGAGGTCAGGAAGGCAATGAGCCGATCTAGTCTCTCGGTCGTCACTGGGGCCTTTGGCTACAGTGGCAAGTACATCGCGCGGCGGTTGCTGGAACAGGGGGCAACTGTAAAGACGTTGACCCGTACTCCTACTTCCCACAGCCCCTTCGGTGATCGGGTGGACGCTCAAGTCGGCGGGGCAACTAGACGAGGAGTCGGTTAGAGCGGAGCACTGGCCAGTAGCTTAAGGGGAATCCGTCGCCCTGTCTCCTGTGGCACCTTCCCAGGCACGATCCCGTCGTTGTAACTGGCGGTCCAGGATTTCACAAGCGGGGAGATTCGGTAGCTAGCGCTGGCTCAACCCCAACACCCTGCGTGGTTGCGTTCGCAACGCCCGCGACGAGCCAGGAGTGAGGACCCCTTGTGGTCGTGGCCTGCGCAGGTCAGCCGCTGTGCCTCCTTCGTAGGAGCATCCTCCCGTCGACCTTGGGGCTCCCTCACGCCTTCCCTGTACCCACACCCCGAAAACTCGCGCCAGAAATGGTAACAATTAGTCATGCGCCCGGCTCATCTCTCCTCCTATCGTTGAATGAGCCACTGTCGAAAGGAGGAGTGGCGAGGAAGTTCACAAAAGCACCAAATACTCGTACTGAGGAGGATTAACATGACAATCAAGACGATGCCAATCAAGATGATAGTGCTCTCGCTCGTTGTCCTGGTCGCAATCGCCGGAGCTGTGGCGGCCGTGCCGCTTGGAAGCGGGTCCGATGACTCTGCCGGATCGGGGAATCAAGGCTCCGCCAATGAAGATTCAGACCAGCAAGGGGATGCCGTTGATGAAGTCGCGGAACACGATGACCAAACTGACCCTGGCATTGTTCGTCAGGACCCGGATACCGTACCAGCACCTGACAATGCCATTCTCGCGGCTGAGACGGGACTCCCACTAGCAGAGATCGACAGCGCATTAGCCTTCCAGGAGGCCTTTGCAGAATATGCAGAAGGACTCCTGATCCAGTTCCCGGATCAGATTTCCGCCGTATGGATGGATTCGCCCTCAGGCACTGCAGGACCCAGCACCAGAGGCCACATCCGTTTCACCGGAGAAGTGCCTGGACAGGTCACAGATATGAAAAATGTCGTGCTCACTGGAGGCGGATTGATCTCGATCGCGGACCAGAGCCGCCGTGCCGAAATCGCAGCCCAGGTTCTGGTCGACCTGGGGTACACGGAGTTCGCAACGTTCTTCTCTCCGAGCGAGAACACGATCAATCTGGAGCTTCTACTCCCGGAGGAATCGCCTGAGCCCAGCAAGTCCGATCTCGTTACCGTGTTACAGCAGAAAGAAGTGGCTCCGGAAATCTGAACAGGGGGATAAGTGGAATCGCTGCCTGATTGAGGGCATGATAGTGCTCTCGGAGACAGGAGCGAGAGATGAGCAGACGACCCCGCCGTAACCACTCGGCAGAGTTCAAGGCGAAGGTGGCTCTTGCCGCAGTGCGCGGCGACCGGACACTTTCGGAGCTGGCAAGCCAGTTCGATGTGCACCCGAACCAGATCACGCAATGGAAGACCCAGTTGCTGGATCGTGCGGCGCAGTTATTTGGCGCCGGGCCAGGGCAGGCTGAAAAGCCGGTAGATATGAAGGTCCTTCACGCTAAGATCGGTGAGCTTGCGTTGGAGAACGATTTTTTAGAGGCCGCGCTCACGAAGGCGGGATTGCCGGGCGCAAGGCGATGATCGACCGCGATCACAAGCTGCCTCTCGCCCGCCAGGCAAAGGCAGTGGGCATCAGCCGCGGGAGCATCTACTACCGGCCACGGTCGGTGGGCGAAGCCGGTTTCGGACTGATGCGCCGTATCGATGAGCTGCACCTTGAGTATCCGTTTGCAGGCAGTAGGATGATGCGAGGCCTGCTCCGCCAGGAGGGACTCTCCTGCGGGCGTAGACACATCGCCACACTGATGCGGCGGATGGGCATCGAGGCGCTGTACCGCAAGCCCAACACCAGCCGGCGACGGCCCGGCCATACGGTGTATCCGTACCTGCTGCGCGGGCTTGAGGTGAGCAGGCCCAACCAGGTGTGGGCAATGGATATCACGTACATTCCGATGGCCAGGGGGTTCGTGTACCTAGCCGCAGTGATGGACTGGCATAGCCACAAGGTGCTGGCCTGGCGGGTATCGGTCACAATGGACACAGACTTCTGCGTGGAGGCGCTCGAAGAATCCCTGGGACGCCACGGCGCGCCGGAGATATTCAACACAGATCAGGGAAGCCAGTTCACAAGTGACGCCTTCACCGGCCTGCTGAAAACCAATGGGATCCAGATCAGCATGGACGGGAAGGGAAGCTGGAAGGATAACGTGTTCGTCGAACGGCTGTGGAAGAGCGTCAAGTACGAGGAGGTGTACCTGAGAGCCTACGAATCGGTCCCGGAAGCCAGAACTGGACTCGGGCGGTACTTCGAGTTTTACAATGCCGGACGGCCCCATTCGAGCCTTGGGGGAATGACGCCGGACCAGTTCTTTGACAGAGCGCCTGCCGAGTCCGCGGCGGCCTAACGCACGGCAGCGCGATTCCACTTATCAAACCGGGCAGCGCTGTTCAGACAAACGAGACCACCTCTAAGCTTCCACCTACTCGGTTCGGGTTGTAGTTAGTTGCTGCGCCTTTACCAACAAAACAATCAAAGCTCGTATTGTCAAGGAGGTATCTTCAAAAAGTGTGTAAACAGTCAGGCGGTGTACCTTCTCTCTGAACAACACGGTCTCGAGGCCCAAGAGAGGAGATAGACCGCCCATGAGGAAGGAAAGCACTGAGAGTAGGTCGGAGTCAAGGCCGGAGTGGGAGCAGTTGGAGGATTGGGTGCGAAGCCAGGTCCAGAGGCTGATCCAGGAGTTGCTGGAGGAGGAGGTGACGGCGTTTCTGGGAAGGGCGAAGTCGGCGCTCAGATCCGACTCGGACAACGATACCGGCTATCGGAACGGATACGGCAGAGCCCGGAGGCTTACGCTGAGTTCGGGAACGATACAGCTGAGGCGGCCGCGAGTCCGCGATACCGAGGAGCAGTTCGAGAGCCGGCTGCTGCCGCTGTTCGTCAACAGGACCAGGAAGGTTGCTGAGTTGATCCCCGAGCTGTACCTGCACGGTCTATCCGAAGGCGACTTCGATCTGGCTTTGCGGGGGCTGCTGGGAGAGGACGCACCGGTATCGGCGAGCACGGCGGCCCGGTTGAAGTCCAAGTGGAACGATGAGCTTGCCCAATGGCGCAGCCGGCCCCTCGATGACCTGGAAGTGGTCTACATGTGGGTGGATGGAGTCTACGTCAAGGCTGGTCTTGAGAAGGAGAAGGCGGCAGTACTGGTGGTGATGGCGGCCCTGAGCGACGGGAGCAAGGTGGTGGTGAGCGCTGTTCCCGGATACAGGGAGTCCACAGAGAACTGGTCCGATGTGCTCAGGGACATGAGGCGCCGCGGGCTGGAGTGCCCGAGGCTGGTGGTTGGAGACGGACACCTGGGCATCTGGGGAGCTCTGCGCAACGTCTATCCGCAGGCGGCAGAGCAACGCTGCTGGAACCACAAGATCGTAAACGTGCTCGCCAAGCTTCCAAAGCGACAACAGGACCAGGCCAAGCTCATGCTGCGTACTATCCCCTACGCGCCGACTCGGACAGAGGCTGAGCGGCTCAGGACGGTGTTCACCAGGTGGTGCGGCGACCATTCCTACGAGGCGGCCTCAGAGGCCTTGGAGCGGGACTGGGACCGCATGGTCACCTTCTATGACTTCCCAAAGGAGCACTGGGGGCACCTTCGCACGACGAACCCGGTAGAATCACCCTTCGCGGCCCTCAGGCTTCGGACCGATGCCGCCAAGCGCTACAAGAGGGTCGATCGGGCGATAGCGGTGATCTGGAAAATGTTGATGGTCGCCGAACAGCGCTTCAGGCGTCTGAAGGCCCCTGAGTTGATCGAAGACGTCTATCTCGGTGCACAGTATGCGGATGGAATCGCCATTGAATCAACGGCTGAGAAGGTCGCCGCCTGATGTCGTTTACACACCTATTGACGTAACCTCTTGTCAAGGCGGGGCATATGCGGCTGAGCCAGACTTTGAAGATCCCGCGGCGGTAGAGATACTTATTCGCGAAATGGAGGCTTCGGGAGACCCATACTCGGCCCGATGCCGAAGACGTCGGCGTGGCCGTTGCCGTTCACCGAGACGGTCTCCGGCTCGACCCCGTGTCCAGCACGCGGCAGGCTCTCTACCAGCTTCCAGCCGTCGTCCACCAACAGCTCCTCGGCCTCGCTCTCGGCGTTCCTGGCCTGGGCGAACACCTCCTCCATCGTCTCGTCCTCGTCCTCCTCCTCCTCGCCGCTGACGATCTTGCGGGCCAGGGCCATCATCATGTCGTCGCCGTAGGCGGCCAGCCCGTCCTCCGGCAGCTCTCCCTCGACGGCCAGCGAGCTTTGCATCTTCTTCGCCACCAGCTTGAGGGCGTCGGCCTGTAGGGTGTTCTTGTAGGACATGAATACCACCTTGACCGGGCGGGTCTGCCCGATGCGCCACGACCGGCGCGACGCCTGCCTGGAGACGTACACACTGTAATCAGTCTCGAACCAGACCAAGGTTGGGAAGTCGATGAGGTCGAGGCCCGTCTGCACCAGGCGGGGGTGGCAGATCATCACGTCGATGCCCTGCTTGACCCTATCGGCGACCCACGCCTCACGGCGTTCGGGGGCCACCGCGTCGGCCTTCATCACCGCCACCCGGAACCCGTGCCGGGTGAGGATGTCGTCCATCCGCTTGGTGATGTCCCTGGTCCCGGTGTGCGTTGCGTAGACCAGCACCCGGCGTCCTTCCATCCGCTGGGACGAACCCGAGACCGTCAGCTTCTCCTGCGACAGCCGCGATGTAATCAGGGTCTGCGAGATGTGCCGACAGGCACACAGGGCAAATCGTCAGCGTCAAACGCAAAAAAGGCCGCATACATCGGAAGCCAGGGGGAGGCCGCCGCACTCGCAGCGACGACCCCCCCCTTTTTTGAGCGGCCTAGCGGCCTGCGCCGACCAACTCCTTCTCCCGCTCCTGTTCAAGGGTAAGCGCCCAATCGAACAGGGATGCCGTTGCGAGCTGGACCTTGCGGCTGCGGCCCTTCGGCTTCACCGGCTCCTCGGCCATGAACTCCGCCCAGGAGAACAGCGTCTGCTGCGGCTCAAGGGCCTCGTCGTGGTGGCCGTTGCCGCTCCCATTGACCGGGGCGGGCGCATGGCCGTTGCCGTTCCCGTTGGCGTGGTGGCCGCTACCCAGGACCAGCTCGACCGTCGGCCCGATGGCGTCAGCGTGGTGACCGTTGCCGTTGGCCGGGGCAGCCTCCGGCTCGACTTCGACGACCTTCCAGCCGTCGTCCACCAGGAACTCTTCCGAAGCGGCCTCGGTGTCCCTGGCCTGGGCGAAGACCTCCTCCACCGTCTCGGCCTCATCCTCCTCTCCGCTGACGATCTTCCGGGCCAGGGCCATCATCAGGTCGTATTGAGTAGGGACAGCGCCGCCGATGGCCGGATTGCTCCGACTGGTTTGCGCCATCCCTCTCACCGAACCGGGCGTGCCACTTTCGCGGCACCCGGCTCTCCATTAGACGGTTTGTAGTTGGCTCGAACGGTGTACGGCCTTATGGCACGTCCGGCAGAGCGTGGTCAGGTTATTGAGCACGTGCGACTTCATACCTTCCGTATGGTGGACATGTAGGTCTGTCCGAGAACCACACTTCCGGCACTTCATGCCGTCACGCACCTTTGCCCTGAGTCGCTGTTCGGCAAAGTCGAGGGGTTCGCCACGTGTGTGGTTACTTATCCCGACCGTTGCCGTGTATATCCGCTCATCTGGGCCGGTTTCTCCCTGTGGATGGTCGCTTGCCGCTGGCGCGTGGCCGGACAGGTAGGGGTGCGGGGACTCCGCTTCCCCCTTCCGTCGGTAGCGTTGGCGGTCAAGTTCCTGCCGGGTGGGGAGCCATTGGTACGCTTCCAGCGTGTTACCACCTTCGCGCACCTCTGCGTACCAGCGGGTTCTGCCGTGGAGCATTCTGGTCTTTTCACGGATAAGCTGTCCCTTGTGACTTCCCTTATGCTTCTTCCGCAACCAGTAGAGGTAGCGGAACCATGCGAACTCGGTGATTTCTCCGATGTCTCGCAAGAAGCTGGTGTACCGGTAGTATTCGGCCCAGCCCCGTACGATAGCGTTCAGGGTCGTCAATCGGGTGTGCTCGTCCATCCAAGTCCAGTTCCTGGAAGTCAGGTCGTTGAGCTTCCGTTTCACTCGCTCCTTGGCCTTGGCCGTCGGTCGAAGGTGAACGGCCCACCTGCCGTTGACCGGCTTGCGCTGGATATGGAAACCCAGGAAGTCGAAGCCGTCGTTGACGTGGGTGATGACCGTCTTTTCTTCCGATAGCGTCAGGTGGAGTTTGGTCTCCAGAAACTGCTGTATGGCCTGTTTGGTGGCCTTGACCTCGGCTTTGGTGCCGTTGCCGACGACCACGAAGTCGTCTGCGTAGCGCACCATCTTGTAGTTGCCGAGACCCGCCCGCCTTCTCCCGCGTCGAGCGTTAGGGTCGAGGTCCCACTGTGCCGCCGCCCACTTGTCAAACTCGTTGAGATAGACGTTGGCTAGCAGCGGGGAGATTACCCCTCCTTGTGGCACACCGGAGTCGGTGTGCGAGAAGAGGCCCCCCTCCATCACGCCCGATTTCAGGAACTTCCAGAGCAAGTCCAGTAGTGCCCTGTCCTTCAGTCTCCTCCGCAGCAGCTTCATGAGCGTCCGATGATGGACGGTGTCGAAGTAGCTCTGGAGGTCGCCTTCAATCACGTAGTAGTGCTTTATGCTGCTGTTGAACAGAGGCATGAGGACTGCGATTGCGTCCATGGTGCGACGACCTTTTCGGAAGCCGTAGGAATGTCGATAGAAGTCCGACTCGTAAATCGGGTCGAGGATGGCCCGAAGTGCTTCCTGCACAATGCGATCCCGCAGGGCGGGGATGCCCAGCGGGCGCTTCTTGCCATCGTGCTTGGGTATGTAGACTCTCCGGACGGGTTGCGGCTCGTACGTTCTGCGCCTCAGTTGGTCGAGGAGCGCCGTCATGTGGCGCTCGTAGTCCCTCTTGAACGCAGCCCGCGTCACGTTATCCACGCCGTCGGTCTGGCTACCCTGTCGCGCCAGTACCCTTTCAGCCGATATGTGCATCCAGCAGTCCCAGTGCAAAAGGTCGTACAGGTTGGAGAACCTGTGGTCTGGATGCTCACTGGCCGTCTTTGCCAAGAACCTTTGCTTTTCTGCCATCTTCGTCGGGTTCATACATCCCTCCTCTGGCTTAGTTCGCTTGTGTTCTGCACTCGTCTAACTGCCCTCCTTCGCCAGGCGGTCGGCTTTCCCAACCTCGGACTACTACGAGGGCTCTGCCCCACGTCCGGCATTGGCCGCAGGCTGGCCTACCCCGGTTTTGGCTCCTTGTTGACCTGCAAGTTTCGGTATGCCACCATGCTGTATGACTACCCGATAGGGGTAAGGGCTTCATGAACGACATTGCTAAGTCTGCGGCCCGATGGTTCAGGAAGTACCGGCACGTTATAGGGTCGGCATCTGTTGCCGGAGTAGGTAGCACTTTTGTGACTACCTACCTGGGCGACTACCTGGCGTTTCCGTACCTGGTAATCGGTTGGTTTGTCAGCGGAATTGCCGCCGGCAGCGTGTATGCCTTCCTGCTTAGTCGTTTCCCTAGGAAGCCTTTGTAGGTAGCGTGGTGGCGCTGCACCTGTGGCTCGCAGGCGTTTGCTTGGAGTAACTCCGTTACCGGGGAGCTGAACGTGGTTCCCAAGTTCACGTAGGTTGCGTCTGCGTGTCGTCGTAGGTTCTGCCTATACGTCTTGCACGGCTCGTTGCCGCGCTCGTCATCGGAGGATGCCGGTCAAAGGGAGTACGACATCCCTGCCCTTACAGGGCTATCTCTGCAACGGCGAGGCAGAGATTCCGATGACTCCACCCTCGCCCTACCGTGAGCGGGTGGTTCGGCGACGCTTCAAACAGCAGTTTCTTTCGTAACCGTAACGACACTCTGGCTAGCAGCGCGCGGTTCAGTAGGGTGGCCGCCGCCACATTGTCGGGAAGGCTTCAGACACGGTTCGGCCTCTGGCCCCCGTGCCTGCTTCCCTAGCCACCGGCCCACTCCTGGCCGGGTTCCACATCTGGAACATTCAACCTACGCGCTTCTTGGCGCACCCCCGTCGTCGCCGTAGGCGGCCAGCCCGTCCTCCGGCAGCTCGCCCTCCACCGCCAGTGAGCTTTGCAGCTTCTTCGCCACCAGCTTCAGCGCGTCCGCCTGGAGGGTGTTCCGGTAGGACATGAACACCACCTTCACCGGCCTGGTCTGCCCGATGCGCCACGACCGCCGCGACGCCTGCCGCATTACGTAGACGCTGTAATCAGTTTCGTACCAAATCAGGGTTGGGAAGTCGATCAAGTCCAACCCCGTCTGCACCAGCCTGGGGTGGCAGATCATCACGTCTATGCCCTGCTTCACCCTGTCCGCCACCCACGCCTCCCGCCGTTCCGGGGCAACGGCGTCGGCCTTCATCACCGCCACCCGGAAGCCGTGCCGTGTGAGCATGTCGTCCATCCGCTCCGTGATGTCCCTGGTGTACGTCGTCAAAACAAGTGGGACAAAAGGGGAGCCTTTAAAGCGTGCAACTTGGACGCTAACCGGCTCAGGCAGTTCTCAGATTTGCCAACCTCCGTTCGGCTAGACTCTTTTGCTTCACCTCCTGTCTCGTCGCCAGTATGGCGTCTTGGCGTCCGTGGTACATATCCGCCGGCGTGATGTTCCCCAAAGCCTCGTGATAGCGCTCGTAGTTGTAGTACCTTACGAAGCCCTCCATAGCCGCTACAAGCTCTTCCAGGCTGTGGTGGACAAAGACGTTGACCTTAGCCCGAATCCACCGAAGGACACCGATGGACGGCGTGAGGGCAGCGGAAGGGGGTGGGTGAGGGAGCTACAGGGGAGATGGCCTGGGGTCTTGGGGTAGATGGGAGGCCGGCGGGCGGTCTTCAGTGGCCGCACAGGGCCCCTAAGGCCCTATGCGGGAGTTGCGATGCGCGGGAAGGCGAGAGGATACGCAGCAGGGGACTCTCGCGACCGGGGTGGCGCGAGATTGCGGGGACGTTGGGTCAGTTGCAGGCTGGCCGTCAGGCCGGGAACGGAATGGCTTGCAGCCGGGCCAAGGCGCGAGTGAACTGGGTTTCCCAAGGCCAGCGCCGGGGGAGATGCAAAGTGAGGCGGCGCGCCGAGCGGGTGATCCGTCCCACCAGAGCGAAGACCCGCCGCCTGAGGGTCTTGGTGATCACGGTCCGCTCGCCCAGACCAATCCGCGCCGTCCAGCGGTCCAGGTTATGCGCCATCACCTGGACCGCCAGCCAGGCGCCGTTGGCGGCGAAGCGCGCCGACGGCATGTGGTTCAGCCCGACGCCGTACTTGAGGTCGCGTATGGCGTTCTCGACCTCGGCGTGGCGGCGATGATCGGCCTCCAGTTCCAGCGTCTCCCCATCGCGGTCGGTGATGAAGGCGTGATAGCTGTATCTGGCGAAGAGGGCGAGCTGGGAACCGGGCGTCGGCTTCACCCGCCGGACAATGAGCCGCACCGGCGCGGCGTCCGGCTTGGTCTGGAACGGGGTGTAAGTCGTCTCGGCGACATCGGCGGCGCCGTCCATCCAGTAGGGAATGGGAGTCCAGTCCTCCTCTGGTATCGCCTCGATCAGATCCCGCAGCCTGGCGCGCTGGCGGATGGTGATAGAGAAGCGGACATCCATTTCCCGGCAGGCGGCAACGACAGTGTGGGCGTAGAAGCCGCTGTCGGCCCGCACCGTGAGTTGTCCCCTGGCCCCGCCGTAGCGCACCCGCCCCACCGTCTCACGCAGGAAGTGGGCGGCGCCACGGGCGGTGTTGGCCCGGCCCTCGCGCAGCCGGGACATCAGCACCTCGCCGGTGCCGGCGGCAATGGCCAGCAGCGGGTGATAGCCGCGGGCGCCGGTATAGCCGTGGTGGCGCGCTCCCTCCTTGGCCAGTCCATAGGTCTCGCAGATGGTCGAGTCCAGGTCGATGGTCAGGGGCGAGTCGCCGGGTCCGGCCCCAGCGGCCCAGGCCCGGGCCAACAACTGGCGGCTCACGCGGTCGAGTTGACGGACATGCCCCCACCGGAAGCTGCGCAGGAAGGTCCCCAGGGTGGATGGCGCCTTGACCACGCAGCCTAGAACACCAACCGTCCCACCAGCGCGCAGCGCATCGGCGTCGTCGATGCAGTCGCCGCCTGCCAGCGCGGAAGCGACCAGCGTCAGCATCTTGTCCCCAGTGTTCGCCCGTCCCGGCGCTCCGCCGAGGTCAAGGTGATGGTCGACGAGTTCCCGCAGGCCCAGGTGCCGGGCTAGGGTGGCCGGCAGGAGCAGGCCGGCATTGGCCACCAGGCGATGGTCGTCAAAGAGGATGCGGATACGGTCGGGTTTGTTCTGTGGCAGCATCTATTGGGTGCTCCTTGTTTCCGGGCGGGTTTCTGTTCCAAAACCATTATCCCAGATTCAGAGGAGCACCCGCTGGCTTCTTCAAGGGCTGTCCCCAAGGACGTCCTTCGGTGGATTCGGGCTAAGGCTCCCTCCACCCTGGGCACCTTCCTGCGCAGCTTCAGGTGGGGCCATGTCCGCCAACTGGACCGGGTGAGCCGCGAGTTGCTGGCCCGGGTCTGGAAGGCCGGTGCCGGACCCGGCGACGCACCATTCACCATCGACCTTGATTCGACGATCTGCGAGACCTACGGACTGGCCAAGGAGGGCGCCCGCCACCACGGCTACACCGGTGCGCGGGGCTATCACCCGCTGCTGGCCGTCGCCGCCGGCACCGGCGACGTGCTGATGGCCCGCCTGCGCGAGGGCCGGGCTAACACCGCCCGCGGCGCTGCCCACTTCCTGCGTGAAACGGTGGGGCGGGTGCGCTACTGCGGAGCCAGGGGCCAACTCACGGTGCGGGCCGACAGCGGCTTCTATACCCACGCCGTGGTCGCCGTCTGCCGCCGGATGGATGTCCGCTTCTCCATCGCCATCCGCCAGCGCGCCCGCCTGCGGAATCTCATCGAGGCGATACCCGAAGATGCCTGGACGCCGATTCCTTACTGGATGGACGGCGCCGCCGATGTGGCCGAGACCACCTACACCCCGTTCCAGGCCGAGGCGGACGCCGCGCCGGTACGGCTCATCGTCCGGCGGGTGAAGCCGGCGCCCTGTTCTCAACTGGCTCTCTTCGCCACCTACAGCTATCACGGCTTCATCACCGACCGGGACGGGGAGACGCTGGAACTGGAGGCCGATCATCGCCGTCACGCCGAGATCGAGAATGCGATACGCGACCTCAAGTACGGCGTGGGGCTGAACCATCTCCCCTCGGGCCGTTTCGCCGCCAACGGCGCCTGGCTGGCGGTACAGGTGATGGCGCACAACCTGGCCCGCTGGACAGCCCGCATCGGCCTGGGTCAGCAGATCGTGACCACCAAGACCCTCAGACGACGGGTCTTTGCCTTGGCCGGACGGATCACCCGCTCGGCACGCCGATTGACCCTGCAGCTTCCCCGGCGCTGGCCCTGGGAGGAGCAGTTCAGCCGCGCCCTGGCCCGACTGCGAGCCATTCCACTCCCAGCCTGACGGAGCCCGTCCGCCACTGACCCACCAGCCAACCCAACGTCCCCGCAAACTCGCGCCAGCCCAGTCCGCGAGCGCCTCTTGCCGTGTCCTATCCCGCCATCTGGCTCGCCACAGCCACTGTAGGCCGCCATCGGTGCCCCCAAAAGCGCCTGCAGACCGCCCGCCAACCTCCCGTCTACCCAAATTCGAGCCCGGATCATCACGCCTGTAACTCCCTCACCCCCTTCCGCTGTCCTCACGTCGTCCATCCCTGTCCGTCGGTGGATTCGGGCTAAAGGCGAGAGCGGAGCGCCGCAGCCGGAGAGGGGCGCCCGATGTCCTCGTCGAGCTGAGAAGCGGCGACCTCGTGGTGCTGGAATGCAAATGGGAGAGTTCCGCCGGCCTCTTGGAGACCCAACTCGACGAACGCCTGAAGTCCTTCCCCGAAGCACTGGGGATGGTCGGTGTTCTCTACCCGGACGGCCTTCGGTATGAGGATGACACACACGCCGGTCTTGAGGCCGCTACGGACCTCCGATGGTGGCTGCATGGCTCGCGCGGAGCGTTGATTCCAGATCGGCACATTCGCAAAGGGTCGGCGGCAGACCTTGCGGACCAGTTGCGCAACCTGCCGCTGGAGCTGGAGGGCGTAGACCGGGTGGCGGCTGCCGCCGGCGCAGTTGGATACGCGTTGGAACAGTCGGCGAAGCAACTCAACAGACACGCCCGGCTATCCCGGCGCATCGCGGACATCATCGCCCGCAGCGACCAAGAGAAGGACCGCGCCGCCGCCCTCCGCATCGGTTGTCTGGTGCTCTTCAACGCCCTCGCCTTCCAGGACCGTCTCGCTGCCGCCAATGAGGACGTTCCGACCGTCAATGAGGCCCTGGGCAAGGGCATCGCCAGGCTGCGCGATGCGTGGCGCTACATCTGCGACACCATCGACTACGTGCCGGTGTTCGAGTTGGCGGTCAACATCTTGGATGTCCTTGGCGATGGGCCGGACGATATCCAGGCCCCAGTGATTGCTCCCCTGGTCAAAGCTATGGAGGACACGCGCCGATTGGAAGGGCATGATCTCTCCGGGCGCCTGTTCCACACGCTGCTGACCGACGCCAAGTTCACCGGGGCCTATTACACCTCGGTGCCGGCGGCCACACTGCTGTCACGGCTCGTGTTCCATGATTGGCCTCCCCACATTGACTGGAGCGACCACGAGTTCCCCGCCTCCCTCAACGTGGCCGACCTTGCTTGCGGCACGGGGACGTTGTTGATGGCGGTGGCTGCTGAGGCGGAGCGGCGGCATGCGGACGCTGGCGGGGAGAACGCCGCCGCATTGCACAAGGCGATGGTGGAGCAGGCCCTGCACGGCTACGACGTGCAGCTTTCCGCCGTGCACTTTGCGGCCACCAGCCTGGCGATGCTCAACCCTGACATACAGTTTGACCGGATGAACCTCTACGTGATGCCCCTAGGAATAGAGGGTTCGAAGGTGTCTCTGGGCTCGCTGGACTTCCTGGGAACTGACGAGGCTGCCGTCCAATTCGCACTGTCCGTCGAGGATATGGGCGTGGGCGCACGGGGCGCAGCACGGGTATCCGGTGGCGGCTCCAGGGGCGCGGCAGAAGGCGTAATCGCCAGGCTGCCGGAGTTGGACCTGGCGATTATGAATCCCCCGTTCACTCGCTCCGTGATTGGCAATCTGCTGTTCGGAAGCCTCCCGGCGACGGAGCGTCGGAGGCTTCAGGACGAGCTGTCACGCCGGCTGAGGTCTAGGCAGGCGACGGCGACCGCGGGGCTGGGCGCTGCGTTCGTGGCGGCCGCGACGCCTAAGCTGAGGCCCAGCGAGGGCAGGCTTGCCCTGGTGTTGCCCGTCACTGTATGCACCGGGCCATCCTGGAAGCAGACCCGCTCCCTGATAGAGCACGATTTTGTCCTGGACATGGTCGTAACCTCACACGACCCGTTGCGCTGGAACTTCTCGGACAGCACCGACCTATCGGAGGCTCTGCTGATAGCGACGCGTCGCCCAAACAACGATGACTCAGTGGAACGCCGCACTACCTTCGTCAATCTTTGGCACAACCCAGACGGCGTGTTGGATGCCCACCGAGTGGCACAGGCAATTACCGCGACGAAGCCAGCGACATTCGAGGGGACGGGCACTGCACTACTGGAGGTTGACCGCCGGCATGTCGGCGAGGCGCTGTCTATGCCTGAATCGAAGCTTGCCGGCAAGCAGTGGTACGGTGTGCAGTTCGCCCGCGCCGACCTGGTGCGCAGCGCTCTGAGGCTGCTGGACGCCGGCGAGGTGTGGGTTCCAAGTGAGGAGATAACGGCTAACATCCCCATAAGCCATTTCAGCGATCTCGGTAGAATTGGCCCAGACATAAGAGACTTGTGGGATGGCTTCGAGCGGACAACTGCGGTTACAGCATATTCCATGATTGCGAACCACGACACCGACCAACGGAGATGGATCAAGACGAAGCCAGACAGTTATTTGGCCCCGCTGGTTGAACCGCCCCCTGGCCGCCGTCTCAAGCCTGTCAACCAGTTATGGCCAAAGGCAGGCAGGCTCCTTGTCGGAGCACGCTTCCGGCTCAACACAGTTAGGGTTGTTTCCATGAGAGCGGATACCAATGTCCTGGGCAGCATGTGGTGGCCCGTCCGGGTCGATGACCCCACTGTCGAGAAGGCGCTCACGGTATGGCTGAATAGCAGTTTGGGCCTGCTAACCTTGATGGCTGTCCGCAATACGACACAAGGCGGTTGGGTTCAGTTGAAAAAAGCAGACTTGGAGGAACTGCCAGTCTTGGACACGCGTAGTCTCTCCCCGAAGCAGCTCAAAGGCTTGTCAGACTTGTTCAATGAGATGACGGAGGCGGAGTTCGAGCGGCTGCCGGGTATGGCGCATTGCCCGGCCCGGCAAGCCTTGGACTCAGGCGTCTCACGAATCCTTGGCCTGCCGGACCTGAGCAAGCTCCGCGACTTGCTGGCCTCGGAGCCTGTTATCTCTAATCGGCGTCTATGAAGCTTAGGGTCTGGGGGTGTTATACCATTTGCGGACAATAAGGCCATAAACCAGCTAGCGGCGTCGTGACACTTTGTGGATGCTGATACCAACTCATGGAGTTGGAGGGCATCAGATGATCGGTCGACCGTTTCGAGTGGATTGGCGCACAGAGGATACGCCGGAGGCTCTGAAGGCAGCATATCTTGCAGAGCGGGACGGTACACTGCGTACTCGGCTGCATGGACTGTGGCTGCTGCGTTCAGGACGGCAGCTCTCAGAAGTGGCCTCGGTGGTAGGGGTCCATTATCGGACGGTACAGTCATGGGTGGGCTGGTATAGACAGGGAGGTGTGCAGGAGGTGCTCTCTCATAAGAAGGGAGTCAGGGGTACGCCGCGGTACCTGAGCACAGAGGAAGAACGGGGATTGGCACAGGAGGTGTCGAAGGGACGCTTCAAGACGGCGGGCGAGATCAGAAATTGGATAGAGTCCGAGTATGAAGTGAGCTACAAGCCAGGCGGAGTGTACAGTCTGCTCAAGAGGTTGGGATGTTCGCCGAAGGTGCCTCGCGCATTTCACGAGAAGGCAGACCTTGATGTGCAGAGGGTGTGGTCGAGCCCTTGCCAGAGCGGGGGTGAGTTCTGAGACGGTTCTTGGCTTTGCCGATGAGATGCGAGTGGGTTTGCGGGGGACGGTTCGAAGGGTATGGGGTCGTCGTGGAGTGAAGGTGCGTCAGCGAGTGCAGTTGGTGTACCGATGGATATACGTGTTTGTGGTGGTAGACGTTCGGAGGGGGAAACTGCTGTGGAGGTGGATCGAGTCGATGAAGTCCGAGTCGATAGCGGAGGCCATCAATGGTTTCAAGCATCACTCGGATATAGAAGCACTGGTGTGGGATGGAGCGCGTGGTCACCGGAGCGAGGTGGTGCGGAGCGTGGGACTGCCGACGATAGTGCAGCCTCCGTACAGTCCTGAGTTGAATCCTGCTGAGCGGGTGTTCGAGGAGGTCCGTCGGTGGGTGGAGGGCAGGATATACGGGAGTATAGAGGAGAAAGTGAAGGCAGTGGACGCCTACCTGAGTGAATTGGAATCTGACCCTGAGCGCGTGCGTTCACTCGCAGCATGGGACTGGATCGAAGATAACGTCCAACGCCTTCCAGCATCCTTTATGGCCCCATCCAAGTGAATTGGTATTAGAAGCGTGTTGCTCCAACTTGCTACAACTCCGCAGCGATTGCACGAAACGATTCTTTACCCTCACAGTCCCAGCCACAACTCAAAGATGGTTCTGCCTACCGTCAACTCAGGCCCACCACACTGGAAAATCAAAACTGGATGCGTGATCAAGGACAAACCCAAACAAACGGCCCGAGGAGGATTTTGATGACAGTTACCGATGACCTGCTCGCTAATAACACTCGCTATGCCGAAGAATTCGACAAGGGCGACTTGCCCCTGCCCCCGGGGCTCGGCCTCGCGGTCGTGGCGTGCATGGACGCCCGCCTCGACACGTACCGCTTGCTGGGGATCAGTGAAGGCGATGCGCACGTTATCCGGAACGCCGGCGGCGTGGTCACCGACGACGCGATCCGCTCACTGACGATTTCCCAACGCCTGCTGGGCACGACGTCGATCATCCTCATCCACCACACCGAATGTGGCATGCTGACCTTCCGTGACGACGACGTGAAGGACGCGATCACCGCCGACACAGGCCTGCGGCCACCCTTCGCCCTCGAGGCGTTCCCCGATCTTGGTGAGGACGTGCGACAGTCGATCGCGCGGATCCAGGCAAGCCCTTTCATCCCCAACAAGGATGACGTGCGCGGTTTCGTCTACGACTGCGCGACAGGGAAGCTAAATGAGGTCGCATAAGTCCGTTTGCCCCCGGACGGTGGCTTTCATTCCACCAACGTCTTCACTGAGCCTCGTGTCGGCTACCGGATGCCGGAGCTGAAGGTGCAGGAGCGGCTGGGAACCGAACCACACGATGGAAGAAGACTGACGCATAGGACATCGCATAAATGAATTATCGGATATGGGGAAATGCAGTACGCCGGATCGCCCAAGATACTTTGGAGCGAAATCAAGCCTACACCAGCGCAACTGACGATGGCTGCCCAGTTGGGCCTTCAAGTGACCGACGACGACACGTTCGCCATGCTCGCTTCCAACATTCTTGAAGTGGTCGGTGATGCCATAGGTTGCCCTAGTCGCGAAGTGTCGGATCGTCAACGTGGGCTGGCGGAAGAGTTGGGGATCGATATTACCGACTGCAGTTCGTCGTCGGTCGCGTTCGTCAGAATCAAACAGGCGATAGAGATTGCGAACTCGGATGCAGCGAGGCGCATGGAACTCAAGCCCGGCGATAGAGTCGTCAAAAGAGTCAACAAGGCCGAGCGATACTTGCTAGAAGCGTTGGGAGAGAGATTAGAATCCTTCTCCAGGCAAATTCATGGAGAGGAGAGGTGTCCAGCATTCGTGAGGATGGGCAGGTCTTCTTCAAGGGCGGAGGGCAGGCGCGGGCCCGCTATCTGGACAAGGTCACGGCTCCTGACTGACTGCTGAGAGGAATCCAAATCGAGCCCTAGCCGTCACATAGCTCGACTGTCAACTGAAAAGTTCGCAATTCAGTACACGTAGGCCCACCACGGCCACAAATCCCCCTCAATCCCCCTTTGCAAAGGGGGAACTGGGCATGAGAGGGCGAAGCTGTACAGGGTCAGTCCCTGCCTTCCAAGCAGGTGTGTGCGGGTTCGAGTCCCGTCGCCCTCTCCAACGAGTAGTGTTAGATTAGGGGCCTGGTCCCAAGACGAAGGCGATCAGGCGCCTGAGCATCGATTGTGACTAGCGGATATTTCGGTTCGGGCCACGTCTATAGGTCGTATTTGAGGCAGGTAGCAGCGAGTAATCACGTTTTTCGGAGGTGATAGCGATGGGAGAAGTCAAGAACTGGGCGAGCATACTGGAGGAGAACACACGCCAGCAGGCGGACATGCTATCCCGCGCTCCCGGGATCGCGGGCCACGTAGCCCTGATGCCTGACGCCCATCTCGGTATGGGCGCAACGGTCGGAAGCGTGATCCCGACCCATCTCGACACCATCATTCCGGCGGCGGTTGGTGTCGATATCGGCTGCGGGATGATAGCCGTTCGCCTGAACAAGACCCGCGATGACCTCCCCGACGATCTCACGCCGCTGGTAGAGCTCTTCGGGCGCTCGATCCCCGCGGGGGTGGGCCGCGAGCACAAGCAGCGCGGGGGGGCCTCGGGAGACGCCCAGGCCAACAGGACGGTGCAGTGGTTCAAGGAAAACCCGCTCCCTGACGCCGAAGGGCTAAACGTCGAGCGGGGCAAGCGTCAGCTCGGCACGCTGGGCTCCGGAAACCACTTCGTCGAGGTGTGCTTGGACACGGAACAGCGGGTCTGGGTTGTGCTCCATTCGGGACCGCGCGGCATCGGTAATCGCATTGCGGGGATGTTTATCGATCGGGCGAAGGACGAGAATACGGAGGAGCTTGAACACCGCGATCTGGCGGGGCTCCGCGGGCCTACGTTCGAGAAGTACATAGGGATGATGGAGTGGGCCCAGCAGTACGCCTACACGAACCGCGAATTCATGATGGACGCCGCCATGGAGGACATTAAGAGCCTCGTGGACGGCGTTCAAGAGGAGGAGCGGATAAACTGCCACCACAACTTCGCGGCCCGCGAGGTGCACTTCGGCAAGGACGTGTGGCTGACCCGGAAGGGCGCCATCAAGGCCGACACCGGCGACATGGGCGTCATTCCAGGCTCGATGGGCGCGGCCACGTACATCACCAGCGGTCTGGGGAATCCGCAATCGTACATGTCCAGCGCCCACGGCGCGGGACGGCAGTACAGCAGGGGCGCGGCCCGGCGTACGTTCACGGTCGAGTCATTGAACGAGCAGATGGAGGGCAAGGCGTGGAACAGCAACAACGCGCGCGCCCTTCTGGACGAGCACCCGGAGGCGTACAAGCCGATAGACCAGGTGATGGATGATCAGAAGGACCTCACCGAGATCGTCCACACCTTGCACCAGATCGTGAACTACAAGGGAGGCTAGAAAAGGGGGTAGGCGTCTGCCCCTTTTTTGTACGGGAAACTGCGTAGCATGAAACCGTTAGGAGATAGACAGAGTCGGACTCCTCCCAGGCCAGGCCTCGTATGGAAGGAGGAGACTCATAGGTGGACCAGGCCGCCCAAACGGGACATCGATACTCTCCTGGATGATCCGCGTGTGAGAGAGGTCGTCGCGGTGCTGAGCGAGCATGGCAGGCCCTATCTCGTGGGGGGATGCGTCCGCGACATTTATCTAGGCCGTCCTGTACACGACCTCGATATCGAAGTCCACGGCATCGAGGCCGAAGAGCTCGGCCGTATCGTGGCGTCCAGACTAGGGACATCCGGCGAACAGGTGGGCAGACAGTTCGGAGTCTACAAGGTCGGCCGTAACATCGATGTCTCTCTTCCCCGTACGGAGACCAGGACGGGTGAGAAACATACCGACTTCGATGTCCAAACGGTCCCGCATCTTGGGCTAAAAGAGGCTGCAAGAAGGCGCGACTTCACGATGAACGCCCTGATGTACGACTTGAACAGCAAAGAGACGAAGGACTTCTTCGGTGGCCTGAGCGATATCGAGCAGAAGACGATTCGCCACGTCGACCGTGAGACGTTTACAGAGGACGGGTTGAGGGTCTACCGAGCAGCGCAGTTCGCCGCCCGGTTCGGTTTCGACGTAGTCGACGAGACCATGGAACTGGCGCGCTCCATGGACCTATCTTTCCTCCCGCGCGAAAGGGTCTACGAGGAATGGAAGAAGATGCTCGGTTCGGGTCGGCCTTCCATCGGGCTTCAGGCTCTCGACGATATGGGTGTGCTCGAAAGGTACTATCCGGAACTGCACTCTTTGAAGGATACTCCCCAGCGCGAGGACGTCCACGCCGAGGGAGACGTGTTCACGCATACCAAGATGGTTGCCGACAGCGCTGCAGAAACGTCGAAGCGATTCCTCGACGAGCGAGACAGGCTAGCTATCATGCTGGCTGCCGTGGCGCACGACCTGGGAAAACCGGCAACCACACGATTCGACGAGGAGAGAGTACCGACTCAGCATGGCCATGAAACCGAGCTGGGGCCCGTAAGACGATTCTTGTCTAAACTCACCAATGAGCCATCCCTCATCGATGACATCCTGTTCCTGGTAGAGCGTCATCTCACGCCGCTTCAATTTCACAGGAGCAAGGCGAGCGATTCCGCCTTCAGGCGCCAGATCAACAGACACGGGATGCGCAGGCTGGGCCTTCTCGCCGCCGTGGCGGAGGCGGACGCCACCGGCCGGCTCCACAGGAATCCGGACGGCTCCATCGAACGGCCGGATTCCACAGGGGTCGATTGGTTCAGCGAAAGGCTGGCCGATGTAGCATCGAAGCATGACCTGACCCGCGAGGGAAGACTCGATCCGCTGATCGGCGGCGCCGATCTGATAGGCCTTGGTCTGGAGCCGGGCCCGCGGTTTGGAGAGGTCCTTCGTGACGTCCAGGCTCAGCAAGAGTCCGGTGGACTGAAGACGAAAGAGGACACGCTGGCCTACGTACGGGAGAGATACGGAGTCTGAGAGGTCTGCCGGTCTGAGGGAGCGCGGCGTTATGAGGCACCCTCATATCGACCGGACAGCTACGTGGCCGGCGTCCTGAGCTTGGAGAGGAACGCCTTTCGGAACTTGGCGACCTTCGGCTCGATGATCACCCGGCAGTAGGGCTGATAGGGGTTCTTCTCGAAATACTTCTGGTGGTACTCTTCGGCCTCGTAGAAAGCTTCGAGGGGTGTGACCTCGGTTACGATGGGGTCCGTCCACAGCTTCGCTTCAGCCACCTCCTTCATAACCTCCCCGGCTGAGCGCTTCTGTTCCTCGTCGTGGTAGAAGACCGCCGATCGGTACTGCGTTCCCGAGTCGGGCCCCTGGCGGTTCAGCGTCGTCGGATCGTGGATGGTGAAGAAGACCTGAAGTAGCTCCTTGAAGCTGATGGTGGCCGGGGCGAAGTTGATCTGGACGACTTCGGCGTGGCCGGAAGAGCCGGTGGAGACCGCCCCATATGTCGGGTTGGCCGTCGCACCTCCTGCGTACCCAGAAACCACCGTCTCCACGCCGTCCAGCTCGTTATAGACGGCCTCGAGGCACCAGAAGCACCCACCACCCACGGTCGCGAGCTGCCTATTGTCTTCTGTGGTCACTTAGCTCCCTCCAGCCACCGACCGTACCTAGAGTCGACTACGGGGCCACCGTTGCTGCCGACGGCTGTCCAGCGGGCTGCTCGACTCCTTCGGGCTCATCGGCGGCGCCGCAAGCGGAGAGCACCGCGATGGCCGTCAGCGGGACGAGTCAGATACCGAGCCGCATGCCCCGCTCCGATACTCGATTAGCGGTCGTAACGCTGCTTGTGCATCGCTCGCATCAATATAGTCGATACGTATCCCTGGTTTCCTCGTCTTCCTACTCCCATACTATACGGGTTTAGGCGACACGGGTTTAGGCAACCGCTGCTGAGCCTTGAATGCACACGCATTGCCCCCTGGCGGGTACGCGCGACTGCGAGGTCCTGTCTTCCAGTCTACCTAGTGCTACGGCGCTGCCGGGAGCGAGACCTTATGCACGACGCTGTTCCTGAAGTCAGCCATGAAGATGTCGCCGTGGTCGTTAGTCGCGATGGATACGATCCGGCCAATGGCGCCGGCGACCACGACCAGGACGGTAACGAGAGCCCGTATCCAGAGCCCGCATCCGATACGATCGCCGCTGACATCGCTATGGGCCATCTCTCTCAGATAGCAACACCGTCGGACTGTGGGAGATACCGGACATCGACCAGCCAAGCCTCGACCATCTTACTGCGCCGACGGCACCGTAAGCTTGTGTACGAGGTTTTTCTTGAAGTCGGCCAGGAATATCTCTCCAGCGTCGTTGATGGCTATTGATGCGATCTGGCCCAGGACCTTGGTGTGGATCTGTATCTTTCCAGATTTCTCGACACCCACGGTCTCGCCGGCCGCTACCGTCGAAATGATCCCCGTCGCCGTATCTATCTTGCGGACTCGTACTGCTCCGTCCGCAAAATACACGTTTCCATCTGGACCTATCGCGACGCTAGACGGAAGGGTCAGCTTGGCATTTGTTCCGGGTCCGCCGTCGCCCGAGTACCCGCCACCCGATCCCCCACGGGGCATCTCTTGCTCATTCAGCCCGATGTATCCGAACTTCCCAAGGCCCGCCACCGTGGATATAGCGCCGGTCGTCCCGTCTACCCTGCGGATGCGATGGTTGCCGGCGTCGGCGATGAAGATATTCCCGCGCGCGTCCAGCGCCACGCCTTCCGGCTCGGCGAAAGCAGATGCGACAGACGGCTCGTCGTCTCCCGAAAGGCCTCTCTGGCCCGTCCCGGCGATTGTGCTGATGATGCCGGAGAGCGCTTCCACACGTCTCAAGCGCTGGTCCCCGATAATGAAGATGTTACCCTGACCGTCCACGGCGATATCCATGGGATCACGGACGACAGCGCTGGTGGCGGGTCCGCCGTCGCCAACCTCCTTCGAGATACGGACCCCTGGCTGACCACCCGCCGCCGTGGTGATTATCCCGGTCGCAGCTTCGATTCTGCGGACCCGGTTGTTGTTGTAGTCAGCAAACAGCAGGTTACCTGCTCGGTCTATCGCCATTCCCTTGGGTTCGGCGATATGGGCATCGACGGCCGGACCCCCGTCCCCTTCGAATCTACCTCTTCCACTTCCCGCGACGGTCGTGATGACGCCGGTTGCGGCATCCACCCTTCGAATGCGGTTGTCGGTAGATATGTAGGCGTTTCCGTCGCGGTCCAGCGCGATGCCGCTGGGGGCGTAGAATCCGGCATTTGTAGCCGGACCGCCGTCGCCTTCAAATCTGGGGGAGCCCGTGCCGGCAAAAGTGATGATCCCTCCCGGGCCGGCCTGGGGCGCCGCCACGGCTTCCGCCTGCTGGCCGGTCGGCTCCTCGGCAGGTTGCACGACTCCCTCGGGCTCATCGGCTGTACCGCAGGCTGAGAGCGCAGCCGCCAACACCACCAGGAGAGTAAAGCCAGCCATCGGCAACGACTTCAAAGGGAGGATTCGGGGAGAGGCGCCGCTATGGGCCATTGCACTGCCTCCTAGCTATTCTAGTTAGAGGAAGCGGCGGGACCGGAACGATGAAGGCAAGACGAAAAGCCCTGGGTGGTTCCGTCTCCCTCATTCGCCGCCGCGGGGTCCTCCTGTGTCGATTCTATCGTACCTTGCCGTGGATTCTCGCGTTCCTGGGGCTAAGACTACTCTTGAGAGTAGCGCTCGACCGGCTAGACAGGCCTGTTCACCATCTCTATGAATATCGGTCCTTCATACGGATGACTTGCCGCCACCTCTTCGTTTAGCTCTACGCCCAGACCCGGCTTGGTCGGGGGTACGATATAGCCTTCCTCCCACTGGAGCGGTTCCAATAGTAGCTCGGCGTGGAACCCGCCAAAGGTCTCGATGCTCTCCTGGATCAAGAAATTGGGACTGCACGTACCGAGCTGTATGTTGGCAGCCGCCTCGATGGGCCCGCAGTAGAGATGGGGAGCAAGCTCCGCGTAATGTGCCTCGGCCATGCCCGCGATCTTCTTCGCCTCGAGAATACCGCCTACTCGTCCAAGTGCCGGCTGGAGAATGGCAGCTGCCTGCCTATCAAGTAGCTCGGCGAACTCGTATTTGGTGGCCAGACGCTCGCCCGTAGCCACGGGAATGGTAGTCGAATGAGCGACGCGGGCCATCTCCTTCTTGTTCTCCGGGGGCACCGGTTCTTCAAACCACAACGGGTCAAACGGCTCCAGCCGCCGAGCGAGACGGATGGCACTGGAGGTGGTCATCTGCCCGTGAGTACCTATGAGCAGGTCGCACTTGCTGCCAACGGCCTCGCGCACGTTCTTGGTGACGACTTCGGCATTGTGAAGCGCTTGCAGGGAAAGCTGCCTGGGATCGAAGGCGGACATCGGCATCACGGGGTCGAATTTCACGGCGGTGAATCCCTGGTCGACGTAGTGGGCCGCTCGTTCCGGCGTAAGCTCCGGGTCGCCGAAGGCATCGGCCACCGATAGAACGTCGCTCGTCTCGCTTTCTTCCGCCGGATAGAGGTAGGTGTAAGATCGGAGCTTCTCGTGGACCTGGCCGCCCAGCAGGTTGTAGATGGGCTGGTCGAGGGCTTTCCCTACGATGTCCCAGCAGGCCATCTCAATGCCACTCAGCACACCCACCAACGACAGGTCGGGATGCTGCGTAAACCCGCTTGAGTAGACGATGCGCCACAGCGATTCGATTCTGAACGGGTCCCATCCGATCACGTACCGCTCCACGACGTCATCAATCAGCTGGGTAACCTTGTCAGGGTGAAACGGGACGCTGTAGACCTCGCCGAACCCTTCGACGTTGTCGTCGGTGGTCAGCTTCAAGAAGACGAAATACGCCCCTCCGTGATGAGGCGGCGGATTCGCGACGACGTATGTCTTAACGTCCTTGATTTTCATGTGGCACTCCTCCCGTCTTATCTCTCTGGAATGCCCGAGGCTCGACTCCTCCAGCCGGCTGGGGCTACGGAACTCCACTACAAGACATGGTGGTGCGCATCCTAGCAGATCAACAGGGATTCAACAGACCGGGTGGGGAGGGCCCACGCCCCCATCGCAGGTTCCCAACCCGGGTTCATCGCCTGGGCCGCTCCCCATGCCATGGGGCTTTTCTACAATGACGATCGTCTCTAGAGCTTGGCGGGAATGTTGGCGGTTGTCTTGGCCTAGGCGCTAGGTCGCAAGGGCTCATCGACCAGCATCCTTGATCCTACGGCCTCTGTTCTGTCCTTGAGTGGAGACGGCGCGAAGCGCACGCCGCCGGTCTTAGCCCGAATCCACCGAAGGACACCGATGGACGGCGTGAGGAAAGCGGAAGGGGGGGTGAGGGAGCTACAGGGGAAATAGCCTGGGTTCCATTTGGGGTAGGGAGGTCGGCGGACGGTCTTCATCGCCGCACAGGGGCCCCTATGGCCGTCTGCGGGAGCTGCGATGCGGGGGATGGCGAGAGAATACGCAGCAGGGAACTCTCTCGGACCGGGCTGGCGCGAGTCTGCGGGGATCTTCGGTTGTCCGGTGGGTGGGTCGCCGACGGTGCCGTCAGGCCGGGAGTGGAATGGCTCGCAGCCGGGCCAAGGCGCGGCTGAACTTCTCAGCCCAAGGCCAGCGATCCGGAAGATGCAGGGTCAACCGGCGTGCCGAGCGGGTGAGCCGTCCGGCTAGGGAGAAGAACCGCCGCCGGAGGGTCTTGGTGGTGGCTATCCGCTCTCCCAGACCGATCCGCGCCGTCCAGCGGGCCAGGTTGTGGGCCATCGTCTGGACGGCCAGCCAGGCGCCGTTGGCGGCGAAGCGGCCCGAGGGGAGATGGTTCAGCCCGACGCCGTACTTGAGGTCGCGTATGGCATTCTCGATCTCGGCGTGGCGGCGATGGTCAGCCTCCAGTTCGAGCAACTCCCCGTCCCGGTCGGTGATGAAGCCGTGATAACTGTATTTGGCGAAGAGGGCCAGTTGGGAACCGGGCGTCGGCTTCACCCGCCGGACGATGAGCCGTACCGGCGCGGCGTCTGCCTCGGCCTGGAAGGGGGTGCAGGTGATCTCGGCCACATCGGCGGCACCGTCCATCCAGTAAGGAATCGGCGTCCAGGCATCTTCGGGTATCGCCTCGATGAGATTGTGCAGGCTTTTGTGCTGGCGGATGGTGATGGAGTAGCGGACATTGATCCGGCGGCAGACGGCGACCACGGCGTGGGTATAGAAGCCGCTGTCGGCACGCATGGTGAGCTGCCCGCTGGCCCCGCCGTAGCGAACCCGGCTCACCGTTTCACGCAGGAAGTGGGCGGCGCCGCGAGCGGTGTTGGCCCGGCCCTCGCGCAGCCGGGCCATCAGCACGTCGCCTGTGCCGGCGGCGACGGCCAACAGCGGGTGATAGCCCCGCTTGCCGGTATAGCCGTGGTGGCGTGCGCCCTCCTTGGCCAGTCCGTAGGTCTCGCAGATGGTGGAGTCCAGGTCAATGGTCAGGGGCCCGTCGCCGGGTCCCGCCCCGGCCTGCCAAGCCCGGGCCAGCAACTCGCGGCTCACCCGGTCGAGTTGACGGACGTGGCCCCACCGGAAGCTGCGCAGGAAGGTGCCCAGGGTGGATGGCGCCTTCACCGTGCCGCCCAGGGTGCTGGCCGTCCCCCCGGTGCGCAACACATCGGCGTCGTCAATGCAGTCGCCCCCAGCCAGCGCAGACGCCACCAGCGTCATCATCTTGTCGCTCGTGTTCGCCCGCCCCGGGGCATCGCCCAGGTCGAGGCGCTGCCGGACGAGTTCGGGCAGGCCGAGGTGCCGCGCCAGGGTGGCCGGAAGGAGCAGCCCGGCATTGGCCACCAAGCGGCGGTCGTCGAAGGTGATTTGGATTCGGTCGGGGTGGTTGCGTGGCAGCATCTATTGGGTGCTCCTTTTCCAGGGTCTGTTTTTTGCTACAAAACCATTATCCCAGAAGCACAGGAGCACCTTCTTGCTGCTTCAGGACGCTAACCCGACGCCCTCCTTCGGTGGATTCGGGCTTAGGCCCTTCATCATCATGGGGCGGAGCCGCGAGCCGACGCGTGAATCCGGCCCGGGGCTTTATGAGCCTTTTCGCTCTTCTCGGGCGTACGACTGGCCGGCGAAGACCGCCCGAACCTCCGCGGCGGTCTTCGCGTCGCGCAGCCCATTGATTCTCTCCTCTTCCTCTTTCAGCAACGCCTTGACGTTGGTGAGAACGGGTTCGATCTTGTCCGACGGGAACTTGCATGCGCCGTTCTCGTCCATGTGTATAACCTCTCCGGGCGACACGTCCATGCCCCCGACGCTCACCGGCACGCTCACAGCGTGGACAGCCATCGGGCCGTGCCCGGCGGTGACCCCACTCAGCATGTACTGGACGCCCGTCGGGCGTATCTCGTCCATGTCCCGAGACGGGCCGTTTGAGACGACGCCGACACAGCCCACGGCCTTCATTGCGGCGTTCATGTTGCCGCCGGCCAGCCCCACCTTCGCGGCCAAGGATTCGGGGAACTTCTGCTGGAGTATCAGCACAGTCGGCTTCCTGGACGCGTCCAGAGCATCGATCACGTCCATGAACGTGAGCCGGGAGTAGCCGGGGGCCGGGATTCCGTACACGCAGGTAACCGCATATCCCACTGTCCTGCCGAGCTCGGGGAACATGCAGCGTATGGACTGGTCGGTGTACCAGTTCTCGGTCCAGGGATTGTAGAGGCCGAGGCACAGCGGATTGTCGGGATAGGTGGCGACCACGTTGGTTATTGACGGCGTGTCGTAGTTCTTCAGCTCCTCGATCATCTCTAGTTCTGCAGCCACGTGAGTCTCCTCCTATTCGATGGCGTAATCGGAGCTATATTATCTCACCCAGGCACCCACGGAGTCCCCAGCCCGCGCAGGTTCCCTAGCCGGGTTCATCGCCTGAGCCGCTCCCCATGCCATCGGGCTTTTTTACAGTGACGCTGGCCTCTAACGGCTTACGGCTAGCTTCCACGTTCTGCCTCATCCACTGCTTCTGAAGCTGTAAAGGTGAGAGTCCCGCATGTGGAAAGCCAGCTTGATGCGGCGGCCCGCAAGCTCGTTCATGCTTCGGTCGCCAGGCCACCTAATCGTTGCAGAGTGCCGGGTATCGCTGCGGCAAGGCACGTTGCCGTCAAACACTGCCCGCTCGTCTCCGGAGAACCCATCGACTGGGTCGCCTCCTTGATCCAGCACCTCTATTGCCATCAGCCCACCACCTTCGAGTGGGTACCCGTCCAAATTTCTGGTCGTAGAGGCGTTGAGCATGAGATCACCCCCGGGCCACGTCATGGGTCGGGTGAGAAGCTTCCCTGCTTTGAAATCACCTGAAATTGACACGAACCGGTCGACGGTCAACATTGCCAGGCCGATCGCCGTGTACTGGCGCGGTCCCAAGTGCTTGCTGTGTGAATGGGCTCCGCTCTTACCTCCGAAATAGAACCAGAGTTGGTTGCCGAATACTATCGGAGGCGCGGTGTTGTTCTCGCTCCACATCCGGTTCCACGGGTACTCCGGCCCGATGAACGGTTCTCGCGCGTTTGGCCGCTCCCAATGCTCAAGGTCATCGCTCCAGGCCAACGTCACGTCGATTACGTCAGGCACGCCACGGTATCGCTCGATAAGCCCGATGTATCGATCGGAGTACTGGAAAGCCGTGAACCCGTAGAACTCAACGTTGGGATCGTCGACGAGGTCCGGCTTGAGGATCAACTTTGGCCGGGATAGGGTTTCCAGGCTCGCCCCGACCGAGATGCCCTGACAACGTCCGCCATACCGTTCGAAACTCTCGGCCAGCTTCGTGAATAGGACGTATTTGCCTCCGGGCCGGTCAAACATCATGTACTTACGGTCGCCGACGTTTTCGACGAGCACGCCGGGGCGCGTCTCGAAATGGAATCCGTCCAGACTCGTTGCTACCCGCAGCCCGCCCCGGCCCGAAGTAGGTTCCCTCCCATGGAAAAACAATTTGAACGGTGCATCGGCGTCGGTCGGATCGTACACCGCGGACGGCGACCTACCCTCCATCTTCCAGACGATGTTGTTCCTGGTGTTACCCTTGAATTCGACCGCACCCACGTCCGGGCGCTCCCAAACGAAACCGTCCTCGCTCTCAGCGACGCAATAATAAGAGCCGAAATGGCTGACCGCTTGGTAGTACGCCCGAAACAGGTCTTTGTACTTGAACACCGAAGGCCGGATTATCTCGGTCCCCTCCCAGGGCTTCTCCGGGCGTAGGACCGACTCAGGGAAAATGTCCGCCTGGTACCAGCGCCGCTGAAGTCGCTGCTGGTCCTCTATCCACATGTCGTCCAGGAAAAGCTGGCTCTTGGTCAGGTCTCGCTCTCGCTCCATGTGTTTGTTCTCCTCTAAGCCCGAATCCACCGAAGGAGGGCGTCGGGTTAGCGTCCTGAAGCAGCAAGAAGGTGCTCCTGTGCTTCTGGGATAATGGTTTTGTAGCAAAAAACAGACCCTGGAAAAGGAGCACCCAATAGATGCTGCCACGCAACCACCCCGACCGAATCCAAATCACCTTCGACGACCGCCGCTTGGTGGCCAATGCCGGGCTGCTCCTTCCGGCCACCCTGGCGCGGCACCTCGGCCTGCCCGAACTCGTCCGGCAGCGCCTCGACCTGGGCGATGCCCCGGGGCGGGCGAACACGAGCGACAAGATGATGACGCTGGTGGCGTCTGCGCTGGCTGGGGGCGACTGCATTGACGACGCCGATGTGTTGCGCACCGGGGGGACGGCCAGCACCCTGGGCGGCACGGTGAAGGCGCCATCCACCCTGGGCACCTTCCTGCGCAGCTTCCGGTGGGGCCACGTCCGTCAACTCGACCGGGTGAGCCGCGAGTTGCTGGCCCGGGCTTGGCAGGCCGGGGCGGGACCCGGCGACGGGCCCCTGACCATTGACCTGGACTCCACCATCTGCGAGACCTACGGACTGGCCAAGGAGGGCGCACGCCACCACGGCTATACCGGCAAGCGGGGCTATCACCCGCTGTTGGCCGTCGCCGCCGGCACAGGCGACGTGCTGATGGCCCGGCTGCGCGAGGGCCGGGCCAACACCGCTCGCGGCGCCGCCCACTTCCTGCGTGAAACGGTGAGCCGGGTTCGCTACGGCGGGGCCAGCGGGCAGCTCACCATGCGTGCCGACAGCGGCTTCTATACCCACGCCGTGGTCGCCGTCTGCCGCCGGATCAATGTCCGCTACTCCATCACCATCCGCCAGCACAAAAGCCTGCACAATCTCATCGAGGCGATACCCGAAGATGCCTGGACGCCGATTCCTTACTGGATGGACGGTGCCGCCGATGTGGCCGAGATCACCTGCACCCCCTTCCAGGCCGAGGCAGACGCCGCGCCGGTACGGCTCATCGTCCGGCGGGTGAAGCCGACGCCCGGTTCCCAACTGGCCCTCTTCGCCAAATACAGTTATCACGGCTTCATCACCGACCGGGACGGGGAGTTGCTCGAACTGGAGGCTGACCATCGCCGCCACGCCGAGATCGAGAATGCCATACGCGACCTCAAGTACGGCGTCGGGCTGAACCATCTCCCCTCGGGCCGCTTCGCCGCCAACGGCGCCTGGCTGGCCGTCCAGACGATGGCCCACAACCTGGCCCGCTGGACGGCGCGGATCGGTCTGGGAGAGCGGATAGCCACCACCAAGACCCTCCGGCGGCGGTTCTTCTCCCTAGCCGGACGGCTCACCCGCTCGGCACGCCGGTTGACCCTGCATCTTCCGGATCGCTGGCCTTGGGCTGAGAAGTTCAGCCGCGCCTTGGCCCGGCTGCGAGCCATTCCACTCCCGGCCTGACGGCACCGTCGGCGACCCACCCACCGGACAACCGAAGATCCCCGCAGACTCGCGCCAGCCCGGTCCGAGAGAGTTCCCTGCTGCGTATTCTCTCGCCATCCCCCGCATCGCAGCTCCCGCAGACGGCCATAGGGGCCCCTGTGCGGCGATGAAGACCGTCCGCCGACCTCCCTACCCCAAATGGAACCCAGGCTATTTCCCCTGTAGCTCCCTCACCCCCCCTTCCGCTTTCCTCACGCCGTCCATCGGTGTCCTTCGGTGGATTCGGGCTAAGGGAGTGGCCGGCTCGTGGGCTCGAAGTAAATGGAGGCCCCAAACCCTCGCAGGTACCCTGACCGGGTTCACTCTGCAGCATCTTCCCCACTAGGCGCGTCTGGCGACTCCACAACCACGTTAGGCAAAAGTTGGTTATCGAGCGCTGGAGTAGGGTCGGGATCGGTAATACGTGTGACGCTCTCAGAGCATATTTGTCGAAACGCATAATCTTTAGGGCTGGGGAGACCGGAATTATCTGTTGTCGCAAAGGCCGCCGTCCGTCCTCGATGGCGGCCAGTCTGGACAGGAGAATCGCCTGGTCAAGATCCTCACGACCTCAAGAACCCGCTGGGGGCCATCAAGAAGCTAAGCCCGAATCCACCGAAGGACGTCCTTGGGGACAGCGCTTGAAGAAGCCAGCGGGTGCTCCTCTGAATCTGGGATAATGGTTTTGGAACAGAAACCCGCCCGGAAACAAGGAGCACCCAATAGATGCTGCCACAGAACAAACCCGACCGTATCCGCATCCTCTTTGACGACCATCGCCTGGTGGCCAATGCCGGCCTGCTCCTGCCGGCCACCCTAGCCCGGCACCTGGGCCTGCGGGAACTCGTCGACCATCACCTTGACCTCGGCGGAGCGCCGGGACGGGCGAACACTGGGGACAAGATGCTGACGCTGGTCGCTTCCGCGCTGGCAGGCGGCGACTGCATCGACGACGCCGATGCGCTGCGCGCTGGTGGGACGGTCGGTGTTCTAGGCTGCGTGGTCAAGGCGCCATCCACCCTGGGGACCTTCCTGCGCAGCTTCCGGTGGGGGCATGTCCGTCAACTCGACCGCGTGAGCCGCCAGTTGTTGGCCCGGGCCTGGGCCGCTGGGGCCGGACCCGGCGACTCGCCCCTGACCATCGACCTGGACTCGACCATCTGCGAGACCTATGGACTGGCCAAGGAGGGAGCGCGTCACCACGGCTATACCGGCGCCCGCGGCTATCACCCGCTGCTGGCCATTGCCGCCGGCACCGGCGAGGTGCTGATGTCCCGGCTGCGCGAGGGCCGGGCCAACACCGCCCGTGGCGCCGCCCACTTCCTGCGTGAGACGGTGGGGCGGGTGCGCTACGGCGGGGCCAGGGGACAACTCACGGTGCGGGCCGACAGCGGCTTCTACGCCCACACTGTCGTTGCCGCCTGCCGGGAAATGGATGTCCGCTTCTCTATCACCATCCGCCAGCGCGCCAGCCTGCGGGACCTGATCGAGGCGATACCAGAGGAGGACTGGACTCCCATTCCCTACTGGATGGACGGCGCCGCCGATGTCGCCGAGACGACTTACACCCCGTTCCAGACCAAGCCGGACGCCGCACCGGTGCGGCTCATTGTCCGGCGGGTGAAGCCGACGCCCGGTTCCCAGCTCGCCCTCTTCGCCAGATACAGCTATCACGCCTTCATCACCGACCGCGATGGGGAGACGCTGGAACTGGAGGCCGATCATCGCCGCCACGCCGAGGTCGAGAACGCCATACGCGACCTCAAGTACGGCGTCGGGCTGAACCACATGCCGTCGGCGCGCTTCGCCGCCAACGGCGCCTGGCTGGCGGTCCAGGTGATGGCGCATAACCTGGCCCGCTGGACGGCGCGGATTGGTCTGGGCGAGCGGACCGTGATCACCAAGACCCTCAGGCGGCGGGTCTTCGCTCTGGTGGGACGGATCACCCGCTCGGCGCGCCGCCTCACTTTGCATCTCCCCCGGCGCTGGCCTTGGGAAACCCAGTTCAGTCGCGCCTTGGCCCGGCTGCAAGCCATTCCGTTCCCGGCCTGACGGCCAGCCTGCAACTGACCCAACGTCCCCGCAATCTCGCGCCACCCCGGTCGCGAGAGTCCCCTGCTGCGTATCCTCTCGCCATCCCGCGCATCGCAACTCCCGCATAGGGCCTTAGGGGCCCTGTGCGGCGACTCAAGACCGTCCGCCGGCCTCCCATCTACCCCAAGACCCCAGGCCATCTCCCCTGTAGCTCCCTCACCCACCACCTTCCGCTGTCCTCACGCCGTCCATCGGTGTCCTTCGGTGGATTAGGGCTAAGACTAAGCCCGAATCCACCGAAGGACGTCCTTGGGGACAGCCCTTGAAGAAGCCAGCGGGTGCTCCTCTGAATCTGGGATAATGGTTTTGGAACAGAAACCCGCCCGGAAACAAGGAGCACCCAATAGATGCTGCCACAGAACAAACCCGACCGTATCCGCATCCTCTTTGACGACCATCGCCTGGTGGCCAATGCCGGCCTGCTCCTGCCGGCCACCCTAGCCCGGCACCTGGGCCTGCGGGAACTCGTCGACCATCACCTTGACCTCGGCGGAGCGCCGGGACGGGCGAACACTGGGGACAAGATGCTGACGCTGGTCGCTTCCGCGCTGGCAGGCGGCGACTGCATCGACGACGCCGATGCGCTGCGCGCTGGTGGGACGGTTGGTGTTCTAGGCTGCGTGGTCAAGGCGCCATCCACCCTGGGGACCTTCCTGCGCAGCTTCCGGTGGGGGCATGTCCGTCAACTCGACCGCGTGAGCCGCCAGTTGTTGGCCCGGGCCTGGGCCGCTGGGGCCGGACCCGGCGACTCGCCCCTGACCATCGACCTGGACTCGACCATCTGCGAGACCTATGGACTGGCCAAGGAGGGAGCGCGCCACCACGGCTATACCGGCGCCCGCGGCTATCACCCGCTGCTGGCCATTGCCGCCGGCACCGGCGAGGTGCTGATGTCCCGGCTGCGCGAGGGCCGGGCCAACACCGCCCGTGGCGCCGCCCACTTCCTGCGTGAGACGGTGGGGCGGGTGCGCTACGGCGGGGCCAGGGGACAACTCACGGTGCGGGCCGACAGCGGCTTCTACGCCCACACTGTCGTTGCCGCCTGCCGGGAAATGGATGTCCGCTTCTCTATCACCATCCGCCAGCGCGCCAGGCTGCGGGATCTGATCGAGGCGATACCAGAGGAGGACTGGACTCCCATTCCCTACTGGATGGACGGCGCCGCCGATGTCGCCGAGACGACTTACACCCCGTTCCAGACCAAGCCGGACGCCGCGCCGGTGCGGCTCATTGTCCGGCGGGTGAAGCCGACGCCCGGTTCCCAGCTCGCCCTCTTCGCCAGATACAGCTATCACGCCTTCATCACCGACCGCGATGGGGAGACGCTGGAACTGGAGGCCGATCATCGCCGCCACGCCGAGGTCGAGAACGCCATACGCGACCTCAAGTACGGCGTCGGGCTGAACCACATGCCGTCGGCGCGCTTCGCCGCCAACGGCGCCTGGCTGGCGGTCCAGGTGATGGCGCATAACCTGGCCCGCTGGACGGCGCGGATTGGTCTGGGCGAGCGGACCGTGATCACCAAGACCCTCAGGCGGCGGGTCTTCGCTCTGGTGGGACGGATCACCCGCTCGGCGCGCCGCCTCACTTTGCATCTCCCCCGGCGCTGGCCTTGGGAAACCCAGTTCACTCGCGCCTTGGCCCGGCTGCAAGCCATTCCGTTCCCGGCCTGACGGCCAGCCTGCAACTGACCCAACGTCCCCGCAATCTCGCGCCACCCCGGTCGCGAGAGTCCCCTGCTGCGTATCCTCTCGCCTTCCCGCGCATCGCAACTCCCGCATAGGGCCTTAGGGGCCCTGTGCGGCCACTGAAGACCGCCCGCCGGCCTCCCATCTACCCCAAGACCCCAGGCCATCTCCCCTGTAGCTCCCTCACCCACCCCCTTCCGCTGCCCTCACGCCGTCCATCGGTGTCCTTCGGTGGATTCGGGCTAAGCCCTAGCCCCTCCCTTTACCCCCTAGGCTATACTGCCCCAGAGGCAGGGTTATGCGGGGTGGAGGCTAACGGCTAGGATTCCCATAGGGGATTAGTACAACAGAGGCGTATTGTAGACTGTCAGCGGCGATGGGACACGTCTGAGTTTAGAGGGCTTTGATCGCGGACCAGCGGCTTCTCCGAAGACATCGGCAAGAGACGGTGGTCCGCTCCGAGCTAGCCACCTAGGTTTGTGGTCAGGACCCACAGGGGCGCATTCCCGATCGCAAAGGCCCCCAGAGTGTCTGGGAGACCAGTTTCACCGTCAATCCGGTACGAAGCAAGCCGGCCCGATTCCTCTCCGGCGGCAAAAAGGAAGTTACCGCCGGGCTCCAGGCTGAGCGCTCGTGGCTGCGATTCCGTGGGGACTCGCCCGATGGACGTCAGCCGGCCGGTAGTGGCTTCGATGGAGAAACAGGCGATACTGTTATGGCCGCGGGTTGGAGCGTACAGGAATCTCCCCGAAGGTGATATCTGGATCTGGGAGCAGGAGTAGTCCTTCTGGATGGGATCGCCAGCTAGTGTAGAGACCGTCTGAAAAGCAGTCAGGGTCCCCGCCGAAGAGTCGAGGTTGTAGGCCGTCACACGGCACCCCTGCTCGTTCGAGAAGTAGACTATGTCTCTGCGAGGGTGAAAGCAGAAGTGGCGCGGCCCCGCTTCATCCTCAGGAACGACTTTGAACGGCGAGTTGGGGACCAGCCGGCCAGTGCGCTCGTCAAATTTGAACTGAAAAACCTCATTGGGGCCGTTGGAGCCGGCTATATGGGCCACGAAGGCAAACCTGTTGGACGGGTCCGTCTGGATGGAATGTGCCCCTTTTGCTGTGTCGAGCCACTGGATGGGGCTACGGCCCACCGAGCCATCATCGGCGATGGCATGGACCGCGGCTTTCCCGTCGGAATAGTATGCGGAGAGCAGGAAATTGCCCCTTCTATCGGTGGCCAGATAGCAGGGAGAGCTCTCGAGCGCCGCCGTCCCAATTAGCGAGAGTCCTCCCGTACTCCGGTCTATGCGGAAACTGGAGACCTCTTTAGATTTGGGGCTTCCGGCATATAAGACTTTTCTCTCAGGGTCCACTGCAAGTGGGTATGGATTAGGGAGTGCTACATCGCCCTGATGGCCTAGCTGGCCAGTTTCAGCGTTCAACTCGAAAATCGAGATCCTGTCCTCTTCTGAGATTGAGATATATAAGAAAATTGCCACGTGCCGTGACCTCCTGATGCGGGGACGTTTATCTTAGCCGACTACGGCGCTATGGACAACTGAGTAGTGTAGGTAGGCCGGAATCAGTGTCCCGCCCTCTCCCTCCGTCGGCGGAGCGCCTCCTGCGCCTCCAGGATGGGCCGCTGGAGGTAGGCGATATGGTCGTCTTTAGACCGTCAGCGAGAATGGGACACATCTGAGGGCTAAAGAACCCGAGAGTGGGAGGGTGGTGGGAGCTCCTGGACTGAGGGTAGAGTTACCCGAGAAAGGAGCAGGTGTGACCCAATCAACAGTAGGCAAGCCAGAGGCCGCCGAGGAGCGGACCGAGCAGACCAGATCCTTTGTCCGACGAGTCAGATCGGCTACCCGGCGCAAGTACACCTCCGAAGAGAAGATCCTACAACGCAGAAAGGAGGTGCAGGCTCAAATGATCGAACGGCGAAGACGCTACAACAGGGCCCTCAGAGAGCTCACCGGACCTCCGTCCAACACCTGATCTCTCGGGTCGCAAAGTGTCCCACTTTTGCTGGTTGCCAACACTCGGCCTGAGCCAACACCGACTTCTACATTAAATCAGGTGCGAGCGCCGCGAGGCGAACAACCGCATCCGAAATCTTATTAAGGAGGGGACGATGCTTTTGGAAGGCAAGAAGGCGCTGATTACCGGCTCCAGACGCGGAATCGGAAGGGGTATCGCGGTACTCCTGGCCCGGGAGGGCGCGGACATAGGAATGAACGACATCGAGCGGGACCAGGCCGCCGAGGACACGATGGGTATGGTGCGCGACGAGGGACGGAAGGCTAGCTGGCATCTCGCCGATATCTCCGATAGCCGGCAGGTCGGCCGGATGGTTGACGAGTTTGTGACCGAGCACGGCAGGATCGACATACTGGTCAACAACGCCGTGGCCAGCCGCGATGGGTCCTTCCTGGACATCTCGGAGGAGGACTGGGACTTCGTGGTGGGTAACGCCCTCAAGGGCTACTTCCTGTGCAGCCAGCGGGCCGCCCGGGAGATGGTCAGGCAGGGAGGGGGAGGTCGGATCGTAAGTATCAGCAGCGTGCACGCCTTTCGGGCCTGGCCGGACGATATGGTGTACGGCGTGTGCAAGATTGGGTTGGTGCGTATGGCACAGAGCATGGCCCTGGACATGGCCGGGAGTGGCATAACCTCCAACTGCGTGGCCCCCGGTTACATCGACAGTCGCCTTCTGCCCGCGGAGCGCGAGCACCTGCGGGCCGGCCCAGGCTATGCGGAGGAGGCCAAGCGCAACTGGATTCCGTCCCGCAGGGGAGGGGTGCCCAACGACATCGCCGGCGCCGTGCTGTTCCTTTGCTCAGACCTCGGCGACTACGTCAACGGCCAGTGCATTACAGTCGACGGGGGACTGCTGACCGGCGGCACGCCGTCGGGGTAGACGTCGCCGCTTTGCCTCATAGCCCGACGCACGAGAGGAATCTGCGCGCCCTTTATGCCGGGCCGCAGCCTGAACAGCGCGTCCGCGCCCGGGCCGTGCTCCTCCCGGTCGTCGCCGCCGATGGTCGTAACGTAGATGTCCCTCAGGTCCGTTCCCACCGAAGGCGACGCTGGAGACCAGCTTGGCAGGGAAGCGTATCACCCTGTCGACCGAGCCCTGGGGCGTGTAGCGGTATAACGACGAGCCGCCGGCATGGGCCGACCACACGTAGCCTTCGGCGTCGACGGTCATTCCGCCCTAATAGCATCCTCGCTATCCACCTGCTAGCCACGTAGCCCTAGCTACTACCAGCCCCGCCTAAGCCCCTCTCCCTTGCCCCCTCGGCTATACTGCCCCCAAAGGCCGGGTTATGCGGGGTGGTGGCGGAGATCGTGAAACCTGACGTGCATGTCGGGCCAGCTTCTCGAAGTTACGCGTCAGGGTCGCTGGATCAAGCGGCTTGCCCATTTTCAGCTAGAGTGAGGGCCCTCAAGATTCTCGCCAGATACCAAGACATGCTGGTCGACAGGCAGCACATCAACGTGTCGCACTCCATCGAAAATTCCCGCATCAACAAGCTTTCCAATGAGGATTTCGACGCCTTTGTGGAGAGCTTCGAGGCAAGGCGTAAGTCATTGGCGGAGAGGGAGCCTACGGTTACCGCGGATGGCGCGCCACCGCGGCGCTGAAGCACCCAAACGACGCGAGCACTGGGGAAGACGAGGATGCAGCGGCGTAGGGGGAGCCGCTCAGCCGCGAACCCGGTCTGGAGTCCCGCGATGGCAACATCCACACGATGATACGCACTTACTTCAACTCTATCAGTATGACACGGGTCTCGGAGCTCCCCAGGACCTCCGTCGCATGGTCCTTAGCGTCCTGATACATCACCGTACCGGAATTCAGCTCCATCTCTCTGCTCTGGCCATCGGGCAGAGTGGAGCGGACTTTGGCGTTGGTCAGGGCCACGACGACCATCGTGGGATGCGAATGCATCTCGGTCACGGTGCCGGGACCGCCGCGAAACTCCAGAATTCTGACGCGGTCGTTATCTTCCACCACCGAGTAGTGATCAGGCGCTACCGCCACTGCGTCTCTAGCCATCTTGCTCCTCCTCCGCAAAAGATATCCGCTGTTTCTCGCCGCGGAAAACTGAGCCAGCGTATCTACCACTTGATACGATGTCAATCTCACCCGAGAGCATTGGACATCTAGTAGGTGGCGAAGATAGAGTTCTAGGTCGTGGTCCTCCTGGCGTCCCAGAACTTGGAGATAATGTGAGGTGCATTCCGATGCCGGAACGACGTCCCAGACTGGAAGGGAAGGTGGCAATCGTCACCGGCGCGGGGTCCAGCGGCGCGGGTATCGGCATCGGAAAAGCCACCGCGGTGTTGTTTGCCCGGGAAGGGGCCAACGTGTTGTTGGTGGACATGGTGAAGGAGCGGGCTAAGGAAACCCTAGCCATGATCGAGGAGGCGAAGGGTGAAGCCTCTGTCTTCCAGGCCGACGTTACCAAGGCCGGCGACTGCGTCCGCATGGTGCAAGCCGCGGTAGAGCGGTACGGTCGCCTGGACATCCTGGACAACAACGTGGGGATAGCGATGCGGGGGTCGGTGCTGGAGGTAGCCGAAGAGGACTGGGACCGGGTAATGGCCGTTAACCTGAAAAGCATGATGCTGGCCAGCCGCGCCGCTATTCCCAAGATGATCGAAGGGGGAGGCGGTGCCATCGTCAACATATCTTCCATCGCTGGGCTGAGGGCCGCCGGCAGTAGCGCCTACACGTCGTCCAAGGCCGGGATCATCGGCCTCACCATCTCCATGGCGGCCGACCACGCCAGGGAAAACATCCGGGTCAACTGCATCGCCCCCGGCCTGATCTACACCCCCATCGTGGCCCCTCGGCTGGACGCGGCCGGGCGGGAGCGCCGCAAGAATGCAGCACCCCTGGCCACCGATGGTACCGCCTGGGATGTCGGATATGCGGCCCTTTATCTGGCCAGCAACGAGGCCCGCTGGGTTACTGGCGTGGTGCTGCCGGTGGACGCCGGTCTCCTCACGGTAACTCCGCACACCTTTGCCCCCATGGGCCAGCAGACCCAGTACTAGCCCGTTTCTTCATCTATCCGGCGACAGTGATCTTGCAAACATTTTGCTAACATGCGCTGCGAAGTCGCACGGATGTTCGTGGCGCCGTTTTGGGCCTTCAGGTACGGAAACGGAGCCCGGTGGGGGTGTATGACGGCCCGCTCGGCTTGGTGGCGCATTACGACTGAGCGCGGGACGGCGATAGCCACCTGGTCCCTGGTGCAGGCGCCTTTAATTCTGGAGGGGCCCCGATCCGGTCTTTGATGGCCAAGCGGTGAACTACTTACTGATCTTCTTCACCGACGGCGCAAGCATTACCATCGACGGCAAAGCGACCGGGGGTGAGCCTTGCACGAAGGGACATCTGGCGCCGCGCCATGGGCCGTCCTGGCAGCTCCTGCGTGTTCGCGCTCGCCGAGACGATTACCACGGTCTAGGCCGGCTCCTCGCACGTCTCCACAGAGGCCGCCCGTGATATAATAGGCGCCCCAATTTCCGGACGCACGGAGGACGCTGTCGGATGGACGTGAGCGGCAAGGTAGCGCTGGTAACAGGCGGAGGCCGCGGCATAGGACGGGCCATCGCGATGGTCCTCGCCCAGAATGGCGCAGACCTCGCGGTCGCGGACATCAACTCGGAGGACGCTGAGGGCGTGGCGTCTGAGATCGAGGAGATGGAACGCGGCGCCATCGCGACCTCCCTCGACGTAACGGAGCAGGCGTCCGTGGACAAGATGGTCGCCGACGTCTTGGAGCGCCTGGGACGCATCGACATCCTGGTCAACAACGCCGGTGTCGTCGGCGCGCCGGGCTGGGAACAGCGCGAAGCTCTGAACGAGGAGGACTGGGACCTGGTCTTCTCCGTCAACCTCAAAGGTGTCGCCAGGGTGGCCAACGCCGTGTCCCCCCACATGAAGCAGCGGCGCTACGGCAAGATCGTGAACATAGCGTCGGTGGCGGGCCGGCTAGGCTCGCCGACAAGCCAGATCTACTCGGCGTCGAAGGCCGGCGTCATCAACCTGACGCAGACGCTCGCCCTGGACCTTGCTCCGTTCAGCATCAACGTCAACGCGATCTGTCCCGGTCTCCTGTGGACACCGATGTGGGAGCGTGTAGCCAGCCGCAGGCGGATGCTACGGGATGCCCCCGAAGGCCTGACCGAGCGAGAGATATTCGACCGGACGGCGAAAGAGAGCATCCCCCTGGGCAGGGAGCAGACCCCCGAAGACATCGGCCACGCGGTCGCTTTTCTCGCGTCCGACCGCGCCCGGAACATCACCGGCCAGGCGCTCAACGTCAGCGGCGGCTCCCACTTGAACTGAGGGGCGACCGCCACCGCTCCGCCCCAACCGCGCTCGGGCTGATCTTCGTACGTCGCCAGACGGTTCCCGGCTATCGATACCTATGTGCAGCGGAGGTACGTGGACTTCACAGTAGGCAAGGAATCGGGAGGTGCGGCTAAACGCGTACTGGAGCTGGCCCAGGGGTTCGAGGTTACGCAACTCCTCTCCGATGAAGAACGTGAGCAGTTTCCTGTGCACACGCCTCCCTAGAAGGTCCCTGCCCGGAGGATAACCAGCGTCGAAAGAAAGAGGAGGCTAACTCATGAAAGGTCAACTTGAAGGAAGACCGGAACGAGGCCAGGCGATCAGCCATATTCGGCAGGAGATCCCAGAGTTCGAGGTGCCAGAGTACAGCTTCCAGCGCTATGACGCCATGGTCCCGGACACGCTCGATATCCAGGAGCGCTGCGCGCTTGCAGTGAACGGTTTGACCGGGCCTACCGACCCCGATAAAGACCACTTGCTCTACTTCAAAGTCGACTTGAGCGCCAATCCACCGGTGATGAACCACGGGCCCGCGGACATCTGCCAGACGAAGTTCATGGAGGCGCTCCCGCTCATGCGCCTTGCCAGCGGCAGCCAGCAGAACGACCACGTGGACCCCGTCTGGATGTCTGCGGCGCTTCGCATGATCGGACCAGACGGCCTGGTCTACTGGCCCGCGTTTCCCTGGGCCAAGAAGCCTGATTGGTCAGCGCCGGCCCCCGAGGCGAGCCATTACGCCGTCCCCTTGTTCGTCGGCAGGACCGTTTCAGCGATGACTCTGTATATGCTAAGGGACCCAGAGGGGCCCTGGCGCTCAGAGATCGAGAGAGTGGTGCAAGCGCTCAGCAGTCTGGCGATCGATAAGGGCGACTACGCCTACTTTCCACAAGGCGCCTTTGTCCCCGACGGTCCCCGCCCACGCCTCGCCGAAATGCCGATTGGCATCTGGTCGAGCCTGGCTGGGTGGACTGCACAGGGGTTGTCGCACTTCTACCGTGCTTCAGGCTACGAGCCGGCGGGACAACTGGCAGGGAAGCTGGCCCGATATATCGCCCACCACGGGGTCTACTACGGGCCCAACGGTGAATTCCTGCCCAATCATGCCGGAGAGAACAGGAGCGAGCGCTCAGACATGGGAGACACTTTCCCATTTGATCCGGGGCCGACCCCCGGGAAGTCTTTCACCCATTTCCAACACCATATGGTCCCGCTGCTGGGCATGCTCGATTACGCTCTGGCCGCGGGAGACGACGAGATAGCGCAGTTCGTGCGCCGGTCCTTCGACTGGGCGAAGAACAAGGGGGAACTCACCGTCGGCTACTTCCCCGAGAACATCGACAACACCGAATTCGAGGGCTCCGAGACGTGCGAGGTCGCAGGTATGATCGGCCTGGCCCTCAAACTCAGTCACGCCGGTCTTGGAGACTACTGGGACGACGCAGACCGATGGATTCGCAACCAGTTCGCCGAAAATCAGCTCCGCCGCGGCGACTGGATCTATCGCATGCATATGGGTGGACAGGTCTTCCCCAGGCGACGGGTCCGGCAATCGCAGATCGATGAGTCGTTCGAGACAACTGAGCGCGTGCCGGAGAGGAATATTGGCTCGTTTGCCGGGTGGCCGGCGGCCAACGATTTCTACGTTGGACAGGGCAGCGGCATAATGCACTGCTGCACGGGGAACGCCACACGTGCCCTTTACTACGTCTGGGAGCACATGCTCACTCACCGCGATGGCGAGCTCAGCGTGAACCTGCTCCTCAACCGTCCCTCCTCCTGGGCCGACGTGCACAGCCACATCCCCTACGAGGGACGGGTGGACGTCCACGTCAAGCAGCCCTGCAAGCTGAAGATACGCCTTCCCGAGTGGGTGGACCCCAAGGACGCCGCCTGCTCCGTGGACGGAGAGCCCCGCGATACTGCGGTGGAGGGGCGCTACGTTGCCGTGGGGCCTGTCGTGCCGGCACAGAAAGTGCAGCTCACGTTTCCCATCGGTGAGCAGGTGAAAAACGTCGACATAGAGAAGCGACGCTACATTCTCTCGGTCAAAGGGAACGACGTGGTCAACATCGATCCTCCGGGACGGTTTTCCCCGTTCTACCAGCGAGACCACTACCGGGAGAACAGCACGCGCTGGCGCAAGACTCAGCGATTCGTGTCAGAGGAGGGACCGATCTACTGGTAGGCGAGGCCTCCCTGCGCAACATCGGGTACGGTCGACTGGACTATGGTGGCCAGCGCTGAGTCGTAGCCGAGCTCCTATTTCGCCCGCGGTGGTGGTCATTAGCGGTAGCAAGACGCAGCGCGACAACGCGAACAGTATTGACTAACTGAACTGCCTGTTAGGAACTATGGATGACCGGCTTCGATAGGGATCACGCCCTAGCTGAGCTCACATCCGACGCTGAAATGTCGGAAGAGTGGGTGACCAAGCGTCTGCGCGACCTTGCTAATGATGAAAGCGGGAATGGTAACGCGCGCGTACGTAGCTATGAGCTATCGGGCGCTCTATAGGCATGTGGCCTAATGAGAGTACAGTGAACGTCAAACCACACATAGAGACTCCGCGCATCAACCAGCTTCGTGACGAGGACTTCGCGTCACTCGTGGAGGCCGTAGCCCAAGGCGTGCGTGCGGCCCTTGAGGCCGGCGAGCGCAAGGTCACGGTGGAGGAGCCTGACGAAGATGATTGAAGGGCTCGCGGCGGTAGCTATCCTAACGATGCTCCTGATATCGTGGTCGAATGACGGGGACGATGCTCGAAAGGTGAACCCGGTCAGGGGAGTCAGGCGGGATTGGGGACTCCGCATTAATGTGGCCCACCCATAGAGACACGTTCGTTAGGCCGGCTTTCGATGCGGAAATCGAAAACCCTGGTCGAGAGTGTGGGTGCACGGCGTGCGGAGCTCGAGGCTGGTGAGCCTAAGGTCACCGTCGAGGGAGCGCCTGACGGGGAGGATGCCCCGAAGTGAACCCGGTCAGGGAACCTGGGATGTAGAGGGGACTCCTTACAGGACGTCAGCGTGGCTTATTCGATTTGGGATTCGCCCATCAACCGCCTGAGCAACGAGGACTTCGACGCGCTAGTGCATTCGGTCCAGCAAGGCGTAAGCCCGAATCCACCGAAGGACACCGATGGACGGCGTGAGGGCAGCGGAAGGGGGTGGGTGAGGGAGCTACAGGGGAGATGGCCTGGGGTCTTGGGGTAGATGGGAGGCCGGCGGGCGGTCTTCAGTGGCCGCACAGGGCCCCTAAGGCCCTATGCGGGAGTTGCGATGCGCGGGAAGGCGAGAGGATACGCAGCAGGGGACTCTCGCGACCGGGGTGGCGCGAGATTGCGGGGACGTTGGGTCAGTTGCAGGCTGGCCGTCAGGCCGGGAACGGAATGGCTTGCAGCCGGGCCAAGGCGCGAGTGAACTGGGTTTCCCAAGGCCAGCGCCGGGGGAGATGCAAAGTGAGGCGGCGCGCCGAGCGGGTGATCCGTCCCACCAGAGCGAAGACCCGCCGCCTGAGGGTCTTGGTGATCACGGTCCGCTCGCCCAGACCAATCCGCGCCGTCCAGCGGGCCAGGTTATGCGCCATCACCTGGACCGCCAGCCAGGCGCCGTTGGCGGCGAAGCGCGCCGACGGCATGTGGTTCAGCCCGACGCCGTACTTGAGGTCGCGTATGGCGTTCTCGACCTCGGCGTGGCGGCGATGATCGGCCTCCAGTTCCAGCGTCTCCCCATCGCGGTCGGTGATGAAGGCGTGATAGCTGTATCTGGCGAAGAGGGCGAGCTGGGAACCGGGCGTCGGCTTCACCCGCCGGACAATGAGCCGCACCGGCGCGGCGTCCGGCTTGGTCTGGAACGGGGTGTAAGTCGTCTCGGCGACATCGGCGGCGCCGTCCATCCAGTAGGGAATGGGAGTCCAGTCCTCCTCTGGTATCGCCTCGATCAGATCCCGCAGCCTGGCGCGCTGGCGGATGGTGATAGAGAAGCGGACATCCATTTCCCGGCAGGCGGCAACGACAGTGTGGGCGTAGAAGCCGCTGTCGGCCCGCACCGTGAGTTGTCCCCTGGCCCCGCCGTAGCGCACCCGCCCCACCGTCTCACGCAGGAAGTGGGCGGCGCCACGGGCGGTGTTGGCCCGGCCCTCGCGCAGCCGGGACATCAGCACCTCGCCGGTGCCGGCGGCAATGGCCAGCAGCGGGTGATAGCCGCGGGCGCCGGTATAGCCGTGGTGGCGCGCTCCCTCCTTGGCCAGTCCATAGGTCTCGCAGATGGTCGAGTCCAGGTCGATGGTCAGGGGCGAGTCGCCGGGTCCGGCCCCAGCGGCCCAGGCCCGGGCCAACAACTGGCGGCTCACGCGGTCGAGTTGACGGACATGCCCCCACCGGAAGCTGCGCAGGAAGGTCCCCAGGGTGGATGGCGCCTTGACCACGCAGCCTAGAACACCAACCGTCCCACCAGCGCGCAGCGCATCGGCGTCGTCGATGCAGTCGCCGCCTGCCAGCGCGGAAGCGACCAGCGTCAGCATCTTGTCCCCAGTGTTCGCCCGTCCCGGCGCTCCGCCGAGGTCAAGGTGATGGTCGACGAGTTCCCGCAGGCCCAGGTGCCGGGCTAGGGTGGCCGGCAGGAGCAGGCCGGCATTGGCCACCAGGCGATGGTCGTCAAAGAGGATGCGGATACGGTCGGGTTTGTTCTGTGGCAGCATCTATTGGGTGCTCCTTGTTTCCGGGCGGGTTTCTGTTCCAAAACCATTATCCCAGATTCAGAGGAGCACCCGCTGGCTTCTTCAAGGGCTGTCCCCAAGGACGTCCTTCGGTGGATTCGGGGTAAGGCCGAGGGCGAGACGAGTCCATGTGGAGAAGGACGGCGATACCAAGGGGGAAGGGCCTCAGAAAGTGAACCCGGTCAGGGAGTCGCGTGGGGGAGGGGGACTCAAGCGACTAGGGAACCTGCGCGGGTTTGGGGACTCTAGTCCTAGTCTCAGCTCCGTGATTCGCGCGAGGACGCACCGGAATGGCCCATAGAGCCGCTTACCATCTCTTACCGGATACTTGGACGGGGCCGCTACTAGCCTTCCTCGCCTTGCTTATGGCGCTCCCGGTGGTCGCGGCGTGTGGCGCAGCTGATGATCCTGTGGGAGTCGGACCGCCCGCTCAGGAGCCGGCTGGCCGATTGGCGGCAAGGGCGGATACTGCGAATGCCCTGAGAGAGATCGCCACTTACGCTGGGTCCGGCTCCTCTACGTTCGAGGGGGACGGAGGCCCGGCGACCGAGTCGGGCTTCTTTGCGCCCAACGGCGTAGCCCTGGACGACAAGGGTAACCTGCTTATCTCCACGGACAATCGCGTACGCAAGGTCGAAGCGACCAACGGTATCATTACGACGTTCGCCGGTACGGGAAGGAATCGATCGGATGGCGATGGTGCTCCTGCGACAGACGCCTCCCTTGCAGACCCCAAGAGTATAGGAGTAGACGGTTTTGGGAACGTGTTTATCGTGGAGAACGGCAGCGGCCGGATTCGTATGGTCGACGCAACCACGGGCATCATCACGACCGTGGCAGGCGGAGGTATAGGCGACCCACGGAAGAATATCTTCGGCGATGGTGGGCCTGCAACACAGGCCCTTATCAAGTCGCCGGACTACGTCGCTGTAGACCGCGAAGGGAGCCTGTACATTGCGACTGATAACCGCATCCGCCGGGTCGACGCTGCTACGGGAGTAATCGTTACCGTAGCCGGAACAGGACAACGTGGATTGAAGGGGGACGGCGGTCCCGCTACAGAGGCCGAGCTGGCCGAACCGGTGGGCATTGCACTGGATGGCCAGCGCACCATCTACATTGCCGATAGCGACAACCACCGCGTCCGTAAAGTGGACGGGGCCACCGGCACCATTACCACCGTCGCCGGCATTGGAAAGCACTACGAACGAACGACCGCTGCATATATGAGTGGGGATTGGGGTCCGATATCCAAGGCCGCGGCGACCGGAGCCGGCTACGCTGGCGACGGAGGCCCAGCGAATCAAGCGATGCTGCACACGCCGTCCGCGATTAGCCTGGACCGAGACGGCAACATCTTCATCGCTGAAGGCGGCATCCGCGTTCGCAAGGTAGACTCAGCTTCTGGCACTATTACCACGGTCGTGGCCGGCGAGAGCGAGACAAGCTATGAAACCGGCAAGATCCAGGTCCATACCGGAGTGGTGGGCGAACTCGTTTCCATCGCAGTCAACGATCTGGGCGAGATCTTCCTGGCCGACAAGAAGAACAACGTCGTACACAAGGTCTCGGCGTCAGTAGGCCCGTGAGGATATTCAGCTCTGCGACGAGGACTTCGCCGCCCTCATAGAGTCAGTAGCCGCAAGGCCTTGGATGCTGCCGATCCTAGTGTGACTGTGGAGTCGCCTGGTAGGGACGATGCGCAGAAGTGAACCCGGTCGGGGAACCGGCGTTAGCTTGGGGACTCCCCAGTTTGGGGACTCAGCACCGGTTGCAGTGCGGTACCTTGCCACGTCCTGGGAACGTCCGTATTGCGCCGGTCTTTGACGACTCGAACTGATATCCGTAGCCCGTTGTCGCGAAGGTATACTAACGACACGAACAGGGAGGACGATGATGGCCGATACTCCGATATTAGCCGGAGAACCGTTTAGCCTTCAGAAGAACCAGGAGATCGCGGAGCAGTTCTTCCGCGATGGGTACGTCTATATACCAGGCGTGCTTACTCCGGGGGAGATCTCGGCGCTTCGCGACAAGACGGACCAACTCCTCGACGATCCCGAGTTGCAAGCGCGGTTCAATCCGAACCTGGGAGACACGAGATACGTGCAGGTGAAGGACCACAAGACCTCAAGCGAAGAGCTTCCCTTCATACTCAGAAACAGCATTGAACTCGACCAGATTTTCCGTGACATGCTTGTGCGCGAGCCAATCTTCAGTCTGGCCGAAGCCGTAGTGGGCAAAGACAGCAAGTTTTGCGGGCAAAACGTCATTCGGAACTTGCCGGGACTGTCAATCGACAGGTGGCACTGCGATGGGGGGGAAGCGTACTTCCCGCTCCCGGACGACATCAAACGGCACGACCCCAGGGTCCGGATGCCTGTTTATTGGCTTACGGTGCAAATGGCGTTGAGCGACACTGAGTCGATAGAGCACGGTCCGACGCAATACGTCCCGGGCAGCCATTACTCGGGTCGGACGCCCAACGATCAGGACAACCCAGAGTTCGACGGGAAGGGACCCGTCTCAGTATTCTGCAAGGCAGGCGACATCTACCTGCAAGACCCGAAGTGCTGGCATCGAGGTGCGCCGAACACCTCGGACCGCACGCGCTACCTTTTTCAGTCGCAGTACGCGGCCCGCTGGGCGTACACACGCTTCAACCTGTACAACCGCGTGCCCGTAGCTGACGACGCACTGCGTACGGCCAGCGATAAGCTCTTGAATCTCCTGGGGCGACCTCGACCCAACGGGGCTTAGGTCGTCCGAACTCAGACTGCAGAGCTGACCACTTGCCAGGCCGGCCGGGCCCACTTTCACTCTAGCTCGGGCTCCAGCTCGACGTCGAGTGCACTAAGAGCGCCGGCAAGCATCGAGTAGTAACCGATCAGCACGACTAGGTCCACGGTCTGCTGAGGGCCGAGCAGGTGCAGGATCGCCTGGAACGTGCGCTCCGTCATCGTGCCCTTCCCCGCCAGCTCCTTAGAGGCTTGCGCGAACACACCCTCCTTCGCCGGCAGTCCCATCGGTGCCATACCGCTTCTAATCGACTCGATGACCTCGTCCCGGACGCCAACTCTCCGGGCTATGGGCTCGTGGTGGGCCCACTCGTACTGGCTTTCCAGTTCGTGAGCCACGGCCAGAATTGCGGTCTCGCGTACCATCGGGTCGAGCGGCGACTTGAATCGGAGATACTCGCCGAGAGCGGCGACAAACCTCTGGGGCGTCCGGACTGTTCAATAGGGCCTGAAAGGAGTGCGGCATTCCCTGCCCCGACTCGGCGCCGGCCCGTGTTTCGGCGATGCGATCATATACGCTTTGCTTGTGCCGCGGCAGGTCTTCTCTGGAAGCGTAGGGCAATCGTGCCATGTTGGTCCTCTCAGGATTTCCGCAGACGAAGTAACCTGGCTACATGTTAAGCGATTGGGGTTCTGGCGATGTCTTTCCTCGGTGGAGTGCGCTAGACCGTTGCGGCGGCCCTAACGGCCTGCCTACCTAAGAGTCCAGTGGGCCTGAGCAGTCTAGGATCGTTGTTACATCGATGTCAATGTCGGTCCGGTGCGCCGCTGGTGAAAGAGCTCGGGATAGCGGTCGAGAAGTGGGCGTGCCTTTCAGAGGCGCCTAGTGGCGACGACGCCGAATAGTGAATCCGGTCAGGGAACCGGAAGGATCTGTGGACTCCCCCGGGGGGCTGAGGAGATTCAGCGTCTTGCTCACCATCCAGCGGCAAGGCCGTCGCGCCTGGGATCAGCGCCACCCTGAAAGACCCCCTCGCCGTGGTCTACCCTGATCCCCTGAAAGCCCCCAAAGCCACCTCTCGACCAGGGGTCGACAAGCCTCACCTGGTGGCCGCGCAGCGCAAGCTGTCGCAACACTTCTCGCGGGAACCGGTTTTCCAGACCGACGCTGAGTCGCTGATCGCAGGTGAATCGAGGGGCCTCGATGGACTCCTGAACGTTCAGCCCGTATTCCAACAGATGCATCAGCACCTGCGGTGTGGTCTGGAGGATTCCACCGCTGCCTGGCGTGCCGATACTGAGGTGAATTCTGCCATCCTTGAGCGTCTGTGTCGGCGCCAGAACGAAGTCTACCCTCTTTGCCGGTCCGATTAGGTTCGGGCTTCCTTCGTCGAGCGAGAACCACTTGCACATGTTGTTGAGGAAGACTCCCGTGTCACCTATAACCACTCCCGAACCAAATCCGTTGCCCAGCGTCTGGGTTATCGTTACTACATTGCAGTCACGGTCGGCGACTGCAAAGTGCGTCGTGCTCGCCTTATCCCAAGGTAACCTTGATTCGCTGCTAGATAAGGCGGTCGAGCTGTCCTCGCGGACTCGTTTCCTCTGTCGCGCCGCATACTCCTGGGACAGGAGCCTCTCCAAGGGAATCTCCACGAAGTCAGGGTCACCTGCATATGCGATCCGGTCGGCGGTGGCGAGCTTGACGGCCTCGATCGTGAGGTGCAGGCTACGCGGCTCCTGAAATGCCAGTTCGTCGGAACCATCCAGCAGCTTCAGCGTGTTCAAGATCTGGAATCCGGCCGAGTTGGGCGGCGTGGTATATATCTGAAATCCCCGATAGCCGATATCGACGGGCTCGCGCCAAACGGCATCGTAATCCGCTAGGTCGTCCGCATGGAAGAGGCCACCGGCATGCCGGTTCGCCGTCACCATGCGCTGGGCAAGCTCGCCAGTATAGAAGACTTCTTTCCCGTGCTTCGCTATGGTCCGAAGCGTCGTGGCCAGTTGCGGCGACCTCAAACGTGACCCAGGTGCGGGATCTTGCGTCAATCCGTCGAAGAGTATCGCTTCCGAGGGTGCGGCCGCTCGGAGCCCTGGCAGATGACAACTGGCGTTCGTTGCCGACCTCAATGGGCTTTGTCGGAATAACAGAGTAGGACCCCTCGATCATCATATGTCGCCTCTCGAAGTCGAAATGCGGCGCTCCTTCGAGCTTTGGGTGAGGTGAGCGGGCCATCGGGGACCTCCTAAGGTGTACCTGTCGTGGGCGCTGGCCTGCAAATGCTATCACGCGGGCATCCCAACAGTTATTGAGTGATAACTTCCTAGTTCGGACGAACGCCAATGAAGGCAAGGAACGGGTTCGCTTGGACCGCCACCAGGTGACATGAAAGAGGCCTCCGTACGCTACGAAGACCTCTTCTAGGTTTCCTGGTCGGGGTGACTGGACTCGAACCAGCGACCTCGTCGTCCCGAACGACGCGCGCTACCGACTGCGCCACACCCCGACGAAAATCAACAAAATCTCTTATGCCATAATGTGGCGCTCGGTGTCCCGAACGACGCGCGTTAGCTCTGCCTTCGGCCCTCCGTCTAACCCCAAGCCAAGCGAAACTACCAGGGTCGGCTGCAAACTGTGAACAGCTAACCAAGGTGGTCTCCAGGGTCCGGCCAAGCTGAAGACGGCACCCAATGGATGGAAAGCGACCCTTGTCCGCTGTCCCTTCTGACTTCGGCGACGGGTGCCATAGAAGCACCCCGTTTATTTGGTCACTAGGAGTGGTCGAGGGGATCTATTAACGCATCCTGACCACACTATCACTTCCCTTTGCCACTCGTCAGGGGTACCATCAAACGTAATGCCAGGCGTTTACTTCTCCAACCACACCCTCTCTCCCAAAGCCAAGGCACAGCGACCACAGATTTCTAGGGTTCCACCCGTCACGTGCCTAGTCTGACTCCCCAGCCGGAGCAGGAGCCGCGCCAGCCTCGGGACTAGCTTCGATCTCCTCCGTTTCGCCCGTCTCCTCAATGGCCCCTCCCTCAGCCTTGGCCACCAGCACGGGCTCGCTCCACTCGTTGTAGAAGTAGCGGAACACGTCCTTGGCAACGCCAGCCAGAGGCACGGCTACCACCATACCCCACAGCCCGCCCGTCTCGCTGCCCACGACGAGGACTACTAGGATGAACGCGGGGTGAATATTCACCGCCTTTCCCTGGACCCGCGGCACCAGGAACACGTTCTCTATCTGCTGGACGAGTAGATACAGCAGCAGCACCCACAGCAGGTCTCCTGGCGAGGTCGCCAGGGCTACCAGGACCCCCGGCACGGCGCCGAGTATCGGGCCGATGACCGGGATCAGCTCCGTCGCGCCCGCCACCAGCGCGAGCAGCACGGCGAACCTGATCCCCAACACCGTGAGGCCGGCGAATACGAGAACGCCCACCGCGACCGAGAGGATAAGCTGCCCCCTGATGTACGCGCCCAGCGTCTGGTTCACTATGCCCAAGACGTTCCGGGCGTGTCCGCGCGCCGGCTCGGGCAACATCGAGTAGAAGGTTCTGAGCGCGACCTCCTGGTCCTTGAGAACATAGAACAGGAAGATCGGCACGATCGCCAGGCTGATCACCAGCGTCAGAGTATTCGAGACGCCGCTCACTGTCCTGGCGAGCACGGTCCGCGCGGCGCTGATTAGGACCGAGCCCACGTTCCCAACTCGTTCTTCGATCTCCGCCCTCAAGTCCTCCGGCACGCGCTCCGTGTACTCTTCATTCCAGCCCTCGATGGTCGTGCGCGCCTGTGTGTAGAGCTTCGGCACCTCGTCAACGAAGTCGCGCGCCTCGCCGAAAGCCGGCGGAATGATGAGCGCCAGCGCCCCTACGATCACCGCGATAGCAAGGAGGTAGATAAGCAGGACGGCGGCCACCCGGCTGGCGCTCGGCCAGCGCTCCCGCCAGGGCATGAGCCGCTCCAGCCCCTTCACCACCGGCGCAAGTGCATAGCCCAAAACGCCCGCTACGATAAAGGGGAATAACGCGCCGCGGGCCATATATAGGAGGGCCGCCACGACCACGACGCTACCGACGACGAGTATGAGCCGGTTGCGTCTGGGTTGCGATTCCGGGGTCATCTGACTGAACTCACCTCCGAGGCGTCCCTTGGCGCACACATCCAGCGTGCCGTCTCGATTCAGCGCGAACTATGGTAGTGCCACGCACCTGATGGCCGGCAGGCCGTCCGCCGCCTGACTCCAGCTCACGCCCGCGTCCTTGGATATGAAGACCGAGCCCTGCGACGTGCCGAACGCTACGACGGGGCCGGATGTCGCCAGGCAGTAGGTGTCGATGTTGCTGGGGAACCATTCGGGCAGCCCTTCCGTACACCGCTGGAAAGCCCCATCGCTGGCCACCGGTCGCCGGTACACCGCCGCCTGGCTCGACGCGTGGCCCGTCGAGGCCGTGAGCAAGAGCACGTCGCCCGCCACCGCAACTGCACGAAGGTACTTCCCGTGGAGCCCCTCGGTATCGAACCTCCACGACTCACCGGTATCCTCGCTCACCCCAAGCCCTCGGGCTGAGGCCGCCAGCAACAGGCCGCTGCCCTGGTCGAAGAGGACCTGATGCACGTCCGCGTCGATGTCGAGTGTGGGCAGCCAGCTGGCGCCACCATCGGGCGAGCGCAGCACGCCGCCTACATGCACGTTCGCGTAAACACCCCCTGACGGCGACGCCGATAGAGAGCGCACGTCCGGAGGACCGCCCCAGGGCGTAAACCACGTCTCTCGATCAGGCGCCTGATCGAAGGACTCCATCTGAAGAAAACCGCCGCCTCTCAGCTCGAACAGGTGCGCCTCCGACGTTCCTATGAACGCGCCGGAAGAATCCGTTGGTAAGATACAGTTCGCCCTGAACCCATCGAGCTCCGCGACTTCACTCCATTCACCGCCGTCGTCCGACCGCCAGGCCTCGGCGCCGTCGACGATGGCCATCCACCCCGAGCCGGACCGGGCCAGCGCCGTCACTTCGTGGTCCGCGAGGAGATTCGGGCCGTCGTCGCCCCCAAGCAGGTGCAGTCCCTCTTTCGTGCCCACCATGATGCTCTGTTCCATACGTCGACCTCCATAAGACACTGTCGCTATACCGGTCGGGGCGGGCTGATTATAACTTCTGGGCTACCAAGGCGCGATCATGTCCGTTCGCGGTCACCACTCTTGTGTCCCTATGTCCAATCGTCACCTGACAAACGTCGTAGGGGCGCCGCTTGCCGCGCCTGCGCCGATGCCCAAACGTCGTAGGGGCGCTGCTTGCCGCGCCCAGCCCGTCGAGCCTGTTCGTGGTGAGCTTGTCGGACCAGAAGCAGCGCTCACGGCGTTTCATCAGCTCTAAGAGCGCCGCCGAACGCGACGCCACCTCGCATCACCAAGGGTGGCATAATATCCCGCGTTGCCCACGAAGCGCCCTAGCACAGAGGAGAACGCGCACGATGAACGTCCTGTTGAACCTGGATCTCGAGCCGCAGCACTTGGAGCAGATCAGGTCCACGTCTGACCGAGTAGAGCTGCTCCGGTTCGATTCACCCGGGGAAGCCCTTGAAGGGATGCCCGAGGTTGACGTGGTGCTCGGTAACGTAGGCCGTGATCTACTCGAGCGCGCGTCGAACCTGCGCTGGGTGCAGACGTCCGGTGCCGGGGTGGACTGGCTGTACCCCGAGTTCGTGGACAGCGACGTCATCCTCACCAGCGCCAAAGGTATGGTGGGCGTCCACCTGGCGGAGCACGCGATGGCATTGCTATTGGGGCTCACACGGGGCATAGCCACGGCTATCAGAACGCAGACCTGGGACCAGCGCATGCCCATACGGAACGCCTCGTGGGAGCTGATTGACCGGACCATAGGCATCGTTGGGCTGGGAGGCACCGGACGCGACCTGGCGCAGCGCGCTCACGGTTTCGGCATGCGCGTCGTAGCCGTGGACCCAGAGCAGGTGGAGGTGCCGGACTCGGTCGAGGCCTGCTGGCCGATGGAGCAATTCCACCCTCTCTTGCAGCAGTCCGACGTCGTCGCGATCTGCGCGCCCCTGACCGCGGAGACGAGAGGTATGTTCGATCGCACCGCATTCCGACAGATGCGCCGGGACGCCCTGCTGATAAACGTGACGCGAGGCAAGATTGTGGACGAGGACGCGCTCATGGAAGCGCTCGAGCAGGGACTCATCGGCGGAGCCGGTCTGGACGTCACGCCTCAGGAACCGCTGCCCGAGGATCACCCTCTCTGGAGTATGCCAAACGTGATCGTGACCCCGCACACCGCCGGCGGGTCCCCCAATCGCATGGACCGCCTGGTCGACCTATTCTGCGAGAATCTCCGCCGAATACTCGCCGGAGAGCCCATGCTCAGCGTCATCGACAAGCAGAAGGGCTACTAATTGCCTCGTCCCTTTCACATGGGCGTTGAGATCCCGCCTTACCGTTGGCGTGTCACTCTGAGGAGCGGCTGAGCGACGAAGAATCTGGGATCGGATGCGCCTCCTGGGCACCGGCGTACTCTTAGCCTGTCATTCTGAGGAGTTCCGCGACGAAGTATCTGGGGGCGGGACCGCGTTCTACGGCACTCGCGTGACGGCCCACCTCATCAATCTGTGACCCCCCTGGCACCGCCTCGCCCTTGTGATAAGCTGGCCCCGCACTCCCCTGACGCTGCGGAGACCCCGTTCGTGCCGGAAACGACGGAGTATCTGGAGTGGGGCGTGCAGGCAACCCCGCTACTCCTGAGCGACCCTCGATAGGAGCGGAGCACGGAGACCCTCTCGTACATGGAGCGCCACGGCCACGAGCAGCTCGTGGTCTGCCACGAGCCATCGGTAGGCTTGAAGGCGTTCATCGCCATCCACGACACCACCCTCGGACCCGCGTGCGGCGGTGTCCGAGTCTGGCCGCACGCCACTGAAGACGACGGCCTGTTGGACGTGCTCAGGTTAGCCCGTGCGATGACGTACAAATCGGCCGTTGCGGGCCTGCCCCTCGGGGGCGGAAAGGCCCTGATAATGGCCGACCCCCGCACCGAGAAAAGCGAGGCGCTACTCAGGGCATTCGGGCGTTTCGTGGACACCCTCGGCGGCCGCTACGTCACCACCGAGGACGTCGGGATGACCCCCGAGGACCTCGAACCCATAGCACAGGAGACCGAGCACGTCGTGGGACTGCCCCTGTCTATGGGCGGCAGCGGCGATACCTCAGTCCTGACCGGGCTGGGCGTCTACCTGGGAATGAAAGCGTGCGCCAAGGCCGTCTGGGGCGTCGACAGCCTCGAGGGCCGCGTCGTCGCCATTCAGGGCTTTGGAAACGTCGGCTCCCACACCGCCGAGCACCTGCTTGAGGATGGCGCCCGCCTCATCGCGACGGACACCGACGATAACGCTCGGGAGAGGGCGCGGGGACTCGGCGCGACCGTCGTGGACCCCGACGCAATCTACGATGCCGAGTGCGACGTCTTCTCTCCTTGCGCGCTGGGCGGAGTCCTTAACAGCGAGACCATCCCCAGGCTCAAGTGCTCCATCGTCGCCGGGGGCGCCAACAACCAACTCCTGGACGAGCGCGCCGACGGCGAACGCCTCCAGGGGCGTGGCATTTTATATGCGCCGGACTACGTGATCAACGCCGGCGGCATAATCAATGTCGCTCACGAGGTGGACGGCGTCTATCGCCCCGAGCGTGCCCGCCAGGTGACCGAGCGCATCTACGACACCACCGAGCGCGTTATCGCCGAGTCCCACCGGGACGAGGTACCCACGAACGTCGCCGCCGACAAAATCGCCGAGCGCCGACTCGAGGAAGTACGCGCCCTCAAAGATATCTATCGATAGCCAACGATTGCCTGCGCCGCTGTCACAAGGGCTGTGGCGTTCAAGGAGGATGCTCGCATGAAGGTCACTGACGTCGAGGTAATCCCCATCGTCGTGCCCGTCGCCAAACGCTACGACGCCCAGCGTAACGGGCGCGTCCGAATGGGGGGCATCGACGAGCGCGTGGTGATAAAGGTCCATACCGACAACGGCCTCGTCGGGTACGGCGATTACGAAGGAGTTAGCACCCCGCCTCCACACAGCGAGCTCGAACAGGTCGCCGGCCGCGACCCATTCGACTTCATCGGCAACGACTTTCACATGGCGCTCGGGATGGCCCTTTACGACGTGATGGGGAAGCACCTGGAGGTCCCCGCCTACAAGCTGATGGGCCAGAAGCGGCGCGACGGCGTGTCCGTGGCGGCGTGGACGAGGCCGTGCCCTCCTGAGGTGTTCCGGGTCGAGATCGAGCGGGCCGTGGCGCAGGGCTACACCGTCTTCAAGATGCACACCGCTTCCTATTGGGACGTGTTCGAGCAAAGCAGCGCCGCGGCTGAGGTCGCGCCTGAGGGATTCAAGCTGCACTGGGACTTTACCGGGCGCAGGGGCCGGACCCTTGGGACTGTGCTGCCCATCGTCGCGGAGCTTGAGCGTGAGCACCCTATCGTCGGATACATCGAGGACCCGCTGGACCAGAGCGACGTCGATGGCTGGCGCAACTTGCGAGGGCGCACGCAGCTTCCCATCGTCCACGGCGGCGCGCCATCGCTGGGTGGAGCGCAGGAGATGCTGCACGGCATGGCGGACATCTATATGATCGGCGGGGGCATCGGCACGACGCTGGCCCTCGGGCACGCCTACGGACTCGCCAACATCCAGTGCCTGCTCCAGCAGACAGGCGCCACCCTGAACAAGGCGCTCACGCTGCACATGGCCGCGGTGCTGCCCACGTGCACGGCCCACTCCGTGGTCTGCGAGGACCAGTACGACGAGGACATCACCACCGAGAGGATACCCGTGATCGAGGGGTTCTCTCCGGTGCCTGAGGGGCCGGGTCTGGGCTTCGAGGTGGACGAGGAGGCCCTGGCGCGAGCTGCGAGCCGGAAGCCTTACAAGCCGCCCAGGATGGTCGCGATCGTCCATCTGCCCGGCGGACACGATATCCATACCACCGCGTCCCCGGACATCAAGCGCATTACCGGGCGGGAGGAGGGCGCGATCCGCGGAATTAACGTCGAGCGCTGGGAAGACGACGGGACCGAAGAGTTCGAGCGCGCCTACCGTCGCGTGACCGAAGAGGCGGGCGGCACGTAATTCTCCATGGGGTAAGTCAGCACCGCGAATTCAGAGCACGCGGCCCCGGAAATAGATACCTCCTCTCCCTTAACCCCTTGACGGGAGAGGACTGAGGTGAGGGTGGTTCTTGCCCGTCAGCACCCAAGGAGGTCCCATGCGAGTACTGGTAACCGGCGTAACCGGCAGGATAGGCGCTAATCTCGCGGCCGCTCTCGTCAAGGAAGGGCACGAGGTGCGCGGTCTCGTCTGGGAGAAGGACCCGCGCGTCGAGAAGCTGGATGGCCTCGACGTAGAGCTAACTTACGGTACGCTCACCGACCCTGCGGACGTGCAGAACGCCGTCGAGGGTGTGGAAGCGGTCTACCACCTGGGCGCCGCCTTTCAGGGAGGCGGGCCGTTCGACACCGAGGACTACTTCGAGACGACCGTCCGTGGGACCTTCAACGTTCTCGAAGCCGCAAAAAATACACACTCAGTTCGACACGTGCTGTTCGCCGGTACCGACTCGGTCTACGAGAAGTACGCCCCCGGCGGGATGGCTGAGCCTATACGCGAGGACGAAATGCCCAGGCGCCCGCGGGGCTGGTACGGCCTCTCCAAATCGATGGGCGAGGAGATGTGCATCGCCTACAATCGATCCGGCTGGGTCCCTTCCACGGTGCTCCGCTTCTGCAACACCGCCGGCGCGGGCGAGATCGTCGACTACGGCCTCTTCTACCTGAGCAAACAGCTGGGAAAACCCGAGCTGAAAGCCCTGTGGAAGGGCGAGGAGGCGATAGTACTACTACGCGACGGGAACGGCAGACCCTACAAGAAGCACATGGGCGACGTCCGCGACATCGTGCACGGGTGCGTCTGCGCCCTGGATAAGCCCGAGGCGATGGGCGAGACCTTCCAGCTCGGGGGTCCCAGCGCCTTCACCACCGACGAGGTGGCGCCATACCTGTCGAAAGCGCTCGACATCCCATACGTCGACGTGCGAGTCGCGGGTACGCCCACGTTTTACGAATACGACCTCACCAAAGCGCGCACCCTCATCGGCTTCAGCCCCCAGTACGACATCTTCCGCATGATCGACGACGCGCTCGCCTTCCGCCGGGGAGAGCTGAAGGACGTCCTGGCGACAAATTAGCGTGTCGGGCGATGCGGCCGTGTGCCATCCATCGATCGCGCCGAGCCCTCTGCAGGCCAATATCTAGTGTCTTAATGACTCGCTGACGGGCGAGATACTGGTTCGTTTTACGAAATGAGTCAGCAAGCAGCCACGAGGTCAAAGTCGTCCTCAGTGAGCGCAATTTAACTAACTAGCCCCTGGTATCATCCTCGCGGACGTTGAGTTGGTCATTCTGTACATATGGAAGGTAGTTAATGACTAGAACACGGCAGGCCGTCGTCGACACGGAGGGCAACGTCCTAACCGAGGCGTCAATAGATGGTCTTCGGTCAGGCCTCAGAGGACCGCTCCTGCGACAGGGCGACGAGGGTTACGACGCCGCGCGCACCATCTGGAACGGGATGATAGATAAGCGTCCCGGACTTATCGCCCAATGTAGCGGCGTCGCGGACGTCATGGCGGCCATACGTTTCGCCAGAGAGCGCGAGCTGTTGGTGGCGGTCAAAGGTGGAGGCCACAGCGTGGCCGGCACAGCACTATGCGACGGCGGAATCGTCATCGACTTGTCTGGTATGAAGGGGGTCCACGTCGACCGCGTCGTACGCACCGCCCGCGTCCAGCCGGGCGCGACGCTGGGTGACTTGGACCACGAGACCCAGGCCTTTGGGTTGGCCGTCCCCGCCGGAATCGTAACCACCACCGGCGTCGCGGGACTTACGCTGGGCGGAGGCTTCGGCTGGCTCTCACCCAAGCTCGGCCTGACCTGCGACAACCTCGTCTCGGCCGACGTCGTAACTGCCGACGGCGAACTGGTCACCGCCAGCGAGGAGGAGAACGCGGACCTTTTCTGGGGCATCCGGGGCGGCGGTGGCAACTTCGGCGTTGTAACGTCATTCAATTACAATGTCCATCCGGTGGGTCCGACCGTGCTTGCGGGGGCGGTCGTACACCCGATGGCGGACGCGGCGCGGCTCCTTAGATACCATCGCGACTGGGTGGCCAACGCGCCACCCGAGCTCTGCACAATCTTCGCCCTGCGGTGGGCGCCGCCGGTCCCGTTCCTTCCGCCGGAGCTTCACGGCAAGCCTATCGCCGCTTTCTTCGTTTGCTACCAGGGACCGATAGACGAGGGCGAGCGGCTGCTCGATGACCTCCGCCGGTTCGGCGATCCGCTTGCGGACGTGGTGATGCCGAAGCCGTTCAACGCGCACCAGTCGATGCTGGATGCGGTCCAGCCCCCGGGTCGCAAATACTACTGGAAGTCCGAGGACCTCCCGGAGCTATCCGACGGCGCCATCGATGTCATCGTCGAGCACTGCAACGCCATAACGTCGCCCCACACGATCGTCCCGATTTTCCAGCTAGGTGGCGCTGTCGCCGACGTCGACGAGAACGCCACCGCCTACAGTCACCGCAAGGCCGCGTACGCCGTCAACTGCAACGCTTCGTGGGAGGACGGAGACCCCGCGCCTCACGTTAATTGGGCTCGGGACTTTTCGGAGGCCCTGGAGCCCCACTCTATGGGGGTCTACGTCAACTTCCTGGGCGACGAGGGCGAGGACCGGGCTAGGGCAGCTTATGGTCCGGAGAAGTACGCCCGGCTGGTGGACCTGAAGGACCGGTACGACCCCACCAACTTCTTCCGGGTTAACCAGAACATCAAGCCGTCTTCGAACGGTGCGTAGGGAGCGCACTGTTGACTCACAAAGGCGCCAGTCTCACTTCTCGGTCCCACCCTTCGAGTCCTGCGTGCCAAGGGTATAGTCGATACTCAATGCGATTAGCTCTCGAATCGATTCCTCATCGGCAACCGTCGACTCTGAGAGAGCAACGTACTCTCGCTTGATCGGACCGTTGGCGAAGAACCTGAACTCCGTGCCTTTGCCCTCCTCGATCAAGCTCTTTCTGGTCTCCAAAGGAAGCTTGACCGCGAAGCCTGCCGGACTCAGCGTGGCGAAGATGTTTCCGTTGGCGTAGAGCGCCGCTCCACTGAAGAAATGCTTGGCCTCGAGTGTCGCGCCGCTGCCTTTCAACGGCCCCAGCTCATCGATGATCTGCGCCAGGCGAGATAGGTATGGTTCCGCCATCTGCTCTCGTTCCTACTAGAATCCCAGCAAACGCCGTTCCCTGTCCGCTACAGACTAGCCCATGCGGTTGCTGCCCGTCCTTTCCCGCCTCACCCCAACCACGGCCGGTACACCCGCCCCGCGCGCACCGTCGCCACGTGGCTCAGCCGTTGGCGCGCCTCGACCGACTCCCGGGGCGCGTCGGTCAAAGTGAACCGGCCCGCGTCGAGCCTTAGCACCGTCGCATCGCCATGAGCGCCTACCTTGAGCGTCCCAAGCTTCTCTGCGACTCCCATCACCGTTGCCGGCGCGTGTGTGCTCAGCTTGATCACCTCGTCGAGCGAAAGGCCCAGGTGGAGGAACTTCGATAGCGTCGTCACCAGATCGTATACGGGGCCCTCGACGTTGCCGATGTGCAGGTCGCTGCTGATGCTGCCGGGCCTGAAGCCCTGATCAAGGGCTTTGCGAGCAGTGTCGAACGAGAAGCTGCCCCCGCCGTGGCCGACGTCGAAGACGACGCCACGCCTCCGCGCCTCCCATACGGACTCGTGGACGCGGCCGGACTCGTCCAGAATGAACGAGCCTCCACGGAACGCGTGTGTCGCCACGTCGCCAGGACGCAGCATCTCTGCCAACCGGTCGAAGGGCACGCTCGGCCCCCCGGTGTGCAGCATGAAGAACCCGCCGAAAGCCTCCGCTGCCTCTATCCCACGCCGCACGATCTCGATGTACGGCTCCTCGTCCTGCGGAGGGATCCTCGCCTTGACACCAAGCACCACGTCGCGGTTCCTGCGCCCCGCCTCTGCGGCCTCTTCCACATTCGCCCAACGCGGGTCCTCTAGCGCGCCGTAGCCCGTGACCATCCCAAGGCTCGAGATGTTAAGCAGCGCGAACACACGGGTCTGCGAGCGCTCGATCACGTACCGTCGGAAGGCCGGGAACGTGCGCGCCCCCGACGAGCCGACGTCCAGCACGGTCGTCGCTCCGTGGGCGACGTGGACCGGGTCTGGGTCGATCCCGTACTGGGAGGCGCCCCAGAACACGTGCACGTGCAGGTCGATCAGGCCCGGGGTCACGATCAGGCCCCGCGCGTCGAACACCTCCCGGCCGTCGGCGATGTCCGGCTCCACAGCCGCCACCACGCCCTGGGACAGGGCCACGTCGCGCACGTCGTGCAGCCCCTGCGAGGGATCGACGACGGTGCCGCCCTTCAGTACCAGGTCGTATTCCACTGTCTAACAGCCTCGAGGTGCGCCCACAGGTGTACGCAGTTGACACCTCTGGACAAGGGCCCGTAACATCGGCCCGCCATCGTGAGAGAGATAATACTGGGGAGAAGACATGTTATCGAGCGAAGGAGCCGACGAGGCAGCCCTGGAACGATCGTATGCGATCCAGCGGCCGTTGGATGTAGCTACCGCTGAACGCATGCTGAAAGAATGTAAGCAGATCATGGACCGGCTGGGAGTCGTGTTCTTTCTTCGGCAGGGCACATGTCTCGGCGCAGTCAGGGACAACGCCTTCATTCCGTGGGACGACGACCTGGACCTTGGCTCGGTGCTCGGTATGCACGGGCTTACCGAGAAGTCGATAGGCCCTGTTGCCCATGCCTTCAGGGATAACGGCTACTTCGTCAAGGCGGAACAAAGTGCGCACTATATGGCCCTGGCAATGGTGAAGTCTTCGATAAGGACGGACTGGATCGCCTGTCGGATCATCGACGATAACATATACCAGTTCCCCGGGGTCCGGACCCCTGTGAGACTGTTCGATCAACTGAGGGAGATCGACTTCATCGGCGAGAAGTTCTTTGTGCCAAATCCACCCGAGGAATACCTGCGTTTCAAGTACGGGGAGGACTGGATGACCCCAAAGAAAACGGGGTATGAGAAAGACATCATGGAGATGATTCCGGAGTCTCCCCTTCCCGGCAATGCAGGGAGGCTGAGGCAGCTCCTCTCGAGGCACATCCTTCGATGGCGCGCTTGCAGGCTCAGCGTCCTCGACCATGAGGACAAGCCGGTTTCCGGCGCGGAGGTCGTGATTGCCGGGCTGGGCCTCTTCAGGACCAACGGGCGGGGCTACGCAAGGTTCTATCTGCCCGGTGAAGAATGGTACGCGCTGGTCATCAGGCACGACAGCCATGAGGAAGTACTCTACCAGGAGACCATGACTCCAGGTGGTACGTATGTTTATAGGCCGGACCCTTCGTCACCCTCCGGACGCCTTATGACGCTGTCCTCAGCATAAGCTCGCCGTGGAACCGGGCTCCGGTGAGCGGTCCAGGGGCGTGTGGCTGACGGATCAAAGGAGGTGCAACCGTGATTCGAGTGTACACAGACATGGTCGCAGACCTGTTCCACTATGGACACGTAGAGTTCCTGAGACAGGCCCGCGCCCTGGGTGACTACCTTCTGGTGGGCGTCTGCGCCGATGATGTCGTCGAGGCCTGCAAGCCGAGACCCATCCTCACAATGGAAGAACGTGTTGCGTCCGTGGCCGGGTGCCGCTACGTGGACGAGGTCATTCCCAACGCCCCCTGGAGGTTCGACCCCTCCTGGATCGAGAAGTATGACATCCACCTCGTGGTGCACGGCGACGACTACTCCCAAGCGCAGCAAACGCAATACTACAAGGTCCCTGTCGAGAAGGGAATCTTTCGCACATTGCGCTATACGAAAGGCATCTCTACCAGCGAGATCATTGCCCGGTGTCAGGCTGCTGACGGAGTGGAAGTACCCATACTGCTTGCCAAAACAACACCTCGACGTAGCTGAGCTGAGACGCAGGCTCGCCGGCCGCCTGGTCGGGGCGCGGCTGCTTCACTTCGACCAGCTCGCCTCCACCATGGACGAAGCCCGGCGGCTTGCGGAAAATGACGCCGTGGAGGGCACGGTGGTGCTGGCGGAGCAGCAGACCGCGGGCCGCGGTCGCTTCGCCCGCCCCTGGTCGTCCTCTGAGGGACAAGACGTCCTGTTCTCCGTTGTGCTCAGACCCAGCGTCGGCCAGCTTCCCTCGGTTAACATGGCCGCGACCCTCGCGGTGTGTAAGGTGGCAGCGGAGGTCACCGGCCTGGAGGCCACCATCAAGTGGCCCAACGACGTGAGGATCCGCGGGCGCAAGGTTGCCGGTATCCTGATCGAGAGCGCCATCGTGGCTGGCGAGCCGCGCTTCGCCGTAGTCGGCATCGGCGTGAACGTAAACCTCGACCGTTCTAGGTTAGCCGAGATAGCGCCGCCGGCTACAAGCCTATCTCGCGAGTTGGGCCGCGATGTGGACAGGACCGAGGTGCTCCTCAGGGTATTGATTCACCTCGACGACCTGTACTCCGCCGTCAGGGCAGGGGAGAACCTGACCGAGCAGTGGGCGGAGCGAATAGACACGCTTGGGCGCGACGTCAAGGTTCAGTGGCGCGACAGGCTATTGGAGGGCCGCGCGGAAAGCGTCGACGACCAGGGTAGCCTCGTCCTCGCCAGGCCTGACGGCACTACCGTCACGGTAGTCGCCGGAGAGGTAACGCTACAGGTCTGATGTCCCGTATCTGCGCCTCGTGCGACGCGTCCAATCCGAGCGAGCTTCTATACTGCCGCAGCTGCTGGGCGCCCCTGGCCCCACCGGCGCGGACCAGGGTAGCGACGACCGCGACCCCCGAAACGCGGGAAGGGCCGAACGGGCCCGCCGGGGCTTCGAGCGCCGCCCATACGTTGGAAGCCGCAAGAACTCCGGCCGGCCACTGCATCTCTTGCGGCACGCGTAACGCTCCGTCACTGCTGTACTGCGCGCAGTGCTGGGCGCCCCTTGTGCCGACGCGGGCGCATCGCGTCGCGGTGCACTCAGCGACGGACGAGGCCGCGCCCCGGGCTGAGACGCCGTCCCTTGACTCACACTTGGCCCCATACGCCGACCGTGACCTCGCTCTCGCCCGTGCGGGCGTAATCCTCGCCTTTTCCGCCGCGGTCTTCGTTCGGTTCTTCAGGCTCGGCGACGTTCCGCCGGCCTTCATTCAGGCGGAGGTGGTCGCCCGCCAGGCGGCCGCGGCGGTCTTGGAGCAGCAGTCCTCCATCGGTTTCTGGACGGAGCTGACCAGCGGCCAGCCGCCGGGCGTTATCTACATTCTGGCCGGTTGGACCGCGGCGCTGGGCGACGGCGCTCAAGAGATGCGATTGCTGTCCGCATTCGCCGGCCTCGTGACTGTCGGCATCATGTTCCTGCTCTGTCGAAGCCTGTTCGGCTTCCGGACCGCCGTTGCGGCCAGTCTGTTGCTGGCACTGAGTGTCTGGCACCTCAGCTACAGCAGGCTGGCGTTGCCCGTCGTTTGGCTGCCCCTGGTGGAGATGGTCGCGGCTTACGCCCTCTTCGAGGCGCTCGAAGAGGGTGTGGATAACCGTCGCCGGAGACGGCTACTGGTGCTGGCGGGTGCGGCACTCGGATCGGGCGTGTACTACCACAACGCGTATCTAATCTTCGTTGCCGCGGTCGCGGTCCTGTGGGCCCGGGAGCTCCTCGCCGGCGATCAGCCGCTTGGCCCTGTTGTCCGTCGTGCCGCGCTGTTCTTCGCCGCGGCGGCGGTGGTGGCGTTGCCTTATCTCGGATTCTTGGCGGCGAACCCCGGCCGCGTAGCCGATGAGGTGCGCGCAATAGCGGTGTCCAGCACACCCGAGTACCGGGAGCTCGGCGGCGTCATGGAGGAGTCGCGCTACGTGATGGGCCGTGTCCGGAGCAGGGTAGGGACGCTTCTGTTGAGCACCCGCGACCCCGACGATGACGGGGGGAGCACCCGACTTCTGGACCCTGTGACCGCGTCGCTGGCCGTGATCGGCTTGCTGATAGCCCTGTGGCGATGGAGAGAGCGCAACTACGCGTTCCTTTTGGTCTTGGCCGCCACCGCCATCGTGGCCGCGGGCCTGACCGCGGACGCGGGCGTGTTCGCTCGCCTGATCGTGGCCACACCGGCTGTGTTCGCGGCGGCAGGCATCGCGCTCAGCGGTATCTTGCACTCGATGAGAGGACGAGTGCCGGCCCTCGCGGTCGTCGCGGCAATAGCGCTACTCTTTAGCTTCGTGACGCTGCAAAACCTGAATTCGCTGTACTCGCACCCGGCGTCCCAGAACGAAACACTCTGGTATCGCGTTGGGGCGGGCCTCCCGGAGTAGGAGTGCCCCTAGTGTTTTCACCATCCCTCCCCCCTCTCCGCAAATGCCGAGAGGGGCCGGGGGTGAGGTATTCTTCCAGGTGCCAGAAAACGGCACGCGGTAGCTCACGTTGATAGCTGCGCCCGCCATTATCCCAGCCAGGAGGTCTGGAGAATTAGCGCCAAAGTCGCCCGCATCGAGATGAGAGTCCACCCAAGGGCCGGCAGCAACACGATCGATCTAATCGACGGTCTACGGCTCAGGGTGCACGTGACGGCTCCGCCGGAACGCGGCAAGGCCAACAAGGCGGCGATCGGGTTGCTGGCCGACCGGCTCGGCGTGCCCAAAGGCAGCATCGAGATAGTGCGCGGCCAGCGCAGCAGGGATAAGGTAGTGGAGATAAAGGGTCTTCGGGTCCGGGATGTCGCCGACAGACTTGGCGCTAAAGGGATTTGACCAGAATCTCTCGAATGAATTGAATCCCGAACAGAGCGACCATGGGACTCAAGTCGAACGTGCCCATTGGCGGTATGACCCGGCGCAAAGGACCAAGTATCGGCTCGGTGATCTGAAACAGTAACAGGGTCAGGGGGTTCTCGCGACCGGGCGAGATCCAAGACATCAGCACACGACCAAGGATGGCCAGCCAAAGTGCCTGGAACAGCAAGTTGACAAAAAGAATGAGGAAGCCAGTCAACCCTGTCTCCCCAGCGCCTGGTACTTCTTGTAAGCGGCGTACACCGCATCTATAACCGCGCCGTGGAAGGCGCGCTGCTCGAAGACCTTGAGCGCTTCGACCGTGCCCCCGCCCGGCGACGACACCATGTCCTTCAGCTCGCCGGGATGCCCGCCGGACTCCTTCGCGAACCTGGCACTACCGATTACCGTCTCGAGCACTAACTCTCTTGCCATGTCGCGTGGCATCCCCATGTAGACGCCTGAGTCGATCAGCGCCTCGATGAACAGGAAGACGTACGCGGGGCCGCTGGCGCTGAGGGCGGTGGCCATGTCCATCAGCTTCTCGTCCGAGACGAATACCTCCGCGCCCAGGGTGCGGAGGATCTCTCCCGTCGCGGCTAGCTTATCCTCCGAGACCTCCGGTGATGCGGTCCACACTGTCATCCCAGCCCGTATCTGGGCGGGGGTGTTGGGCATCACCCTGACAACCATCGGATGGCCCAGCCCCTCGGTCAGCGTTTTCAGCTTGGCGCCGGCGACGATCGAGATGGCCACCTGGGCCGGTTCCAGGTTCCCCTTTAATGTGCGCATGACCTCGTCGAGGTTCTGAGGCTTGACCGCGAGCACGACGATCCCTGCGCCGCTTAGAGCAGCCAGATTGTCGGACACCGCCTCCACGCCGTACTTGCGAGCAAGGTGAGCACGCCGCGCCTCGACGGGCTCGCCGACCGTTACGTCGGAGGGCGACGCGATCTCCGCATCCAGGACGCCTCCGAGGATCGCCTCGGCCATCACGCCGCCGCCGATGAATGAGGTCCGCATTATCGCAGCTTGCCTTCGCTGACCAGGTCCACGGCCACTCGGATCGCCTCCACCATGCTCTCGTGATCGGCTATGCCCTTGCCGGCGATGTCGAAGGCGGTACCGTGGTCGACCGAGGTACGGATGAAGGGCAGCCCCATATTGAGCGTAATACTCTTGGCCCAGTTGTGCACCTTGATGGGTATGTGCCCCTGGTCGTGGTACATGGCCAGCACGGCGTCGTACATACCGTCGATCGCCTGGTTGAATATCGTATCGGCAGGCACTGGTCCGATCGCCTCGACGTCCTGGGCGCGCGCCTCGGCTATAGCCGGTGCGATCTCCCGCTCCTCCTCGTCCCCGATGAGCCCCCCATCGCTGGCATGCGGGTTCAGCGCGGCGACTCCTATGCGAGGCGCCTCGAAACCCCACTGCTGAAAATACCTCGATGTGAGCAATATCGCAGAGAGCACGTTGGCTTTGGTCACGAAGTCGCAGGCGACGCGCATTGACTTGTGGGTGGTCAGGTGCACGACGCGGAGACCCTCGGCGATGAGCATCGTGGCGACTTCCTTCGCGCCGGTCTGCCGCTGGAGCAGCTCCATGTGGCCGATGTCCTGGTAGCCCGCCAGACTGCACGCCTCCTTGTTAATAGGCGCGGTCACGATCGCCTGGACGCCTCCGCTGGTCGCCATCTCGCCCGCCTGGATGATCCACTCGACGGAGGCCTTGCCGGCCGCAGCCGATAAACGCCCAAGGGTTATGTCGCCGTAGTCGAGGTTGCCCGGGTCGAACACCTCGACGGTGCCGGCATGCCCGGCTATATGCTCTAGCGAGCGGACGCCTTGAGCAGCGCCGCCGTTCCCAACGAAGCGCTGGGCGTCCCGTATCGCGTCGATGTTGCCGACGACGAACGGGCGGCATCTCTCGTACACGCCGGCGTCGTCAAGCGCCTTTACCGTGACCTCAGCCCCTACCCCGGCAGGGTCGCCCATGGTGATGGCGACCAGGGGCCTCTCGCTCTTGCTCATGCTTCGATTATACCTACCGCATCGAGGAAAGACGAGGTTAAGACGGGGTGCGTTGCCCACGAAAAACAACCAGTGGGGGCGCTGCTTGCCGCGCCCACCTGAAGCTCGCATGCCCGCGGGCGGGACAAGAGACATGGACTCTTGCCCCGCCCAGATTAGCTCACCTACTCATATTGTCTTCGAGCACGCCTTGCCCTTCCTCACCCCGCAACACGTCACCCACCGAGTCGTACAACGTAAGCAGATCGTCGGCCCAGGCTCGGGCTTCGGATGCTATGACCTCGTCGTCGCTCTCCTGGAGGAGCGCCTCGAGAGTTCCGGCGGCGTTGGAGGCCTGCTGCACGCATTCTTCGATGGCCGTGCGTTGACGCGAGCTAATACGCCGAAGACGCTCCAGGACCGCCGGCTCAGGCAGCGGCAGCTCCCCCCGGTCGTATTTGGCCAGCAGCTCGCTGAGGTTCTTTTGCCGCGCCAGGAGTTGCTGGAGCGCCGGTGTGACCTGGACGTCCAGGTGCACGATCGCCTCCAGGACGACGCCGGTGAGCTCCGATGAGCCGCCATCCGCGGCTTCTCGTTGCTTGAGTTTCGTTTCCATAGCCCGTCGAATCGAGTCGAGCTTGCGGAGCTCCGGCGCGGAAAGATCGCGGCGTACCTCCGGTGGCAGTATACGCACGGCAATCACAGACGCAACGTATGCTATGAACCCGAGTACCAAGACCCAGGGAGCCTGGGCCGCCCAGCGCTCCAGCCCCGGTAGTAGTTTCAACGCCGCGATCGCGAGCAAGCTGCCGACAAAGAGCGTCACGCCGAGGGGATGCAGTAGTGCAGCACGAGTTGTCATGGCTAAACTCCTACCTGGTTCGCATTCTAGAGATCTTCTTCATCGCCTCAAGGGTATAAGGTCACTTTCTACCGGGTGCGTCAACGATCACCTGGTCTGGACTCCCTAGACGCGAAGTACTCTCCCGTTTCTATCTAGAAATACCCGCTGAGTTCCTGGAGCAAGCTGGCCAGATCCTCTTCGGTTACCCCCTGAAACTCCGCGAAGGTCGCTTCGGCGAGCAGCCGGCCAACGGTCAGCTTCAGGTCCTCACCAATGCCGATGAAGAACACCTGGATGCGGTGCTCGGTATGGATGGCCAGCCCGTCGCCCCGGAACTGCTCGTTGTCGACTATCTTCCCATCCACGGTGACTTCCAACGGAACGCTTCTGCCATCGTTACGAACGGCGACTGAATCGCCTTCGAAGCCTCCGAACTCGCGGATGGGGGCCTCTCCATCGAACATCTTGATGAGGTCGTCCAGCCGCGTCGCCCCGCGGTTCGCCAGGCCGTCGGTGAGGACCACCACGCCACGGATGGCGTCGGGGTCTCCTTCGGCTGCGTCCGTCATCTCGATGCCCCTTTTCACTGCGTCGTAGAGCGCGGTCTCCCCGCGGGCCCGGATTACCTCGACGGCCTCCACGATTGCCGGGCCCACATCCGCCAGCGGGGCAACAGGGATGCTGGACTGGGTGTGGACGGTGTTGCCGAATGAGAGGAAGCCAACCTGGTTGTTGCTGGCCATGCTGTCCAGGGCGAGGTTCAGCCCCTCCTTGGCCTGCCTCAGTTTGGTGCCGACCATCGAGCCGGACGTGTCGAGGACAAACGTCATGATCCCCGGCCTCTTCACCTCCTCCCACGACGCATCGATGGCGGCTGCGACCTCAGGAGCGATCATCGCGGGGTTGAGGGGCTTGGCCGGTGTCGCCGGGTTCAGTCCGAACCGTGGCGTGATCTTGCTGCTCGGGTCATGGACGGTGAGACCCGCGGTCGGCCTGAAGCCGGCCGCCATCAATAGTCGCTGTTGCTCGTCTTCGAGCAGGAAGTCGGTCCACTTCTCGGCGGCCTCGACGTGCTCGGCTGTCACCCACGCGGCATCCACGATGCAGGCGCAGTTGGTCCGCGCCATCGAGCCCTCTTTCGGATAGATCATGACCATCGGGTCCTTGATGGGCGGGGCCGAGTGCGTCTTCGTCCCGAACCTAGCCCGCGCCGTGCCTTCGTAGAGGTGGATCAGGTTGTCCTCCGGCATGATGAAGAACTGCCCGAAGCGCGCCCCCTTGTAGATCTTCGTGTTCATGACGGTCGTGCCGATGAAGTAGTGGTCTATGAGTTGCTGGAACCCCTCGACGTAGCTCACGACGGCCGGGTCCTTTATGTCATCCAGCGTGAGCTGCCCCGGGAGTTTGCCGGCGGCGATCGAGTACAGCGCGATCAGCACGCTCCGGCCGGTGCTCGAAGTCCTGGGATCGGTGAAGGCGACCAGAGGCCTCGTCCCCCACGAAGGCTTGGCGCACGAGTAGCTCTTCCACCCTCTCGGGTCGTTTCGCAGTGCGATGATGTCCGCGTAGCCGATCTCCTTCTGCGGCCAGCCCAGGCACTCCGCGATGTCGCGGAAGGTTATTATCCCAATGTAGGCCAGTGCGAGGCTCCGAGCGTTGTCTGGGTCAACGACCTTGCGGCCCGCGCCGTGATTGACGCTTACCAGCCAGTGGGCGCCTGAAGGCGTGACGATGGTGGGGTCCGGCAGCTCTTGCAGCCCGGCCCCCGCGTTTACCATGGCCGGCCCCCCGCCGGTAACCCTGCCGAGCAGAGCCCGCGCTCCCTCGGATGACGGGGCATTGTGGATCTGGACCACGATGCGCTTGCCGGCCTCGGTCCTGTGGCCGGCCGCGTTGTACCGCTCAGCTATATCCGGCAGATTTGCGCCGAAGTACAGGTGGCCGGTGACCCAGTGATCGACGACCACGGTCGGCTCCGGCGGTCCGGGCCACAGCAGCGCCACAGCTATCAGACCGCCGATACCGAACACCCATAGCGTCGCGATTACGGAGAGTGCTCGTTCCCGTGTCAGGTTGAATTCAGACAATGTAGACACCCCTTTCCGGTGCTTGACCACCCAAAGCGCCATTCCGACAGCGTCCGGCGTCGCAGATATGCCGGTCCCCAAGGTTCCCGCTGCAAAGGCCGCGCTTCTCCAGAGCCCGCGTGCGGCGGCCGTCGCGCCGCGCGACACCACCCAGCCGAAAGCGAGCACCGTCGTCGTGATTCCCAGCCATGCGAAGTACGCGGACTTGGACGCTCCTAACCATATCCGGCCCGCAATAGTGGCCACCCCCAGCCAAAGGAAACCGGCGGTCGCGGAGACCCCCAGCCACAGGGGCCGTAAAACCCCCGCCCACAGCGCCCACCCGGCTATCGCGAAGAACGCGAAGAGGCCCATGAACAAGTAGTAGAGGAGCGGTCTCACCCGGCTGGCAAAGGTTGCGACGCCGAGCCACAAGAGTCTCGCGGCGGTCGAGACGCCCAGCCAGACCAACCGCAGCAAGATGGTAAGCTGCCTCTTCGCCACGCCGCCAGCAACGTAAGAGTGATGGCCGAGCGTAGCCATTCCAAGTGCCAGGTGCCGCAGGACGGACGAGCCATACCCCGACGCGTATCCCAGGATGGCGCCGACAGCTCTAGCGATGACGGCGATGCCTCGCCCAAAGTACCCCGCGACCGTTGCCACGACCCCCAGCACCGAGGCGAGCACCACGCCTGCGGCCCTGGCCATCATGGCGATGCCGCGCCCAAAGTACCCCGCGGCCGTTGCCACGACCCCCAGCACCGAGGCGAGCACCACGCCTGCGGCCCGGGCCATCATGGCGATGCCGCGCCCAAAGTACCCCGCGACCACTGCCACGATCCCCAGCACGTAGCCGAGTGCCACGCCAGCGGCCCGCGCCATGATGGCGATGCCACGCCCGAAGTACCCCAGGACCGCTGCCACAGCCCGCAGCACAGCCAAGAACACCGTGCCGCCGGCCCGACCTGTGACGGCCACGCCGCGGTCCAGGTAGCCTAGGCCTGCAGCTCCACTCTGCGACGCGGCCCTGAGTACCACACCAATGGCCCGAGCTATCATGGCGATACCGCGCCCGAAGTAGCGTAGGATTGCCGCGACAGTCCGCCGCACCGGCAGGAACACCGCGTTAACGGCCCGCGCGGTGGTGGAGATGGCGCGCCCCACGTAGGATGCGAGTGCGCCGGCGGCGTGCCACCCGTGTCCGAGCACCGCGCCAAAGCCCAGACCGATAGTGGCGACGCCCAGCCAGAGGAAGACCGTCAAGGCCACAGCGCGATGCGCCGCGTACACGAGCAGGTGGCCAACGGCCTGCGCGATAGTCGTGACGCCTAGCCACAGGAAGACCGCCACTGCCGCGGTGCGAGACCATGAGTAACCCCTCACATGGTGGCCGCCCCGAGCGACGGTGGTACTGCTCAACCGCAGATTGCGGCTGAGTTCACCTCCGCGCCGAGTCAAATAGGCCGCGGCGACGCTTGCCAACAAAGCGGTAGTCGTGGAGACGAGCGCCCAAACGTATCGCACCGCTGTGCTTGCCCGCGCGCTGGCATTAACAGCCGCGACCGCGATGATCGCCCACGTCCCGCCAACAGCGCTGCCGACAGCCCCGGCGATGACCGTGATCCCTAACAGCAGTTGGTGCAACGCCGCCGAGACTCGCTGCCATCCGTAACCCATGATTGCGGAGACGGCGCCCACGGTGACGGTGATGCCCAGCCAGAGGCGGACCGCGGCGCTAGACACCACTGGCCACACATAGCGAAGCACGGCATCCACCAAGTAGTAGAGCGCGATAACGAGGCCGCCCAGCGAGTAGTACACCACCAGGCCGACCCCGCGGACTACGCCCCGAATAGCCAGACCGACATATCCGAGGAGGATCGCGGTCCCAGTCCACAGGTGGCCGATGACCCCAGCGACACCCAACCGAACGCGGGCCAGCACCGGCGCGACGGCTCGAGCGACTCCTTCGACGACGAGCCAGATACGGGCCATCGCTGCCGCGATGGCCTGAACTGCGGCGGCGACGCCCAGCCGAACGCGTGCGAGCAGCGCGACGATGGCCTGAGCGATGGCGTACGCTCCAAGGCCTAGTCCGCTGACTCCGACCCGTCCTGAACGCAGCATGAAGCCCGCTGCGCGCGCTACAGGGGGAATGCTCAGGGAGGCGACCGCCAGGCCCAGGATGACACCCGCCGTCGCGAAGTTCGCCAGGAAGCTGCCCAGGCCCTGAGTCGACGCCTCTCCTATAATCCCTTGGGAAAGGCTCCAGGCGACTATGTAGTCGTTGCGCACCTGGGCGGTTACTGAGAGTCCCACAATTAAGACACCAAGGACCGCGAATGTCAGCCACCTAACCCAGGCGGGCAGCTGATCCGATTCCGTCGCGAATGCCGCAATCCCTGGACTAATAGCCGAGTTTGGGTCGTTGGCGTGCTGATTGATATCCTTGGCAGCCCGAGGCTTGCCGGTCTGCCTCTCATAGGCTCGGGGTAGGCTCCGCCCGATCTCGTTCATCCGGTAGTCCTGCTGCATCATCGCGTTCGCCTCCTTTTTGGTCTGGCGAGTTGCTTCACCGCCACCTTGATTCGGTGCGTCTACTCCATAGCTGCCACCTCCGTCTTAAAGTGTCCGAGGTGTGGGAAAGCAAAAACCACAGCTGTTGGCTGTGGTCTTTCCTCCCGGTGCCGTAGGGTGCGGCCCCCCGGCCCCAGATTCTTCACTTCGTTCGGAACGACATTTCGGACCATCCCTGACCTTCGCTAGTCGTAGCAATCAGATGCCTCTTGCCGCCGGCTCACGCCGCTTCGGATTTCGACCTCTAGCTGATCATCCCCGCGCAAGCCGACGTACCGATACGCATGCGCAGGGAGAGCCGAAGGCGAATCTGCGAGGGCGTAGCTCCGCTTCGGAAGCACGTAGTACGTCGACTTCGACGTGTAGCTGAAGAGCCCCAACGCCCTCTTCTCGATGCGCACCGTCTTCCGAGCTACCATCTTCCTGGCGACCATGCGCCCCATCGCTCGGTTCGTTACGTACCGCTGAGCGTAGGCCTTGTCCTCACCGATCCAGTCGTAGACGACGTCGGATACTCTTTTGGCCTTTACGGTGATGTGCTCACCCAGGCTGTGCTCCAGGCTGCCGGTAGGCCACCGGAAAAGCTTGCCCGTTGGAGTAGCTCTGAGGATGGTGCTCGTGAACCATCCGAAGAAGTGCTTCTCCTCCACCAGCTCCAGCTTGACGGCTCCAGCTTCCTCGTTCGCCACGATTGCCGCGCCCAGCGCCGCCGTGACAACCTCGTAGGGTGGACTCTCGACCGTTCGCGACTGAACGCCTTCCAGCGCCAGGTTGCTCCATGGCATCATCTGCACCATGACCAGCTCGCTGGGGGTCATCTCCACTCTTGTCCCTTCTCTCCGGCGCGGGAGAAGGCTAGGCCTGCCCTGAGCCGCGCCGAAGGGATCAAGGAGATTCTTTTTACCCGTCCCGCCGACCGGTGCCTTGACATCGACTGGCGCCCTGTCGCCTGCGGTTAGAGTTTGCGTATTGTTCATAGCTGTTCGCCTCCTTAGTCTTTGGTCTGGATATTCAACGTCCCGATGTCGGCCACCTTTACCGCATGGACATCACCCTCTTCCCGCCCGCGAGCGACATGGCCGGCGTGATAGCCCGGAGCCCTGTCGCTCGTCTACGCCTGGTCACTCGTCACCGCCCCCGAAGAGGGCCGATGCCACCTGCAGGATGAAATCGAGGCCCCCTACCGCGGCTACCTCACCCAGCCCTGTATCTCGGTCCACGCCGGCGTTGCTGCGATAGGATGCGGGTGGGGAGAGCTCCCAACCATCCTCCGCGGGGCCACGGGAGGCGTAAGGTTGCTCGTAGTACCTTTCGGTCTGCCGAACGCGCTGATTGATATCCCTGGCTGCCGGAGGGATGCCGGTCTGCGCTCCGTAAGCTCGGGGTAGGCTCCGCTCAACCTCGATCATCCGGTAGTCCTGCTGCATCATCGCGTTCACCTCCTTTTTGGTCAGGCAAGTTGCTGCGCCGTCGCCTTCACCCGGTGTGCCTACTCCATGGCTGCCACCCCTTTCCTCTTGACGTGTCAGAGCTTCGGAAAAGCAAAGACCACAGCTGCTGGCTGTGGTCTTTCCTAACCCTGTTCTGGCCGGGTCGCCGCCGGTTTATTCGGTTGTGTCGTTCGTCGTTGATTCTGCCGTCAGCCTCCGCCATCGATGTAGCACGATCGGCTCCGCGAGTCCGGTCCCGTTGGCTGCGGTTACGTAGGCGGGGCCTGATCTCTCCCACGCTTGGCCGGGGGGTGGCTGGTGGGCGCTCTTGCGATTGCCCTGGTACCAGGTCCGCATCTTGCTCGGCACCCTCAGGGCCCCGCTCTCGTTAGAGACCTTGTAGCCCATTCGCGCCAGTCGCGCCGCCAGTTGGGCCTCCCTGACCGTGACGAACCGTCGCTGCCGGCGCGCCCGCCGCTCTCTCCGCGTCATCACGGCCATCTCCTTGGCTTTCTGTGTCCCCTCTGTGTTCATTGCCCTAGACATCCTGGCGACATGATGCGCTACGTATATGCGACGCACAAGGGGGTACGGCGGAGAAACGTCATCGCTTTTACTGCGCCGTAGCATTAATGAGCATTATACTTGATGCATCTGCTACGCGCTTCGAGTCGGCGTGGTAGGCCGGCAGCTGGTGTGCGATTGGAGGTACGGCCGACCAGGTAGTCCGCCCGGCGACTCAGCCCCAGATTGTGGCCACGACGCCCATGGCAGCCAGCGATATTGCAACCACGTGAAGGTTGTCGTCCCAAATAGGGAGGGCCATCGGCCGGCGACGCTCCGCCGCGGTAGCTGCGAAAGCGCCAAGGGCGCCGGTCCAGTACGGCTCAAACAGCAGCGCCGTGGCTAGGCAAACGCCCAGCATTACGATGGACGGCCATATGCTCGCGACGTCGTTGCGCCAGAGCGTGGCCCTGGTGAGCCCGGCAGCGCTGTCCCCCCAGGCCATGAACGAGATGGGCAAGAACGCGAGCCACCTGTCGCCCAGCAAGCCCCATCCGATTGCCAGACTGGCCGTGCCCGCTACGGCGAAGGTCACCTCCGCCCAGTCCTGGGTTGGAAGGTTGCCGGCAACGCCGCGCAGCCCCCTACGAAATCCCACTCGAAGTGTGAAAACGAACACCGTTAGCACCGCCGATACGGTGACGGCTGTCCAGGGGTCCAACCACAGCACTGCGACGAGGAACGCTGCGCCCGCGAGTCCGGGTGCGACAAAGCGGGAGACCGACCTTGGCACCCCCAGGTCGTACGCCAGGTTCGACAAGACCAGCCCAGCGAGTGCGATCACCACCACGCCGGCAGCAGCGACAGCGTCACCTAGCATCTCGGCCTCCGATTAATCGGAAGTCTTGAACCCAGACACGATCTCGGGCAACTATGGAGTGTTGCAGCTGCGATGTAGGGTCAGGTTTTAAACCTGCCCTATCGCCCTTACCACCGCGACAGCGTCGCCTAGCATCTCGCCCTCCGGCTGTTCGTAAGTCCTGAACCCGCGGGCGATCTCCGGCAACCATGGAGGTGTTGCAGCTGCGATGTAGGGGCAGGTTTTAAACCTGCCCTATCACCCGCTGACCTCTGGCCAGTCGATAAACTGAGGCCTGCTATCTTCCACACCCGCTCTTCCGGCTCTACCATTGACGATTGTCTTATAATGCGCTACATGAGTGCGACGCACAAGTAGACGCGACGGAGAAGTATCACCACTTTTGCTACGGCGTAGCAGCCGTGTTAATCGACAGAGACGAGTGTTCTACTAAATTCCACCGGAGGCGTAGAGAACGATGCAGAAAACAGCCCTCTTCAACCCGGGAGTCCCCCCAGACCTCGATCATGCGCCTCAGATCCGCGAGGAAGCCTTCGATTGGCTCGACAGTCACCACCCCGGCCAACTCTCCTTCACCACCGGCGAGGTGCTGCGGATGGCGGGAGAGCAGGGGCGCCGTTGGCTTATCGGCCGATTGCGGACCCGTGGCATCGGCGACGAAGAGTTGTTCAGCCTGCCCGCCACCGCAGACGCCCTGACTGTGTTGTTCCTGCGCTCCAGGGGCATGAAGTTCCGCGAGGCCGTAGACGCCGTCGTGGGGGGGAAGGACGTCTCGAAAAGCGGCGAGCCGCGGTACGGCGGAGTTTGGAACCGGCTCATAGTTACCGCGCTGGACCGGCTGCGCAGACGCGTTCCGCCGCGCCTTATCGGTAGCGCCCTCTCGGCGCTCCTCCACAACCAGGAACACTACGCTAACTGCCTCCTAGTCGTAAAACGACACGGCCGTCAGGCCGGCGAACCTGCGTCGGGCAAGCCCCGCTCCGTCAGTCATGAGTACGTGTTCCGCACCATCCTGGAACGGCCGTCGCCATCGTGCTCAGTTATCGCGCCGTCGCTCGAAGTCCTGTTTCTCGGTAAGGACCAGCTTCCCACGAGGGGAGAGGTGACCGCCCGCCACTTTGTCGAGCTGCAGGTCGCAACAGATCGAGAACTCTACGAGCTACTGATTGGGACCATGAGGCCATCGTCCGTCTCCTCGGACGATAAGACGCTCGAATTCGTCGGCAGGATTCTCGATATCGTCTTCATCGAATTCGAGGAGTTTCACCAGGCCCAATCGTCGTCCAGGTTCGATATCGCCATCGAACCGGAGGCGGGGTCGGCTGACGATCTTCAGCTATGGCTCGTGACTCAGTTCCTGGACGCCACATATTCGGGCGCCCTGTGCGAGGTCATCGAGATGACACAGGAATCGGAAGGGGCACGGGCGCTCGCGAGCTCAGCCTCCAAGCCGTGGGAGCCCTCTTTGTGGGAACCAGCCAAGAGTGCGGAGATGCTCTCCGGCTACGCCAGCGCCGTGGCTGTACCATTGGTGGTACCCACCGTCGAATATCCGTGGACTATGGTCATCAAATCGGTTGAGCAGGAGACGCGTTATCTCCGGAACAAGGCAGCAGATGACAAGGGCCGCGGGGGCTTTTCCGCGATGGCCTTGCCGATCATGGCCGGGTCCGGCAGCTCGATAGGATCCCTCTATATGCTGATGCCTCGGCTAGAAGCGCCTCGGCTGGAGGTCGAGACCCGCGTATTGACCGTCTTCAGTCGTATCGTGGGCGAGATTATCGAACGACAGCGCGCCGCCGTCCACTCCGCCAACGTGTCTGCGAATCTCGCCACCTCCACGATTCTCAAGCGTGAGCAGTTCAAAGATGCGCTGCTGGAGCTGCTCAATCGAAAGGCCGTAGAGATACGCGAGAGCGAACACTTGCAGCGAGACCTGAGACTACCGTTCCTCTTGTTGTCGTCGCATCGCCCGGACCCGGAGGAGTTCGACCCGGTGGTCTCCGATCGGCTCGGCCGCTGGCTGGTCGAGACCATGGAGCACCTGGAATGGCGCTCCTTTGTGCGGTCGCACTGGCCCGAGGCCCCCGCCGTGTTCGGCGCAGAGAGCTTCATCGGGGAGCTGCCGGGGGTCGGAGTCGTTATCGCCCTCGGCAAGCTGGTCTCGAAATACGAGCTCGACCGAATCCGGAACGTCTTCCCCACGACGATTAACCGCATCTCGCCGAGCAACGCCCCTGTGAAGCTTGTCGCCTGGGTGCTGGACGTGCCGGCGCAACGCATATCCGATGGCGCCAAAGAGAAGGCTCTAGACGCCCTGGCAGACGAGGTCGAGCGCTGGGCCTTTGAGGTGGCCACAGTCGTGGACGACGTCACCCAGAGCATGATGGCGCAGGAGCGAGGGGACTGGGACGCCGCTCTTCGGAGGGTCCGGAAGGCGCTGCAGAAGGAGAGCGGCCGTACCGACGTGTACCTGCGGCGGCTCGCTGCGGACTGCTCGTTCTCGCTGGGTGAGTGGCATGACGCGCTGAAGTATGCCCAGGGTGCGGCGAAGCTGAGTAGAAGGGAACTCGGCAGCGGCCTGGTCCGGTCCCTCTGCCAGGAAGGCGATGCCCATCTCTGTCTGTGCGACCCTACTAGCGCTTGGGACCTCTACAGCGAGGCCGCCTCCCACTCGCCGACCCACCCACTCCCTCGCTACTACCGTGGACAGGGCCTGATACTGATGGCCAGGCTCCTCCACGTGTTCGAGGACGAGCGGCGCCGGGCTGGGACGCTGGACGCCTCTGAAGCAGCTCAGATCGAAGGAGTGATCGACGCGCTCGTTAACGGTGTCATGGAAGACCTAACGGTGGCGGCGGACCTGCTCGATCGGTGGGGGCTAATCCCGGAGGCGTACCAGTATAGGAACTTCCACCTTGTGCCGACCTTGCTGGGCCAGGGGGCCGGCTACCTCCTCGCCCGCTCACCCGGTCCCGCCGCGGTCCGGCTCCAGAGCGCGCGCCGGTCCTTCCCGAAGGACGACATGTTCTTCCGCGAATTCATCTTCGCCAAGTGCTGGGAGCAAGGGCTTCACCGGCGCTACGGCGCACTGCTCCTCGGCGAAGAGTGGGCGCCGCTCCGTGATCGGCTTCACGAGGCTTTCGGTGAGCCACAAAGCTGGCATCGTAGCCAAGACGGCTAGCGGGCAACGCCTTGAAGCCCATGGTGGCGCTCCGCAACACTGTCGTGGCGGTGTGGGGACCGTATTACAGGTGCCACTGCAAAGCAGCCACACTGTCGTGCTGAGGAGGCTGCTGACAAAGTACCCTGGGTCGGGCACCTGCCACGGCTACGAAACGCACACTCCCACCGCCACAAGCCCCTACGATGTCGTGCCGAGGAGGCGGCCGACGAAGTACCTGGTGTGGGGTTCCCATTTGCAGGTGCCACCGCAAAGCAGCCACACTGTCGTGCTGAGGAGGCTGCTGACGAAGTAACTTGGGTCGGGCACGCTGCCACGGCCAGGAAACACCGACCCCACCGCCCCAGGCCCTCCGCCGCAGTGTCGTCCTGAGGAGGCTGCCCTGGTTCTTCGCGTACTCCTCCAAGCATATTGCACGATGACGGCACCTTGAGCTATCGTGAGGCCGCGCACGGAATAGGAGTAACGCGTGGCTGACAAGACAGCGGTGGAGAACTGGTGGCGGGGATTGTTGACCGGGGAAGGCCCGAAGCCGCCCTTGCGTCAGATGCGGTACGTCCTTGGGCGTGTGCCCTCGGTCGCCCGCTGCAAATTCTGTAGCTCGCCCTTCGACGGCCCAATCGCCCCGGTGATGCGGGTCGTTGGCAGAGGGCCGTCGCGGCTGACCTCGGAGTTCTGCCACGCGTGTCAGGTGACAGCGACGCAGTTCATCGGTGGCGCCGAGGTCGAGCTCTCCATGTTGTTCGCCGACGTGCGAGGCTCCACCAGCCTCGCAGAAGGCATGACTCCTTCTGAGTTCAGCGCGTTGATAAGCCGCTTCTTTGGAGTGGCCGGCAAGGTGCTTCTCCGGAGCCGCGCGTGGGTCGATAGACTTGCGGGGGACCAGGTCGTCGGAATGTACCTTCCGTTCTACGTAGGGCATGACCACGAGAACGCGGCGATACGCGGCGCGCAAAAGCTGCTCCGCTCGACCGGTCACGACGCGCCCGACGGACCCTGGGTCCCGCTGGGCGTGGGTATCCACTCCGGGGTGGCGTTCGTCGGAACGGTGGGGTCGGCAGACGGCGCGACGGACATCACCGTCCTGGGCGACGCTCCAAACGTGGCGGCTCGCCTCTCCTCCGCGGCGGGGCCCGGCGAGATCTTGATCAGCGAAGACGCCTTCGAAGGTACCGGGATTAGCTCGGACCTGGAAAAGAGGACCTTGGAGCTTAAGGGTAAAAGCGAACTCCTGCCAGTGCGTGTGTTGAAGGACTACTCGTAGGGGTGATGGGACGACGCGCTTCGGCCACCTCAGCTAGCACGTCATACGAAGTCGACGTCGCGAAGGGAATCCAGAGATCGCCGGCTGGAAGTTACTTGCCTCCTCTCCCTTGACGGGAGAGGACTGAGGTGAGGGTGGTCCGTCCGCGCTAACCAGGTCGTAATTTGGCGCTCAACTAGGCCACCAGGTGCTAGACCCGCATCTCGCTCCGCAGTTGCTCCTGCTCGCGCTGATTGTCGTTGAGTATCTCTAGCTGCTGGTCGCTGAGGATGTTCGGATGAGGCGGCTGCGCACCGTTCGTATAGGACACGCCGACGCTGCGCCAGATCAGACGCGCCTCTTCCTGTAGCCGGTCCAGGCGGTCTTGAAGGTAGCGGCGCCTTTCAAACAGCTTGCTGGGTGCGTCCTGTTCCATCCCTCGCCTCCAACAGTTGACCCCTGGTCCGACAAGCCTGTCCTGAGCACCGTACGTCGGGCGGGCCGAACCGTGCATCAGTCAAGTAACTACACGGGAGGAATCGTAGGGGCGGGTTTGAAACCCGCCCTCTGCTCGGGACATGAACGCAGATCGGCGCGGTTACTCGATAGCTAGTCGAAGGACCCGTGCCCCGGCAACTTCGAGACAAGCCGCCTTATGGAGAGCTACTCGCACTTGTTATAGCCGCACTCCGGGCACCGCATGCAGCCTTCCTGGTGCACGAGCTTTCCTATGGAGCAGTCGGGGCACCGCGTGACGCTCGCATCCGAATGCCCGTTGCCGGAGTCGATGGGAGCGATGGACTCTCTGCGCGGTGGGAACAGCCCCAGCTGGGCCGCAGAACCTCCGCTGTGTGCGTCGGCGTCCGGCAGGCGGTCGCCGCCCGCGTCCAGATGGCGCGCCAGCACGAGGGCTACAGCATCGGGCGCGGAGCGGACCAGCGTGCCGCCGTCCCAGACCGGCTCGTCGGTTATGCCGCGCAGATGCTCAATGATCTGGTTGGGGTCTACGCCGGCGCGCAGGGCCATTGTGGCAAGGCGCGTTATAGCCTCGAGGTGGGCCGACTCGGTGCTGCCGGCCTTGCCAAGAGACGCGAACACCTCGAATGGGCGGCCGTCCTCGTCGTAGTTGATGGTGACGAAGAGGTTGCCGTGGGCCGTCCTGATACGCTCGGTGACGCCGGTTACCACCGACGGCCTCGCCCGCTCCATCAGGAGGCTTTGCGGCTGCTCGGTCTCCGGGGGGCTCTCTTGGACCGCAGCTCGCTCGGCCCCCTTGGTGAGGACCTCAGCCTCCCGGCTGCCGGCGCGGTACACCGTGATGCCCTTGCAACCCAGCTCCCACGCGAGCATGTAGGCGCGCCGCACGTCGTCCTCGGTGGCGCTGTTAGGGAAGTTGATCGTCTTCGATATGGCCGCGTCGACGCTCTCCTGAAATACAGCCTGCATTCGGACGTGCATCTCGGGCGATATGTCAGCGGAGGTGACGAAGACCTGTCTCGCCCAGTCGGGAACGTCGTCGCGCTCCTGCAATGACCCACCGTCGGCCAGGTACTGCATCAGCTCCGGGCTATGAAAGCCGCCGTCTCGGGCGGCCTCTTCGAAGCCGCGGTCGACGTACAGCAGGCTCTCGCCGCCGAGGATGTTGTGTTTGTGATAGCAGAGCGCGAAGAGGGGCTCTATGCCGCTGGAGCATCCCGCGATCATCGATATGGTGCCGGTCGGCGCCACGGTGAGCCGGCACGCGTTGCGCATCTTCGGCTGCCCCTCGGCGTCGTAGATGCTGCCCTCGAAGGCGGGGAACGTGCCCCGCTCCTCGGCCAGCTCCTCCGACGTAGCGTCGGACTCCTCCATCACGAAGCGCATGATCTTTCGGCCCAGCTCGAGTCCCTCCTCGGAGTCGTATGGGATGCGGAGCCGCGCGAGCATGTCCGCGAACCCCATCACGCCCAGGCCGATCTTGCGGGTCGCGCGCGTCATATCCTCAATCTTGTCAACGGAGTACGAGTTAGCGTCGATGACGTTGTCCAGGAAACGCGTCGTCGTCCGGACCACCTCGCGTAGGTGGTCGTAGTCCACCTCTAGAGCGCCGTCGCGTTTCGTGATGAACTTGTCTAGGTTGATCGAGCCGAGGTTGCACGACTCGAAGGGGAGGAGGGGCTGCTCGCCGCACGGGTTCGTTGCGGTCATGCGTCCCAGGTGCGGCGTCGGGTTCTTGTGGTTGACCCAGTCCAGGAACACCATGCCCGGCTCCCCGTTGCGCCACGCGCCGTCGATGATCTTGCCGAAGACTTCCCTGGCATCGAGCCGGCCCACCTCTACTTCCGGAGAGTCGAGGTCCGCCGGGTCCGCCTTGGCACGAAGGGCGTAGTCGGACCCCGCCGCCACCGCCTCCATGAACTCGTGGGTGGCGCCCACGGAGATGTTGAAGTTGTGGATCTCGCCCTCCTGGCGCTTGCAGTCGATGAACTCCAGGATGTCCGGATGGTGCACGTCCATAACCGCCATGTTGGCGCCGTCGCGCTTGCCGCCCTGGGTGACGAGCTTGGACACCGACGAGAGGTGACGCAGGACCGCGATGGGGCCGCACGCCTTGCCGTGCGTCGTGCTGATGTGCGAGCCCTTAGGCCGGATGTTCGAAAGCGCAAAGCCAGTACCCCCGCCGAACTTCTGCACCATGGCCATCTCCTTGGCCGTGGTCATGATGCCGTCCATCTTGTCTTCCAGGCCCATGACGAAGCAGGCAGAGAGGGTGCCGGTACCCTGGCCGCTGGGCTGCTGTATGCCGGCGTTCATTAGGGTAGGGGAGTTGGGCACGAACTCCAGGCGGGCCATGATGTCATAGAATTTCTCTTCCCAGGCGCTCACATCGGCGTCACTGCCTAGGTCGAGCTCGGGTTGAGCGATGGCGTGTGCCACCCGCCGGAACATCCCCTGGGGGTCCTCCACGATATTGCCCTCGGAGTCCTTGCGCAGGTACCGCTTCTCCAGCACGATACGCGCGTTCTCGCTCAGCTCGACGTGGCCGTTGGTGGCCACATCTACTGACCTGACGGCACGGGCCCCTTCGTTGCGGTGTGTCCCGTTGTTACCGTCTTTACTCATGACTCGACTCCTGGATCCAGTATTTTCCGATGCCAAGCGACTTCGTCGGCGTTCTATCAGGCCAAGACCTGGATAATGGCCCCAACGACGGCGATTACGATGAAGGCCATTGCGATCAGCACTATGAGGACTTGAGCGGGCTTGCTCATTCCGGCTAGCGCGGGTCTCCGTAACGGTACCATGGAGAAGAACATGTGGTCTACTGTTGCTCTGGAAGCCCTAGTTGCCTACTCAGGCTGACGTCGCGGGCGCCCTCGGCGGCGGCGCGGCGCGGGCATCACCTCTTCGTCCTCGAGGAACGAGAGCTGGCTGCTGCCGGACTCTTCCGGCTCGGCCTCCGGCTCCAGAATCGCTTCGATCTCATCCTTGAATCTCTCGATGTCCCGAAAGTCGCGGTACACGCTCGCGAACCGAATATACGCCACCGCGTCCAGCTTCTTTAACCGTTCGATCACCATCTCGCCGATCGCCCTGGAAGGGACCTCAGCGCGTCCGCTGTCGGAAAGCGCCGACTCGATCTCCTGAACGATCTTCTCGATGGTCCCCGTCGGCAGCGGCCGCTTCACGCAGGCCTTGGTAACGCTGCTCCAGAGCTTGTCCCTATCGAACTCCTCCTGCCGCCCGTCGCTCTTGCGCACGAGCAGCACCCTGGTCTGTATCCGCTCGTAGGTGGTGAACCGGCGGCCGCACTTGGTGCACTCGCGGCGGCGGCGAATGCCGTCGCCGGAGTCCCGCGAATCGATGACCCTGGAGTCGTCGTGGTTACAGGATGGGCAGAGCAAGTGGGCGGCGGTGGAGCGGGGCCCCCAACGGCTTCTCCTGCCGCAAGATGTTGTAGAGCCCGTAGACTTTAGCACCAGATGTAGTGTTTGTCAAGCATTATCTAAAGTAGGCTCTGAGGACTGATGCTAGTGACAGTAATCCTTCAACACTAAATCCTGACGTCTTCCCTGACAACGACAGAGGCGGTTGGCGGCGGCCCCGAGGGATCGATACGGATCGTGGAGACGGCGCCGTCGATCTCGGCGCTAGAGAGCTCGCGGTGACTAAGGCGACCCATCGCCCACGGCCTGTCACGATGAGAACGGCATTCGAATGCGGGCAACGCTGCACATCAGGTCATGCTAAGCGGGAAAGGCCATAGCCAGCCCATACTGCGGTCAGGCCAACCCCGACTTGCACCGCGATATTGGCCATCGCTGCAACTGGCTCTCCTTCGCGGGCGAGCGTCATCGTCTCATAGCCGAAGGCAGAGAACGTTGTGAACCCGCCGAGTAGGCCGATCAGGATGAAGGCCCGGGCTTCGGGGCCGAACATCTGGCGAGTCTCTGTCAGCCCCGCGATTAAGCCTATCAACAGGCAGCCAACCAGATTCACGACGATTGTTCCGTAAGGAAACCAAGGGCCTCGAAGTAGCTCATCGGCCCAGCCTCCTATGAGGTAGCGCATCACTGCTCCCACGAACCCTCCCGTTCCAACAAGCAGAATCAGCAGCACACCGGATCTCCTCTCAGCAGAATGCGCTGTGGGTTCGAGTTACGGAAGCGGGCATCTTACGACCTTCAGTCAGATTATTCGGCGACGGGACTAGAACACCCGGAGGCTGAGGCCCGCCTCGGGCCGAAGGTCTAAGAGCGCCCGCAGCCGAACAGTTCCTTTTTGCTTCCCTACACGGCCCTGTAGATTCCTCGCTCCTCCCGAAATCGTCATGGCCGTCTGTCTCGGTCACGCTACTGGATGAGAACAGCGTCATTCTAGCGGGAATGACACCGCCATCTCCACTCAAACTCGAACAGAAAAGAAAAACGGGCCTCGATTTCTCGGGGCCCGTTCTTCTGAGGAGGAGGAATGAAGTGCGGTGTGTGTAGCTAGCCGGCAGCTACCTGGCTGCGGCCGTTGCCGCGATACTTCGATATCCGGCGCAGGAACGGGGGAAGGTCCAGCTCGGAGTCGCCGGTGGCCAGCGCCTCTCGCAGCATCTCGTTCAGGTCGTCGCTCTTCTCCCGGATGTTCTCCGAGGTCGGGAACCCGGTGGCGATGACCGTCAGCTTGATCTCGTTCTCCAGCTTCTGGTCCGTGACCATGCCGAAGATGATGTTGCAGTCCGGGTCTACTACCCGCTGAATCACCTCGGCCGCGTCGTGAAGCTCCGAGAGCTTCAGGTCCGACCCACCGGTGATGTTGAACAGCACGCCGGTGGCGCCCTCGATCGAGACGTCCAGCAGCGGATTGGAGATAGCCTGCTGCGCCGCCTCCTTGGCGCGGTTGTCGCCGACGCCCCAGCCGATGGACATCCAGGCGGGGCCGGCGTTGCGCATCACCGCCTGCACGTCGGCGAAGTCCAGGTTGATTTCGCCCGGGACGGTTACCAGCTCGGCGATGGACTGCACGCCCAGCCGAAGCACGTCGTCGGCCATCTTGAAGGCGTTCTCCGTCGTGATCTCGTCCTCGGAGAGTGTGTGCAAACGCTCGTTGGGGATGACGAGAAGGGTGTCGACGTTCTCTTTGAGCCGGCTGATCCCCTCCTCCGCGGTCCTCATCCGCCGGATCCCCTCGAAGCCGAACGGCGTGGTGACCACGCCGACCGTCAGGGCGCCCGTTTCTCGGATGACGCTGGCGATTACAGGCGAGGCGCCGGTGCCGGTCCCGCCACCCATGCCCGCGGCGACGAAGACCATATCGGTGTCGCGCACCGCCTCGTGGAGGTCCTCGCGGCTCTCTTCGGCCGCCCTGGCGCCTAGCTCGGGACTGCCGCCGACTCCCTTGCCGCCGGTCAGCTCGTCGCCGATACCGATCCTCAGGGGGACGTCGCACATCAGCAGCGCCTGCGTGTCGGTATTGACCACCATGTATTCGATCCCGGAGACCCTCTCTCTGAACATTCTGGAGACGGCATTGGAGCCTCCCCCGCCGACGCCCACCACCTTTATGTTTGCCGTCGTGTTGTGCTCCCGGTGATTTACTACCATCAGACCCTCCCCTTTTTGGTTGCCATCAGCGCCAGTGGCGCAAGCTTCGTGCCGAACTGTCTCCAGAGACGTGTCATCCATCCTTCGGCCTGTTCATTTGAGGCCGCAATGGCCTCCGCCTCCAACTCGAGAGGGGAGGGGACATACTCCGTCGCGGCCCACTGAAGAATTCCTACCCCTGTGGCGTAAGCAGAGCTCTTGAGCTCCTCCGGGAGTCGGCCCTCCGCATCGGGCACTCCCTGCCTCACGATGGAGGTCAGGGTCCTCTGCATTAGCGCTGCGAGACCCGGAAGATTGGATGTCCCGCCGGTAAGCACGACCCTGTATTCCCCCAGCTCCGCCTCGTCGAGCTTCAGTTTGACAAGACGCGCCAGCTCCTGCCCTCTCTCGCGGGCAAGCTGGCATACGTCCAGCCGTCGAATCTGAAGCTCCACATCCCTCCCTACGATTGGTAGGGAGATCTGCTCGTTGGGGCCGGAGATCTGCATGTCGGTGCTCGCGTACTCCAGCTTCACCTTCTCCGCAGCCTCGTACGGCGTGTGATACGTGAGAGCGATGTCGTTCGTGAACTGGAACCCCGCGACTGGGATCACCGCCGAGAAGCAGACCCGGCCACTCTTGAAGGCGACCAGGTCGGTGGTGCCGCCGCCTATGTCGACGATCACCGCCCCGCGCTCCTTCTCTTCAGGAGTGAGCACGGCAACGGCGCTCGCCAGCGGCTCGAGCACCAGGCTAGCTATCTTGATTCCGGCGTCCTCGACGGCCTGGACCAGCCGTTTGACGAAGGCTGCGCCGCCTGTGGTCAGATGCGTATCCGCCTCCACAGAGCTGCTGTGCATCCCAAGCGGGTTCCGGATGCCGGACTCGCCGTCCAGGGTGTAGCTCATCCTTATCGCGTGTATAAGCTGGCGTCCGGGCTCGGCGATAGACTCGGCCAGAGGTTCGGGCGTTCGCGCAAGGTCGTCGGCGGTTATCACGCCGTTTTTCCCTATTGAACTAAGCTGGTCGCGCCTGTTTTGGAAGCCGATGTGGGAGCCGGTGACTCCTACGAAGGCGGACTCCACGCGGCGGCCGGTCTGTTTCTGCACCAAGTGAACGGAGCGCCTGATCGCCTTGGTCGTGGCTGCAACGTCGGCGACGTTACCTTTGCTCAGGCCGTTGCAGGGCACCGAGCTGTGGGCCAGGACTCGAATCCCCTTGGCTCCGGCCCGGTGCCCAAGAATCGTGCACACCTTTGTGGTGCCGACGTCGATGGCTGCGATCAAATGGTTATCTTCAAGCATATCGGGGGCTCCGTTGCTCATCGTGCTGACTTTCTGACTCATAGTCGTTCGGCTACCCTCAGCCGGGCGCTCCTGCTCCTTGGGTTTTCGACCCGCTCCTCCTGAGAGGGCCTGATCACCCTCCGGTTGACCAATCTCACTGTCGGTTCGTGGCCGCAGATGCAGACCGGCGTTTCAGGCGGGCAGATGCACGCGGAGCTCTCGCGCTTGAAGGTCTCTTTGACCAATCGGTCCTCCAGCGAGTGGTAGCTGATGACCGCCAATCGCCCACCAGACCGAAGGACGCGTAAGGCCTGCTCCAAGCCGGCACGCAGGTTGTCAAGCTCGCCGTTCACGGCGATCCGCAGCGCCTGAAACACACGGGTCGCGGGGTGGATTCCCCCGCGCCGCGCCCGCACAGCCCCGGCGACCACGGAGGCCAGTTGCACCGTCGTCTCCAATCGCCGCGCTCTGACGATCGCCCTGGCAACCCGCCTCGAGAAGCGCTCCTCGCCGAACCGGTATATCGTATCTGCGAGTTCGCTTTCCGGCAGCCCGTTGACCAACTGGAGCGCGGTGAGCGACTGCCTCGCGTCGAACCGCATATCCAGGCGGCCTGCCCTGGAGAAGCTGAAACCTCTGTCTGCGTTCTGTAGCTGCATTGATGATAGGCCTAGGTCGAATAGCACACCGTCGGCAGGCTCGAAACCGGCCCGTGCCGCGGACTCAGCGAGTTCGGCGAAGCTTCCACGGACGAGGGCGACGCGGTCGCCGAACGGCTCAAGCCTCCCGCGGGCTGTGGACAGAGCGTCAGCATCCAGGTCGATACCGAGGAGCCTCGACTCCTGCGGCGCGGCTGTGAGAATCGATTGAGCGTGTCCACCTTCCCCCACCGTGCAATCAATATAAGCGCCCGGGGAGCCTGGTATCAGTGCGTCCAGTACCTGGTCTACCATGACCGGCACATGGTGCACGTTCATGCCTGGCTCACTCTCTCCTCGGCCACTCCCACCGAGGGGGCCCTCAAATGGGGCCGGGGCGCGCTAGGCGTGTTACACTCTGCTGAGCCTTGAGATAGGAAGAAGCGCCTAGGTACTCCGCAGTCTCCCAAAGCGTCCCCTGGGCACGCAAGGCTAATTGGTACTCGTTTAAGACTTTTTCTGAAAAAGTACAGTTTTTCGCCATGAGCGACCAAAAGCCCCGTTTCCACCTGGCGGTCCTGACCGTGAGCGACGCCGGGTCCAAAGGGGAACGCGAGGATACCAGCGGCGACCTGATTAGCCAGATGATGGAGAGGGAGGGGTTCGTAGAGCGCTTTCGAGACATCGTGGCGGACGAGAAGGAACTGGTCTCGGAGAAGCTCGCCGCATGGTGCGACAGCGGCGACGTTGACGTTGTGCTGACCACCGGAGGCACTGGACTTGGCCCGCGCGACGTGACCCCGGAGGCCACGGCGGCCGTCATCGACATCGAGGTGCCGGGAATAAGCGAGGCCACCCGCATGCAGACACTTCAGAAGACTCCGATGGCGATGCTGAGCAGGTCCATCGCCGGTGTGCGCTCCGGCTGCCTCATCGTCAACCTGCCGGGAAGCCCCACCGGCGTCAGAGAGTGCCTCGAAGTTGCGATTCCAGCTATCCCCCACGCCCTGGAGATGATCAGGGGCTGGCGCGTCGAGCACCCCCGTTAGCCTCGTCAAGGGCAGATTCTTTCCCACTCTGTTCTTCCCCCTTTCCTGTTCCGCCCCCCTCTCCGCGTTGGCGGAGAGGGGCCGGGGGTGAGGTGATTCCTCACAGCCTTGCCACTGCACTGAAGCTGAGCTGAGTTTTAGGAGGGCCGCTTAAGTGCGTAAACGGTGGTGGGTTGCAATCGGCACACTCGGCTGCTTCGGGGCGATTGCCCTGTTCGTCGGATTCCTCGTAGTTGCGCTGTTACTCATCAAGGTCCTCTGGGCCTGGACAATCCCAGATCTTTTCCCAGGGGCCGTTGAGCAGGGCTTGATCGCAGACTCTGTGTCTTGGCTTACCGCCTTCAAGCTCGCGATCTTCGTGGCCCTGTTGGGCGCTTTGGCGGGGGTACGAAAAGGTGGGAAGTGATGACTAGCCCACCAAGTTCATCAGACCGCCCGAACAACCTCTGCCTTGGACGGTGAAGTAAGAAATGCAGTTCCACGTCTTAACCCTGTTCCCCGGCATGTTCGCCAGCCCGTTCGGCGAGGGCATCATCAAGCGTGCCCAGGAGCGCGGGCTCATTGAGATATCGCTGAAGGACATACGCGACTCTACCCACGACCGCCATCGCACGGTCGACGACTACCCCTTCGGCGGGGGCCCAGGCATGCTGATGAAGCCGGAGCCGCTGTTCGAAGCTGTCGAGTCCATCAGGCAAGACGCGTCTGTGCCCGTCATTCTGATGTCCCCACAGGGGCGGACGCTTACGCAGCCCATCGTTGAGAGCCTGGCGCACCACACGGAGCTGGTGCTGGTCTGCGGCCGCTACGAGGGTGTCGACGAGCGCGTCCGCCAGCACCTGGCCACGGACGAGATCAGCATCGGAGATTACGTCCTCGGCGGCGGAGAGCTCGCCGCAATGGTCGTGATAGAGGCCGTATCGCGGCTGCTGTCAGGAGTCGTCGGGTCCATCGAATCGACCCAAGACGACTCCTTTTCGACCGGACTGCTGCAGCACCCGCAGTACACGCGGCCGGCGGAGTTCCGCGGCTGGGCCGTCCCCGACGTGCTGCTCTCCGGCGACCACGCCGAGATCGCCCGCTGGCGAAGACGGGAGTCGCTGCGACGCACGGTCGAGCGTCGCCCCGACCTGCTGGAAAGCGCGCACCTGGCAGGCGAGGACACGCGATTCATCGACGAGCTGCAGCGACAGGCCTAGTACTTCTTTGCGATTCCCAGCGCTACGCCGAGTGAGCAGCTGGAGTTGGTATCAATCGCCTCCTCTCCCTTGATGGGAGAGGATTGAAGTGAGGGTGGTTCTTGCTCGGTCGCCGAGGTCCTGTCGCAACGCCGATTGCGGGGCGACCAGGTACTAGTGCAAAGAGTCCCTGTCACTCTCATGCGGTGCGACTCAATTAGCCCGCGTGTGCCCCGGGAGGCCCGCCCTCCAGGTAGGTAGTGCGCTCGAAAGGGTCTGACACTGGGAAGAACGCCAGCATACGCGCGTCCTCATCGCCGACTACGGTGAAGCCATGCGGAACATTGGGCGGAATGACCAGCGTGTGGTCAGGCCCAACCCTGCTCGTTTCGCCACCCAGCCGCACCTCCAGCTCCCCCTCGAGAAGGACGATGAGCTCGTCGGCCTCGTGCGAATGAAGCGGAGCACCTGTTCCAGGACCGGCCACGCTGTAGGACAGGTCACTGCTGGTGGTACCGTCGTCCGGACCGGTGATATCCCACTTGCGGTAGTTGGGTCTCCAGGGAGTTTCGGGCAGTTTGTGGTGATCGACGATCGGCATGCTGTTCTCCTTCGTGCGCTCTTCAGACGCCTGGTCTGCCTATGATATACTGCGCCGGTTTGTCGCCACTTCCACGCCTTGAGCACCAGCCCTCGTAGCGTCAAGCTCTGGGAAGAAACGCGATGCACCAGTCCAGCCAAAAGTCGAAGAGGCCAGTGGAGGACATTCTGCTCAGGGCTAGGCCCGTCCGCGAAAGGACAAGGAAACGGGTAGGGGATGTGGACGTAATTGCGCTCCTTGACCAGACTCGCGAGAGTCGGTCGAGGCCGGCTGAGCGTGGAGATGAGCCGGAGGAGCACGGGAGCTAACGCGACTCTTGCGCGATCCGCCACCGCGATATAGAATGGATGTGCGAAAACCAACCTGGAAACGAGACTGAACAATGGATGCCCACCAGCTAGTTGAGGTCAAGCCTAACCCGAAGATCGAAGAATTCCGCCCCGGCGACACCGTTCGAGTCAGCATTCGGGTGAAGGAGGGCGACCGCGAGCGCACGCAGCTGTTCGAGGGCGTCGTAATCCGCAGGAGGGGTAATGGCCCCGGCGCCTCATTCACCGTTCGCCGCGTAACTCATGATATTGGCGTCGAGCGCAACTTCCTGTTGCACTCGTCCACGGTGGAGGCGGTCGAGGTGGTGAGGGCGGGCGCAGTAAGGCGTGCCCGGCTCAACTACTTGCGCGGCCTCTCCGGCCGCCACGCGCGCATCAAGGAGCGCCGCCGGGGCTGACGCCGGCCGGCGCACCCCTGATGAGATACGCCGAAGTCGCCGTCGATGCCCCAGCCGGCATCGACCGCACCTTCAGCTATTCCGTCCCCTCCTCCCTTAAGGTAAGCCCCGGACACTCGGTGGTCGTCCCATTCGGGAAGCGCAGGCTTCAAGGGCTAGTCTTCTCCCTGGCCTCATCCCCCCAGGTCCCCGAGACGCGCGATATCCTCCGCGTGCGCGAGACATCTCCTCCTTTCACGGATGTCCAGCTTAGGCTGGCTCGGTGGATCAGCCGCTATTACATGTGCAGCCTGTTCGAGGCGGCCGCGCTGATGCTGCCCCCGGGCGGGCGAGTCAGGCTAAGGGCGTACATCAGTCCTGTTACCGACCGAAATGAGCCCGAGCCGCCGGGGCTCACACCATATCAACGTCGCGTCCTCAGCCACATCCGCGCCCGAAAGAGAGTTGAGGAGGGCCGTCTGTTCGACGCTCTGGGAGAGCCCGCTCGTGGGGCGCTCCGGAAGCTGCTCCACGACGGTCTTGCCACTCGCTCCTTGGTCCTCTCCGGGACACCCGTGCGACGAAAGCGCCGGGAGAGCGCCGTGCTCAGCGCGCAGGCCCGTGACCTGGGCCAGGACGAGCTGGACGAGATCTCGCGAAAGGCGCCGCGCCAGGGGGCCATACTCCAGCATCTGCTTTCAGACCCGGCGCCCATGCCGCTGGCTGTACTGCGGAAGGATTCTTCGCCCTCAGCCGTTAGCGCCCTTATCGCCAAGGGGCTTATAGAAAGGACAGAAGAGTTCGTCGACCGCGACCCCCTTGCGACGAATACCTACACCGACACGGCCCCTGTAGACCTGACGCATGCCCAGAGTCGGGCCGCCGCCCAGGTCCGGGCCGCGCTGGATGGAGCCCGGGCCTCTCCCCCCAGGTTCCTCCTCCAGGGCGTTACGGGCAGCGGCAAGACCGAGGTGTACCTGAACGCGGTGGCGCACTGCAGGCGGCTTGGCAAGCGAGCTATCGTCCTTGCCCCCGAGATCGCCCTTACTCAGCAGACCATCGAGCGGTTCGCCGCCAGGTTCCCCGGCGACGTGGCCGTGCTCCATAGCGGGCTGTCTGCCGGGGAGCGGTTCGACCAATGGTGGAAGATAAGAGACGGAGAGCGAGGGGTCGTAATCGGCGCCCGTAGCGCAATCTTCGCCCCCGTCCCCGACCTCGGGCTGATCGTAATCGACGAGGAGCACGAGTGGACCTACAAGCAGCACGACTCCATTCCAAGGTATCACGACAAGTTCGTGGCCCTGCGGCTGGGCGAGCTCACCGGGTCGGTGGTGGTGCTCGGTAGCGCTACGCCCGACGTAGAGGCGTACACCAAAGCGCTCAGCGGCAGTCTGCGGCTGCTACGGCTGCCGGAGCGTGTGGTCCCATCGAACGGCGCGACGCACCCGCGTCCTCGCCGGTCCCGAATGGCGTCGGTCGACATCGTCGACATGCGTCAAGAGCTCCGGGACGGGAACCGCCTGGTATTCAGTCGTAAGCTGGTGCACGCGCTACGCGAGTGTCTCGACAGCGGCGGGCAGGCGATGCTTTTCCTGAACCGCCGTGGGTCGTCCGCGCTCTTGCAGTGCCGCGGCTGCGGGCTCGCCTTGCGGTGCCGCCGGTGCGACACAGCAATGGCCTACCACGCCGACACCGGCCGGATGCAGTGCCACTATTGCGGTGAGCGGCGCGCCCCGCCGCAAGAGTGTCCCCGCTGCCACGCGCACGGACTGGTGTTCAGGGGCGTCGGCACCCAGGCCGTCGTTCGCGAGGCACAGAGACTCTACCCCGGCGTGAACGTCGTGCGGTGGGACCGTGACTCTGCGCGGGGCGCCGCGGCGCATCAGCAGCTCCTCGAAAGCTCCAGATCCGGCGAAGCGCGCATCATCGTTGGCACCCAGATGATCGCCAAAGGCCTGCACCTTCCGTCGGTCACCCTCGTGGGTGTGGTCTCCGCGGACGTCGGACTGAATATGCCACACTTCCAGGCGGCCGAGCGCGTCTTCCAGCTACTTTGTCAGGTGTCTGGGAGGGCGGGTAGGGGCGCATCGGCGGGACGCGTCATCATCCAGACCTACCAGCCGGGAAACTACGCGATCAGGGCGGCAGCGGCTCAGGACTATCAGCGGTTCTACCGGGAGGAGATATCCTACCGCGCCCAGCAGGGCAACCCCCCCTACAGCAGGCTTATACGCTTGATGTACTCCGGCACGAACCGGGCCCTCTCCCAGCGCGAGGCGCGCCGCCTGTGCGAAGAGCTGAAGGCGCGACGAGACGCGGGCGGCTACGCCGACAACGAGGTGCTGGGACCCACGCCGGCGTATCCGGCGCGTGTGAGAGGGCGATACCGCTGGCAGATCGTCCTTCGAGGACCGAAGCCTCGCGTCCTGCTGGAGGGCGTGCCGCTCCCGCAGGGTTGGGTGGTCGACGTGGACCCTGTAGGCCTGACTTGAGCGGGGCCTAAGGCCGCGCAGATCGCCGTAGGGGCGTTGCTTGCCGCGCCCTCTGCTGTTGCTTGGCCGAACGGGGAGGGCGCTCACAGGGGAGCGGCCCTGCAAAGGAGAAGGTGATACGCCGCCGCATACCGCGACGTAGGGGCGGCCCGCGTGGCCGCCCGACTCTGCTCCGTTGACCGGCGTCGAATCGCTATGCTAGGTTAGGCGTAATCCCGGCCCAAGGAATGCGCATTGGCGAAGAAGGCCTCGGAAGAGGCGAGAGAGGCGCTGGTTACGCGGCTCGCGGAGCTCATTGAGCACGTTCCCGTACAGGTGCGCTCGCGCAGCGACCTGGAGTGGTCCCATCTCGATCTGACCATGCGGCAGGCCCGCACCCTGTTCTTCTTGAGTGAGGGACCAAAGCGAGTCACCGATATCTCAGCCCACGTGGACCGGGGGATGGCGGCGGTGTCGGGGATGATCGACCGGCTGGTCAAGAAGGGGCTCGCGAGGCGGCTCGAAGACCCTAAAGACAAACGCGTGGTGACGTGCGAGCTCACAGAGCTTGGCGCCGAAGTCGCCGATCGCTTCTGGCGCATCGGCAGCCTGAAAATAGAGGCGATTGCGGAACTGCTCTCCACCGATGAGCTCCGCAAGGTCGTGACGGCCATGCAGATTCTGTCGAACGCAATCGAAACGCGCGCTCACGCCGAACCTGGCGCAGGCGCAAAACGGCCCACAACGCCCGATGCGGAACAAGCCTTCCCAGCGGCTCAGTAGTAGGCTCTCTCACGCTGGCGCTCCGTTCTTCGTCCTGAGCACCGTATGTCCGACGGGCCGGACCGTGCATGACTGAATTAACTGCACGGGAGAAATCGTAGGGGCGGGTTTGAAACCCGCCCTCCCCTCGGGACTGGCGCAAATCGGCGCAGTTACTTGAAACGTGCCTTCTCAACTCGACGCCGGGGCGCCCCTCAGGGTCTACCGGGGACGAAGATGGTGTCCCCGCGACGCCATTCCGAGCGCAGCGAGGAAGTTGACGTCGGCCCGGATCGATAGCTTAGCGGTGATGGCCAGCGCCATCGCATAGCACCGATGGTAGGTGCCAGACAACGTCACCCTGAGCCTGCCAAGGGTCCGGGGTGGGGTCCGCGTCTCCCAGGCGCAATGATTGTCCACCCCGGTATGAGTCCGTGAAGCCGGAACCGGCGTCGATGACAAGAGGCTCTTGACAGGAATACTTCGAGTCGTTAGAATATTATGTGTAACCGGTACAGTTCTAGTCTATAGTACATTTGGAGTCATCGATGCCGAACTCGAGTAGGGAACTCACCGAAAGCTTCGTCACACTGATGGAGCGCCTTTCGACCCAGCGGCGGACGAGGTCGCGCGAGAAGTGGGCCGACCTCGGGCTGACTATGCCTCAAGCCCGAACGCTCTTCTACCTGAGCCACGGGCCAAGGCGAATGAGCGATCTTGCAGAATACCTGGACCGGGAGATGTCGTCCACCACCAGCATGATCGACCGCCTGGTAAAGAATGACCTGGTGTCCCGTGTCGAAGACGCCTCGGACCGTCGCGTAGTGGCGTGCCGGCTGACGCCCGCCGGTGAGGCGGTAGTCAACCGCTTCTTCGAGCTCGGGCGCATGCGAAACGAAGCCATTGGGGGGATGCTCACCGACGAGGAGCTTCAGATAGTAGTGCCCGCCCTGCAGGTCCTCACCGACGCGATCGAGAGAGGCGACAGCGAGGGCGCGCCTGAAGCACCATTCGAGGAGCAGGGAGTCGCTTCCGGGACCCCCGGCACAGGGAGCTAAACATGAAGATACTGGTCCGTCTGACGGGTTACAGCTGGCGCCATAAGTGGTACCTGCTGGGGGCGATCACGACCTCCACGCTGGCGACGCTGGCGGCGATGATCGTCCCTCAGCTACTACGCAGCGGAATCGACCAGGCGGTGCTCAGCGGAATCCGGACTGAGCTGCTGATCATCGGTGGCCTGATACTGCTCACCAGCGCCTTTCGGGGAGGCTTCGCCTACGGGCAGCAGTACCTCTCCGAAGCTGTGTCGCAGCGAGGGGCTTTCGATCTGCGAAACGATATCTTCGCCAAGCTCCAGATGCTGAGCTTCGGCTTCCACGACCAGGAGCAGACGGGCGACCTGATGTCCAAGGCGACCGCCGACGTCGAGGCCGTGCGCCGGTTCATGAGCATGGGCTTGCTGAGGGGCCTGACGATCGGGGTGACCCTTGCGTCCGTATCGGCAATCCTCCTGGCCACCAACTGGCGTTTGGGGTTCGTCTGCCTTGCGTTCATACCGCCGCTCATGTGGCGCGCGCTATATCTCTCGCGGATCCTTCGTCCGACATGGATGAAGGTCCAGGCGGAGACCGGCCAGATGACGAGGGTGATTCAGGAGAACATAACAGGCATCCGTGTGGTGAAGGCGTTCGGAGGCGGACAGCACGAGGAGACCAAGTTCGAGGGGCGGGCTTCGTCAGTTGCGCGGCTCACCTACTCAGCCATGGTGCTCTTCGCGTCCCAGGGCGCGCTGATGACTCTGATAATGACCCTTGCCACCGCCGCGATTCTCTGGGTCGGCGGCCGTGAGGTAGTAAACGAGAGGCTTAGCATCGGTGAACTCGTGGGCTTCATCTACTACATGGGCATGCTGCGAATGCCCATCGGGTCCATCGGCTGGCTCATTAACTCCTTCACTCGCGCGCAGTCGGCAGGGCAGCGCATCTTCGACGTTCTCGACACCGAGTCTCCCGTCACCGAGAAGCCCGGGGCGACCGTACTACCGCGCGTGGCGGGCCACGTCAAGTTCGAGAACGTTTCCCTCAGCTATGGAGCGGACGAGGACGCGGTGAAAGGCATCGACTTCGAAGTCCATCCGGGCCAGACCATCGCCCTGCTCGGAGGCCCCGGATCGGGCAAGAGCACAACCGTCCATCTCATACCGCGCTTCTACGACGTCTCCGCCGGCCGTTTGCTTATAGACGATATCGACGTGAGGGACGTCACCCTGGAGTCGCTGCGCCGCAACGTGGGTATCGTACTTCAGGACGTATTCCTGTTCAGCGCCACCTTCCGTGACAACATCGCCTACGGCGCGGACAACGCCTCGCCGGAGGATGTGGAGCGCGTCGCCCGCGTAGCGCAGATGCACGACTTTATCTCCGAGCTGCCCAAGGGTTACGACTCATGGGTAGGCGAGCGAGGCTACACACTCTCAGGCGGGCAACGACAGCGGCTGGCTATTGCGCGGACGTTGCTGCTCGACCCACCGGTCCTAATCCTGGACGACTCGACTTCGAGCGTCGACGTCGGCACCGAGTACCAGATACAGCGGGCACTGGCCGAAGTGATCAAGGGTCGCACTACGTTCGTCATCGCCCACCGTCTTTCGACCGTCAGAACGGCGGACCTGATCCTGGTCCTGGACAAGGGAGAGATCGTGGAGCGCGGCGCGCACGACGATCTGATCGAGCGCGACGGAGTGTACAAGCGTATCCACGACATTCAGCTAAGGCCCCAGGAGGAGCAGGCCGCGCTCGCTGATCCCACTGCAATAACCGGAGGTGACGCCTGATGTTCGAACAGGGAGGCATGGGCGGCGGAATGATGCATGGCGGCGGCATGGGCTCGTGGGGGGGCCGAGGCTCCGGGCGTGGCGGTAGAGGTGAGGGCCAGGGCGGCCCAGGGGCATGGTATGGCCGCATGGCCGGAATCGACGACGAGGGCGGCGGCACTGTATACGACCACCAGGTCGTCATGCGGCTCCTCGCCTACATCCGCCCGTATTGGCGGCGCATGCTGCTGAGCTTCGCTGCCATGATGGCCTACACCGCCACCGTGGTCGCGTTGCCGAAAATCGTTCAGGTGGTGATAGACGACTATATCGACGCCGGCGACTTGAGCGGTCTCAATCTCGTCGCGCTGGTCTTCGTCGGCGTAGCGGTCTTTCAGTTCGCTACCAACTACTTGCATATGCGGATGCTCGCCTTCGTCGGTCAGGGCGTCTTGCTCACCCTGCGGATGGACCTCTTTCGTCACCTCCAGCGCCTCTCCATGTCGTTCTTCGACCGCAACGAGAGCGGCAAGGTGATGTCCCGCCTTCAGAACGATGTCCAGCAGCTCCAGGAGTTGACCTCGATGGTCACTCAGACCGCGGCGAACGTCCTGAGCCTCCTCGGCATCATAGCGATAATGTTCTGGATGAACGTGCAGCTCGCGCTGATCACCCTTACGGTGATTCCTCTGCTGTTGATCGTGCTCAAGGTCTGGCAGAAGTTTGCCAAGTCCGCGTTCCTGCGGGCGCGCACCACCATCGCTGAGGTGAACGCAGGTTTGCAGGAGAACATCTCAGGCGTCAGGGTGGTCCAGAGCCTCAACCGCGAGCGGGCCAATATCGCGCGCTTCGGCGAGGCCAACTACGATAACCTCGAAGCCAACATGGGGGCCATGCGGTACACCGCTGTGCTCGCCCCTTCCGTCGAGATCCTGACCGCCCTCGGGCTGGCGCTGGTGGTCTACTTCGGCGGTAGCCTCGTAATGGACAAGTCCATCGAAGTCGGGGTCCTCGTCGCCTTCGCGCTGTACATCCAACGCTTCTTCGAGCCCGTGCGCATGCTAAGCCAGGAATACGGACAGTTCCAGCGGGCGATGGCCTCTGGAACGCGCATCTTCGAGCTGATGGACGTCGACCCTGAGGTCAAGGACAGCCCGGACGCGGTAGAGCTGCCCCCGCTGAAAGGCGACGTCGGCTTCGAGGGAGTCGCGTTCCACTACGACGAGGACTCGCCCGTACTGCAGGACGTCGAGCTCCGGATTCGCCCGGGCGAGATGGTCGCCCTGGTGGGCCCTACGGGCGCCGGCAAGACCACCATCGCGTCGCTGCTCATGCGGCTATACGACGTGACCGACGGCAGGATCACCGCGGACGGGCACGACCTCCGCGACGTGACCCTCGACTCCCTGACCGGCCAGATAAGCATCGTGCCGCAGGAGCCATACCTCTTCTCTGACAGCACCGTAGCGGAGAACATTCGCTACAACCGCACCGATACGAGCGACGAGGCCGTCGTAACCGCGGCCAAAGCGGTGGGTGCGCACGACTTCATTATGGAACTGCCCGAGGGCTACGACACCCCGCTGCAGGAGAGGGGCGGCAACCTCAGCATGGGTCAGCGGCAGCTCATCAGCTTCGCGCGGGCGCTCGCCGCCGACCCCCGCATCCTCATCCTCGATGAGGCGACGGCGAACATCGACACGGAGACCGAGATGGCGATCCAGAAGGCCCTGGGCCGGCTACTCAAAGATCGGACCTCGCTCGTCATCGCCCATCGCCTATCGACCATTCGCAACGCCGACCGGATCATCGTCCTTGAGGGGGGCCGTGTCGTACAGCAGGGCACCCACGAGGAGCTGATGGTCGAGGGCGAAGGCCTGTACGCGAAGCTTCAGTCCTACACCAGCGACGGCCCGGACGACGGGCGCCAGGACGCGTCCCACGCGGTCGATGGTGACGGACACCGGCCCGGCCGTGCGGACGGGCGCAGGCGTCGCGGCCCGGGAGAGGGACGGCGATGGGGCGGAGGCGGGCCTGGCGGGGGGCAACGCATGGGTCGGAATGGGCCGGGAGGCGGTGGCGGCGATGGCCACCCAAACGGTCCCCCCGGCGAAGGCGGACCTGAAGGTCGTGCCTGGCCCGGGAGACGCGGTCCGGACGGTGACGGCCATAGAGGGGGTCGTGGTGATGGCCCGGGCCCCCACGGCGAAGGTGGACCTGGAGGGCGTGGCGGGCCGGGGAAACGCGGCCGGGACGGTGACGGGGAGGGTGATTCGGCGCCGGATTAGCCCCCTCCACTCAGGCTGCCCGATACCACTGTTCCGGAGTCGGCGCGCGCATCACGCCTGTCGCAATTTCCGGTTCCCATCCCCTCTCCCCCCGCTGGGAGAGGGCTAGGGTGTGGCCCCGGCTCATTCCGCTCTACGGCGCCACCACCACTACTCCTCCACGGTCATCTATAGCGGGATTCCCGCCTTCCACCTGCACCTACCTTGACACCCGCTGCCGTGTCGCAAGCGTCATTCCGAGCGTAGCGCGGAAGCTAAGTCATCTAGGCCTCGCCGTCAGGTTCCCTCGCCCATCCCCCTCTACTGATCAGTGGATCGAGTCCCCAACCTAGTTTACGCCAGGAGCAAGCGTCGACGGCCAGGTATAGGGCCCGGCTCGTTTGCGTGTCCGCATCGTTGCCCCAAATATCGCCCTTGATTAGGCTCGTCAATGTGTATGTCGGCGACGCAAAAGAGGTTCACCTGAAGGCCTGCGACAAAAACGTCCGCTGATGCACGGGAGAGTCGAGGCACCTTGAGACCCATCGAGGAACCGGAGGGGAGGCGAGACTCCATGGCAAAGAAGAACTCGAAGGTCATCGTTTATGCAGCCATCGCTGCCATAGTCCTCACGGTCGGTTTGGCGGGATACCTGACCTCAAGAACAGGGGCCCCGAAAACCTATCCGACCTACTTTACGTACACGTCGGACGAGCTGGAATCATTACGCAACCTGAGTTCGGATAGAAGGATGTCGATCGACGATTTGTTCGAATGGGAAGACACGCTATTCGACCTGCTATTTGAAGAGAAGATCGAGACCGGATCAGTTTCAAGAATCCTTCCGTATCTGGTCGTCGCCCAGAGAGACGCTGCATACCTGTCATTCAACGTACATCAGGAGTTCCGGGGCAGTTTCGACCCTGTGTCACGGGAGGTTGCCTGCAATTTCATTCCAGACGTCTGCCAGAAGATACCGGCGGAAACAGATGAGTATTCGGAGCTGCTGGCGGAGATTGTACTCGCTAACGTGGAGGCCAGAATACGTGAAGCGAAAACCGACACCAAGTCCTACCCGATGAAGCCCGGAGACCGGTATTGGTCGGGTAATGGGGAGCCGAAGGTGCGGGGGCAAAAGACGTGGTTGATCGACTCCCCAGGGAAGTTCAGAGTCACGGAGCCACCAGAGTATGGGTCCGACGCGGATGAAGACCAGGTCAAGATGGTGAAAGATGCGCTGGTTAACCTCACGGACGAGCAGAGACTCGCTGTCCTGCGCTGGTCAGGCGGCCCGGGCACCAAGGGCGCTACGGCCCACTGGCTCGACCTGGCAACAAAGCACATGAGGGAGACCAGCTTCAGCGATTTGGCGCGGGCGCTCATGATACGCTCCGTGTTGCAGATGACCATCTCGGATACGGTTGCCGCCGCAGGCGACTCGAAGTACACCCACCTGGTGAAGCGCCCTTTCACCAGGGTCGACCCCGATGACCCCGTTTACACCGTGATGCCCACGCCCAGCAGCCCGGCTTACCCATCGACCAGCATGAGCATCGCCTCCGCGTCGGCAACCATCATGTCTAACTACTTCCCCGAGAATACAGACGAGTGGGCTGCCATCGCAGAAGAGATCGGCAACTCGCGCGTCTGGTCGGGCGTCCACTACCGGTTGGACATCGAACAGGGCGCCATCCTCGGGCGACGAGTGGCCCTCGAAAGCCTCATGCGAGCCGAGTAGTCGGTCTGGACCGAGCTAGACGGGGCACGCCAATGTCGTTCAAGAATATGACGATCGGTAGGAAGCTGCTGCTTGGGTTCTTGTCCATCGCGCTGCTCGTGGCCGTCATGGGCCATTTCGGAGTCCGTGGGACGAGGCAGATCAGCAAGTCCTTTGACGTCGCCGCCAACTCTTCAATCCCGGCGATTCGGGCGCTGCTCGAGATCAAGAGCACAGCCAATGAGATCGGGGCCCAGATTGCGGGATTTCAGCTGATAGGCGACGCCCTGTCACGAGAAGAAGGCACTGAAACAGGAGCCCAAAAGTATGCATTGATAGGAAAGGTTGAAAAGATCGACTGGTGGGCGGAGCGGTACGAACGCGCCTTGTTGGCTGGCGAGGGGGACGTGCGGTTGACGTTTGCTCAGAAGCTGAGGGAGGCGGAGGCGAGCGTAGTAAACAACGTGTTCGAATTGCTTGCGCTGAAAGAGAGAGCTATGTCTGGCACAGAGCTCCGTGGCAAGACCCAGGAGCTGGCGAGAGCACAGGACCGCTTGGAGGGAGTCATAGCCGAGGCGATAGACAATGAGATGGCCCACATCACGGAGCAGAATCTTAGTGTCTATTCAGCGGCTGAGGCGATGCTCAGAGTCAACGTCTGGGTCTCCCTGCTGACATTCGTTTTTGCGACGTCCGTGGGCTTGGTGTTCGCGCGGTCTATCGGCACGCCCATCAAGCGGCTGAAGGAGTCGGTAGAGCGGTTTGGAACAGACAAGGCTGGAGGACCAGCTCAAGCCCAGCTCGGACCGGGAGACGAGATCGGCCAACTTTGGCATTCGTTCAACCAGATGACGGAGAGGTTGGACAAGACCACGGTCTCCCGGGACATCCTGGCCCATGAGCTAGTTGAGCGGCGGAAAGCCGAACAGGCCCTGGCGGCTGAAAACGCCTTCCGCAGAGCGATCGAGAATTCCGCCCGCGCGGGCATCGTCGCCATCGATCTGGGCGGCCATCTCATCTACGCCAACCGTTCGTTCTGCGACATGGTCGGATGGAGCGAGGGTGAAGTCCTGGGCGCCGTGCCGCCTTTCAACTGGTGGCCCCCTGAGGAGACCGACACGATTGGGGCCGTCTTGCAAGATACTCTGGTAGGGAACTTGCCCTCCGAGGGGAGGGAGCTACGCTTCCAAAGACGGAATGGGGAGCGATTCGACGTGTTGGTCCTAGCCGCGCCGCTGAAGGACGACGACGACCAGACGACGGGGTGGCTGGCATCCACCTACGACATCACCGACCGCACGCTGGCACAGGAAGAAATTACCATTCTCGCGAAATTCCCTGGCGAAAACCCGAACCCGGTCATGCGTATGGCAAAAGATGGCGTGCTTCAATACGCCAATGCCCCTAGTGAGCCTCTGCTAGATCAATTTGGCTGCGACATAGGCCAAGTAGTTCCGGAGTTTTGTCAACGCATAATTGAGGATGCTCTCGACTCCAACTCGGTTAAGGAAATTGACATCGATTGCGAAGAGCGCGTGTTCTCATGTGTCTTCGCGCCAGTGGCAGACGCTGGCTATGTTAACTTCTATGCCCGTGACGTCACCGACCGCACGCTGGCAGAGGAGGAAAACCAGCGCCTCGCTCTGGCGGTCGCTAACGCCAGCGACGCGGTAATTATCACAGGGATGGATGGCCGGATTTCCTTCGTCAACCCCGCCGCAGAAAAATTGTATGGATACGCGCCGAGTGAGATGCTTGGGATCAGGGTTCTTGACATGCATCCGGAGTCGTTCCGACAGACTACCGCCCGCGAGATATTCGAAGCGACAAGGAACGAAGGCTCCTGGACCGGAGAGGTCCCTGTTCTGAATAAGACCGGCGAGGAGCTCCCTGTCATGCTGAGCACAGCGCTCATGAAGGATGATGAGGGGCATGCCCTGGGCATGGTGGGCATCGCCACCGACGTTACCGAGCGTAGGCAGTTGCAGGAGCAACTTGTCCAGTCCCAGAAAATGGAGGCTATTGGTAGGCTCGCGGGCGGCGTTGCCCACGACTTCAACAACCTGCTGACGGCGATGTTGGGCTATGCCCAGCTGGGGCTATCTGGGCTGCCTGTGGGAGAAGGCCGCACCCGCACCAGGTTTCTGGAAATCCAAAAGGCAGCCGAGAGGGCCGCAGTCCTCACACAAAAGCTGCTGGCTTTCTCCCGTCACCAGGCTGTCGAACCACGGGTCATTAGTCTCAGTGACCTCATTGTCGACATGGACGGGATGCTCCGCCGCCTTATTGGCGAAGACATCGAGCTTATGACCTTGGCTGCGCCAGACTCGGGGATGGTCCGCGCCGACCCTGGTCAGATGGAGCAGGTGTTGACCAACCTCGCCGTCAACGCACGGCATGCGATGCCCGATGGTGGAAAGGTCATCATCGAGACCCTCGATGTTGGGATCGACCAAGAGCACGCCGAGCGCCACCCAGAGACGAACACCGGAGACTATGTCGTGCTAGCTGTCACCGACACCGGTATCGGCATGACCAAGGAGGTCAAGTCGCACGTCTTCGAGCCTTTCTTCACCACCAAGGGAGTAGGCGAAGGGACTGGCCTCGGACTGTCAACGTGCTACGGCATCGTCGCGAAGAGCGGAGGTTACATCACGGTCGAAAGCGAACCAGGCAAGGGAGCAACCTTCAAGGTATATTTGCCGCGCGTTGGTGAGCCGCCCAGCCAACCCACCCCAGCGCGGGACAAGTTGGAAGAATCACCACTTGGCACCGAGACGGTTTTCCTGGTCGAAGACGAGCCCATCGTGCGAAACATGGCATCTCAGGTGCTGCGTGAGCAAGGCTACAATGTCCTGGAGTCGACAAACGGCGTCGAGGCTCTGAAGGTTGTGGAGGAGCGCGCCAGCGAGGAACTCCATCTCCTATTGACCGACGTTGTCATGCCTCTCATGGGAGGCAGAGATCTGGCTGAGCGACTCAGGACGCAACACCCAGAAACACGAGTGCTTTACACGTCGGGCTACACGGATGTTGCCGTTGTGCACGCGGATCCAGGGGAGAGCAGCACCGATTTCATCCAAAAGCCTTTCACCCCAGTGGCCTTGGCTCTGAAAGTTCGTGAAGTCCTGGACAGATAGTGTGCCCTAAGAGGAGATGGAGCGTGGGATTCAAGACAACGCATCGAACAAGCAAGCTATATCGGCTGTGGCGGAGCTCGACTTCGCTATGTGGAGCGGGGCGAGGGTCGGGTGACCGCTTCTCGTACTGCTCGACGGGCCCGACGATGTCCGACCGGAGCCGGGAGCGCCCAGATCTGACCGTCCAGCGGGAGCTGTCGGGGACACGACAAGCTGCGGCCAGCTTCACAGCTTAAACTGCTCTAAGACGATTCCTACCCTATCATCTGATTCCGGATGGTCCGCTCGTCCAGCTCCCACCACTCGTCGAAGAGCGCCACGGAGTGGAGGTAATGGAGTATCAAGCCCACCCCCCAGAAAAGCAGGGGAAGGTAGAACCAGAGCGTGCTGCTATCTTTGACGTAGTAGGTCAGCAGGTTCCAGCCGCCCAGGAAGGCATTGGCGACGATGTAGGCGAACAGGTGGAAAATGAACACGCGGACGGAGCGCGACTTTTCTATCGCCTTCCTTGTCTGGACATACGGCGTGAGGTCGCTTTGCATCTGCCGGTAGCCTCTTTACCGCGGGGAGCTCCCGAAGGTGCTGCGAAGGCGGCTCGAGCGCGTTGACGAACATCAGCTACGCGCCGAAACAACGGCTGAATGGTACCATAACAGTAGCCGGGCTAGGCCTCGTACGTCTGCTACCACTCCACGAGCTTCCAGATCTCGGGCTCGAACGTCCCGGACTCCTTGCCTATGTCCGCGAAGATCGCGACAGCTTCTTTCAGGTGGGTCATTGCGGGCTCCGCCTCGCCACGCCCGTGGAGCACGTCGGCGATGTTGTTGTGGAGAGCGGCCTCGCGGTGCCGGTCTCCCTGGGACGTGCAGGCCCTAAGGGCCTCCTGCAGCATCTCTAGGGCGCCATCCTCCTCACCCTGGGCGGCCCGCGCCAGCGCCAGGTTGTTCAGGGCGGCCACCCGGGCACTGGAGTGCTCTCCGAGCCCTCCGGCGAGATCGAGACTCCGTTCCAGGTGGGAGACCGCGCCGGGGAGATCGCCGCGGCTTTTCGCCAGTATCCCCAGTATGTTGTGCGCCTGTGCAAGGGCGCTGGAGTCCCCCGCCGTCTCAGCGAGCTGAAGAGCCACCCGTGCCAGACTGAGAGCCCGTTCGCTGTCGTTCTTTCGGTGTGCGGTGAGGCTCCAGTCCGCGTAGACCCGCGCCTTGGGCCCGGGCGGCCCTCCCTCTCCAAGCGCGGCAGCGGATGACTCGAACTGGCTCTCGGCCATGGCCCAGTCTCCGCGCCTGTGGTGCACGTTCCCAAGCTTGTGTTCGATAACGGCCGGGCTCCCATTTTCCGACATCGCGGCCGCCGCCTCGTAGCTCGCAATGGCCGCGGCGTACTCCCCTGACAGCGTCTGCAGGTCCCCTATCGTCTGTTGTATCCCTGCGGTATCAGGGTGACCCATGGCAAGCGCCGCGCGGAGGTGCTCCAGGGCGTCGGCGTTTGCGTACAACGATTGAGCGTGCTCTCCCGCGAGCTTGTAATGTACCGCCGCGTCGGCTTCCAGCCCCGCGAGCTGGTAGTGGTGCGCGATGCGGCTGGACAACGCGGGGCCCTCACGACGTCCAGTCCAGCCTAAAGTTAGCGCCTGGGCCACCCGCCTATGCAGCAGGCGCCGGCGCGCCAGGCTGGTCTCGTCGTACACGAGCGCCCGTAACCTCTCATGGGAGAAGTCGTACATCGCCCTGGCGTGTCGGTCTTCGCCGTCGACGGCGTGTACAAGCCCCTGTGCCGTTAGAAGCTCCAATGACGCCACCGTCTCCTCTTCCCCTCGGCCGCTGGCTGCTCGTAGTATGTCGAAGCTGAACGACCTCCCGATCACCGCTGCCGTGCCCAGGAGTTGCTGCCCTGTCTCATTCACAACAGCCAGCCGGGAGTGAAGCAGCTCTCGAACGCCCACCGGGGCTGCTCCTTCCACGCCCGCCGGATTCACCGCCGATGCCAGATATTCGACCACGAAGAAAGGCAGCCCCTCAGTCTCGGCATGCAGAGTCGATTCCAGGTCCTCAGGCGCGGCCAGACCCAGTGACCTCGCGGACCGCACAAGCTCGGCCACATGAGAAACGTCGAGCCGCTCCAGCGGTATACGCGTGGCCGATCCGCTACGATGAGACTCGGCCAGCGTGCCAATGAGGAGCGGGAGCGATTGAGCCTCCTCCGTCCGCAGGGTCAGTAGGACGCAGATGGGCTTCTCTCGCAGCCTTCTCACCAGATACGCGAGCAGCTCTAACGAGGCGCCGTCCGCCCAATGGACGTCGTCGATGAAGAGCACCCCACGTTGGCCGACGGCGGCTATTATCGCCTGGCTCAGCCCCTCGAAGAAGCGGCTCTGGGCGCCTGGATCGTCTAGCGCCTGTGGTGGCGACGCGCCGGCCCCCGGGGCGCCGGACAACTCGGGCAACAGCCGCGCCGCCTCGCTCGCCCAGGCGGCGGGCAGCTTGGCCGGCCAGCCCGGCCGCTGGACCGCGGCGCGCAGGCACTCGATGAACGGAGCGAAGCTCAGGCCCGACTCACCTTGATAACAGCGCGAGCCAAGGGCTACTCCTCCCCTGGAGCGCACTTCGTCTATGAAGGCGGCGGCGAGCCGAGTCTTACCGATGCCTGGCTCGCCCTCGAGAACCACAAGGCGTCCCTCCTCACCGATCGCCTCGAAGGCCTCGAGCATCGTCTCGAGCTCGGATGAGCGGCCGATCAGCGGCAACGATGCCGGTCCTGTCGCAGTGCCCGCAGCGTGCCGGGGGTCTTTGGGGGAGGTCGTCGCCCGGCCTTCGTGGCGAAGCTCCTTTGGGAGTTCGACGCGATTCTCCTTAATGGCCTCGTAGAGCTGCGTGGTCTCCTCGAGCGGGCTCACCCCTAGCTCGTTTTGGAGCACGCGGACGCACTCTCGATACTGGCGCAGCGCGGCGCTACGCTGTCCCGACCACGCGTGTAGCTTCATCAGGGCGCGATGGGCCGGCTCGTGCAGCGTATCGAGCGCAAGCCATCGCCTCGCGTGGCTCACCGCGGCCTCATAGTCCCCCTGGACGCCGTGGGACTGGACCAGCCGCTCCAGGACGCCGGCCAGCTCCCGTTGTAACGCCTCCGACTGATAGAAATGCCAGTCGTCGAACTCAGCGCTGTCACGCAAAGCGAAGCCGGCCATGAAGTCGTCACCGTAGATCGATGCTGCCTCCCCTAAGACAGGCGTGCACACGGCGCATGTTTCCAGCGAAAGGTGCTCGTGCTCGCCGGCCTCCGCCACGTGGTCCCTGAACTCGTCTATGTCGAGCCAGATGTCGGGGCTTCGCTCCAGGCCTACCGAATGGCGGCCCGCCTGAAGTCCGATGCCCCCAATCGCTTTGTTGAGGGCTGAAAGAGTGCGTCGCAGCGCTGCCCGAGAGTGCTCCGTGTCACTCTCCGGCCAGAGCAGCCCCGCCAGGGTGTCGCGCCCGTGGGGACCGTCCTCGAGAGCCAGATAGGCCAGCAGAGCGACGGCCTTGCGCGTGTCGACCCTAACGGCCGCGCCGTCTCTCTCGATGCGAGGAGCTCCGAGCAGGTATACTCTCAGCATTTCCGATCTCTCTATCGTGGAAGCAATTATACAGCAAGAACGCAACGAGACCGTTACGATCATCTAGACCGTAACGCTTTTGGGGATCATTTCGTGAGTAAGACTTCGCGGCCAGCACCCACGCTGGCCACCTTCGGCGCGCGGCTAGCTGCATGACAGAGCAAGCTGCCCGAGACGTAAGGTTGCAGGGCCGGTGGCTGGCCATGGGGAAGTCGGCGTGGGTCGGCCTCGCCCTGCTGATCGTCGCTCTGACGACTGTCGATGCTCCAGGACAGTACCGGGACCTACTCGCAGTCTGCGAAGGAGAGGACTGCGCCATCGACCAGCTGACCCCCGACATCGAGCGCAGGTTCCGGGAGCTTGGCGTGACGCCAAGCGTCGCTGTGGCTGCGGGAGAAAAGGTGAGCCGGAATGCCTAGAGGACTCCCGGTCTTTCCCACGTTCTTCGCGCTGTTCACGGCGATGTCCGTGTTTCTCCTGCTGTTGGGGCTCGGTCCGCCGCTGGCCCAGTCGATTCCCGAAGTGCATGAGTCGTTCGAGGCGTGGGGTAGGGGGGAGGGGCCGTTCTCCGCGCTTTGGCTCGGAATGGCCGAGGCGGGGCACTTCTCGCACGGCCTCGGTCGCTTGGCCCTGGACTACACGTTGAGCGTGCTCAATGTGTTGCTGGGCGTCTTCCTGGTTTGGCAGCGGCCGAGAGACAAGACCGCGCGGCTGCTCGGGCTCGCTCTCGTGGGCACGGGCGTCGTTTTCAACATCGCCTCTCACAGCGTGCTCATCACCGGGTGGTTCTTCTTGAACGGCCTTCACATCACCGTCCATGGCGTGTCCGGCTCCGCTTATGCGCACGCACTTTTGGTCTTTCCCAACGGCAAACGAAGTCCCAGATGGACGGTCTGGCTGCTCGTGCTCGGCTGGGGATTTGCGGCGGTAACGATTGCATACTACATAGCCGTGACGTTCTTTGGGGGGACCTGGGAGGACCTCGGTTGGTATGCCACTTCCCCTGGCGATCTATACAGCCAGATCACCACTGCGGACGCACAACTGTCGCTGATCTTCTTCGGCCTGCTCATCCCAATCGTCGGTGTGGGCACTCAGATGTACCGCTACCACTCCATCTTGACACCCGCCGAGCGCCAGCAGACCAAGCTTATCGTATGGGCGATCACCGTCGCGTTCGGCGCGGCCATCTTGTTCTTCCTTCTCGCCGTGCTGCAGAACGCGTCGCGATGGGCCGACTTGGACCAAGCATTTCATGAGTTAGAGGACCTGGTGTTCTTGAACTTTTCGTTCGTGTTCGCCATCGTTTCGGTGTCACTGGTGGTGTCGATACTGCGCTACCGCCTATGGGACATCGACGTCATCATCAACCGGACCCTGGTGTATGGCTCCCTTACCCTTGCACTCGGTGCTGGGTATTTCGCGGCCGTCCTACTACTTCAGACGGCGTTCCGAGCGGTTACAGACCAGGGCGGCACGGTGGCCATCGTGGTCTCTACGCTGGCCCTCGCGGCGCTGTTCCAGCCTATGAGGCGGCGCATCCAGACCGTGATCGACCAGCGGTTCTACCGGCGCAGGTACGACGTGGCACAGACACTGGCCGCCTTCAGCGTCGCCGCGCGCGACGAAGTAGACCTCGAGCGGCTGTCGGAGGCGCTGGTGGGCGCCGTGCGCGAAACTATGCAGCCCGACCACGCGTCGCTGTGGTTACGGAAATGAGGCGCACCGCCCACCACGCGTGTTGTCATGCTGAGGAGTCCTCGACGAAGCATCGGGGGTGGGGGATTCGGCGTACCGTATGCGCGCCAACAAGCAAAGGACGTCAAAGATGGGCGAGACACACCAACATGGCGAGCGGCCACCACCTTCCTGTCATGCTAAGCAGTCCCCGACTAAGTATCTGGGGCGGGTGCCGGCCGTCTGCGAGCCCATCTCTGCGGCCTTCCCGCAGGAAGAATATTCGCTTTGCCGTAACGCTACCCGTAACAGTACGGTTACGGAGAATCAGTTAGAATCATGAGCAGAAAGCCATGACACAAGCGCTGCAGACCATATGGCAGTCCCTCATGGGGCGCGAGGGCGCCGGTCCCGACGTGGCCCCGGGCCCCGTTGTGGGGCCTATCGCGTCGCCATCGGTCACGGTGGAAATCTCCCCCAACGACCCGCTGGTGGCCTTCTTCCAAAGCGCCTCGGGAGTCGTAGAGATCGACAGGCTGAGCCTGGAATCTCCGGCCGTCAAATCCCTGCGCGAGGCTGGAGTCCAGCTGGCAGTCCCGTTGGTTAGTCAGGGCGAGCTTATCGGTGTCCTCAATCTGGGGGCCCGGCTAAGCGGCCAGGACTACTCCACCGACGACCGGGGACTGCTGGAGGACCTCGCCATCCAGGCCGCGCCGGCCGTGAGGGTAGCCCAGCTTGCGCGACAGCAGCAGGCCGAGGCCCGTGAGCGTGAGAGGCTGGAGCAGGAGCTGCGGGTCGCGAGTGTGATCCAGCAGACTCTCCTGCCGCAAGACGTGCCCCATTTGCCCGGATGGGCGGTGCGCGCCTACTACAAGCCTGCCCGGGAGGTCGGCGGCGACTTCTACGACTTCCTGGATCTCCGGGATGGCAAAATCGGATTCGTGGTAGGCGACGTTACCGACAAGGGCATGCCCGCCGCTTTGGTTATGGCGACCACACGCGCGATCATTCGCGCGGCGGCAGAGCGGCTGGAGGCCCCCGGAGATGTGTTGGAGCGGGCCAACGAGCTTATCTATCCCGATATACCCCCCAAGATGTTTGCGACTTGCCTGTTTGCCATTCTCGATCCGGCCACGGGAGTGCTCCAGTATGCCAACGCCGGTCACGACCTGCCCTACCGTCGCCGGGCGGACGGCATCGACGAGCTCCGGGCGACGGGTATGCCACTCGGTCTCATGCCCGGCATGAGCTACGAGCAGAAAGAGATAGAACTCCAGCGAGGAGAGAGCGTTCTGCTATACAGCGACGGCCTCGTCGAGGCCCACAACGTCGGCAAGGAGATGTTCGGATTCCCACGTCTGAAAGAGCTCTGCGGACGGCACGAAGGCGGGGCCCCCCTGATCGATACACTGTTAAGCGAGTTGCGTACGTTCACCGGTGCCGGATGGGAGCAAGAAGACGACGTCACGCTGGTAACACTGCAAAGAGAGTCCGGCGACGAGGATTCTACCCCGAACCAAGCGAAGAAAGAACACGCCGAAGCGATGAAGAATCCAGCGGTTGAAAATACCGAGATGCTCACTGATTTCATCGTGGCCAGCGAACAAGGCAACGAGCGACAGGCCATGGAACGCGTCGTCGAGGCTGTGAAAGACCTCGGCCTTCCTGGACCGCGCCTGGAGAAGCTCAAGACAGCGGTCGCCGAGGCGACGATGAACGCCATGGAACACGGCAACAAGTACCGCGATGACCTGCCGGTAACCATTCAAGTGTCGGCGTCGAAGGCGGCCCTTTCCGTGCGGATAACCGACCACGGGGGCGGAGACGATATCCCGGAAGCCGAGGCGCCTGACCTTGAGGCGAAGCTCAAGGGACTGCAGTCCCCGCGCGGGTGGGGCCTGTTCCTGATCAAGGAGATGGTCGACGACCTTAGCGTCACCAGCGACGAAGAGCACCACACTGTCGAGCTCGTAATGAACCTTGGGGGAGACCAGGATGGCGGGTAGCCAGCTCGAGGCCGGCGTCCGAGAAAGATCGGGCGTGGCCATTATTGACTTGGACGGGGAGATAAACGGACCCGCTGAAGAGGCGCTGAACCGCGCCTACGGCGAGGCTGCGGCACTGCAACCATCCGGTTTGCTCCTCAACTTCCAGCGCGTCGGATACATAAACAGCACCGGCATCGCGCTAATCGTCGGCGTGTTGATGCAGGCCCGCCAGGCCCAGGTGCCGGTCATGACCTCGGGCCTCAGCGACCACTACGTCGAGATCTTCCAGATCACCCGCCTGGCCGACTACATGACCATCTTCCCCGACGAGGATGCCGCGCTCGCTGCACAGGAGAGCGCCGGCTGAAACCAAGGGCAACGAACGCCGCGACGCGATAACACAACGTTGGGGGACGGAACATCAACCACCGCCAGGATGCGGTGCAACACCCGTAGGGGCGGCCCCGCGTGGCCGCCCGTCTTCACGCTTGTAGGGAGGGCGATATGGCTGACGCTAAGCCCGAATCCACCGAAGGACACCGATGGACGGCGTGAGGGCAGCGGAAGGGGGTGGGTGAGGGAGCTACAGGGGAGATGGCCTGGGGTCTTGGGGTAGATGGGAGGCCGGCGGGCGGTCTTCAGTGGCCGCACAGGGCCCCTAAGGCCCTATGCGGGAGTTGCGATGCGCGGGAAGGCGAGAGGATACGCAGCAGGGGACTCTCGCGACCGGGGTGGCGCGAGATTGCGGGGACGTTGGGTCAGTTGCAGGCTGGCCGTCAGGCCGGGAACGGAATGGCTTGCAGCCGGGCCAAGGCGCGAGTGAACTGGGTTTCCCAAGGCCAGCGCCGGGGGAGATGCAAAGTGAGGCGGCGCGCCGAGCGGGTGATCCGTCCCACCAGAGCGAAGACCCGCCGCCTGAGGGTCTTGGTGATCACGGTCCGCTCGCCCAGACCAATCCGCGCCGTCCAGCGGGCCAGGTTATGCGCCATCACCTGGACCGCCAGCCAGGCGCCGTTGGCGGCGAAGCGCGCCGACGGCATGTGGTTCAGCCCGACGCCGTACTTGAGGTCGCGTATGGCGTTCTCGACCTCGGCGTGGCGGCGATGATCGGCCTCCAGTTCCAGCGTCTCCCCATCGCGGTCGGTGATGAAGGCGTGATAGCTGTATCTGGCGAAGAGGGCGAGCTGGGAACCGGGCGTCGGCTTCACCCGCCGGACAATGAGCCGCACCGGCGCGGCGTCCGGCTTGGTCTGGAACGGGGTGTAAGTCGTCTCGGCGACATCGGCGGCGCCGTCCATCCAGTAGGGAATGGGAGTCCAGTCCTCCTCTGGTATCGCCTCGATCAGATCCCGCAGCCTGGCGCGCTGGCGGATGGTGATAGAGAAGCGGACATCCATTTCCCGGCAGGCGGCAACGACAGTGTGGGCGTAGAAGCCGCTGTCGGCCCGCACCGTGAGTTGTCCCCTGGCCCCGCCGTAGCGCACCCGCCCCACCGTCTCACGCAGGAAGTGGGCGGCGCCACGGGCGGTGTTGGCCCGGCCCTCGCGCAGCCGGGACATCAGCACCTCGCCGGTGCCGGCGGCAATGGCCAGCAGCGGGTGATAGCCGCGGGCGCCGGTATAGCCGTGGTGGCGCGCTCCCTCCTTGGCCAGTCCATAGGTCTCGCAGATGGTCGAGTCCAGGTCGATGGTCAGGGGCGAGTCGCCGGGTCCGGCCCCAGCGGCCCAGGCCCGGGCCAACAACTGGCGGCTCACGCGGTCGAGTTGACGGACATGCCCCCACCGGAAGCTGCGCAGGAAGGTCCCCAGGGTGGATGGCGCCTTGACCACGCAGCCTAGAACACCAACCGTCCCACCAGCGCGCAGCGCATCGGCGTCGTCGATGCAGTCGCCGCCTGCCAGCGCGGAAGCGACCAGCGTCAGCATCTTGTCCCCAGTGTTCGCCCGTCCCGGCGCTCCGCCGAGGTCAAGGTGATGGTCGACGAGTTCCCGCAGGCCCAGGTGCCGGGCTAGGGTGGCCGGCAGGAGCAGGCCGGCATTGGCCACCAGGCGATGGTCGTCAAAGAGGATGCGGATACGGTCGGGTTTGTTCTGTGGCAGCATCTATTGGGTGCTCCTTGTTTCCGGGCGGGTTTCTGTTCCAAAACCATTATCCCAGATTCAGAGGAGCACCCGCTGGCTTCTTCAAGGGCTGTCCCCAAGGCCGTCCTTCGGTGGATTCGGGCTAAGGTACAGATGGATGTACGTGAGGCGGGCGAAGGGGCCAGCTTCATCGATATTCGGGGTGACGTGAACGGCGCGGCCGAGAACACCCTCACCGACGCCTATACTCAGGCGACGACAAATGGCGCGCGCGACATAATCTTGAACTTCGCCGGCCTGGAATATATGAATAGTAGCGGCATAGGTCTGATCGTGACCATCCTCATACGCGCCAACCGCCAGGGCCAAAGGTTGCTCGCTTGCGGCTTGAGCGAGCACTATCGGCATATCTTCGAGCTTACGCGGCTCAACGAGGCCATACGTATCTTCGGAACGGAAGAGGAGGCCCTCGCCGGGCGCTAACCCCGCCTTCCATACGGTGGGGATGAAGGAGAGCCATAGCTATGCCTGAGGAAGAACAAGAAAAGCAGCCGCGCGATCGAGAATACTGGGCTGAGCCCGTGTCCAGGCTCAAGGTGGCGCAGGCGCCCGAGGACGCTATCAACCTCAATGTGGAGGGCCGTCAGCTTGTCGGGCCGCTCCAGGGCTTCGGCCAGATGTGGCAAAAGACCTACTCCGTCCGCCTCAGCGGCGCTGATGTCTCGTCGAAAGAGGTGATCAAAACCTGGAAAGACAACTTCTCCGACTTCTGGCCGGAGGGCAACCGGTTCTATGCGCCGCTCACCGGCATCGCGCCGGGAGAAGTGGCGGTAATCAACATCTCGCCCGGGGGTATGAAGCTGTCCACCGGCGTCATGGCGATCTACGCCGACGACGAGTCCTTCACCTTCATGTCACCCGAAGGACACGTGTTCTCGGGGTGGATCACCTTCAGCGCGGAGGATCGGGACGGCGCCCCGGTCGCCCAGGCGCAGATGCTCATTCGGGCGAACGACCCTCTCTACGAACTGGGCTTTCGGCTGGGCGGCTCCAAGGCGGAGGACAAGTTCTGGCAGCAGACCCTGGAATCCCTGGCCAGCCACTTCGGCGTCAGCGGCCAGGTGCAAACGACCGCAACCTGTGTCGATCCTAAGATCCAGTGGTCTCAGGCCAAGAACGTATGGCACAATGCTGCCATCAGAACAGCCCTGTACAAGATGGCTTCCCCGGCTAGGTGGGCGAGAGGCTTGCTTCCCGGCGGCAAGTGAGCCCCGCGAATCCACCATCCCGAGGGCCCAAACATCCGTAACAATTGACGATAGCCTCAAAGAGTCCCCAGTTCGACGCGGTTGTCGTTGGGTCCGGCCCGAACGGCCTTGCCGCCGCCATAACCCTTGCTCAGCACGGGCTCTCAGTAGCCGTACTTGAAGCCGCCACGACCGTCGGGGGCGGCGCACGCTCTGCCGAGCTCACGCTGCCGGGATTCACGCACGACGTCTGCTCGGCTGTCTACCCCCTCGGCATCGGCTCGCCGTTCTTCAAGACCCTTCCGCTGCAGGACCACGGGCTGCGTTGGGTCCACCCGGATGCGCCGATGGCGCACCCGTTCGACGATGGCTCAGCCGTAACCCTTGAGCGGTCCGTCGAGGCCACTGCCGACTCGCTGGGCAGCGACGGACGCGCGTATCGCAAGCTCATACAGCCCCTCGTCGAGAACTGGGACTATCTCGCCGCTCAGCTTCTCGGCCCCATGCGCCCGACGCGGCGCCCGTTCGCCCTTGCACGCTTCGGCCTAAAGGCGATTCGTTCGGCCCGCGGTCTCGCCACCGCGCGGTTCGAGACCCCTCGGGGACGTGGCTTCTTCGCCGGGCTGGGAGCCCACTCGATGATGCCGATCGAGCACCCGCTGACGGCATCCTTCGGCCTGGTGCTCGGCATGGCCGGCCACTCCGTAGGCTGGCCCGTCGCTCGCGCCGGTTCGCAGAGCGTCTCTGATGCCCTCGCCTCCTACCTCGGGTCGATCGGTGGCAAGATCGTCACGGATTCCCCGGTCACGTCCCTCGACGACCTGCCCCCGGCGCGTGCCGTGCTGTTCGATCTCACTCCACGCCAGATCGTGAAAATCGCCGGAGAACGGCTGCCCGCCAGGTACAGACGGCGGCTCGAGGGCTACCGCTACGGAGCGGGCGCCTTCAAGATGGACTTCGCACTGGACGGCCCCGTCCCCTGGAAGGCTGCCGACTGCGTCCGCGCCGGCACCGTGCACCTTGGCGGGACCATGGACGAGATCGGGGAGTCCGAGCGCGCTACATCGAGAGGCGAGCACGCCGAGAGGCCCTACGTGCTGGTTGCTCAGCCGAGCCTGTTCGACACCACCCGCGCGCCGGACGGTAAGCACACCGTATGGGCCTACTGCCACGTGCCCAACGGCTCGACCTACGACATGTCGGACAGAATCGAGGCGCAGATTGAGCGCTTCGCTCCGGGCTTCCGCGACCGCATCCTCGCCCGCAGCGTCAAGTCTCCCGGTGAGTTGGAGGAGTACAACCCCAACTATGTCGGAGGCGATATCAACGGCGGGATTCAGGACTTCAGGCAGATGTTCACCAGGCCAACCATGAGGGTCGTTCCCTACTCGACGCCGGTAAAAGGCCTCTACATCTGCTCCTCGTCCACTCCGCCCGGTGGAGGAGTTCACGGCATGTGCGGCCATTGGGCAGCCCGCTCCGCGATCAGGGCATTGTTCTGACACCAGAATCGTCGCTCACGGCAACCCGCCCCCTCGAACCTCGCCGCTCCCTTGAGGGAAGGGAGACAGGGGTCATATCCGCCTGATCAAACTGATTGAGGCTCCTTCCTCCCGGACAGAGGTTCTATCCGCCCGATCAAACTGAATGAGGTTCCTCCCCCCCCGGACAGAGGTTCTATCCGCCTGATCAAAACTGTTGAGGCTCCTCCCCCCCTTTGAAAAAGGGGGGTTAGGGGGGATTTCCTCGCCACGGCCGAACCAATGGAGACCTCGCCTCCCATTGCTAGGAGATTGATCTACTCCCGAATCACGCCCAACTCACTTCGCTCCAATGTCGTGCTGAGGAGGCCCCCGACGAAGTACCTGGGGCGGGGGCGCTATAATATGACTGTCGGCTGACTGGTGCACCCAAGACGAATGGCGGCTTTCCGGCGCTTAGATTGCGCCGGTAGGAGGGAAGAACCTGGGCTTCCCCCCGGTGACGGATCACGGAGGGAAGCCGACCCCGACAGTCCCCTTGGTGAGTGACTGCTCACCCGTACGACGGGGGTTCGAAAGTCCTCGACGCCGTGTCAAGGCGACCCCTACCGATAGGTTCAGGGTCTGGATAACCTCTTCGGAGCGAAGATCGACCGAGGAGAGCGCCCTCCTCAAAGCCGCCGCTCTCCTCGGTGGAATCCGCCCCGGCCCTCTCTGCTTGTCCGTTGCCCTTTGGGCCATCAGACCGCGCTGAAGGGGCTGCCCGCAGGGGCAGGTTTGTAACCTCCCGGTCTTGTTTCCACCGTCTGCACGCCCTCCAACTAAGAGACTCCCCCAACCCGATTCCCTGGCAGAGCTTTGCCGAAGGAACAGCGTCCTCGCATACCGAGGGATTTACATCGGGACTACGGATTTCGTATCCTGAGTATTAGCACTTTTGCTTGAAGGACCAAACAACCACATGACTAGAGTAGCCGTCCTCATATTCGTGTTCGGAATGATCGCCATTGCCGCGGCGTGCGGGACGAGCGACGAGTCGGAGCCCTCACCGTGGGACTTCAGGACCTCACCCGTCCCGACGATAATCCCCACGCCCTCCGGGCCGCCGACGCCTACCCCTACTCCCATACCCCTGAGGGCAGGCTGGACGCGATACTCTGCCGACTCCATGGAGATCGACCTGCCCCAGGACTGGATCGGCCTCGCCGTAACGCCTGACGACATCGATGCGCTGGTGAAGGACGTACAGGCGAGGTTCCCGGAGCGGGTCGAACAGGTCTCGGCGCTCCGGAACGCCAGGACCCTCAAGGTATGGGGAGCGGACCCTTCAAAGGAGCGCGGCTCGGACGTCGTTTTCCAGGCCGGTAACGACGTGCGCATAATCTGGGAGCTCGATCAGTACCTGGATTCGATAGCTAATGAAAGAGCATTGCAAGGTTTTGCCGTCTTCCTGGGGAAGAAATTCGAGCTGAGGGAAAACGAGGCCGTGAACGTGCTCCAGTTTCACACGACCACGAATAACGGAGTCGAGACCGGCTCGGAGCAGCGCATGGTAGTGACAGACGTCGGCGCTTTCCGGTACATCATGAGCCTCACGTTCCCCGCAGACCAGAGCGACACTTACGTCCCCCTCTGGGAGTTGATCGTGGAGACGTTCCGACCCACGCCGAAGCCGCTACGGTCGATCAGGCCGTAAGCTCGCCGCGGCCATTCCCGGTCTTGCACCTGAATGGCTCGTCCTCGACCGACTCCAGCTCGGTCTCTACTTCACCAGCGCGCCCTCATGGTCGCCCTGAAATGGTTTGCCGTCATACAATCGGGCTGGGCATCGCGATCCTCACCAGCCTCGGCAGCTCCGGGACCGTGGTGTGGCCGTTAGGCTCAGGCTCGCTGTTCCCCACCTGACTAGAGACTGGCCTCGCACAACAAGCGTCGCTCTAGTCACGCGGTCCTTCGAAGGGCTCATGGCCTGTGGTGAGCCTGCCGAATGACCAACGGTCAGTGTTGAGGCTACGTTCGTGGCGAGCCTCTCGAAACACAGCCCCCATAGGGAGTCTCAGCGCAAAGCCCTAGACGCTGGCCTCTAGGGTGTGGATGCCCGTCGCCCCGTCCGGATGGTTGCCCCGCTCCTCCTCGATCTGCGGGGTGCCGTCGCCCTCGGCGCAGCGTACCTCGAAATAGTGATCCCCCGCCACGAACGGCCAGTCGTAGCGCCAGAGCACCCACGTCGTTTCGGACAGGGGAGCCCTCAAGCTCGCCTCTTGCCACTCGCCGCGGTCTACTCGGACCTCCACCTTCGAGATTCCGCGAGCGCCGGCGAATGCGATGCCCCCCACGGGCACCAACCTCTGCCCGTCCCGGTCGTACGCGGCATCCGCGGCGACCGTATCTATCACCGAGGTCGCCTCTACCCTCGCCACCTCGCTCCAGCTCCGCTCCACCCAGTATCCGGGTTTGTACTCAGGCATCACCTCGATACCCGTGATCCACTTGGGCTGTTTCATGCCGTAGCGGTCCGGGAGCCAGATACGGAGCGGGAAACCGTGGTCGATCGGGATCTGGTGACCGTCCCAGGCGTAGCACAGCATGATGCGCTCGTCCGAGTCGATGAGCTCGAGCGACACGGTCTCGTAGAAGCCGTCGCCGCTGGTGATGTGCAGGAAACGCGCCTTGGAGGCGGGCTGAACGGTCGCCAGTACCTCCTGAAGGCTCGCCCCGGTCCACTGGGTTGTGCTGATCAGGGTAGTCCCGATGCGCCCAGAGATACACGATAGGGTGACGTACTGTTCGCGGGGTTCGTAGTTGTTTCTAATGTCGTCCAGCGTCATGGAGACCGGGTTGCCGACGAGCCCCGATATCGGCAACGTCCACGTCGCGCCGTCGATGACCGTAGGCTCGGTACGGATAAACACCTTGTAGTGGTCCTTGAGGGGGGTGTATTCCGGCCGCGTACCGGGCACGGGCATGACCAGGTCGTCGGCGTTGGGGAACGGCGGCTTCTCGCTACCCTGCGACAGGTGTGCCATCGACGCTTCCAGCTCTGCCTCGAGCTCACGGCGCGCCGCCTGAGCGAGCAGGTTCCCCAAACCGCCGCTTACTACGGTGATCGTAGCGGTAGCAGCTCCGGCCTTGACGAGGAACTGGCGGCGCCCCATCTTTGCGGCCTCCGCCACCTGGACGTCGGCGGGCGCCGGTTCTTCCTCGTCAGCGATCAGACGACCGTAAGATGCGCTAAGGGCTGCGCCCCAGCCGAGGAACAGTACCAGAAGCCAAATGACAACGAGAATCGGTGAGACGGTCGATCCTCCGATGGCGATACTTATGGCGATCATGGGAAGCCCCAGGAGAGCGCCAACCACCAGGCCCGTCACGATATCCGGCCGGAGCTTGCGTAGACCGGCAACTACAAAGAATAGCGCTCCCGCCGCGACGCCCATGAAGAAGAACTGCATTACTGCGAGTACCTTCTCGGCGGTCTTGGCGCTGCCGGCAACGCTCATCCCCACAAGCCGCATCATGTCGATCATCAGGTCGATGCCAAAGGTTATAAGCGCCCCCGGCATGACCCGCGTAATCCAGTCGAAGAGGTCGAACGGAATGAACGGCAGACCGACCCATTTGTCGGCCACGTACATGATTCCGATGAGCGGCGCCGTAAGCAGCGCCCCTGATAATGCGCCGGTCGCTACTCCCAGTCGGTTCATGCGACACCCCCGCTAAGCATCTGATCCGTCCAATGAAGCACGACTCGCCACGTCGACTGAGGCACAGGGTCGAAAGATTTGTGCCAGTCTACACCAAGTCGCAAGACCGCCGCGATGCTCTGCTCGCCCCTTGATTTAGTGGGCTCTCGGCCGCTAAAGTCAGATACGCCTGGAAGGCGTCGAGATGGGCGAGCTCCTGGGTGATATAGAGCGGCTGTTCGCCGACCTCTATCCGATGCGCTGGCCTATTGCAGCCGGCCTACTGGTTGTCGCGATTCTCGCCGGTGCTATACTGTCTGGCCCTGTGGTTTGACGGCCCCATCACCCTGGGTGCCCTGCCGTAGGGGCAGGTTTCAAACCTGCCCTGCCCAGCCCAGGTGTGGACGAATCCAATTCAGTTACCAGCGGGAGAATCTGTTGATGCGGCAGCTATCCGGCATGTGGCACCGCCTTTTCGAGCGCCATCTGGACCGTGTAGCCGCTGACCTCAGGGGGGTCTTGCGTCGGCTGGCGGAATGACGCGCCATGCGACGTTCCTCCCGGGCTACAGGTTCAACGGCCTAACCGGCGCCATTATCGACTGGGGGTCGTCCTTCCAGACCGGCGGCTGGACGTCGATGTATAGCTCGATCTCGTTGCCGTCCGGGTCGAGAATGTAGACGCTATGCGTCACCGTGTGGTCGGCCGTGCCCACTACCGTGACGCCGCCGTCCTGAAGCTGCTCCAGGGCCTCGCGAAGCTCTTCGTCCGACTCGCCGATCTTGAGCCCGAAGTGGTACATCCCGAGCCGGCGACCCGACGGTATCGGCGTGGCGTCCTCGCCGACCTCCAGCAGCAACAACTCATGATGGGTGCGCCCCGACGAGAACAGCGCCGCCTTGCCGCCCATCGTCAGGATCTCTTTCCAGCCCAGCAGCTCGCCGTAGAATTCTCTCGAGCGCTGCAAGTCGCGGACGTACAAGACGACGTGGCCTAGCTCTTTGACTTCCATATTTCGACTCCTTGATCGGGATGCTATTACGGTACGAGACGGCACCATCGTCGGGTCTGCACAGGGCGGGTTTGAAACCCGCCCCTACGGGAAGACCGATGTGTCGCACGGGAAAACGCGCTCACTGGAGCGGTAGCGGTGGCTGCAGCCACTTAGCCCGAATCCACCGAAGGACGTCCTTGGGGACAGCCCTTGAAGAAGCCAGCGGGTGCTCCTCTGAATCTGGGATAATGGTTTTGGAACAGAAACCCGCCCGGAAACAAGGAGCACCCAATAGATGCTGCCACAGAACAAACCCGACCGTATCCGCATCCTCTTTGACGACCATCGCCTGGTGGCCAATGCCGGCCTGCTCCTGCCGGCCACCCTAGCCCGGCACCTGGGCCTGCGGGAACTCGTCGACCATCACCTTGACCTCGGCGGAGCGCCGGGACGGGCGAACACTGGGGACAAGATGCTGACGCTGGTCGCTTCCGCGCTGGCAGGCGGCGACTGCATCGACGACGCCGATGCGCTGCGCGCTGGTGGGACGGTTGGTGTTCTAGGCTGCGTGGTCAAGGCGCCATCCACCCTGGGGACCTTCCTGCGCAGCTTCCGGTGGGGGCATGTCCGTCAACTCGACCGCGTGAGCCGCCAGTTGTTGGCCCGGGCCTGGGCCGCTGGGGCCGGACCCGGCGACTCGCCCCTGACCATCGACCTGGACTCGACCATCTGCGAGACCTATGGACTGGCCAAGGAGGGAGCGCGCCACCACGGCTATACCGGCGCCCGCGGCTATCACCCGCTGCTGGCCATTGCCGCCGGCACCGGCGAGGTGCTGATGTCCCGGCTGCGCGAGGGCCGGGCCAACACCGCCCGTGGCGCCGCCCACTTCCTGCGTGAGACGGTGGGGCGGGTGCGCTACGGCGGGGCCAGGGGACAACTCACGGTGCGGGCCGACAGCGGCTTCTACGCCCACACTGTCGTTGCCGCCTGCCGGGAAATGGATGTCCGCTTCTCTATCACCATCCGCCAGCGCGCCAGGCTGCGGGATCTGATCGAGGCGATACCAGAGGAGGACTGGACTCCCATTCCCTACTGGATGGACGGCGCCGCCGATGTCGCCGAGACGACTTACACCCCGTTCCAGACCAAGCCGGACGCCGCGCCGGTGCGGCTCATTGTCCGGCGGGTGAAGCCGACGCCCGGTTCCCAGCTCGCCCTCTTCGCCAGATACAGCTATCACGCCTTCATCACCGACCGCGATGGGGAGACGCTGGAACTGGAGGCCGATCATCGCCGCCACGCCGAGGTCGAGAACGCCATACGCGACCTCAAGTACGGCGTCGGGCTGAACCACATGCCGTCGGCGCGCTTCGCCGCCAACGGCGCCTGGCTGGCGGTCCAGGTGATGGCGCATAACCTGGCCCGCTGGACGGCGCGGATTGGTCTGGGCGAGCGGACCGTGATCACCAAGACCCTCAGGCGGCGGGTCTTCGCTCTGGTGGGACGGATCACCCGCTCGGCGCGCCGCCTCACTTTGCATCTCCCCCGGCGCTGGCCTTGGGAAACCCAGTTCACTCGCGCCTTGGCCCGGCTGCAAGCCATTCCGTTCCCGGCCTGACGGCCAGCCTGCAACTGACCCAACGTCCCCGCAATCTCGCGCCACCCCGGTCGCGAGAGTCCCCTGCTGCGTATCCTCTCGCCTTCCCGCGCATCGCAACTCCCGCATAGGGCCTTAGGGGCCCTGTGCGGCCACTGAAGACCGCCCGCCGGCCTCCCATCTACCCCAAGACCCCAGGCCATCTCCCCTGTAGCTCCCTCACCCACCCCCTTCCGCTGCCCTCACGCCGTCCATCGGTGTCCTTCGGTGGATTCGGGCTTAGGCGTGGTGTTCACCTCGATCGAGCTGACCCACTTCACCCACTCGAACCCGCGCTTCCCCGTAGCCACGAGACGCAATGGGAATCCATGGCCGTGCGCGAGGGGCCGACCGCCGACGTGTGTGGCCAGCAGGTAGTCCCGCGCCTCATCCAGGGAGAAGCGGCGATAGTACCCGGTTACCGAGGTGACGGTCACACTACGCGCGCCGGACTCCGGACCCGCCGCCCGGAGCAGTTCAGCTAGCGAAGCGCCTCTCCACATCTGACTGGAGTACCAACCCCCTGTGCAGTCGATCGTAGCGGCCAACTCCGTGCCGGTGTCGAGCTCATCGTAGCTAAGTTGCAGATCTCGCTCCACGGCGCCGCGGACCGAGATCTGCCACCGCTGCGAGTCCACCGGTTCGGGCCGGTCGTTGAGCCAGGAGACCACAGGGAACACGCCGGCTGATATCCGAGGGGCCTCGTAGGACCCGGTGAACCGCCTTGGCCCTCCCCGAAGCCTCGCCGCGCCGGCGCCCAGCTCGGCGATACGCCACAGCGCCACTCCTGCCAGCCCAAGTCCGGCAAGCCGTAGAAAGGAGCGTCGGTCTCCCCAGAAGGTCACGGGGAAGCCGCGCGTGTGGTAGATGCTGTGCCAGGCAAGGACCGGGACGAGGACCGCTCCGACGTAGATGTGCCAGCTCACGCCGCTGAACAACCCGAGTTTGAAGGGTCCCGCTATTGCCCACCAGAACCCCAGGCCTAGGGTCGCCAGAAGGAGCGCCAGGAGCGCGAGAGAGGCGGTGCGAGGCGCAGCCGACCTGGACCATCGCAGCGAGAAAAGGATGTTGCCGCCTTTCCATATCAGAACAGCCAGAATCGAGTAGCCGGCTATCCTGTGCGCCAGCATGAAGGCAGCCATATCGGGCGAGCCCGAAACGAGTCCGAGGAACCCTGTCGCAAGCTCGGCCAAGATCAGCGCCAGCAGCAGGGCATTCGACCAGGGGAATTTCAGGGAATCGCCTCCTGCTCCCAAAAACCACGTAGGGGCGGGTTGTCAAACCCGCCCCTACACCTAGGCTATGCGCTACGGGCCTTCCTTCTCGATTCTACCAGACCCCGGGTATTTCGCGAGGTGCCTACATCCCCGATCCGGCCAGCGTCAATCCGATCACGTTGCCCTCGGGGTCCGAGAAGAGCGCCAGCGTTACCTGTGGTAGCTCGGTCGGCGGCATTATGGTCTTGCCGCCCATGCCCTCGATCTTGTCAAGGTATGCCTGCAAGTCGTCCACGTCGACATAGAACGTCACCATGTTGGGGCCACCCTGAGTAGGGCCTATCCCGCCGCCAATCCCGCCCTCCGTGTGGGTGTCAATTATGCCGTACTTCATGTCGTTGTCCGCGTTGATGTGCCAGCCGAACACATCCCCGTAAAACTTCTGCAGCTCCTCCGCCTGATTCGACTGGATCTCGACGTGCACTACCGGGTTAGGCATCGCAGTCCTCCTTCTGTAAGTGATAGCTTACACTATACACGAGTTTCCTGGAAGTCAGCAAACTGCCGAGCGCCAGCACTGCGGCTCCGGGAGACCAGCTTATTCTCGTGTGGCGACAAGGTACATGGCATCGAGGATACCCCAGTGAGCCTCCGTCGTGCTGACCCGATAAACGAGAGGTCTCTTAGCGCCGCTTATGCGCGTATACCATAGCCCCGCGCGCCGTCACCGTAAGGGGCGCCTCGACCCGCCCCGCCGCTCTTTCGACGACGTCTTTGGGATACTGGTGGCCGTAGAGATATAGTTCCACTGCCTCCCGGTCCGGAAGGCGGTAGTATGGCAGGTCCCACCGGTCCAGCTCGACTTCCTGGAAGTGCTCGCCGATCAACTCGGGAGCGATCTCGGCGTCGAAGGTCAGGAACTCCTCAGGGAGATAGGGCAGCAACTCCGGGTAGTAGTTCCGGCTGGGAGCGCAAGCTATGAATAGGCCACCGGGTTTCAGGACGCGGCGACACTCGGCGATGACTACCGGAGGGTCGGGCAGGTGGTACAGCATGTAGAGCGCCGCGGCGCAATCGAAGGACTCGTCGGCAAACGGCAGAGACCGCGCGTCTCCACGGACCCGAGGACCTGGGGCCATTCGCAGCATGGTTGGGGAGGCATCGAAGCCGAGGATACCAGCGCCAACGTCCAACAACAGCCGGCCCAGCGTTCCTCTGCCACAGCCGACGTGGAGGACGGTCCCCAGTCGCTCGGCGGCGATCCGGTCGGCGACCTCTCGGTGCATGTCGTCGCCGAAGCGGTACTTCTCCAGCACCCCGGTCTGTGACCGGGCAGGGTCTGTATCGTAGTCGACGGTCTCGGCCCGGGCTCTTGGGTCGACCATCCCGGCTGAATCCTACGCCGGCGCTTCCGAGCCCATCACGCTTACGAGCTCGCGCACTGCAGCGGCGGACCTCTGCAGGGCTGCTGCCTCTTCCTCGGTGAGCTCGAACTCGATGATGCCCTCTACTCCGCCGGCCCCCAGCTTGACCGGCACACCCACGAAGAGCCCCTCGATGCCATACTCGCCCTCCAGATAGGCGGTGCAGGGGAGCACCTCCTTCTTGTCGAACACGATGGCCTCGACCATCTGAGCGATGGCCGCCGAGGGTGCGTAGTACGCGCTGCCCGCCTTGAGCAGGTCCACTATCTCGGCGCCGCCGTCCCGGGTGCGCTGGACGATGGCGTCGATGCGCTCTTTCGGCAAGAGTCTGGAGACCGGGAACCCGCCCGCGGTGGTGCTGCCGACGACCGGTACCATGGAGTCGCCGTGGCCGCCAAGGACGAACGCCTGCACCGAGTCCACGGACACGCCGAGCTCCTGCGCCAGGAAGGTGCGGAACCGGGCGGTGTCGAGAATCCCGGCCATGCCGACCACGCGGTTCTTGGGGAAGCCGCTAACCTGGTGAGCGCGCTGGGCCATCGCATCGAGCGGATTGGTGACCGGGAGCAGGATGCAGTCCGGGGAGCGCTTCACCACCTCGGTCACCACATTGGTGACGATGTCCCTGTTGGTGAGCAGCAGGTCGTCACGGGACATCCCCGGCCGCCTAGGGACCCCCGACGTGATGACCACGATGTCGGAGCCCGCGGTCTCGTCGTAGCCGTTGGCGCCGATAATCCGGGCGTCGCTGCCCACCACCGGCCCGGCCTCCAGCATGTCGAGGGCCTTCCCCTGCGGCAGGTCCTCCACGATGTCCACCAGGACTACGTCCGAGTAGCCCTTATCGAAGATGCGCTGGGCGGTGGTGGCGCCGACGTTGCCCGCTCCAACTACTGTAACTTTGCTTCGCATAAGAATCTGTGCTCCTTGAATAGGTCGCGCGGCCCGTAGGGGCAGGTTTTCAAACCTGCCCTCGTGTGATGACGACCTAGCCCCCGGAATACTCCTTCCAGCGCGACTCCAGCGAGCCGTCCTGGACGGTCGACAGGACGTAGTCGCCGAACTCGTCGCCGGTGGCACCCGTGTCCCGGCCGGTGACCGCGACTTTGGCCTCGTAGATGCCGCAGACGTCGAGGGCCTTGTGCAGCCTGGCGCCCAGGTCGCCGAAGCCGATGTGCTCCAGCATCATAGCCCCGGCCCTTAGTACCGAGCTGGGGTCGGCATACTTCGCCCGGCCCTCTTTGACCATCCGGGGGGCCGAGCCGTGTATGGCCTCGAACATCGCGTAGCGCTTGCCGATGTTGGCGCTGCCCGCGGTGCCCACGCCGCCCTGGATCTCGGCGGCCTCGTCGGTGAGGATGTCGCCGTAGAGGTTGGGGAGCGCAAGGACCTGGAACTGGCTCCGCCGCTGGGGGTCCAGCAGCTTGGCCGTCATGATATCGATGTACCAGGCGTCCCACTCGATGTCGGGATACTTTTCGGAGACCCGTCGCGCCACGTCGAGGAACTTACCGTCCGTGGTCTTGATGATGTTGGCCTTGGTAACGACGGTAACCCTGGACTTGCCCGTCTTCCTCGCATGGGCGAACGCGGCGTCGATGATCCTCTCCGACCCCTGAGTCGTGATCACCCTGAAATCCACCGCAAGGTCGGGCGTGACGTTGATACCCTGGCTCCCCACGGCGTACAGGTCTTCGGTGTTCTCGCGGAAGAACGTCCAGTCGATGTCGTCCTTCGGTATGCGCACGGGGCGGACGTTGGCGAACAGGTCCAGCTCCTTGCGCATGCTGACGTTGGCGCTCTCGAGGTTCGGCCAGCCGTCGCCCTGCTCTGGGGTATGTGTCGGCCCTTTTAGGGTAACGTGGCAGCCCTTTATCTGCTCCAGGACGTCGTCGGGAATGGCCTGCATCTTCGCGGCCCTGCTCTCAATAGTGAGTCCGTCGACGAACTTGAACCGGACCCTTCCCTCAGCCTCTTGGTCGGCGAGAAGCTTCTGCAGGACACGCTGGGAGGCCGCGGTGATCGCGGGTCCGATGCCATCCCCGCCGATGATTCCGATGACCACCGGACTTATCGCGGCGTAGTCGGTCCACTCGCCCTCCTGACGAAGGCGCTCGACCCGCTCGAGCTGCTGCTCCAGGACGGTGCCAAAGTGCGTCTTCGCGGCTTCTATGGCCTGTTGATCGCTCAAGTCTACTCCTGATTTTCCCAGTGAACAGCGCATCGAAATGCGCCACCAAAACGGACCGGCTGCCGACACCAGGCTCCGCCCGAGGCAGAGCCTGCCTTAACTAGGGTGTAATGATCGCCAGGACATCGCCCTTGACGACGGATGCCCCCTCTTGATGTGGGAGCGCCTTGATGTCCCCGGCCGCGGGCGACGGGAGCGCGTTCTCCATCTTCATCGCCTCGAGGACGACAACCGTTTCGCCTGCGTCGACCCTCTGGCCAACCTCAGCGGCGTACCGCAAGATCAGTCCGGGCATGGGCGCGAGAATGGTCTCCTCGCCCGGCGCGGCTTCGAGAGCCTGCGGCTGTGCGCCATCTGCAGAGCTGTCTGGTTTCTCCGAAGCCGCGACCGGGTCGACTACCCGAGTGCGCATGGCTCCACCGGACGCCACCGGGTCGACCTCGACGCGGAACACCTCTTCGCCCACGTACACGTTGAACGCCTTGGCGCCCCGGCTTTTTGCATGGATGGGCGTTGGGGCGGTAGTGGCGGCGGCGCCGGCATGGTCGGATGAAGCAGCGTCGGGCTCGACCGGTGGCTGCATCTCGGGCGGGACAGGATCAAGGCCGTGCTTGATCCTGAGGAACTTGAGCCCGGTCGTCGGATACAGGGCGTAGGTGAGGACGTCGTCCAGATCCGTGGAAATCTCTTCGACGGCACCCGCGGCCGCCTGGAGCTCGGGCTCGAGGAGATCGGCTGGCCTCCCGGAAGTGGGCGTATCGCCGCGCTCATATCCTTCCAGCACCATCTTCACGACCCCCGGGTCCATCGGCGCGGGTGAGCGCCCGTAGAGGCCGAAGGCGTAGTCCTTCACCTGGCCGCTCACCATCTTGTAGCGGCCGAACAGGACGTTGCTCACTGCCTGCGAGCCGACCATCTGGCTCGTCGGGGTCACGAGGGGAGGATACCCGAGCTCCTTACGGGTGCGGGGTATCTCCTCCAGGACTTCGTCCATTCTGTGCAGCGCGTCAGCCTCGCGGAGCTGTGACACGAGGTTGCTCGCCATGCCACCCGGTATCTGATGGCTGAGCACCTTGGCGTCGATCACGGCGGCGCGTGGGCTCTCCATGTGTTCCCGGTACTTGGGAAGAACCTCCTCCAGCCGGTCCCCGAGGCCGATCAGGGTGTCCAGTTCAAGCCCGGTGTCGTATTGCGAGCCCTTGAGCGTCATGACGAGCGGCTCCACCGCCGGCTGAGCGGTCCTCAACGCGAGGGGCGATAGGCAGGCGTCCACCACGTCCAGCCCGGCCTCGATCGACTTGAGCGCGGTCATCGACGCCATCCCGCTGGTGTAGTGCGTGTGAAGCTGGAGCGGCAGGTCGGTCATGCCCCTCAGAGCCGTGAATAGCTCGAAGGCGTCCAGGGGGGCGAGCAGCCCGGCCATATCCTTCACGCAGATACTATCGGCTTCCATACCCAGGAAGACCCTGGCGCGATCGAGGAAGTAGTCGAGATTGTAGATGTCACCCCCCAGCCGGCCCTCCTCGGTTACGGAGTAGCAAATGGCCATCTGCAGGTGCTTGCCGGAGCGCTTGATTGCCGAGGCCGAGCGCGCGAGGTTGCGCTCGTCGTTGAGGGCGTCGAACACGCGGAAAACGTCTACCCCCGACTCCGCGGCCCGCTTCACGAAAGCGTCCACAACATCGTCGGCGTAGTTGCGGTACCCCACCAGCGACTGCCCCCGAAGGAGCATCTGCAGGGGTGTGTTGGGCATGAGACGCTTGAAAGTCCTGAGGCGCTCCCAGGGGTCCTCCCCGAGAAACCGGGTGGCCGCATCGAAGGTCGCGCCTCCCCACACCTCAATGGAGTGGAATCCCACCGAGTCCATATCCTCCGCCATGGGGGTCATGTCCTCGGTCCGCAGCCGGGTCGCCATCAGACTCTGATGGCCGTCCCTGAAGGTGGTGTCGGTGATCTTGACCTGGGTCATGTTTGAGCGTGGTGGTCTGTCGATCCGGTGGTGAGGTAGACGATTCGTCGTCACTGAGCCGACGGAGGGCCCGTCGGTGGCTTTGGCCGTGAGATGCGCCGGCGGGGCGGAGTCTGGCCACGTTCCTCCAGCTCGGGCAGCGCGATCTTCACTACGCGTTGCCTTTTTGGGTTGCGGCCACGTACGACGTCCACCGTCGCCACCAGCGTCCACTTGAAGGACCACGAGCTGCTGGCATCGCTGACGAGGGCCTTCGCCTCATCGAGATGCTCGGGAGGAGTGGACTCGATCTCGAGACGGGTGTCATGGACGTTCCGCATGGCCGGTGTAACTCGGGTGTCCTGCAGGAACGCCGCGCTGCTATGTACCCTCGTTGTCCTGCGGTCTTTGCCCGCGTCGACGCTGAGCTTCGTAGTGCCAATTTGCCTGGAGGTGGATCCTCCACCACCCATCCCGCTCATCGCCCCTATCGACGGGGTTGACTGGTAGACCGGCATCTCCATAGAGGAACCCGAGGTATGAGAGAAGCGCTCGTCCAACATAAGATCGACCCGGACTTCCCGTACGTCGACGTTTTGGTTGGGGACCAGCTCCACCCTGACGCTGATGGTATCTCCGAGCTTGTACGTGCGGTCCTCGAAGTCGAGGCCCAGTTCCAGCGGCTTGAGTCGGTAAACCATGGTTCGCTACGGTCGTTGAGACGGGCCGGTCGCCCGCTTGGGATTTGACCTGCGCGGCCGAGCGCTCTCGCCGGGCTTCGTCTCCAGCTCCGGGAGCGTAATCGTCACGGCGCGCTGCCTCCTGGGATTGCGTCCCCGAACGACGTCGACCGTGGCGACCAGCTTCCATTTGAATGTCCAGGCGCTGTTGGCGTCGCGGTCCAGCGCCATCGCATCGGCCAGCCGTGGAGGCGGCGTCGGCTCGATCCGCAGGCGCGCGGTATGGGTGCTGGCCGCGTTCGGAGACAACGAGCCGGCATCGAGGAACCGGACGCTGCTGTGCACGAAGCTCTCCTTGCGGTCCTGCGTAATCTGGCCGGTCTTGCCTGAGATTACCCCGCCAGCTGGAGTTGCCGTTGCATATGTATCGGGGATGAACGTGGTCGCGAGCTTGGCCCAGTTCTGGTCGCAGACCAGCTCGACGCGGCCTTCTCGCACATTCACGTCGGTGTGAAGTTGGACGTCCAGAGTCACGTCTATGGTATCGCCGAGTTTGTAGGTACGCTGAGCGAAATCGAGCTTGAGATCGAGAGTGCGGAGTTTGTAGACCATGAGATAGTTGCTCCCCAATCGGGATGTCGGTACCCAAGTATACCTGAAAGCTATGGATGTATAGACACCTCACCCCTGGCCCCTCTCCGCGGATGCGGAGAGGGGGAAGCAGTTGTCTTCTCGTAGCTGACCTAGGGGTGAGGTACTAGACGCCGTGCTTCCAGGAGAGCCGCACGGGGGACATCCCCCCCACACTGTGCCACGAGGCCGTCTTCCATGCGCCGAGGGCGTTGTCGACGGCAGGCTTCGTCCCGCCGAGTTCTTCCTCGTCCAGGTAGGCCTGGACGGCGGCGATGGCCGCCGCGACCTTCTCCGAAGACTGCCGACCTTGGCCGTCCTGGTCGCCGTTCACAGGGGGATGCTGCCGTGCTTTTTGGGGGGTAGGACCTCGCGCTTGTTTGCCAGCATCTCCAGCGCGCTGATAATCTTGCTGCGGGTTTCCGCGGGGTCGATGACGTCGTCGATCATGCCGCGGCCGGCGGCCACGTACGGGTTCATCAGGCGCTCTTCGTACTCCCCGACAAGCCTCTCACGTAGCTCGGCGGGCCGGTCCGACTCCGCGATCTCTTTCCGGTAGATTATGTTGACGGCCCCTTCGGCGCCGATCACCGCCACCTCCCCGGTAGGCCACGCATAGTTCACGTCGCCCCTGAGGTTCTTGCTGCTCATGACGATGTAGGCGCCGCCATAGGCCTTTCGCGTAAGGACGCTGATCTTCGGAACGGTAGCCTCCGCGTAGGCGTAGATCAGCTTGGCGCCGTGCCTGATGATGCCCCCATACTCCTGTATGGTCCCGGGCATGAAACCCGGTACGTCGATCAGCGTCACCAGAGGGATATTGAAGGCATCGCAGAACCGCACGAACCTCGCGGCCTTCATCGAGGCGTTACTGTCCAGCACCCCGGCTAGCATGTCCGGCTGGTTCGCCACAATGCCCACGGGCCTGCCGCCGATGCGAGCAAAGCCTACGAGAATGTTGCGGGCGAACATCTGCTGGACTTCCATAAAGTCCCCGTCGTCGACTATGTGCGCGATGACGTCGAGCATGTCGTACGGATGGTTGGGGTTGTCGGGTACCACGTCAAGCAGGGCTTCGTCCCTCTCGCCCGAGTCGAGCACCTCGCGCCTGGGTGGCTCTTCCATGTTGTTTTGGGGAAAGAAACTCAGCAGGCGTCGGACCTGCTCCAGGCACTCTTGCTCGGAGTCAACAGAGAAGTGCGCGACTCCGCTCTTCGAGGCGTGGCTCTCGGCGCCGCCGAGCTCCTCGTGGGTTACGTCCTCGCCGGTGACCGCTTTGATGACGTCCGGGCCGGTGATGTACATCTGCCCAACGCCCTTGACCATCATCACGAAGTCGGTCAGGGCAGGGGAGTAAGTAGCGCCCCCGGCAGCCGGCCCGAGGATCAGGGAGATCTGAGGCACGACGCCCGACGCGCGCACATTACGCAGGAATATGGAGCTGTAGCCGGCCAGGCTGCCGATCCCCTCCTGGATACGAGCTCCCGCGGAGTCGATGAGGCCCACGACCGGGGCGCCCGTGCTGAGCGCGTGGTCCATCACTTTGCATATCTTGTCGGCAGCGACCTCGGAAAGAGAACCGCCTATGACGGTGAAGTCTTGGGAGTAGACGAACGTGAGGCGTCCGTCCACCTTCCCAAATCCCGTAACGACCGAGTCCCCCAGGTGCCTGTCACCGTCCAGGCCAAACTCCGAAGACATGTCCTGCACGAAGGGGTCGATCTCATGGAAGGTGCCTTCGTCGAGTAGCAGCGCGATGCGCTCACGCGCGGTGAGCTTGCCCTTCGAGTGTTGTGTTTCGATCCGCTTCGGGCCGCCTCCAAGGCGAGCTTTCTCACGGAGCTTGCCTAGCTCGTCTTGCTTTTCGCCGACCCTGCGCCGCACTACCATGATTGAAGTCCACGAACCCCCGTGAAATAATCGCACTCAAGTTACCAGATTATGTCGGAACGTAGCAAGAAGACACTCCGCCTGACCGGGTCTGTTACCAGCCCACGCCGCGGTACCATGACCATCGGCGATACGCCGTTTGAGTGGGGCTCCCGCACCTACGTGACGGGCGTGATCAACGTCACTCCCGACTCCTTCTCAGGAGACGGTGTTGGCGCCGACGCGGACGAGGCGCTGCGGCTGGGCCGCCGGTTCCAGGAGTGGGGCGCCGATATCCTCGACGTCGGCGGTGAGTCGACACGCCCGCCCGCGCTCTATGCCGGGTCCAGGCCCGTCTCCGTGGACGAGGAGCTCTCGCGCGTGATTCCCGTCATCCAAGCGCTTGCGGCCGAGGTAGAGCTGCCGATCAGCATCGACACCTACAAGGCCGACGTAGCCCGCGAGGCCATTGGCGCCGGGGCGAACATGATAAACGACGTCTGGGCGCTTGAGCGCGACCCCGGTATCGCGGCCATCGCCGCTGAGGCCCGCGTTCCCGTCGTGCTTATGCACAACCAGGAAGGCACGGAATACGACGACCTGGTCCCGGACGTGATCGCCAAGCTCCAGCGCCATGTGGACCGCGCCATCGCGGCGGGCGTGGCTGAGGAAGCGATCATCGTAGACCCCGGCATGGGCTTCGGCAAGACCGCCGAGCACAACCTGGAGATATTGCGACGTCTGGGGGAGTTCGACGTGCTGGGCTCGCCGTTACTGGTGGGGATGTCGCGCAAGTCCACGATCGGCTTCGTGCTCGACCTCCCGGTGGAGGAGCGCGTCGAGGGAACGGCGGCTACCGTGGCGCTATCCATCGGCGCCGGCGCCGACATCGTCAGGGTGCACGACGTCAAAGAGATGGTCAGGGTGGCGCGCATGAGCGACGCGATCGTACGAGGGTGGAAACAGAGCTGATGCTCAGCGACGCCTATCTCGCTCTCGGCTCTAACCTGGGAGACCGGCAGAGCAACCTGCGCGAGGCTGTTCAGCGGCTCCGGGAGGTCTCCACGGAGCTGCGGGTGTCGTCGGTTTACGAGACCGCGCCAGTCGGATTCAGCACGCAGCCGGCGTTTCTGAACGCCGTGTGCTTGGTCTGGACACGGCTCAGCCCATTCGAGCTTCTGGAAGCGCTTCGGCGGACCGAGGCCGCGCTAAGCGGTCGGAAGGCGTTCGCCAACGCGCCGCGCATGCTGGACTTGGACATCTTGATCTATGGGCGTCTGGTCATCGACACGCCGCTGCTCACGATTCCCCATCCGAGAATGGCGCAGCGGGAGTTCGTTCTGGCACCGCTGGCGGAACTCGCGCCTGACTTGGTCCACCCGGTGCTCAAGGAGCCGGTGCGATCGTTGCTGGCACGCCTTCCGGGAACGGGCGGCGGCGGGCTGGCGAGGCGCTTGCCGCTCGAATAGGCCTTAGCCGGTACCGCGCTATTCCCGCATCGAAGGCGGGAGGAGGTTGGGGATGGAGTCTTCGATGAGGTAGTCCTCGGGGCAGTTGGCGCAGTGCAGCGTGCCCTTTACGATCTCCCCGTCCGTTTCCTCGTCGACTGTGATCGTGAGCTCCCCCTTGCACACAGGGCAGGCGAGGATCTCCATCAGCTCCGGTTTCATGTTTACCGTATTCTCCTTTGTGCGGCCCCATTGGAGGCCGGGCAGGCCCTAGTTGCGTGTTAGGGCCGCGGTGAAGAGGCCGTTCAGCAAGTCCGAAAGGAACAGCACCACTAGTCCTAAAATGACTATCGCATTGTACCCGGAAACTGCACCGCGAATCCGCTGAAACCCGGTGCTTTCTGGCTTGGACGGGCGGGCCAAGGAGGCCAGGACAGCCGAGCGTCGCTGCTCCGATCGCACAAGTACGAACATCCACACCGATAGCACCGCCTTGACTGCCAGTGTAGTGGCGTAGGGTGCGTCGGTTACGCCTTCCGCGAGGCGGTCGAACGCCAGCACGACACCCGTCGCTACGAGCACGACGATGGAAGTGTTGACGAGGGTACGGAACTCGCCGGCGGTCGCTGAGACGAGGCCGCCGGAGTCGGGTGTTCTGCGAATCGCCGGCCTCAGCACCAGCAGGTAGAAGAGGCTGCCTCCCACCCAGGCGACCGCTGACACCAGGTGGAGCCATCTTACAACCACAAGGAAAAAGTCGCCCGTGCTCATCCGGCTCCGTGGGGGTAAGCCGCCCTAATCGGGCCGCGCTACGGACCCGTGAGCTATTGTAGCAGTTCCTGGATAAGCTCCTCTAGCTTAGCCTCGTTCAGTGGGCCGGCCCACTTTCGCACCTCTTTGTGCTGGGCGTCGAGGAAGAAAGTCGTCGGGAAGTTGCTGACGCTGTAATCCTTCAAGATCGAGCCGTCAGCGTCGGGCCCGATGGCGTAGTTGATACCGAACTCGTTGACGAACTCCTGACCGTCCTCGATGGAGTCGAAACCGAGTATCTGAACACCAATGAACTCCACGCCGTTGCCCTTGTGGGTCTGGAAAGCCTTCTCAAAGTCGGGCATCTCCAGGCGGCAAGGCGGGCAGGAAGGGAACCAGAAGTTCACCAGTACGGGCCGGCCCGCGAGATCGGAAAGCTTGAGCTGCTCCCCTGCCTCGTGGTTGTCGTTGCTAAACAGCGCAAGCTCAAAGTCGGGGCTGGCATCGGGGGCTCGAGATACAACGCCCGCCACGACTCCCGCCGCAGGCCCAGCGTCTCCAACAGCAGCGCCGCTCGCTCCGTTGGTCGCCGGCGAGCCCGCCGCTGCCGCCGGTGGCTCGTCAACGCCGCCGGAGCAGGCAGCGAGCACAAATAGTCCGGCGACCGCTGCTACAAGGGGTCTCAGCGGCAAGCGCGCCCGCACCCGTGCGGGGACTACGTTATCCAGCTCAATTCTCAATCTACCCACGAAACCCTCCCACCCATCTCGTTCGCGTATTGTTAGAACGCCACACTTAACAATTGGATGCTCCTGGTCGGGAACGGATGCAAGTGGGAGCTAACCCGGGTCCTCCTCCAAGAGTTCAGCGGCATGCTTCATCAGCACTTCGGCGCGGTCTGCCGGCACCTCTCGGCTCTCGAGGTAGAGCTTCAGCGCCTCCCGCGGCTCGAGTACCTGGGTGTAGCTGCTTCCCAGACGCGCCCGGTGCTCATCGGTCACCTCTTTGGAGATCGAGGCGACGAAGTGCGCTTCGGAGAGCGCGTTCCTGATGTCCGCCTCCCTGAGGTGTCCCTCCAACTCCCCGGGGAGCTCGATCAGGACCCTTACGATAGCGTCTCGAACGTCCTCAGTCGGAATCGCGCTAATTACCGTGCCTGTGGGGTCGAGGTCTCCGCGCCGCAGCTCAACTTTGATGGTGAGGAAACGCCGCGCCTCCACGCGCTTGAATTCGAACCCAGTGACCCTGCTCCCGCGCGGCGCCGCGCGGTCGATTTCGATTACGCAAAAGCCCTTATCGTCCTGCTCCTCCCCGAAGTCCACCCGTTGAAGGCTGCCGGAGTACACGACGTGCGGCTCGCGGTCAAGCACCTGGTGCCGGTGGATGTGTCCGAGTGCCACGTAGTCGAACTGCGGCAGGGCTACCTCGCTCTTGAGGAGCACGTGGTCCCTTCCAAGCATCATCGACTGCTCCGAGCCTGTCGTGGCCCCGCCGACGGAGACGTGGCCGGCGAACACGGCTGGTAGCCCGGCGTCGAGCTGCCGGGCCTCCAGGCGTATCGCCTCAGACAGGCGTCGCTGAATCGCCTCGTTGATTTCCTCTGCGTTGAGCCCCTGCGTGTCCTCGCGCGCCAGGAAGGTGCTGCGTCTTATCCAGGGCAGGGCCACGATCTGGAGGACCCCATCTCTTGTAGGAACTCGGTAGGTGGTCAGGGTCTCTCCCGTATAGATGTTCCGCACGTCGAGGGTGGGGAATATCTCCAGGGCCGACGCCCGGCTGGCGACGGTGGGCACGTCGTGGTTTCCCACCAGTAGGAACACGGGCACGCCCGCCGAGGACAACCTGGCGATCCGCCTGGCGAACTCTCGCTGGTGGGTCTGGGTAGGGTCCCGGCTCTTGTAGGCGTCGCCGCAGAAGAGAACTAGGTCGACTTTGTCATCGACGGCGTAGGAGACGACTTCGTCGAAGGCGGCGAGAAAATCGAGCAGCCGCGTCGACAGCCCGGTATCCGGATCGAGCTTGCCATAGTTCTCGACGCCTATGTGGACGTCGCTGAAGTGTAGTATTCGCATATCAGCCTCTGCTAGCGCCGCCATTCGGCCGCTGAAGGTGCTTCATGCCACCGGGTGGGCCTCGGGGTACTACGCATCCCCCCTCGTGGACGGCAAGCCAATCCATAGCTGCCAGAGTTTCCAGGCGTCCTCTTCCCGCACGTAGCGAAAGAAGAAGGGGACCTGCCGAGCCAGGCGAGCGTCGCCGGTGGCCGATGGCAGCGGCTCGTATGGGAAATATCCCTCGACGAACAGAACGTCCTGCGTGGCGGAGCCGAAAGCCGTAGGGTCTATCCTGGCAGGCGCATAAAGGACCGCATCGACGCCTACCGTCGAGCTGAAGTCGACCTCGTCGTCGATCAGGTGCTGGAAGACGCCCTGGAAGTGCGCGGGTGTGATTACGAGCTTACGTGCGATGGACATGCCCTCGAAGAACCTCGAGAAGTCCTTGTCCTGCACGGCGCGGGAGAAATCACGCATGGTCTCTCTCATAAGGAGATGCAGCTCATCCCCTTTGGGGAGAAGCCACCCGCGGCTTGAAAACGACCTGACTCTCCAAAGGTCCTCTTCTTTGACCAGCTCGAGCGTATACGGAAGCAGTACCCCGCTGGAGTCGGTGACAGTGCCTCGGTACCAGGTCTGGACTTCACCATCCAGGGGGCGGCTCGCCCACGGCTCCACCTGGTGTCTGTCCAGCTCGATGCTCAAGACGAACGCGGCGAACTGGTCGCTGTCGCGTTTTGTCCGAAAGTCTTGCGCGGTGAGCGAGTATGCGTTGTCTATGCGTCCCTCTTCGATGGAGGTGAGGAACTCGTCGGCGACCCCGGCCGAGTCCGCCGTCGAAGCGGCGACCCAGACAAGTAGCCCCGCGAAGCAGGTGCCGATGAGGATGAACGACGCGGCCAGGAGCCATGCAACAAAACGTAAGAGGTCCGGAACCGCGCTTGTAGGCTGCTCTGAAAACGGCGTCGCATCCCGCGGGTCCCACGCCACGGCACTATTGCTCTCGCCGGCATATCACGCGCTTGGCAGCTCGATTGCGGCCTCGGGCTCTAGTGCGTGTGTGACGGTGGTGACCTTGAAGCCCAGTGTCTCCAAAGTCGTGTATCCAACCAGGGCGCTCCCCTCGTCTTCGTCGACGGCAATGAGGACAGGCCGGCGAACTCCATCGATCTCGACGTCGGCCAGAGCTAGTGGGCGGGTAATCGTCCCGCCGTCGGCCAGCGCCACCGCGGTCTCATATGCCGTCTCGAGGCCCGCCTCGTCGACAGCCGAGCTGGAGAGCTCCGTGAATGTGGCGGGGGTGTCCGCGAGCGCCTCGACTTCGGCGCTTCCCTTCGGCCCATATATTCGCAGATTGACTAATGTCTGGCCCATAGGAAACCTATGGAGCTAGTATAGCACCGTGGCTGAGAACGCCCACAGATGGTGGTAGGGGGTTTCAGCCAGCCAAGCGCCCGGCTATCTCGGCTACCAGGTCGGATATCGGCACCCGTACCTGGGCCATGGAGTCTCGCTCGCGTATCGTGACGGCCTTGTCGTCGAGCGAGTCGAAGTCTACCGTGACGCAGAGCGGCGTGCCCACCTCGTCCTGGCGCCTGTAGCGCCTGCCGATACTCTGGGCGTCGTCGTACTGCACCAGGCCGTTGACGGCGCCCGAGCTGCGGACGGCGTCGTGGACCTCGCGCGCCAGGGGGACCAGGCGTTCGTTGCGGCTGAGGGGGAGCACGGCGACTTTGACCGGAGCGAGGGCAGGGTGGAGCTTCAGGAGGACGCGCCGGTCGGCGCCGCCCTTCGCGGTGGGGGCCTCCTCTTCGGTGTACGCATCCACGAGGAACGCCAGCACCGCCCTGTCCACGCCGAACGTCGGCTCGATCACGTAGGGCGTTATGTGCTCTTTGCTGTCGTCGTCGAAGTAGGTGAGCTGCTCGCCGCTCTTCTCCGAGTGGGCGCGCAGGTCGAAGTCCGTGCGGTTCGCTACCCCGTTGATCTCTCCCCAGCCCCACGGGAATTGGTACTCGATATCCGATGTCGCCTTAGAGTAGTGTGCTAGCTCGTCGGCCTCGTGCTGCCGCAGCCGAAGTCTCTCCTCGGAGATGCCGAGGCCCGTGTACCATCGCATGCTCTCGTCGGTCCATCGCTTGTGCGAGTCGTCGTCCTCGCCGGGCTTCACAAAGTACTCGAGCTCCATAATCTCGAACTCGCGGGTGCGGAAGATGAAGTTGCCAGTGGTAATCTCGTTCCGAAAGGCCTTGCCGATCTGGGCGATGCCGAAAGGGAGCTTTCGGCGGGTCGCGGTGAGCACGCTGTCAAAGTCGACGAATATGCCCTGAGCGGTCTCGGGGCGCAGGTACGTAGAACTGGCCTCGTCTTCGACGGGGCCCAGGAAGGTCCTGAACATCAAGTTGAACATGCGCGGCTCGGTGAACGACTCCGCCGCATCGCATGCCGGGCACCTGGAGAGGTCGACCAGAAGGTCCTCGCGAAACCGCTGGTGGCAGTTCCTGCACTCCACAAGGGGATCGTTAAAGTTTTCGACGTGGCCGCTGGCGCGCCATACGTCCGGGTGCATAAGAATAGAGGCGTCGAGCCCGACCATGTCGTCGCGGCCCCAGACAAACGTCCGCCACCACGCGGCCTTGACGTTGTTTTTGAGCTCGACCCCCAGAGGCCCGTAGTCGTAGGTGCTGGCCAGCCCGCCGTAGATCTCGCTGCTCTGGAACAGGAACCCCCTGCGCTTACAGAGGGACACGATAGTGCTCAGGTCGACGGTGGTCTCTTGTTTTGTCACCCTCACCTCATTCCTCTCCTGTGGAAGGGAGAGGAGGTAGGAAAGAATCGCGCAGGGCAAAGGTAGCAAGTCGCCGGTCGTTAGTCAAAAATCGGCGCCCGACGTAAGGGGCTGCGAGTAGGTAGGGACAATAGCGTCACCTTTGTTTGTTGTTTGCTAGCCGTGCGGCAGACCGATGTCTCCCTCAGCGAAGCAATGAGTTTGGAGTGATCCATGTTGTCGGCGCGTACCGCAGGGCGGGCCGAGTCCCCAGATGCTTCGTCGGGGACTCCTCAGCACGACAGAAACACGCTGATGGCGCCGCGCGTTGATTGGCGAGTGAGGCCGGACGAGACTCAGGTAGGGTGGCCTTGTTAGCTGTCCAACATCTCCCGCACCTTGTTCGCCAGGGCGTCGGGGGTGAAGGGCTTCGCCACGAAGCCTGTGCCGCTTGCGAGCGAATCGAGGCGGTCAATTCGATCATCTGTGTACCCTGATACGAAGAGTACTCGTATATCAGGGAGTGTGGCCTTCAGCTGCGTCGCCAACTCAGTGCCGTCCATCAGCGGCATGACGACGTCCGTTAGCAGCAGTCGCAGATCGCGGTTGGAGTCCTGCTTCGCTAAGCTGAGCGCCTGGACCCCGTTGGCCGCCTCCAGGACCGCGTAACCCTGCTCCCGCAGTACGCGAGAGGAGATCCTTCGCACCGATGGCTCGTCTTCGACCAGAAGGACCTTCTCGACTCCGCCCGCTGAGGTCTTAGGGTCCATCTTTTCCAAACGTATCACAGTGGACCCGGTAGCTTTCGGCAGGTAGATTCTGAACGTGGCGCCGCTGCCCGGATCGCTTTCGACTGAGATATGTCCTCCGGTCTGCGCCACGATGCCGTAGCAGGTGGAGAGTCCCAGTCCGGTGCCTCTACCCTCCTCTTTGGTGGTGAAAAACGGCTCGAAGATTCTGGACTTCACCTCGGGCGTCATTCCAACGCCGGTGTCACGGACAGCCAGCAGCACATGCTTTCTGGGCCGAACGCTTGAGGGCGCCTTGGGGGTTGCCGCGTCGATAACGACGTTGGACGTCTCGATGATCAGCTTGCCGCCCCTCGGCATCGCGTCGCGGGCGTTTACGGCAAGGTTGACCAGCACCTGCTGCATCTGTCCCGAGTCCGCCTTGACAGGCCACGTCTCCGGGGCGAGTATCGTAACGAGCTCGATATCTTCCCCGATGAGCCGCCTCAACATCCTGTCCATGTCCAGAGTCAGGGCGTTTACGTCGATGACTCTGGGCTCGATGACCTGGTGGCGGGAGAAGGTCAGCAGCTGCGTCGTCAGCTGTGAGGCGCTCTCCGCGGCCCTCTGGACCTCCTGCAAGTCGTCGCGCAGTCGCCATTCCGAGGGCGGCGCCTTCTTCATCGCCAGCTGTGTGTAGCCGAGTATCGGAGTCAGCAGGTTGTTGAAATCGTGGGCCACGCCTCCGGCAAGCTGGCCCATCGCCTCGAACTTCTGCGCCTGAAGGAATTGCTGTTCGAGTTTCTCGCGCTCCGTCGATTCCGACAAGAGCTGTTCATATGCGGCCCGTAGCTCTGAGCTACGTTCTTCGAGCGTGGTCCTCGACGTTCGAAGGGCCTTGGTCATCTCGTCGAATGCGACCGCCAGCTCTCCGATCTCGCCGACCTCACCGCCCGCGGCCTCGAAATCGTAGTCGCCCTTAGCCACCCTCTGCGTGCCCTTTACGAGGCGGCTGAGTGGCCGGGTGAAGTATTGGGCCAACGACGAAGCGAGCACCACAGCAACGATAAGAAGCGCAATACCCTGTCGGAGCCGCTCCAGGCCAAGCGCTCTAATGCTCCCGTGTAGCGGCGTTTGGCTAAATGCGATGCGAACGCCGCCGACGAGCTGCGTCCCGGTCTGTATCGCCGTGGTAACCTCTAACCGATCGTCGCCAACGCGGCTGGCGATGTCGCGACCGTGGAGTGCCCTGAGCACCCATCCGTCTTCGACGGTACCCACCGAATACTTGCCTTGTCTGGTGTCTACGAGTATCTCGCCGTCGGGGCCTATAACCTGAACGTAGACGATACCGGGCTGGCCGCTCACGATAACCGCGATGTCGTATATCTTGTCTATATCAACGAAGTAGAGGGAGTCGGCGAGCACGTCGTTGAGCGTATTGGCGAGGAGAAAGCCGTGCTCCTGCATCTCGTTTTGAAAGAGGGTGTTTGCACGGCGGATATCGAGCAAGGTGGTCACGACCATCAGTGTCGCCACGACGAAGACCATGCTTAGCGTCAGGATCCAGGCGATGCTGAGTCGAAACCAACCCCGCCCCTGCATCATCAAATACACAATACGGTCAGTGCTCTTTGACCAGGCTCATCAGCTCCTTGAAGCCATCCAGCCGGGCCTGAACTCCCGCGGACAGCGCGTCGAACTTGCTGTCCCGGGCGCTTTTGAGCAACGCCCGGCCCTCCACCGACTGGTCGAGCTCCATTAGCAACCGCTGGATCTTCGTGGTGAGTTGGGGGCGGGAGACCCGGGCGCGCTGAGACCAGCTGCCTGGGAATCGACATCGTACGATCGAAGGCCGTGATCTCCAAAGCCCAGGCGGCTGGTAACTCTTCGTAGTCCTGATTGGATACGGCGCCACCCGCCACCAGGCCTCGCCGCACGAGCTCGAATGTGTTCTGCTCGTCCTCGGAGAATACGTACCCTATTTCGTCAGGCGCAACCGTGGCCTGTAAGCCTTCCACCTCTCTTAGCTTGAAACCCCGCTGGATAAGGGTCGCGGCGGGGAGGAGGAACCCCGATGTTGAATGGCGCTTCTCGAAGGCGATCACGTTCCCCAGAAGGTCCTCGGCCCTTGATACTCCGTCCCCCTTTCGCGCCACATAGGTGCTCCAATAGGTGGGATACCCCCCTTTTGACCGGCGCAGAATCAAGCTTGAACCTGACCGCTCCTGAACAGCCAGGGCCGGAAACGGGCTGTCGAAATAGAGGTCGACTTCGCCACTAAACATCATGTGCTGCATCTCATCGATGTCACGCGCGATCACAACGCGCCCCTCTCGGACCCCGAACTCCTGCAGGTGCTCTGCGAGGTAGTCCGCGAGGGGCTTGAAGCGCCTGATCTTCTTTGCAGGCTCGTCGGGATCGATATCGCCGAGGGTTATGACCTGCGCATTCTCGGGGGTAGGCAGCGCAGCGAAGGGAGACGCGAATGGAGGCGGTGTGGCCCCGCACGCGGCCGCCGATAGCAGGACGAGACTGAACAGCCCAGATATCAGCAACCACGACGCCACGCTGCGGACGCCACTGATCCACTCTCTCATTCGACACCTCCTTCGACGCGCTTTTCATGCTCGGCTGAGTAGGGGGTTCCAGCAAACGTGCAGGGACGGTTCGCCTCCTCGCGCCTACTGATGTGGCGGGAGCTGCGGCCCGCGGGCCTCGTTGTTGGCCCGGACGCCCGCGCGCGCGGCATCGATCAGGCCTCCGGGTTTCCCGCCGTCCTTGGGAAAGCAAGCGACACCAATGCTCGTCGTAAACTGCCACTCCGCCTTCATCTGGACGCGGTGACCCAAGGCGTAAGCTTCATCCGGCCCCGTCTCCGGCAGTACCAGCGCGAACTCCGCACGACCGGTGCGCCCTATGATGTCCCCGGGGCCGGATTCACCCCAGAGCAGTCTTCCCAACATCCGAAGGTGCTCGTCCGCCGTAGAGGTGTCTCTCCCGAAGGCGTACTCATCGAAATCATCGATCTCCGCCATCAGCAGGCTGCAAATATGGCCCCGGCGTTCGGAGCGTCCGATCTCCCCCTCAAACGCCTGCTTGAAAAGGGCGAGGTTGTACATCCCTGTAGCGGCGTCGAGGGTCGGCAGCTGAGTGGTCGGTCCGACCTGGAGTGCCGCCCTTTCAGACTGTTTGCGCTCCAGGTTCTTGGCCACGGTGAGCTTGATCAAGTCCACGTTGAACGGCTTGGTTATGTAGTCCGCCGCACCGAGGTTGATCAGGCGCTCAATCGTCTCCGCCGAGGGATAGCCGGTGATCATGAGCACGGGACACTCAGGATCGATGCGCCTGGCCGCGGATAACACCGCTATCCCATTCACCTCGGGCATCATGACGTCGCAGATGACCAGGTCGAACCTGTCGCTCGCCAGTAGATCGATAGCGCGCTGGCCGCCGTCGGCCGTGGTGATCTCGTGGCCCTCCTCGCTGAGTACCTCGGTCAGCAGGGCCTGAATGACGACCTCATCATCGACGACGAGCACTCGGCTAGGCCGCGCGGAGGTGGCGCCCCCAGGGCCCCCCAAGCTCTTTGCTTTCACGCTCACCTCCATGAAGCCTCCGGATTATCGGTGTCGGCCCCTCGCTTACTTCTAGCAGGTGTGCGTCCGGCTACACACCGATACAAACCAGCAAGTATCTCGGTGCGCACATCCGGTTAAGGGCAGAGGCGAGCGGTGTGTTGCAGCCTAGGGATGCCAAAGAAATAAGACTTGGACGGGGGTGCGCGCAGCGGCGGCCGGATAAGGGAAAACCGCCAGACCGCAGGAGGGCGCGAGATGAAGGTCCTGGTAGCTGAGGACGACCCCGGGTATCGTCGAATGCTGGAGGTGACGTTTTCGCGGTGGGGCTACGACGTGGTGGCCTGTTCTAACGGCTTGCAGGCGTGGGACAGGCTGAAAGAGGAAGACCCGCCTAAACTAGCGGTGCTGGACTGGATGATGCCGGGGTTGGATGGCCCCGACCTCTGCCGCAGAATCAGGGCCTCGCCCGACCTGTCCTCCATCTATGTGATCTTGCTCACGGCCAGGGACACTCGGGACGACATGATCGAGGGGCTGGACGCAGGCGCAGACGACCTCGTCAGCAAGCCGTTCGACGGTACGATGCTCGCGGCCCGCGTTCGAGTCGGAGAGCGCCTCGCGGGCTTGTTGGGTCAAGCCGCTCCGTAGGGCGTTAGACCTCGATGGGCGTCGCGCAATAGTAGAGTCGCGCGCAGAAAAGTGCTCCGGGACGAAGACGTCGCGCCGGCTTCCTACCGCCGTCGGCGTGCATCGACAGGTCTGGGGCGTCCATTGCTGACTTGACTGCGGGAGACCGGGGGAAGAACGTCGCCATTCGAGACCCTCATCTCCAGGTCTCGAACGGCGTTTGAGACTCTGGCTGCCATCTGCTCAATTTCGGAGAGCGACTGCCTCGCGGCGGGCGTTGCCAGGTGCTGCTCGGGGTGCGTCAGAAGCGATTCCGCGCGGCCCTGGATGGCGAACAAGGGAGTGCTCAGCTCGTGGGCTAGACCCCTGGCCAGCTTTCTGGTGGAGTCGCCCGGGGCAGAGCCGAGGGGTTGTGCGCGGTCCGCACGTAGCCACGCTAGTCGCTGCTGCAGGTCCCGGGCCCGTTGGACGTCTTCGCTTCCGGCCCGGACAACCCGGCTGGCTAACACGTCCGCCATCACCAGAGGGGGCAGGAGAAGCCCGACGGACCACCAGGCCTGCTGGGCTGATGCGGCCGCCAGGTACCCTAACCCAAACACGCCTACCGCGGGGATAACGGCCAACATCGAGCCTCCCGAGCTGAGGATATTCTCTTTGCCGGATGCCAGTGCCAGCAGCGCCATCCGTGCTGCGATCAACACCATCGCGCTGAAAGCCGCGTAGGCCGCCGCCCTTGGTTCCAGAAGCCATGCATCTGACGGCGTTGCTAGGACTCGATACACAAAGGCCGCGAGCGCTACTGGCAGCCCGGCGGCGGCGACAGCGACACTCGTGCCGGGCGACCTCGTTCGAGTTGGCGTCAAGCGGGACATTGCCATCCCCGCACCTGCTACCAGCATCGCCGATACAGGCGGGAACAGCAGCGCCGTCAAGAAAAGTGGCGCATTCGTCAGCGACACGCCGTCGGGGCGCGCCACTTTAAGGGGGCGCCTGTCTGCTGCGGCCACCAACAGCGCGGCCGCAGCCGCTAGGAGCAGCGCTTCGAGCGGGGGTGTCCCGGGGTCAATAATCCAGCCGCCGGTCATCCTATCGGTCCCTTCTTAAAGTCGAGAACTAGTCGATGCCGGTCCAGCGCAGTCCCGCGTAAACCGTTTCGGCCCCCATCCATGTATAAGCGACAACGGCCGTCGCAGCAGCTATCGCTACCGCCATGCCGATCTTTCTCGCCAGACCGAAGTTCCTGCTTCGTAGCTTCATCGTTTCCTCCCGCCAGAATGAATTGGCAGAAACGTTATTGCCCGAGGTCAGGAAAGTGGAGCGTGAAAACACGCAAAGGAAAAGGGGGAAACGTGCAAGAATTCGTCGGCTACCATGAATAGGCAGGGAGAGCTGGTGTACCCGAGAAAACGGCTGACGGAGACTATTGCGCTTTGTGTTGGACAGTGCCATCATCTTGTGCTGACACCGTTACGCTAAGACGCGAGCGACGTATGCCGGACTCCAGTCGCAAGACGAAGCTGTACATAGCCGAAGAGCAACAGATACTACGAGATGCCTATCTGCCTCACTTCGCATCTCATCCCAAGATAGAGGTAGTGGGGTCGTCGTCTGACACTACACCGGAGTCTGTAACCGAGGCCATAAAGTCCCTGACACCCGACGTCGTATACCTGGGTGGCAAGGCGCTCAACGCACAGGTAGCTGAGAGGCTGGAACGGTTCAGGGAGATCAGTCCGGACCTGGCGCTGGTCCTGGCCTTCGCGTCCTACGATCCGGACGGCCTCAAGTCCTTGAAGGAGTTCTCCAGGAGCGCCTCACCCGGTTACGCGTTGCTCCTGAAGCACACCATCGACACGGTGGAGGACGTTGTCCAGGCGGTCTACACCGTGATGGGGCGACGCATTATCGTCGACGCGCCGGTAATGGAGGGGCTAGTGGGCAACGGCGATAGCTCACCGGGATTCATAGGCGAGCTGTCCCGCAGAGAGCTAGAGGTGATGAGCTGGATGGCGAAGGGCTATCGGAACGACACTATCGCTGAGGTCCTTCGTGTCGACCCCAGGACCGTCGAGCGCCACATCAACAAACATCTACAGCAAGCTGGGGAACCACACGTCGACGGTAAACCAGCGCGTGTTCGCGGTAACGGAGTTTCTCCGTGCCACCGGGCTGCTGCTGGCTGACCGCCCGCTAAACGAGTAGTACGCGCTCCGGGCGCTTGCACCCCGCGAAAGCTTAGTACCGGATATGAGGGAGGAAAGTCGTTAGCTTTGGTGACCGCGAGGGCGACGCTCAGCTTGGCGTCGGTGTTTCCGTGCCTGTGCCTGACGACGATGTGCGCCGCGCCAGAATCTGGGACATGGCTGAGAGCCTAGTAGTTGACGACCGGAATAAGAATCGCCATCGGCCTCATGCCCACTCCGGCGGCAACGGGATCGCCGGCGCCGTCGCGGGTTGAGAGCGAGACTTACTGCTGCGACGGTGAGACATACCTGTACCCAAAGCCGCGGACGGTCTGGACCAACTGGGGTCTAGACGGGTTGACTTCGATCTTCCTTCTCAGGAACGTCATGTATGCCCGCAGGTTAGAGTGCCCGATATCCTTTTCCGCCCAGCACAGGTCCAGGAGGCGATCTGAACTCAGAACCTGGCCCGGCCATCTGACCAGCGCAGACAGGAGGCGGAACTCGAGGGGCGATAGCTCCACCTCACTCCCGCGGACGAGCACACGATGGTACAGAAAATCCACTTCGATCTCGCCATCGCGGTAGGCACCCTCAGAGCTTTCTTCCACGGCTTCCCTCCGTCGGCTAACCCTCCGCAAGAGGGCATCGACGCGTGCGTGTAACTCATCGATACTGAACGGTTTGGGTAAGTAGTCGTCGGCGCCTTTCCGGAGCCCTCTAACCCGGTCCTCCACTTGTCCGAGCGTCGTGAGCATAAGGACCGGCACATCAGAGACCTGCCTGATTCTGCCCAGCAGCTCCCAGCCGTCCATCACGGGCATCAGGATGTCGAGCACCACCAGATCAGGCTTCCATGAAAAGAAAACCCTAAGACCGCTAAGGCCGTTGGACGCCGTGCGACATTCGTAGCCGGCGGAGTCCAGCACCCGCATCAGAAGTGCCTGAGAGTCGGCCTCGTCGTCGACCACAAGGATCCTGGCCGTGCCAATTTCCTGCAACAGTCACATCCCCGCCGGAAAATTAGCACAATTTTAGCAGGGCTTGCGTACTAGGTTTAACAAATGGGGTATAAGGTGTCGATAGAATCAGTTGTCGAAACAATCAAGCGGGACGAGAGGACGGTCGGAGCAAACCCGATGTCGAGGAGGTAGAGATCATGCAGCTGCGAAACAACCTAGTGATTCAGTTCTCCACCGCAAGCCTGTTGATCATGATGCTACTGGCTGCGGGACTGAGTCTGATGCTGGATGCAAGACTGGACACCGTATTGCAGCTGCTGAGACTACATGGGGCAGAGATGATGTCGGGCACTATGATCAAAGACGCCGATCCGTACTCGATACCCAGCCTTAGCCCGAATCCACCGAAGGAGGGCGTCGGGTTAGCGTCCTGAAGCAGCAAGAAGGTGCTCCTGTGCTTCTGGGATAATGGTTTTGTAGCAAAAAACAGACCCTGGAAAAGGAGCACCCAATAGATGCTGCCACGCAACCACCCCGACCGAATCCAAATCACCTTCGACGACCGCCGCTTGGTGGCCAATGCCGGGCTGCTCCTTCCGGCCACCCTGGCGCGGCACCTCGGCCTGCCCGAACTCGTCCGGCAGCGCCTCGACCTGGGCGATGCCCCGGGGCGGGCGAACACGAGCGACAAGATGATGACGCTGGTGGCGTCTGCGCTGGCTGGGGGCGACTGCATTGACGACGCCGATGTGTTGCGCACCGGGGGGACGGCCAGCACCCTGGGCGGCACGGTGAAGGCGCCATCCACCCTGGGCACCTTCCTGCGCAGCTTCCGGTGGGGCCACGTCCGTCAACTCGACCGGGTGAGCCGCGAGTTGCTGGCCCGGGCTTGGCAGGCCGGGGCGGGACCCGGCGACGGGCCCCTGACCATTGACCTGGACTCCACCATCTGCGAGACCTACGGACTGGCCAAGGAGGGCGCACGCCACCACGGCTATACCGGCAAGCGGGGCTATCACCCGCTGTTGGCCGTCGCCGCCGGCACAGGCGACGTGCTGATGGCCCGGCTGCGCGAGGGCCGGGCCAACACCGCTCGCGGCGCCGCCCACTTCCTGCGTGAAACGGTGAGCCGGGTTCGCTACGGCGGGGCCAGCGGGCAGCTCACCATGCGTGCCGACAGCGGCTTCTATACCCACGCCGTGGTCGCCGTCTGCCGCCGGATCAATGTCCGCTACTCCATCACCATCCGCCAGCACAAAAGCCTGCACAATCTCATCGAGGCGATACCCGAAGATGCCTGGACGCCGATTCCTTACTGGATGGACGGTGCCGCCGATGTGGCCGAGATCACCTGCACCCCCTTCCAGGCCGAGGCAGACGCCGCGCCGGTACGGCTCATCGTCCGGCGGGTGAAGCCGACGCCCGGTTCCCAACTGGCCCTCTTCGCCAAATACAGTTATCACGGCTTCATCACCGACCGGGACGGGGAGTTGCTCGAACTGGAGGCTGACCATCGCCGCCACGCCGAGATCGAGAATGCCATACGCGACCTCAAGTACGGCGTCGGGCTGAACCATCTCCCCTCGGGCCGCTTCGCCGCCAACGGCGCCTGGCTGGCCGTCCAGACGATGGCCCACAACCTGGCCCGCTGGACGGCGCGGATCGGTCTGGGAGAGCGGATAGCCACCACCAAGACCCTCCGGCGGCGGTTCTTCTCCCTAGCCGGACGGCTCACCCGCTCGGCACGCCGGTTGACCCTGCATCTTCCGGATCGCTGGCCTTGGGCTGAGAAGTTCAGCCGCGCCTTGGCCCGGCTGCGAGCCATTCCACTCCCGGCCTGACGGCACCGTCGGCGACCCACCCACCGGACAACCGAAGATCCCCGCAGACTCGCGCCAGCCCGGTCCGAGAGAGTTCCCTGCTGCGTATTCTCTCGCCATCCCCCGCATCGCAGCTCCCGCAGACGGCCATAGGGGCCCCTGTGCGGCGATGAAGACCGTCCGCCGACCTCCCTACCCCAAATGGAACCCAGGCTATTTCCCCTGTAGCTCCCTCACCCCCCCCTTCCGCTTTCCTCACGCCGTCCATCGGTGTCCTTCGGTGGATTCGGGCTTAGCAGTGACGTCAATGATCTCGCCGTAGCAGTATTCGTCGCTGTGGGCGTGGGCTTTGTCACCCTGTACCTCAGCCTCGTTGCCCTGGTATGGCGGGGCTGGAGCACGATCTTGACGCAGCAAGCGACACTCAAAGAGCAAACCCAGGAGCTGTCGCAGTCCCTCGAGGCGCTGGGTGAGAGCGAGCTCCGCTTCCGGGTACTCTTCGAATCCGCCCCCGTCGGGATCGCCATCGTCGACGACGCCGGTACGACCTTCGACTCTAATCATGCTTTTCAGGAGATGGTTGGCTACACACCCGACGAGCTGGCAGCACTCCACTTCTCCGACTTTACACATACAGAAGACTTGCCGGAGAACCTGAGGCTGTTCCAGGAGATGGTAGCCGGCAAACGTTATCGGTACGTACACGACAAACGGTACATCCGGAAAGATAGCTCGACAGTCTGGGTCCATATGGTCGTCTCCAGGCTGTCAGCCGACCATGAAAGTTTCCGGTGTATGGCCATGGCAGAGGACATAACCGAAATCAGACGTGCTGAGGAGCGCTTCCGTGAGTCGGCGCGCCTCGCGTCGGTGGGCGAGTTGGCGGCCGGTGTCGCCCACGAGATCAACAATCCCCTTAACACTATTTTGGGGTTCACCCAGCTAATTCTTCGGGAAGATGTCCCCGAACAGGTGCGCCGAGACCTCGAAAAAGTCAATGAGAACACCAACAGAGCAGCAAGGATCGTTCGCAACCTGCTCTCCTTCGCCAGACGCGGAGACCACCAACCGGCGATGATAGACCTCGCGCCGGTCGTTCAAAACTCTCTCGACCTAGTGGCCGCGGACCTTCGGCAGCGCAAGATAACGGTTGACGTCGACCTGCCAGATAACTTGGAGCCGGTGATGGCCGACGAGCAGCAGATTCAACGGGTTCTGGTCAACCTCTTTCAGAACGCACAGCACGCTATGGCCGATGCCGGAGGCGGCCAGCTCACTATACGGGGCCGCGCGTCTGTTGGAATGTCGCTGTTAAGCGTCACCGATGACGGACCCGGTATCGCACCGGAGAATCTAAGCAGAGTCTTCGACCCCTTCTTCACCACCAAGAAACTGGGCGACGGCACAGGGCTCGGGCTGAGCATATGTCACGGGCTCATTCGAGAGCACGGTGGCGAAATACGTGTGGAGAGCGCTCCTGGACGCGGGGCTACCTTCCATATTGAACTGCCCACATCAAGGGACAAACTGGAGGATGTAGTCACCGTGACTCATAACCGGGTAACCGCAGTCGAGTCACACGAGCTGGACGCCGGGCGACAGTTCAGGATCCTTGTGGTTGATGACGAGCCCGACGCTCGAGAGTTCATCAGCCGGGCGCTTTCCGAGGAAGGCCACGCCGTGGACCTGGCCGAAGACGGGGAGGAGGCGTGGCGCAAGCTACAGGCGGGGTCATACGACAGAATTCTAATGGACCTTAGAATGCCAAAAGTGGACGGCCAAGAGCTGTATAGCCGCATCCAAGCGACCATGGTAGAGCTAGCGTCAAAGGTAATCTTCATGACTGGGGATACCCTTAGCGACGAGACCGAGAAGTTCCTCTCCGGCACGGGCTGCCCGGCAATAAGCAAACCTTTCGAATTGGACGAGCTCCGGCAATACGTGACACCAGGACAGGAGGGGGGTTGATGCCAACCAAGAGCCGTATATTGGCAGTAGACGACGAGGAGGGCAACCGAGAGGTGCTGGCTAGAGGCCTGGAAGAATATGAGTGTCTAACGGCCTCAAATGCTGAAGAGGCCGCTAAGTTACTCAAGGCAGAGGAGTTTGAGCTGGTGCTCCTGGACATCAATATGCCCGGCAAGTCAGGAATCGAGTTCTTGCGCGAGATCAAGGCCGATTACCCAGATATCGCCGTGGTCATGCTCACTGGACAGATGGATTTGTCAACGGCGGTAACGGCAATGCGAGAAGGGGCCTACGACTATGTCACCAAACCAGTGTCACTACCGGAACTGGAGATCCGCATCAAGCACGCACTATCTAGAAGAGCGTTGGTCCTGCAGCTTGCCCAGGCGCACGACCAGGCGCTGGCGGCCACCCAGGCAAAAAGCGACTTCCTTGCTAGGATGAGCCACGAGCTCCGGACTCCGCTCAACGCAATCATCGGCTACAGTGAGATGTTGCAAGAGGAGGCCGAAGACCAGGGCCAGGATGACTTCATCCCGGACCTGCAGAAGGTTCATGGGGCGGGCAAGCACTTGCTGGAACTGATCAACGATGTGCTCGATCTCTCCAAAGTCGAAGCCGGAAGGATGGAACTCTACCTCGAGAGCTTCAGCATATCCGATTTGGTCAAAGAGACAGTATCGGTCACACATCCCCTTGTGGAGAAGAACGCCAACGTCCTGAAGGTCCACTGTGACGATAGTATCGGCTCAATGCGTGCTGACATGACCAAGGTGCGGCAGACGCTATTGAACCTGCTGAGCAATGCATCCAAGTTCACCCAGGCGGGCACCATCTCCCTGGACGTGGGCTGCAGGATCAAAGATGGCGTGGAGTGCGTCAGCTTCAGCGTGACCGACACTGGAATCGGCATGACCCCCGAGCATATGGGGAAGCTGTTCCAGCCCTTCTCCCAGGCAGAGGCGTCGACATCGCGGCGGTACGGGGGGACTGGACTGGGGCTAGCCCTCAGCCGCAGCCTTAGCCAGATGATGGATGGGGACATCACCGTTGATAGCCAGATGGGCAAAGGGTCAACTTTCACTTTTACAGTGCCCAGGTCAGTGATCGATCCGAAGACTGAAATGGCACACTCTGAGGAGGGTGGCTCTAACTTGATCCCGGAAGAAGTGAGCCCCGCACAATCGTGATTTGCAGACTGGGCGGGTTCATTGTCATCCCTCATGTAGGCAGTCTGGCGGACGGAGAGACGGATACCCTTTCGACCCGCGTCAAACTAGCTGGAAGGCACCGAGAGGTTCACCGACGGGATCGGTGTAGTGGAAACTGGTGAGGGATGAACTCCCCGTCCATACCATTAGAGTGATTCTTGAGTAGTAGCGAGCGATCTCGGCGAGAACTCCGTGGTCAGGCGCTGAGGGGTAGCCGTAAGACCTATATGCGAGGCCCCCGTCCGACCTGGGATTCGAGGTTGAGTGCTGTAGATCCCGTGCCAAACTCATGGTGGCGCACTTCCTCAGCATCCCGTCTAGTAATCGCCGATCCGATTCGTCGTGAGATAGACCCCCCTTGCACCTGGATAACAAGGCGCCCATGAGCTGGCGTCGGCTTGAATCCAGTCAACCCAACGACCCTCTGCCCTTGATCTCCTGCCAGCTCGTCGATGAACCGCCACCCGGAGATCTGCGAGAAGCACCTCGACGACGGAATTCGAACCTTCAATCCGCCGGACTAACAGTTGGTTTCACCGGTGAGCCCGCGGCACCGGCGTAGCGCAGGCAGGAGGAATAGGGCACCCACGATCCCCAGATTACTGCATAAGGTCGTATTCGTCTGGTGGTTACGCGGCGGACGAGAGTCGAACGAGCCAGTCATCCACCGCAACTACCTTCAATCCTGATAGCAAGATGTTTGTCGGTGGCGTTTGCTCAACCCAGGACGAACGGTCAGATTGAAGCTGTTCGTGGTGAGCCCTTCGGCTCTCAGGACAGTCATGTCGAACCACAGCCCCGCGTTGCGACTTTCAGTGCAGAGCCGCCTGAGGGACAGGTCGGTCGAGCCCTCGGCGCTACCCGGCTCGGAGGAACAGCGGCGCGAATACCAACGCGACGATGGACATGAGCTTGATGAGGATATTGAGCGAGGGTCCGGACGTGTCCTTGAAGGGGTCGCCAACGGTGTCGCCTACCACAGCTGCCGCGTGGGGGGCCGAGCCCTTGCCTCCGTGGTGGCCCGCCTCGATGTACTTCTTCGCGTTGTCCCAGGCGCCGCCCGCGTTGGCCATCATGATCGCCAGCAGGAACCCGCTGGCGATAGCCCCGATGAGCAGCCCTCCAAGCGCTTCCGGGCCGAGAACAGCCCCCACGGCCACAGGGGCGATGACCGCGAGCAAGCCTGGCAGAACCATCTCACGCATCGCGCCGCGTGTGCTGATGTCGACGGCGCGGGCGTGGTCGGCCTCCGCCGTGCCCTCCATCAGCCCCTCGATCTCTCGGAACTGACGCCTCACCTCGGCGACCATCGCGGCAGCGGCCCTGCCGACCGCCAGCATTGTGAGGGCCGCGAACACGAATGGCATGACGCTCCCGAGAAGCAGACCCATCAGCACCTGGGTATCGCGTAGGTCGAAGACCTCGACCTTGCTCACCTGAGAGTACGCCGCCATCAGCGCCAGCGCCGTGAGCACCGCCGAACCGATGGCGAAGCCCTTGCCGGTGGCCGCGGTGGTGTTGCCCAGCGAGTCGAGGGCGTCGGTCCTCTCGCGCACCTCAGGGTCCAGGTGGGCCTGCTCCGCTATCCCGCCGGCGTTGTCGGCGACCGGGCCATAGGCGTCGGTGGCGAGCGTGATGCCCAGGGTGGACAGCATGCCCACGGCAGCCAGCGCAACCCCGTATGTGCCGGCCAGCTCGTTCGTTATACCAATTGCGATAACTATGACAATCGCCGGGATGAGGGTGCTGAGCATGCCAAGTCCGACCCCGGCGATGATGACCGTCGCCGGTCCGGTCTCGGCCTGCTTGGCTATATCCCGGGTGAACTTGAACTCATACGAGGTGTAGACCTCAGAGGCGGTGCCGATGATCTGCCCGGCCACCAGCCCTACCACGATTACCCAGAACAGCTCAAAAGGCATATCCAGCACCGCGATCGTCGCTGCCGCGCCGATCAGCACGAGGACCCCCGCCCCGATTATGCCCGTGCGAAGGGACCAGAGCAGGCGTCCCATCGTGGCGCCCTCGCCTGTCCTTACCAGGAAGGTGCCCAGGATCGAAGCGATTATTCCCATGGCAGCGATGAGGATAGGCAAGACTACGAGGTCGAAGTCGAAGTCGACGGTGACGTCTCCCAGCTTCAGCGCGGTTGCGCCGACGGCGGCGAGAGCGATGGTGGCGATGATAGAGCCGACGTACGACTCGAACAGGTCCGCCCCCATTCCGGCGACGTCGCCAACGTTGTCGCCGACGTTATCGGCGATGGTGGCCGGATTGCGAGGGTCGTCCTCCGGGATGCCGGCCTCGATCTTGCCAACCAGGTCCGCGCCGACGTCTGCCGCCTTCGTGTATATCCCGCCGCCAACCCTGGCGAAGAGCGCGATGGAGGAGGCGCCGAAGCCGAAGCCGGCGATGATGCTGACGTCTTCGAAAGCCATGTAGAGGACCGTGACACCCACCAGGCCGATACTTACCACGGAAACGCCCATAACGGTCCCGCTGTTGAAGGCGACCCGGAGAGCGGCGTTGAGCCCGATCTGTGCCTGGACCACGGTGCGTGAGTTGGCCCTGATCGCGATGCTCATGCCAATGAACCCAGCCAGAGCCGAGCCAAACGCGCCCGCGAGATAGGCGATGGCCGTGGAGGGCAGCGTGCGGTCGCCGCTGACCCGGTCCGTGTTTTCCGCGACCCGCCCGGTCAAGTCGTAGTCTATGAAAACGGCGAGAATCACAGCGACGACGACGACGAAGACCGCCAGTAAGCGGTACTCCAGGGACAGGAAAGCCATGGCGCCTTCCTGTATGGCCCGTCCGATGAATTGGACCCGCTCGTTGCCCTTGTCCTGGCGGATTATGTTGAGGGTCAAGAAGAGCGCGAATAGGAGCCCTACGACGCTGGCCCCGATCGCAATAAGAGCGACCACAATCGCCTCCACAAAAAAGCCTTCCCGCGGGCGGGAAGACCTAAGTCAAGCTGCCGAAAACCTACCATAGGGGGGTAGGGGAGTCAAGATTCCTACTCGCCACCGTAATGTCATACTGAGGAGTCCCCGACGAAGCAGCTGGGGTGGGGCCTAGCCGTGCCGGAGCGTGCGCAAGAGACCCGCGCCGCCCCAGGCCCTTCGCAAGCTCAGGGCGACATCGTTTGCGCAGTTGCAAACGAGTAACTTAAGCATGGCGGTACCGTCATGCTGAGGAGTCCCGACGAAGCATCTGGGGTGGGGCCTAGCCTTGCAGGAGCCTGCGCAAGACCCGACGCCGCCCCAGGCCCTTCGCAAGCTCTGGGCGACATCGTTTGCGCAGTTGTAAACGACAACCTTCCTCGTGGCGGTATCGTCATGTTGAGGAGTCCCCGACGAAGTATCTGGGGTGGGCCTGCCCGTGCGTGAGCGTGAACCAGACCGAGCACTGCCCCGGTACCGCTGGCTCTAGAAGGTCTCCCCTAATCGCTTTGCTGCTTCTCGTACGCCTCCAGCGCTTCCTGGTGCGCCTCGAGCCTTCGTTCGAAGCGGTGTTGTCTCATCGCCAGCGTCAGGTCGCCCCTGGTCCGCTCCAGTACGCCGCGCACCATGTCCGTCGTGCGCCTGAGCCCGTTAGTCACTGCGTCGGGAAAGTCCATGGTGACCAGCACCGTGTACACCTCGTCCATCACGCCGAGGAGTTCATCGCACCGCGCGAGGTCGTCCCTGCGTAGCGAGTCGAGGATGTACCTGCGAAGCTCTCCCACCGCCTCCGCGAGGCCGTTCAGGTAGGGGGCCGCGCCGATTCCAAGCTCCTCGTGGCCGGGCAAGGACGCCTTCCGGGCAAAGGCCAGCGTGGCGGCTGCCTCCGCGTACTCTTTGACCGCGGCCTCAACGAAGCCGGCGTAGTAGACCTTGGGGTGCTCATCGAGAATCGCCCGCGTTTGCGCCACCAGCCCGGCTATCTCTTCGAGCATCGCGCCCGCCCGATCGAACGCGCCCCTGTGGGTCGCGCGAATCGTATTCGCGGAGCTACGCGTGATCTCGCGCGATAGAGCCAGCCCTTTCTCCCGCGCCTGGTGCGTTTGCTGGAAGCTTGCGCGGGTGCTATCAGCGATGTCGCTCAGGGTCTCTGCGTAGTCGTGTTTCATAGCGGCTCCCTTGCGCCCCGGTTTTTTCGCGCGTGGACGTCTCGTTTGATTGCTTATGCTCTGACGGAGTCCGCGCCGTCCGTAAGCCACTCCAGATTGAAACGCGCAAAGGTAATCTTGTGGTATTGCGAAGACGTCGGCCGGTCCGTGCCGCCGCTCTTGCCGGCCCCGGGCCGCGTGCGGCCCAGGTCGTGAAACGGCGCATTCCCCGCGCCGGCTTCGTAAAGGCAGGCAACGGTCATGTCGGGTAAAACCGCGAGGTCGCTGTAGTGGGTCATATCGGCGTCGAGCGTCCTGGCGACCGGCCAGGTGTTGCACTCGTCGTAGCTGAGGCGCACGGTCAGATTCTCGCGACGTTGAGTGGAAGCAGGGTTGGAAAAGAGGACGCGATTGCGGTCGTGCCGGCCCTCGTCCGTCAATCGCAAAACGCTGGCGTTGCAGGAGTATTCGACGAGCGTTTCGTCGACTTCGAGGTCCGACCACGTCTCGCCTCCGTCCTCGCTCCAGGCGACGGCGCGACGGCCCCAGCCGGGAAAGCCCTCGTAGAAGTCGCGGTTGTGGCGGCGCATGTTGACGTAGACGCGCCCGTCCGACGACTCCAGCACTGTGCACTCTTCGGTCCGCGGCGCGATCTCGTCGCCAACGGTCCACGTCTTGCCGTGGTCGTCGCTGTACATCACGTGGGACCCGCGAACGTGAGAGCCCGCCGCCACCAGGTCTCGCGACATCTGATGATAGCAGGGAACGATGATGCGTCCGGACCGGAGCTGGATGCCGTGACACGTGCTGGTCGTCCCCATGAGCCAGCCGTCCTTCCGTACCTCATCCGACTCGTATGACACGAGTGGCGACCACGTCTCGCCGTCGTCGTCGCTTTCCAGTACGTAGATTTGGTTGAGCAGCCCGCCCACTACCAGCACCATTCGTCCGGTCAAATGATCGACGAGCGGGACGGGATGCCAGCCGCCCTCCTTGACGACCTGGACGTCACCCCACGTCAGGCCTCCATCGAAGCTGCGACGCAACAGCGTGTCAGAGCCCTCGGTACGGCCGCTGGCGTTGACTCGGGCGTCGTCGGCAGCTTTGCAGAACGCGAGCAACGTGCCCTTCGGCGAGACGACCATGGTCGGAACTCGGACCATCGTGTAGCCGCCTTCGCCGCTGAAGAAGAGGTCCGATTTGTTGAGGAGTCCCTCGGTCATACGCAAATCTAGCTCCGGGCGGTCTCTATCGCGTCGACAAGCTCGCCGGCCGCCGATTCCGGGTCGTCGGCCAGCGTGACGGCGCTGGCCACGCACACGCAGTCGGCGCCGGCCCGGACCACCTCCGCGACGTTGTCAACGCTGATGCCGCCGATGGCGACCACGGGCTGCGCGGCGCTCTCCTTGACCCTGGTCACCATCTGAACGCCCACCGCCTTCCGCTCGCCTTTCCCCATAGTCGCAGTCGGGAACACAGCGCCGATTGCGACGTAGTCAACGGCGAGGGCCTGTGATTCGGCGACTTCATCCATCGAGTTGTTGGACCGCCCAACGAGCTGTCTGTTCCCCAGTATGCGGCGCGCCTCGGGCACGGGCAGGTCGGTCTGGCCCAGGTGGAGTCCGTCGGCCCTGGTGGACACGGCGAGGCCTGGGTCGTCGTTGACGAAGAAGAGCGCGTCGTGTTTTCGACACATCCCCGCGAGCTGGCGCGCCGTGGGGAGCACCTCGCCCCGGTCGCGGCGCTTGTCCCGCAGCTGTATGACTCTGGCGCCACCGCGTAGCGCCGCTTCGGCAACGTCGGTCACGGGACGCCCTCGCGTTGTTTCAGGGTCGACGATCACGTACAGCCCCTTAACTGCGGCTGCGGCCTTGGCGCGAAGTTCGCCTCCCACTCGCTGCCGCGCCCGGCCCAGCACGGCCTCGGCGCGGGCAGTCCACTCCGAAGGCAGGGGAGGCTCGCGAACGCTCTTCATAAGCGCCAGGGCGTTATCGAGCTGGTCGAGGGTCTGGGCGGCCACGCCGGTAGGGTCGTCAGTGAGCGACCTGTAGGCAAGTCGGCGCTGCTGTTCCTCCTGCTGGGGCAGGTCGGCCGCCGCAGGCAGCGAGAGCGCCTGTCGCAGCATCCGAATATCGGAGTGGAGCCCCAGCGGCGCGGTGACGAAGGCCTCGAGAAGCCTCAACCCCTCGACCACCGAGTGTACCTGCGCGGCTACGAAGGGCGTCATGGCGGGATTGTAGCACGGGAGGCTCTTTTCGCCAGGCAACGCCTCGGTATGCTAACTTTAGAATAGTAAGTCTGAGGAGCAAATTCCTTCATGAAACGGACCACTGCTACGGTCAGCGTTCGCAATCAGGTGACGATCCCCGCCGAGGTACGTCGCGCATTGGGGGTCAAGCCTGGAGCCAGGGTCGACTTCAGCATCGACGGCAACGAGGTCAGCCTGGCACCTGCTACCTTCACAGTGGAGTCAGCCGATGGCTCAGTAAGACCTGCGGCGCTGCCCGAGGACTTCGAGGCTGCGTCACGGTTTGCCCAGGAAGCCAGGGCCGAGAAAACTCTTGGAAAACTGAGAAACGCATGAAGCCCAGGGGTGTGGGCAGATCGCTGAAAGGTAGCCTGTCCCAGCACATCAGGGCCCGTATAATTCCTACGGAATGGACCAAAACCAGGGACGCCGCTTGGGCCGCCGCGGCACGAAGCAAGATCGGCAACTAGATGCAACCCAGGAGCATCGAACGCGCTGCTGCTCTGCAGACCGTCAGGCCGAGTTTCATTCTCCGACGCTATGGTGTGGGCCGCCGCACGCTCGTCTGGAACTACAATCGTGTATTCGTTTGATAAGAGATTCCCGGCCGATGGCCTGGAGGTCCGAGGGATAGACCGCTAGAGTTCCACGGCGTGCTGCAGCACGTCGAGGCGCAGCTTGCCCTGCGGCCCAAACTGGACCGCTACGAGGTCGATGCGCCACTCTCGACCCTCGGCCCCATTCTCTTGCATGTACTCTTCCGCGGCCGCGATCATTGTTGCGCGCTTCTTAGGCGTTATCGACTCCTCGGGCGATCCGAAAGAGGTCCCCGTGCGTGTGCGCACTTCGACGAAGACCAGCGAGCCGCCTTCCTCGGCTATCAAGTCTATCTCGCCCGACTTCGTGCGATAGTTTCGCGCGACGACGCAGTAGCCGCGCGCCTCGAGACGATGCGTCGCAAGCTCCTCCCCACGCTTGCCGAGACGCTGTCTTTCGGTGGTCACCGGCCTGCACCCGACTCTTTGATTGGGGAGAACGAGTACCGGTGGATGGCGCAAGGACCCTTCCGTTCCAGGTTACGGAGGTGCTCGGCCGTAGCATATCCCTTGTGCCTGGCGAATCCGTAGCCGCGATAAACGGCGTGCTGCTCCCGCATGATGGCGTCCCGCGTAACCTTGGCCACCACCGAGGCCGCCGCGATGGACAGGCAGAGGGCGTCGCCGTGAACGATGGGTCTCTGGGGCAGGTCGATGCCCGGAAGCGGGAAGGCATCCAGGAGCAGGAACTGCGGCATGAGAGGCAGCGAGAGCAGCGCGCGCCTCATCGCGAGGCGTGTCGCCGGGACGATTCCGATCTCGTCGATCTCCAGGGCGGAGGCGACGCCCACCTCCAGGGCCAGGGCGTGCCGCCGGAGGCGTGGAAGCATCCGCTCGCGCTCTAAAGGCGTCATCAGCTTGCTGTCGCGGAGTCCCCTCAGCGAGCGGCTAATGAGCCCCGAGGGCAAGACGGCCACGCCGGCTACGACCGGTCCGGCCAGAGGGCCCCGGCCGGCCTCGTCCAGCCCGGCTACCAGAGAGTAGCCCTCCTCAAAGAGCCCCTCTTCCTCTTTGAAGGTAGGAGTCAGCCGGCGGGCCCGCTTTCGGCGCTTGGGCATGTTCCCTTACCGGCCGGCGCCGCGCTGCACTCCCCTGAGGTAGGCCACCTGCCCCGTGTGCTGGCTCGCCTCTACGATTACGTGGCCCCACATCTGGGCGATTGTCATGCCGGGGCGGCGCTCCGGCTGCGGGCACAACTCCAGCTGCTCGGGCTTCAACGCGCTGAGATACGCAAGCGTAGCGCTGCGCACGGCGGCGTAGTACTCCATAAGCTCGCCGAAGTCGAACGAGGGCAGAGCGGCAGCCTGCTCCGGGGTGTACCGGAATCCGCTCTCCTTTTCCGGCAAGCCCAGCTTGCGGTACCAACCATCTTGCTGCCACATTGTTGTGGCCCGCTGCGCGAAACGGTGCACCCAGTCGTCCTCGACACGCGCCAGGTGCCAGACCAGGAAGTCGATGTGGTTAGAGTGCGGCGCCGGCTGGAACCGCCTCTCTGCGTCCGTCAGGCCGTCGAGGGCGTTGCGTAGATCATCGAGAGATTCTTGCAGTGCCCCGGCCACAATATCTTTGAAGTCCAAGCGCGCTCCCCTTACGGCCTCAGTTGCGGGAGGGTGGCTCCAACTCGATAATGCCGCCGCCAACAAGCTCGTCTCCATCGTAGAAGACGACGGCCTGCCCCGGGGTGACGGCGCGTTGCGGCTCCGCGAAGCTGACCTCCGCCCATTCCCCGCGGGGGGTCACGGTTGCCATCGCCCCAGACCCGTTGTAACGGATCTTAGCCGTGACGGGCACCGGGCCGGCCGGCGGAGAGCCCGCCATGAAGTTGACCCTCGACGCCCACAGGTCGGTCCGGCTTAGCCGCTCCTCGGGCCCTAGCACAACTTCGTTCGTTTCAGGATCGATCCGTACTACGTACATCGGGTGTCCGGTGTTGCCATCCAGACCCAGTCCACGGCGCTGGCCTACCGTGAAGAAGTGTATCCCGGGGTGCCGCCCCAATGTCTTGCCGGCCATATCCACGATGTCACCCGGCCGAGGCCGCGCCCTGTCGCCAACGAACTTTCGATAGTCGCCGTCGGGGATGAAGCATATCTCCTGGCTGTCGGGCTTGTCGGCCACTGGAAGGCCGGCTTCGGCGGCCATCGCTCGAATGCGCGGTTTGGCGTGCTCGCCGATTGGCAGAAGCAGGCGCCCCAGCTCTTTCTGCGTCAGGGTGAAGAGAACGTACGACTGGTCCTTCGACGCGTCCGCGCCCTTCAGCAGCTTGAGCCCCGTCCCGTTGGCCCGGATGCGCGCGTAGTGGCCGGTAGCGATGTAGTCGGCCTCGAGAAACATAGCCCGGCGAAGCAGGAAGTCGAACTTGATCTTATCGTTGCAGGCGAGACACGGGTGCGGGGTGCGGCCGCGGTCGTACTCCTGGCAGAAGTAATCGACCACGTGCTCCTGGAACTGCTTTTCGAAGTTCTGGACGTAGTGCGGAACGCCGATGGCCTGGCAGACACGACGCGCGTCTTCGACGTCCTCGACGGAGCAGCAGCGTTTGCTCAGCGCGGGCAGGTCGTCCCGCTCCGTCGTCCAGAGCCGCATGGTGACCCCGACTACATCGTATCCCTGCTGTTTCAGAAGCATCGCGGCGACAGACGAGTCGACGCCACCACTCATAGCTACGATTACGCGCCCCTTACTCATGGCGAAAATCGTAACACAACAAAGGGGGAAATCGATACGCGGCGGGTGAGGGCGCGGCAGTTTTCTCAGGCGCCCAGGAAGTGGTGGCACAGGACACCGAGGTGTCCGAAGGCCTCTACGTTGCGGCTTCCTCGGCCGGCAGATTCGCCACAACTCGAGTCCCGTTGCCGGGGTCGCTGCGGATGACGCACTCTCCCCCTACAGACTCGGCATAATCCCTCATGGCCGCCAGTCCCTGGCCGGGCGGAGTGGCATCGACCGCGAACCCTACTCCGTCATCCTCGATGCTGAGACGCAACAACCCGACTGATGAGTGCTCTAAACCGATGGTCACGGTGCTAGCCTCTGAGTGCTTCAAGACGTTCGTTAAGGCGTTTTCAGAGATACGGTACGCCGCAAGCCTTACTGGTTCCCGGATCAGCCCAGCCTCCGCCTTTTCCATGCCGGCCAGTTGGTCGTCGACGTCGAATTGAATCGTGAGGGCAGTTTCGAATCGGTCTCCGAGTGACTGCAGGGCAGGCACGAGACCTCGCCGAAGGATCGCCGGATATAGCTGCTGGCTAAGGAAGTCCAGGTCCTTCTCCGCGACCTCACTCAAGATCCTACGGACCTCAGTTATCTCTTCAACCGATTCCTTGGCATCCCCCTGTGCGACTTCGCTCAATCTGTGTATCAGAACTATGAGCTTGCTCTGCACCGAACTGTGGAGGCTGTGGGCTATCTCCCTCCTCGTCGACTCTACAGCTTGAATCATCCGCGCCTTGGAGCGCAGCAGCTCCTCCGCTCGCGCTGCCTCGGTAGCGCGCTCAATAGACAGTCGCTCCGCACGTTTTAGGTCGCTGATATCGCGAGAGATAGTTGAGAAAAACACCTCCTCGCCGCTCGCGTCCACGTGCGAGAGGACCATCATCGAGGTGAGAGTCTCGCTACCATCTCTATTCAGCCAGGCCCCCTCGCCGCTCCACGAACCGCTCTTTAGCGCCGCCGGGAACGCCTCGTTCGACAGGATAGAAACCGTCAGGGGTGGATGAGCTTCGCTGAGGGCAAGCCCAGTGACGTCCTTGTCTGGAGCGAGACCTATGGCCTTTCTGGCAGAAGGGTTGAGGAAGAGGAATCGCCTATCACCCGCGTCGACCAGGCCTACAAAATCTGTGGCGGCGTCCACTACCGACTTGATCCGTTGTAGCTCCGCCTCGGTCCGGGCGCGGGCCGAGATCTCCTTCTGCAAGCCCTCGTTGGAGCGTGTTAAGTCACGCTCAACATCTCTCAGGGTTACGATAATGGGGACCCACTGCGCGAATCCCACAAGAATCAACAAGCCCCCGAGCGCGTAGCCACCGTACCACCTAAGGTAGTCCGCGTAGACGGCATGCCCGTTGTAGACGTATCGCCTCGAAAAGTCGAAGTCATCCGAGAGGTCAAGTAGCAGCCCCATTAGAATGAGGCCAATGCCAGTGGTTACGAGCAGGTATCCTCTCTGGCCAAACAGGTGTTCCGTCAGGCCGCGCCAACACAGGTAGGCGACAAGCGCACCTGTTATCAGCACTAACGAACTGTCGATAATCTGTTCGGATGACACGTTCTGACTGTCCGCGATCAGGAGTGGTGAGCGTGAGGGTCGCTACAGATTGCGTCCAGTATAGGGGAGTTTCGAGCCAGACGTTGGTCCCTTCCGGAGATGGCCCCCAACTCCAAAGGGCCTTCCCCTCATCAGACGGTGAGAGGGCAGCGGACGTGTTCAGGAACGGCAGCCTGTACCATGCGCAGCGTTGCTGATAGAATCTTTCGCGAAGCCAAACACCGCAGCTACGGGAGTAAAGAATTGAAGTTCTCCGAAATGGACTCCATCGATGAAGGCCTGAAGTTCAAGACCATCAGCGGAATCATGGTGGAGACGACCGGCGTCACCGTCTACGTGGAGTCCACCGAGGTACAGGTACACGAGGTCGTGATAACGGAGGGTGTCGGGGAGGGGAACAAGTACCTGCACAACCTGGACTCGGCGGAGCAGCTCTGAGAGCATCAGCCACGGGCTGTAGTCCCTGCTAGCGGGTCTACGCCATCCGAGCCACTGGCGTTCCTGCCCCGGGTGAGCTCATAGCTCTATAAACTCATCCACGTACCGGGTATATTTCTGAGTCTTGGGCTTGTCCGCGTCCTTCTCATCGACGTAGCGAATCGAGGTCTGGCCCTTCAGCGCCCTCGGCAGCACCATGGCCCTCACAAAGCTCGTGAGCTCCGATGTGGACGCTTGTGCGTAGATCGGGTCCGGCCCCCGCTCGAACCACGTCTCGCCCGGCCTGACTTGCCATTGCTGTTGAGCCGCTTGAACGTCGAGCTCGCCGCGCAGCAGACAGCGGATTCCCGGACCCCAGTGGATGTGTGTGTAGGCGATCCCGCCAAGGGCGAAGTCGACGCGGTCGAGCCGCATCATATGGGCAGCCTTGGGGTCCATTGTGATCTCTTCCGCCAGCTTCTCCGTCGACACGACTCCTCCACCGATGGCGAGGCCGTCGTCCCCGGCAGGGCTGGCCAGGAGCTCCCAGCGCCATACCCGGGCTGGTCCGGCGCCGCCCTTCAGACGGCTGGAGCCCGCGCCAAACCAGCCGCTGTCGGCCCGCAAGGTCTGTGGCTTCCCGCCGGCCGAAATCGTGACATCGCCTTCCGCCACGTACACCACGCGGTTGTAAGCCGGCAGCGGCTCCGTCTCCGCGCCGGGGCTAAGCCGGTCCTCCAGCATCCTAAGTACGTATTCGCTCACGGGGGCCTCCTGTCTCCGGGTCGAATCCGAGCCGACCAGCGGAGGCTAACGTCTTGTCACGCGAGGTCACAGCTTCCCATTCTCGTAGCTGGGTCGCTTTGGAATTAGGGGCGGTAGACCCCTTTAAGCCGGGGGACCGATGGGACCAACATCGTAGCAGACCCAGCCTGATAAGCACCGGCAACCGGTTGACCCGGTCAGGGCCCGAAACTACAATGGCACTCGCCATCGGCTGATGGGCGGGTGAAGTGTGGTCAGATCGCTGTTCGGAAGAGGCAAGAAGAAGCGGGCGAAGCCCGCATCCGAATCGCTCGGCGAGAGCATAATTGACGCCGCGCCCGGGGACGTGTTCACCATTACTGGGCTTTCGATAGAGTATGAAGACTCGTACTTCGTTATAGACAAGGTCCACAAGTACGAGAGCTCATACAGCGAGTGGCGCGAGGTGATAGCCTCCGACGGCGAACACAAGATCGTGCTCAACTGGTCCGACGATGGCGAGCTTTTCGTCACTGCAGCGCCCGAAACCCGACCTATGGGGCTCGGGACCCTGGGAGTCAGCGAAGACGACCTCTCGCGAATGGACAGTGAGCACTCTCTCGACAATCACCTGGACTTCGACGGCGCTCGGTACAACTACAAGAACAGCGGCGAGGCGTTCTTCTATGAAAACACGACGGGCACGGCGGAGAGGTTCTGGATCTGGGAGTTTGCCAGCGAAGACGAGGACAAGGTGCTGTCGATAGACAAGTGGGAGGATACGCCGTTCCAAGGCTACGCGAGCGAAGTGGTCCCGCCGGAAAGTATCGCGGTTTACAAGAAGTGACGCGCGGAAGGCTGAATCGGAGGGCTCGATGGTAGATGCATTCGTAGACACGCTCGAACTGTTCCCGAAGGGGCTCATCTTCGTCGCCCTCGGGATAGTGGTGCTTGTGATCGCGAAGCTGTTCCAGGACTTCCTTACGCCCTACAAGATCGGTGATCAGCTTAGCAAGAAGAACAACGTAGCCCTCGGGCTGAGTATCACGGGGTATTACCTGGGCGTGATAATCATCTACGTGGCCGTCATATACCACCCCCTAGCGTCGCCGACCGTAGGCGGTGGGGCCGAGGACGCGCTGAAGTTCGGGAGCGACTACTGGTTGGACGTGCTGGAGGCGTTCTTGTTCGCGCTGGGCGGCATGGTGGTGCTGAACATATCCCGCTGGCTTGTGGACAAGTTCGTCCTGTTCAAGTTCGATACCGCCGAAGAGATCGTGGAAGAACAGAACGCCGGATCGGGCGCCGTGGAGTTCGGCGTCTACGTGGCCGTGTCCCTCGTCATCGCCGCCTCCATGGCCGGGACGGGAGCCGAGCAACTTGGGACCGTGGAGGTGAGCCTGGGGGAGAACCTGCTCAGGACAGTGGTGTTCTTCGGGCTTGGAATGGTGGCCCTGATCCTCTATACGCTCTTCTATGAGCTGACCACAAGCTTCGACATCCACGACGAGATCGAGAAGAACAACACCGCCGTAGGAGTTGCCCTCGCCGGCAACCTGAGCGCGGTTTCCGTGGTGACCTTCAAGGCCGTATATGGGGAGTTCACGGGCTGGGGCGAGAGCATAGCCGCATTCCTCACGTTCGCCGTGCTCGGCTTCGTGCTGCTGTATGTGATTCGCTGGGTGGTCGACGTGGCGCTACTACCCGGGACCAAGGTCGCCGACGAGCTTGCGGTGGACCGGAACCTTGGAGTAGCTTTCATCGAGGGCGCGGTGGTGATCAGCGCAGCCCTTGTCCTTTACTTCGGGGTGTAAGCGTTCGTAGCTGTCTTTTCGTGTAAGTTAGGCCGGGTCGCTAGCTGAGGGACCCGGCCTCGTGGACCTGTCCATAACCCTGTTTTCTCGCTGCCCGCGCTCGAACTCCTCCTGCCGCTCCTCCTTGAGCGCGAGGCCGCTCTCGATGACGTGCTCGATCTCCGCCTCGCCCAGGAGACGATCATCGAGCACCGTGGCCAGGATGTCCTCGAAGTGCTGCTGCTCTGCGATCCACTCCGCGCCCCCAGAGGATAGTCCTTGCAGCTCAGGCCCAAAGAGGCTGACCAAGAAAACAGCCGTAGGCGGGTCTATGCCCTCCGCCGCGTAGACCTGGACCCTGAGATCGTCTCCGCGGCCCGTGCCGAACTCCACCACGCCCGACTCGGAGTCGTAGAGCACGTCTTCGAATATGCCGTAGCTCTCGGCGTGAGACTCGGCCTCCGCAGCCATCCCCGCCAGGGCATCGTCTCCCTCACCGGTGACCTCGAGCGCGCCGCGGTCGCTGAAAGCTCGCAAGAGCCCCTCGTCTACAAGGCGTTCGGCCGCCGACCAGAGCGCTCCGTGGCGCTCTGAGGCGGGCCGGGCCATCGCCTCGTAGCCGCCCACACCTACCGCGTAAAGAAGAGATCGCTCCTGCAGCCAGCCGAGTAACGCCGCACTGCTCTCTGCGTAGCCGCGCTCCACGGCGTAATCCAATGAGCGTGGACGTTGCTCGACGACAAGGTCCCACACCACTAGCTCCGACGGGCGCCGTGACCTCGAGTGGCGCATTCGCAGATAGCTGCCCACGCGATGGGAGAGATCGACCTCGGGGCCATTGTTGGTGAAGAACCGGAGCGCGTACCGACCGCCTCTCCAGCCTTCGAAGATTTCAAGGAGGCCAGCATAGATGTCCGGCAGGTCCGGATTGCCCTTGAGGTCTAAGCGCTCACGGACTTTGGCCTGCTGCGCATCGCCGTCGGAGAAAGCGATGTCGAAGAACTCAGCCGCAGTCAGCCGCGCGTAGTCAGAGGGCAGGTAGACTGTGAAGGCCTCGTCCAGGGGCATGGTCCCGAGGGTGACCTGTAGGAGAATAGAGACACCCGGGGAGGGGCTCCACCGCTGGGGAAGGTAGTCGGAGTAGGCGCCCGCGGACCGCTTGGTGTACTTCGCGAACTTGTCCACGACGCCCCCCGGTCAGGAGGCCAACAGCTCCATTAGGGCGTTGGTGATGACCATATGACCGGCCTGGTGGGGATGCACCGGCTCCAGCGCGAATTCCGAGGGATCGCGGTAACGGAGATGCTCCCGGAACACGTCGTCGACGTTCAAGAACCGCGTATCGTGCTTTTTGCTCATCGCCTCGACAATGGCGATGTACTCGGGCAGTAGCCCAACCCGCTTGCTCTCCGGAGAGCTACCGGTGCGGTCGGTGGACAGGAAAAACGGGGTGATGAGCACTACGGGGCACCCCACCTCGCGTGAGGTGACACTGAGAATCTGGTCGTACGCCTCCTCGAAGGCCGCCGGCCCGACGCCCCGCTCATTGCCCCCCAGGTAACGGGACAGGTCGTTGATGCCGATCTTTACCGACAGCCTGTCCGGCACTTGGTCGAGCACGTCCGTCTGCCACCGCTCCCGGAGATCGACCACCGTATTGCCGCCGATGCCCATGTTGACGTAATGGACACTTCGCTCCGGGAACCGGGCGGTTGCCAGCTCGCTGAACAGGCGCACATACCCGTTGCCCAGCGGCGCATGTTCACCGCGGCGGCCGCAGTCGGTGATGCTGTCGCCTATGAACAGCATAGTCTCGCCATCCCGGACCCAGAAGTCGCTCACGTCGCTACTCTCGGACCATTTGGAGACTCAAATGACGCCAGTCGGCGCTCTGGTCCACCAACTGCGTCGCAACACCTACGTTTGTCGAAGGAGTTGACAGCGCTCAGCCCCGCCGGCGCCCTAGGATGGACTGGCCTCCTCCACCACCACGGAAGCTCCCGCCGCTGGACCGGCTGGACCCCCACGAGCTTCTGACACCTGAGCCGCTCCTCTTGTATGCGCCCGTGGACCGCTGCGTCGACTGGTAAGAGCGGCGTGAGGTGCTGAGGTTGCGCCCCGCGTCCGTATAGCGAGAGCCGGCAAAGCTTTTCTGACGGTTGAAATACGACGTGTTTCTGCCCACCTGGCGGTTGTAACCTGAGGTGGTCCGGTAGTGATTTCGCTGGCTCCGCAGCGTGGTGCCGGCGTAGCCGCGCGGGGTGGAGTAGTAGTATCCCCGCGGAGATATCGCGGAGATGAGCATATAGGTGAACAGGAAGTCGCCGGCGCCAAAGCCGCTGCGGTAATATGAGTTCGCACCGTACCCCCTCATCTCGTGCTGCTTGTCCCGTTCGAGGATACCGAAGAGCTGGTCGTCCGTCGCGTCGTCTATCTCGTTGTTACCGTTGAGGTCCTCCCAGCCCTCAAGGGACAGACCGCCGGCCTCCTGCTTCGCGCGAATCAGCACGAGACCGTCGCCCTCGTAGATCTTGTTGACGCGCGTCTCGAAGTCGGTAGGGCTTTTCGCCAGCTTGAACTCGTTCTGGACCTGCTCCAGGTTTATCCGGCCGGCTGCGCCGTCGGTCTCGGCCCACTGGTCGTATGTCGGGCCGCTCGACCCGCAGGCCGCCGCCGTTGGCCCCGTTACGACCAACGCCCCCGCGAGAGTCCGTGTGCCGATTTTTCCCAGTCTCATTGCCATCCTGACCATCTCCTTACTAAAAGAATGGTGTTCCTGGCCGCATGGTGCGGCCTATATCAAGATCTCCTGCAGCTCATGCGTCAAGGCGCCGTCGGTTTCGGCCAACGGCTGCGAACGGCGCTCCGCGAAGCTCATGAGCCGTGGAAGGAAGTTGTCGATCACCTGCTCCATGAACCTTCCGCCTTCTTCCGAGGTCAGGAATACGTACCCGGCCACCGCGGTGCGGTGCTCGTGGGCGCCTAGCCGAGCGCTCACCATCAGGTCTCCAAGACGCGACAGGTGTTCCGCCCACAGCTCGTCCGCTGTCTGAAGAAAGACCAGCTTCGCGATCCTGTCGAACCGGGCCTCGTCGAAGCGGGCGCGCTTTTCCTGAAGCCTCCCAACCATCGCATGTGCCAGCTCACGTTTGAGCGTATCGATACCCAGCCCCCACATCGGCTCGCAGTCTGCGCCGTAGTCCAAGGCGACCTCCTCGGCGAGCCGGTCGAACTGGGCGGCGTAGTCGCCGATCATTGCCAGCGGCAGGTACTCGTCTACCAACCGCGCCGCACGCCGGCGCATGAAACGGACGCATTCGGCTTGGAAGGAGGTCTTCGCCATCAGTTTGCGGCGGGCGCGGTAGTACGACATGCTCTGCCACTCAACTGCGTGGCTGTAGTCCCACGTCAGGCCGCGTATCATCTCATCGTCCAGTTCCGTTGCTTCCTGGACCGCCCTGAGCTGCTTTTCCGTGCGCGCTCCCTCGAGGAACGGGTTTATCTTGCCGTCTTCCCCGCCGCCGTCGGACACCCTGTGGAAGTTGCCGCTGTGCCCCTGCACCAGGTGGCGGTCCTGAAGCGACAGCATGAACTTGGAGGCGCCGAACCCGCCCTGCCTTCCGGAGCGGCCTCTCAGCTGGGAGTCGATGCGCAACGACTCGTTCATCTCGGTCCCGATTACAAGGACCCCGAGCCCGAACTCCAGGTGCGCAGTCTCGCCGTGCCGGGTTGCTGTGTCTTTTGTCGCGGTAACGCGCGCCGCTTTGCTACCCACCCCCGGCTCGACCACAAGTCCGGTCTCGTCTCGCAAAGCGCGCACCAGGAGTTTTGCCTCTTCGTCGGTCGGGCACGCTATCACCACTCTAGCGCTATCATGGGAGAGCAGCTCTTCTACCAGACCGACGTATCGCCCGAGGATACGGTCGTCGAGCCCAGGGTTGAGGACGATGTCCGTCCCACGACCGGCCATATTGGTGGCGACTGTGACCGCTCCGAACTCGCCGGCCAGCCTCACGACGTCGGCCTCGTCGGCGCTATTGGCGGCGTCGAGACGGCGATGCCCCACCCCGGCCGTGTGGAGAAGCTGCGATATCTCGTCGGCTTGTCGTACCGTCAGGGCCGCGATCATCAGCGGTCGGCCGACCGTACGCCAGAATAGCACCTGCTCGACGATGGCCTGCAGCTTGTCCTCGGTGGTCGAGTAGAGCCGGGTAGGGAGGTCCGACCTCCTGGAGGGCTGGGCATCAGGCACGGCCACGACCTCGAGCCCGTATGCCCGGCGGAACTCATCGAACGACGACAGTGCCGTGCCCGTCATGCCACTTAACTGGGCGTACTGCTTGATGAACCCCTGTACCGATATCTCAGCCACGGCCTGGCCCTCCGGACGCACCTGAAGGCCCTCCTTGGCCTGAAGCGCGGCGTGCAGACCGTGCTGATACCTGTTGTCGGGCCGCGTCCTGCCCGTTAGCTTGTCGATGAGCACGATTTCGCCTTCGCTCACGACATAGTCCACGTCCCGCTCGAGCAGCAGGAACGCCCGGAGCATCTGGAAGACCAGGTTCATCTGATTGTACTGCCTGGAGAGCTTCCTCATAAGCCTGTCGCGGTGACGCCGTCGCTCTTCGAGAGGCCGATGGTAGCTGGAATCAGCTCGCTCAACCTGAAGCTCCAGCTCTTTTGTCGAGAAGATACGGCCCAGGCGCCTCTCCAGGAACTCTTCGCCCTTCTCGGTTGTGGCAACTGAGCCGCGCTCTCGGTCGACTGCGTAGTAGAGGCCCGCGGCCGGTCCATCCTCAGGTAGACCATCATCGTCGCCGTGGGCCGCTTGTTGTACGCGGCGGAATAGGTGCGGCTTCCTCGCGGCAAGGTCGAGCAACACACCGTTCTCGGGGTCGGCGAGGAGGAGCTTCGCCAGGAGATCGCGTCGTTCTGCTTTAGACGCCCCATCCCGGTCCAAAGGCACTACCAACTCCCTCACGATGAACGCCTGTTCCCGGACCAGCGCTTCGACGGCCTTCCTGATCTTGCGCGCGGCCCGGGTGCTGCCCGCGGCGCCGCCCGATATGATCAGCGGGAGGCGCGACTCGTCGATCAGAGTCTGGTCTGCCTCATCGACGATCGCGACCTCGAGGGGTCCCTGGACGATCTCCTCCTCCGAATAGCGGAGGTTGTCGCGCAGGAAGTCGAAACCGAGCTCTCGCAGGGGACCGTAGACGACGTCTCCTTGATACGCGTGTCTCCTCTCGGGATCGCTCATGTGCCCCAGGACCGCGCGTACCTCGAGGCCGAGAGATTCGTATACCGGGGCGAGCCATTCCGCGTCGCGAGAGGCCAGGTAGTCGTTGGCGGTAACGACGTGGACCTTCCTCCCCATCAGCGCGTGCAAGACCGCCGGGAACGCCGCCGCGACGGTCTTACCCTCCCCCGCGTGCATCTCCACCACACGCCCGTCGTAAAGGTGACGAGCCGCCATGATCTGCTGGTCGGTCGCGCGGAAGGTCAGCGCCTCTGCCGCGGGAGTGGCCGCGAGGGCAGCGTAGAACTCGGCCGGCAGCATGATGTCGGAACGGTAACGTAGGCCGGACTCCTCGGACACACGCACCATCGCGGTGACAATAGTCCGGTCCCGCCCCTCTAGACCGAGTTCGGTAAGCGGGGCCTCCAGGCTGTCGATGAAGCTCCGGCTTTCGAAGAAGGCGTCATCGGTGTAGTAGCCGATTCGAGACCTGTGAGGGCTGATCTCCTTGAGCCGCGCGGCGTGCCGCCGGTAATCAACGAGAGTAGAGTGGTCGAACTCGGCGTCGAAGAGCCTCCAGGCGCCCAGCCGCCTGCGGACGGCCTCGTCGACCAGGGCGAAGACCTCGTAACGCACCCTGTCTCCGACCGACTCTGCCGTTGTTCGTAGACGGGCCAGTGCGTCTCGAAGACCCTGATCGGAGCGACCGGAGAAATCGTACCCCCTCACGCGGCGAACGTCGTCAGACGCCGCCGTTGCCTGAGCGTCCGCGGAAACGCCCGCGATGCCAATGGCTGCCGCGGAGGCCCGCCGGAGCAACCCGCTCAGGCGACCGTAGGGGCTGGTCCCGAACATCGATTCACGCTGCGCCATATTCCTTCCCGACCGGACTACGCCGGAGATACGCTCAATGATACTACTACGCGACGAACCTCTTGGTCATTGTCCAGAGGGTCGCCCCTCTCGTTGAAGGATCTGCGCGGGTCCTGCCGAATTGTCTCAGGCGACAATCGCGCGCAGCTCATCCCATGACTGGCGCTTCTTGGAGATGTAGACCAGGCAATCACCTTCAGCCATTTGCGTGTCCACGAACCCTACGATCACGGAGCCGGCGCGAATAAAGCCGACCAGAACGACGCCGTGATCGATGAGCTTCTTCGCCACCTCTGAGTATGGCTTCGCTCCCTCGACAGCCGACTCGACAGCCGTACTGGCAAGTGTGCCTTCGATCTGGTTGCTCGTCACCGCCTGGGTCAGCAGGTGGACGCCTCGGTCTTGCGCCTCCTGCACCAGCAGGTTCGCGCCCATCTGGAGCGTGTACACCAGGGAGACGCGCTCGGTTGTATTGAACAGGACCTCATGCTTCGGGTCCAGGCACTCGACGATAATCGAGGCATCCGGGTTCATGTGCTCGATCAGAAACGATATGGACGCTGCAAGGCTGTCGCTCCTGAGGTCGTCATAGCTCGGGCTCAGAACGATGGCCTGCCTCGCCGTGGCGACGTTCGCTCTCTCAAAGGTCTCTTGCTCGAGAGGAGAGCCGTGTACGAACGACACGTTGTCGATCGTGAAGGGGAGCTCTTGAGTCTGATCGGTGACGACGACTATTTCACTCCCTTGGTGGTGTTCGTCCCGGCGGAACTCCTGGATGATCCGGCGTACTCGAGACGCGCTGGGGAAGTTCACCAGCAGCAGATGTCCCCTCGATGTAACCTTACCCATGCCTCTTCGCTCCCTCTGCCGAATATCGGAGACCCACTCGACCGTCACGCCAATCACGGTTGTAAAAGCGGCGAGCCCTACCAGAATGACGAAAAAGGCCGTTCCAAGCCTCGCGCCCAGGGTGGCAGGGTAGAAGTCCCCATACCCGATGGTCGTGATCGAGATGACGCTGTACCAGAAGCTGTCCCATATCGTCAGTTCGCGCTGGGTGCCCCGCTCGAATAAGTAGAAGGTGATCGAGTTCCCGGCGACGCTGAACGCAAGTATGCCGAACAGGAACGCGAGCCCCATCTCCCTGTGTTGCCGCATCCGCCGCAGAAAACGGGAAAGCGAATAGAACATCGATCAGCTTACGGCCCCGCGCTCGATCCGACCGGCGAAGGAAGCCCGGCGGACGACGGGCCTTCCGTCGTTCGAGCGCCTGAAAAAGTAGTGGCTATTATAAACTACCCCAAGCACACGCCTGTCGCCCTGAGCCTCGAACGGCCTGGGGTGGCGGCGTCTGCGTCGGCATGCCGTGGCGAGGTCCCCGCCCATTTCCGTCGTCGGAAGCCTCCTCAAGACGAGGAGTCCCAGATCGATGTCACTACCCGCAGCCTAGTTCAGAGCTCCTCGTCACAGGACCTCTTTGGACAGGAGACTGCCTTACGCAGGCAGCCCCATAACCATGAGCCCTGCCTCATGGCCTTGCCCGTAGGCCTCGTTGGACCGCTCCACAAGCCGGTCGCGGGATCCCATGATCTTCTCCGCCACGTCGGGGTAGCGCCCAACGAATCGAGATGCCAGGTCGGATTCTAGCTCCCATTGCGGCTCGACCGAGCAGGGCACTCCGGCGTCCCCGCACGCCTTCAGGTACTCGTCGCGGGTCCTCTCGAACTCCTTCTCACTCCTGAATGCGACCGGCATCACCATGAAGTCGCTGGAGACGTAAAGCCCTAGCTCATTATCGAACACCTGGACGAGATCGATGTCCGGGATCCAGCCTTCCATGGCGAAGAACAGGTCCTGGGATATGTCCTGTCGCACCCTGTGATAGTAGAAGTCTTCCTCGTAGATGGACATCTTCACCGGGATGCTCCGTTTGTCCCCGTAACCAAGGATTCGCCTGGCGTCTCCTCCCTTTGCAAATAGAAAGGGAATGTTGCCGTTCGTGTCGTCGACCAGGACCGACGTGCCGTCTATCCGGTACAGGAGCGCCGTGTGCTGCCAGTAGCGCATGAACCGCCTCGAGAAGCTGAAGTCCAGCGTGTCGAGGAGCTCCCTGAGCCTATCTTCGGGCACCGGGTCAGGGACGTCCGGGCCGGCCAGGACGATCTCCGACTCGAGCCCGTAGTGGTCGGTCAGAAACTTCAGCGCCTGCACCTTCTCCGAGCAGATACCGCCGCCGCCGTCGATGACGTTGAGGACGGTCTCGTCCCCCCACTTGTAGGTCCGCTTCCGGCCGGTGAAGCGCGAGTAGTTCTCGAAGTCGCTGTGCCATATTCTCCTGGCCAGCGCCTCCACCAGCTCGAGCTTCGCGGCGGTCGAGTCCAGACCGAGCACCCGCTCCGCCTCAGGGGCCCCGTACGATTCTTCCAACACGGCGCTTACAAACGCCATGTACGTGCTCTCTCTTCTGGCCCATCGTCGCCTGTTGAACCCCTTCCAGTTGCGGTCGTACCCGACGTTCGTCCGGTCGATCACCACGTCGATCAGGGTAGCGTGCTTTTCTCCCACCAAGACAGACTCGCCACTGAGCGCCTGGTCGAGGGCCACCAGACGGGAGTCTTGCCAGAACTCCACGCCCGCGAACATGTCGCCCAGGCGCCCGTCGTCGGAGCAGAGGTACGCCAGGTCCTGGAGGTCGGCCAGATCATCGGCGGAGTCCCGCGTGATCCTGCGCTCTGCGAGGAGCTCATCCACGGCCGGCCGCTTGAGATATCGGTCCAGGAGCCGCTCCAGCGGCCATTGCGCATCGTCCTGGGAAATGCGTAGCGCGCATCTCCTGCCGGTGACCGAGTCGGTGAGCTGAAGGACGGTGTTCTGGGTGTCGGACATGCCTGTGATAACCCGAGTGGCGGGGTGGAGGGCCAGCCTGCTCAGTATATCGCAGCCTGAAGCGAGCCCTCTCTCTCACGCTCTGACACCGCGAGTGCCGCTTGGGACGAAGGGTCTAAGAGCCCAGCCGGTGGAACGTCGGGTTGCGGTGCCGCCAGTGCCCTTAGATTACTCGCTCCGCTCGGAATGACGTTGCTTACACGGGCGTGCTACTGAAACAGAGACATCATTCAAGCCGGGCGGTCTCGCCACGAAGCACCTCTGGGAGGCTACGACGCGTCCGTTTCCGTCCAGAAGGCGAACCCGAGCAGCCCCGGTCCGGTGTGCGTGCCCATCACCGCGGAGAACTCGCTGACGAAGAGCTCATCGCACTGGAACTCGGACTCCACGCGTTCGCGCAGAAGCTCGGCAGACTCGGGCGCGTCTGCATGCATTACCGCGCCGTGTACCGGGCGGTCCCCGACCTGCGAGCGGGCTATGTCCAGCAGGCGCTCCATGGCGCGACGCATGGTCCTCGGCCGGGCCATCTGCCTGACCTCTCCTCGGGATAGCTCGAACAGCGGCTTGATCCTGAGCAAGGTGGTGGCGGCGTGGGCCACCATCGGCACGCGGCCGCTCTTCCAGACGTAATAGAGCGTGTCGAGGAAGGCGAGTAGCTTGACCTCCCTCACAATAGCTCCGGCGGCCATCGCACATCCCTCGATGGTGTCTCCGTCATGGGCGGCCCGCAGTGCTGCGGTCGCGACGAGACCCTCGCCCCCTGCCGCGCTCTCGGTGTCGACCACCTCGATCCGTGCACTCAGTCCTTCCTCTTCGGCGGCGCGCTTTGCAGTCTGGGCCGAGTCGTAGGAAGAGCTGAACCGGGGAGATACCGTCATGCAGAGGACCGCCGATGCGTCGCGTTCCGCAGCGCGAAACGCCTCCAGGAAGGCCTCGGGCGACGGCGAGGCGGTCGTAGGCATCTCGGTCATGCCTCGGAGGCGCCGGTAGTACTCCGTGGGCGTCAGGTCGACGCCGTCACGGTAAGTCGTATCGCCGATCGTGATCTGCATGGGAACGACGTGGAGGAGCGGGTCGGTTGAGAGCGCTGAGGGTAGGGAAGCGGCGCTGTCGACGACCACTGCAACCCGACGTGCATTTCCCATTGGCACTCGCCCAGTTCACGGATATCGGCTACGGGACGGCGACAATAGTACCATGGGCTAAATACGAATCGTGGACAGGAACGGCGGGAAGGTCGGTGCGAGTCTGTCATGAGACAGAGATGCTGCGAGGAGGAGAGCGGGAAAAGGCGCCGTGCCGTCCTGAGCTTGCCACGGGCCAGAGGGCCGCAGGTCTTGGGAGCTGCCGCACCCGACTGGTCCCCACCAGGGTCGGGGACTCCTCAGCATGACAATACGGTGGTGGGCGCCTGGGTCAGGGCGGGTGGCGCGCTCGCACGCAGTGCATACCGATGCAGGCCGCGGGCCGTTCGGGGGGCTAGACTGCCAGCTTATCCGTGGCGTGGCCGTTTGGGGGAGGAGTCGCGGCGGCGACAGATGCGGGCTGTGCTACGAGGTTCACAGCCCCCGTAAACAGTTCCCACTCTTGCAGCATCGACGATAGCCGGTCGCGTCCATTAGGGGTGATCTTGTAGTACTTGCGGGTTGAGCCGCCGCGATAGTTCTCCCACCAGTTACTCTCTACCATCCCATCTCGCTCTAGGCGATGCAATGCGGGATAGAGGGTGCCTTCAGGCAGGTGGAAGTAGCCGCTGCTCCTGGAGTCCATCTCTCGGACCAAACGGTAACCGTACATTGGCTCGATCGTCAGGAGAGACAGAATGAGGGTCTCCGTACTCCCCTTGAGTAGCTCTCTTCGGTAAGCCGTTGCACCAGGATTGACCACATGCTCCTCCGCGCGGTACTTGTTTGTCATACCTACGCATGCATTCATGAGATTGGATTCATCGATTCCACCAGCGAGCCTACGTTCTGTTTGAATCCGGCCGGGGGGCGGAAAGAATAGTCCCGGCACGCGCATTTGGGGGGGAGGGCGAAAAATGGGCGACGCACGCTCTGCACTCGAATTGAAGCTACGAAAGGCGCTGGTGTAAAATGACGCCAAGCTAACAGGAGCAGGAATTGGCTAGTACCCACGTAAATCGGCTACCGGGGATGCGCGACGTCTCCGGCGAAGAGCATTCCCGCCTCCAGGACGTGGCGGGGCGGATCTCCGGGTACCTGTCAGGCAACGGATTCGAGTTCATCGACACGCCGCTGCTGGAGGAGACGGAGCTATTCGCGAGGAAGTCGGGTGGTGAGATCGCGAGCCGCCTGTACACCTTCACGGACCCCGGTGGCCGCCGCGTCAGCCTCCGGCCGGAGTTCACGTCATCGGTGATACGACACTTCATCCAGGAGATGGGCTCTGCCTCGCTGCCGGTACGCCTACAGTACGGCGGCCCGGTCTTCAGGTACGAGCCGGGCGGGGAAGATTCGTATCGCCAATTCACTCAGGCGGGCGCTGAGGTTATCGGAGACAGCGGAGTCGAGGCGGACGTCGCGCTGCTCAAGCTCGCCCGGCAGACCCTGCAGGAGGCAGGGCTACGGGACTTCAGCCTGCGAGTCGGGGACCTGGGCACGATCCGCCGGCTGCTCGACGGCTACGGTCTATCAGAAGCCGCAATTCATTTTGTGATCGGCAACGCTTCCGCGCTCAAGGACGGCCACGACAGCATCGACGACATGTTGAGCCGCGCGAGGGAGGTAGGCCTGCTCAGAGAGCGGGAGCGACCCTCGGTCCTCAAGAGCCTTGACGGCACGGGGAAAGACGAATCGCGGGACCTCGTCCAGGAACTGCTCGCCGGCGCCGTGTCCAGTCCGATCGGGCGACGCACGTCCGAGCAGATAGTCGAGCGTCTGCTTCGTAAGATGACGGCGGCGGACGATCCCGGCAGGCTGAGAGGCGCCCTGGAGCTCGCGAGCGATCTTGTTGGAATAGCGGGTACCCCGGACGCGGTGCTCAAGCCTGCGAGAGCGGCCGCAAAGGCCCACGGTTTGCAGACCTCTCTAACCGATGGCCTTGGCGAGCTACTCGAGCTCCTGGGGAGCGAAGACGCCGGTGGGCCCGGTACCACGGTCGACCTCGGCCTGGCGCGAGGCATCTCATACTACACCGGCGTAATTTTCGAGTTCTCGTACACCTCTGAAGACGGTAGTCTGCTCTTGGGCGGGGGTGGGAGGTACGACGGCCTTGTGAAGGCGCACGGCGGCGACGACGTTTCCGCTCTGGGCTTCGCCTTCACGCTGGAAAGGGTCGTGCGCGCGCTCGATCACAGCGGCCGGGCCGGCGGCAAGCCGCGAGAGGCGCTAGCCGCCGGGAGCACCGATGCTTCGCCTCGCCGTCCCTAGCGCAGGGGCTCTCCACGAGCCGTCGCTGCTATTCCTCCGCTCGTGCGGCATCGCCGTGCAGCGGGCAGACGTCCGCCGCTACACCGCCGACATCCCAGCACTGCCCGGAGTAACGGTCCACTTCCAGCGCGCGTCGGATATCGCCCTGAAGGTTGAGGAGCAGAGCGCGGAGGTTGGCATCGTCGGCCAGGACCAGTTTATCGAGTCCCAGCGCGATGGCGGCAACTCTCATATCGTTATAGAAAATCTCGGCTTTGGCCACTCCGAGCTGGTAATCGGCGTGCCCGACTCGTGGGTCGACGTCTCGTCGGTGGCCGACCTCGCGGACCTCTCGATGGAGTTCAGGGAACAGGGATGGCAACTCCGGATAGCAACCAAGTACCCGCGGCTCGTAGAGCGTTTTCTCCTCAAGAGCGGCGTGAGCTACTTCTCGCTGGTCCCCGCCAGCGGCACGCTGGAGGCAGCGCCGGCTATGGGCTACGCAGACGTAATCGCGGACATATCATCCACGGGGACTACGCTAAAGGAGAACAGGCTCAAGACCATACTCGGCGGGTCCGTTATGAGCTCGACCGCGTGCCTGATCGGGAATCGCGCGCTTCTGAGTGGTTCGTCCGAGAAGCTGCGCCTCGCCACGGGACTCGTGGAGCGCATTGAGGCGCACTTGAGCGCTAAGGAGTTCTATAGCGTCACCGCCAATATGAAAGGGGATGCTCCGCAGGAGGTCGCTGAATACGTCCTCGACAGAGGGGACATATCCGGTCTCAGGGGTCCCACGATATCGAAGGTATACACGCTGGACGGCGAAGGGTGGTTCGCTGTCACCGTGATCGTCGAGAAGGACAAGGCGCTATCGGCCGTGGAGAGGTTCCGTGAGATCGGAGGGAGTAGCGTTACGGTCTCCCAGCCCGACTACGTCTTCCACTCCGAGAGCAAGGCCGTCGCGCGGCTAACCGACGGGGGACCGGGTGCCTAACCTGCCGGCCCACATCGACCTCGCCCACGAGGCCGCTAAACGCGTAAGCCACCCGACGCTCAACGCCGACCTGGGCCACTACCTGCTTGGAAGTACTGCCCCAGACGTGCGGGCAATTACGAAGCGCGCGAGAGCAGAGTACCACTTCGCGCCCCTGAGCTTCCGCGAGGTCGGTGAGGGGACGAAGGGACTGTTCGAGGCCCACCCAGACTTGCGGAACGGAAGTGTCGAGAGTTCAACGCGCGCCTTCGTCGCCGGGTACGTCACTCACCTGGTGCTTGACGAGGCTTGGATCTTGGAGCTCTACCGGCCTTACTTCGGCAACCTCCACGTTTACAGTGACGAGGTGCAAGGGAAGATCGCCGACAGGGCCTTGCAGCTCGAGCTGGACCGCCGCTCGATGTCTGCCGTCAAGCCCGCGATGCATCTTGTTGCCGAGGCGGAGAGTCCGGTAGACCTCGACTTTATCGCGCCGGAGACTCTGGGTGAATGGCTCGAGTGGGTCGTCGAGCTGGTCGGGCGGGACTTCACGTGGGAGCGGCTAAGGTTCATGGCCCGCCGCATAGCCTCAGGAGATGAGGGCCACCCCGCTCATCGAATGGCCGACGAATTTCTTGCCGAGATGCCGCAGAGCCGCGAGCGCCTGTTACAGGTGGTTTCGCCCGACGCGCTGGAGCACTTTCGGAGTTCCGCAATCGACAGAATGGCGAACGCCGTGAGGGAGTACCTGGAATGAGAACGGTCCGCGGATTGGGGCCGGCCCGAGAGGCGCTGGCAGCGTTGCGCCGGCTGGACCTGGCTGCCGTTCCGCCACATGTACAGCAGAGGACGACCGCAGCCTTTGGGGAAGCGCTCACACCGCTGCAGGTAGTAGACAGGATTGTGCAGTCGGTGAGGGAGGGCGGCGATGCAGCCATTCGCGACCTCGCTCGTCGCCTGGAAGGCGTGGACCTTGACGAGCTGGAGGTGCCGCGCTCTGAAATCGAGCACGCTTACGACAGGGTCCCGGAGGGCCTGATCGGCGCTTTACGACTCGCCGAGAGCCGTATACGCCGATATCAGGAGGCGACCCTCCCCGGCGGCTGGATGGACGCCTCAGAAGGCTACGGGGAGTCGGTACACGCCGTGGACCGCGTTGGGGCGTACGTCCCCGGGGGGACGGCCCCGCTGATCTCCACAGCACTTATGACGGTGGTCCCGGCCCGCGTAGCCGGAGTGAGGGAGATCGTAGTAGCGACGCCCTGCGGTCCGGATGGCGCCGTCGACCCCGGCCTGCTCGTCGCCGCGGACATGGCAGGCGCCGACCGCGTGTTCCGAATCGGCGGCGCGCAGGCGATAGCCGCGATGGCGTTTGGCACGGATGAGGTCCCTCGCGTCGACGTTGTGTGCGGGCCCGGCAACGTATTCGTGACCCTGGCGAAGAAGGCGGTGTACGGAGAAGTAGGCATCGACGGGCTATACGGACCAACCGAGACTGTTGTCATCGCCGACGAGGGCGCCAACCCCACGCTTTGCGCGGCGGACCTCCTGGCTCAGGCCGAGCACGACGAGCTGGCCACGCCGGTCCTGATTACTACGTCCGAGGTGCTCGCCGAGCAAGTCGACAAAGAGGTTGCCGTGAGAGTCGAGAGACTCGATCGCAAAGCCATCGCGTCGGCATCGATGGATGGGCGGGGCTGCATAGCTATCGTCGACGAGATCGAGGACGCGCTGACGCTGGCCAACGAGTTCGCCCCCGAGCACCTGGGCCTGATGGTTAGAGACGCGGAGTCGTACGTCGACAGGGTGCGAAACGCCGGAATTGTGTTCATCGGCGAGTTCTCCCACGAGGTGCTAGGCGACTACGTCGCCGGGCCCAGTCACGTCATGCCCACCGGCGGCACGGCGAGATTCAGCTCGGGGGTGAACGTGCGCTCGTTCCTGAGGTTCATGCCGGTCGTCGGACTCGACCGCGAGACTTCGTCAAAGCTAACGGACCCGGCCTCCGTCATTGGCCGCGCCGAGGGGCTGACCGGCCACGCCGAGGCGGCTGAAATCCGCCACGAGCTATCTGCAAACGTATCTCAAACGGAACGGTGAAGCTCTTGAAGAAAGACGTCGACAGCCTCGTATTGCCGCATCTCAGGACGATCAAGACTTTCGATCCGGCGGAGCCGCTGGAGCGAATGGCGGAGCAGGCGGGGATTCCGGCCGACAAGGTCATCCGGCTCAACGCGAACGAGAACCCGTACGGCCCTTCCCCGAAGGTCGCGGAGGCATTGGCCAGTCTGCCCACTGAGATATACCCGGACCCTCTGCAGCGCCGACTCCGGCAGGCTATCGGAGACTACTACGGAGTGGACCCGGAGCGTGTCATCGCCGGGGCAGGGAGCGACGAGTTGATCGACCTGCTGTTCAGGCTCTTCGTCTCTCCGGGAGACCGCGTTCTGGACTGCGACCCAACATTCGGGATGTACACCTTCTGTGCCGCCATAGCCGGCGCAGAGGTGAAGTCCGTCCCCCGCGACGCCGATTTCGAGATCGACGTGCCTGGAGTGGTGGACGCTGTCGACTCCCGCACCAAGATGGTGTTCATCAACTCGCCGAACAACCCGACGGGGAACCCGGCGACCGAAGAACAGCTGCGGGCACTGCTGGATACCGGCCTTGTAGTAGCCGTGGACGAGGCGTACTACGAGTTCTCCGGCGAGACCGCCGCCGGGCTCGTCCACGAGTATGAGAACCTCGTGGTCTTGAGAACATTCAGCAAATGGGCGGCTCTGGCCGGCCTCCGGGTGGGGTATGGCTTCATGAGCCCTGCGCTGGTAAGCCGCATCATCTCCATAAAGTCGCCGTACAACGTTAACTCGGGCGGGGAGGTGGCGGCACTTGCATCGCTGGAGGACACCGACTTCCTTTTGGCCCAGGTGAAGCTGGTAGTCGAAGAGAGAGGGCGCGTCTTCTCCATGCTGGAAAAGATGCGGGGGATCAGGCCGCTGCCTTCGGGCGGCAACTACATCCTCTTTGAACTCGCTCCCGGGCGGGCGGCGGCGGTGTTCGAAGCGCTGGCGAGCCTGGGAATATTCCTCCGTAGGTTCGGCCATCCCCGCCTTAAGGACTACATCAGGACCAGCGTAGGCACGCCGGCGCAGAACGATGCGCTAATCGAGGCGCTGAGCGAGCTAGTATGAGAACAGGAGTGAGCCGTGGAGAGCCGAGAAGCTAAGCTGAGTCGACAGACGGGCGAGACCCAGGTTTGGGTCGAGCTCAACGTCGACGGGACGGGCCAGTACGAGATCAACACGGGCAACGGCATGTTCGATCACCTGCTCGCTCAACTCTCTAGGCACGGCCTCATCGACCTGAAGGTCTCCGCCAAGGGAGACGTGGAGACCGGGTGGCACCACCTCGTCGAAGACACAGCCATCGTGCTGGGTCGCGCTCTCAGACAAGCCGTAGGAGAGGCGCGAGGTATCACCCGCATGGGTCACGCCTACGTCCCGCTGGACGAGGCGTTGGCGTTGGCTGTCGTCGACTTCGGGGGACGAGGCTATCCGGCTATCGATACGTCGCTGACCGATACCGACCTGGGGGAGCTGCCTGCCAGCCTCGTGGAGCACTTCCTCGAGAGCCTCGCCAGAGAAGGGCGCTTCAACCTCCACGTGCGGGTCCTGGCGGGGGCCAGCAACCACCACAAGGCGGAGGCCGTATTCAAAGCACTAGCCCGCGCGCTGCGCACAGCGCTCTCGGTCGACGAGAGGTCTAGCGGCGATGTACCCAGCACCAAGGGCACGATAGAGTAGGGGAATGGGGGTTGCCCCTGTACGGCTACTATCCGCTAGCCTAGAGGGGCCGGTGCTCTCTCATTCTGCCCGCTCCAGCTCGTAGCGGTACTCCTCGATCACGGGGTTAGCGAGCAGCTTGTCGCACATGATCTGCACCTTGCTGTCGGCCTCGGCCTCGCCATCCTCGTCGAGGCTGACCTCCATGTAGGTGCCGGAGCGGACGCTGCGCACGGTGTCGAACCCCAACTCGTGCAGCCCACCCATTATGGTAAGTCCCTCGGGGTCGTTGACGGTGGGCTTGAGCGTGATGAAGACGCGCGCCAGGAACATCTGGATCTAGGGCGCCAGCGGCTCGGGGGCGATGTGGGAGTTCACGTGCGCCACGACGAAATCGCCAGTCCTTGTTTCGTCGAATTGCTCGAATTTGTCGATGTAAGTCCACGCCGTTAGCGCGATCCTGGAACCCATGCCTGGGTAAGGCGCCATGATGATCTTGTTCGACACCTGCTGCTGCAAGCGCAGGACCAGGTCCTTCAGCTGAACAACCAGTTCGTCGCAGCCCTCCGGGCAGTCGTAGTGCACTCCGACACCGCCGTGCTCCAGGTTGTGGACCAGCGCGGGGTCCGGTATGGGCTCGTCGTGCACGCCCCAGGCCGCAGGCGCTGCAAGGTCCGAGTAGTGCCAACCTGACGTAGCGGGGACCGAAGTGTACGCATCGGGCAGCGTCTCATCGCGTGAGATGTGCAGATTGCCGCGTCCTCCTACCACCCCGTCGACCCTCTCGTCGAAGTCGCTCTCGCCGCCGCTCCCCGAACCCAGGAAAGGGGAAAGGTTGGGCGCGAATAGAGCGAATATGAACACCAAGCCGACCGCCGCGATCGCCGCAAGCCCGGCCGTTTTTTTGATGCGGCCGCGGCGCTGTCGCCGTTCGCGCCTGGCAGCCCTCGCCTGCGATGGTGTCATCCTCCCTCGTCGTCGTGATTGCGTAGACATATGCGCGGTAAGTCTGGTCCCTTTCGTGTATTGCCCGTCGTCGAGAAGACCCGGCCCTTAGACCTGGGCAGGGGCAGGTTCCAGACCTGCCCCTACGACGTGCTAACCGGGAAACCTCTCAGCGTAAGGTCACACTACATTGTGCTAGGCAGCGCCTCGCCGGTCAACCGGCGGTGCGCCTCAAGGTATCGTTGGCGGGTCCTTTCGACGATGTCTGGTGGCAGCTCCGGCGCGGGTGGCTCGTGGTCCCATCCCTGCTCGTTGAGCCAGTCCCGCACGAACTGTTTGTCGAAGTTGGGCTGAGATTTTCCGGGCGCGTAGCCGTCGGTGTCCCAGAAGCGGCTCGAATCGGGCGTCAGCAGCTCGTCGATCAGGCAGAACTCACCATCGATGAAGCCGAACTCCATCTTGGTGTCCGCGATTATGATCCCTTTCTGCAGCGCGAGCTCGTGGGCGAAGTTGTAGACTGCGATAGCCGTTTCCGCCATTTTCCGGGCCACGTCCTCGCCGGCCAGGTCCTCCACCTCTTCGACGGTCATGTTCTCGTCGTGGCCCTCCTCCGCCTTGGTCGTGGGGGTAAACAGCGGTTCCGCGAACTTATCTCCCTCCACCAGGCCGGGCGCCATGGGGATACCCGAGACGGTGCCGCTGACCTTGTACTCGGCCCATGCCGACCCGGTTATGTAGCCCCTTACTATAGCTTCGACGTCGACACGCTCCGCTCTGCGCACCACCATCGCCCTCCGTCCAAGCTCGTCCGGCAACGACAGGTCGCTTCGGCCTGCCGCCAGGGCGATCAAGTGATTGGGTACCAGGTGTTTGGTGCGCTCGAACCAGAACGCCGACATCCCGCAAAGCACGGCCCCTTTGTCAGGAATTCCGGTCGGCAGGACCACGTCGAAGGCTGAGATGCGGTCAGTGGCGACCATCAAGAGACTGCCGCCTCCCAGGTCGTGTGTGTCCCTGACCTTTCCCCTGTACAAGAGGTCCGGCAGGGTCGATTCCATGATTACCGTCATTCTGGACTACTCCTGTTATATTCCAACCCTACGAAAAATGTCGTCGACGTGCCGCACATAATACTCGTAGTTGAATAGGCCATCGATGTCGCCAGCGTCCAGGTGAGCGCCAACGTCCGGGTCCGAGGAAAGAAGCTCCCGGAAGTCCTTGTCCTGCTTCCAGCTTTCCATGGAGTTGCGGTGCACCGTCTCGTACGCGGCTTCCCGGCTCACGCCCTTCTCCACCAGGGCGAGCAAGACGCGTTGCGAGAATAGCACGCCTCTCGTCGACTCCATGTTGTGACGCATGCGCTCTGGGAACACGTGGAGGTCGCGAATAACCCCGGCGAACACGTCGAGCATGTAGTCCAGGGCCATGCAGGCATCCGGCAGCACTATGCGCTCGGTTGAGGAGTGGCTGATGTCGCGCTCGCCCCACAGCGCGACGTTCTCCATCGCGGTCACCGCGTAGCCCCTTATCAGTCGGGCGAGGCCGCACACGCGCTCGGATAGCTCCGGGTTCCTCTTGTGCGGCATGGACGACGATCCGGGTTGCCCTTCCGGGAAGTCCTCCATGACCTCGCGAATCTCAGTCCGCTGGAGAGAACGGACCTCTGTAGCGAACTTCTCCAACGACGCGGCAACGAGCGCCAGGGTCGTCACGAACTGGGCATGTCTGTCCCGTTGGAGGACCTGGCTGGAAACTCGCGCCGATTCGAGCCCAAGCTGATCGCAGACGTAGTCCTGCACCGACGGGGGCACAGATGCATGGGTCCCTACGGGCCCGGACAGCTTTCCCACCGCTATCGCCTCTCTTGCCTGCGCCAGCCTGAGGCGGTTGCGGCGCATTTCGTCCCACCACAGCGCGAGCTTTAGGCCGAAGGTCATGGGCTCTGCGTGAACTCCATGGGTCCTCCCGATCATCAGGGTGTGTTTGTGCTCCAGAGCCCGCTGCTTCAGCGCGTCCATCAGCACGCGCACATCCTCGTCGAGAAGGTCCGTCGCCTCCACAAGCTGCAGGCTGGTCGCGGTGTCCCAGACGTCGCTGGTGGTCAGGCCCAGGTGGAGCCAACGGCCTTCGGGGCCGAGGGACACGGTGACGGAGGAGAGAAACGCGGTCATCTCGTGCCGGCTGCCGGCCTCCAGTTCCGCCTTGAGCCGTTCGGCGTCGTAAGAGGCGGCCCTGAGGCGGGCCATATCCTCCTGGGGGACGACGCCCTCCGCGGCCCACGCCTCGCACGCGGCAAGCTCGACCAAGAGCCATTTGTCGTACTTGCTCTCGTTCGACCAGACCGCCTTCATCTGCGGCCGGGCGTACCGCTCTATCAACTAACCCTCCGTAAGTTCACACGCAGCTAAATGTCGGTTGTTGTCGTTCAGAAGCTGGCTGGGCCGCGACGGCGCAGATTCGGCCCTTGGGGCACGCCAGCGTGGGCAGCAGGGCGTCAGACCTTTCAGAACCGCGTTGACCGCCCAAGCTATTAGCGGCTCTTCAGCCCTTCGCGATACTCGTCGTAGGCCTTCCGGATGTTCTCGTGTTTGGCCCCCAGGATCTGAGCGGCCAGAAACGCCGCGTTCCGCGCTCCCCACGAGCCCACGGCGACGCAGGCCACCGGAATGCCCGGGGGCATCTGGGCGATGGCGTAGAGCGCATCCACACCCTTGAGGTCGCTGGAGGGCAGGGGTATCCCGATGATAGGAAGGGTGGTCCAGGAAGCGAGGACGCCCGGCAGTCCGGCCGAGCCGCCCGCGGCCGCTATGAGCACCTCTATGCCACGCTCGCGGGCCGTCTGAGCGTACTCACGCACCTTCTCTGGCGTGCGATGCGCGGAGGCCACCACGAGCTCGTGCTCGACTCCCATTTGTCCCAGCACCTCCGAAGTCTCTTGCAACACACCCTCGTCGGACTTGCTCCCCATTACGACGCCAACAAGCGGCATGGGTCCATCCTCTCTTTCCATTCGATCTGCTCAGGGGGGCAAGCACCGATTTGCCAGCCTGATATTCTTGTGATCGCCGCGGCGATTATACTAGGCGGGGCTTGAGTTCGCACCCACGAACGCTGTCATCAATCAGGACCGCGGTTCGCCGGACAATACTGGCCGAGAAAACGAACGTGATCGGCCTTTGGAGAGCACTTCGATGAGTCGCACGATCAGCACTATGGGTCTGCAATTGGTCGTACTTGCCGCAATGATCGCGGCGGCCTCATGCGGAGATGCGGCCCAGCCGGGGTCAAGTTCCGAGGTCACTGCAGGCGGAGATGTTACGGTCGGCCCTCCCTCGCCAGCAGCCACCGTGATCGTCCCGCCACCTGTGCTCCAGCCGAACTTCGCGTTCTCGTTCTCCGCGGGGGCTTGCCTGACCGATACCCTTGACCTATTTCAGGGCACGTATGTGAAGGAAATCAACGTGGGCCTGTTCTCGACCATCCCGATCGGTCTTACTGACGTTCAGCTCACGGCGATATATGACAAGGTGATCGAGGTCGCTTTCTTCAGCTACCCGGAGAGGTTCAACGTGCGAGTCCTTGAGCCCGGCGCGCCAACCACTACGTATCGTCTGAAAGTCACGAATGGCGAATCGACCAAGACGGTTGAATGGGTTGACGAGATATATGGAGGCGACCCGGGCCCCAAGGGGCAAAAGCTCCGAGAGCTTTTCGGCCTGATCCAGGGCACAATTCAAGCGGACCCCGATGTCAAGGAGCTCCCAGCGCGGCAGACGGTCTGCGTCTAGCATTGCATCGCGCACGAAGACCAGCCTCCTGTCATTCCAAACGCAGCGAGGAATGTAAGGACTGGGCTAGCAAGTCAGTCGTAGCGGTGGGGCCAACAATCTACTCAGCAGGTAACGGAGGTGATCAGTGTCGGAAATAGAGAACGCAGCAACAATACGAAGGTTTTTCCAGGAGATCTGGAACCAGCACAACGTCGACGCGGCAGACGCCATGATCGCCCCCGATGCCGTGGGTCACAACCCCGAGTTCGGGACTTCGCTCGAGGCATTCAAGGCACAGTGGCTCGTGATCCATAAAGCCTTCCCAGACATCCAGATTGACCTGGACGACGTGGTTGCGCAGGGCGACCGAGTCGCCACCCGATGGACGCTGACAGGCACCCACAAGGGCGAGTACAAAGGGCTCGCGCCCACAGGCAAACGCGTCAGTGTCACCGGGATGAGCTTCGACCGCATCGTCGACGGACAGGTCATGGAGGGCTGGGACGCGTGGGACGGGCTGGGGTTGCTGGAGCAACTGGGCGCCAAGGGTGGAACATAGAGGCGGGACTGCAGGGGTGTCGGAACCGAGGGGCCATGAGACTCCGTGTGACATCAGGCGGGCGATGTGGTCGTCTCAGCAGTGCGCATAGGTAGGCAATGTCATTCCGGGCGCAGCGAAGAATCTAAGGGGCGTTGGCATCAACCACTACGGCGATAGAGCCGACTGCGCCCTTAGACTCTTCGCCCCGAGGCGGGACTCAGCGTGACACGGCCGAATCCCCGCCGGCAGCCCGTATCAGCGCGGCTCGGTCACTATCACCCGTTGGTTTGACGCCACGTCGGCGAGCGTCACCTCCACACCGCTCGGCCACCTCACCGTGACCACGTCCGCCGTCTGGGCGGAGCCCATACCGAAGTGCGCAGCGAGCATGTTCTGGCCCATCTGGCTTGCGCCGCTGGCGATCTCCCTTATCTGCGTCACATCTCCCGTCACAACTGAGATGCGCGCGCCAATGCCGTCCCGGTTGCTCACGGTGCCCACGGGCTGAATCACCAGCCAGCTATTGCCGGTATCGCACGCGTTCTGGAGTAGTTTGGCCTGCTGGCCGTAGTTCGTTATGAATAGGTCGAGGCAGCCATCGCCGTTGAAGTCGAGGTAGGCGGCGCCTCGGCCCACGCCGGCGTCATCAGCCCCGCTGATGTTCGATACGTCGCTGAACGCACCGCCATCGTTGCGAAGGAGAACGTTGGGCTGCTCCTTCGGGTTGACTGGGAAGACAAAGTTCAAGTGGCCGCTGACGACGTAGAGGTCCTCGTCCATATCGTTATCGAAGTCGAAGAAGACGGCGCCCCAGGCCACTCTACTCTCGTCGCCTATCTTGCCGACGGCTGCTGCCGCCTCCTGAGTCACGTCGGTGAAGGATAGGCTGTTGCCATCGTGGCGTAGCAGAACGTTGTCCCCAATATTGGTCATGAACACGTCCAAAAACCCGTCTCGATCGTAGTCCGCCACGGCTAAGGACATGCCGTTGATGGAGGGGTTGGCGTTCGACTCAATCGAGACGTCGGAGAAGACCCAATCCCCATCGGTGCCGGGGCCGTCGTTCCGCCACATCACGTTGGGCTGAATCTCAAGTCCAAGGTCGTTGACGACGTAAAGGTCCAGGTCGCCGTCGTTGTCGAAATCGGCCCAGCCCGGCTGGAATCCTGTGCCCCAAATCTCATTGAAGTCGACGCCCCTTGTAACATCCGTATCCCGTACAGGCTCACCCTCAGGCACGATGTTGTCGCCCGCGATCATCCTAGTCCTCTCGGTCTCGCCGAGAAGCGTGGTCGTGTCAACAAAAGTGCCATCGCCGTTGTTCCGGAAGAGGACCAGTCCACCTGTACGTTCATAGAAGTCTCTGTTCGACATCGTCATGGCCCCGTACTCGTGCAGATGCCGGACGATTATCAAGTCTACAAACCCGTCCGCGTCGTAGTCGCCCCACGCGCATCCCATCGACCTCTTAACATCCAGGTCTCCGGCGTCGTCCGGGCCTCCCGAGCTGGGGTCATGGACCCCCGCCTGGGCGGTGGCATCCGTGAAGGTACCGTCCCCATTGTTGGCGAAAAGTCTGCTGGGCCCGTAGTTGGTCAGGTACAAGTCCCGGTCGCCGTCGTTGTCGTAGTCGGCGGCGCACCCACCGTTGCTTCTGCCAAGTGCGTCGTCAACGCCAGCCATCTCGGCGACGTCGGTAAACGTCGCATCCCCATCGTTACGATAGAGTGCGTTGGGGCCGTTGGAGTTCGCGACGAAGATGTCGTCCAGCCCATCCCCGTCGAAGTCGGAGACCACGACTCCCCCGCCAAACGGGAACATCTCCTCGTGCTGGGTGTGGACGAAACCCGTCCCCGAGATCTCGGTCGCGTCCGCAAAGATCGTTGGGGCGCTGGGGTCCGACGTACGGGCGACCGAAGTATCGCTACCGGGTAGGGCAGAGAGCTGCAAGAGCGCAAGCCCACCAGCGATTCCAACAGCCCAAGTTGCTGCCGTGAGCCCGGCCTCACGGCTTCGCGGCGAGAGCTTTGCGAGACTACGGAGGCCCACGCGGCCTGGGGTTGCCACAACAAATAGGAGAGCTGCTACCGGGGCCAAGCCCATCCCCATCACTACCAGCAACAACGCGGCAGGTACAGCCAATAGCAGTCGGGGGCCGATAAGCAGGCCAACCGTGGCTGCCAGGACGATGCCGACGACGCCGTCGCCCACCACCTCGTCCATAGCCTGGGCGCTCACAAGGTCCAGGGCCGGACCGGCGATGATGCTGGTCACGAGAACGATGAGTGCCAGCGCCAAAAGGTAGCGCCGGGCAGCGAGCGCCCACTCAGCGACGCTTTCCTTCAGCTCATGTGACCAGGACTGCGAGGCTTCTTCGGCAGGAGCAGCCGTCCCCTCCTCGGCGTCTGCCTGGTGTTCGCGTGTCCTTGCGCCAAAGGACCGGAAGAGGACCGGCCCCACCAAGATCGCAGCGAAGAACGCCAAGACGAACCGGCTTATACCAAGGAGAGGGCCAAAGACGAGCGCGGCCATCACTAGTCCAGGGAGATCCAGAGCTAACAAAGTACTAGCGGACGACACCTCTGCCGGGTTCCGCCCAGGCAGTCCCGCTCTCTTCGCAGGGGCCGGTTGCTCAGTGCCACGCGCACCCGACAGCAATGCCTCCGTGGTCGCGGCGGCTACGGTCGCGAGCAGCATTCCCAAGGCGACGATTTGGAGGTAGACGATCGAAGTCCGCCACCACCGTTCCAACAAGGGGGGTGATGGGGCCACTTCCTCGCAAACGCCCTGGACGCAACGCAACTCAGGCTCCCCAACGCCCCGGACCTCCTCACGGACGTCGTCGAGGGCTGGAAACCAGTCGAAAGCGAAGAACAGGACCAGCAATACGCCAAGCGCCATCAGCGCGATTAGCGTCTTCCGGGCCCACGAAGTAGTTAACAAAGGCTAGCTTCCCCTAATTCCTACTTCAGTTACGCTATTATCGCGCAGGCCAGATGCGACGCGGAAGGGGCCAGGGCAAACGCACGGCCGGGGACCAATAGAAGCGTGGGACTTTTCCCGTAGGTCAGCGAGATTGTGCGTGCGCCGAGTAGAGCGCGGAGTTTACGGGCCCGTCGCTAGGTTAGTAGGGCGATGTCCCCGCGGTAGAAGGAGCCCTCGAATCGCACGCGGGCTGCGTTGTCATAAGCTCTGCGGCGCGCCTCTTCGTACGTCTCACCGAGGGCGGCTATCGTCAGCACTCGACCGCCGGCGGATACTACTGCGGGCGGGTCACCGTTCCTCGCGAGGGTGCCGGCGTGGAACACCATGACCTCGCTATCGACGTCTTCGATGCCCCGAATCGGGTACCCCCTCTCGTATTCGCCAGGGTACCCCCCTGAGGCGATGACGACGCCCACGCAGACCCGAGGGTCCCAGTCCAGGGATACGCCGCTGAGGTCGCCGAGCGCCACCGCCGACATGACATCCAGCAGGTCGGACCTCAGTCTCGGCAGGACGACCTGTGTCTCGGGGTCGCCCAGGCGGCAATTGAACTCGATCACCTTTGGCCCGTCTCCCGTGATCATTAGGCCGGCGTATAGGGCGCCGCGGTACGAGCATCCCTCTTCAACCATCGCCCGTGCGACTGGCTCCATAATCTCAGCTCGGACTCGGCGGCGCATGTCATCGTTCCACAGGTCGTCGGAGGGCGGGCTGTAGGCTCCCATCCCCCCTGTAAGAGGCCCTGAGTCGCCGTCGAATGCCCGCTTGTAGTCGCAGGCCGCGACCATCGGCGACACCACCTCTCCGTCCACGAAAGCAAAAACGCTGATCTCCGGCCCTTCGAGAAACTCCTCGATAAGCACCCGTTCGCCGGCGTCCCCGAGCTCCTTCTCCAGCATGAGTTGTCGCAGGGCTTCCTCGGCCTCCCGGCGGGTGTTTGCCACTACGACGCCCTTGCCGGCGGCGAGCCCGTCCGCCTTTACCGCCACGGGCATCGTACAGTCCCGCACGTAGCGGGTTGCCGCATCGAAGTCGTCGAAGACCTCGGCGCGACCGGTGGGGATTCCGTGGCGCACCATTAGCTCTTTCGCGAAGCTCTTGCTCGTCTCGATGCGAGCGGCGGCGGCTGTCGGCCCAAAGACCGCCAGCCCGGCTTCCTGAAACCGGTCCGCGATGCCATCTGCGAGAGGTGTTTCCGGCCCCACGATCGTGAGGTCGACCGACTCTTCCTCGGCGTAATCGAGAAGGGCGTCCAGGTCGGTGGGGGCGATGGCGATGTTCTCGGCAAAGGCGGCGGTCCCCGCGTTGCCGGGCGCAACTACGAGGCTATCGACGTTGGGGCTCTGGTTGAGCTTCCAGGCGATGGCGTGCTCACGGCCGCCGTTCCCCACAACGAGGACCTTCATGTGGTAGAGCCTTCGTTCCTTGGCAGCGCGCTCCGACGCGATCCGAGGGCAGGTTTGAAACCTGCCCCTACGAAAGACATACTCGCTGGGCGAAATATACGTGCATCAATCGAATACGCGATGTTCTTTGGATTGTCGACGTCGTCTGACCATTTGACTGGATTATCCCGGACGTATTGTCTTATCCGGTTCAGTTCTTCTTCATTTCGGACGACATGTTCATAGTAATTGCGCTGCCAGACCGGAGCGCCGGGATTACCGCGCAACGAATTGATCCGACGGGCCGAGAATGTCTTGAACCCACGAACGACCTCAGGTAGACCGTGGCGCCGCCGTTGGTTCGGTGTAGGGGCAGGTTTCAAACCTGCCCTGTCTCCCGCGACATCAGAAGCGGGTTCCTTCAAAAGAATGACCCCGTGTATGTGGTTCGGCATCACGATGAACTCGTCGAGTTCGACACTCGAATAGTGCTGTGACAGGCGCGCCCATGTCTCGGCGATGGCCTGGCCGATCTCATTCGGACGCACCTCGTCGTCGACGACCTCGCCGAACATGCACTTACGCTGCCAAGAGCAGATCGTGACAAAGTAGGCTCCCGGAGTGCTGTAGTCGTAGCCGCGAAGGCGCACTGATCGGCGGTGGTGTTTATCAGGGTCGAATCTCAACAACCGTCATGACTCCGCTTCGGGAATATCGTGCGTTGCGCCAGGAAAGAGGGCAGGTTTGAAACCTGCGCCTACGGGAATACATGACGCTACGATTACGGGCTACTCCCACTCGATGGTCCCCGGAGGCTTGCTCGTCACGTCGTAGACGACGCGGTTAACGCCCGGCACCTCGTTGGCGATCCGGGTGGAGATTCGCGCAAGCACCTCGTAGGGCAGCCGCGCCCAGTCGGCGGTCATCGCCTCGTCGCTGGTGACCGCGCGCACGGCGACGACGGAGCCGTAGGTACGGTGGTCACCCGTGACGCCGACGGTCCGCGTATCCGCCAGCACCGCGAAGCTCTGCCATAGCTCGCGGTAGAGTCCGCCGGCCTTGATCTCGTCCATGACTATCCAGTCGGCAGCGCGCAGCACCTCCAGTTTGTCCACGGTCACCTCGCCTATAAGCCGGATCGCTAGCCCAGGGCCCGGGAACGGCTGGCGATACACCATATCCTCGGGCAAGCCCAGCTCGAGCCCCATCTCCCGAACCTCGTCCTTGAAGAGATACCGGAGCGGCTCGACGAGCTTGAGCTTCATGTCGTCCGGAAGGCCACCTACGTTGTGGTGGGTCTTGATCTTGGCGGACACGCCGCTCTCCGCCGTTTTGCTTTCGATGACATCCGGGTAGAGCGTGCCTTGAGCAAGGAAATCGACCCGCCCCAGCCGTCGGGCCTCCCGCTCGAAAACCCTGATGAACTCGCGCCCGATGACTCTCCGTTTCTGCTCCGGGTCCACCACTCCGCGTAGCTCGCCCAGAAAGGTCTCTGAATCGTCGCTATAGACGACGTCCATACTGAGGTGCTTGCGGAACGTCTCGAGTAGACGCTCCGGCTCTTCCCGGCGCAGGAGGCCGTTGTTGACGAATATGCATGTAAGCTGTTCGCCCACAGCTCGATGTATCAGGCTTGCCGCCACCGCGGAGTCCACCCCGCCAGATAGGGCGCAGATGACTCTCCCGTCAGCGATCTGGTCCCTGACGCGCTGGACCGCCTGGGCTACGAAATTCGACGGCGTCCAGAGGCCCCGGCACCCGCAGATCCCGTGGACGAAGTTCTTCAGCAGGGCCGCCCCATCGGGCGTGTGCGCGACCTCGGGATGGAACTGGATCCCGAGTATCCCGTGGTCGTTGCCCGCTGCAGCCACGGGGGAGTTATCGGTGTGAGCCAACGAGGCGAACCCCGGCGGCAGCTCGGCAATCTGGTCCCCGTGGCTCATCCAGACCGGCATCGTCGAAGGCAGACCCCGGAACAGTGGGTGGCCGGGGGAGCTCTGGTGCAGATCGGCGTGACCATACTCTCGCTTCGCCGCCGGCGCTACCTTCCCCCCGAACTCGTGGGCGAGTACTTGCAGGCCGTAGCATATCCCCAGCACCGGGAGGCCGCGGTCGAAGACCCACGCCGGCGGTGTAGGGGCCCCCGGTTCGTACACGCTGGCGGGCCCCCCGGAGAGGATGACGCCCTTGGGATTGAGCGGCGCCACGGTGTCCCACGTCGCGTCGTGAGGGACGATCTCACAGTAGACGTGGGCCGCCCTGACGCGGCGCGCTATGAGCCTGCTGTACTGGGAGCCGAAGTCGACCACCAGCACCGATTCGGCAGCGCCGTTCATACGTCGATGCGTATCCGGCCCCTGATCGGCAGAAACCCCCGGCACGTCATTTGTCTTTGCTCTTGGGGGGCTGGTTTCGTCGGTCATGGGCGAGTGTGCACCAAGGCTAGCACCGCTCCGTTTCGACGGTCAAGAGTACGCATCGTAGATACTGACGCCCGCAGACGTCCGGCTGAGCCGCAATCCTTCCAAACCCCCTTGTGTAACAAGAGACTAGCTTGAAATTCGCAACGCGGGGCCGTTCTTCGACAGGCCTGTCTTGATCGTAGCCGAAGGGCTCACCACGAACGTAGTTTGAAACTCATCGTTCGTCATTTCGGCAAGCTCAGCGCAGGCTCTGAGTCTGTCGAACGACAATTCACCGAGCGAGACTTTTTGTGCGAGTCCTGTGCGTCTGAGTTAGGGGGTTCTCCATGCGGATTCGGCAGCCCGAGGTTCAACGGATGCTATAATCCACACGGCGCAGCCAGGCCGACCAAGGGCTGCTCCCGGCCTTATCATGAGCACTAAAACCGATTCATTACAAGCGCCGCGCGACGACGCGCTCAATAGACAGGTCGACGCAGCGGTGGACATCCTTCGCGGCGGCGGAGTCGTGTGCATCCCCACGGATACCCTATACGGGCTGGCGGCGGCTGCGCTGGATGAGAGGGCGGTAGAGCGGCTGTTCGAGATCAAGGGGCGGCCGAGGACGCAGCCGCTTCCACTCTTGCTTGCCGACGCCGGCGACATGGCGCGGTTCGCTTCCGAGGTCCCGGACATCGCCTGGCGCTTGGCCGAACAATTCTTCCCCGGAGCGCTCACGCTGGTGCTGCCTAAAGCGGCGGGCGTTTCGGGAGTCGTCTCGGGGGGGCGGCAAACAGTCGCGCTGAGAGTCCCGGACCATTGGGTCCCGCGCGCCATAGCGCGGGGTCTCGGCGCTCCGATAACAGGCACCAGCGCCAACCGTACCGGTGAGTCTGGACCGACCACCGCAGAAATGGTCCGCACTGCCCTGGGAGACGAGGTCGACCTGATCGTCGACGGTGGGCCCAGTCCCGTAGGCGTCGCGTCCACCGTGCTGGACCTGTCCGGCGACACGCCTGTCATCACACGTCAGGGCGCGGTCCATCAACGCGAGATCGAAGAGGTGTGCGGTTGCAGAGTGGCCGTAAGGCCGTCGAAAGCGGACCAAGCGACTTCGGCTCCCATGACGTCCGACAGACCGCAACGTTGACAAAGGCCATCGACGACCTCTCCGCGCTGGTCGATGCCGAGCTGCGCGACCTGATGCAAACTAGGCAGATGCCTCTCTACAAGATGATGACCTACCACCTGGGATGGGAAGACCAGAGAGGCGACGGTAATCTCCCGCTCCATATTCAACGCAGCCACGGCGTCGCCTGTCTGGCGGCTTGCCTCCTGGCGGGCGGGGACGTCGAGCTAGCCCTCCCGGCAGCGGCCGGGGTGGACCTCGTGGACGGGTTCTGTCAGGTCCACGACGACGTTCAGGGGGGTCACCCCCAGCGGAACGGCCGAGACGCCGTGTGGTGGGTGTGGGGCCCGGCCCAGGCCATCAACGCAGGCGACGGGATGCACGCACTCGCCCGGTTGGCGGTTTTCCGGCTTCAAGAGCGCGGCGCGGGTGCGGAGACTGCGTTCCGCGCTGTCCAGCTCCTGGACCAGGCAGGCTTGGAGGCCTGCGAGGGCCGTTTTCAAGACCTCGAATCTCAGGAGCGCATCGATCTCAGTGTCGATGCCTACCTGGAGATGGCCGCCAGCAAGACAGGGGCGCTCTTCTCATGTGCGATGAAGCTCGGCGGGCTCGTCGCGTCGGCCGGACCGGCGGCGATGGACGCTCTTGGAGAGGCCGGGACGAAGCTGGGCCTCGCCACCCAGGTCCACGAAGACATTCGGGAGCTGTGGGGGAGCGACGCCGCCACCGAGGTCCTAAACAAGAAGAAGCTGCTACCCGTGGCCTACGCCTTCGAGAAGGCAGACGTTAGCGTGAAACGCCGCCTCGGAGACATATACTTCAAGCGCGTCCTGGAGCAGGACGACGTGACTGCGCTGCGTGTGGTACTGGAGGACCTCGGCGCGAGGGAGTACTCGGAACAGCTGTTGGCGAGCCTCCGAGCGGAGGCGGAAACAGCTCTACGCATCGACGGAGCATCGCCTCAGGCTATCTCGACAGCGAGAGAGCTGGTGGATTCGCTGGTCGGCCCTGATTCCGCCTGAGCTGTCCGCCTCGAGTGAGGCCCATGGTCTCTGGATCGTGCCCAAGCGAGACCTTAGCCAGATAGCCAGCGTCGAAAACCCAGGCGAGGTGGAAACCGTTCAGGGCCGCATCCTCGACTGGTGCTGTCCCACGCGCCCTGGGAGTTCTGGGGTGCCCGCTCGGCAATGACACAGAAAGCCACCCTCCAGGATATCGACCTAGCCCGCAAGACCGTGTTGGTGCGCGTGGACTACAACGTTCCCTTCCGTCCGGGCACCACCGAGATCGGCGACGACTCGCGCATCGTGGGCTCTCTCCCCACCGTACGGTACCTAATCGACCAGCAGTGCAGGGTAGTGCTGTGCTCGCATCTGGGGCGCCCCGAGGGGAGGGTAGTCGAGGAGCTCCGAATGGCGCCGGTCTCCAGGCGGCTTTCGGAGCTCCTCGACGAGCTGGTGCCGCAGGCGTCCGACTGCGTGGGGCCGGACGTATACGACGTCGTCCACGCGATGGGACCGGGCGGATTGATCATGTTGGAGAACCTGCGCTTCCACGCCGGCGAGGAGGCGAACGACGCGGAATTCGCGCGCGAGCTGGCGTCGGTGGCCGAGGTATACGTGAACGACGCCTTCGGCGCGGCCCATAGGGCGCACGCTTCTACAGTAGGAGTGACGCGATTTCTACCGGCGGTGGCCGGACACCTGATGGAACGGGAGCTCCGCTACCTGGGCGAGGCCCTAGGCTCGCCTGAGCGCCCATTTGTCGCCATCCTAGGCGGCGCCAAGGTCTCGGACAAGATCGCGGCGCTTCGCAATCTCGTCGAAAGGGTCGACACGCTGCTGATAGGTGGCGGCATGGCGGCGACATTCTTGCGGGCGGAAGGGGTTGAGGTGGGCGAGTCGCAGGTGGAGGAGGGCCTGGTAAGCGTGGCCGCCGATGTCATCGCGGCCGCTGGCAAGCGCGGTGTGGAGCTGTTGCTGCCGGTGGACGTCGTCGTCGCCGACACGTTCTCGGAAGAGGCGACGCACCGCGTCGCCGACGTCCGCGACATACCCGAGACATGGCGTATCATGGACATCGGTCCCCGGACTGTCGAGTCGTTCGAGAACGCGTTGGACCCGGCACGCACTGTGGTCTGGAACGGCCCGCTCGGCGTTCACGAGTGGGATAGCTTCGCCGAGGGTACAACCCGCGTTGCCACGAAGCTGGCCGGCATGACGCACGCCACGACTATTCTCGGAGGCGGCTCGACCGCTGAGGCGATCATAGGGCTGGGGCTGGCTGGAGATATGACGCACGTGTCCACCGGGGGCGGCGCCTCGCTGGAGCTGCTGGAGGGTAGGGCACTGCCGGGCGTGGCAGCGCTGATGAATCGGGCGGACCTGGAGGGCAAGGCTTGATCGACTTCCCCTACCTGGCAGAAGTGTCTCAGCGCACCGAGTCCAAGATCGTGATGCTCGTAGTCGATGGGCTCGGCGGACTGCCCCACCCGGATACCGGCAGGTCCGAGCTCGAAACAGCGTCGCTGCCCAACCTCGACGCCCTGGCACGGCAGAGCGCGTGCGGCCTGACCACCCCAGTGGCGCCTGGGATTACGCCTGGCAGCGGCCCCGGACACCTCGCGCTGTTCGGCTACGACCCCGTGAAATACCTCATCGGGCGCGGGGTGCTCGAAGCCCTTGGCGTAGGCGTCGAGCTGGCGCCGACCGATATCGCGGCAAGGGGCAACCTGGGCACCGTCGGTAGCTCAGGGGTGGTGACAGACCGGCGTGCCGGTCGCATCCCCAGTGAAGAGAGCGCACCGCTGGTAAAGCTCCTCGGCGAGATCGAAGTACCGGGTGTCGAGATCTCGGTCTACCCTGTGCGCGAGCATCGGTTTGTGATGGTCATCGCAGGTGACGGTGTCGGTGAGCACGTTGGCGACACCGACCCTGGCTTAGAGGGTGTAGCGACGCTGGAAGCCACGGCGCTCTCCGCGGACTCTCGCGAAACAGCGCGCGCTGCTAATGACTTTGTCGCCGCAGCCGCCCGGGCACTGGACGGGCGAGCTAGGGCGAACACCGTGTTGCTGAGGGGGTTCTCCCGGCTGCCGGACTGGCCCAACATGGCCCAGGCGTACAGGCTGAGGGCCGCGGCCATCGCCGGCTACCCGATGTACCGGGGTCTCGCGGAGCTGACCGGCATGGAGGTCCTGCCAACAGGCTCGACCTTCGCCGAAGAGCTGGATACGCTAGAGGATAGCTACAGCGATTTCGACTTCTTCTTCCTCCACTACAAGCCCGCGGACACGGCGGGGGAGGACGGCGACTTCGACGCCAAGGTCGCCTCGCTGGAGGAGCTGGACGCCGCTGTCCCTCGTTTGCTTGGGCTGGAGCCGGAGGCGCTCATCGTCGCCGGAGACCACTCCACCCCAGCCGTGATGGGCGCCCATAGCTGGCATCCGGTGCCACTTTTGGTGCGCTCACGCCTCACCAAGGACGAAGGAGTATCCGGGTTCTCGGAGCGCTCGTGCGGGACGGGAAGCCTCGGGCGCATGCCCGCGGTCAGTGTCATGATGACCGCGTTGGCGCACGCGGGCAAGCTACGCAAGTTCGGTCCCTAGGCTGGCCCACCGGCGGTCCGGCTGTCGCGGCGCGCCGCCCGCTGCCTCCTGGGCCTTTCGTAGTCCCGAGTGCCTCCTAGGGAACTCAGGCCGCGCGCGATTCCAGTATGTCTTTGAGAGTCTCGTTTGACGACTCGATCTGTCTCGTTGCAGTCCGAACGACAATCGGCTCGGCCAGCTTGAAGAAGCCACGCAGGTCCGCCTCGAAAACCACCGTGAGCTTCGTGCCGCCTTGCACCGACTCATAGGTAAAGCTGCCCTCGTAACCAACAGGGCCGGACGTGCTCTTGACCGAGGTCTTCTTCTCAGGCTCCCACTCCGTGATCTCCCAGGTGCTCTCTACCCTGCGCCCCAGCAGCGCTGTTACGTCCCGGCCAGTAGCGCCGACGCCCATAGGCCCTTCACTGGTCTGGGTCCGCTCTTCGACACCGGTCGCGAAATTGGGTGTATTCTCAGGTACGCTGGCGTATGCCCACACCTCATTCACAGGCCGGTTGATAACTACACTTGCCTCAACTCGCGCCATTTTCAACACCTCCATTTCCACTGAGGAATCGTGCCGACAAGTTCAATCGTCAAGACCAACGATCTTGTGCGCGGCCAACTCCCTGCCTAACGCCGGAAAAACGAGCGCTATGCCGCCGCTTTCAAACCCTTCCCACGTGATCCCTGATTCATTAGACGGAAGGTTGAGCCCAGATTCGAGAAAGACGATGAACTTGCTCGCCAGGACTTTCCGTACCCGGGCGATTTCGTCGACAATGTTCAACCGCGGGTACAGCTTTCCATCCTGACTACTTGGGCGTTCCGCTTCAGCCAATATCACCGCGAAGGCGCCGTCGCGCATATAGTAGTCAACCTTATCGTCGGGGCCCATGCCAAGCGAAGGCATCTCCTCCACTATCACCGGGCGCAAACCGTCGCGCCAGAGGAACAATTCAAGTTGATCCCGATTAGCGGACTGCCCGCCGTGAGCAAGAAAAACCCTGGGCCGCTTTGCCAACGTGATCTCTGGAGTTTCTGAAGTCCCTTCGAAGAGTTCGAGGCGCTCTAGGATTGACCCGAGCTTCCTCATTTTGGACCTGATACTCTGCCTATCCTCGTCGACGCGCTCATGAAGCGTTTGGCGCGCGTAAGTAGCAAATGCGACCCTGTTCCTGTATTCGTATATGAAGTCCGGGTCATCTGTCAGTTGGCCGACCATAGTTTCGTTGTATTCATCCCAGGTGTAATAATCATTGCGAGCAGCGTCGAAGTCCGATTCGTCGGCAACTTCCCGTTCGAGGAGAAGCTGTCCTTTTGAAATACGTAGTTCGATCTGTCGCGCAGCCTCTTCTCGCGGTACCGTTAGTTTGGTAGATCGTTGCTCGCTGATGGCAGATACTCCCGAATCAACGAATGAGCGTTGCCGGCGGGACGACGAGAGACTCGGACTGGGGTGTGGCTCTCAACATATCACGAATGTGCTTCCCCATTCATTTGGTTGTGAGTCGGGCCCCCCAAGGGACGCCCCAGCCATCCCCTCAACTTGGCCTGAAAGATCGCCTCTCGAGCGCAGCGAGGTCGCCGGCTTCGTGTAAAATGCGCTCGGCGGAAGCGGCTACCGCGAACGCTACTGGAGGCTCGTTTTGGCATCGCCCATCATCGCCGGAAACTGGAAGATGAACACCACCGTGGCCGAGGGCCGCGAGCTCCTCTCTGGCATGAAGCTGGGCCTGGAAGCCGTTGAAGGAATTGGCGTGGTCGTTTGCCCTCCATTTCCGGCGCTGTATCCTCTAAGCGAGATGCTGAAAGGCTCCAGCATAGCCCTGGGCGCCCAGGACGTGTACTTCGAGAGCAGCGGCGCGTACACAGGAGAGGTGTCGCCCGGCATGCTCGCGGAGCTTTGCGAGTACGTCATCGTGGGGCACTCCGAGCGCCGGCACGTTCTCGGAGAGTCGGATGCGCTGGTCAGCCGGAAGGTGGAGGCGGCGCTAACGGCTGGGCTCAGGCCTATCCTGTGCGTCGGCGAGACACTGGACCAGCGCGAGGGAGGTATCGCGGAGGCAACCGTGGAGCGGCAGGTGCGACTGGGCCTGTCGCGGGTCGCGTCCCTGGAGGGGCTTGTGGTGGCATACGAGCCCGTGTGGGCCATCGGCACTGGTAAGGCCGCCACCACGGATGACGCCCAGGAGATAATGGCCCACATCCGGGGCCACCTGGCGCAACGCGCCAGCGATAGCGCGGCCTCGGACGTTCCCATCCTGTACGGTGGCAGCGTCACCGAGGACAACGTGGCCGGTTTCGTCCGGCAACCGGATGTGGACGGCGCGCTGGTGGGAGGCGCCAGCCTAAAACCCGACTCGTTCGTAGAGCTCGCGCGTAGGGCTGCCGCCGCGATGAGATGACGGCCGATAGGACCGGACAGAGCGTTCTCGCCGTAGTCGGGCCCACCGCCACGGGGAAGAGCGCCCTCGCAGCACGCATCGCCAGGGACTACGGCGGGGAGATCGTAAGCGCCGACAGCCGCCAGGTCTACCGGCAGATGGATATCGGCACCGCCAAGCCGCCCGCCGCCGACCTTGCGGCGGCGCCCCACCACCTCATCGACATCGTAGGACCTGACGAGGAGTACAGCCTGGCACGCTACCTGCGCCAGGCACGAGAGGCCATCGAGGAGGTCCTGTCTCGGTCGAGGCTCCCCATCGTGGTAGGTGGGAGCGGGCAGTACGTCTGGGCTCTCCTGGAGGGCTGGCAAGTCCCTGAAGTGCAGCCCGACCGGGAGCTCCGCGCCGAGCTAGAGGCGAAGGTGAGCACCGACGGCGCCAGGGCGCTCCACCAGCAGCTGGCCCTGTTAGACCCAGAGGCAGCGAGCAGGGTCGACCCGGCCAATCCCCGACGAGTGGTCCGCGCTCTGGAGGTCTTGCAATCTAGCTCGCCTTCCGGAGCAAGCCCGAAGCAGAAGCCGCCGTCCTTCGGCCAGGTTGTAATTGGGCTGACGCTTGACAGGCCGACTCTCTACGCGAGGATCGAGGGCCGAGTCGACGCCATGATCGAGCAGGGACTCGTCAACGAAGTCAAGGCGCTGCTGAAGCGCGGCTACGGCCTCAACTTGCCATCGATGTCCGGTATCGGGTATAGCGAGATTGCGGCGTATCTGGCGGGTAGGGGAACGCTCGACGAAGCTACCGCGGAGATCAAGCGCCGGACCCGGAAGCTTGCCCGCCAGCAATACAACTGGTTCCGTTTGGAAGACGAGCGAATACGCTGGTTCCAGGGCACCACGACGGGGCTCAATGAAGCCGCGGAGTGGGCCGGGGAGCAGTTAACCCGCGTCGACGGTACAGTAAAGAAATCACCGAACAACGAGGGAAGCCGCTTAACACGAAAAGGTGCTATGGAGGCCTCATGACACCGCAGACGCCGGCGCTGACAGAGGTCCGCCACATCAAGCTCTGCTACAGCAAGGAGACCTACTGCGGCCACCCGCGCCAGAGCGGCATCTTCAACTACGGAGATGGCGAGATCGCCGTGCTGCACAGCCACGCGCCTAGCTCCTATCGTGAGCCCGCTGACGTCAGACACTCCTTCATATCGGGCTATCCAAGCCGGGCAAATATACTGCTCCAGCGCTCCACCGACGGCGGCGAGACCTGGCCACGTGAAGACGACGTGGTTGTTTACGATGAGTCCAGGCCTCTGGAAGATAAGCGGGCCGCGCTGGCTCGCGCCGATCTGTGGGACGTCAACTACTGGAACACAGAGATGACGGCCGAAGAGGGGCGGGCTCGCGCCGGCGTGCCGGAGGTGACCCGCCAGCGCATCGATCTTACCAGCCCCGATGCCGCGGTCTATTTCACCCGTACCGCCACCGGCCCGCCGGACGAGAACGGAGATCTGTCGCTGGAGTGCTTCGCCTTCCGCTCGGCGGACCGTGGCCGGACGTGGGAAGACGTCCCGACGAGAGTGCGTCCACCCCCGGGAAACAGCAGTGTGTTCAGGGATGCGCACCCACTCGTCAACTTCCCGGACGGCACGCAGATGGGGGCGATGAGCGTCGGGGGCGGCGGTAACCCTGGAGGGGTCGCGGTCTACGGATCGGACGACAACGGCCTCTCGTGGAATTTCCTTGCGCTTGCAGCCTTTGATTCCACGGGCCTGGGTCGCCCCACCTACCCGGGACTGTTGCTGCTGCCATCGGGGCGGCTGCACTGCTACGTGCTCAACATCGGCGGTATCCGCCACGCGATTCAGATGGCCTACTCCGACGACGGGGGCTATAGCTGGAGTCAGCCTAAGCCCATCGTTGCGTGGGGACGGTCGCCATGGAGGCCAGGCTCCCAGCAAGCCGCCGTCCGCGGGTACTACTACCGTTCGCCCTGGCCCCTGCGCTTGAACGACGGCCGTATAGTGGTGCTGTTTGGGCGCCGAAAGCCCCCCCTCGGCATCGGTGTGATCGTGAGCGACGACGAGGGCGCAACCTGGTCACCGGAGCTCGTCATACGGGACGATGCCAGCGGCCCGGACCTGGGCTACCCGGTCGCGACGCAGCTGGACGACGGGCGCATATTCGCCGCCTACTACTTCATGGAAGACGACGGCAACGAGTTTGGCGGGACACGCTACATCGGGGGCAGCTTCTTCCGGGTCACGTAGGGATAGGTGTTGCTGGGGCCCCACCATGCCAGGGCGTCTCAAGCGCCCGGACCTCCCGCTGACACCCTGTTGATTGAAGGCGGTACTGTAGCCATGGAAACGCGACGTAAGCCGCCAAGCGACCTTGTAACAGTTCTTGGCGATCATCTTTCCTCCAACGCAGACCGTTATGGGTTGGACGCTGATTCTCTTCGACTAGAGCGATTGCCCGGCGGTGCCTTAGCGTTCACGCGTTCCTTCACAGTTCATGACCGCGACCACGCGGTACACATCAAGCTGTGGCATTCGGAGAGCCGAAGTGAGTGGGCGCAATGGCTTGCCGTGCGAGACGTATTGGAGTCTCGGTATCAAGCTCCGCGCATCATCGACGTTGTTGACCTGGCCGACATTGGCATGGGTGGTCTTGTATTCGAGCATCTTGAAGGAGCGCCCCCGGACGGCGGTACCAACACGGGTGTGTTAGCGGCACTCGCGCGCCGACTCCATGCAGACCGGGAACTCGCCCGCAAGATCCATCCATTCAGAGGCGCAACGACGGTTGGCCAGGTTTTCGAGAGGATGCACGTTCGCAGGTGGGATATCGACATCAACATCGTCCGAGACGCGGCGCCACCTGCGATCGTAGACGAGCAGCTGCTGGACTGGATGGAGCGCGAGACGCGGACGCTTGAACACGAGGTGCGGAATTCGGTGCCATTCCAGGTCCCGCCCCGGTGGCCGACACACGGTGATCTGTACGAAGGCAACACTTTGATCACCGATGCGGGGGACTTATACCTTCTTGACTGGGACGACCTTGCTTTAGGCGACCCAGCTGCGGACTATATCTTGATCCTGTGGGGTCCGGCCCGCCGTGACCCCTCCCTCGATTGGCATAGGTTCGGAGTTAGAGCCACTGACGATGGATTCGCCGACCGAATGCGTTTCTATCCACGTGCGATCCTACTGGACGAGATAATTGACGGGCTGGCGGAGTACGTTGGACTCGACGCTACAGACCGTGTCCTGGCTCCCACTAGCAGGGAAAAGTTCCAGGCTTTCGAGAACGGCCTCTCTCTCTATCGTGAGCGTTACGGGCAGAGCCCTTGAGTCGGAAACGCGTCTGTTCGACGGCTAAGCGGACATCGAGTAGGCCACTCCAGGGATAGGCCTGAATAGACCGCTTCCGGGACACCCCTATGCTACAATTGCCGCAGATAGCAACGCTATGCAATTCACGAAGATGCACGGCGCCGGCAACGACTACGTTTACGTCGATGCCCGCGACCAGGACAGAGACTGGCCAAACCTCTCGGTGGCCATGAGCGACCGGCACGTAGGTGTCGGGTCCGACGGGATCATCCTCGCGCTGCCCTCAGACAGTGCGCACCTGCGTATGAGGATGTTCAACGCGGACGGCTCCGAGGGGAAGATGTGCGGCAACGGCATCCGCTGCCTGGTCGCCTTCGCGCTTACCAGGGGAATCGTACAGCGCGACACGTCGCTCGTGAGGGTGGAAACGCTGGCCGGTGAGCGGACGGTGACCCCCACCTGGGCGGATGGCCACGTGGTCAGCGCCACGGTGACCATGGGGGAGCCGGCGTTCTCCGTAGACGAGGTCCCTGCCATCGCGCCTGGGTACGAGATGCTGATGGACTATCCGCTCAAGGTCGACGGGTGGAGCTTCGACATCAACTGCGTGTCGATGGGTAATCCCCACGCGGTCGCGTTCCTGGACCGGCCGGTGGACGAGTTCCCGCTCCATGAGATCGGCCCTCAGGTCGAGCATGACCCGATGTTTCCCGAAGGCGTGAACTTCGAGATTTCCAACCTTCTCGACGACGGCAGTGTACGGGCGCGAGTATGGGAGCGGGGTTCCGGCCTGACGATGGCGTGCGGCACCGGCGCATGTGCAGTAGCAGTGATCGGCCGCCTCAAGCGATTAACGAAGAGCGACGTCAACGTGTCGTTGCCGGGGGGAGACCTACGAGTACACTGGGACGGACCCGGGAACGGCCAGGTGATACTAGAGGGCCCGGTGCAAGAGGTGTTCGAAGGAGATTGGCCCGAGTAAGCCAGTCCTCGAGCCGTCAACGAGGGCGTGGCAAGCGGCGCCCCCTACGGTGATCTCCAAGCGTAGACAGAAGCCAACCGAAGCTAACTTACACGGAAAGATTCCACTCAGCAGCTTTAGGAGCCACGTGAAATTCGCCAGCCGGATCGGTCAGGTTCCGACCTACCCATTTGTTCAAATCAGCCGAAAGATAGCGGAGAAGCGCGCCGAGGGCGTCGACGTAATCAGCTTCGGCATCGGCGACCCCGACATACCGACCCCTGATCTCATCCTCGACGAGTTGCGCGCCGCCGCGCTCGACAGCCCCAACCACCGCTACCCCGAGACCGAGGGGCTCCCAGAATTCCGCGAGGCCGTGGCGGACTGGTACCAACGCAGGTTCGGTGTCACTCTAGACCCCGAGTCGCAGGTGCTGTCCCTCATCGGCGCAAAGGAAGGCATCGGGCACGCCGCTCTTGGTTTTATCGAGCCAGGCGACGTGGCGTTGGTCCCCGACCCAGGTTACCCCGTGTACGCGGTAGGCACCCTGTTCGCGGGTGGGACCTCTCACCGGATGCCGCTTCGGGAGGAGAACGCCTGGCTGCCGGACCTGGGGTCTATACCCGAGGATGTCGCGGCCAAGGCAACAGTGCTGTGGCTGAACTACCCCAACAATCCCACCGGCGCCACCGCCGACCTCGACTTCTTCGAGGAGGCGGTCGCCTTCGCGAAGAAGCACGACATCGCGGTGATGCACGACGCCTGCTACTCCGAGGTCAGCTACGACGGCTACAAGCCCGCGAGCTTTCTTCAGGCGGATGGGGCGATCGAGGTCGGAATGGAGTTCCACTCGCTCTCGAAGAGCTACAACATGACGGGCTGGCGTGTGGGCATGGCGGTGGGCAACGCCGAGATGATCGACAGCCTCATGGTCATTAAGTCCAACATCGACTCGGGTGTGCCCCAGGCCGTGCAGCGCATGGGCGTCGCGGCGATGCAAGCCCCGCTCGACTCCGTCGGCGAACGCAACGCCATCTACCAGAAGCGGCGGGACATGGTCGTATCGGCGCTCACGCGCATGGGCCTGGCAGTCTCGCCGCCGAAGGCCAGCCTGTACGTCTGGGCGCGGGTGCCGGACGGATATGGCTCCGCCGATTTCTCGGAGAGGCTGCTGGAGGATACCGACGTCCTGGTCATGAACGGGGCAGGCTATGGCAAGTACGGCGACGGCTACGTCCGGCTATCCATCACAATCCCGGACGACCGGCTAGAGACAGCGTTGGAGCGCATGTCCTCATGGCGCCCGTAGGGTCAGTCGAGGTGAAACTACGATGAGTCGAAAGAGAGCGCGGAGCACGCGTCAGAAGACGGTGTCCAGCGAACGGGCCAGGGAGCGCGCGCTTCTGGTGGGCGTCCAGGTCAAGCGCCGGTCCGACTCGTGGACGCTGGACGACTCCCTTAAGGAGCTCAGCGTCCTGGCACGGAGCGCGGGGGTGAGCGTCGCCGGCATCATGAAGCAGCGACTCGACAAGCCGTCCCAGACCTACGTCGGTAGGGGAAAGCTCGAGGAGCTTAAGGAGATGGCGGACCACGGCCGGTTCAACACGGTCATATGCGACGACGAGTTGGCCCCGTCGCAGCAGCGCGACCTGGAGAAAGCTATCGAGAACGAGGTGAAGGTAATAGACCGCACCGCTCTCATCCTGGACGTGTTCGGGCGGCGCGCGCAGACACGAGAGGGAAAATTGCAGGTGGAGCTGGCGCAGCACGAGTACCTGCTTCCCAGGCTCGCGGGGCAGTGGACACACCTGGAACGGCAGGCCAGCACAGGCCTGACTTCAGGAGGGATCGGCACCAGGGGGCCGGGCGAGGCCCAGATAGAGACGGACCGCCGCCTCGTCCGCGGCAGGATTCAGCACATCAAACGGGAATTGGAGGACGTGCGCAAACACCGCGGCCGGTACCGCGCCAAACGAGTCGAGGAGGGGATTCCGGTCGCGACCCTGGTGGGATACACCAACGCTGGCAAGAGCACGCTGCTGAACCAGCTCACGGGTGCCGGAGTGCCAACGGCCGACAGGCTTTTCTCGACCCTGGACCCGGTAACACGTCGCCTCAGGTTGCCCTCCGGTAGGGACGTCCTGGTCACGGATACCGTCGGGTTTATACAGAAGCTACCGCCCATGGTGGTGGCCGCCTTCCGCGCGACTCTGGAGGAGATCGACGAGTCCGCGATAATCCTGCACGTGATAGACATAACGCATCCCAACGCGGGCGCCCAGGCGGACGTCGTGGCCGGCATCCTCAAGGACCTTGCGCTGGCCGATAAGCCTCAGATTCTTGTGCTCAACAAGACCGACCTGATCGACGAAGCTCTCACCGAAGACGGCGCGGCCGATGCGTTCAGCGCAATGGCGCCACGGTCGGTCTTCACCTCGGCCCTGGACGGCTCCGGGCTCGGCGCACTTTACACGGAGATGGACGACATCCTATCCCAGGCAGCCGGCGTCCCCGTAGCCTCGGCCTCGCCCTAGGTCGGCTAACGTTTGCGCCTCGATATGCCAACGGTGCGTTAGACGTAGACAAATAGCCCGCGCACTCTTGTTCCTTCGCCCCGCAGCGGGAGAGCTAGAATCAGGGAAACGGTCCTCATGTTCAACGCGGAGCTACCCCGATGGCAACAGTAACAGCCGAATACAGTGCCCGTGTGGAGGTCTGCCCCGTAGGCGAGCTCGAGCGCGATGGCAGGAAAGTCGTGTCCGCCGAGGGGCGCACCATCCTTGTCCTCATGGACCAGGGCAACCTCTACGCTCTGGACAACCGCTGCCCGCACATGGGCTTCCCACTGCACCGGGGCACCGTCCGAGACGGCATCCTTACGTGCCACTGGCACCACGCCAAGTTCGACCTGGCCGGCGGTTGCACCTTCGATCCGTTCGCAGACGACGTGACGTCCTTCTTCGTCGAGGCGCGGGACGGGGCCGTCTGGCTGGACCCGACGCCCATCGAGGAGGACCGAAAAGGTCACTGGGAAAGGAAGCTGGACGACTCGCTGAAGCACAACATCAGGCTCGTCCAGGCTAAGAGCATCATCGGCCTGGCCGGCGGCGGCGCCGAGGACATCGTGCGGAACGCCGCTCTGTTCGGAGTGCGAAACCGTGCCCGCGGCTGGGCCCCCGGTATGTCGATACTGACCGCTATGGCAAACGTGACACCATTCCTGGACGAGGACGACCGTGCCCTGGCCCTCTATCACGGCGTCGCCCACGTGGCTGACGAGACCGCGGGCGAGCCCCCCAGCTTCGACCTGGCCCCGCTTGAGACATCGGAGAAGAGCCCTGAACGCTATTTGGAGTGGTTCCGGCGCTTCGTCGAGGTGCGCTCCGGGGACGCCGCAGAGCGCACGCTCCGCACGGCGATAACCATCGGGCTCGACCGTAAGACCATCGCCGACATGGTCTTCGCGGCCTGTACCGACCACCTCTTCATGGGAGGCGGTCACTCCGTAGACTTCGCCAACAAGGCGTTCGAGCTGCTGGACCACATCGGATGGCAGTACGCGGATGAAGTGCTGCCTTCGCTAATACCCGGCGACAAGCTTATCAACGCTCAGAGGATGGAAGAGAGCTCGAGCTGGCGCGACCCGGTCGACCTGGCGTCCCTTCTCGCCGACGTTCACGCCCAGCTAGACGAGGCCATCGACGAGGGCGGCGCGAAGCGTAGCGACTGGTCCGGACACCAGGAACTGGCCGAGCTCGTCCTCGACGGCGACCCCGACGAGACCCTCTCGAGGCTCTTGGAGCTGGTCAGGAGCGGCGTACCGCTGACGGAGTTATCAGCTACCGTTGCGTATGCCGCGGCGCGTCGCCCGGTGCACTTCAAGACCACCAACGAGTTCGGCGACTGGGACACGATACACCACACCTTCACCTACACCAACGCCGTCGACCAGGCCATGCGGCGCGCGCCCTCCAATCTGCTGGCGCGTGGCATCTTCGACGGCGCGATGTCCGTCTACCTGGAGCGCTTCCTCAACGTGCCCAAGCAGCCGATTCCCAAGCCGACCGGCAAGGGAGTGACTCGTGAGGGCCTCCTCGAGCTATTCGATCGCCAGGGCCATGTGGACGAGACCGCGGACGCGGTGGCGGGGATGCTCTCGGAAGGGGGAGCACGGGAGGTGGTCCCGGCGTTGGGTCACGCGCTGCTTCGCGAGAACGCCGGCTTTCACATGTTCCAGATGTACGAGGCCGGTCTCAGGCAGTACCGGAACTTCGAGGGCCGGCCCGAGGGCGACCACATCCTCATCGGCGTCGCACGCTTTCTGGCCGCGCACTCTCCGACGGTGCGGTCCACCGGACAGACCTATGACATCGCCGCGCGCCTGTTGCGAGGCGAGAGCCTACACGGCGAGGACGATTGACGGCGGCCGGGGCGAACGAGGACAAGGGGAGGGCGCTCCTCCAGTCTGAAACAAGCTGGGCGTGGTTCGCACTATAGTTGTTATGTCAAGTCAGGAACGCTGCGAAATGACCGGGGTCCGGGCAGTGCGGCAACTCGTCAGGCCCGGACCTCGATCACGCCCATCCGATGCAGCGCCGTTATAATCGCGAGCCCCAGTTCCGACGTCCGGTCTGGCTCAAACTCCAGAGACTCGAACCCTGAGTCCAACCCGGCGCTGTCAGCGCTGTCCTCCTTGAGAAGAATTATCCGGTCTTCGTACAGCACGGAGGCCGCCCCGAGCTGGTAAAGGAGTTTCTGGGCCCTCTTCTCCTCACGGCGTCCTTGCCACGCCTCGTCCGTCGGGCTCGCGAAGACCAGCACCGCCGCATTGCACGCCCGCATCTGCTCGGCGATCTCCGACGAAACAGGCCGGCTAGCGTCGAAGTCGCACTCGACGATCCGGTGCGCTATGCCGAAAGGTTCCAGCACGCCTTTCACCAGGTCGGCCATCTCTGCGTTTCCGGCGTGACCGACGAAGATCTCACCCGCGCCGGCTGCCGGGCCTTCGGACACCGCGTCGTCCGTAGGGATGGATTCTCCCTGACCAGATGCCTCATCGGGGCCGCGTGCTCTTACGTGCAGCGATCCGCTGGCGTCGCCGATTATGCCCACGTAGATGCCGTTGGCCTTGAGGATTTGGGAGCATTCGTCGGTGAGGCTCGCGTGGACTCCGATCTCCCGTTGGAGCATGTTCTGAACGTACGCCTCCTCGGGGAGACGCTTTCCGTCGAGCATCTCGTAGAAGCGCCGGAACTGCTCCGGCTGAAGCGCCGCGTCGAGCAGGGCCTGACGGCGCTCCTCCGGGCGCTGGGGCGCGACGACCGACTCGCCTCTGGGTGTCAACGCAATACGGTCGTCGTTGTAGCCGCCGTTGGTGAGCCCGTACTTGGAAGACGAGTTCAGCTTCATAGTAAAGCCACTACTGGCGGGGGTCGTGCCCAACGCGCCGGCCAGCAGGACCCTGTCTATGGGCAGGCCGGCGTTGGCCTCCTGAATCGCCTCGGCGATCCCTCGCGACTCCTCTAGCGTGTGCGTGGGATAAGGGCGCACAATACGCGTCCGCTTCTTTGATGACGTTTCCACAGCTACCTGCGCGTCAGCTGAATCCATGGCACCACCAGTCTCTCTCGTTCTTGACAAAATCCTCCACGCTTGGGCGCAAGGGGCGTGTTCGACTCCCGCCATCCATTCGGGAGAGGGCTCGGGCTCCCGTGGACGCGCCTTCTTGACGCTACGCCTCGCCCGTACTCACGTACGGGCGCATAGGTTGCTCCTCTCAGGAGCGCGAGTCGAATATATATCACATCATGCCTAATCGTCAAGCGTATTTCCGTTGCTTTCCCTTTTCAACGAGGTTGATCATAGGCCACATTCGCTCTCTTGAAGAGACCTGAACAGACGGCCTGACTTGAAATATATTCACTTCGACATCCGGCAGTCGCTGAATCATCCCATTCGGCACATAGCCGCATCGGCTCCCGGCGCATCGACGTTGCATGACCGACGTGACTCAAGCCACCCTTCCTGGGAGCGGCGAGTAGTGCCCTTTTCGCTCGCACTCCGTTATAGAGATCGAGACCCGGTCGTCCCAACACTGGAAGGACTCGCTAATCGGCACTCTTCCGGTGTTAGAATGGTCTGCAGGAAACATCGCCGAAAGGGAGATTCGACATTGACCGTAGAGCCGAAGCTTAGACCGCTTTTCGCCACCCTCATTGGGCTTGCCGCCATGCTACTGGTCGCCGGATGCTCCTCCGGGACAGATCCGGTCGACGCCCCTGCCCCATCCGCCGCGGGCTCTCTGGCGGAAATATCTCCCGCCACGAACGGCGAGGCGGTCATCGACGCCCCGACGTTCCCCGAGGTCACCGAGTCCGAAACGAAGCTCAAGCCCCCACCGATCGTGCCGGGAGAGCTGGAGGTCGTGTGGGAGGCCTGGGAGCTGTTGCGCGAGGACTACGTCGACCGCTCCAAGCTAGACCCGGAGGCCTTCTCCGAGTTCGCCATTAGAGGGATGCTCAGAGTCCTGGAGGACGCCCAGACCGCCTACGTTAGTCCGGAGGTGTTGGCCGGCAGCTTCAGCGATACGTTCAGGGGCGCGTTCGAGGGAATCGGCGCATACGTGCAGATGACTCTCAAGGGCGAGCTCATCATCTCCCATCCGATCGAGGGAAGCCCCGCGGAAGCTGCCGGGATAAAGGCTGGGGACGTAGTCCTCGAGGCGGATGGAGAGAGCCTCGAGGGGCTCAGCGTCCTGGAGGCGGTGGCGAAGATCCGCGGTCCCGGGGGATCGATCGTCAAGCTCCTGGTAAAGCATCTCGGCGCCATCGACCCTATCCTGATCGAAGTGACCCGAGGGACCATCACCCTCCCCAGCGTCCTGCTCAGAAGCGAGCCCGGCGACCCGTTCGCCCATATCAGGATCACCCAGTTCTATCCCAATACTCTGGGTCCCCTCAAAGAGACCATCCAGACATCTATCGACGGAGGGGCGAAGGGCCTCATTCTTGACCTGAGGGGCAACCCGGGCGGGACCCTGGACGCTGTGGTAGACGTCGCCAGCCTGTTCATCAACGAGGGGCTGGTCCTGTACGTGGAGAAGGGCGACGGCACCAGGACCAATTGGGCCGCGCGGCCGGACAAGTACCTCACGGACATTCCGATGGTACTGCTCGTGAACGCCGGCAGCGGCAGCTCCAGCGAGGTCCTCGCCGGGGCGCTCCAGGACCACGAACGTGCGGTCGTTATCGGAGATACGACGTTCGGCAAAGGCAGCGTCAATATTCTCCGAAGGCTGAGCAACGACGCCGGCCTCTACATCACCATCGCCTACTGGTACACGCCCGACGGCCGCCTTATCCAAAGCGAGGGCATCATACCGGACATCGAGGTCGTGGACAGGGACTCAAGGGAAGCCGATATCAAGCAGCTCCGCCGCGCCTATGAGGAACTCGAGCGCATCACCGGCGTCAAGTCCTCCAAGAGCCTTGGCTGATGCCTGGGCGCGGCACCCTGGCCGTCAATCGCAAGGCGCGGTTCGACTACGAGATCCTTGAGCGCGTCGAAGCCGGCCTCGTCCTGAAGGGGTCGGAGATAAAGGCGATGCGCGAGGGGCGCACCAGCCTGGCCGAGGCCTACGCGAAGCCGGAGGATGGCGAGTTGTGGCTATTCAACGCCCACGTCGCCCAATACTCGGCCGGCGGCCAGGACAACAATCACGAACCCACCCGACCCCGCAAGCTCCTACTACACAAGGAGCAGATATCCCGTCTGATCAGCCAGGTATCCGAGCGGGGCCTCACTCTTGTGCCACTACGGCTCTACCTCAAGAGGCGTCGCGCCAAACTGGAGCTCGGGGTCGCCCGTGGACGCCGTAAGTACGACAAACGCCGCGCTATCATGGACAGGGAGCGGGACCGCGAGGCCCGGCAGGCTATGAGGCGAGCCCTCTAAGCCGCGGAGCAATCACCGATAAGTAGATTGTACTGGCGTTCCACGGCGTTGGTAGCACGTCCCCCGGCAAGGTGTCTCGATGACCGTTCCGATCGACGCGCGGAAAGCCATGGACGCCGTCCGCCGCCACTGGAATGAAGCGGTGCCGGTACACGCCGCGTCCCGTTTCTACGACGTCGAAGGCTTCAAAGCCGGCAGGTCGACGCTCTTGTCCATCGAGCTGGGAGAGGTGGGCGACGTCTCCGGAAAGTCGATGCTCCATCTCCAGTGCCACTTCGGTCTGGACACGATGTCCTGGGCAAGGCTTGGCGCCAGGGTCACCGGAGTGGATTTCTCCGAAGAGGCCATCACCCTAGCAAATTCCATGGCCCGCGAGCTCAACATCGACGCCAGGTTCGTGCTATCGAACGTGTACGACCTTCCGGAGGTTCTCGCGGAGCGCGGCGAATACGACGTGGTATTCACCTCCTATGGGGTGCTCAACTGGCTCCCGGACCTTATCAGCTGGGCCCAAGTGGTCGCGCACTTCCTCAAGCCTGGCGGGACCTTCTACATAGCAGATGTCCACCCGTCCGGCGCGATTTTCGACGATGAAGACGAAGCCGCCGAGCTGAAGGTGGGCTACCCCTATTTCCATTCGACTGAGCCGTTTCGGTTTGGACCCGGTCCCTCCTACACCGATGGCGACGAGCTGACAACGCCAACGTACGAGTGGGTCCACCCGATGAGCGATATCCTCAACTCGCTAATCTCTGCGGGGCTGACAATCGAGTTCCTTCACGAGTTCCCGCTTAGTGCCTGGAAGACATATCCAATGATGCAGCGGGGCGAGGATGGTTGGTGGCGGCTCCCCGAGCACCAGGAGTCTGTGCCCTTACTCTTCTCCCTCAAGGCCACGAAGCGTCAAGCCTAGAGGTCCATTCTTCCTTGCCCTAGCTCTCCGCCGCCCCCGCGGAACACCTACGCCTAAGAACGCCGTACCAGTACTGCCAGGGCGATCAAGGCGGCACGGGGATGGCAGAACTCTGCCCTTAACCCCTCTCGTCCCGCCTCTCAGTAACGGTGCGAGTCGATCTTCTCCAATCCGGGCCTAAGCTACAGCGGTTGTCGGACTACAAGGGCGGTCTTCTACTCAGCCAGCCGAGCAATATCAGAGTCCCCGACCCAAAACGAAGCCCGCCTCCGGAAGGCGTGAGCCTCCGAAGGCGGGCTTGGTTCCTCTTCTTCTGGCGTTGAGCTAACGCCAGGCGCCTAGCCTACTCGTTTAACCTCGATCGACTCACCCGGGGCCAGCGCCACCCTCCGTACATTGATCCCCAGCTTCAAAAGCCAGTACCCCAGGGTCGCTTTGCTCACTCCCAGCTCATCCGCGGTGGCCGAGAGCCCGTGTTCCGTCACCAGCTCGGGGAGCATCTTCTCGAGCGGCTGCTGAAACCGCTCCTCCACCGCCATCATCTTTTTGGTCTTCCTGCCATACATCTGAGTCCTCCAGAGCTTGATGGTATTAATGCTAATCATCGGCCTTGCAAAGTGTCAATATCTTTTTTCAGCCCTTTTCTCAGACTTTTCCCACTATTTCATCCAGTTTCCGGGCCCGCCCTACAACCGGAAAAGGAATTCAGCCCTATTCCACCCGGCCCTCAGCTATGTGGCGTGCCGTAAGAACACGCGTATTTCGCGTGTAGTGTTGTGTGGCTAGTGGTTTGACACGCCTGGAGGAGCGTTGCTAGACTCGGGGCTAGAGAGTCCCGAGGAAAGGTGGAGCGCCCATTTGTCCCGATAGCAGCCCCTTCAGCGGGGCGGAACGGGTTTGCCCGTACGGCGGGTCCGGGCGGCGACCTTTCGCAGTTGAGGTCCAGCGGCCAGGAGCGATAGTTCTTGTTGACTAAGAGGGTTTCCCTTTTCGACGCCGTTCGGCGTAACCACTCCATAGAGCACGGCACCGTCACGCTCTTGCTAGAGCAAGGCGTCCGCCCTCCCCTAGCGGGCATGTCGAACCCCCGCGGCTTCTTTATCTTCGGGGACGTCGATACGGACCAGCTCGCCGACGCTGCGGACGAGTCGCTACGGCGGCTGCGGGCGGGAGAGCGTGAGCTAGCGATCTCGCCTTATTGCGGCACTAACCTGGTGATGTCCGCCCTGATCGCGGGTATCGCCACGGCCCTGGTCTTCGGCCGGTCCAGGCGGAAGCTGCTACGTATACCGATAGCACTGAGCGCGGTGTTCGTCTCCATGTCGTTGGGGCGCCCCATCGGCAGCATCGTGCAACGCAAGTTCACCACGCTCGCCGACGTTGGGGGTACCGAGATCACCGGGATCACGCGGCTCGCGCCCCTGGGGCGGTACTCGCTGCACCTCGTACGCACCGAGGAAGCAGCAAGCTAGGACCGGGTTTGACCCTCTATCTGGGCTGTTGCTAAACTGAACAGGTCGTCCCTGTAGCTCAGTGGACAGAGCGGCTGCCTTCTAAGCAGCGGGTCGCGGGTTCGAATCCTGCCAGGGACGCCAACCGCTATATACAGGCGTGCAAAGCCTATTCGCCTCCTCTGCTGCTTCCATTCGATGCTCAAGCCGGTGGGAAGGCCGGTCCAGAAGCCATTCTCATTTAATGCGCTGCGTTGCCCGTAAACCGTCAAAAAGGAGGGGCTGCCTAACTGCGGGCTACTCCTGCGCAGCTCAGGGTCTTGCTGGTATTCCTACGGCGGCAAGTTGGAGAACGGGCTAGCCCACAAACATTGTCACACGCTCCTAGAAGATAGGGCTGCGTGAGCGCAGCCTGCATCGCGGGCGGTGACAGGCCAGTCGCTCTCCATCTGAATGGATCTCCGCGCGAGAGTGGCCTGTTGCACTGTCATTGCTATGAAACCGGTTAGCCGGCGCAGAACCGTCTTTCGCACATTAGGGTGTGTTGGCAACCTTCATGAAAGATTCCGAGTCCGCATCGGGACGAGGAATCTAGCCTACTACCCCTTACCCCGAATCCACCGAAGGACGTCCTTGGGGACAGCGCTTGAAGAAGCCAGCGGGTGCTCCTCTGAATCTGGGATAATGGTTTTGGAACAGAAACCCGCCCGGAAACAAGGAGCACCCAATAGATGCTGCCACAGAACAAACCCGACCGTATCCGCATCCTCTTTGACGACCATCGCCTGGTGGCCAATGCCGGCCTGCTCCTGCCGGCCACCCTAGCCCGGCACCTGGGCCTGCGGGAACTCGTCGACCATCACCTTGACCTCGGCGGAGCGCCGGGACGGGCGAACACTGGGGACAAGATGCTGACGCTGGTCGCTTCCGCGCTGGCAGGCGGCGACTGCATCGACGACGCCGATGCGCTGCGCGCTGGTGGGACGGTTGGTGTTCTAGGCTGCGTGGTCAAGGCGCCATCCACCCTGGGGACCTTCCTGCGCAGCTTCCGGTGGGGGCATGTCCGTCAACTCGACCGCGTGAGCCGCCAGTTGTTGGCCCGGGCCTGGGCCGCTGGGGCCGGACCCGGCGACTCGCCCCTGACCATCGACCTGGACTCGACCATCTGCGAGACCTATGGACTGGCCAAGGAGGGAGCGCGCCACCACGGCTATACCGGCGCCCGCGGCTATCACCCGCTGCTGGCCATTGCCGCCGGCACCGGCGAGGTGCTGATGTCCCGGCTGCGCGAGGGCCGGGCCAACACCGCCCGTGGCGCCGCCCACTTCCTGCGTGAGACGGTGGGGCGGGTGCGCTACGGCGGGGCCAGGGGACAACTCACGGTGCGGGCCGACAGCGGCTTCTACGCCCACACTGTCGTTGCCGCCTGCCGGGAAATGGATGTCCGCTTCTCTATCACCATCCGCCAGCGCGCCAGGCTGCGGGATCTGATCGAGGCGATACCAGAGGAGGACTGGACTCCCATTCCCTACTGGATGGACGGCGCCGCCGATGTCGCCGAGACGACTTACACCCCGTTCCAGACCAAGCCGGACGCCGCGCCGGTGCGGCTCATTGTCCGGCGGGTGAAGCCGACGCCCGGTTCCCAGCTCGCCCTCTTCGCCAGATACAGCTATCACGCCTTCATCACCGACCGCGATGGGGAGACGCTGGAACTGGAGGCCGATCATCGCCGCCACGCCGAGGTCGAGAACGCCATACGCGACCTCAAGTACGGCGTCGGGCTGAACCACATGCCGTCGGCGCGCTTCGCCGCCAACGGCGCCTGGCTGGCGGTCCAGGTGATGGCGCATAACCTGGCCCGCTGGACGGCGCGGATTGGTCTGGGCGAGCGGACCGTGATCACCAAGACCCTCAGGCGGCGGGTCTTCGCTCTGGTGGGACGGATCACCCGCTCGGCGCGCCGCCTCACTTTGCATCTCCCCCGGCGCTGGCCTTGGGAAACCCAGTTCACTCGCGCCTTGGCCCGGCTGCAAGCCATTCCGTTCCCGGCCTGACGGCCAGCCTGCAACTGACCCAACGTCCCCGCAATCTCGCGCCACCCCGGTCGCGAGAGTCCCCTGCTGCGTATCCTCTCGCCTTCCCGCGCATCGCAACTCCCGCATAGGGCCTTAGGGGCCCTGTGCGGCCACTGAAGACCGCCCGCCGGCCTCCCATCTACCCCAAGACCCCAGGCCATCTCCCCTGTAGCTCCCTCACCCACCCCCTTCCGCTGCCCTCACGCCGTCCATCGGTGTCCTTCGGTGGATTCGGGCTTACCTTGCCGAACGTCGGCGGGACAACCTTATTTCGGGTTCCCGGTCCACACGGAAGCCGCTGCCGGCCTAGGTGCTCTCTTCTTGGGGAGACTTGACCCGCAGGATGGGTCGGAAATCGAGGGCGAGGGACCAGGGGTAGGCTGCCAAAGGAATGGTATCCTTCACGCGACATGCAGCGATCAAGGAGGTCTGACGCCATGGCCGTTTCACCGGAGACGATCGGAGCCCTAAAAGGATTCGACAGCCCGACTGTCGCCAACGCTATCGAAACGTTTAACGTTCGCGACTGGACCGAAGGGTATGCGTCTGGTGAGTTGAACTGTCACTACCCGGAGCTGCCGCCCATGGTAGGGTACGCGGTCACCTGCACCGCCGACAGCACCACGCCGGGGCCCAAACGGCAGACCAACCTGCACGGCGTGTTCGACGCTATAGTCGCGTCTCCCAAGCCAGTCATCGTCGTCGTCCAGAACGTTGGACCGGACGTTGAGCGAAGCTGCTTCCTCGGAGACATGGTGTGCGCCGCCTGCCAGAGGCTTGGCGCGACCGGCATCGTCACAGACGGCGGACTACGGGACCGGTCCGGGATCCGCCAACGGGCCCCCGGGTTCCAGCTCTTCTCGACCGGTATCGTGGTGTCACACGGCACATCAATCTATATCGACGTCAACATCCCGGTCTCGATCTCCGGTCTCGATGTTGAGCCCGGCGACCTGCTGCACGGCGACGAGAGCGGCCTCGTCAAGGTCCCGCTGGAGATCGCCGACGAGGTCCCCGCCAAGTCGCAGCAGGTGATCGAGAGAGAGCAGCGTCTTTTCAAACTGCTGGCTTCCGAGTCGGTCACTCCAGAGGCGATCAAGGAGAACCTCAAGGGGTAGTGGCGCCTCGGGGCCCCCACGACGGACAGGTTGACCTCCCCAATCCATGCCTAACCTAGCTGCGCAGGTAGCAGATGTTAGTCCGTATTCAGAGATGGGCGACTCCTGGCCGGGAGGACCGATCATTCAAACGGACAAGCAGCGGCTCGGCAGCGCCGGTGAAGATCTCGTCGTCAGAGCCTGTTCGTGTCCTCAATTCAAGTCCGCCGCCGGGGGGGGGGGTCAGGAATCATCGTCGTAGCCTAAACCAAGCCCTTTCGCTGCGGCCCGATTCCACGTCTCCTAGTTGCTAGGGCGCAAGACTGCACTTTCTACGCAGAGCGACATCGGCCAGCGGAAAAATTTGCGAATTCAGACCCCTAGGCTAGCTACAGAAGCACAGCGCTCAGGCGCAAAGAGCTTCTAAGCAGCGGGGCGCGGGTTCGAATCCTGCCAGGGACGCCAACCGCTATATACAGGCGTGCAGAGTCATCCGGCCCCTACGTGCTCTTGACAACAGCGCACCAGCTTATCTTATTAGATTCTCGGAGCTTGGCTAGCACTATTGAAACAATCGAAAGCCGCCGCTCTTGGTCTTGTTCTGCGGAGGGTTTTCCCCAGCGTGGCTCTTTCGATAAGCGGACAACCTCGCACGCTCCCAACCTAAGGCCGATGCACGGCTATGGCCTCTGGTCTCCACTCTCATCTTGCCGGACTTGCCGCTCCGCTTATGCTGTGCGGCCATACGACCGGGGTTGTTCGTTATGCCAACGTATCGAATAGACCCTCGTCGGGCACGCAACGTGTAGCCGACTACCGCCCGCCCCCTACCACCAGATCGCCGTCTGCTCGAGCTCCCACGTCTGGCCATTTCGTTTCTCCTCTTCGCCCCGCACCAAAGGTCCGGAATCCTGATCACTGGCTCTACGGATAAACCAATCTAGGCGCCTCGACCAACTCAAGCGAGAGCGTCAGCCCTCAAGAACAACCCACTCTGAGTGTAGATAGATAGGTCGTGTTGATCGACCCCCTCTCCGTTCTCCTCAAACCAGTCCTGTAAATACTCATAGACGTTGTCGAAGAGCATGAAAGCCCCCTGGAGGGCATCACAGGCGGCGCATCTATTGCCCCAGTAGGACGTCCCCGCAGTCCTTGACTCACTCCAGACGACCGTTCGAGGTCTGGGTTCAGGAGACACCTGATGCCCGGGTAGTCCGCCACTGGGCCACTCAAAGACAGGCGTTACGCCGCCGCATTTCCAACATTTGGCGGCGCTCACCCCGTACTCTTCGGAATACGCTCCAATATTGTTGCGATCAATGAGATCACGCAGATGATCTGCATAGCGTTCGAAGATCTCTAACTCCTTCAATCGGGCAGACTCATTGTGGAGCCACGTGACATGCTCAGCTGAGTCGCAGACAGCTCTCGTTAGCGTCTCCCAGTCTGGCAGCAGATCAGTAAGGCTGCGGAGGTCCAGTTCAACTACGTCTATGCCGAACTCCTTGAGATCACTCACCTTGGCCTGATCTACTTCATGCCTCACCCGTACTTCGATTGCCAACTCACTTTGTGAGTTCGTTGTGGCCAGACAGTCTACGCGCCGGTCGCCCACCTGAGCCTCTAGTCGGATATCGTCCAATAGGCGACGACCTCCTCCGAACCCGTACCTGTTGTCTGGCAGTAGAATCCTGCGTTCCCGAGCTAGGATCTCTTGCGCCGTTCGATGCAACCATGTCATGCCGCCGCCGCAATAAGGTCCGTGATGCGCGAAGTGGTGTCGCTTAATCTGGCCCTTACGGGCCACCATTCGCTCGTCGCAATGGAGGCAACGGCAGTTGCACTTCAGGCCTCGGGGAACCTCCGAGACATGAACTATGCGCGCGTCGCCGTCTTTAGCGAAGGACGTGACGGGTGTGTCAGACCTGGACATCAAACTGGCTTGTTTGCTCTGGGTGCCCGGCGGCGCCTACAGTTCTCCGACGAAAAAAAGGCACGCTCATGGTTCCAGATGGCTCCACGTGAGAGCCTCTATTTGAGGTTGATCCATATCGCGTGAACAGCGTAGAATACCGCTAACAGTCCCGTCAAACGCGAATATATATATATATATAGTTCCCATTTTCCTCGCGATTAATCGCGAAATACGCGAACTAGGGGAAGGGACATGCCACGAGGAGTAAGCACCGACCCAGAGATCTCGGAGTTCGTCATAACGACTCACAAACGAACGAACTGGAGCGCCGGACGGATCCGCGGAGAGCTGCTGGAAGAAGAGAGGTTCAATGGAAGATCGATTCCGGCGGAGCGGACCATACTCGATCTCATTAAGCGGTATCAACAAGAAGACCCTGGACGCTACGACTCCGAAGAAAGAGTTCTCGATGAGCTTTGGAGCATCGGCGGCATGATGCGATCGCAGGCGTTTCACGATCTTCCATGGCGAGAACACCTATCGTTCTTGATCAAGGCACAGATCTACGCCCACGGTATTGGAAAGGCCGATGTGTTCACCCTGCGCGTCGCACGGTGGATGCTGATCTTGGGCAGCTTCTACGAACTACTTCGGGAAGAACTGAAGACACACGAGCCCTTCGAGAAGACGTTCGTTCTTGCTACCTACTACAGCAACCGGGAACTGTCGTCCAAACTCGGCGCCGTGCCGACAGACACCCGTGATCTAGATCAGCTACTAGCCTACATGCCGTGGGAGCACCCAAGGAAGAACGACGCGTACCGGAAGGCCATTGAAGAGGGTATCGTGCAGCAGGTGTCGTGGGATCAGACATGGGAGCCACCAGCCGATCCGGGCGATCCCCTACATCCCGAATCTATGAAGCAATCGCCCCAAGCGGAGTGGGAGGAGGCGCGGGAATTCGAGCAGATAGTGAGAACTAGTCTAGCGGAGGTCCGCAAAAGAAAAGGTCAAGCCCAGGACGAGAAGAAGAAAAGACCTTAACGCAGGGCGATGTGCTGCCTAGGCAGTTTACGAGAAGCGGAATCGCCGAGGTTCTGCCGAGCAATTCCTCGAAACAGGGCGTGAAAGCAGGGTACACGAGGCCAGGTAAATCTCCCCTCCGCACCTGTGTCAAGGGACGGAGGGGTAATCTAAGGTAAGGCGCCGGACTGGCCTGGTCGAACTTTTAATCCGGCGGCCACTCCTAAAAGGGCTGTGCTCGGAATTAAGGTCACCCACTGAAATCGCTGGCTTAGGCCATCACGCGAATCAGCAAGGCGGTCCAGTTCGGCACGGAACCGAAGCAAACATTAAGTCTGGATGATTCTGGCACCCCCGCTCGCCGTGATCAAGGCTCCCTGTCCTACCTTGATGGACGTGCCCTTGGATTTCAGCTCGCTGCCGTCTCTGATCTCAGTCACTCCGGTGGCCCCAGTACTCCCACCTGTCACCAGCACCGGCGCCGAGAGTGTCGAGCTAGCGACCATGACTGTGCCAGCGGCATGATCGAACCGAATTCCTCTAATCGCCTCCAAGAGGCTTCGGTCGACCTTAATCGCACCGTCTCCCGCGCTGGCATCAATGACGCCGACGGCCTCCCTGAATACTTCCTCGATCTCCTCAGTGGCCCGTGCCGCCCGGAGCCGGTCCTCTAGATCGGGTCCTCGCTCGAATACCTTTGAAAATAGTCCCTCAATCGCGGGCGATGAAAAATGAGTGAAGTACCCCGTAACCAAACCCATTAGCAGTGGATCCATGTTCTTCTACTCTCCTTTGCGAATCAAACGTCTGTTCTATATTTAGTGTATCATCTCCAGCGGATAACTGTGCAAGTTCACACCCCTACCGTAGCTACACAAGCACAGCGCTGAGGCCTAAAGAGCTTCTAAGCAGCGGGTCGCGGGTTCGAATCCTGCCAGGGACGCCACTTGTACTAATTCGATGCAGCTCGAGGCGACCCGACCTCTACCACTGGTCGTCGATAGTCGCCCGATCGGCCTCGACCTCCTCGAACCAGGTCTCGAGGGTCGCCAACAGCCTCTTCGCACGGACCGGCTCCTCGGCTGCCAGGTTGTAGCGCTCTTCGGGGTCGTTTGCGATGTTGTAGAGCTCCGGCGGCGGGGGCGGTGGGACGTTTCTCTCGGGATAGGGGCCCGTAAGTATCCCCTTTTCGATAAAGTGCTCGGGGTTGTACATTGAGACCTGGAGATTGTCTAAGTCGGGAACGACCATTGTTTCGTCGATGCGGGGACGGACGAGCTTCCAGTCGCCATCGCGGACGGCGGCGTTGCTAGTGATCTCGGGTGCATAGCGGTTCCATTGCCAGAAGCGCAGCGTCGCGACGTCGCCTCCATCGCCCGTTACCACCGGCCAAACGTCGACGCCGTCGAGGTCCAATTCTGGCGGCACCGGCACCCCTGCCGCCGCCAGCAGGGTCGGGAACCAATCGGTGAAGTGGGCCATCTCGTCGACCGTTCGACGTCCTTCAAGGCCAGCGGGCCAACGGACGATCAACGGGACCCTGATTCCGCCTTCGTACGTCAGGCCTTTGGCGCCGTTGAAGTTGCAGTTGAAGCGCTCCAGCCGCCAGTCTTCGTAGGGATGGTAGCCGGCGGGATAGTCGAATTTGGGGCCGTTATCGCTGGTGAATATGACTATCGTGTTCTCCGCCAGCCCGTATTTCTCGAGCGCGTCCAGTATATGAGCGACGCCGGTGTCCATGCGGTGGACCATCCCATAGATAGTGCTGACGCCCTTGTTGAAGTCTCCCGATTCGCTGAAGGGTTTGATCTCCTCCTCGGGTGCCTGGAGGGGCGTGTGAGGAGCGTTGTAAGTGACGTGCAGATAAAAGGGCTGGTCGACAGAGTGGCGCTCGATAAAGCTCACCGCCTCCCTTGTCCACACGTCGGTCAAATAACGGCCATCGGCCCGTTTGACGGTGTCTCCAAACTCGATACGCCAGTCGTAGTAGTCGTGCATGCCGCCTCGGAAGCAGACCGTCTCGTCGAAGCCGCGGCGGCTGGGGTGGTAGCGTGGGTCGAAGGCGCCAAGGTGCCACTTGCCGATCAGCCCCGTCACGTAGCCGGCCCCGCTTAGCACGTCAGCGATAGTGGTCTCACGAAGGGCGAGCCGCTCGAGGCCCCGCCACTCGAGTGTGTCGATCGACCCGGTGCGGTGGGGGTAGCGGCCGGTCATTAGGGCGGCCCTTGACGGGTTGCAGACCGGAGACGCGGCGTATTGCTGCGTGAGGCAGACCCCCTCCTCGATGAGTGCATCAAGAGTCGGTGTACTCGACATATCCCCGTTGAAAGCGGAGAAGTCGCCGTACCCGAGGTCATCGGCGAGGATAAAGACGATATTAGGTCTGTTTTGACCAGCTCTCACGACACCGCTCCTTTGTGGCAGCCGCCAGATCGATCCGATTCAGCGACCGGAGGTCTGAGCGCGACCCTGACAACGCGGCTCCTGGAGACAACTACATCAACTTCCCCAGGTCGTGAAGATTCCGACGGCAAGCTCGACCCAAACATAGATGAGCGCTACCGCGAGCGCAATGCCTGTGATAGCTCGATACTTGGGCATTGTCCTCGCCGCCAGCACAAACACGAGACCGGCGCCGAACACCAGGGTGCCCGCCGTAACGAAATCCAATAGAGTCCAGGCCACTTCATCGGTAAACCGCATCGCCAACAAGGGCACCAGCAATACGAACCCTGTCGCGAGTGCAACCCAGATGAGACCTTTGTTGTGCACAATGCTGTGAGTCTTGTTTGTTTCCATTGGAATTGCACCCTTACCGGTGGTTGCTCCCATCGCTCGGATCCCCCATGGAACCTCATGGTTACACCGCTCGACATACGAGTCAATTCGGAGCGCCCTAATGATCGCGTGGGAAATAAGATTACGGGATACGGATGAGGTCGGTAATGTAGACAACTGCACGAAGTAACCTGCCTTCGAGACGCCGACCGATCATAGCCGATAACTTCGCGTCTCAGTTGACCAGTGGCTGCTGTGACCACCGTCTCCTTGCCTGGTTGACTTCTAATTTCGGCAGTGCCGCCCGCAACTTCAGCGTAGTCGTTGATCAAGCCGAGACCGAGGCCGCTGTGTATCGGCCCAACTTCAAATCCGACTCCGTCGTCTGATATCTCGATACGCAGAGTTTCTTCCGAGGGCCGAACCAGACGCACTTCGACCGTCTCAGCTTCCGCATGTTTCAGCGTGTTTGTAAGACTCTCTTCTGCGATTCGGTAGACTGACGTCCTGACTTTTTCCGAGAGGTACCGGCTGTGGTTCCTCTCCTTCTCTTCAAGTTGGCGATCTAGCTTCAAGTGGACTGTGAGCTGGGTTTCGAAGACATCTCCCAACGATCGGAGTCCAGCGACGATCCCACGCTTCAATATGCCGGGGTAGATCCGGGCGCCAATCCTTCGAACGTCGTTCTCGATTATCTGGTCCAGAGAAATTCGAACCCCTTTGACCTCGGAACGAATCTCCTTGATCGACTCGTTATCGATTAGCTCGGTGAGACGATAAAGGAGCAAGATGAGCTTGTTCTGCACTGTGCTGTGTAGGTGTCGTCCGATCTCCTTGCGTATCGACTCGGAAACCTCGAGAACACGCGTCCGCGAGCGTTCGAGCTCTTCAGCACGCGCGTCTGCCTTAGCCTGATCAAGGAGCGCCCGCTCCGCGTGTATCCGCTCAGTCAGGTCACGGGAGATGGTAGACAGGAACTCAACCTCTCCTTTTGATCCCCGATGCGAGAGAATCACCATGGATAACGGGATTTCTCTTCCGTCGGCGCCCAGCCATGCGCCTTCGCCCCTCCATACGCCTTCTTGGATTGCAGTAGGCAGCGCCTCACGGATCAATATCTCATTGGTCCAAGGCGGGTGCGCATCATCAATTGACATCTCCGAAATCTCTTGTTCCGCAGAAAGCCCTAACGCACGCCGTGCCGCTGGATTCGCGTACAAAACACGCCTGTTAACGTTCGCGATGCCGACAAAGTCAGTGGTTTGGTCAAGCACGGCTGTGAGACGCCTGAGCTCTTCTTCGGCTCGCCTGCGTTGACCCCACTGTCGCACTAGGACTACGAACACGAGGCCACTATCCACTATCGCAAACGCTGCGGTTACTCCTGCCATAACGGGAAGCGGGACATCGAGTGGAAAGACAGGGTCTAAGAAAGAAGAGGCAACTAGAGGGCCTGATGCTACCGAAGCACCGATCGAAAGCCAGAAGAGTGTCGCACGGTCGGCGGTATTGAGGACGATGACAACCGAGAGCACGTTAAGTATTATCGCGACAGGGACCGCTGGTGGAAACAGAAAGCCGGTCGACAACGCAATGGCCCACAGACCGGACGAGAGCAGGACAGAGGCCCGGTTAGCATTGCTCACATTGACCCGGGTCCTTGCCCATGTCAGTCCCAATCCGTAGACCACGCATTCGACTATCATGATGACGAAGCCCACGTTGTGGTACAGGGCCCACAGGGCCATCAACAGCGGCGTAGCTACAACGGTGACGAGGAGTAGATAGAGCGAGATCACCCTCAACTGTTTCACGTCGTGCCAATTAGAACCAACTTCTGCCGAAATTCGGTTCATGGTTAGCTACCCCCTGAAGACTGCATGGAAAAGGCGGTCATTCACCTGACTAAGCCGCTCGCGCCCGAAACCACAACGAAAGTGCTGCACGTTACAGTCGCCCTATTACGTGTATCGGCAGCTTGTTGGAGTATCGAGCGAGACTAACGGATTGAACCAGTCGTAACGTTACGTCCTTTTTCGGCTTGACTCGTTAGTCTCAATGTTGCGAGTCGCGGAACCGCAGATCCAGGAAGGTTCGCTAGAGTCACTCGATGCAAATCGGGCTGACCGGCAATAGCCAAGATCGGCCTGTTCCTCAATCCACGATCGATAACGCGGGAGCGATAGGAGGCTGCGTAGCTCCATCGATTCCGTACGGATGACGGTCCGAGGGACATCCAAGTCAGTCCTGCCGGTGTTCGAAAGCGGAGTCTTTTAGTACGCTGCATTCTACCGGATCGGGGCTAGGTCACAAGCGACGCCGTTTTGGAGGGTTCACTCTTTCGACGTTCCCCAGTGAAAGGGTGCCGCCAGCCAAATGATTGTGAACGCACCCACCAGCGGATAACTGTGCGAGTTCAGACCCCTACTCTAGCAACTGAGCACCGCGCTAAACCCGAATCCACCGAAGGAGGGCGTCGGGTTAGCGTCCTGAAGCAGCAAGAAGGTGCTCCTGTGCTTCTGGGATAATGGTTTTGTAGCAAAAAACAGACCCTGGAAAAGGAGCACCCAATAGATGCTGCCACGCAACCACCCCGACCGAATCCAAATCACCTTCGACGACCGCCGCTTGGTGGCCAATGCCGGGCTGCTCCTTCCGGCCACCCTGGCGCGGCACCTCGGCCTGCCCGAACTCGTCCGGCAGCGCCTCGACCTGGGCGATGCCCCGGGGCGGGCGAACACGAGCGACAAGATGATGACGCTGGTGGCGTCTGCGCTGGCTGGGGGCGACTGCATTGACGACGCCGATGTGTTGCGCACCGGGGGGACGGCCAGCACCCTGGGCGGCACGGTGAAGGCGCCATCCACCCTGGGCACCTTCCTGCGCAGCTTCCGGTGGGGCCACGTCCGTCAACTCGACCGGGTGAGCCGCGAGTTGCTGGCCCGGGCTTGGCAGGCCGGGGCGGGACCCGGCGACGGGCCCCTGACCATTGACCTGGACTCCACCATCTGCGAGACCTACGGACTGGCCAAGGAGGGCGCACGCCACCACGGCTATACCGGCAAGCGGGGCTATCACCCGCTGTTGGCCGTCGCCGCCGGCACAGGCGACGTGCTGATGGCCCGGCTGCGCGAGGGCCGGGCCAACACCGCTCGCGGCGCCGCCCACTTCCTGCGTGAAACGGTGAGCCGGGTTCGCTACGGCGGGGCCAGCGGGCAGCTCACCATGCGTGCCGACAGCGGCTTCTATACCCACGCCGTGGTCGCCGTCTGCCGCCGGATCAATGTCCGCTACTCCATCACCATCCGCCAGCACAAAAGCCTGCACAATCTCATCGAGGCGATACCCGAAGATGCCTGGACGCCGATTCCTTACTGGATGGACGGTGCCGCCGATGTGGCCGAGATCACCTGCACCCCCTTCCAGGCCGAGGCAGACGCCGCGCCGGTACGGCTCATCGTCCGGCGGGTGAAGCCGACGCCCGGTTCCCAACTGGCCCTCTTCGCCAAATACAGTTATCACGGCTTCATCACCGACCGGGACGGGGAGTTGCTCGAACTGGAGGCTGACCATCGCCGCCACGCCGAGATCGAGAATGCCATACGCGACCTCAAGTACGGCGTCGGGCTGAACCATCTCCCCTCGGGCCGCTTCGCCGCCAACGGCGCCTGGCTGGCCGTCCAGACGATGGCCCACAACCTGGCCCGCTGGACGGCGCGGATCGGTCTGGGAGAGCGGATAGCCACCACCAAGACCCTCCGGCGGCGGTTCTTCTCCCTAGCCGGACGGCTCACCCGCTCGGCACGCCGGTTGACCCTGCATCTTCCGGATCGCTGGCCTTGGGCTGAGAAGTTCAGCCGCGCCTTGGCCCGGCTGCGAGCCATTCCACTCCCGGCCTGACGGCACCGTCGGCGACCCACCCACCGGACAACCGAAGATCCCCGCAGACTCGCGCCAGCCCGGTCCGAGAGAGTTCCCTGCTGCGTATTCTCTCGCCATCCCCCGCATCGCAGCTCCCGCAGACGGCCATAGGGGCCCCTGTGCGGCGATGAAGACCGTCCGCCGACCTCCCTACCCCAAATGGAACCCAGGCTATTTCCCCTGTAGCTCCCTCACCCCCCCTTCCGCTTTCCTCACGCCGTCCATCGGTGTCCTTCGGTGGATTCGGGCTAAAGCCCAAAGCGCTTCTAAGCAGCGGTCCCCGGTCTCGAATCCTGCCGGGGACGCCAACCGCGCCACGCGGACCCGGATACATCTACGCTACCCGCCTCATTGCGCCGGCCCCGCCTGCATCGCCGTCTCAGTGACCGCGAGTCCTGTCGATATGGCTTAGGCCCTACAACCCTTTCCACACCCAGTCCAAGCCCCGCGCACACGCTGCTCGTCCAATACCCCTGTTAGGTTCCCTCACGGCGGACGGTAAGGCAGGGGAACGTCTCTAGCCCTCAGCGCCGGCGAATGCAACCACTCGATGTGTCATGCAGTTGGGGTTGCCTCTGTTTGTCCCTAGCTCCGCGAGCTCGGTGAAAAGCGCCCACGAATCGCGCCGATTTGTGGGCAGCGGCACGTGAACTCCGCGCGGGGGACGACCGTGAGGGAGAGGGTCGACGCGAAAGAGGGCGGCCTAAGGGCGCGGCCCACCGACGCAGCGGCGACGGGGGCAACCCTCGCCCCGGCGGTCGCGACGCCTATTAACTGGGACTAGTGCTCGTAGGGTAGACGGCTCTACCCCGCCCTACCAGGAGGCACGCCGCTCAGCCTTGCCAGCCGGGACGGGGGCGGCTATGTCGACAGCGAGTCGCCCGATACGCATCCCGCTAGGGCACGCCATCGCCTGCCCTGGCCCTCTTGTATATGAAGATCGTGGGATGGTCCACAATCTTGAACGCGTACTCCGCGCCGTGGTCGTCGATGGAGAATCCCCAGAGCCCGGGCCTGGACTCGAATGTCTTTGCGAGCCTGTAGGAGCTCCGCCCGCCGAGCAGCGAATCGTAGTACTCCAGGACCCGATACAAGCCATTGTCCGGTTGAACTTCAATCGTGCTACGGACCGCCTCGAGCTGGTCCGTGAGCCGGTTGGAGAGCACCAGGTAGTCCGACTCAAAGCGCGTTTCAACCAGCGATTCGACCTCTTCGTACGAGAGATGAGGCTCCCGCTTTCTTCCCTCGGGCAGCAATGGCGAGACAAATCTCCACAGCAGGCCCGACGCATATGGATGAGAGGTGCCATCCGCGTAGATGCCGGGAACCGGAAGAACGTGCACCTGGTAGACTGCCGGGTCCCTGCCTGAGCACCATTGCCGAGCCTAAACCAAATAGAAGCCTCGCTTTCGCAAGACTTCTAGATGGGTACGAGCCTAGGCCCGTGATCGCACTCTAGCATCGGCCCTCGAGCGTGTCAATCAACGGGCAAGCTCTCCGCTGGCCGTCTTTTCCGCCCTTCTACCTTAACGCGAGAAGACCGGGCGCGTTCCGAGCGAAAGCCTAGGGGATGAGGACTCTTGCGGCTTACCGATCGCGCTCCCCCGCTGACGCGCAAGGCGTTGAACCTGCCATCGCCTCTGGTATAATCCGGCCCATGAAGGCACCATGCGCGGCCAGCGTGCCGCGTCCGGGGCTAGCGCGGGCCGAGCGGGGTGGGGACCGCGGTAGGGCCCTTACCGCCGGCCTAGTCACCTGCGCCGTGCTGTTCGCGCACGGATGCTCCGGAGAGGAGCCCGCTACCGTAGACGGCACGAGCCGGGTTTCACAGCAGCCCCTCCCCTCTCCGGTTTCCCGGCTGTTGGCGCCGGAGGTTATCGAGGCGGTGCCCCAGCAGCAACAGGCCGCCGCGCTCACCGCGACCGGCGTGACCGGCCGGTCGAGCGTCGACGCGACGGACGAGTCCAGGCCCGCGCCGCCACGGAACGGGTCGTCGCGGCAAACGCCGTTGCTCCTAGCTCTTTCTGCCCTCTTTTTCCTTATCGCAATTTCTCTCGTTCTAGTCGGAAGGCGCAGATCAGGCTCATCTGCTCAGCAACTCAACGGAGGAAATACGCCATGAGTATAGACAACGTATTCGCAAGAGCTCGAACCGGGTTGGAGGCGGCTAGACGGCTGGGAGTGGTCGCGAGTTTATCTATCGCGGTTGCTCTGTCGTTGCTCGGCGTTGCGCAGATGGCGACCGCCGCAGATGCCCAGGTGACACGGTGGAAAATGGACGCGGAAGACCTGTACATGGATGGCGGGGGCAACGCCTGGTCTTCCAACCAAAACAACAACAAGATTAACCGCCTCGCGCCCGTGACCAGTACAACGAGCACCATCACCTCGTGGGCGATGCCCGAGGGCGGGACGACACGGGTCGGATCGATAACCGTCTTCACGACCGGGTCGCCGGCGTTAACCAAGGTGTTCTTCTTGGAGTACATCAGCCGTCCCGGCCTCACAAAGAGGGCCATCGGCTCGCTCAACCTGAGCGACAACACTTTCACCGAGTGGATCGTAGACAGCTGGACGAGCTCGGACTACCTTCGCGGGCTGTCACATGATGCATCGGGAAATATCTGGGTGGGAGGCAGGATGTTCGTCTCCCCTTACAACCCGATGATCGTGAAGCTTGACCCTGCCACGAATACCGTCACTGAGTGGCACATCTCCCTAACCCCGAATCCACCGAAGGACGTCCTTGGGGACAGCCCTTGAAGAAGCCAGCGGGTGCTCCTCTGAATCTGGGATAATGGTTTTGGAACAGAAACCCGCCCGGAAACAAGGAGCACCCAATAGATGCTGCCACAGAACAAACCCGACCGTATCCGCATCCTCTTTGACGACCATCGCCTGGTGGCCAATGCCGGCCTGCTCCTGCCGGCCACCCTAGCCCGGCACCTGGGCCTGCGGGAACTCGTCGACCATCACCTTGACCTCGGCGGAGCGCCGGGACGGGCGAACACTGGGGACAAGATGCTGACGCTGGTCGCTTCCGCGCTGGCAGGCGGCGACTGCATCGACGACGCCGATGCGCTGCGCGCTGGTGGGACGGTTGGTGTTCTAGGCTGCGTGGTCAAGGCGCCATCCACCCTGGGGACCTTCCTGCGCAGCTTCCGGTGGGGGCATGTCCGTCAACTCGACCGCGTGAGCCGCCAGTTGTTGGCCCGGGCCTGGGCCGCTGGGGCCGGACCCGGCGACTCGCCCCTGACCATCGACCTGGACTCGACCATCTGCGAGACCTATGGACTGGCCAAGGAGGGAGCGCGCCACCACGGCTATACCGGCGCCCGCGGCTATCACCCGCTGCTGGCCATTGCCGCCGGCACCGGCGAGGTGCTGATGTCCCGGCTGCGCGAGGGCCGGGCCAACACCGCCCGTGGCGCCGCCCACTTCCTGCGTGAGACGGTGGGGCGGGTGCGCTACGGCGGGGCCAGGGGACAACTCACGGTGCGGGCCGACAGCGGCTTCTACGCCCACACTGTCGTTGCCGCCTGCCGGGAAATGGATGTCCGCTTCTCTATCACCATCCGCCAGCGCGCCAGGCTGCGGGATCTGATCGAGGCGATACCAGAGGAGGACTGGACTCCCATTCCCTACTGGATGGACGGCGCCGCCGATGTCGCCGAGACGACTTACACCCCGTTCCAGACCAAGCCGGACGCCGCGCCGGTGCGGCTCATTGTCCGGCGGGTGAAGCCGACGCCCGGTTCCCAGCTCGCCCTCTTCGCCAGATACAGCTATCACGCCTTCATCACCGACCGCGATGGGGAGACGCTGGAACTGGAGGCCGATCATCGCCGCCACGCCGAGGTCGAGAACGCCATACGCGACCTCAAGTACGGCGTCGGGCTGAACCACATGCCGTCGGCGCGCTTCGCCGCCAACGGCGCCTGGCTGGCGGTCCAGGTGATGGCGCATAACCTGGCCCGCTGGACGGCGCGGATTGGTCTGGGCGAGCGGACCGTGATCACCAAGACCCTCAGGCGGCGGGTCTTCGCTCTGGTGGGACGGATCACCCGCTCGGCGCGCCGCCTCACTTTGCATCTCCCCCGGCGCTGGCCTTGGGAAACCCAGTTCACTCGCGCCTTGGCCCGGCTGCAAGCCATTCCGTTCCCGGCCTGACGGCCAGCCTGCAACTGACCCAACGTCCCCGCAATCTCGCGCCACCCCGGTCGCGAGAGTCCCCTGCTGCGTATCCTCTCGCCTTCCCGCGCATCGCAACTCCCGCATAGGGCCTTAGGGGCCCTGTGCGGCCACTGAAGACCGCCCGCCGGCCTCCCATCTACCCCAAGACCCCAGGCCATCTCCCCTGTAGCTCCCTCACCCACCCCCTTCCGCTGCCCTCACGCCGTCCATCGGTGTCCTTCGGTGGATTCGGGCTAACGACCAATGGGTATGTCGAATCGATCCAGTTGGCGGCTGATGGAAAGGTGTTCTTCGCCCTGAACGATCACGCCAGCGGCCAGCCCGACCGGTTGGGCCAGCTTGACCCAGTCACCAACCAGATTACGACCTGGTCGCTCGATTTCGAGGTGAGTACCCATATACAGGGGCTGCAGCTGGACAGCACCGGCAAGCTCTGGGTCCTGGGCTCGGACCGAGTCGTACGGCTGGACCCCGGCACCAACAACCTGACCACTTGGAACCTCCAGGGTGTTGCCACGAACATCAGGCACCTGAGCGTTGACACTCAGCAGAGACCTGTGTTCAGCGGCCAGGTATCACAGACCTCACCGTATTATGGTATCGGCAGGATCGATCCCGTGAGCGGTCTCTTCACCAAGTGGCCCGACTCGATCTTCTTGAGCACGATCTGGTACGTCTCGGCGGACAGCTCAGGCGCCATTTGGCTGCAGCAGGGCTCGTCCGCCTCTAGCTACGAGATCATGCGCTTCGACCCGTAGGGGCGCTCTTTATGCCACTGCTGGAAGGAGCCGCGTTGGGGCGGACGGCGCGCTGGCGAGTCTGGGCCGCCGCGTCCGCCACCGTGCTGGGCCTAGTGCTCGGTGGGATCGCTGTCGCCCAGATCCTGCCCGTCACGAGGACCGCGACGACTTTTGTTACAGGGCCGGTGTCCCCCGCCGCGTCAGAGGTCGGCCCAACCACCAGCGGCGCGTCTCCCAAAGTTGTGGGAGTGGCCCCGGCTCCGGAGCACACATTCATTTCGCCGACCACCTCCCAGCTGACTCCTGAGAACGTCACCACATCGGTCCCGCCGGTCCAGACCTCGGTTGCCCCCGGCCCGACGCAGGTCACACCGACCAGCCTCACCTCCGCCGTCGAGCCCGTCGTCACGACAGTCGAGCCACTGGCGGCTCAGATCTCGCCTCGGGCCTCCGCCGGCGAGGTGCCCCCGACTCAGGCGCAGGTGCCGCCCTCGAGTGTTCAGGTCACGCGAAGAGTTCCCGGAGCGGGAGAGCCTCCGCTACAGAGCTCGGTGGCCCCCACGTCGGCCCAGGTTGGCCCCCAGGCGGCCGACGCATCCGTGACGCCGGCGCAGGCCTCCGTGGGGCCGACTACCATGCCCGTATCGCCGCAGGCCCTGGGGACATCGGTTTCGCCCGCTGAGACGAAGGTCGGTCCCACCGAGCACTCGGTGCCGGAAGCGACCGGCAGCGCGGTCCTGACCCCGGCCAATGCTCCCGCGACGCTGGAGGTGGTGGGCGGCCCTACGCCTCTCCAGCCAGTTAGCGTCAACGCGTCCCGACTCCCGACGTCCGCCGTAACCCCGGTGCACACCACCCTGGCGTCCGCCACCGCCACCGCCTCACCCAAGAACGTTGGCGTTGCGCTGGCGGAGAGCCAGGCATCGGTGGCGCCCACCGGCGTTCAGGTGTCTCCGCTAGACGTGGGCGTGCCGACCACTCAGGTGCAAGGCTCCGCGGTCCCGGTCAGCGCTGTAATCTCTCCGGAGATTCCGGCATTTGTCACTGAGGCTCAGTCGTCGGCGGTACCCAGCAGCGACTCGGTGTCACCTGAAACGATCGGCGTATCGGTGACCTCATCGGCTGGTGAGGTAAGCCCGACCGGCCTGCAGATCGCGCCTGTGGACCCATCATTGGTGCTCGTCACGGCGTCTGAGGTGCTGCCGACTGCTGCCCAGGTGTCGCCAAACTCGCTCGGAGTCGCCACGGCCTCATCCGGGTCTTCCGTGGGTCCCACCAGCTCCACGGTCGCCCTCAGGAGCCTCGGAGCGCCAACGACACCCGGCGAGGCGAAGGTGGGACCGGTTGGCGCTACAGTGACGCCGGCGACCGCCGTGACCATCACACCGACTACCACCGTCCCCACGCTTTTCAACAGCTCCATTTCGTCGATTGGCCGGCCCCACACCGCCTACGTGAACAGCTTGGCTCCATCCACGGCGATCAGTATCAGCCCTCAGAGCAGCAGCGCTTCCCAGGCGAGTCCCGCGGCGCTACCGTTCACCGATAGCCTGTCGCAACCCTCCGTCGTCGCCCTTACGCCGTCTCAGGACGCCTCGTCTTCGATATCGCCAGGCTTCGCCGCATTGCGGGCCGGTGCGTCCGATCGCTCCGTGGAAGGTCTGACTCCCGCGGCCGATTCGGCCACAAGACTTGCGCTGGCGGGTCTCCCTTACCGAAATGGGATTGCCGCCGCAGCCAGCGCATCGCTCAGCACGGCAGTTAGCTCTGCTTCAAGCGCCAGCCCCAGGCTTGCAGTCGCACTCGCCGGAGCGTCTACGATCTCGGCGGTGGACGTGGTCCCCTCCATTGACACCGCGTCGCCGATCGCGGTAACCCCCCTCCTCCACTTCGACTCGCTCGCAAGGCCCTCTGACGCGGCGACCAGCCCTGCCTATAGCGTCGTAACGCGCGGGACCCGGCTGGCGTCGCTGCACACCAATGGGGTGTCGCATGCATCCATCGCTTTGGTGAGGCCGGGAGGCCTTACGGACCCCATCGATCCAATCCCGCAATCTACGCGAGTCTTCACAGGCGGTATCTCACCCTCCAGCTCAGCGGTAGCCGTCCGCTCATCGATCACTGTTTCTCCCACACCGGTTGGCTCCCTACCGCTGGGCGGGGGCGTCATCTTCCCGGCCGTCGCCGGTGTCGGCCCGTCGACCAGCAGCCTCCAGCCGCAGTCGGTGGCGGCGTCTCCACGATCAACCGATGCGGTTCTTGCCTCTGTTGCGGGCGTCTCTGTGTCTACCCTCGTGCTTTCCCCTTCAACATCGGACGTGGCGCCAAGGAAGTTCGGAGAGCCTGCCAAGTCGTCTGCCAGTGTAGGTCCATCGACCGCCGACACAGCGACCGCGGCTGCTGCTGTACCGCCGCGGAGGTTCGGAGAGCTCACCGCAGCCACAGCCGCTCTGAGCCCATCCGTTAGCAGCTTAACTCCAGCGATCTTGGCGGCAGAGCCCGCCCGCAGCGGCTTTAAGGGGCCATCAGCAAGCTCTGTGAGCCCTGGGTTGGTGACGATAGCGCCCTCGTCTGCGGGGGCTGTGCTTTTGCTCAACGCGCTTCGAGCGCCTGACACTGTTCCCGTCGCGCCGTCCGTTCTTGGCAAGCTCGAGCCCGGCGGCCCCACGATCACGACGGTGATCATCCCCTTGGTCGTTGGGTTCAACCTGGTCGCTTTGCCGGTGGACTGCGATGCGCCGATAAGCGCCGAAGACTTCGCAGGCATCATTGCCCAACACGGAGGGGTGGTCGACTCGGTCCAGCGGTGGGGGGTTGGGGGGGCGCAGGGGTTCGACGGCTGGCTGCCGGGCTCCCCGAACCCATTCACAGTTGAGCCCGGGCGAGGCTATTTCGTAAAGATTTCTACTCCGCCGGAAACCGGCGAGATAACGATTACGGGTACGGCCTGCTCCTTTAGCGTGGAGCTTAGCTTCCTCGTCGCCGGCTTCAACCTGATCGGCGTTCCATTTGCGACGCCGGCCACAGGGTATGATGCAGCGACCTTGACGGAGCTTATCGAAGCCATAGGCGGCGTGGCGAACTCTGTACAGAGGTGGGGGGTCGGCGGTGCTCAGGGCTTCGACGGGTGGCTGCCAGGCACGCCAAACCCCTTCACCATCGAGCCAATTGCCGGCTACTTCATCAGGCTGTCGCAGGCGCCTACCACGCCTCTGTCTCCATGAGCCTGCAGCCGGTCGCGACGCTACGTAGGCTTTTCCACGGCCAGACTTCGCAGCGTTAAGAGCCCGGCCTCGCGTTATCTGGCGGTATCTTGCGGCAACGCCGCGTTGCAATCGGGCCAAGGATGCCCACCAGAGCCGAATCGGGCCGGGCGTCCAGCCACGAGTTCCCCTTCGCTGGAAGCAACCAAAGCAGCTCTTACAGCAGCCTCAGGGCACGCGCGCTTTGAGCAACTACTGCTGCTCTACAGTTACCGTGGCCTTCATGGACGATGGGTGGATCTTGCAGAAGTAGGCGTAAACGCCCGCTTGGCTGAAGGTGAACTTGAAGGTTGCGCCCTGACCCATATTGCCGCTGTCCCAGAGGGTTGTCGCGGCCCCGGGTGCACCTGAGGTAACCGTGTGGGATACTTCGTCACCGTTTGTCCACGTTACCGTGCCCCCCACCGCGACCTTCAGGTCCTCCAGCGTGTTGTAGTCGATGCCGGAGGAGACTGAAAGTGACGGCGTAGGGGCGACCGTCGCGACGGGCTCCGGCGTGGCGGTAGGCGGAGGAGGCGTGGGTGTGGCCGTGGCGGGAGCTTGGGTCGGCGTCGGCGGAACGGGCGTGCTGGTGAGCGCGGGTGAGGTAGGGCTGGGCGGGACTGGCGTGGGCGTAGCCGCCGCGGCCACGCTGGGTGTCTCGGAGAGGGTAGGCGGCGCAGGGGTCGGCGAAGAGACAACCTCGGCGGCCGGTAGAGGTGTAGGTGACGCAGGCTCCGCGGCGGGCTCGGACGTGGGTTGTGCCGGAGGCTGTGCAGCTGGGGCAGCTGGCGCCGGCTCCGTTTGGCACGAGACCAGAGCGCCGCTGAGAGCAGCAGCGGCTACAAGCAGCGCCAGCCAACGATAGCCGGTCACGCTCCTGGACCTTCGCGGGAGGCCCCTACCGTTGCCGCCGGCGCTAACTTCATGGGCCGGGCGCCCCGCGCGCCGGTTGTCGTAGATGGTTGTGAGATGTCTCTGCTGATGGGACAAAGGTCGAAGCCCTCTCGTCTTCGATCAGCCATGGGTTGCAAGAATCAAGTCGAGGGGTATTGTACGCCTCACCCGACGGACTCCGAAGTACACCCTGGGAAGATCGCCCAATAGGTCCATACGTCGAGAGAGCAATCGGAGTTCGTCGACTGCTACAGGCGTTGAGGCGGAAACATGCGGAGTTTGCTCGTTGGACTTGGACGCCGGCCGACAACGCATATAATGTTGCCCACCGTGGCATGAGCAGGAGGCAGGAATGGCGCGAGAGACGGTCATCTACACGCGGGAAGGCGCGGTGGCGAAAATCGAGCTCAACAGACCTGAGAGGCTCAACGCCATCAACCTGGCCCTGCTCAAAGGCCTCCTCGGCTCTCTGGCGAAGGCCAGAGAGGACGTGGGCGTCAGATGCGTGATTCTGGCAGGAGCCGGTCGGGCCTTCTGCGCAGGTGATGACGTGAAGGAGATAGCGGCCGGCAAGAGTCGCGACCACTGGCTCGAGGAGGTCGATCTGCTGCAGGACGTCTACCGCGAGAGCAGAGCCCTGGGCAAGCCCCTGATCGCCGCCGTGCAGGGCTATGCCGTGGGCGGCGGATGCGAATTCGCCATGAGCTGCGACATCCGAATCGCGGCGCAGGACGCTGTCTTCGGGCTGCCCGAGACCGGGCTGGGGTTCACCGTGACTACAGCAGGTACGAAGCTGCTCCCCCATCTGGTGGGCCTGGGCAAGGCCAAAGAGCTAATAATGACTGGCGACTTCATCGACGCGGCCGAGGCGCTGCGCATAGGACTTGTGAACAGGGTCGTTTCGCTCGAGAGTCTCATGAGCGAGGCTGTGACCATGGGCCGGAAACTCGGAGACCGGCCATCCCTCGCGATCAGACTCTCCCGCGCGGCAGTAGAGGACGCCCTTTCTTCCACCTTCGAGAAGGTCCTGGAAACGGAGCGCGACAATTTCCTGAAGTGCGTCGAGGACGGCGAATTTGAAGCGCGTGTGGAGCGCCGGCTTGCGGAAATGGGCTAAGGACGAAAAGTTAGCCCTTCATAGCTGCCTTTACGTTTAAGTTAAGTTACTCCGCTATGTATCGGACCATGTGGGACCCGAAATCGGAGGCTATGCCCTACGAGGCGCAGCGCTCCATGGAACGCGCAGCGCTGGCGCGGCAGATGGAGTACGTCCACGACAATAGCCCCTTCTATCGCCGTAGGTTCGACGACGCCGGCGTAACTCCCGATGACGTGCAGGACGCGGAAGACCTCACGCTGCTGCCCTTCACCACCAAGGACGAGCTTCGCCAATCGCAGCAGCGGCAACCGCCCTTCGGCGACTATCTGGCTGCGCCCCGCGAGTCCATCGTGAGGGTGCACCGCACATCCGGCACGACGGGGCGGTTCATATACGCCGGCCTCACACGCAACGACATCATCCAGACGAATCGAGTCGGCGCCAGGGCCTTCTGGGCCGGTGGCCTTCGACCGAACCATACCGTGGTCCACTGCCTGAACTACTCCCTCTGGATGGGGGGCTACACCGACCACTCCAACCTCGAGACCACCGGGGCGACAGTAGTCCCCCACGGCGTCGGAAACTCTCGCCAGCTAGTCAGGATGATTCGCGAGGCGGGCGTGGATACCATTTCGGCGACGCCCTCCTACCCTGGCCGACTGGAAAATATCGTGCGGGAAGAGCTTGGCATCGACCCCCGCGACCTCGGTCTAAAGCTGGGGCTGTTCGGAGGTGAGCCGGCGCTGGAGGACCCGGAGTTCAAGACCCGGATGGAGGAGACCTGGGGCATGAAGGCCTCCAACGCCAACTACGGCCTGTCCGAGGCGCTCTGCAACTTCGCCTCGGTGTGCGACGAGATCGACGCGCTCCACTTTCTCGCTCAGGGGGCGCTGGTCCCGCAGCTCATAGAGCCTTCCAGCGGGAAGGACCTCGAAATTAGCGACGGCACGTCGGGCGAGCTGGTACTCACAAACCTGGGCCGCGAGTCCCAGCCGCTTGTGCGCTACCGCACCGGCGACCTCATCGAGGTGCTGGCCACCGGCGAGTGCGCCTGCGGTCGGACCGGCTTTCGGTTCAATGTCGCAGGACGGGTCGATGACATGCTTCACGTAAGCCCGAATCCACCGAAGGACGTCCTTGGGGACAGCCCTTGAAGAAGCCAGCGGGTGCTCCTCTGAATCTGGGATAATGGTTTTGGAACAGAAACCCGCCCGGAAACAAGGAGCACCCAATAGATGCTGCCACAGAACAAACCCGACCGTATCCGCATCCTCTTTGACGACCATCGCCTGGTGGCCAATGCCGGCCTGCTCCTGCCGGCCACCCTAGCCCGGCACCTGGGCCTGCGGGAACTCGTCGACCATCACCTTGACCTCGGCGGAGCGCCGGGACGGGCGAACACTGGGGACAAGATGCTGACGCTGGTCGCTTCCGCGCTGGCAGGCGGCGACTGCATCGACGACGCCGATGCGCTGCGCGCTGGTGGGACGGTTGGTGTTCTAGGCTGCGTGGTCAAGGCGCCATCCACCCTGGGGACCTTCCTGCGCAGCTTCCGGTGGGGGCATGTCCGTCAACTCGACCGCGTGAGCCGCCAGTTGTTGGCCCGGGCCTGGGCCGCTGGGGCCGGACCCGGCGACTCGCCCCTGACCATCGACCTGGACTCGACCATCTGCGAGACCTATGGACTGGCCAAGGAGGGAGCGCGCCACCACGGCTATACCGGCGCCCGCGGCTATCACCCGCTGCTGGCCATTGCCGCCGGCACCGGCGAGGTGCTGATGTCCCGGCTGCGCGAGGGCCGGGCCAACACCGCCCGTGGCGCCGCCCACTTCCTGCGTGAGACGGTGGGGCGGGTGCGCTACGGCGGGGCCAGGGGACAACTCACGGTGCGGGCCGACAGCGGCTTCTACGCCCACACTGTCGTTGCCGCCTGCCGGGAAATGGATGTCCGCTTCTCTATCACCATCCGCCAGCGCGCCAGGCTGCGGGATCTGATCGAGGCGATACCAGAGGAGGACTGGACTCCCATTCCCTACTGGATGGACGGCGCCGCCGATGTCGCCGAGACGACTTACACCCCGTTCCAGACCAAGCCGGACGCCGCGCCGGTGCGGCTCATTGTCCGGCGGGTGAAGCCGACGCCCGGTTCCCAGCTCGCCCTCTTCGCCAGATACAGCTATCACGCCTTCATCACCGACCGCGATGGGGAGACGCTGGAACTGGAGGCCGATCATCGCCGCCACGCCGAGGTCGAGAACGCCATACGCGACCTCAAGTACGGCGTCGGGCTGAACCACATGCCGTCGGCGCGCTTCGCCGCCAACGGCGCCTGGCTGGCGGTCCAGGTGATGGCGCATAACCTGGCCCGCTGGACGGCGCGGATTGGTCTGGGCGAGCGGACCGTGATCACCAAGACCCTCAGGCGGCGGGTCTTCGCTCTGGTGGGACGGATCACCCGCTCGGCGCGCCGCCTCACTTTGCATCTCCCCCGGCGCTGGCCTTGGGAAACCCAGTTCACTCGCGCCTTGGCCCGGCTGCAAGCCATTCCGTTCCCGGCCTGACGGCCAGCCTGCAACTGACCCAACGTCCCCGCAATCTCGCGCCACCCCGGTCGCGAGAGTCCCCTGCTGCGTATCCTCTCGCCTTCCCGCGCATCGCAACTCCCGCATAGGGCCTTAGGGGCCCTGTGCGGCCACTGAAGACCGCCCGCCGGCCTCCCATCTACCCCAAGACCCCAGGCCATCTCCCCTGTAGCTCCCTCACCCACCCCCTTCCGCTGCCCTCACGCCGTCCATCGGTGTCCTTCGGTGGATTCGGGGTAAGGGGCATCAACGTCTTCCCGTCCGCCATCGCGGCGGTCCTCAGCAGCACGGCCCCTGAGGCCACCGGCGAGTTCCAGGTTGTGCTGGCCGGACCCGGACCGTACGACCACCTCGACATCACAGTGGAGCATGGCGGGTTCGACGACGGCGCCGAACCCGACGCTCTGAGTCGTCGCATCGAGGAGGCTCTCAGAGACACTTTGTCGTTCGGCGCCACGGTCACGCTCGTAGGACCAGACGCGATACCCAGGACAGAAATGGGGAAGGCGGCCCGCGTCGCGAGGAGATACTAACGAGACCGGGCCAATCAGCAGAGGCCCGGCGCGCTTAACCCGACGAACGTACCACACAATCTTGGTCGATACGCACCTGGTTGGAGGCCCTTCGTCTGAGCAATAATGGCGCGACGCGGTGATGCAAATGGACGCCTCGAGCCGACAGACCGGAGCGAGATGGCGAAACGCCCTGAGGGTGGCTGGGTTCGTCTTGACCGATTTCACCCGGAACAACTGCCCCTCCATGGCCGCCGGCATAGCCTATTGGACCCTCTTCTCCCTCTTCCCGCTGGCCCTGGCGGGTATCTCGATCATGGGTGTGCTCTATCCGACGCCCGAGGAGCAGCGCCCCGTGGTGGACGGCATCGTGGGCCTACTGCCTGTCTCCCAGGAGTACGCGGCCGACGCCGTCGCGGAAGTCTCCGAGGCGCGAGGGGCGCTAGGGCTCCTCGCGGTAGTAGGGCTCCTGTGGAGCGGTACTACGGTCTTCTCGGCCGTGCGCAAGGGGATCAACCACGCCTGGCACGTCGGGAGACCCGCGTACTTCCTCCAGGAGCGCGCCATAGACCTGGTGATGCTGCTCGGCGTCGCCTCCCTGGCGTTCGTCAACGTCGCCGTTACCACCAATTTGCTTGGTGTCACCAGCCTGATCGAGAGCGCCGCAGCCACCCCGTTCTGGCTCTTGCTACGGCTCATGTTCGAGCTCGGGGGGCTGGCCGTTACTGTTGGCGCGTTCCTGCTTCTGTACAGGTACGTGCCTCACACCGACTCCAAGTACGTCGACATCTGGCCGGGAGCTTTGCTTGGGGCAGCCTTGTTTCAAGCCGTCCGGGGCGGTTTCGCCTGGTTCATCTCGAGCTTCGACACCTTCAACCCGGTCTACGGGTCCCTGGCCGCGTTGATGGCGGTGCTCGTTTGGGCTTACTTATCCGCGATGGCCATAATGCTTGGCGCACAGTTCGCGTACGTGTATCGAGGCCTGTATGGGACGCACGCTGGAGAGCTGGCCCTGCCTCCGCCGCCTACCAGACCCAGCGCAGCCAGACCGCCCGGACTGCGCGGGCTGGTCCTCAGCTACGCCCGGTGGCTGCTCCCACCCGAAAAGAAAGAGAGGGTGTAATGCGCGCACCGGTAGAGGTCGCTGATGGCGTACATCAGCTGCGGCTCTTTGGCGCGAGGGTCACGGTCATATCAACCGGCGACGAGACCGTCCTGGCCGACGCCGGCCCGCGCGGTAGCGCCGGCGCCATCATGGACGGGCTCAGCGCGCTCGACATCGCTGCTGACCAGCTCCGCCTGGTGGCCCTGACTCATCACCACCCCGACCACTCGGGTGGCCTCGCGGGCGTGGTCGAGGCCACCGGGGCGAGGGTGGCGGTCCACCAGCTCGATGCAGGCATAATAAACGGCAAAGAGGAGCTGCCCAGTCCGTGGCCCAATCCCCTGCTCGCCGCTGTCACGCGTCCCTTTCTGTCACCTGTATATGGGATCAGGGTTGACGTTGACCACGAGCTCCAGGATGGTGACCTCCTTCCCGGCCAACCGGACGTCACGGTGATTCATGTGCCGGGACACACCCCCGGGAGCATCTGCCTTCTCGTCGCGTCCAAAAGAGTGCTCATCGTGGGCGACTCGCTCCAATACCGCTTCGGCAAACTACAGCCTCCGGCCCCGGCGGTCACAGTGGACTACGACCAGGCCGTCGAGTCTCTCCACAAGCTGCTGCCACTGGACTTTGACACCATCGCGTTCAGCCACTTCCCGCCGCTCAAGACACAGGCGAAAGAAAAGCTCCGTGCGATGCTGGAGACGGCTCCCGCTTCGGCCACCTGACTAACGGACACGAGTCGCGAAATGGATGAGGTGATGATAGAGGCAACTGTAAAGCAGTCCGCTGCCAGGGGGACTCTCGTAGAGTTCCTGAATGTGACGGCTCAGAAATTCGGAAGCCGCACGGCGCTCCGGGTGACGCCCCAGTGGCAAGCAGAGGGAGACCTTCCCGTCGTGCCGATTCGTCTGAAGATACATCGCTTCGGCTCGCCCTCACGATTCCCTTTCGTTCGGCGTGGCCACGTCGGCGTCAGGTTCGGCAAGCCGCTCACCTTCACGCCTCGTACACCTTACGTCGAAGCCACGACTGCTATCGAAGACGCGATCAGGACGCGATGACTTGGGCCCACCTACGCCTAGCGTGATTATCCGGTGAGTCTGCTCCGGACTCGGCCACGCTGGTGGGGCGGCCCGGGGCACACGGTCTTCACCGTCGCTGTCTTCGTCGTCCTCGCCTCTCTCGACAACGCCGCCATCGGTATCGTACCGCCGCTCTACGGCGTGATCTCGCGCGACCTCGGCGTGAGCGAAGCCGCAATTGGCCTTGTTACCGCGCTAACCATACTGATCACCGCCTTCACCGCGGTCTTCTGGGGATATCTCGGCGACAAAGGGGACCGGAAGCGCCTGCTTCTCTACGGGACACTAATCTGGGCGGGCGGTACATTCCTTACCGGCGTCTCTCGCAGCAGCTTCCCCCTGTTCCTGATGTTCCAGGTGGCCACCGCGATAGGGCTTGGATGCATCCTGTCGGTCGGATTCAGCGTCATCAGTGACTTCGTGCCGCCGCGTCGCCGGGGCCTCGCGATGAGCTTCTGGGGGCTGTCCCAGGGCATCGGGACCTTCTCAGGTTTCGTCTTCGGCGGAATCCTCGGGGCGAGCAACTGGCCCCTGCCTTTCTTTGTCGTCGCCGGAGGGGGCTTAGGCCTTGCGGTTCTATACCTCTTCACCTTCGACCCCAGTCGTGGCCGCGCCGAACCCGAGCTCTCAGACATCTTCGAGGCCGGCGGCGAGTACGAGTCCCGCATCCAGCGCTCCGATATCCCCGCGCTTATTCAGCGGCGCTCCAACATCTGGCTGGTCCTGCAGGGGTTCACGGCCCAGTTCGCATACGGATCGCTCATATGGCTACCGCGCCTATTCCAGGCCAAGGTCGAAGCGCTGGACTTCAGCCTCGAGACGGCTACAGTCGTTGGCAGCATTTTCGCCGGCATCGTTTACGCGGGAGCGCTATTCTCGATCGGCGCAGGCCAGATCGGCGATGTTTGGGCCCGGCGAGACCCCCGCGCAAGGGCCATGCTCAGCTCTATAGGGATTCTCGGCGCGGTCCCGCTATTCATGGTGCTGTTCTTCTTACCGCTGCGCGGGCTGGATATCCCCGAGGTTGGCGCGGAAGGAAACATCGAGGTAATCCTCGCCGTTCTCAAGAGCGTCATCTCCAACCCCTGGGTCGCAGGTTCGTTAATACTCGCCCTGGGGGCGTTTGCCCTTACCTCCGCCGACTCGCCCAACTGGTTCGCCATGATCAGCGACGTGAATCCACCTGAGCACCGCGGCACGGTCTTCGGCTTGGCCAACCTGTCTAACGGCGTGGGACGCGCGCTCGGGATCTGGCTGACCGCGGTCGCGTTCGGCTACCTGTCCACGACGGGGAGACTACCGGCACCCTTGAATTTCGCCGCCGGCCTGGCGATATTCCAGCTGTTCTTTCTGCCCACCGCGTGGTGTTACTACCAGGCCTCTAAGACCGTGCCGGGGGACGCGGCCGACGTGAAGGCGTCTCTTGCAAAGCGCGCCGCCGAAACCGGGTGAGGGAGAACTGCACTCTCGCCCCTAGGGACACCGACCACATCATCCGGCTCGCAGTCCGTAGGGGCGCTGCTTGCCGCGCCCACGCGTGTCCACAGCAGCCTCGTACGACACCGCGAAGGGTGCCTGTGGCCATGGGTGGGCTATGCTAATCAAGGAGACAAGCGACGGAGGCATTGCCCAATGACAACCACAAAGGATGATTTGTTGCGTCTGGTGGAAGCGCTACCTGAGACAGAGCTACATTCCGCCCGGCGCTATCTGGAGTACCTACGTGACGCCGGCGACCCTTTCATGCGCAAGCTCCTTGAGGCCCCCGAGGACGACGAGCCCATCACGCCTGAGGATGACAATGCCGCGGAGGAAGCTTGGGAGGAGCACCTTAGGGGAGAGAGCGTCTCCGCTGACGAGGCGAAGCGAGAGCTCTTGTCTTGACCTGGGGCTATCTACTTGCCCCTCATGCCCCCCGCGACATCCGGTCGCTTGACCTGAATGTCCGTCGCAGGATCCTCGAAGGCTCGGACCAGTATGTTTCCACTGGCTACCGAAATGTCCGAAGGATACGCGCCCGGAACGACGAATGGCGGCTCCGAGTGGGTGTTTGGCGGGTCCGGTTCCGTCTGGAACCCGAAACGGAAACTGTGATAGTGCTCAGCGTCCGCCATCGCCGGGAAGCCTACAGGCGATAGAGTCGCTCGCTCACCTTTCGCTTCCCAAGCATGCCTACCTACCGCGGTATTGGACGAGCGACTTTGTGAACACGGCCACCGCAAGCAGAATCAGTCCGACTACGCCCACCAGGTCCCCGTGGAGCACCCCGCCTGCCACTATGGCCGCGATGAAATACAGGCCACCTGTGTATCCTGGGTTCTTCGTCACGGCGAAAAAGATTAGCGCGGGACCGGCGGCGACAAGGACCCCCAGCGGCAGTATCCCGCCTGTAGTGCCGATTCCTGAGGCCATCCCAGTGCCACCTCGAAACCGCCAGAAAACAGGAAACAGGTGCCCTGTTATCAAGGCCGCGGCCGCGGCGAGTCTCACCCAGGTCGGAAGCCCCATGGCGTAGATCGGCAGCGTCGCGGAGATTCCCTTTGCGATGTCGAGCAGGAAAACGAGAACGCCGTAGCGCGGCCCGATCTCCCGGCGAATATTGGCCGCCCCGGGGTTGCCCGTGCCGACGGACCGAATATCGACTCCTTTAGCTCGCGCAACGAGATCACCGACCGATACGGAGCCCAGAAAATAGGCGCCCGCCACCCATACAGCGTAAAACCACGGCTCGTCCACTCGATTCTCCTAGTGCGCCCGACACTGCGGTGTCTGAATGGCGCGACGTAAGATTATACGCGTGATCCAACCGCAGCGGACATCTTTGCCCTTTTCCATTCAGGCGTCCTCACAGCCAACTGGGGCTCCGGACCGAGCGCGGGATGCAGACCACGCCAAGTCAGCACCGTTCTCCATTACCTCTGCAAAGCCGGGTCTTCCGCCGTGTAACGTGAGCTTTCCATAGCAACCGCGGCGTTGTAAAGTAGCTTAGGAATCAGGACAGGAGTTAGGCTATAACGCCTTGGATATAGCTAACATACACGTAAACCCATAGCTGAGTCCGGTGAGCAGGCCGCTTCGGGCCACAACGATGCAGCGGCGACGGAAGTCGCCCTAAGAACACGGAACCCAAACCGATGCCTAACCGGCTTATAGACGAAACCAGCCCCTACCTCCAGCAACACGCTCACAACCCGGTGGACTGGTACCCCTGGGGTCCCGAGGCGCTCGAGCGCGCCAAGGCCGAGGACAAGCCCATTCTCCTCAGCGTGGGATATTCGGCCTGTCACTGGTGCCACGTGATGGAGAAGGAGTCCTTCGAAAATCCCCGGATCGCCGAGCAGATGAACGCGAGCTTCGTCTGCATCAAGGTCGACCGCGAGGAGCGCCCGGACATCGACTCGATCTACATGTCTGCGGTACAGGCGATCTCGGGACATGGCGGGTGGCCGATGACAGTGTTTCTGACGCCTGAAGGCAAGCCATACTACGGGGGCACCTACTACCCGCCCGACGACAGGCCGGGCAGGCCGGGCTTCGGTCGAGTCTTGGAGGTGATGGCGGACACATATCGCAACAAGCGCGGTGAGGTGCTCCTCAACACCGATAAGCTCCTGGAGCAGATGCGCGCCATGTCGGCTCCGACACTCAGCTCCAACCCATTGACCACCGACTTGCTCGGCCAAGCATATCGCGGGATCGCGGGCCAGTTCGACGACAAGTACGGCGGCACCGGCATGCAGCCGAAGTTCCCCCAGCCAATGACCTATGAGTTCCTTCTCCGCCACCACCTGCGCACCGGAGACCCGCAACCTCTCGCGATGGTGGAGCTGACCCTGGAGCGCATGGCAAACGGAGGCATCTACGACCAGCTCGGCGGGGGCTTCCACCGGTACTCCACCGACATGTTCTGGCTCGTCCCCCATTTCGAGAAGATGCTGTACGATAACGCGCTTCTCGCCAAGCTGTACATCCACGCCTTTCAGTTGACCAGGAAGCCCATCTATAAGCGAGTAGTTGAGAGCACGCTGGACTACGTGCTCAGGGAGATGACAGACCCCTCCGGCGGCTTCTACTCATCACAGGACGCCGACAGCGAGGGCGTCGAGGGCAAGTTTTTCGTATGGCGCTCGGAAGAGATAGTGAGCGCTATCGGCACGCGGGACGGCGAGATATTCAACCACTACTACGACGTGAAACCGCAGGGCAACTTCGAGGGTATGAGCATCCTCCACGTCAGCGATGACGCGGCGGGTCTGGCCCACGAGATCGGGATGGCTCCGGAGGAGCTGGAAAGCCTCCTGGAGCACTCCCGGGCGAGGCTCTTGGACATACGCGAAAAACGCGTGCACCCAGGGCGAGACGACAAGGTCCTGACCGCATGGAACGCTCTGATGGTCCAGGCCTTCGCTGAAGCAGGCGCCGTTCTCGGTCGCGATGACTACACGGGCGCAGCGGCGAAGAGCGCTGGATTCCTGCTGGACGAACTCCGCCTGGACGGGCGCCTGCTGCGCACATATAAGGGTGGCCGGGCGAAGCTCAAAGGCTATCTGGAGGACTACTCGTTCTTCGTGTCCGCCCTGATCGCCCTACACGAGGCGACCTTCGAACCAAGGTGGCTCGAGGCGGCCATCGAGTTGGGGCAGCAGATGGTCGACCTGTTCTGGGACCAGCCCTCGGGCCAGTTCTTCGATACGGGACGCGATCACGAGGAGCTCGTCCTGAGGCCGAAAAGCACCTCGGACAACGCGATTCCGGCCGGGAGCTCTATGGCCGCCGACGTCCTCCTTCGGTTGGCGATAGTCACCGGCGATTCCGCTCACGAGAGCCAAGCTGTTACGGTCCTGCGGTCCGCGCAGGAGATGATGGCCCGCTATCCCGCGGGCGCCGGACACTATCTCTGCGCACTCGATTTCTACCTCTCATCGCCCAAAGAGATCGCCATCGTTGGCGACCCTTCGGCGCATGAGACGCAAGACCTCGCCGCGGAAGTGTTCCGTGGCTACCTCCCTAACCGGGTGTTTTTAGGGCGGGCTCCAGGCGGCATCTCACCGGCATCACTACCGCTATTGGAAGGCCGGACGCAGCTCAATGGCGTCCCGACCGCCTACGTATGCAGCAACTACGTTTGCGAGCTGCCGGTTACGGAGCCGGCCGAACTGGCCAAGCAGCTCAGCGAGTAGAGGGCGGCGGGACTGACGCGCGTTGCGCATTGTGAGCCTGTCCATAACGCGTTCCTCCACCTCCGCGGCGCTCTCCGTTGCTCCGCTGGGCGTAGTATTTGAACGCTACGCAGTCCCCTTTGCGGTTAGCCCCGTCGCGCGGCCGTGCAGCATCCGCTCAAGGGGCCGAAGGTGGAGCAGTTGATAGACACTCCACGCAAACGGTATATAGCCTGCGTAGCCTAGTAGTGGCATCTCGAAGACGTGAAGGAAGTCGACGTAGGGGACGTCGTAGACCCACTTAGGCGTCGCCCGGTAGTTCCAAAACTCCCATAGGAATCCGCACACGAGACCGGCCAGACCCACCGCCAACGCCAACCGCCACTCTCCCCGGACCAAATCGCCGGCGATACTCCGCCCACCTGTGTACCCCACCAGGCCGTCGAGCACGAGGAACGGCGCCACCCACACGAGAGGGAAGAAGATATCAGGAACAGCAAAAGTCATTACCACGCCCGTGGCTCCGGTAAGGACTTCGATCGCGTAGCCCCGCTGCCCTATACCATCCCCGCGAGACGTAGAGGGACTGAGCGCGGACAGCGTCAAACCCCAGGCCGCATCCAGTGCCGGTACCACTGTCGAAAACGCGAGAGAGGCGAGCAGAGCGTACGGTACGATGCCGTAGTCGTACAGCATGATGTATTCCCAGTTGTCTACCCGGGTGTTCACCAACTCGAACCACCACCACACCCCAACGGAGGTCGCGGCGAGGAGCAGATGTTTCCGTACCCCTGGATAGCTGTCCGGGCGGGCCCCGTAGACCACGAGCGCTGCGCCCAGCCATGTCCCGGTAAAGAACAGCGGGTTCCAGTAGGTCTGCTGTGTCCACATCAGGGCCCAGGAAGCTCCCAGCAAAAGGACGCCGGGCGCTAGAATCCTTATTTGGGTGTTCGGGCGCGAACTGGGCTCAACAGCCATGGCGTTGCCGTCTTGCTCGGTTATCTGGAAGACCGCTGAAGCAGACCAGAACGAGGGCGCGTAGCTTCTCGGGAGCCATGCGGCACGGTGGAGCCGGCGGAAGCAAGGTTACCGGGAACGAGCGCGCTCTACGAGGCGGACCAGGACATACGCGACAGCATCGGCAGCACCGCCGGTCCGAACGACCGAATGACCGGTGATAGATACCGGTGTCCGACGACCTTACGAATGAGACCCGCGTGCCAGTCGAACGAAAACTCCTCGGAGTTCAGCATCTCAGTGAGGATGTTCGATGACATAAGGGCGTCGCAGAGCCGTTCGATCTGGTCGTCGCCAAGCGCCTCGTACATAAGGCGAGCGTAGTACCCTACACGTATCTCCCTGCTGAGCATCGCCTTCCATTCCGACTCGTAGGCCTCGAGTCTCCCCGCTGAACAGTCCCCTGCACGGAGCGCCTCGTGAACGACGCCGGCCGCGATCTCACCCGAAAGCAGGGCGTAATAGATACCGCCGCCGGTAGTGGGCTTGGCGAGACCGGCAGCGTCGCCGACCACTACCACACGGTCGGCGAGAGTTCTCTGTATCGGTTGTATCGGAATCCCCCAGCGCTGGGGTTGATCGAGGACTCGACCTATCTTGCGGTGCTCCTGAAGGGTGGAGATAAAGCCGCGCATGTGGCCGTTCAGTTGCTTTCTGGAGGCTATGCCGACAAGCGCCTTCGAGTCGGACAGCGGTACCAGCCACCCGAAAGACCCGGGCGAAACGCGGTCTCCCAGGTGGACCTCGATCTCCCCAACCCCGTCGGCCTCGACGACCGCCTGGCAACCCACCATATATTCGCCGTTGGCCCTAGGTCCGAGCCCAACAGTACGCACGAGCGAAGAAGCAAAGCCGCTTGCGAGAACCACCATCCTGGCCCGATACAGCGCCTCCCCTTCCCCACTCCTCAAGCGAACGACCACGCAGGACTCCTCGCGTGCGACGTCGACCACGCGCTCACCCAGCCGATATGTCGCGCCGCTCCTCACTGCGCGCTCAGCGAAAGACCCGACGTACGCCACTCTATCCACGACGTACGCTTGCGGCTCGTCCTTCGCCACCGAGTGGGACTCGCCCGATGGGGTGATCAACTTGCCTCTGCTGGAGCGCTGAAGTACGTGCTCGCCTAGGGGTGGATAGCGATCGAAGCAGTCGCGGCCGATGATTCCGGTGCAGAGCTTGTCCCCAAGAGACGTCCGCCAGTCTAGAACGGCCACGTCGTGGCCGCGTTGGGCCAGCGACAAGGCGGCGTTGTTTCCGGATGGACCCCCGCCCACGATAATCACGTCGTACACGCCGCTCGTACCTCCACTCAAGGGGTTCCGCCGCTGGTTTCCTGCACGGTCAGGTCGGCGCAACCAAACCTAGCGCCTATCTGGACGGAGCGGTACAGCCCAGGCAGGATTATAGGTCTGGCGCCGAAGACCGTCAACAGCGCTGAGCCCTTGTTTTGGGGCGCACCACTAGGTGCTAACACCGGTAACGTCTGCGTATTATCGTTCATTTTTCGAACATTCCGCACCATAAGGCCTTGACAACAAGCGTTCGTCTGCCGAACAATAGCTATGCATACCTGATGATACAGGCGACGACGGGCCGATGGACCCGACTCCAAAACGGGAAGCGTTAGGCAAGCACCAGGACAACCCGTGATGAGCAACCAGGACGATCGGGGGCTCGAAGGGACCTCTTACCGGGAGCTACGGCTCCTGGAAGAGGTCGAGAGCTCACCTGAGATTAGCCAAAGGAGCATGGCGTTCAGGCTGGGCATCGCGCTGGGCGTCGCCAATCCGCTGGTCAAGAGCCTCGTTCTCAAAGGGTACATCCGCGCTACTCACGCCGGGTGGAAGAGATGGGCCTACAACCTGACGCCCGCCGGCCTTGCACGCAAGGTGCAGCTCACCGTTGGATACGCCGACCGCTTCGTCGATCACTATCGGCGTATCCGAGGTCTCCTCCGCGAAGACCTCGGCGCGCTCGCCCTTGAACCCGGTTCGCATATCGCCGTCTACGGAACGACGGAGCTTGCCGAGCTCGTATTTGTAGCCCTCAAGGACATGGAGATCAGCGACGTCGAGTTCATCGATCGCGAGGCGGTCCGAGATGGCTTTCTGGGCGCGCCCCTCAGGGCCCTCGAATCCATCGAGCCCGGTGACTATGCCAAGGTGATAGTGGCGTTCTCAACGGATGTGGACGCCAGGTGCCAAGAGCTTTCTCAGAAAGGGCTGGAGGAGTCGCGCATCGTTACCCTGTTTCAGGGCCCCAACAACAACGCCGAGCCAAGAACTCCAACCGATGGCGATAGCGCGGAGAAGAGAGACTAATGGCCTTGAACTGGTACGTGCTCCGCACGAGGCCGCGGTCCGAATACCTGGCCGCTAGGGCGCTCGAGCGCGAAGGCTTCGAACGCTACTTCCCACAGCTCGTCACATCCAAGCGAGGGGCAGGCCGGACCGAGATGCCGCTGTTCCCCGGATATCTCTTCGTCAGGTACGACTTCAATGACGCGACGCGAGCTTCGGTGCAGCGACTGTCCGGAATACTGGGTTGGGTCAAGTTTAATGGTCACGCGCCGTCCATCCCCGACGAAGTGGTCGCCGAAATCGACCGGCGGGTCGAGTCCGTGAACAGGGCCGGCGGCCTCTGGAGGCGATTCCGGATCGGCGACAAGGTCCGAGTAGTGAGTGGCAAGATGGAAGGCCTGGCCCAAGTCTTGGAAGAACCCGATTCCGCGCGCTCACCTGTCCGCGTCCTGCTCGAGTTTATGGGCCGGCTTGTCCCGGCACAGGTCCCTTGGCACAGCCTCCAGCCGGTCTACGAGACCTCGCTCCCTACCGGCCACCACCATCTCCAACGCCGGACCAGAGGCAAAGGGCGTTGGATCAGGGGCTTCGGCCCGCGCGGGGGACCGACGCCCTAGCTCTCGGGACCCCGCCCCATAGAAGGCGTCTTCGTCGTAGCCACCGCTCCGAAGACCCCTCCACAGACAGCTCCGGCAGCACGCCGGAAGGGCGAAGCTCTATCTCTCGTTTGTGACAAGCGGACCCGGTCCTATTATGACTCCAGCTCGCTTCCAGCCACATCAAATGCCTCACAACGCCCACCGGTGCGTCTCGTCGCAACTCAGTATCACGGTGACACCCATGTCAATAATGGCCAGAGGGAGAGACACCGAAGTCCATCATGCCTATTAATCAGACTATTGGAGCTCCCATAAACCCAGCGCCGCACCGCGGGGCACGGTCCGGAGGCACAGTCGCCGCCATAGGTAGGGGCAGGTCTGAAACCTGTGCTCCCCTACACCCGTCGACGCTCGGCGCCATGGTGCGGTCCGCCCCACCTGCGAAAGTCAGCGTCACGGTCCGCGGGAGCGTGGAGCAGTAGTGTCACATTATCTGGTAACCGGCTGTTGCGGTTTTATCGGCTCGAAGGTGACAGAGATGCTCCTCGCGGCCGGCCACACAGTCGACGGCGTCGACAGCATGACAGATGCCTACGACGTCCGTCTTAAGCAGTGGCGGCTGAAGCAACTGGGCGCTCTGGAAGGGTTCACGTTTCACCAGGTGGACATCTCAGCGCGAGACGGCCTCAGAGACGTGTTCGACAGTACGCGCGTCGACGCCGTGCTGAATCTCGCCGCGAGGGCAGGTGTCCCGCAGTCTGTCCGTAATCCCTGGGTCTATATAGACGCGAATGTCACAGGCACGTTGAATATGCTGGAGGCCTGCAGGGAGTTCGGCGTACGCAAGTTCGTGCTGGCGTCCACGTCAAGCCTCTACGGAGACAGCGATCAGCAGCCGTTCAAAGAGGACCAGGACACCAGCCTCCCGCTCTCACCGTACGCCGCATCCAAAAAGGCGGCCGAAGGGCTCTGCTACACCTACCACCGCCTTCATGACATCGATGTGAGTGTCCTCAGATACTTCACGGTGTACGGGCCTGCCGGCCGGCCCGACATGAGCATGTTCAGGTTCGCAAAGTGGGTCCACGAAGGGATGGAAGTGACGGTCTTCGGCGACGGCAACGAGTCGAGGGACTTTACCTACGTCGATGACATCGCCAGGGGTACTATCGCGGCGATCAAGCCGATGGGCTACGAAATCATCAACCTGGGGTCCGACTCCCCCATCAAGGTCATCGACGTAGTCAGGCTCTTCGAGTCCATCGCGAACAAGCCTGCCAAGATAGCTTTCAAGCCACCGCGTCCTGGTGACGTGCGAGCTACCTGGGCCGACATTGGAAAGGCCCGAGCGCTTCTGGGCTGGAGCCCTCAGACGGACATCGAGGTCGGAGCGGCGAAGCTTGCCGACTGGTACCAGGAAAACCGCGATTGGGTCCGCGATCTCGACGATTGATTACGTCGGGCCGCGAGGAGAGACACGTATGAGAAGCAAAGTCAAGATTGGCGATCGCTGGGTCGGCGACGGGTTTCCGTGTTTCGTCGTGGCCGAGATTGGCATCAACCACAATGGCGACCTCGACATCGCCAAAAGGCTCATTGACGTAGCAGTAGAGGCCGGCTGCGACGCGGTCAAGTTCCAGAAGCGGACACCGGAGCTGTGCGTTCCGACGGAGCAGCGCGACATCATGCGAGAGACGCCGTGGGGCTACATCACATACATGGAATACCGCTACAAGGTGGAGTTTGGACTGGCCGAATACCGGCAGATTGACCGCTACTGCAGTGAAAGAGGCATCACGTGGTTCACGTCCTGCTGGGACGTGGAGTCGGTGGGTTTAATGGAGGAGTTCGATCCTCCAGCGTACAAGATCGCTTCGGCGAGCCTCACGGATGCCGACTTGTTGCGTCGTCTGAAATCGACTGGTCGGACCTTGGTCCTATCCACCGGTATGTCGTCTATGGCCCAAATTAAGGCTGCCGTGGAGCTGCTGGGTGAAGAGAACCTTCTCATCACTCACTGCACCAGCACATACCCGGGGTCTCTAGGGGAGCTAAACCTACGCGTGATCGATACCCTGCGGCGGGACTTCGATTGCCCGGTGGGGTATTCCGGCCACGAGGTTGGCCTCGCTCCAACCGTAGCTGCCGCTGTCCTAGGAGCCTGTCTCGTAGAGAGGCACATCACTCTAGACCGGGCCACGTGGGGCACCGATCAGAGCGCATCCGTGGAGCCACAAGGACTTGAGCGCTTGGTCCGGTATATACGCAATGCAGAGGAGGCGCTGGGTGATGGAGTCAAGCAGGTGTACGACTCCGAGCTGCCTATCATGCGAAAGCTTCGATTACACGACACCCTGGAAACTTCCGCCACCCAAGAAACCGCGGCGAGCTGACCAGCCTTAACGAACCCTGAGGCGCTAAGTGGAGGTATTGGCCGTCATAACCGCCCGTGCGGGGAGTAAGGGTATGCCCTACAAGAACATCTCCATGATGTGCGGGCACCCGCTAATCGCATACAGCATCGCCGCAGCCGTTCAAGCGGACCTCGTAACTCGAGTTATCTGCACCACCGACTCACAAGAGATAGCCGCTGTCGCAGCAAGCTACGGAGCGGACGTGCCATTTCTCAGACCTGCTGAATTCGCCGAGGACCACAGCCCCGATCTGGAGGTGTTTCAGCACGCTTTGGGTTGGATGAGGGAAAGAGAAAGCTACGTGCCGGACCTCGTAGTTCATCTTCGGCCAACCGCCCCTATAAGGTTCGACGGCGACCTAGACAAAGGCATCCGGCTCCTGACAGAGTCTCCCCGGTGCGAAAGCGTGCGAGCCGTTATCCCCCCACCTGCGAACCCATATAAGATGTGGCGCCTGGATTCCGAAGGCTGCCTTGTGCCGCTGTTGCAGGTACCCGGAAACAGGGAGCCGTATAACTCTCCTCGGCAGGTACTCCCTGAGGTCTGGTGGCAAACGGGAATGCTCGACATCGTCCGCTACGCTACTGTCATGGAAAAAAGCTCTATGACCGGCGATAAGATTCTGCCATTCATGGCCGATCCACAATACACATTCGACATCGACAATAGACGTAGTTTCGATGCCTGCGAGAGTGTGATGCAAGAGGTGACGTGCATTCGTCCGCAGCACATCGAGTCCTAGTTTGCGGTCTGGGGTCTGTTGGACGGCGACATCTCGATAACCTTGCGGACCTTGGGTATGACGACGTCGTTCTCTACCGAGCGCGGAACCTTCCCACCAGCGGTGTCTATTCGGGTATCCGAGCCTTTGACCGGCTCGACGAGGCCCTGGAGCAAGGCCCAACAGTGGCCTTCGTCTGCAATCCCACGCACCTTCATGTCCCGACGGCCATCGACTGTGCCAAAGCCGGATGCCATCTATTCATCGAGAAGCCGCTTGGCAATTCGCTGGATGGGATCAGTAGCCTCAGACGTATCCTCGCCGCCAAGCGAAAGCATGCAATGGTTGGGTATATGCTCCGGTTTCATCCCTGCATGGTTGCAATCAAGAGGTGGCTCGAAAGCGGCGCCCTGGGGCGTCCGATATGGGCCCGCTCACACTGGGGCGAGTATCTACCCGGGTGGCACCCCGATGAGGACTATCGCGTGGGGTATGCGGCGCTCACGGAGATGGGCGGCGGTCCCACGCTGACGCTCAGTCACGATATCGATGTGATGCTGTGGCTATTTGGCGAAGTCGAAGAGACGACAGCCATGCCGAATCGGGCATCCTCTCTCCAGGTGAACACAGAGCACGGCATAGATATGCTGCTTCAGTTCAAAACCGGCGTCACCGCGAATATCCACCTGAACTACTTCCAGCGACCGCCGTCTCGCAGGCTTGAAATCGTCGGCGAAGCAGGCAGCGCTACATTCGATTATTACGAGTCGAAGTCTTGTTTATACGCCGGCGACGAACCGTCTCCCGTCGAGGTCGTGGACCTCTCTCCGACCTTTCAGCGAAACGATCTGTTCCGTGACGAATTGGCCTATTTCTTCCGGGCCATCGATGAAGACCGGGAGCCCGTCCCGGGAATCAACGAAGGCGAGGCGGTACTAAACGTGGCCCTCAAGGCCCTGGCGAACCGGTCGAGGCCGGGGAAAGGTTAGGAGTACAGCCCTGCTTCCCGAGTTCCTCCTCAAAGGGAAAGTCATTCTCCTGACCGGGGCGTTAGGTCTCATCGGAAGCGAGGTGAGCGACGCCGTTGCGGCCGCGGGGGGCAGCCTGGCGCTTGTCGACATAAGCCCCCTTGAAGATATCGAGGCCGCTGGGCGCGAATTGGCCGATAAGCACAGTGGCATTTGCCTGTCGGTCCGAGCAGATATTTCAGACGCCCTCTCCGCAAGCGAGATGGTCCAGAAAACCGTAGCGGACTTAGGCAGGGTAGACGTCTTTATCCACTGCGCGGCAATCGATGCGAAATTCGACGCGAGAATCGATGAAGTGCCGGCATCCTCCTTTGAGACATTCCCGCTAAAGGTCTGGGAGAAATCCGTGGAAGTTAACTTCACCGGGACCTTCCTTGCTGCTCAAGCGGTGGTCAAGGAGATGCTGAAAAGGAATAGCGGAAACATCATAACGGTTGCCTCCGCATATTCGCTGGTGGCTCCGGACCAGTCCCTGTATGACCGTGGCGACGATGGGCCACACACCTATAAGCCGGTCGACTACGTAGCCACCAAATCATTTGTGCCAAATTTCACTCGTTATCTAGCGACGACGTATGCCCGACAAGGAATTCGCGCAAACTGCATTGTGCCTCACGGTGTCTGGAACGAGCACCCCAAGTGGTTCACGCGGAACTTTGAGCGGCTGTCGCCCATGGGCCGTATGTGCCAGGCGTCTGAGCTGCGAGGTCCATTCGTCTTCCTGGCGTCCGACGCATCCTCATATATGACCGGCAGCACCTTGGTTGTCGATGGCGGATGGACCGCCTGGTAGCGGGATTTGGAATGTCCTACCTAGACGTCGTCTATAAGAATTCCAGCTTCAGCCCAGGGGACTACGCTCATCAGCTTGTCGACCATCTGGTCGAGGTCGAGCTGGACCAGGATTTGCGGAAACTCGCCTCAACGCGGCACCTGAGGCTATTAGATGTCGGGTGCGGCAAAGGCTTTCAGGCCGCAGCCTTTGCAGCGTACTTCCGGGTAAGCTGCCTAGACCGGTCCGACGATTATGCCAGCTTGTTCGATGAGCTGGGACTTGAGGTACAGGGACGGACCTGCGACCTGGACCGCGACCAATACCCTTTCGAGAACAGCTCATTCGACGTCATATATTCGAAATCGGTTATTGAGCACCTGAGGGACTGGGAGCACTACCTGGGTGAAGTTCACCGGTTACTCGACGACGAAGGCCACCTCGTGATCATGACGCCCTCCTGGAGAAAGCAGCGCGACAACTTCTATGACGACCCTACACACATCCATCCGTTCACGCACAGGGGCCTCAGAAGCGCCCTGGACATCGCCGGGTTCAAAGACGTAACAGTCCGCGAGTTCTATCAGTTGCCGTTTGTGTGGCGACACCGGTACCTCGGGTGGGTCCCCAGGCTGGTCGCCCTTCTCCCGGACTTCATGAAGTGGACGGATGCGGCCCGGACTCGGCAGCGTGTGTTAGTGCGCTTTTCGAAGGAGACCATGTTGCTGGCCGTAGCACGAAAGTGATGGCTTACATCCGGGCATGAAGGAATGGATCGTCGAGGTTGAGGCAGCGCACCAGATCGGGCTGCAGCAGGTCTTGTCGGACTTCTCCTGGCCCGTGCCCCAGTCCAGATATGACGAGATATCCAGGGACGTGCTTCGACTGCTCCAACGCGAGTATCAGGGTGTCGAGAACGATGGCGAGCTCAGGACGGCTCTCTCGATAGCGGCCGCCGACCTGGCCAGTGAATACAACTACCTACTCGCCTGCCTGGTCGACGTCACTTATGCCCGGCAATCTGGAGTCCGGTTGGTCTATTCAGATGGTTGCGTCCTCTACCCGATGTTGGACCGGAACCGCTTCTATCAACGTTTCTCGGGCCTTGAAAAGAGCCAGGCCTACTATCGAATTAACGGCGCACGTGCCTTCAAACGAAAGCTCTCGGGCCAGCTTCACGACCTGCGCTTCAAATTCAGGGCGGCCGCGGCAGCTCCTAACGACTACTTCTTCAGCGCTAATCGGCTGCTTCAACAGTGGAAAAGCGACGATGCCTTTTCCATTCAGCGGCTGCACTCTGACTTTCGTCGGTCTCAGATCTCACGGTCTTCACTACCCTCCCCTGTAACAGAATTCTCCGACAACCTGGCGAGTGGAGTTTCCGGAGTCCTGTCGGAGCATAGCTGCCACGTGACCGAGGAGGCCGAGGGGTATCTCAGGCAATTGACTCGATTCTATCTAGGCTCGGCATGGGCCCATCTCAGCTACTCGTATCCGTCTTTTGTGCGATTCCAGAACGGTCGATTACTGGCTGGAACGGGAGGAAACGCCGCGTCCCGGGCGATCTCTCACAGGTTTCAGCGCCACAGTCGACCCGTCTTTCGGTTTAGCCATGGTGGAGACCGGGGGCTGTTCGATGACTGGACGTGGGGGCTTGTTGAGCTGTCCTTCACCGACGTTTATGTTGCTCATGGTAAGGGCGAGGGCGATAGAATGCGGGAAAGGTTGGAAGCCGGTCAGCATCCGCTGATGTTGAGCACCCGCCCAACCATAGTCGCAATAGGATCGGGCTTTCACGAGGAGATTTATAACGCTAATCAGGCCAGGCAACCTGCAAAGCGGCCTAAACGTGTCACGTTGGCGACGGCAGCATTAAACGGCGAGAGCAGGCACCTACCGTTCATCAAGGTACACGACCTGGTCTATCTCGACTGGCACGTGGGGTTAATCAAGGGGTTAAAGGAGGCCGGCTACCACGTAACTGCCAAGCGACATCCGAAGGGCATCCTCTCGAATGAGCCCTTGCTGGGACCGGAATGTGAAGACGAAGTCATCGGTGGCCAATTCTCAGACATGCTTGACCGTGCAGACGCGTTCGTTCTCGACATAGCCGGGAGTGTCTTCGCGGAGGCTCTGTGCACGATGAAACCGGTCGTGCTGATCGACTTAGGCAATCGGCCCTTCAATCCAACGGCGCGACGGGACCTCGAGAAGTGCTGCCAGATCGTACCGGCGCGTATCCAAGAGGACAACCGAATCGTCATAGACATCAGCTCGGTGGTAGATGCCATCGAGACCCCGGTGGATGCGGATGCGCGCCGAGCGTTTGTGGAGGAGTACCTCCTCCGGCCTTCCGCCAACCTCGAAGACGTAATGGAGTCCGTGGCGGCTTCCTGACCGGCTCGCGCGCCGGCTCCCACCGCCGTATTTGTTATGGGACCTCTCCAGGCCGAAAAGCATCTTGAACTGCTGTCGGGGATCGACGTGGTGTTCTTCGATTTCGACGGCGTTTTCACGGACAACCGCGTCCTCGTCAGTGAGAGCGGAGCCGAGTCGGTCTTTTGCTACCGGAGCGACGGGGTCGGGATTTCCCGAATAAAGGAACTGGGAATCGGGTGCGCGGTCATTTCCGCCGAGACCAACCCTGTAGTTGCGCGACGATGCGAGAAGCTCAACATCGACTGCGTCCAGGGCGTCGACGAAAAGGAACAGGTCCTGCAACGAATGCTTGCGGACCGGGAATTGAGCCCTGAGGATGCGGCTTTCGTGGGCAACGACGTAGGAGACATCGAGTGCATGCTGGATGTCGGCGTCCCTATCGCCGTAGCCGACGCATACCCGGAGGTCAAGGCGGTGGCAAAGCTGACCACAAGCCGGATGGGCGGCCAGGGGGCCGTGAGAGAGGTGTGCGACTGGATCGTCGAGGCGAGGCGCGTGGGCGGGTCCGCTCCTTGATGCTGCACCCCGGCTACGAGGCCCTGCTAGTGCGATCGATTCTCGCACCACGTGGAGCATGCGGGCGATGGTAGCCGGAAGGCTTCGCGCTGAGTCCCTGTCCGTCAGGGCGCACGGCTGGCGCGCCTACTCCGGGATGCTCTGGCGCAGGTTGTTCACCCGCTCCCAGCAACTATTTCTGCGCAGGCGATACGTCACCAAGAGGTTCGACGGGTTCTCCATGTACCTCGACCTGCAAGACCACGGGATCTCCAGGACTCTCGCCATAGCCGGCGGCCGCGAGCAGGACCAGGTTGCCATAATGCGGCGAGAGCTTGGCGACGGCATGGCCGTGGTGGACATCGGCTCGAACGTCGGCTATTACCCGCTCCTGGCCTCGACTCTCGTCGGCAGTAGCGGCAAGGTCTACTCCGCCGAGCCCTCTCCCCAGAACTTCGAGCTACTCACCCGGAACATCGAGCTGAACTCGCTCTCAAACGTGATACAGGCCTTCCCCGTCGGAATCTCCAACGAGACGGGCAAAGCGACCTTCTACCTGCACCGGCAGGCCAACCTTCACACCTTGAACCCTGAGAAACATCACGACTTCAAGACGCCGCCCCGATTCGACGAGTTGCAGATCGATATCGTGGCGATTACGGACTTCATGCGCGGCAAGGAGCCGGTCAACCTGATACGCATGGACATTGAGGGCCACGAGGTGGAGGTCCTGGAAGGACTCGCGCTCGCAGTATCAGAAGACGGAGCGTCGCCGAGCGTGCTGTTCGAGAACCACTTTCCGAAATACGACAACGACGAGCACAGCATGCGCACACAGCTGCTGAGGCTGTTTGAGCTCGGATACTATGCCAAGACGATGGTATCCACCGACGAGTCCGTTTCCAGGTTCCACGAGATGGGGTACACCCCCGAGAGAGTCGTCAAGGCGGATGGTGTGCTACGAGGGCTCTACGAAGGCGTCTCCAATGAAGACGCCGTCAAGCTTATCTGCGAGGTCGGGTACGTCCGGGCCACCCTGCTCTCCAGGCACGCTCCGGCTGCCCCCAACGCGCACGCCAACGGCGAAGCAGCCGACAACGACGCGAGCGGCTCTCCCCGCAGCTAGCATTCAGTGACGCGTGTTCCAGGCGTTTTCGAATTTCACCCGTGACCCTACCACTCCAATAGACAACCTCAGGATGAGACTCTCAAGCCTCTCAAGAAGCGACAAGCTCGGCGCCTTCAAGACGCCCGGACTTGAGCTGATGTCCCAGCCCCGGTTCGTGGGGCTGGTCGGCCTTACCTTGCTCCTGCTCGGAGCGGCCACAGAGGGCGCATCGGCGGCATACAGCTACTTCAATGTGCGCTTCGACCTAGACGCTTACCAGTTCCTCGAAGTGGCGAGAGGAATCACTCTGACCGGCGTCGGCACCCTCTCCTACTTCCCGAACAGCACCGCGGCGGTGGACGTGGTCTACCTGACCCACCACTTCCCCCCTTACATTATTGCGGCGTGGTCCAGGCTGTTCGACATACAGGTCAACGAACTTCCCTTCTTCCTGTACGGTGAGCTTCTATTGGCGCTTGGCATCACCGCCCTGGCGCTCGGCCGCATAATGAGCATGGCGGCCCCGTTATCCCGGGGATATCTGCTGCTCGCACTTGGCATCGTCGTCTACGATCCCGTCGCTCACGCGCTCTTCTTCGATGGCAAGGTGTATCTGCGCTGGTCGCTGATGTTCGCGACCCTCGCCATTTTCTTCTTGATCACATGGAGCCGGTCCCGCGCCGGCGCCAGGCTAAACTACCTGGCGTTCGTCGCCGGCGCCTGCGCTAGCATGTCGGTAGTCAGCTTCCTGAGTCTCGGGGTACCGGCAGCGTTTGGAGTTACCCTCGCGTTCATAGCAGAGGGCGTGGTCAGGTCCAGACGCGAAGGTCGCTCCGGCCTCGTGCTCGCAACCGCTTCCTACCTCGTCGGAGCAGCGCTGCCCTTGGTTGTGTTTGGCGGATACGCCGTGGCCGCCATGGACTCTGAAAGCGTCGCCAGCGCACTCAAGACCTTTGGTTTCTACGGTGAGTCGCTCGTTGGCGACGGCGATATCATCGGCTCGCTGAAGGAGCTCGGGTACTTCTACGCTACGATCATAGTATCGCCCTTCGGCCCGACTCTGCTGCCACTTGGAATCCTCGCCACCGCCGCAAACATCCGCAACTGGCGAGTACTCGGACCGGACCAGCGGACCCTCGTGAGAGTGACGGCGGCAATTACGATCGGTTGGCTTATCCTCGCGCTATTCGGCTCTACTCACTTCTATGCCGCCCGTATGACATGGGCTCTTCCACTCTACGTGGGCCAGATAGTAGTCCTCTTTCAACACAGACACACTCACGAGAAGATTTACTACACAGCACTCCTCAGCGGTCTGGTGGTCCTATGGGTCCAGTCGTTCCATCACGCGATCGTGGGGCGCTCGAACCTCTATTTCTACGGTGTGTCCGGCTTCATCGCTGTCGTCCTCGCATTGGCCGGCGCATATCTCATATTCAGATTCGCTACAAACGATAGCCGGCTATTGGGAGCGTTGAGGCGCCACGAAAGGGCGGGCCTTTTGTCGATCGCGGTCCTCGTGGTGGGCCCAGTGCTCTTGGCCAATGCCGGGCGCCTGCCCGAACACGCCTGGAACGCCTCCAGGCAGGTCTTCGACGCAACAGAATCGCCTGTCGAGGAGTTCATTCAGGGCACCCAGGCAATCGCCAAACAGGAGCTCTCGCCGGGAGATACTGTCCTCACCAACCTGCCCCTCAAGGAGATGTTCCCCGACTATGTCTCCAGACAGGCGGTCTACTTCTATAGAGGCCTGTTCGGAGGCGTCTCAACGGAACCCGCTTCCAAGGTGTTCCTGTTCTCCAGAGACCCCAATGCGCCGGATATCGGCGGCTACGTGAACATCGGCGTGGGCGAGACTATCTACTACCGCGGGTTCTTCTATCGTCTCGAGAGGCGCGTGCCGCTGACGAAGGACTCGTTCGTCCTCGTCGGCTCGCCCACTACCGAGGCCGCCGATGCTGATGTGATCTACGCCCACGGGGCCATTCCCCAGGAAGAGATCGCCAGCTACCTCCAGTGGCGGCATAGCAACGGACTGACCGCCCAGTAGGTCTGTACCGGCTAGCACTGCGACGCGGGGCTGACGCGAGCTGCAGCCTGAGGCCCTCGCTAGTACCACCGGCCAATGAACGTCCTGGTTGTATCCAGCAAGTATCCGCCCGAGTACGCCGGCTCGGCATTGCGTGCCCACAGCACCTACAAACGGCTGGCTCACAAGTACGGTGTCGAGTTCGATGTCGTGGCCGGCTCGGTAACCACCAACGAGACCCGCACCTACGTGCACGATGGAGTCAAGGTCAGAGTCATCGCCAACAAGTACTCGTGGCGCATGGATGTCAATAGCGGAGATGACATCGTTGGCAGGACCGCCAAACGCGCGTTAAACAAGCTGCTCTGGCAACGAAGCTATTGGAGTGAGGCGGGCCCGATGCTGGCCTACCTCCTGCGCAACTCCTCGAGGTACGACGCGATTCACGTCTTCGGGAACGTCGCTGTGACGTCCGCCGCAATCTGGTTTGCGAAGATAACAAGGAGACCCGTCATCATCGAGTTGGTGAACCTCGTCGACAACCCTCACCAGTACGAGCCCAAGCTGGTATCCCTGCTATTCGGAGACCGCCTCCCGAAAGGGGCGCTGCTAGTCTGTTTGTCGCAGGCCCTTAAAGACGCCTGTCTGAATCACGGGTATAGCGAGGACCAGCTCTGGTGCCGTCCTAACCCCGTCGACGAGTCGAGATTCGTCTACGAAGCCGACGGGAGGGCCCTCCACAGGAACGGGCTCTTCCCGGCGATAGAGGACAACGACGTGCTCGTCCTCTACCTCGCGAAGTTCATACCCCGCAAGAACCAGCTTTTCCTCGTCGACGTGATGACTCAACTCCCGGACCACTTCAAGCTCGTACTGGCCGGGCCTCTGGTAGACGCGGGGCCGCTCGCGAAGAGGGACCGCGATTACTACGCGTCCGTCCAGGAAGCCGTCAAGGAGCGCGGTCTCGAGGATCGGGTCCAGCTTACCCCGCAGTTTGTCAGCGACCCCCAGGAATACATGAAGGCTGCCGACGTTTTTGTCATGCCCACGGTACAGGAAGCGCTTGGAACTCCCTTCCTGGAAGCACTCGCCTGCGGTGTCCCCGTAGTAGCCAACAACATTCCCGGGGTCTTCGACCAATGGATTGAGCCAGGGGTCAACGGCTACATCAGCGACCTCGACCCCGCCCAGTGGGCTGAGAAGATTACCCAAGCGACCCGCATCCCTGAGGAGAACAGGCGGCAGGCCTCAGAGAAGGTCTTGCGAGCAGCATCGACCGATGTTATTGACCGGGGGTATTGGGAAGCCCTGCAACGGGTAGCGGCGTGACGCAGCCCTCCCTTTCACCGATGAGCTTCCTGCTTGAATACCCGGTAGCCGACCGGCCACAAGGCCGCGGCGCCGATACTCAGGTTAGCGAACTGCGCACCACTGTTCACAACCTGCATCCTGAACCAACCGAGGTCCGCTCCGCGGACAAGAGGTTGGTCATTCTCGGCTCACCCATAATTGGCCGGCGAATAGACCGGCAGGGGATTGCTAGGACGCTGTCGAAGGACGGCGCGGTCCAACCCACCATTCAGCAGATTAACGGGTCCTTCCTCATCATCGTCGAGGACCGCAGGACCCGTGAGCTGACGGTGATCAACGATCGCTTCGCGTCGATTCCCTTCTTCTATCGCGTCGAAAGGACCGGAGTGCTCGTCGCATCCATCACCTACACAGACATCGGACAAGCTGATAAGGGCGCGACTTCGCCTGCCCTTGTCGAAGAGAACTTCTACGAGTTCATACACCTCCAGCGGCTCCTCGGGAGCAAGACCTACGATAAGGACACCCGGTTCCTTGAGGCGGCGTCGGTCCTGACATACTCCGCCTCCGCAAGGACCGTGACCGCGTCCAGCTACTGGCAGCCCGTATTCAAGAAGGACTCGCTGGCCCGGCTGGACCAGTTTGCCGAGGCTCTGGCTCTGGCGCTCCGGCGGGCGGTCGAGGCGCGCACGTCCGACTCGAGGAGCTACGGTCTCCTATTGAGCGGCGGCCTCGACTCCAGGGCTCTCCTCGCTGCTACCGAAGCTCCGATAACCTGCTTTACGGTCGGCGAGCGACGGAACGCCGAGGTCAGGATAGCCGCGTCGGTAGCCGACGCCAAAGGGTCGCCCCACGTTTTTGTGCTCAGGAGCCCGGACCACTACGCCGCGATGGTCGATCAGGCGGTTGCGCTGGGAAGCGCGATGAACGTCTACGACCATGCTCATTTTATCGGTCTCGGCGACGCTTTCTCTGGCCGGGCCGACGTCTTATTCCACGGCCACGGTCTCGACTATTTCTTCCAGGGCCTCTACCTCCCTACGGAAAGGGCCACCGTGGCGGGCAGACCCACCTATCTCGACAGGCTTCGGCCGGTGCGAGAGCCGCTCGCGGTCGAGTACCTCGACCGCGTCAAGTACCGCCTCGGTTCAACCCACGCCGCCGATGCCGTCCGGCCCGAGCATCGAGGCCGGATGAGGGACTCGCTCGTCGCCTCCGTAGAGGCAGTCATGAATGAGGGACGGAATCGCTGTCAGGACGAGTACGACCTCTGGGAGTACATGCACTTACACAACCTCTCCAGACACTACACCTTCCTGAACCTGCTCAGCATCCGCACTTTCGCCGAGGAGCGAACCGCCTGTTTCGACAACGAGGTCTACGACCTCTACCTGCGGATGCCCGTGAAGTACCGCCTTTCCGGAAGGGTCCTCAAGCGGGCGATCGCCAAGATGGACGGCCGCCTCGCCCGAATCGAAAACGCCAATACCCGGCTCCCCGCGAGCTATGGCCCCTATGCCTCCACCCTGACCAGCCTGGGTGCTCGGGCGCTGAGGAAGCTCGGGGCCAACGTCGAAAGGGCGCTGCCGCCAGCCGCTCACGACCGGTCTTGGCCAGACCGTAACGAGATGATCAGGACCAGTCCTGCGCTGGGCGACCGGATTCATGCTATGTCGCGCTCCGAGAGCCTGGCTTCCCTGGGGTTCCTGGACATGGACAGCATATCGGTCCATGTCGACCGGCATATGCGCGGCCAGGGCAACTACGGCGCTCTGCTGCTTACGCTGCTCACGATCGATAGCTTCCTTGCCGCTGGAGCTCCCGCTCCCGCAACAGGCGACAGGCAAGCGCGATGAGAGACTTCGTCAAGTTCCTCAGGTTCTTCTACGGGCTCGTGGGCTTCAACCTCGTAGTTCTCGTGCTCTTCATGGTCGGCGCCGCCTTGACCGAGGTGCTCGCCACGAGCATGTTCATGCCCCTTCTCGAACAGAACGACATCGACAACGAGATGGCGCGCATAATCGCTCGCGTCTTCGACGCCATTGGCATCCCCTACACCTTTACAATCGTGCTCGTCATCATGGTGACGCTGTTCTTCGTCAGGAGCGCGTTTCTCATCGTGAAGACGATGTACGTCGCGCGCCTCGTAAGCCATCTACTCGTGGACATCAGAAGCAACCTCGTCGACCGCCTATTCAAGGCCAAGTACGAGTACTTCCTGCGAAAGGACGTGGGCTACCTCAACAACGCAGTTGTGGTCGAGTACTCGAGAGTCGCGTTCGCGTTCGAGCAACTCGCGTCGGTCGTCGTCGGAATCGTATTCGCGGCCATCTATCTGGCAATTCCCCTGGTGCTCAACCCACTAATCCTTGGCATCATCGCCGTCATGGGTGTTCCCGGGATCTTCGTCGTACGCAAGATAAACGCCGAAACCAGGAAGTACTCGCTGCAAAACTCCGCTCAGTCCGCCACCCTGCAAGAGTTGCTAATCCAGGCCCTTCGAAACTACAAGTACCTTAAGGCGACCTACTCGTACGAGAAGCTCCTGGGCCGTGTCCACAAAGCCGCTCGTCAGCTCGGCACAGTACTATACCGGCTGTGGGTCCTGGCAGGCATCTCGTATTACGGGTTCGCGCCGTTCTCCGTCCTTGGCGTAGCTATTCTCCTCTACTACCTGGTCGAAATCAGACAGGTGCAGATCGTCGACACCCTCTTCGTTCTCTATCTCCTCCAGCGGGCGTTTGGAAAGATCATCGGCATTCAGTACAACTACCGCAAGTTCCTCTCGTCGTTCGGCGGCATCAAAGTGCTCCAGTTAGTCGAAAAAGAGGTGGCCGAGGCCCAGGAGCCGGTGGTGAGCGGCGGAGCCTACCCGGATTTCGCCGCGACGATTAACCTCGACCACGTCTCCTTCAGGTTCGAGACCGGTGGCGATGTGCTCAAGGATGTCTCGCTGCAGATCGCCCCTAACACGACGGTGGCGCTGGTTGGACTGTCGGGGGCCGGCAAAACCACCTTGGCGACGCTGCTAACTGGAATCCTCAGGCCGACAGACGGTGAAATCTCGCTGGGAGGGCGGAGCTACGACGACCTCGACCAGAAGGCGCTTCGAAGCGGCATCGGCTACGTCACGCAGGAAGGCGTCATCTTCAACGACAGCGTCTGGAATAACCTCACCCTCTGGTCGGACGACGCCTCGGAGGAACAGGTCCAGGACGCCGCCCGCCGCGCTCACATCGACGAGTTCATCGAGCAGCTACCCAACGGGTACCGCTCGACCCTCGGCACGGACGGCCTCAAGGTGTCGGGCGGACAGCGACAGCGAATCAACATCGCGCGAGAGCTCCTCAAGGACGTGAAGCTCCTGATCTTCGACGAAGCTACGAGCTCATTGGACTCCGACTCCGAGCGCGAGATACAACGGAACCTATCCGAGTACCGTGGAAAGAAGACCATCGTATTGATCGCTCACAGGTTGTCGACCGTCAAGAACGCCGATGTGATATTCGTCCTTAAAGACGGTCGCATCGTCGCGCAAGGCGACTACGATCAAGTCTACCGCGAGAACGGTGAGTTCAAGCGTCTCGTAGACCTACAGATGCTTTCCGCACTCTCACCTGAGGACAATGCGCCCTCGAGGACCCTCTCGTAGAACCGCGCCTCTTATCGCATTCACCCCGGCGGGAGAAGGCAGAGCCCCAAGGCCACTCCCGAACTCGCACTCTTCGAGCCAGCGACTACCGTCCATGACATCCGTACACGTCCTCACCGACGGCCTCGGGCCGACATCTGTATCGGCAACGCTCTTTCCCTTGCTCCGCCATAGACCGGCCATCGAGTCCCTGGGAGTCCACTGCAGCATCTTTACGACCTCGGAGGAAGCGCTGACAGACTGCGATACTTTGATCGTGGACAGCAAACACTACAGGTCGCAGTGGAAACATGGGCCGGAGCCGGTACTTGAACAGCTTGGCGGCTTCAAACAGAAGGTGCGGCGCCTCTTCTGGCTCGACACCACCGACAGCACAGGGTACCTCCAGACTCACGTTCTGCCATACGTGGACCGCTACTACAAAGGCCATCTGCTGAGGGACCGCTCTCAGTATCAACAGCGCTGGTACGGAGGCCGCATCTACACCGACCATTACCACCGGGCCAAAGGGGTCGTCGACGAAGAACCGGAGTACTCCACGCCGGTGCCGCCGGAGCAGCTTCCCAAGCTCCGCGTCTCCTGGAGCAACGCGCTCGCCGACCACTCCTATTCCTGGCTAGGCCGCGCGCGCAACCGGCTGAAGCGATGGCTGTGGCGGCGACCTCCGCTAGGCGCACCGAGCAGGTGGACTGCTCCTTCGCGCGAAAGAAGAATCCCGATCTCAGCTCGTTTCGGGGTCGAGTACTCTAAGGCCACCGTCAGATACCAGCGGGAGCAAATCAAGAAGCTGCTTGGCGACCGGGCGAACAGCGACTGGATCGACCGCCGAGAGTACTTTCGCGAGATGGAGAACAGCACGCTCGTGTTGGCCCCGTTCGGTTGGGGGGAGTTCAACTACCGTGACTATCACGCCTTCTTGTCGGGAGCGCTACTGGTAAAACCCGACATGGGCCACCTGGAGACATGGCCGGACCTCTACCACGACGGTGCCACTATGCTCTCTTTCGACTGGGACCTTGACACCCTGTTGGAGGTGTTGGACGGCGCTCTTCAGGACCGCGGTGGCAATCTCGACATCGCCGCAGCGGGCCAGAAGGCATACAAACGCCACCTTGCCGGCGAGCAGGCAGGAGAGTTGTTCGCACAGCGCGTTCACTCGCTTCTGAATGAGTAGCTCCCTTCGAAATAGCATCTTCAGGCCGCCGCTCCCCCACCTCGGGCCCGCACACTGCGAGGGGGCGGCCTGAAGATGCCGTATCGCGTGAACGTTGCGCAACAAGACTTCGCGAGGCTCAAGGACGAGTTCCCCGACAAGAGCGAAAGCCTGGAGTCCGTCGCGACCTACCGGGGTTCCAAAGCCATCGTACAGCTCGCCGACCTGACGCCGGAGGTCCGTCGTGACCTTGGCGACGAGCTCAGCGACCGGCTGTTCAGGCTTGCGGTCGACCTCAGCGATGCGCGAGCTTTCAGCTATCACCTGCAGACCAAAGAGGTCCTCGGCCTCCCCAGGAGCAAGGCCAACGACATACTTGAGATCGGCCCGGGCAACGGCATCTTCGGGGCCCTGATCAAAAACTACGATCATAACCTCGTCACCCTGGATATCGACCCCGACGCCGACGCGGACATCCTGGCGGACATCAGGGAAATCCCAGTATTGTCGAAAGTATTCGACGTAGTTTGCGCTTTTGAGGTCCTGGAGCACTTGCCACATCAATTCTTCCAGCCGGTCCTCGTAGATCTCGCTCGTTGCGCCAAGCACTACGTCTTTCTGAGCCTTCCTTTTCAAGGCGGCAACATCTACCTGCGAATTAAGGGCCGGTTCGGGGGGCGGTTGAGGCCGCTCTCATTCGAGATGAGCCTCTCGAAGCTGCTTCCGTCCAGAGTCCAGGACATTGACGAAAGCCAGTTCATGGAACGAGAAGACCGCCACAACCCGCACTACTGGGAGGTCAACCGGAGGTCCTTTCCCAAGAAACTGGTCCTCCGTGAAATCGAGGAGTGCGGTCTCAAAGTACTCAAGACCTTCCACAATCCGTTTCACACACACCACTACTTCATCTTGTGTGAGGTCACCTAAGCGTCCGACTGCACCCGCGGCTCGGCGGCGCGAAGCTCATCCACTATGTTGAAAGACGAGTGAGTACTCTGGACAGATCGAAACAGACTCAAGGGCCCAGGCTGAACATAGCCAGCTTGATATTCGGGTCGCTGAAAGCCGCCGGCGGGTACACGATCTTTACTTTTGAGCTGCTAAGGCGGATGGGTCAAAGGGGACATCGAGTACACCTGTATCTGCCGCACGAAGAGTTCCGAAAGAACCGCGACTTCTACCGGAATATGCCCTTCGACGTGAGCCCGCTGCCTCTTCAAACGTACCGCTTGCTGAAGTACGCCCCGAGAATCCTCAGGGCATTCATATATCTTCAGAACACGATGAGGAACTACGACGTATGGCAGATCGTTGGCGCCTACCCTGCCGGCCACGTCGCGACCTCCTTGTCGGGAAGAGTACCGCTAGTTCTTAGGACCTACGGCGACGACATCCAGAAAGACCCGGAGCTTAATTACGGACTGAGGCTCGATCCTAGACTTGAACGCGCGATCAAACGGGCTGTCAACGCCGCCGACCGGGTGGTCGCTCTAACCGACACAGTAACACGGTGCTACATAGACCTCGATGTCTCTCGAGAGAAAATCGTTGAGATCCCCAACGGCGTGGACGTGGCGCGGTTCAGAAAGCCGGCCGACACCGCCAGCATACGCCAACGCTGGGGAATCCCGGCGGATCGACCGCTCGTTCTGACGGTCGGCCGCAATCATCGAAAAAAAGGCTTCTCTATCATTCCTCAAGTGATGAGCATGGCGAGGTCGTTGGGAGCGTCGTTCTACTGGCTGGTAGTGGGCAAAGACACCGATGAGTTGGTGCCCGAGATTCAACGACTCGGCCTTGGTGATTCAGTGGGAACCGTGGATGAGATCGACGTGGTTGGTGGATCAGACGGTCGCCTCGAGATGCCCAGCGACGAGCTGATCGGTCTGTATAAGTCCGCGGACATATTCGCTTTCCCGTCCCTCCTAGAGACATTTGGCAGGGTAATCATCGAGGCGATGGCGGCGGGTGTTCCAGTGGTCACAACAGACGCGCCGGGGTGCAAAGACGTAGTCCCAGACGGCAGGGTGGGCATGATCGCGAAAGCGGGGGATGCTTCCGAATTCGCCAACCACCTATACAAGCTTACCCGCGATGCCGGTCTCCGGCGGCGGCTCACCCAGGCGGGGTATCGCCACGTGGAGAAATATGACTGGGACAATATCACGACAAGCTACGAGCTCGTCTATCAGGAGCTAGCGGCATAACTTGCCGCCAAGATCGATGCTTCGTCCGCCCAGGCCTCTTCCCTAATGCGAGTCGAGACTGACGGCCTACCACGAGACGAATGGCTGCACTTCCTGAGACACAGGGACCTCGAACAGGTCTTCGCAGGACCCGCAAACGGAATCAAAGGGCCGGCTCTCGAGATTGGATGTGGCGACGGCTACGTCACCAGCTTGCTGCGGCAGCGGCTAGAGGACGTGGTACCGGTCGATCTGAGTCCCTGGCGCCCAGTCGAAGGAGTGTGCGTCGCGAACGCGGAGGCGCTGCCGTTCAAGAGTGGGCATTTCTCCCTCGTATACTCTTCCAACGTGCTCGAACACGTCGAGGACCTCGCCGCCTGCCTCGAGGAGCTGAATCGGGTGACGCGGCGTGACGCGCTCATGGTCCACGCGATGCCGACGTTGACGTGGAAAGCTCTCCAGCTGGCGCTCTACCCTGCCCATCTAATGCTTCATCGCGCGCTGCCAAAGGCCCTGGGTCCGCGAGACGCCGGCGCCACCGCGGACGCCGGCCCTACCGATGCACGGGCGCCATCGCGGCTCCGAATGCTCTGGCCTCCGGTGCACGGGACCGCCAGCTCCCACCTCGAGGAGCTTGTCCGTTTTCGGTCCGCGTGGTGGGCCAAGCGTTTCTCAGCGCACGGACTGGAACTCGTGAGAATCGTAAACCTGTATTTCCACTCCGCATACCGCTTCCTACCGTACCGAATGCTTCCCCTGAGAGACATCCTCGGCCGGGCAGGGCTCAGCACCGTTCGGGCCTACTGGGTCAGAAAGGCCGCATGAACCCCAAGCCCTCGGCTTCCTCTAATCGCTTTTCTGTCCTCTCAGCACTGTCATTCCGCGGAGTCCCCGACGAGGAATCTGGATGGGGGTCGTCGCGTCCAATGCTGCCACTCACACCAACACATACTGCGACTCAGGAAGAAGTAAGCACCAGGGCGGACCTAAGACCCCGAAACCCGACCCCGATACCGCCAAAGACACCAAGCATGCAGCGAACTCACCAGTCGGGGCCATAAGAATGCGCGTCGGCTTCTTCATCGCCCTCTACCACCCGGCCATAGGCGGAGCGGAAGCCCAGGCCGCGCTTCAGGCGAGGAAGCTCTCCGAGCGGGGAGTCTCGGTCGAGGTGGTGACGTCGAAGCTCCCCGGCACGGCGCTCCATGAAGACATCGACGGGATTCAGGTCAGGCGAATACCCTACCTCTCCGGCAGCTCGTGGCTCCCAGCCAAACGGATCATCCGTTTCGCACAGGTCATACGGACCTCGTGGAGGAGCAATCGCTACGACGTCGTTCACGTCCACGGCGCGTCCGATTACTTTTCGGTTGCCGCGCTGTTGGCCGCCAGGTCCACAAACGCGCGCTCCGTGCTCAAGATCGCATGCTCCGGGGACTGGCTGGACGTGGCCGTGCTCAGGCGGCAGCTCATACTCGGTCGCCTGCTTCTTCGTGCCGCACGGCGGGCCGACCGGACAATTGCTATCAACTCGGACATGACCGGCGCGCTATTAGACTACGGTTTTGAGCGCGATTCCATCGTGGAGATACCAAACGGCGTCGAGCTCCCTCCTCAGCAGACCGAGTCGGAGAAACACGGACTGCGTACCGCGCTGCGACTGCCGGCCGACCTACCCATCGTGGTCTACTCAGGCTCCCTGACACCGCGAAAGAACGTGGAAGCCCTCGTCGATGCAATTTCGATAATGAAGGACCGCGGGACAGAATGCCATCTCCTGCTCGTCGGTGACGGTGGCAGCCGGAGAGACATTGAACGACGTGTTCATGAGGGCGGCCTCGGCGAAGCGGTGACATTCACCGGCTTCGTACGCGACGTCCGGTCATACCTGCGGGCGGCGGATATCTTCGCCCTGCCTTCCCTCGCCGAGGGGCTCTCCAACTCGGTGCTGGAGGCCATGAGCGTCGGCCTCCCCTGCGTTGTCACGTCCGTTCCTGGAAACACCGACCTGGTGGACGACGGACGCACCGGCTACCTCGTCCCGCCCAGGGACCAGAACAGCCTTGCAAGCGCACTCGAGCGCGCGCTCGGCGATCCGGTCTCCGCAAGCTCGGTCGGCGCCCGGGCCCGCGACATGGTGAAGAGGCGTTACTCTATCGATTCCACGGTAGACCAACTGCTAGAGACCTATGACTCGCTGCTCAGCCGTACCCCCGTGGCAGGGCACGCGTCATGAGTGCCCGACAGACCAGCGTCGCTGAGCCGCGTAACCAGCAAAAGGACGGACGGCGCTTCGAGTTCGGCAAGAACTGGGCCAGATTCCTCGCGGGCGTCGGCGAGGTGCATCTCCGCGAAGCACAGCGCTCCCTGGTCGACCTGCTGAGCGCCTCCGATTTGTCTGGGCGAACACTCCTCGACATCGGCGCAGGAAGCGGCCTCTTCAGCCTGGCTGCACGCAGGCTCGGCGCGCGCGTCCGCTCATTCGACTTCGACGCCGAGTCCGTAGCGTGCGCTGCGGAACTCAAACGGCGATACCTCCCACAGGACGATTCGTGGGACATCGAGCAAGGTTCCGTCCTCGACGAAGCGTATATGGAGTCGCTGGGCACCTTCGACGTCGTCTACTCATGGGGGGTGCTGCACCACACCGGCGATATGTGGACTGCTATGCACAACGCCGCTCGTGCCGTGGCCCCCAGCGGCCTCCTAGCGATCGCCATCTACAACGATCAAGGCCGTACCAGCCGCAACTGGAGAGCCCTCAAGCTGCTCTATCTAAGGCTGCCACGACCACTCAGGTTTGCTGTCCTGTGGCCGTCGTTCCTGTACCTCCGCGGCCCTGCCCTGGCGCTTGACATCCTGCGTGGAAGGCCGCTAGCTTCCTGGCGCGCATATGTTGCCAGGAGGGGGATGTCTCCCTGGCGCGACATCGTGGACTGGGTGGGCGGATACCCGTTCGAGGTAGCCAGGCCGGAAGAGGTGCTCGATTTCTGCCGGGCCCGTGGCTTCTCCCTCATCAAGCTAACGACCGCCGGCGGCAAGCTCGGTAACAACCAGTATCTCTTCGAGCGATTGGGCTAGGAGGGAGCCCGACCTTGTGCGGCATAGCTGGATTCCTTGACCCCATCAACTCGGCCGAGCCCGCCGAGCTGGAGGCCCTGGCGCGCGGCATGGCAGAGACGCTGGAGCACCGCGGCCCCGATGACGCCGGCGTCTGGGTCGATGCCAAAGCCGGCGTAGCTATGGGGCACCAGCGCCTGTCGATCATCGATCTCTCGGCGGAGGGCCACCAGCCGATGCGCTCCGCCTCGGGGCGCTACGTAATCTCTTACAACGGCGAGGTGTACAACTTCGGCGACCTCAGGAACGAACTGGTCGGTCGTGGGCATTCGTTCCGAGGACACTCCGATACCGAGGTTATCCTGGCGGCGATCAGCGATTTTGGTCTGGACGCCGCTCTCCAACGCTTCGTGGGCATGTTCGCATTCGCTCTGTGGGACCGCGAGAAGAGCGTACTCCACGTGGTGCGAGACCGGATGGGCATCAAGCCGCTGTACTACGGATGGGCCGGCAAAACGCTCCTGTTCGGCTCGGAGCTAAAGGCCCTGCGCGCTCACCCATCGTTCAGCGCGGAGATCGACCGGGACGCCCTCGCACTTCAGCTCAGGCACAACTATGTGCCCGCGCCCTACTCCATCTACAAGGATGTCTTCAAGCTTCCGCCGGGTACGATGATGCGGATAGGCCCAGGAGACCGTCCCGCGCCACGCCCCTACTGGTCGGTCCGGGAAGCAGCCGAGTCCGGGCTGTCGCAGCCCTTCGCGGGCGGACCCGAGGAGGCAACGGAGGAGCTGGACACCGTCCTGAGGGACGCCGTCAAGAAGCGAATGATGTCGGACGTCCCGCTGGGCGCTTTGCTTTCAGGAGGGATCGACTCCTCCACGGTCGTCGCGATGATGCAGTCACAGAGCGAGAGGCCTGTCAGGACCTTTACCCTCGGGTTCGCAGAGGACGAGTTCAACGAGGCGGCAGAGGCGAAACGCATCGCGGCGCACCTCGGCACTGACCACACGGAGCTCTACGCCAGCCCGAGTGACGCCCAGGAGATCATCCCGAGGCTACCCGGCATCTACGACGAGCCCTTCTCAGACTCCTCTCAGATACCTACGGTCCTTGTTTCCGAGCTCACCCGGAATCACGTTACCGTGGCCCTATCGGGGGACGGCGGCGACGAGCTCTTTTTCGGATACAACCACTACGCCCTGGGACGAGATATCTGGCGACGGCTGGGATGGCTCCCCGCCCCGCTACGCCGCTGGATGGCGGGCGCGATCTCGTTGGCCCCTACCCGCCTGCTGGATACGAGCTTTTCGTGGCTGATGCCGGCGCTTCGGCGCTACGGACGAGACGGAAAAGCCGGGGCGAAGGCGAACAGGTTCGCCGAGATACTGGGCGCCGAGACCCCAGAGGCGATATACCGCGCCATAACCTCACACTGGAGAGACCCGCGGTCCGTCGTGCTTGGCGTCACCCGCGACGCACCTCGATTCGGCATCGACGAGGGCCTGAATAGACTCGGCTCCTTTTCGGACCAGATGATGTACCTCGACTCTGTCACCTATCTCCCTGATGACATCCTGACGAAAGTCGATCGGGCGAGTATGAGCCTTGGGCTGGAGGTACGCGTTCCGTTACTGGACCACAGAGTCGTTGAGTTCGCCTGGCGGCTTCCGCTCTCCATGAAGTACCGGGCCGGGCAGCGCAAGTGGCTCCTCAGACAGGTGCTACAGCGGTATGTGCCCCAGGGGCTCTACGATCGCCCGAAGAAGGGCTTCGGCGTACCCATAGGTGAATGGCTTCGCGGCCCCCTGCGTGACTGGGCCGAGGCCCTGTTGGATGAAAGTCGTCTTCGCCGGGAGGGTTACTTCGAACCGCGTCCAATACTGGACAAGTGGAGAGAGCACCTCTCCGGTGCGCAGGACTGGCGTGCCTACCTCTGGGACATTCTGATGTTCCAGGCTTGGCTGGAGGCGCAGCGAGTTAGCGGCCGGGTGGCGGCATGAAAATTGCGTACATCATCCCCACGCTTAATCACGGCGGAGCTGAGCACCAGCTCTACAGACTGGTGCGCGGCCTCGACCGGGACGCGTTCGACGTTACCGTATACTGCCTGCGGACAGGCGGGCCTATTGAGCCCCTGATCGCGAAGCTGGGTATACCTGTGCTTCACGTTAACCGACGGCGGAAGACCGACGTGTGGAGCATAGTCCGGCTTGCGTCATGGCTACGAAGGCTCAAGCCCGACATCGTCCACACGTGGCTCCCGACGGCCAGTATATGGGGCAGGCTCTCCGCCATCATGGCGGGCTGCACCACGATCATCGCCTCAGAGCGCACGGTGGACCCCGCGAGGAGTCTCCCGCGCAGGCTGTTGGACCGTGCACTGGCGCGCCGCACGGCGGCCATAATCGTCAACGCCACGGCCGTGCGCAAGTCCTACGCCGGCGCGACGGGAGTGCCCCACGAGAAACTCGCCACGATCCCTAACGGGGTGGACATCGAACACATCGACGACGCACTCCGCCGCGCAGAGCTTTCGCGAAAGCAGATGGCTGACGAGCTCGGTTTTCCCAAGAAGGCCCTGATTGTCGGGACCGTCGCGCGGGTCACTCAGGCGAAAGGCCTCGAGGACTTCGTTTCGGTTGCGGCCCTCGTTTGTCAAAAGCTGCCCGACGCGCGATTCATCATCGTCGGCGGGGCCGTCTATGGCGAGGACCGGAAATACATGAGACGAATCGAGGAGCACGCGTCCGAAGCCGGGCTGGACGGAAAGCTGGCGATTACCGGCCTGCGCGACGATCCGATTCCGTATCTCCTGGGGATGGACGTGTTTCTGCAGACGTCGGTACAGGAGGGTCTTCCCAACGGCGTCATGGAGGCTATGGTGTGCGAAGTCCCGGTAGTCGCCACCGACGTCGGCGGCACCCGGGAGCTCATGGACGGCGCATCCGAGTACCTGGCCCCGGCCGGGGACGTGAACGAGCTTGCCGGCAAGGTGGTCGACCTGCTGCAACGGGTCGACGAGCGCGAATCGGTCGGCCGGGCCGCGGCGGCCCGAATGCGCTCGTCGTTCAGCGTCGAAAAGATGGTCGACGCGACACAAGAGCTGTACCGTCGTACGGTTGCGAACAGCAAGGCGGCAGCCTGATCTATGGCCCGCAGCTACGCCTTTACCGTCTTCACTCCCACATATAACCGGGCGGATACCCTGCCCCGTGTTTACGAGAGCCTGGCGGCGCAGACTTTTCGAGACTTCGAATGGCTCATCGTGGACGACGGCTCCACCGACAACACAGGAGAAATCGTGAGTGCCTGGCGGTCGCAGTCGGATTTCCCAATTCGATATTTCTCGCAGGCGAACGCAGGGAAGCACGTCGCCACGAACATGGGTGTAGCCGAGGCACAAGGGGCGCTTTTCCTGACTCTCGACAGCGACGACACCTGCGCTCCGAACGCGTTGGACCGGCTGAAGTTCCACTGGGACGCCGTCGCGGAGGAGGGGCGAGGTGAGGAATTCACAGGCGTGACGTGCCTGGTGCAGGACCCCGAGGGCAACATCTCCGGCACGCGCTTCCCCTCCGATCCCACCGACTCCACATCCGCGGAGATCAGGCTGAAGCACGGCGTCACCGGAGAGAACTGGGGGTTTCATCGAACGGAGGTAATGCGGGAGTTCCCTTTCCCCAGCTTCCCCGGGGAAAAATTCCTCATCGAAGGGATTGTTTGGAACAGAATCGCGCAAAAGTACAAGACGCGGTACGTCAACGAGGTCCTTCGCACCCGATACCCCACCGCGGTGAGTTTGAGCTCGACCGACGTGAGATTCGACAGCCCCGGAGGCACGCGTTTATACCATCAGGAGTACATAAGTTTCCAGCGACGGGCGCCGCTGAAACTGCTGCTGAAGCACTACGCAAACTACGCCCGGTTCTCGTTCCACTTCGGGACGGGGGTGGCCGCTCAGGTGAGTGAGGTTCGATCAAAGGCGCTGTGGGCCGCAACCTTCCCGCTGGGCTATCTGCTCTACGGACGCGACAAACGGAGAATCAAGGCCAGCTCGCCCTCTAACGTCCCGGTGGCCCCGAACGCCTCCCGGCCTGAAGGAGAGTTCGCCCGCAAGTCATGAGCACGAGCAGTGAGCGCGGTGTGGATGAGACCGGCCGAGCTGAGCGGGCTATCAAGGTCTTCCATCTCATCGGGACTCTGGAGCGAGGCGGGGGCACCGAGGAAGGGATGGTGGTGACCATTCCTCGTCTGGACCGCGACCGTTTCGTCAATGTGGTCTGCTCGATCACGGACCTGATGCCCCTCAAAGCGGAGTACGAAGCCCACGGGATCCGAGTTCACACTCTCGGCGCCAGGGGCAAATGGGACATGAGGGCTGTCCGTCGCCTGGTGAAGCTGCTGCGGACCGAGCGACCGGACATCCTCCACTGCTACCTCTTCCACGGCAATATGCTGGGTCGGGTCGCGGGCAGATTGGCCGGGGTCCCGGCCATCGTGAGTTCAGAGAGGTCTGTCGGCCACCACAGCCGCGCCGGTATCATTTTGAACAGGCTGACCTCCGGCCTGGTGACCGCCGTCGAGACCAATTCAGAGGCAGGCAAGGATTTCGTACGAGAGACGCTCGGATTCGACCCAGGTGATGTCTTCGTGGTTCATGGAGGCGTTGAAGAAACCAGTGCGAGCAGCGCCGACCGATCTCGGATCAGACGATCGCTAGGCATTGGAGCCCAATCGCCGGTGGTTGGGTACATCGGACGCCTGCATCAGGCTAAGGGAGTCCAGTTTCTCATAGAAGCCTTCGCCAGCGTGCTTGGGACTCACCCAGCCGCGAAGATGGTAGTCGTAGGCGAGGGCGAAGAGCGGAATCGCCTACAGAAGCTGGCCCGGACCAAAGGCCTCCATTCCGGAATGCGCTTTCTGGGCCGAAGATCGGATGTTAACGCTATCATGTCGGCCTTGGACGTCTTGGTGGTTCCATCCCTGAGAGAGGGGTTCCCCAGGGTTGTCCTCGAGGCCATGATGATGGGTAGACCCGTCGTGGCAACGCGAGTCGGGGGCGTGTCCGAGGCCGTCGTGGATGGTGTGACCGGGTTGCTCGTTCCGCCGCGTGAACCAGGGGCGCTGTCCGAGGCTATTTTAAGAGTCCTATCCGACAGAGAAGCGGCCCTGGAAATGGGCCAGAAAGCAAGAGCGAGAGCACAGGAGACCTTCTCCCTGGATCAAGCCGCTCACCGATACAGCCGCTTTTACACCTACCTCGCATTAGGTAGCAGAAAGCAGATACGCGAGACGGTGGTATGAAAAGCGATCGGACCGTTGCCATCGTTCACAACGCCGACTGGACCCTCTACCGGTTTCGGGCGGGTCTAATGAGGGAGCTCAAGGCGCGGGGTCTAAACGTTCTCGCCGTGGCGCCCGCGGGCAAGTCTGTCAAGAGGATCGAAGCGGACGGGTTTACGTTCTTCCACTGGCGTCTCGCCCGCCGTAATCTCAAGAATCCTTTGCCCGAGCTTGCGAGCATAGTGCACTTGTGGTCGATCTACAGAAAGTCAAAGCCTGATCTGGCACACCATTACTACCTAAAGCCCAACGTATACGGCGCTTTGGCTGCCCGCCTCGCCGGTGTCAAAATAGTCGTGGCTTCGGTCAACGGCCTCGGCTACATCTTCACCGCAACCGGAGCGAAAGCAAGATTGTTACGGCCCTTGGTAATGCTGCTATATCGCCTTGCCTTCTCCCTCAGCGACGCCGTCATCTTCCAGAACCGCGACGACGCCCAAGTGCTCAAAGGCAACTCAGCACTGGACAAGAACGGGGTTTTCCTTATTCCAGGTGGCTCCGGAGTCGATCTCTCGACGTTCGATCCCACCGCCGTTGTTGGGACAGCGATTAAGAGGAAATCGCTGGACCTGCCCGACGGCGGAGCAATTGTCCTCCTTATCGCCAGAATGCTCTGGCACAAGGGGATCGCGGAGTTCGTCGAATGCGCTAGCCTTGTACGACGAGAGTTTGACGCCCACTTTCTTCTCGTCGGCCCGGTTGATCCAGGTAACCCCGCTTCGATCCCCAGTGTCACGCTGAGGGCGTGGCAGCGACGCGGAGATATCCGCTACCTGGGCGAGCGGCAAGACATCCCGGAACTCCTATCCATCGGCGACGTTTTGGTTCTCCCATCCTACAGGGAGGGGATGTCACGCACCCTGATGGAAGGTGCGGCCATGGGCAAGGCGATCGTCACTTCGGACACACCAGGGTGCCGTGACGTCGTGGAGGATGGCGTAACCGGCCTGCTCGTACCGCCGCGCGATGTTACCGCACTCGCCGCCGCGGTACGGCAGCTGCTCTCGTCAGACTCCCTCCGACGAAGGCTATCCGCGGCGGCGCGCCAGAAGGCGTTGCAAGAATTCGATGAGCGTGCGGTAGTCTCCCGAATCGTAGACATCTACGATACCCTGCTCCGCCAAAAGGGCCTAAGCGGGCTGCGGCCTGAGGCTTAACGCCAAACCGTATTGAACGGCGCGACTGAAAAGACAGCCAGCGGAAGTGGGTCAGAGCTAGAAGAAGGAGATCCCACGGCGCCGAAACGAAGTGAGCCTGCGTACAAACGGCCATTAGACTTGGCTGTGCTGCTAGGTGGGTACCTGTTTCTCCTACCGGTGTGGCTCCTCCTGTGGTCGTTGATCCCTTTGATGGTCTGGCTCGAGGACCGCGGACCAGTCTTTTACAGGCAGGTGCGCGCTGGCAAGGACGGCCGGCCCATCACGGTTGCCAAGTTTCGCACCATGGTGCCAGAAGCGGAAAAGCGAGGTCCCGCATGGACCCTCGAGAATGACCCAAGGATCACCCGGGTGGGAAAGCTCCTGAGGCGCACTGCTCTCGATGAGCTCCCAGAGACATGGAGCATATGGAAAGGCGACATGAGCTTTGTCGGACCCAGAGCGTTGGACGTTAGCGAGCACCGGTTGCTTGAATCGCAGATGGCTGGGTTCGAAGCCCGCCTCGCCGTTCGACCGGGGCTAACAGGCCTCGCCCAGGTCTATGATGTCGAGAACGACGATCGTGAGAAACTCAGGTACGACCTGGAATACATAGGGAAAATGAGCATATGGCTCGACTTCAAGCTATTGCTCTTATCGGTGCGTAACACCCTGTTCGGCAGGTGGGACACGCGCCAGGGGAGAAAGGCTGGCTAGGCTCGGTCCACGACGAGCAAGCTAAAGAATATGAGAGCTACTGACCTACGCGAAAGGATTGAACGGCGGGAGGCAGTTGTATGCATCATCGGGCTTGGGCACGCGGGTCTTCCGCTGGCTGCCAGGTTCGCGGAGGTCGGGTTCACGGTCGTGGGAATCGACGTGAACGAGTCTCGGGTCGATGCCATTAATCGCGGAGAGTCTTACGTTCAGGATGTCCCGCAGGACCTCATGGGGCAGATAACGGGACATCCTAGGGCGAAACCCGGAGCGGCCACTCCGCACTCGTCATCTTCTCGTGTGGGGAGCTTGAGGGCCACTTCCAACTACGATGTTATCGGCGACGCCGATGTCGCAGTCGTCTGTGTCCCAACGCCATTGGGCAAAACAAGAGACCCGGACTTATCGTACATAATCGCGGCTACCGAGGAGATCGCCCGGCGCCTTCATCCCGGGATGCTGGTGGTACTAGAGAGCACTACCTATCCCGGTACTACGGAAGAGGTCATAGTTCCTGTCCTCCAGGGCGACGCTGCTGGTTCACGGGTAGTCGGCTCCGACTTGTTTTTGGCCTTTTCGCCTGAACGAATCGATCCGTCAAGACGCGACTGGACCCTGAAAACAACTCCGAAGGTCCTCGGAGGCGTCACCCGAAGCTGCTTCGAGATGGCTCAGGCCCTATACCAACACGCAGTAGACCGCATCGTGCCGGTGTCGGGTCCAAAGGCGGCCGAGCTCGTCAAGCTCCTCGAGAACACTTTCAGGGCGACTAACGTGGCCCTCGTAAATGAGATCGCCATCATGTGTCACAAGCTAGACGTAGACGTTTGGGAAGTCATCGAGGCTGCTGAGACCAAGCCGTTCGGCTTCATGCCTTTCTACCCAGGCCCCGGTATCGGAGGCCACTGCATCCCGGTAGACCCCCAGTACCTGGCCTGGAAGCTCAAGACTCTCAACTACACGGCCAGATTCATCGGAGTGGCCGAAGAGATAAACCGGGGGATGCCGGAGTATGTGCTCGGGAGAGTCTCGGATGCGCTGAACGACATCGGCAAACCCTTGAATGGGTCACGCATCCTGGTGCTCGGCGTCTCTTACAAGGCGGATGTCGGAGACGCTCGTGAATCCCCTGCACTCGATCTGATCGAGTTGCTTGAGGCGAAGGGCGCAGAGGTAAGCTACAATGACCCCTTGGTTCCACATGTCGAGATGGACTCGATGTCACTGCGGTCCGTTCACTTAGACGCACAGGCGCTTCAAGAGTCTGACTGCGTGGTCGTCACGACGCCCCACAGCAGCTACGACTGGCGCTGGGTAGTGGAGAACAGCCCACTCGTGTTCGATACCCGCAACGCTGTCGCGGGAGTCATATCGAAGGCGGGGCGGGTTGTGAAACTTTAGCGGCACCCTATCCGTGGAGTGTTCAAGGAGCCAGTCGATAGAACCGTCGTTGATGGGCTTGGCCAGAGCCCTCATCATTGCTTTGCGGCCAAAGCAATGGACCAAGAACCTGATCATATACTTCGCGCTGTTCTTCACCGCGGGCGACGCGTGGGACTTTAACGATCTCACGCCCGCGATCAAGATGTTCGGCAAAGCCACCGTTGCATTCGTGCTCTTCTCCACACTGAGCGGCGCTGTGTATCTGATCAACGATGTTTTCGATATCAGCAAAGATCGTCAGCACCCCAAGAAGCGGGCCCGGCCGATAGCCTCCGGACGCGTACCGGTGCCCGTCGCATGGACCGTAGCGTTTGTGTTGGCTGCCCTGAGCCTGGGCCTGTCGTTTTCCCTGGTCCCCGAATTCGGCTGGGTGGCCAGCGGATATCTCGCCATGATGTTAGCGTACACAGTGTTGCTGAAGCGGATCGTCATCCTCGACATCTTCTCGATAGGCGCTGGTTTCGTCTTGCGGGCCGTCGCCGGCGCGGCTGTGTTGCAGGTACCGGTATCACCGTGGCTGTACGTTTGCACGGGCCTAGGAGCACTCATGATAGCGCTGGGTAAGCGCCGCAGCGAGTTGAACACGGCGGGCGAACGGGCCGGGGCACAGCGAGAAACGCTAGACCTCTACACAGTCCCCCTGCTCGACCAGTTTATCGCGGTCGTCGCGCCCGCCACGCTCGTGGCGTACACACTATATAGCTTCACGGCGCCAAACCTACCCGAGAATCACACCATGATGCTCACCGTACCTTTCGTAGTCTACGGACTCTTCCGATACATGTACCTGGTCCACACCAAGAACCTCGGAGAAAACCCCGAGGACATCCTGATAACTGATATCCCGTTAATCGCGTGCCTGGGGCTTTGGTTAGCAACGGCAGCCACCGTCCTCACGGTGTTTGGGCGCTAGCCGGAGACGCGTCAAGACCTTGGCTGTCACATGAAGATCATGGTTACAGGCTCCAGCGGCACTGTCGGGTCCGCGCTTTGCGAAGCGCTGCTTGCCTCTCACGAGGTCGCGCCCATAGACACTCGGCACAATCCTTGGAATGAAGAGCTTGACCGGCAAACCGTCCTCGCGGACCTGAGGCGAACGGACGAGGTCGCCACATTGCCGACCGACGTAGACATGATCGTTCACTGCGCCGCCAACGCAAGAGTCTACGACCTTGTCGTCGACCCTAGCCGCGCTTTCGACAACATCCAGACCACGTTCAACATGCTGGAGTTCGCCAGACAGAATCACATCTCTCGCTTCATCTTCGCCTCTTCACGCGAGGTCTACTCTACTCTTCCACGAGTGGAGTACGTTGCCGAAGACATGGTGGACATCATCCGGTGCGAGAGCCCATATACCGCGTCCAAGATAGCAGGAGAAGCGCTGGTATATAGCTACGGGAAGGTGTACGACATCAACCACGTCGTCTTCAGGTTTTCAAACGTCTATGGCAGGTACGACGACTCGAATAGGGTTATCCCCAACTGGATCAACAACGCCTTTAAGGGGGAGCCCTTGATTCTCTACGGCCCTCACAAACTTCTCGACTTCACCTACCTGGACGACGCGATCGCAGGCATCTCATCCTCAATCGAGAGGTTCGACGTAGTCCACGGGAACACGGTGAACTTGTCCTATGGGAAGGCCGAACGTCTCTCGGCCGTTGCGCAAATGATCCTGGAGCTAACTGATAGCAGCAGCGAAATCGTCAACAAGAACATACGACCCGGTGAGCTATGGAGCTACCAGGCCGACCTATCCGTTGCAAAGAGACTCCTTAAGTATGTCCCGGTTGTCGGCATTGAGGAAGGGCTCAGAAGATCGGTGGAGTGGTACAAATCGCGGGTTTGATCCCATTTGCCCTTCGCCGTGGCGTGCAACAAGGCGCCGAGCGTGCCTCTATCAACTTCAGCGTTATACCTCACGGGTAATTGACAATCTTTTCTCCGGCGCTTATATTCAATAGTTGTCCCTTTCAAAGGGGGATACCTCGTCGAAGCCACTGCTCCGAGGACCAGCTGATTGAACGCGCCCTTCCTCAAGCCTTTCTGAGGTTTTGAGGGCCGCCGCTTTGGAACCGAATCTCCGTTTGACTCATAGCGACGCCGCTGCATTGGGTAGCAAATACGGAAGCAATGAAAGTACAGCCACAAGCGTCTTCCACACCACGCGATACGACTACATCTTCTTCGCCCGGCACTCAGGGTCGTTCGAGCCCCGGACCGGGCGCATGGGAAGGCTGCCTTGAAAGTTAGTGTGATTGGACTCGGCTACGTTGGCTCCGTGGCTGCGGCCGGACTGGCCCACGCCGGCCACCAAGTAATCGGCATCGACAACGACAGCGCGAAGGTTGCGGCCTATCGCGAGGGGACGACGGACCTTCGCGAACAGGGCCTCGCTGAACTGATGGCGAACACAATCGCGCGCGGCGACCTAAGATTGCTACACAGTGACGAAGTGGCTGAGCCATTGGGAGATGTAGTCGTCGTTGCCACTGGGACCCCCTCCGGAGCAGCAGGAGCGGCAGACCTGAGCCAGGTCCGCTCAGCGTTATCATGGATTAGTGACCGCGGGCACACGGGTGTCATAGCCATGAAAAGCACCGTGCCTCCCGGAACTGGGGAACGCTTTGTAGGAACAGCGAAGGCCGCTCGTCCCCTTAGGTACGCGTCCAACCCGGAGTTTCTGAGAGAAGGACAGGCTGTCCAAGACTGGTTCCACCCTGACCGCATCGTCATAGGGGCCACAGCCACCGAATCGATCGAGACCCTCCGAACCTTGTACGAAAACGCTGATGCGCCTTTTCTAGTGACGGATGTCACCAGCGCCGAAATGATCAAGTACGCTAGCAATGCTTTCCTGGCGACCAAAATATCCTTTATCAACGAGATAGCGATGCTATGCGAGCGAGTGGGTGCGACCATCGATGATGTGAGTGCGGGTCTGGCGATGGACAACCGAATCAGTCCAGACTTCCTTAAAGCAGGTGTTGGGTATGGCGGCTCGTGCTTCCCGAAAGACGTGAGGGCCTTGGACCAATTAGCACTGACCAACGGACACAACTTCGAGTTGCTTAGGTCCGTCATCACAGTCAACAACCGCCAACGCCTCCTGCCGCTTATCGCAATGCGCGAGCGTTTCGGCAATCTCACAGAGGTGAGAACCGGCGTGCTCGGCGTGACCTTCAAGCCCGGCACAGGCGATACGCGGGAAGCACCATCGCTAGACCTGATCAGCGCTTTGGTGGACGAAGGGGCCGAGGTGAGGGCATACGACCCTCAAAAAGGGCCGCACATGAGGGCTGCTTTGCCCCCGACAGTGCCCTTGACGGATAGCCCAGTGGAGTGCGCCGTTGGGACCCAGGCGGTGGTCCTAATGACCGAGTGGCCGGAGATAGTACAGGCAGATTGGTCGGATATTGCCGATCGCATGGCGCCGCCGAGGCTCGTGTTCGACGGTCGAAACGCTCTCGATCCGGCTACAATTGCCGGCTATGGGCTAGAGTATCGAGGTGTCGGCCGCATTCCCCTTGGGGTGGGTCCTTCGACTGAACATACCAAGTCTGGTTGAGGATGGGCGTCAAATGGGGCGACCCATAGAATCGAAGCGACAGGCGAAAAAGGACTGGAGCGATCCGTGGAAGACGAATCACTAGATATTCGTGCGTATTTACATATCCTCCGTAGGTGGTGGTGGATCTTGGTGTTGGGACTTACCAGCACCGCTCTTGTGGCGTTTTTCGTCAGCAACTCTATGACCCCCATCTACGATGCGGCGGTCAGGATCCTGGTGCGCGGCGGACAGACCCCAGGGGCGCCTTCCCTCACCGAGATCCAGGCGAGCCAGCAGCTGGCGAGGAGCTACGGCGACTTGATCAAGACTCGGCCAATACTTGAGAAGGTGATCGAGCAACTGTCTCTCCCTTACGGTCCTGGCAGACTATTGGGGAAAATCGATATCAGCAGTCCTCGTAGCCTGATCGAGATCAAGGCCAGCGACCCGGATCCACGGCTGGCAGCACAGATTGCCAACACAACCGCCCAGGTCTTCATCGATGATTTCTTCGTGCGGCAATTCGCGCACATCGCCCAGTTCCAGAGCTCACTAAGCCAATACGGCATTACTCAAGAGCCCGCCATCATCGCCGCCCAGGCGTCGACGCTGACAACGTTGATTATCGTAGAAGAGGCTCTGCCACCCGCCTCCCCCTCGAGACCTCAGACGCCGCTCAACGTAATCATCGGGTCGATGCTCGGGCTATTTGTTGCTGGATTCGTCGTCTTTCTCCTTGAGCAAATGGACAATCGTATCAAGTCGCTGGAAGAGCTAAACGCGCTTACGGGAATGCCCAACCTCGGCTCGGTCCAGTATCAGTCCCCCAAGGAAGGCGCGGGGCCGATAATCGCAGCTGAAGAGCACCGCCAGAGCGCTCTGACCGAATCGTTCAAGTTCCTCCGTACCAATCTGGAGTTCGCCGCGCTGGACACGGGAGGAGTCAAGACGCTCTTGGTCACTAGCTCTACACCGGGGGAAGGCAAGACGACGACTGCGGCCAATCTAGCTACTTCTCTCGCAAAGGAGGGAGAGTCTGTCGTTCTCGTAGATGCCGACCTGCGCAGACCTAACCTGCATCGGGTACTTGGGATCTCACGCGACAAAGGGTTGACGAATCTGCTCCTGGGGAACGCATCGGTGGAGGAAGTCCTCGTTCAGACGCAAGTCGCAAGCCTGGGCTTCATTCCCAGCGGTCCGCTTCCCCCAGATGCCCCTCAGGTGCTCCGATCGGGCAGGATGAAGGAAGTGCTCGAGGAACTCAAGGAAAGTTCGCAAATCGTTATCTTCGACAGCTCTCCTTTGCTTTCCGTGACCGACCCCATGCTGCTCGCCGCCCTGGTCGACGCTACCATCTTGGTCCTGGACGCGCATCGTACCGGGCGGGAAACAGTAAAACGCGGAGCCGAGGTCCTACGGCAGGCGAATCCGGCGCTCGTAGGCACGGTGCAGAACAAGCTATCCGCCAAGCACCGGAGCTACTACAACGACTACTACTATTACTACTACCCGTCCCAGGATGGTTCAGTGCCGCCCGATGGCGAGAAGCCTGGACTTTTGTCCAGAATTCTCGGCAACGGCACTGCACACGAAGGACGCCGGACCAACGGGCTAGTCGGTCGCGTCCTGTCAAGAGTACGAGGGACTGACAAGGGGACTTGACAGGCGCCACCGACCACTCCGCGGCCGGTGCATCGCGGCGGCTCAACTAAACCTCTAACACCGCTCCCAGGAGTTGCGCCGTTAAAGAGAACCATTCTGGAATCGTAGTACGCCACCTCGAATACAATCGCCCTAGAGCCATTTGTGCGAGAAGGGCGCGCAATAGTCAAGCAGGCGGCGGATGAGCCACCCACGGGGTGAGGCTGATGCGCATAGTTGCCAGCCTACTAGGTGAACCGATCGACGCTTTCGAGCCGCCTTAAGTCAACGGATAGATCTCGAACTGTCAGCGGGAGGGGAAAGCTACAACTGGAGGTGGCAATGGCTACGAATGAGATCCTAGATCAAATATATGCCGCTATTCAAGAGAACAACCAGACTGTATCGAAGGAGCGTCAGCTTGAGATGTCACCTGATACCGTCTTGTTTGGCTTGGACGGGAAAGTGGACTCGTTGAGGCTTGTTTCGCTCATTGTTGCGATCGAGGAAAGGGTACAGGACCACTTTGGGGAAGCCATAAGCATCGCAGACGAGCGTGCTTTGTCGCAGCAAGACAGCCCCTTTCGAAACGTAGGCGCCTTAGCGTCCTATGTTAACGAGCTGGTGACAGAAGCCGCCAATGACTGATGATCGAGTTGTTTTGATCACCGGCACGCGCAAAGGAATCGGCAAATATCTTGCGCAATACTACGTCGCGGCGGGCTATCAAGTCATCGGGTGTAGTCGAGGTCCCGCTGATTATCAGCTGGAGAACTATCGGCATTTTTGTCTTGACGTCGCAGACGAGACCGAGGCAACGCGGATGTTCTCGAAAATACGCAGAATCTACAATCGCTTGGATGTCCTGATCAACAACGCGGGCATAGAATCTCATAATCCCGCTCTGTTAACCAGTTCAGGTGCAGTACAAGACATCCTCAGTACCAATGTTGTCGGCACGTTCCTGTTCTGTCGTGAGGCATGCAAACTCATGAAGAAAAACTCTCACGGCAGGATCGTGAACTTGTCCACGGTCCATGTGCGACTCGGTACGGTGGGAACGTCGATTTATGGCGCATCGAAAGCGGCAGTTGAGCAGTTTACTGCGGTACTGGCAAAGGAAGTCGCTCCTTTTGGTATTACCGTCAATACTCTGGGGCTGTCCCTGGTCGATAAGACGGGGATGAGCGAACGGCTAACTAAAAAGGCCGCTTCAGATCTGCTAGAACGTACGACCCTCAAGAGGCAACTGAGCTTGCTGGACGTCGCCCACGCGATGGACTTTCTTATTTCGAACAACAGCCACATGATAACCAACCAGCTACTTTACCTGGGTGGAGTATGACGGGCCTTTTCATAGATACCATGACGAGCGGTAGGTGGCGACAGAATTGTTACACCGTTCAATGGGACAATGGTGACGCCGTAATCATCGATCCGGGACTCGAAGCAGACCGGATCTTTGAGCACTTAGAAGACTCTCATTTGAATCCCCTCGCCATCTTCAACACCCATGCCCATTACGACCACGTCGGAGCTGTAGCTGCCCTCAAGAAACGGTTTTTAGTGCCTTTCTTCCTTCACTCCAAGGAGCTCAAAACCCTCGAACAGGCGAACCTGTATCGCAAGCTTCTTGATGGCGAGGCCCCTGTAGCGATCCCTGTGGTTGATAGCTATCTAGACGCGATTGGCAGCCCTATTTCCATAGCCGATCGGGCAATTGAGGTGCTGTTTACGCCGGGGCACACTCGGGGGAGCGTCTGTTTCATGATTGAAGGGCTTCTGTTTACAGGCGACACGCTGCTTGAAGGAAAGGTAGGCCGAGTCGACCTCCCGGGGGGCGACGGCTCAGCTCTCCGGGACTCATTAAGACAGCTAAGCCTGCTGCCTCGCGAGACGAAAGTGTATCCGGGGCACGGCGAAACGACGACGATCTTGAATGAGATACAAGGAAACCCCGATTTCAAGAAAGCCATCGATGGGAACTAAGATTCAAGACATCGCTTACTACTTGCCCGAGAAAGTAGTAACGAACGAAGACCTTCAAGCGGAACATCCTTCCTGGGAGATGTCACAGGTAGAAGCACGTGCCGGGGTCCACACTCGTCACATCGCTGGTCCCAATGAAACTGCACTGGACCTGTCGTTGGAAGCATGCAAGAAGCTCTTCGACCAGCGGGGCGATGCGCGGGAGAGGCTAGACGGCCTTATTTTCTGCACGCAGAGCGAAGATTACATTATGCCACCCAATTCCTGCCTCCTCCACGAGAAACTAGGCCTGTCTGAAAACGTATTCGCTTTTGATTTCAACCTCGCCTGCTCAGGCTATATATATGGACTGGCACTGGCTCGCGGCCTAGTCCACTCGGGAATGGTCAGCAACATGTTGCTGGTCACGGCAGACACCTACTCCAAGTACATCAACAAGGGAGACCGCTCGGCTAGGGTGCTATTCGGAGACGGGGCCGCTGTTACTCTAATCACAGCCTCAGACTCACAAAAGGGCATAATCGATATCGTTTGCGCTACATCGGGCAAGAATCACGACGCCTTCATGATCCCAGCAGGAGGCTGTCGAATTCCAATCTCGGAGAAAACCCACAGTTCAACCACTGACCATAGCGGTAACGTTCGTAGCGCAGAGAATATCCATATGGACGGCATGGACATCTTGACGTTCGTAAACTCCAAGGTCCCAGAGCAAGTTCGGTCCATCCTCGCGCGCAACTCTTTGACTGTGGAGGACATTGATCTATATGTGTTCCACCAGGCCAGTAGGCTTGCCCTCGACTCCCTTACCCGTTTGTTGAAACTGAAGCCCGAGAAAGTATTCCGGAATCTCGGTGAAGTAGGCAACGCCGTCTCGGCCTCGATACCTATTGCCTTGAAAGATGCTTTGGATAGCGGGAAGCTACATCCAGGTGAAATGGTGCTGCTTTCCGGCTTCGGTGTGGGGCTGTCGTGGGGGACGGCCATCGTTGAAATCTAAGGGGGCATTTCCCGTATGTCTATCGGCTTTCTGACTAGAGTCTTTGAGCAATATAGAGAAGACGACGCGATCGTCTGGAACGACAAAGCCTACAGCTATGCTTGGCTCATCAACCGAACACGCAATTGGAGGCGGGAGCTTACTACGGAAGGAATTAGACCGGGCCATGTTGTCATATTGGAGGCCGACTTCTCCCCTGAGTCAGTTGCCCTCTTCCTTGCCCTAACTGAAAACGGTTGTGTGATCGTTCCTCTGACAGATTCCGCGGACGTAAAGAAGGAAGAGTTCATAGGGATCGCTCAGGGCAACGTCTCGTTCGTGGTTCACAGAGACGACGACGTCACAGTGGAACAACTGGCCTACCATGGGAGTCACGAACTATACGATACATTGAAAGACGTGAATCACCCGGGGCTGGTGGTTTTTTCATCGGGCTCGACCGGAGAGAGCAAGGCGGCAGTCCACGACCTCTCGCGCCTCATGGAGAAGTTCAAGGTCAGAAGGAGGCGGTTTCGATCGATTGCTTTTCTACTATTCGACCACCTTGGTGGCTTGAACACCCTTCTATACTCTCTCTCGAATGGTGGGTGCATTGTATTGGTTCACGATCGGAGTCCAGATGGTATTCTCGCAGCCGTTGATTCCCATCGAGTGGATCTGCTCCCCACATCTCCGACGTTCATTAACCTGGTCCTCCTTAGCGAGGCCTACAAGAGGCACGATACCTCATCGCTCCGGACGGTGACTTACGGCACCGAACCGATGCCGGAGAGCACTCTCACACGTTTTCACAAATTGTTCCCCCATGTCACCCTACAGCAGACCTACGGCCTTACTGAACTAGGCGTCCTCCGTTCCAAGTCTAGGAGCTCGGACTCTCTCTGGGTGAGAATTGGCGGCGAGGGGGTACAAACACGTGTGGTCGATGGGATCTTACACATCAAGGCACCGTCGGCCATGCTGGGTTACTTGAACGCACCGAGCCCCTTTACCGGCGATGGTTGGCTCAATACGGGGGACGCCGTCCTCGTAGAGGACGAGTACCTCCGGTTTCTCGGTCGAGACAGCGAGATTATCAATGTGGGCGGACAGAAGGTCTATCCGGCCGAGGTCGAGAGCGTCATTCAAGAGATGCCCGAGGTAGTCGAGGCCACCGTATTTGGCGAGCCCAATCCTATCGTCGGAAATATCGTCTGCGCCAAGGTAAACCCACGTGGTGCGGCGGAGCGTAAGCACTTCGCGGAGGAAATCAAGAGCCGCTGCCGCGCAAGATTGCCCGACTATATGGTCCCTGTGAAAGTGATCATCGATAATGAACCGCACCACACTGAGCGATTCAAGAAGGACAGAGCGGCGCTAGGCCCATAGCCATCAAGCTAAGAGGAGCACTCTGGCGTGGGAAACGTCAGCATCGTCAGTAACTTCGGGTAGTGCCTCGGCACGCGACGCGCCGTTCGACGCTAATGAGTCGTTGGGAGTGGACAAACTTGGGGAAAGGATGAAGAAGATAGTAATTAGGGACCTCTACGAATTCGCCCGCGAGAATACAGCTAAGGGCGTCGGGAACGGTATAGTCCCGTTGACAGTCCAACGCGCCCGCTCTCGCATGGTACGAAGCGTTTGCCGCGTCGGGAGAGATAGTTCCACCATCTGCGCTTGATGCTACCCAAGTTGGAATCGAAGCGCCAAGTCTCCTTTCAGTAGGCCCGGTTCTGTAGCGGGTCACTGGAATGTCTTCTTCCACTCTGAGCTCAATACCTCTCGCCAAGGACACGCTCGTTTATGGTGCGGGCCGGGTGTTGCTGCGGGCCACCGTATTGGTAACCATGCCGGTGTTCACACGGGTGTTTACTCCGGACGACTATGGCGTGTGGGCGGTGGTGGTCACCTCGGCGGGTTTCGTCAGCGCATTCCTCGCCCTGGGGGGCGACGTGGCGTATACCCGCTTCTTCTTCGAGGCAAAGACCCTCCACGAGAAGCAACTTCTCACATCCACGTTGTTCTCTTTCCTGTTGGCCTGGAGCTGGGCGTTGGTTCTGGTCGGGGTCCTCTTGGCACACCCCATCTCCGGCGTGATCACCGACAGCTCAGAAAACGGGTTTCTAGTAGTACTCGCTCTGTTGGCGGCGCCGCTGACAATGATCAACGCTATGTTAGGCCAGGTGTTGCGCAACGAGTTCAGGGCAGTCCTCTACTCCGCGCTCACCTTCCTGACGGGGTTCCTGCTCGTCTCGTTCAGCTTGTTCGCCGTTGTAGTGCTGGATCTCGGTTTAGCTGGGGCGATAGGCGGAACCCTGGTCGCCAACCTGACTGTGCTACCAATACGGCTGTGGACGGCCAGATCGATGCTCCGCCCCTTGTTCTCAGGGAAGCTCCTATGGCGTCTTCTTGGCTTCGGGGTACCTCTCGTCCCTTTGGGCATCGCGTTTAGCATCTTCACCGCGTCCGACAGAATTCTGCTGAGCCGGTTGGCGGACCTTGAAGATGTCGGCCTGTACTCGGTCGCAGCCTCGGTCGTCGGTTTCTTGGTTATGGCCCATCACGGGCTAGGCCATGCGTGGAGCCCTCACGGTATCCGAGCGTATGAGGAGCACGGCGAAGCCTCCTCGGTCTTCTTCGGCCGCGTAGCGACTTACATCGTACTTGGTTTCGGTCTATTGGCGGTGGCCATCTCCGCGTTCGCCCGCGAGATTCTCATGATCCTTGCCACACCGGAATTCTACTCCGCCGCTGTGGTAGTTGGACCACTGGCACTGGGCACTGTCGCTTTCGCGTCCACCCACGTTACTTGGCTAGGATTGGTCCTGGCCAAGCGTACCTACTTCCTGAGCATCTACGCCTGGGGTGCTGCGGCCATCAATGTAGGGCTGAATGTCTTGACTATACCCCTCTGGGGAATGGCGGCGGCGGCCTGGACCACGCTGGCCTCCTACCTGTTTCTGACCGCAGCGTATTGGGCCACCTCCCGAAGGTTTGTTCATGTGGCTTACGAGAAACAGCGGATGTTCTCGTTAGTTGCGGTAACGGTGCCCTTCTGCCTGGCCCCACCGCTGCTACCGGAGCTGTCGCTGGTGCTCTCCATACCCCTCAAGGCCGGATACTGCGCGGCATACGCCTCGTCGCTGTTCCTCACTGGCGTGGTTAAGAAGCGCGACCTTATGGCAGCACGCGCTTTCATAGCGCCGCTCATTCCCCAATCCAAGGTCCCGGCCGGTGAGAGGGGATAAGTAGACGACGGCGTTAACTATCTCTCTGATGCGACCCAGACGTGTTCTCGTTATATCTGATCTAGATCTTGTGGCCGTTAAGCCCGAAGCCAGGCAAAGGTTGTCGTGGGGCTTTTCCATCCTTTGGGAACGTGTCGGGCTTGCATGGGATGGGGAAATCCATCACGTCGACTCCGCCTTGGCTGAGCCCATGGATACGGATACCACGCCGCCCGTGGTCTGTTACTACGTTCATCAACGGGAAGCAGATGGTGTGGCATCGGACGTGCTCATCTCGAACGACGAGGAATGGTTGGACTCCGGTCAATTGTCGGATCCTCAACGTTCGCTGGACGCCTTTCAGCGCAGAACGGACAACGGGCACGAAAATCTTGGCAAGACGATCACGTTCCGGTTCGACTTGATAGCGATTACACACTATCTGCTGACCCTGCAAGAAGAGGCAACAGACGCCGAACATGACGAGAAGCAGCGCCTCGACCTGGAACAGAGGACGCATCATGCGGGAGGGCTTGTCCAAGTACCTCTCGTTGACAAAGCAGCCGACCTGCTTCGACGACACCTTTCATTGGGCGAGGAATCACCAGTGTGGCCGGACGGCAAGGCGTTCTGCGTGGTCCTATCGCACGACATCGACACGTGGAGTAGGTACGATTGTTCGCTCGTTTCGGGAGCCATCGCTCTCCAGCGCGCCCTTCGCTATCGCAGGCTGAACCTGAGCTTTGCCTACTATTGGAGGAAGGCGCTGTTTTCGCGGAAGGATGTGTCTGCGGGAGAATACGGTCTCAAGTATGCGAAAGAGATAATGAGCTTCGAAATGTCCTTGGGAATACGTTCTACGTGGTTCCTTTTTGCTGCACCATGGAGGGGATGGTACTGGGACCTGCTGTACGATGTCCGCTTGGACCGCTCTATGCGGAAGCTAGTTGAAACCCTGCTAGGCGAAGAATTCGAAGTCGGCCTGCACTCTTCCATGGCGTCCGCTTTCAAACCGGAGTTGCTGCACAACGAGACTGCACTATTGGAGAGCGTAATAAAGCCCCATGGGGGCAATTGCTATGGCGTCAGACAGCATGTGTGAAGGGCGGAGAGATAATGTACCACCTGGGCGGTCGAGCGCTGAGGTGTGGCGTTTGAAAACTGTACCGCCTGTCGCCTTCAATCAGGAACGACCGAACCTGACTGAAGGTGGATTGGATGTACAAGGTGGGTATTTACGTCCGTGTTCGCAAGGCTTGTTTCGTCGAAGGGATGAGCGTCCGAGAGGCGGGCCGAGTGTTCGGGCTACACCGGGACACGGTGCGCAAGATGCTCGAGTACTCCGTGCCCCCAGGGTATCGACGGCAACGACCGGCTCGCAGACCGAAGCTCGATCCATATAAGGGTGTGATGGACCAGATCCTGGAGCAGGATCTGACCTCACCGAAGAAGCAGCGTCACACCGCCAAGCGTATCTACGAACGGCTCAGAGACGAACACGGCTTCACCGGCAAGTACACGATAGTCAAAGACTACATTCGAGAACGCCGTCGTCGGACCCGAGAGATGTTCGTACCACTGTCCCATTCCCCGGGACATGCCCAGTGTGACTTTGGCGAAGCGTGGGTGGTCATCGGCGGAGTGGAACGCAAAGCCCACTACTTCGCCCTGGACCTCCCTCACAGCGACGGGTGCTATGTGAAGGCGTATCCCGCCGAGACGACGGAGTCATTCTGCGACGGACACGTCTCCGCCTTCGCGTTCCTGGGCGGAGTGCCTCAGAGCATCCTCTACGACAACACCACGCTCGCGGTAGCCAGAATCCTGGGAGATGGTCGCCGGCAGCGGACCAGGGTGTTCTCCGAGCTTCAGTCCCACTACCTGTTCGAGGACCGGTTTGGCCGTCCAGGCAAAGGGAACGATAAGGGCAAAGTAGAAGGTCTGGTCGGCTATGTCCGCCGGAACTTCCTGGTGCCCATTCCATCGTTCGAGAGCTTCGATGCCCTCAATGCTCATCTGGAGCAACACTGCCTCAGACGGTTCGAAGATCGACTCCGCGGCCACAACGAGACGATAGGAGAACGGCTGGAGCGGGACCTGGAGAAGTTGCTGCCTCTGCCGGCCGTACCGTACGACGCCAGCGACAAGCACGCGACGAGGGTCAGTTCTCTGTCCCTGGTCAGATACCGGACCAATGACTATTCGGTCCCGGTGGCCTACGGTCATCGGGACGTTCTGGTCCGCGGATATGTACACGAGGTTGTGATCAGCTGTGGCGCTGAAGTCATCGCCCGCCATCGGCGGTCCTACGATCGAGACGACTTCGTCTTCGACCCTCTCCATTACCTGCCGCTCCTTGAGAAGAAGACGAGGGCATTGGATCAGGCGGCGCCGCTGGTTGGATGGGAGTTGCCCGAGGAGTTCGGAGTGTTGCGGCGGTTGCTGGAGTCTCGGGTGGGCAAGCGAGGAAAGAGGGAGTTCGTGCAGGTGCTCAGACTGATGGAGAACTTCCAGCCGGAAGAAGTCCACGACGCCGTACGAGACGCCATTCGACTCGGGGCTGTGAGCTTCGATGCTGTCAAGCACCTGGTGCTGTGCAGGATCGAGGGTCGACCGCCTAGACTCGACATGGAGTTGTACCCGTATCTGCCCAGGACCAACGTTGCAACAACCTCGACCAGGGACTACATGGCTCTCCTGGCGGGGAGCCGGTCATGACCAACAAGTCCACGATGTTGCTCGAACACAACCTCAAGCAACTCAAGCTCCCCACGTTCCTGAGGGAGTACGACAAGCTGGCATCCCAGTGTGCCAGTGAGGGAGCTGACCATCCGGACTACCTGCTGCGACTATCGGAGTTGGAGCTGATCGACCGTCACCATCGCATGGTGGAACGTCGGATCAAAGCAGCCCGCTTCCCGACGACCAAGAGCCTCGACACCTTCGACTTCCTGTCTATGCCGTCCCTGAACAAGGCTCTGGTTCTGGAGCTGGCACGATGCGAGTACATCGAGCGCCCCCACAACGTCATCGCTCTCGGCAACAGTGGCACCGGCAAGACCCATATCGCCCTCGGTCTCGGTCTGGCTGCGTGTCAGAGGGGACTGTCCGTGGGCTTCACCACCGCCGCTGCTCTGGTTCACGAGCTGATCGAGGCCAGGGACGAACGGCGTCTGCTCAACCTGCAGAGAAGGCTCGCACGACTCAAGCTGCTCATCATCGACGAACTGGGCTTCGTGCCCTTGTCCAAGACTGGCGCCGAGCTGCTCTTCGAGGTGTTCAGCCAGCGTTACGAGCGTGGATCGGTCCTGGTGACCTCCAACCTGCCCTTCGTCGAGTGGACCGAGGTGTTCGGCTCTGAACGGCTGACCGGAGCTCTCCTCGACCGCCTCACCCACCATGTCGACATCCTGGAGATGAACGGGGACAGCTACCGACTCAAGCACAGCAAGAAGACTTCTGGCCGCCAGCTATCTGACTGAGCCTGATCTCCAACGCCCCACGAACCTTGATGCCCATTCTACGGCGTTCAGTGGTACAGTTTTGCTCCGCCCCGCTGGTACGTTTTCACACCGCCCTTGACAAGCATGAGCTTGCGGGCAGATGTATCGATCGAACCTTCGCCTTTTCGTCGCGCTTTGCCTACGACTCCTCTATCGGTTTCAACCACTCCGTGGGGTTTCGCTCAGGGTTGTCAACGCCCTACACACCCGCCGGCGCAAGCAACGAGCACTTTCTGGAGCTTCCCCTCTCGCTGATGGACAACTCGATATTCTCGTTTCCAGCGCCACCGGCGGGACGGGACACGTTGTCGACGGCGATGGAGACCGGTATGCGTTTGATTGATGAAATACGATACGTTTCGGGGATGCTGGTCCTCAACTGGCACCCCCATGTTTGGGATGGCGAGAGGTACCCGCAATGGTCAGAGGCCTACACCGACCTGGTGCGATATGCCCAAAGCTCTGGAGCGTGGTTCGCGACTGCGGACGTTGTGCGGCAGCACTGGCTGAAGAGACGCGCGCAGCTGGCATCACGAGACTAACGGGGGACCGGCGATTTGGAGGTGATTCGGGAAGAACAGCTTAATGATGATTCACGGTACGTTCTTGCGAGGGGTCCTCTGAAAGAGGCCTGGAAGATCCAGGTGCGCGAAGCCTGGGGTGAGTACGACAGGCGTGTCCTCGACGCTGAAGAGTGGCAGATGCAGTTCGAAAAGGGCCTGCTCGGTCCCACATGGCACTCGATGATCATTGTTGACGACTTGGTGGTCGGACACTGGGCGATCATCCCGGTTGAGTACACGATATCTCAGCGCCGCATAAGCGGAGGTGTCCCCGAAGCCTTGTACCTGCTCGAAGCGCACCGCGGCGCCCGCCCCATCCAGGGGCGCCTCGGCTTCTACGCATTCTTTCTGATCCAGCAGACCATGCGGTCGATCCGAGACGATCTGGGCCTCGCATTCGGGCTCTTTACTCCAGGTCGCTGGCCTGGCCTCTTGGAGAAGATCGGCGGATGCAAAACAGTCGACGCTCGGATGACAACCTCCATTCTAGCAACGGACTGGTTGTCGAACAGGAGGCGAGTCAAACGCCGCGTTCGGGCCCGTGATTACGCGATACATGCCGCGTTGGTGGCTTATGAGGCGTCCCTTGATTGGCTGGCTGTCCTCTTAGGGAAAAGAGAATCAGCACATGTGGTTCAGGAGTTCGGCCCGGATGTAGATCGGCTAGTGGCCGATCTAGGCGCGCACTATAACGGAATCATTCCAAGTAGCGATTACCTGAACAGTAGATTCTGGGGGGACTCGTACATCAAGATAGTTATCGGCCAGCCGGCAATCGGTTATCTGGTTTTTCGGCGGCCTAAGGGAGACACGATTGCGGCCAAAATCGTTGACTACTATGTTCCCGGTGGAGGGTTTGGATTCAGGCGCTCGCTGTACGTCGGTAAGCTAATACGCAAGATCCTGCGAGACTCACGTATCGGACAAATGAGTGGACAAACGTTTCAGCTTGGCCTGTTGGCGAAACGCTGGTCGAGGACCCTAGCCATGATGGGCTTCGTAAAGTCCGGGCCCGGTCTCCCAGTCCAGTTCCAATACTACTCAACCGGTCAAAACATAACGCTGAATCGCGACTGGCATGTTACATACCTGTTCCGAGAGAGATTGTAAGTAGCGTCTGGCCAAGCGATGCTTGGCAAGCGGAACGCAGTGACATCGCAACTCGTAGATGTCGCTGCGTGCCGTTCTTCCTCGAAGCCATCGGCTTTCACCTATTCGAGTCTACGTAATCCCGTGCGACAGATATGCATGAGCCGCATATCGGACGTTTAACGAAATGGGCACTACGGCCTTTGCTGGAGGAGCAAGAAGTGAGTTCTAACTCGCCTCAGGATCGCGTAGTGGCGTTCCTGCTCGAAATACTGCTAGAAATGCAACAGGAGCAAGAACCCCCCGCGGACATTGTCATAGACGAAGGAGCCCGGCTAATCGGCGATGAGGCGGTCATTGACAGCCGGTCGCTAGTTGAACTGCTGCTCTTATTGGAAGAGTTTATGCAGGAGCAGTTCAAAGTCGCGTTTGACTGGACCAACGATAGGGCAATGTCAGCGAAACGAAGCCCATTCAGAACGCCGCTATCGCTAGCGGAGTTCGCAGTCGTTGAGGCAGGTCTATGAAGTGCGTTGTGGTGACCGGCGCCTCTCGTGGTATAGGTCAGTATCTGGCCGAGAGGTTGGCAAACGACTACGACGTCGTAGGCGTAGCGCGGACAATTCCAGAAGAGTTCAAGGGCCGATTCATCCAAGCCGACGTCGGCGACCGCAGCCAGCTAAACGTTGCCATTAAGAGTGTTGATCTGAAACAACTATACGGTCTTATCAACTGCGCAGGTGTCGCTTCTATGAACCTGTTCTTGACGACTCCGCAGGAGACAATTGAGACCGTCCTCAAGGTGAACACACTAGGTACTATCAACACTTGCTCTGTGTTCCTCCCAGCGATGATTCGGAATCACGAGGGGCGCATCGTCAACCTCTCCAGCATTGCCGTGAAATTGGGCTTGGAAGGGGAAGCGGTGTACGTCGCCTCCAAGGCAGCTATTGAGGCATTTGGTCGCGTTCTTGCCAAGGAGGTTGGCACGTACGGAATTACGGTGAATACCGTATCACCGAATCCCATCGACACGGCCCTCTTGGCTGGCGTACAACAGAAGACGATTGAGAGATTGATACGAGATCGACAGGCGGTCAAGCGGAAGGGGCAATTCGAAGACGTCTTGAACGCCGTTCGCTTCTACTTGGACGAGAGGTCCAATCTGATCAGCGGTCAGAACCTGGTCCTCGGCGGATACTGATGCTAGTGGAAGAGATCACGCAACGTTGGGTGGAGAGGGGGATCGCCACAAGCTCTCCTGTTATTCACTATGGCACGGGTAGCACGTCTCTGGACGACATTTCCAACGCTAACACCGAGACAGTCTCCGCAATACCTCCGCATTCTGTAGTAGCACTCATCGGAGATTTCACACCGTCGACCGTAGCGACGCTCCTGCGACTAGTTGATCAGGGATGCGTGGTTGTACCGCTCACCAATACCACGTCACTTCAACACGAGGCATTCTTCGACATTGCTGGTGTTGACTGGGTCATCCACGAGGGATCCGTGAAGAGTCGGCCAAACGCAGCGAACTCCGCACAAACTAATCTCTCAACTTCAATCCAGGGGATCACCTGGGTTGGTTCTGTTCAGTTCAGGTACGAGTGGCCCTCCGAAGGCGGCGCTGCACGACTTTTCCACGCTTCTTGATAAGTTCCGAGCATATAGGAGGCCCGCGCTCCGCACGCTAGCTTTCTTGCTCTTTGACCATATTGGCGGTCTTAACACCTTGTTCCACACTCTTTTCAACGCAGGTTCGATCCACATACCTACCAGCCGGCGGCCTACCTCGATCATGAGGCAAGTTGCCGGAGAGCGCGTCGGTCTGCTTCCCACAACACCGTCCTTTCTTCGACTTGCGATGTTAGAGCGTGCGTTTGACGAGATCGACCTTTCTCGACTAACGCTCGTGACCTATGGAACTGAGCGGATGGACCAGGACACGCTTGATCGACTCAATGCGTCGCTCCCACACCACGTAGACATTCGGCAAACGTACGGAATGTCGGAGCTCGGCATCTTTCCTCTGAAGAACCGGAGCAAACGTGAGCTTTGGATTCGCGTCGCGGACCCGATGATTCAACTTGAAGCACGGCACGGCGTACTACACGTCCGCTCGCCGCATAGGATGATCGGCTACCTGAACGCCCGCAGCCCGTTCGATGATCAAGGATGGTTCAATACTCGCGATCTGGTTGAATTTGACGACGAGTATTTTCGCATCCTAGGCCGGACCGACGAGACCATCAACGTCGGAGGGGTCAAGGTTCAGCCGGGAGAGATCGAAGACGCCGCACAAAAACTGCCCGAAGTTTGCTATGCCAGGGTATCTGGAGAGCCAGACCCTTTCCTTGGGCAACACATACGACTGGTCGTCCAACTGATCGAAGGGGCTTCGATTACAAGAGCGGCGTTCCGCACCAGACTGTTGCAGTTGCTGGACCGCGAGAAGATGCCGCATCGAATTGAGTTTGAAGAGGTCTCGATCACAGCTCGGTTCAAGAAAGCTTGACCACGCATTTCTAACAGGACCAGACACCACCCCAACCCGTACAGGCATCGGCAAATATCTGAAAGCAAGTGAAATCATGAGTTCGCAAGGATGACTAGAAAAGCAAGACATCTTCCTGACAGGGTGGGGTGTCGCTACACGCATGTTCGGGTGCGTCTTGACCGACAGCGGGGTCGTATGAGATGAGGCTAAGCGACGTAGAGAACGCTGCCACAATGTCAGTCACGCGAGATGGCAGTTTTCAATCCCTTGGCATATTGGGACAAGGGGCGCCTCAGAGATTGGCATTTCTGGAATCCCGACAATGGCTGCCTGACCTGTTAGACAACTCGCATATCTCGTGCGTGATTAGTACTTCAGACTTGCTAGTGGATTTGCCTGAGCACTATGGGCCTATTCGTGCTCCGGTGTCGGGTTCTTGAGCGGCTACACCTGTGGAAAGGACTGGGTCAGCGGGTTCATAAGCGCCTACGAGACCCGCTACGGCGTGAAGCCGCCTGTCGATGCCTGGTCGATCGACGTCTATCCCATCGATTGGACTAACACCCCTAACAATGACGCGACGAAGCCCGCCTTCTACCGTGCCAAGGGCGAGAACATGATCCACTCGGACATCGCCATCCACCAGCTTAAGAACATGAGGGCATACTTCGACGCGATTCCCGAATACGCGGCGACTCCCATCTGGATCACCGAGATAGCGATCCACAACGGTTACGACGGCTGGATATGGGACCCGTTCCCGGTCAAGCTTTCCCCTGTGGGAACATACCATTGGACCAACATGAGCGATTATCTCTCAGACATCCTGGACTGGCTCGATGCGAATGCTGACTCACACCAGGTCGAAAAGTGGTTTTTCTATAAGTCCTGGCAAGACATAGTCGACAACATCGCGGGCGGCTACATGGGAATTACCTTCTTCGAAGGCCCTCAGCCCGGCGACCCTCTCAATTGCCTGGGTGATATCTATCGCGCCCGATCTCTGGACACTGCACCGGTGGAGTGCGACGCCAATGGAAACACAGTCCCGGCGGGCCAATGACGGGCGACTCCTATAACGCGACATGCACATACAGATCGGACCAGGAGGGGGGTGCCCCAGGCACGGCTGACCCTGCCACGCTAAATTGATCAAGCTCATATCCGTCCTCTGGCTGGCGCCTTCGGTCGTAGCTGCGATGGCAGTTGGCGCAGCTATCTTGCTCCTTGCGGTGGACGTTGCGCCGATCGCGTTTTCGGCTCCGACTCGGCTCTCGTCTCTCCACCAGACGTGGGCTGGCGCGCTCGGCAGCAGCGATTCCACGACGGCGGCCGCGACTGAGGTTGAACAGGTCGGCCTCGACGTCGAGCCTGCGACGCGAGCTATGAGATGGGTCGGCCGTTTCTCCCCCGCTTTGTCTTGGGTTCCCGGTCTCCATCTCGAGCTCAACTCTTGGGCGGTCCAAGCGGAGAGAGTCGATCAAGACCTGAAGTCAACCGCGGCCCTCCTGGAGGCGGCCTCCAAGCTCCTGAGCTTGGACGAACGCTTCGGAGCAACTCTATCTACTGGGCTCGCGGGGTCTCCTTCATCGCACCAGACCGACGCCCTTCGCCTCCAGTCCTCCATCGCGGATTTGATCGAGAGAATGGAGGACGCGGTTCGTCGGGGCGACAAGTATCGGCCGGCCATCGTCCCTTGGCGGCTGGCCGATGCACTATCAATGCTGCAAAGCCTAGAGTCCGAGATTCTGGCCAACGCCGCAATAGGACTCCAGGCCTCCGAGCTTCTGGCTGAGCTCCTGGCGATCAACGCGCGCTTTCGTCCCCTCACGGCTCAATTCAGCTCATACACTCCCGAGGCTGAGGTCCTCTCCGTCGATGACCTTAGCTCTATGCTGATCAGCCTCGACTCAGACCTCCGCTTCGCTTCCGCATTGGCAGAGGGTCTGGCAGTGTCGCTCGAAACTGGCGGGCGAGGCGGCGCCCTCTCGGACCAAGTCGACACTACCCGCCAGCTGTTGCACGTTCTCTCGCTCATCAACCGTGCGACCCTGGCAACCATCGGACCGCTGCAGACGTCACTCGATGGGTCTCGGGCGCTGTTCGGGAACGACGGATTGTTGCTCACGGCTCTACGTCAGTTCGCAGCTGGAGCCGACGAGATAGATTCTGCCCTTGCGCAGCTCGACGAGGCTCAGGAAACGCTGCGGGAGCTGCAGCGCCTGCCTTCGGAGCCACCAACTGCACGAGAGCCTCTGGTGGAGCTCGCGTCCGCGGTGGCCAAGCTTCGGGGAGGAATACAGCTCGCCAGAGACCTGGCCCCGATAGGCGACGTATTGCTGGCCAGCGGATCGACCCAGCAGTACTTGGTCCTTGGCCACTCCGCAGACGAGCTCCGCGCCACGGGAGGTTTCGTCTCCGCCGTCTGGTTGGTCACCATCGAGGACGGTGAGCTGACAGACGTCCAGTACCACGACGCCGTTAGAATCGACGACTGGGACCGCCTCGAGCTCTATCCCTCTGCGCCGCGTGCCCTCGAAGAGCACATGAACGCTCGGGTTTGGCTCATTCGAGACGTCTCGTGGGAGCCGGACTATCCGACCACCGCGAGGACTGCGGCCGACATGTACAGGCTCGGCCAAAGGCGAAGCGCCGACGGCGTAATCGCGCTCAACCAGTGGACGCTGCTGTCCATCGTAGAGGCCCTGGGGAACGTACCATCCCCCGAGGGAGTCGGCGTCCTTACCACTCAGAACCTCTTTCCAAAGCTGGAGGAAGGGTCCGATACCCACGGAAGGGCATATATCGACCTCGCATTCAACGGTGTCCTCGAACAGCTTAGAGGGACGTTGGACCTGCCCACCCTGATAAGACTGGCGTCCGCGCTAAAGAGCTCGCTCGACAACAAAGACCTGATGCTGTACTTCGATGACGCCGCGGTCCAGGCGATCGGTCGAGACAATGGGTGGAGCGGACATCTGCGCCGAGAGTCAAACGACTACATCTATGTGGTCGACTCCAACGTGGTCTGGAGCAAGTCGGACCGGAACATTGAGCGGCGGATAACCTACAAGGTGGACCTCAGAAAGGAGGCAGGGCCTAGAATTAGCCTGAATCTAGGTTACAATAATCATAGTGGCCCGGGTTCACCAGGTTGCGAGCCACAGTGGCTGCATCGAGGCACCGACTACAGCCAACTCAAGAATGCGTGCTACTGGAACTACTGGAGGGCGTATATCCCTGACGGAGCGACACTTCGAAAGAGCGCGCGCCTGCCACTCCCGCAACATAGCGTCGCCGTCGAGATTGGCAAAGGCATCCCAGGGGAGGAGACCGTACAGGTTTCCTCTTCATTCGGAAAGACGGTGATCTCCGGTCTGTTCGCTCTTGGCGCTGGACAGTCGAAGGAGCTTGAGTTCGTGTATGATCTGCCAGCTAGGCTGCTGAACAAGCAAGGCGACGCCATGGGCTATGAACTGCTGATTCAGAAGCAACCTGGGATCAGGCAAAGAGACGTCACAGTCAGTTTTATCCTGCCGGACAGGTACACTCTCTCGTCCAGCTCGGCCGAGCCCATGTTTAACGGCGAGTCTCAGGTCGATTTCCATGTTGTGGCAGACAAAGATATCGTCCTGACCGCGAACTTCTCCAAGAACTAGCGTCGATTCTCCCATCGAGTCCTTGATGCTGATTACACCGATTGCTGATAGCGCCAGTGTGGAATCCAAGCGCAATACGATGACCGGTCTCGCTCGGTCCTCGGCGCTCCTGTTCGCGTATCTTGTTCTACTTACGCTGATAGCCTGCGGGCGAGACGCGCCCGTCGAGAGTGGCGACCTGGCCGAGGGTTCACCGTCGCCCTTCATCAGTACGGTCGTCCAGGCCTCAGTGCTGATCACAGAGGAAGCCCCTGGTGCCGCGTCGCTTCTAGACTCGATAGAAGTCTCGCCCGATTCGGCGGTCCTCGACCCCGGCGAAGAGGCGAGGCTTACCGCGCGAGCCTACGGGCCATCCGGCCGGCTCTTGCACGATGTGGAGTTCCTTTGGGGCCTCGTGGACCCGCGAGCCGGCACCATCTCCAAAGATGGCGTGTTCCAGGCCGGAAGCGCCGCAGGTGAGTTCGACAACGCGGTCTCGGTCACGGGGATCCAGAACGCCCCAACAGGTACGCGATACTCCACCGGATTCGCTTCTATTCTCGTTGTCGGCGACGTGCTTCCGCCCGAGTTGGCTAGCATCGCGATCTTTCCACGAAGCCCGGTTGTGATGAAGCACCAGCTATACCGGCTCAGGGCGGTCGCCCTCGACCGGGATGGCACGGTAATCCCGGGAGCCAGCCTAGTGTGGGACCTCAGGGACCGAAAGCTTGGGAGGGTGAACCAGGACACCGGACTATTGACCGTTGAAGGCAGGGAAGGTCTGTACCGGTCAGGCGTCGCAGTTACCGCCATATGGGCTGGATCACAAATCACTGCCTCAGCTGACGTTGAGGTGCTGAACAGCCCGGCCGCAAATGACGCGCTCTCCGTACACGCGCTGCCTCAGCGGTTCTTCGTCGACCCCAGCGGCCGCATACAACTCCGCGCGGTCGCGCTTAACGGCCTCGGCGAGCTCGTCGCTGGAACTCAGTTACGATGGACGGTCGAAGACCCGCGTGCGGGGACCGTCGATGGAAGAGGCGCCTTCGTAGCTGGTCGCCTACCGGGAATCTTCGCCGAGGCTGTGAAGGTGGAAGCCGTAGTCCCCGGAGAGCAAGGGTTCGCCAGGGCAGTAGACTTCGCGTCAGTCGTCGTTCGCGAAGCCAAATCGTCGCAGCTACGTTCCATAACCATCTTTCCTGAGCGGCTGAGACTGACGTTCGGCGACCGTGTCAATCTCATCGTCACCGCAGCCAACCAGTTTGGAGATGCGGCAGAGGGCACCGAGGTCCGCTACGAAATGCTCACCGAGCAGGCCGGCGCGGTAACCGCGCACGGCGTATTCACCGCGGGAAGCTCTCCAGGGAGTTACGCCGACGCCGTGCGCGTGACCGTAACGCAGCCCTCGCACGACGAAACCATCATGAAGACTCGGTCAATTGATGTGGTCGTAGTAGGCTCGCTGGCCCGCGCCGAGATCAGTCCCGCCGTAGCGAAAGTGAACCAAGGCAGGACCGCGCACTTCACTCTCACGGGGCGGGACGCGAACGGGCAAGACATCGGCGGCCTCGCGGTGATTTGGACCGTCTCCGACGAGTCCGTTGGAACGATCGACGCCTTTGGGAACTTCACCGCGCATGCCAAGCCAGGCCTCTACGAGGGAGTAATCAGGGCTGAGGTTATTCAGCAGCGACCCGCCGGACGCTAAAGAAGCCGCGGCGCAGATCGCGCCGCCGCCTGTTCTACGGACAAGCCCTTGGCCGCGCGTAGACCCATGTCCAATGCCCCGCATTCTGGCATCTACAATCCCGTCCAGTCCGCTGAACGAGTCCTCGCACACCAGGCCGGAGAACCTTCAGAGTCGCACAAGAAGAGATGAGCAGCCCCCCAAGAACATTCCCGGCTCGAGTCGTCGGTCGGCTTGTGCAACATCGCAACGTCGCCCTTCTATTGGCCACGTTCCTGAGCGGTGCGTGCTCCTTCGGGTCGGATCCGGCGCCGCCCACGGCCACCGCTGTTCCAATCAGTTCGAGCGAAGCTCCTCTTCTCACGTCGGGGACGGTTACCAAGGTCCTGGACGGCGTTACTGTCGAGGTGATAATCGACGGGAGCGCCGTCAACGTCAGGTATCTGGGGATCGAAGTCCCTCAATCCGACGACCTAGGTGCTGTCGACCCTACCGTCGCGGAGAGAGCGCGGGACTTCAATCGCTTCCTCGTGCTCGGCAAGCAGATCGAGCTGGAGCGCGACAGTCGAAACGTGGACACCTTTGGCCGCACACTCCGCTATGTCTACGTCAACGGGGAGATGGTCAACCAAACGATGGTGACCAACGGCTATGCGGTTGTTGCGAGTTCCCCTTCACACTTTAGGCACAAGACGGCGTTAGCCATAGCCGAGGAAAAGGCCAGACTGGAAAAACGCGGCTACTGGGAAGCCGGCCTCTCGACAGGCGACCCCACCCCCCCAGCCAAGACGCCAGAGTTCACAGGTGGGACGCTTCCAGCCCCGCCTGGCAGCCAGTCCACCACCGGTATCTGTGACTACTCGGGCACAGACCAGGCGGTCATAAAGGGCAATGTAGATGCGCGGACCGGGGAGCGCCTTTACCACTTGCCCGGCAGCTTGTTCTACGCCACTACCCAAGTCTCTGAAGCGGACGGCGACCAGTGGCTTTGTACAGAAGCCGAGGCGTTAGCCGCCGGCTGGAAGAAATCAAAGCGCTAGCTGGGTCGTAGCTACTGTGCCCACCCACCTAGTCGCTCGCTGAACCCGCGTCTAAGAGGGTCGTTTCACAGCTCAGGGGCAAGATCGACGGATTGTCTCGGCAGACAGCCGCAAATGTAAAGCAACAGCCAGCCGATGCTTACATGGATGACCTGGGCCGTGGCGGACGTAATCTGAGCATTGACAATGACCGTTCCTCACTTCGTAGAAGCGAAGTCCGTCCTCAGATCCTACTCGATAGTTCGTTTTACCTCGGGCTGCGATAGGTCTTAGCAGCACAAGAAAAGCAGCCTTTTCAAGACGCGAAGTGAGGTGCGGGTTCTCCTTACTGGCCGCCTGTACGAGTTCCCTCAACCGAGTGACCGTAGGCTCTTTTTTGGCATCCAATTCGGTCGTCAACGCGGTGCTTCCAGTTGGCTTGGCGATGAAAACGGAATCACCTTCTCATCAGCCGCATCATCGCCTAAGAGCTCCAACACCCTGATAAGTGAGGCGGGGATTGACCCGTTCCCGGGACACTGCTGTGACTCTTCGACGTAAGATTGGACCTCACCCCAAGCCCTAACAATCGCCTGCTGCATGGCATCGCCGCGCTCTTTCGCAACCTTTTCTAACAGCAGTCCCTTATCCCCTCCTCTGCTCCACACTTCCTCGTAGCGGGCTTCTCTAGCGTATCCCCAAGACAGAGTCGTTCCGTTGGGTGCAAAAACACAGGCGACGGCCCGGTAATACCGGGGATCGGCGATGACCATAAGTACAGGGACAGAGGGGGTGGAGCCCGACGCAATTTCCGACCGGGATTCGCCACCTCGTTTGTCAGACACCTTACTCAGCGCGTTTGGATCTACTCCGGCATGCTCTTGATCGATACGCTCTCTCGATTCTTCAAGACGTCGCTCCATCTCCGTTTCAAACGCCGTATGTCCCGATTCTCTACTGTAACGCCTGCGTATCGCGCCGCTCTTGACCAACTCCTTGAGACATGTCTCTCCTACGAAATAGTACCGGCCCGACTCCTGATCTTGCAGGGCGTACAACAGCCGTGGCCGCGTCGATTCGCAAACATCGCAGCTGGCGTCGGCCCGGTCACGTATTGGGCGGGAAAGGCGGAGTAGCTGTTTCCCTTCAGCGAACTGCTGGAGCTTTGCTTCGTAGCTATTCACGATGATACCTCTACCGGCGTCGGCTGAGGGGAGCAGGGGTCGCTCTCCCTAAACTCACATTCGCAGCAATCACGAAACGGGGTGGGTCTGCCCGAGCGCGTGCACAAGATCTTCACCCAGGGGCACCGCCAAGTATCAAGCCCAGGCAAAGGTGTCTCTGTCTCTCCGCCTTCCAAGGCCTCCGTCACTCCCTCAGTAAAGCGAGCAACAAGTATATCTCTCCGAAAAGTAGCCACCGAGTATCTCGGATCCTCGACCTTGCGGTCCTGGGCATAGCTCAGCCACTTCTCCGGCTCCTTGGTCTCTGTGACCGCCACCACATACCAGCTAGGCTCGTCCAGCAAGATAGCGTCAATATTGACGTTTTCTCGCTCACTGTTCCGGGCGAAAAACACCTTCCAGACTAGGGCGTACTTTTGGGCCTGGCGCAGTCCGATCTCGAACCGACGAGCAATAGCCTCGAGCGTTTGTTCCCCGTAGGTACTTCGCATTTGGGCTTCGTACAAGATGGCAGCTTGCACCAGCCAGGAGCGCTTCCCAAAGGAGCGTGCATAGCTATATGCTTCCACGAGCTGGTCATCCGTAAGATAAGCTAACGCGTCATGCAGTCGGCCCAGCGAATCTTCGGCCAGGTTAAGGACCTGGAACAACGCGGAGACATCGACGCCTGGATTGCGGAGCCGGCGCATTGTTTCCTCGCCAGTGCGCGCATCAAGTACCCGGATGCCCTCCTCGGAGCGAATCAATTCCCAGCGTGCTTCATGCAGGTTTCTGTGGCACCCGCGGCACAACGTGATCAGATTGGACTCCTCATGCACCGCCGGGTCTTTACTCCCACCCATCCCGCGTGATCTCACGTGGTGTCGGTCTAGCCCTCCGGATTTGCCGCAGATTTCACAAGAAGATGTCGTCTCTCTATCAGAAGATGTCATATGTTATACCGTGACTCGCATCGTTCGATATGACGATATGGTAATATATCTCTGTAGTTTTGTCAAGGGCTCACGTCAACTGATAAGGTGAGCTCATCGACTGAGTCAATCACTTCATGAACGGAGACGTAGATGATTCAATGCCGCCTGCGCGAGTTAATTGCCGTTAAGGGCCGCCGGGAGCGAAGGACGATCACGTACGACGATATCCTGGCTCAGACGGGTGTGAACAAGAACACGCTTACTCGATTGGCAAATGATCGATCTAGCATGGTTGGGATTTCTGTAATGGGTCGCCTCTGCGACTATTTCAACTGCCAGCCTGGGGACCTCTTCATCTTCGTCCCCAACACTGACTCATCGTAGAGCTGATGCCGCGCAGCTATTATTCACGGAACTCTGGCTGACAACGAGCCTGAACGCCGAATGCTGTTCGGCACTCAAACCTCGCCAGGGACGCATGAGCCCACCTACAAAAAGTCCGAAACTTCGCCCACATTCGCCGAAATCTGGAATCTCAGCTACGCCACCTCGCCCGGGATCGTCGACGTATGACATTCGCCAGCGCTGCAGCTTTGTAGGGTTACGGTGGTAACAAGGAGAAGCACCCAAGGTACAGGTGACGTCGTGGAAAATCAGCGGGGATGCCGGCCTCTATGTCTCGCTCAACCTTTCGTAATCGTCCTGGAATCGCACGATGTCGTCCTCGCCTAGGTACGGACCCGACTGCACCTCGATGATCTCCAGCGGGCTCCCGGTGGGATTCTCGAGCCGGTGGGTGACCCCCACTGGCACATAGGCCGATTCGTTTTCCCTTAGCACGAACACCTCGTCGCCGCGTGTAACCTTCGCCGTCCCGTTTACCACCACCCAGTGCTCCGCGCGCTGGTGGTGCATCTGCATCGACAGCTTCGCTCCGGGGTTCACCGTCAACCGTTTGACCTGAAACCCCGCCCCGCTGTCCAGCACCTCGTACGCCCCCCACGGCCGGTCTACGGTGCGATGGAACTCGTGCTCCGTGCGCCCTTCCTCGTCTAGGCGCTTCACGATCTCTTTCACATCCTCGACGCGGTCTTTTTTTGCCACCAGCACGGCGTCAGCCGTCTCCACCACCACCACATCGTCCACCCCAACCGTCGCCAGCAGACGGTGCTGCGCCAGCAGCAGCGAGTTCCGGGTGTCGTTCGCGTACACGTCGCCCTGAACCACGTTCCCCTGCTCATCCCGGTCCCTCTCCTCCCACAGGGCCGACCACCCCCCTATGTCGGACCATCCGACGTCCAGCGCGACCACGGCACATTTGGCGTCTCCGTCCGCCGCTTTCTCCATAACCGCGTAGTCGATCGAATCGCTGGGGCATGAGATGAAATCGGTCGCCCCTGGCCGGAAGAAGACGCCATCCACGTGGCCGTCCGCGTGCGCCCTACGGCACGCCCTGGCTATGTCGGGCCTGTGTCGCTCCAGCTCGGAGAGCCACACCGAGGCGCGCATCATGAAGATCCCGCTGTTCCAGAGAAACTCCCCCGACTCCAAGTACTCACTCGCCTTCTCTCGAGTCGGCTTCTCTACGAACTCCGACACGTCGTAAGCATGGGGCCCTCCGCCATCGGCTCCCGTCCCCCCGCTGTACCCGCCGGCCTCGGGGCCACCCATGGGCTCCCCTAAGGTGTCGCCTCGACGAATGTAACCGTACCTGCCGCTGGGTGCGTCAGGGACCACGCCATAGGTCACCAGATAGCCGTTCCGTGCCAGCCCCTCGCCCGCGGAAAGGGCCCTCCGGAAGGACTTCACGTCCCGCACGACGTGGTCGGACGGCATGACAAGCATTACAGGGTCCGACCTCGATCCCCGGCCCAACCCGCTGATCGTGAGCGCCGCGAGTGTCAGCGCCGGGGCCGTGTTTCGGCTCACAGGCTCTACCACCACCGAGAGCGCTGCGACGCCCGATTCCCTTAGCTGGTTGGCAAGAAGGAAGCGATGAGCTTCGTTACACACCAAGACCGGCGCGTTCAGCCCGTCCATCCCCTCCAGCCGTCCCAGAGTCTCTTGTAGCAAGCTCCGCTCGCCCATTAGCGGTAGAAATGGCTTGGGATGCTGCTCACGGGAAAGCGGCCAAAGGCGCGTGCCTGGACCGCCGGCCAGTATCACGGGCTGAAGGGTCATCGTACTTTCTTCCTCATCTCTTCTCGCTCAATGGGATTGGCGGCATGGGTTGCGCTTGACGAACATGCGGTGGGCCTGCGGAAGAACGAGGACCGTCATACTCTCACGCCGGCAGAGTACTCAGGCCGGGGCCTCTTTCAGTAGCCTGCGCGGTCACACGCTCCCGTGCGCCACCGGAAGCATACCTACGGCGGCTCTGGCGTGTCAATTGGATGGGACCGGCATGACAGGAGCCTCTTTCCGCACCCATCGTCCAGGGGCGCGTAAGCGCAGTGCCGAACTTGGACAGCCCTCCATCCGACAGATACAATTCGCATACCCAATCGGAGAGTCCCTTGACCCGACCGTTCCTGTCTGTAGTTATTCCGGCTTTCAACGAAGAGCAGCGCATCGGGACCACGCTGGAGAAGATCGTGACCTACCTGGGAGACCAGCCCTACTCCTGGGAGGTGATCGTCGTCGACGACGGCAGCACAGACGGTACGAAGGGCCTCGTCGGCGATTGGTCGGGGGAGACCGACCTCGTGCGGGTAGAGTCGGTCCCTCATTCGGGCAAGGGCTGGGCTGTAAGGCACGGCATGCTGGCGGCCGAAGGGGAGCTCCGTTTCATGTGCGACGCTGACCTCGCGATGCCTATAGAGCAGCTAGCCGCCTTCATCGAACCGATGAACGACGGCTATGACGTAGTCATCGGTTCGCGCGAGATAGCGGGCGCCAGGAGATACAACGAGCCCGCGAGCCGCCACGTCATGGGGCGCGTATTCAACCGCCTCGTAGCGTGGACAGCGGTCGCTGGATTCCAGGACACGCAGTGCGGCTTCAAATGCTTTCGCGCCGCCGCCGCCGCTGAACTGTTCAAGGCCCAGACTATCAGCGGCTTCGCATTCGATGTAGAGATCCTTTTCCTGGCCGTGGGTAGCGGGATGCGTGTTCTGGAGATACCAATAGACTGGTATCACAACCCAATGAGCAAAGTCCGGCCCCTGGTGGACTCATTCTCGATGGCCAGGGACGCCATCTCGGTACGGGGGCGTCACCGCGCGGACTAAAAGAACACTAGCGCGGGAGTCCTGTCCACGCCTTCGTAGAAGGGGGCTTGCCCTGTAACTCGCAATCCGGCGCCGTGGTCCGACTAGAGCTACGCTTCTCGTGCAAGGGCCAAAACGGGGAGCATGCGGGGATTGCCCCCTCTCACTCCTGCGCGGATAGCTGGTCCAGCCGGTCCTTCAGCGGCTTGAATCGTGGCGTCGCAAGTGGGTTTCTCTCCAGATAGCTGTCTATCGCGGTCCGGGCACCCTCGACGTCCCCTTCCAGGATGTGTTGCTGGACCCAGAGCAGGTTCACCTCTATCCGCTCCGGCGCCACCACGACCGCCTGCTCCAGTAGCTCCCTGGCCTTCCCCAGATAGACCGGATCGATCGGCGAAGCGCGATGGTACAGCGTCGCAAGCGAGTGATGGAGTCGCCACTCGCGAGGCTCTGCCTTCAAGCCGTCTTTACCCTCTTGCTCTGCGGTCGCAAGCGCGGCGTGTGTCTCTTCCAGAGTCATCGAGCCCCAATTATTCGCTAGCTGATTGAACATCACGATTCGGGGGTAGTTCCCCATTGTCGGCGCTGCGTCGATGCTCCTCTCGAACACATCCAGCCTCTCCAACCAGGAGATGTTCGGATTCAACGTTTCGAGAATGATCCTGGACCCGTTTAGCGGGGCGTAGTTGATGAACAGCACCGCCAGCAGGATAACTATACCCGCGGGCACCAGCGCCACCAGCGCCGACGAGTCCGTCTTCAGGGCGCCTGATTCGGCCCCCTCCCGGACGTCGTCAGGCCCGCTTCGTCGCGGAGCAGGGTCCGGATCACGCGATGCGTCGAGGTAGACCACGAAGCTCACAAGCATGTAGAACTGCGGCACCATCCCCGGCGTGTCGAACAGGAACATGTTCTGAGCAAAGTAACCTGTGAGCGCTGCGCCAACGAAGAACGTGAATAGCTGGTCCGGCGAGCTTTGCGACTGCACACGCCGCACGATAACCGCGAACATAGTCACCCAGACAGCCAGGTAGCCAACAGTGCCCAGTAGACCCTTCGTAGTCAGCTCCTCCACTATCTTGTTGTGGGCCTGGTCGAAAGACTCGCCGGATATCGCGAACTTGTCCGCTGTCACGTGCTGGTCATAAGCGATGGTGAAATTCTCCGGACCCCAACCGAGGAGCGGCCTCGCCGCAAAGCCGCGAAGCCCTACCTCCCAGGAGTTCAGCCGGCTGGTGAGATTGTGATGCTCAGGCCCAATCAACGAGATCCGATTCAGCATGATGTTCGTCCGCGTCACGCTATGGAAAAAGCTCGTCTCGCGAATACCTACGAACGCCAGCGCTCCTACCACGAAGAGGCCCAGCGCGCCAAGCGACGCTAACCTAAGCGGCCTGATCCGACCCCAGGCGAGGTACCCGAGAGCAAGGGCGAGCGACGCAACCACCAAGCCGAACAAAGCGCCTCGCGTGCCGCTCTGCCACAATATCCCCAGGTTGACGACGACTACGACCGCCCAGAACCCGCGCCACACCGCCTCGGGCACGACGAATAGAGGTCGTTGATCCGCCGTCCGCCGTCGAGTTCGACCCCTCCTCCGCCGCCGCTCCGCAGCTCGCGACTCTTTCGGCGGCGTCACGACACGCTCTTCTGTCTCTCGGGGGCCAGCCAAGGAGCGCCCCAGAAAGCCCAGTGCGACCATCATGTTCACCAGCATGTATGCACCCACGTACGTGGGATTCCCCAGCGTAATATCTACGCGGGCGCCCTGGGCTAAGAACGAGAAAAACCCGATATCCTGGTGCTGCGCAATCCCCAGGAGGCCGAGCAGGAAGCTCACGCCCAGGTTGAAGTTCAGCAGCGGACGCCAGTCTACCCAGGAGCGGAAGACGGACGCCATAACCACGACGAACGCCATCCAGTGAGCGAGATCGACGAACCCCTGCATCCGCTCGTACGTGGACCATATGCTCCGCTGGGGGCTTACGCCGAATAGCGAGGCCAGCAGCGCTGCCACGACGTAGGCGCCGAGCAGCGGCAAGAGCCACGACCGGGGCATACGATACCGCGAGTGCCTGAGCGACAGCACGACCCAAAGGCCGAACGCGATCTCCACGAGAGTCCGCGAATATACGGCCTTCCCCACGATATAGGGGAAGAACGTCGAAGGCAGTGGGGGCGCCATCACGATCAACGGAGTCAGCAAGACCAGGGCCACCAGCGCCCGGATGATGGTTAGCAGAACAAGCCCTAGTACAGGGCGTGTCTCAGAGACCGGGGCGTAGGCGACGTAGTATAGCGCTCCCAGAAGACCCAGCCCGACCAGGTATATCGCTCCCACCAGCACCGCGTCTGCGATCGCCATTAGCGACTCTGCACCTGACCGCACCGCGCCCAGCGAGGCTTGGACAGCCTCGCTCCGGCGCCATAAACACGATGGTCGCTCAACCGGTCACCTACTCGCAGATTGGCCTACGCCACGGCCCCTAAGTCTATGCTGAATCCACTGGGCGCGTCTAGGTACGAACACAGGCCAAACGAAACGTAGGGGCGCTGCTCGCCGCGCCCAACCCGTTCGTGTTGAGCCCGTCGAACCACAGCTCCGCTCGGCAAGAAACCAGCTCTGAAAAGTCGAGACCGCTAACGTGAACATACCCGATCTACCGCTGTACGATTCCTCAAGACAACCACTCAGGAAGCTGCAGCATTAGCACAGCCGCAAGCCCTGCGGCATTTGGCGCGCCGGCGTGGCGCTCGTCGTGGCCGGATCGTCTTGTTGAACCGGCTCGGCAACTCACGTCGCCCTCCGCCCAGGTGGCCCTAGGCGCGTGAGCGCGATCCCGGCAGTCCTGGCTTTGATGCTAGTCGCGGTAGCCTTCATCCGCGAAGGCTAGGTACTCAACCCGATCCACCCCAGCGTCTCGCGGAGCCCGTCCACAAGTGAGGTCTGTGGCTCCCAGCCTAGCAGCTCTTTGGCGCGACCGTTGGCCAGCACGACGTGCTTGACGTCGCCCGGTCGCTCCTCCTCGTGTACAGGTACCCTCGCGTAATACGTCTCACCTACGATCGCGCGGAACAGGTCGTTTACCGAGACCCCAACCCCTGAGCCGATGTTCACGGTCACGCGTCCCTCGGACCGCATAGCTAGCTCGTGCGCTCTGACGACGTCCTTCACGTAGACAAAGTCCCGCGTCTGTTCGCCGTCGCCGAAGATCGTGACCTGGTCGCCGCGCATCATCTGGCGCCCGAAGATTGCCACGACACCGGCCTCTCCGTGGGGGTTCTGACGAGGCCCGAACACGTTTGCGAGCCGCAGCACTGAGACATTCATCGAGTCCCCGAGCAGTATCCCCGTATACTGCTCCATCGTCCACTTGCTCAGGCCGTAGGCGCTGATGGGCCGGATCGGGTGGTCCTCGTCGCAAGGCACGTAGTCCGGCTCGCCGTATAGCGCTCCTCCCGTCGTGATGTAGTCGAATCGCGCGCACCTCGAGTCCAGCGCGGCGCGGCACAGGTTGATACCGCCCATGATATTGACCTTCGCGTCGAGCGCCGGATCAGCCATCGAGCCCGGCACGGACGCCTGTGCGGCGCAGTGCGCAATGGCCTCGGGATGGAAAGATGAAACCAGCTTCGACAGGCCCTCTTCCTCTATTCCCATCTCCTCAAGCCGCGCCGCGCCCGGAAGGTGCTCAGCCGACCCGGTAGATAGGTCGTCGACCACCAGGACCTCGTGCTCTCGCTCTATCAACCCATCGACGATGTGAGAGCCAACGAATCCGGCCCCCCCGGTTACAAGCACCCGCAATCGCTACACCTTTGTATCTGAAGATTCAGCACGACAAGTATAGCCGCCTCCTTTCAAACTGTCATGCTGAGGAGCACCGACGAAGCATCCGGGGCGAGGTGGCTCTTTGTCGGCCGCACCAACTGCAGACTAGCCACAAGCTGTAGCCGCTTCCCTTCAACCTGTCATGCTGAGGAGTCTCCGATGAAGCATCGGAGGCGGCGGGGCTCCTCATCACTGCAAAAAGATGGCACCCGGTGGTCCGGGTGCCCTTTTTTCACCGGTCTGCAAACGGAGGCCCTGCTCCGTCGACGCTACTTATTCTTACCCTGACCGTTACCCTGGTCGTGTGGCACGGTGACCGTGACCTCCGTCGTCGAGCTATTGTCAGATGAGTCCCGGCACTCGATGGTTATGGTATAGACCCGGCCGTCTCCCTGACCGGAACGCTCAGCCCTCAAGTCTACCGTCAGGTCGCCGGTGATCTCCCAGTCGGGGGACGTGTTGCCATCTCCCTTGTCGTTGACGGGCTCGTCGCTGGTCACCGAGACGATCTCGCAGGTAGGGTTTGCATCGCAGGCGTCAGACACATCGACGGCCACCGTGACGGCCTGCATTTTGTGATTGGGCGGCCACAGAACACTCGGTGCCGCGCTGGCGCCCGTGATTTCCGGGGAAATCGTGTCCACCACCGTGATAGTGACGGAGTCGTCGTGACTCGCGCCATCGCCGTCGTCGACCGTCAGCGCGAATGTGTTGGCACCTAGCCCTGAGATGCTGACAGTTACCTCTGTCGTAGTCCCCACCACGGTCCCTTCTGAGTCGGTCCAAGAGTACGATATTGGGTCCACAGGGTCACTCGAGCCGCTGCCGTCCAGCGTCACGGTGAGCCCGCGCGCCCATTCCACGCCGCTCTGGTCTTGCCCGGCGCTCGCCGTCGGCGCTACGTTGTCGATCGTTACGAGAGTCGTGTCGATATTTGACGCCGCCCCAACACTATCAGTCACGCGCAGTGCCACGGTCGAGCTGCTTGGACCGTCGAGGCCCGTTGCGTCGAACAACGGAGAAGAGCCCGTAACATCGGCGCTGAAGTTGATTCCGTCGTAATCTAGGTCCCACTCGTAAGAGAGGGTGTCGCCGGGGTCGGGATCGGAGCTGCCCGAACCGTCGAGTTGAACACTACCTCCCTCTGGAGCCGTGTATGGACCGCCTGCATCGGCCGTGGGTGCCGCGTTCGTCAGCGTTACGGTGCGCGTATCCGTTGCGGTCTGACCGGAGGAATTGGTGGCTACGGTTACTATTTGGTTCGCCCCCGAACCGAGCGGAATCGTCGCGCTGAAGGTCTGCTCGTCCGGGTTGCCGGTGGGGGTGAGCGTCGCTGTTACGCCGTTCACCGTGACCTCGACCCCGAGCTCGTCGGTGACGGTACCCGTTACAGTGATGGTGCTGTTATCGGTAGATGCACCGGGAGCCGGCGATTCGACGGTGAGTGTCGGTGCTCCGATCTCTATTACTTGCTCCGCGCCTGGGGTCATTTGCACCGAGAACTGTCCGAACACGGTCCAAGACCCGTTAACGCGCGCCTGGGCGGTTATCGAACAGGTCGCGTCCATGCCGACAAACGTCGTCTGTCCTGCGGCGACGTCCTCCTGGTTGGACGTAGAGAAGACCCTGTAGACCCGTACGACATCGCCTGCCTCGTCGGTGCCAATACACGTCCCGCTTAGCCCGAATCCACCGAAGGACGTCCTTGGGGACAGCCCTTGAAGAAGCCAGCGGGTGCTCCTCTGAATCTGGGATAATGGTTTTGGAACAGAAACCCGCCCGGAAACAAGGAGCACCCAATAGATGCTGCCACAGAACAAACCCGACCGTATCCGCATCCTCTTTGACGACCATCGCCTGGTGGCCAATGCCGGCCTGCTCCTGCCGGCCACCCTAGCCCGGCACCTGGGCCTGCGGGAACTCGTCGACCATCACCTTGACCTCGGCGGAGCGCCGGGACGGGCGAACACTGGGGACAAGATGCTGACGCTGGTCGCTTCCGCGCTGGCAGGCGGCGACTGCATCGACGACGCCGATGCGCTGCGCGCTGGTGGGACGGTCGGTGTTCTAGGCTGCGTGGTCAAGGCGCCATCCACCCTGGGGACCTTCCTGCGCAGCTTCCGGTGGGGGCATGTCCGTCAACTCGACCGCGTGAGCCGCCAGTTGTTGGCCCGGGCCTGGGCCGCTGGGGCCGGACCCGGCGACTCGCCCCTGACCATCGACCTGGACTCGACCATCTGCGAGACCTATGGACTGGCCAAGGAGGGAGCGCGCCACCACGGCTATACCGGCGCCCGCGGCTATCACCCGCTGCTGGCCATTGCCGCCGGCACCGGCGAGGTGCTGATGTCCCGGCTGCGCGAGGGCCGGGCCAACACCGCCCGTGGCGCCGCCCACTTCCTGCGTGAGACGGTGGGGCGGGTGCGCTACGGCGGGGCCAGGGGACAACTCACGGTGCGGGCCGACAGCGGCTTCTACGCCCACACTGTCGTTGCCGCCTGCCGGGAAATGGATGTCCGCTTCTCTATCACCATCCGCCAGCGCGCCAGCCTGCGGGACCTGATCGAGGCGATACCAGAGGAGGACTGGACTCCCATTCCCTACTGGATGGACGGCGCCGCCGATGTCGCCGAGACGACTTACACCCCGTTCCAGACCAAGCCGGACGCCGCGCCGGTGCGGCTCATTGTCCGGCGGGTGAAGCCGACGCCCGGTTCCCAGCTCGCCCTCTTCGCCAGATACAGCTATCACGCCTTCATCACCGACCGCGATGGGGAGACGCTGGAACTGGAGGCCGATCATCGCCGCCACGCCGAGGTCGAGAACGCCATACGCGACCTCAAGTACGGCGTCGGGCTGAACCACATGCCGTCGGCGCGCTTCGCCGCCAACGGCGCCTGGCTGGCGGTCCAGGTGATGGCGCATAACCTGGCCCGCTGGACGGCGCGGATTGGTCTGGGCGAGCGGACCGTGATCACCAAGACCCTCAGGCGGCGGGTCTTCGCTCTGGTGGGACGGATCACCCGCTCGGCGCGCCGCCTCACTTTGCATCTCCCCCGGCGCTGGCCTTGGGAAACCCAGTTCACTCGCGCCTTGGCCCGGCTGCAAGCCATTCCGTTCCCGGCCTGACGGCCAGCCTGCAACTGACCCAACGTCCCCGCAATCTCGCGCCACCCCGGTCGCGAGAGTCCCCTGCTGCGTATCCTCTCGCCTTCCCGCGCATCGCAACTCCCGCATAGGGCCTTAGGGGCCCTGTGCGGCCACTGAAGACCGGCTGCCGGCCTCCCATCTACCCCAAGACCCCAGGCCATCTCCCCTGTAGCTCCCTCACCCACCCCCTTCCGCTGCCCTCACGCCGTCCATCGGTGTCCTTCGGTGGATTCGGGCTTAGCCTGGGAGTGCTGAGCAGACCGCCGCCGGCGACGCGGAAAGTCACCGTTACCGAGCCAAGGTCGAAGGTCATGTCCCTGGTCGCGGTTTCTCCGCTTAGGAGGGGTATCGGCGGGTCCTGGTACTGGTGACTGTCGATCTGTAGCGACTGCTCATAGGGCACCGGATTGCTCGTAGAGAAGTTCAACTGAACAGACCCCGGGAACCAGGTTCCCTCGCTAACGACCAGGTCGAAGGCCCCGGTCTGTATATCCAGAGTGTCGTAAGATATCCTCCCGCGTGCGAGGCTCCCGTGGTAGCCGGACGCAGCTACCCGGCTGATCACGTCGCTCCGAAGGTCGGCCAGTGTCTTCGCCCCTGTAAGCGTTATCGTGCCAGTGATGAATGCGGCGTTGTTGGTGATGTCAACCTGTGTCGTGGCCCCGTCGACTACTTGCACGTCCCATGAGGGCAAAAACCTGTACAGAGGGTGGCTGGCGACGTGATCGTCGGCGCTGTTTAGGCGCGATTCGGCCTGCAGCAAGTACCTGCCCGTCTCAAGATTCTCGAACGCGTAGCTCCCGTTACCAGTGATAGTCTTGGTTCCTACGAATACCCATCTGTCGTCCTCGTATCGCAACAGCCGGACTGTGTGGGTATCGACTGTACCGACGCCGTTCATGACGATGGACCCGGCGATCCGCCCGGAGGGCAGTGTTAGGTTCCAGGCCACGGCCCGCGTCTGCCCGGGCGCGACACTCACGACCTGGTCCGTCAACGTTACCCGGATGCCACTGCTCAGAGTTATGTAACCGCCTACGCTGTACTGAGCGCCCGGCAGAATCGGCATGCGGAACATCGCGGTCGTAGTATCGTTGTAGCTCCGGCCCAAACGTGCATTTTCGTCGGTCCCGATTGCGACGATTACCGCGTCCGTAAACGTTCCGCTATCCAGGGATATAGTCCCCTGGATGAAGCCGGGATACGGTTCCATAAAGTCCACAACCGACGTCTGGCCTTCGCTTACAGACACGGTCTGGCTGGCGAAGGTTACACTCTCTTGACTGGCGTTCAGGTTGACCTGAGCCGTAACTTCATACTGGGGTGTTTCCCCCGGAGGGACCTGGACAGTTAAGAGATAGGTCGCCGAGGTCGTCCCGGCCGGATAGATTTGGGTGAAAGCCGAGAAACCGGTCCAGCTCGCCCGAACGGTGGCGTAAGGTATTGGCTCGTTGCCGACCTCGATAGTCCCCGTGATGTAGCCTGGATTCAGGATCACGCCCTGGGCCGCGTCTATCGACGCGGTGGTGCAGTCCTCGTCGCTTTCGCCGAAGGCGTCGGTTACCGTCAGACACACCTCGTACACGCCGTTGTCTTCATATATGTGGTTAGGACTCACGCCAGATCCGGCATCGCCGTCGCCGAAGGCCCAGTCGTAAGTCAGATCGTCGCCGTCGGGATCAGTCGAGCCGCTGCCGTCGAAGGTCAGCGCGGTCCCCTGGTCCTGTGAGTAAGGGCCCCCCGCCGTTGCGGTCGGCGGCTGATTGGGCTCGTGCTTCCACAGTTCAACCCCTACGACGCCATCATTGGCCGCAAAGAACAGCGTTACGCCCACGTCCGTAAGGCGGCTTGGAGATGAGCTGTTGAGGCCGGGATAGATGTCTCTGACACGGTTGGTACCACTATCAGAGCCGTCGCTCGTCCAAAGCTCGATACCCGTAGCTCCGTCGTTCGCCGTGAAGAAAAGCGTGCCAGACACATCCGTGAGGTTGCGGGGTGCGGACGAAAAGAGCCCGGGCCTGATGTCCTTCACAAGTATTGTCCCGCCGCCAGTGCCGTCGCTCTTCCAGAGCTCGTTGCCCGATGCTCCATCGTTGGCACGGAAGAATAGAGACCCACCGGCCTCAGTCAGCTGGAAGGGGTTTGATCCAGACGAACCCGGTCGGATGTCCTTGACCCGGAAGGTCCCTGTAGCGGCGCCGTCGCTCCTCCACAACTCGTTGCCCGTGGCCCCATCGTTGGCTCTGAAGAATAGGGTCCCGGCGACGTCAGCCAACTGCGAAGGATTTGATCCGGACGAGCCTGGTCGGATGTCTTTGACCAGTAGAGTCCCGGCGGGGGAACCGTCGCTCTTCCACAGTTCGCTCCCGGTAGCTCCATCGTTGGCAATGAAAAACAGGGACCCGCCAACCGTTGTAAGTCTGAAAGGTGACGAGCTGAAAGAACCTGGTCTAATATCCTTGACTAGCTCAGTTCCTCCTGGGGTACCGTCGCTCTTCCACAGCTCGGACCCTGCGATGCCGTCGTTAGCTCTGAAATACAGGGTGCCACCGATCAACGTCAGGTTAGAGGGAGACGATCCACTAGTGCCTGGTCTAACATCCTTGAATAGCTGTGTACCACCGGCGGTTCCGTCGCTCTTCCAGAGCTCCCTTCCGGCGGTCCCATCGTCGGCCGTGAAGAACAGCGTCCCGCCCACGTTCGTCAGCTGTGATGGTGAAGAGCTCCGAGAGCCGGGATTAATGTCTTTGACCAGCACCGTACCCCCTGGGGTACCGTCGCTCTTCCAAAGCTCTCTTCCACTGGCTCCATCGTCCGCCGAAAAGAAAAAGGTGTCGCCAACAACCGTTAGTTGAGATGGACGTGACCCGCCGGGGCCTGTCCAGATGTCCTTGACCTGCTTGGTGCCACTCGGGGTGCCGTCGCTCCTCCACAGCTCAACCCCCGTGGCGCCGTTATTGGCGGTGAAAAAGAGGGTGCCACCGATGTCGGTCAAGTTGGATGGAGTGGTGCCTGCGGGTTTGAGATTGACATCCGTGACCAACACAGTTCCGCTGAAGGTCCCGTCGCTAGTCCATAGCTCACGTCCCTTCGTACCATCATTGGCCTGGAAGAAAAGCGTACCGCCAACCTCTGTCAACACGCTAGGGGAAGAAGAGAGGACACCAAGCAAGATGTCCCTGACTTGCGTGGTGCCCGCCGCGGTGCCATCACTCTGCCACAGCTCATGGCCTGTGAGGCTGTCGGTGGCGCTGAAGAAGAGGGTACCGCCCACGTCTACAAGATTTCTAGGATTAGAGCCGAAGGTCGGTCGGATGTCCTTTACTACCATGGTGCCCGCCGCGGTGCCGTCGCTCTCCCACAATTCGGACCCGATGGTCCCGTCGTCAGCGCTAAAGAAGAGGGTCCCGCCCACAACTGTCAAGGAGCGAAATCTGGGATTGGCGGAACCGGGCCTGATCTCTTTGACCTGTACCGTTCCGGCAGAGGAGCCATTGCTCTTCCACAGCTCAATTCCTGTGGCCCCGTCGTTGGCGGTGAAGAAGAGGGTCCCCCCAAGATCCGTGAGCGACTGAGGGCGAGAGCTCCCAGTCCCAAGCCAAATATCCTTGACCGGCTCTGTCCCGGTCGCCGTACCGTCGCTCTTCCACAGCTCCGTTCCCGTCGCCCCAGCGTTGGCCGCGAAAAAGAGAGTACTGCCGGCCAATGTAAGGTTAGATGGAAACGAACTGCCTGATCCTGACCGAATATCATTGACGAGCTGAGTACCACCGGCGGTGCCGTCGCTCTTCCAAAGCTCATACCCGTTGGTCCCGTCGTTTGCTCTGAAGTAGAGGGTACCGCCTAGGTCTGTGAAGTAGGCAGTTGACGAGCCCAATGAGCCAGGCCGGATGTCCTTGACAAGTACGGTGCCCGCCGCGGTGCCGTCGCTCCTCCACAGCTCGCGACCGTGTGTCACGTCGCTTGCGCTGAGGTAGAGGGTCCCGCCCAGGTTGAAAAGGTTGAAGGGAGACGAGCTGAGGGAGCCGGCGCTGATGTCCTTGACCAGTACGGTGCCGGCGGCGGTGCCGTCGCTTTTCCACAGCTCAAACCCGTTGGTCCCGTCGTTTGCCCTGAAATAGATGGCGCCGCCCAGCTCGGTGAAGTTGGAAGGGGACGACCCCAAGGACCCAGGCCGAATGTCCTTGACCAGAACGGTGCCCGCCGCGGTGCCGTCGCTTTTCCAAAGCTCACGCCCGGTGGACGCGTCGATGGCGCTGAAGAAGAGGGTCCCGTTCACGTCCATCAGGTTAGAGGGAGACGAATTTAGGGTGTTCGTGTCAACGATGTCTTTGACGAGGTCCGTTCCGGCCAAGGTGGTCCCAGACCCGATCCAAATCAACCCCACGGCTCCGGCTATGACAGCAAAAACACGTCCGCTGGCAACAATTGCTCTCAAGTGGCTTGGCGGTCGTGGGATTCTAGTAAATGAAGCGGCCATAGCTATCCTCCATCAGCGGCTCGTCACCAGCTAACCTGGTTGCCAAGGCAAGACAGTGTGGTTTGGAATCGGGGCGTTAAGGCTTTCTTGATTGCCACGACCGATGTACACCGCAGTATGAACGCGAGGCTAATGTCCGTAATCACCCAAACGGGTGATGACCGCGCCGAAAAAGGGGCTAGCCCTTTGATTTGTCCGGTTCCGGCGCACTCGGGTCTATAGGGGGTATGGTGCACGGATCTCTTTCCCATGGTTAGGACGCTAGCACGATATTGTCGGAATTACACTACCCACACTCAGCTCCGGCTGATTGTGGGCTAGTCTGGCTTTTTGAATGTCCTTTGCTTGAGCAACCGCGCTTTCCTTCGACCGCATCCTTCGCCAGGTCGACCCCGTTTCATTGCAGTTTCAATACGTAGAGCCCGTGCCACCACACGGCTGTGGCCAGCGCGTAGGCTTCGTGTTCAGGATTACTAGAGCTCAGTAGGGACGCGGTAGCCCTCTCGCCCTCCGCTCGCGGAACGTTCTTCTTACGTCGCTCTGCCATAATGCGGTTCACCAGAATTTTCACCACCCAGGGCTTGAAGCTCGCGCCCGCGCGACAAGGAGCGTATGGGCCTCCACGCAAGAAGAAAGGACTCCTGCACCATGTCCTCCGCCATTCCCTCTGTCCCGGGTCATAAGGTATGCGGTGCCGTAGAGCACGCGGCCATAACGTTCCACAAGGAAGCGGAACGAGTCGGACTCTCCGTTCTGACTGCGCCGGATTGCCTGAGCATCATCCACGGAGTGTGCTTTTCCCCCCGACGTAAACAGCTGTCGTGAAAGTATATGCGCGTCTGGCCGGAATCGTTCCCGGGTTTAGCAAAGCCAGCAGCGCTCTCAACTCGTAGGGGCGGGTTTCAAACCCGCCCTTCCTGCGCTGAGAAAACAGCCTCCCCGTCCCACCACGCTGGTTGAACCACCCCCATCGTTTCAATATCATGGTCGGCTACAAGGCCCGCAATGCCAAACAACAATGCCCTTATCCAGGAGCTTGAGACCGTCGTCGGCGCCGACTACGTCGTCCACGCCCCCGAGGACCTGATCGTGTTCGAGTACGACGGCTCGGTGGACCGCGCGCTGCCGTTGGCGGTAGTGCTGCCCGCCTCGACGCGGCAGGTCGCTGAGGTAGTCAAGACCGCTTACCGCCACGGCCAACCCATCGTCGCGCGCGGCGCCGGCACCGGCCTCAGTGGCGGCGCCGTCGCCGAGAGCGGCGGCATCGTGTTAGCGCTCACGCGAATGACCGCCATCAAGGAGATCGACGCCACGAATCGGTTAGCGGTGGTCGAGCCTGGAGTCGTCAATATCGATCTCTCGGATGCGGCCGCAGAGCACGACCTGTACTACGCGCCCGATCCCTCCAGCCAGAAGGCTTGCACCATCGGCGGCAACGTCGCCGAGAACTCCGGCGGACCACACTGCCTGGCCTACGGTGTAACGACCAACCACATCCTCGGGCTGGAGGTCGTGCTGGCGGACGGCGCCATCCACCGGTTCGGAGGCAAGACGCGGGAGACGGCGGGTTACGACCTGCGCGGTGTCCTGATCGGGTCCGAGGGTACCCTCGCCATCGTTACCGAGGTCGTTGTCCGGCTGCTCAAGCGCCCCGAGGCGGTCAGGACGCTGCTCGCGGTGTACAAGGAGCTCGAGCAGGCCAGCTCCGCCGTGTCGGGCATAATCGCCGCCGGGATCGTACCAGCGGCCATCGAGATGATGGACGACCTCTGCATCAAGGCGGTCGAGCCCGCCGTGAACGCCGGGTACCCCAAGGGCGCTGGAGCGGTGCTACTGGTCGAGGTCGACGGGCTTCGGGAAGCGGTCGACGAGGAGTCGGTGGAGGTCGAGAGAGTCTGCAACGAGTACGGACCGATGGAGGTTCGGACCGCCGCGGACCCCGACGAACGAGAGCGCTTGTGGGCAGGACGTAAAGGGGTGCTCGGGGCGCTGGGACGGCTGGCGCCCAACTACTACCTCGTGGACGGAACCATACCCAGGACCAAGCTACTGGAAGTACTCACGGAGATCAACGCCATCGGGCGGAAGGTCGGGCTCCCAATCGCAAACCTGCTCCACGCCGGCGACGGCAACCTCCACCCCTCGATACTGTTCGACGAGCGCAAGCCCGGTGAGACCGATCGTGCGCTGGGGGCTGGAGGCGAGATCCTGAAGCTATGCGTCGAGCAAGGGGGCGCCCTCTCCGGTGAGCACGGCATCGGACTGGAGAAGCAAGAGTACATGCCGCTCATGTTCAGCGAAGACGACATGGAGGCCATGGCGAGGCTCCAACCGGCCTTCGGCACAGGAGGCATGCTGAACCCCGGGAAAATCTTCCCCACCGGCAAAGAACGCTCACACCTCCCCCAGTCCGGGCCCGTTCTAAAGACCGGGGCCGGCGCTTATATCTAATGTCCTTCTGCCATACTGACCTGCGTCAACAGGGATCTGGAGCGGCTCCCCTCGTCCGGTCACCTGTCATACTGAGGAGTCTGCGACGAAGTATCTCGGGAGGGGCTCCAGCTATCAGATCAAGTCGGCCCCGAGCCGATGAGCACGAAAGTCGATGACTGCCACTAACTCTACAAGCGTCGCCGAGACCCTGGCCCACGAAGGCGTTGCGTTGGCGCCCCGTGGCGGGGTCGCCCGTTATCAGGTCGAGGGGCTCTCCCCTCAAACAGTCGCACGGCCCGCCGACGTAGAGCAGCTAGCAAGCGCGATACGTGTGGCAAGCCGCCACGAGGTGGCCGTGGCGCCCTTGGGCGGAAATACCAGATCGACCCTCGGCAACCCGATCGAAAGGCTCGACCTCGTCGTCGACACCACCGGCCTTGACCGCGTGGTGGACCACAACCCGGCCGATCTTACGGCTACAGTTGAAGCTGGGATCACCGTGAGCAAGCTCCAGGAGGAACTCGCCCACCACGGGCAGTTCCTCGCCGTCGACCCGCCCCTACCCGATCGCGCCACCGTCGGTGGGACCCTCGCCGTCGGCTTTAGCGGCCCACTGAAGTGGCAATACGGCAACGTGCGGGACGTCGTGATCGGCATGAAGGTCGTTCAGGGCGATGGGCTGGTTACGAAGAGCGGAGGTCAGGTCGTCAAGAACGTCAGCGGTTACGACATGTCCCGGCTCCACGTCGGCGGCCTGGGCACCCTCGGCGTTATAGCCGAAGTCTCCTTCAAGCTGACGCCTCTGCCGGCAGGCGAGGGAACCCTGGCGGCCTTTTTCGACTCAATCGAGCTATGTGTCGAGGCTGGACTGAAAGTCTTCCAAAGCGACGTGCTCCCGTTGGCTATCACCGCGGTAGACGGCACTCTCGCGGCAGAGCTACCAGGTGTAGGCGGCACAGGCAAGTGTGTGCTGGCTATCAGACTCGGGGGCAGGCCGCAGAACCTTGAGCGCCAGTTCGCCGAGTGCCGCTCGATCTGTCGCGAGCATAGCGCGTCTGAGGAGGCGGTTGTGAGCGAGGCAGACGGGGCGGCCGTTTGGCGCGCCATCGCCGACTTCGCCTGGGAGGAGCAGGCCCCGCCCCTGCTAGCGGCCCGAGCCCTGGTGCAGCCATCGATCGCGGCAACCCTCGCCCGAGAGCTCGTGGACGACGGCTCCGGCGGGCTCGATCAGTCGATGGTCGCGCATCCCGCACAAGGCGTTGTTTTGATGGCGTGGCGTGAGAAGGCCGGGAACGTGACGTCCGATGACACGGCGACCCTGGTCCTGAATCGGACCCGCGACGCAGTGCACCGCTACAACGGACGCCTGATCGTGGAGCGGTGTCCCACGGGGACGAAAACGGCCCTCGACGTCTGGGACGACGTCGGCGAGTCCATCGCCATCATGCGGCGGCTGAAAGAGCAGTACGACCCGAAGCGGACTCTCAACCCCGGCCGGTACGCGGCGGGTATATGACGACCACGCGGCCCCATCAGCTATTCGCCGGCCCCGACGCTCCGTCCGAAGAGGACCTGTACAAGTGCGTCCACTGCGGGTTCTGTCTCCAGGCCTGTCCCACCTACGTCCAGACAGGCCTGGAGACAGAGTCCCCGCGGGGCAGGATCGCTTTGATGAAGGCGGTCAACGAGGGCCGCATCGGCATGACGCCGACAGTGATCAACCACTGGGACCTGTGCATCCAGTGCCGTGCATGCGAGGTAGCATGCCCCTCGGGCGTGCCTTACGGCCGGTTAATCGAGTCGACGATGGCCCAGGCGGCCCAACACCGTAAGAGGCCTCTCCTCGCGCGCTTGGTCTCTTCCATCTTGCTGCGCCGCGTCCTGCCCCATCAGACACGTCTTTCGATACTCGCGGGCGCCCTGCGGCTGTACCAACGCCTCGGGCTCCAGTGGGCATTACGACAATCACACATCTTGCCGCTCATATCTAGAAAGCTCTCGGAGCTGGAGAAGGCCTCCCCTGCAGTCAGCAGTCCGTACTTCAAGGCGGAAGGGCAGGTTATTCAAGCGGCGGGCGAGACACGGGCTCGTGTTGCGCTCATGTCCGGCTGTGTGATGCCCCTGGTCAATGGGCCTGAGATGAGCGCCGTCGCCCGCGTGCTGGCGCGCAACGGCTGCGAGGTCGTCGTGCCAAAGGAGCAGGTCTGTTGCGGCGCCATCAACTCCCACGTCGGCGACCTGGAGACCGCGCGCTCCCTCGCCAGGCGCAACACCCAGGTGTTTCTTAGTTCGGGCGTCGACGCCGTGGTAGTCGCTTCCGCCGGCTGCGGAGCCCGCATGAAGGAGTACGGGGACCTCCTAAAAGACGACCCTGAGCACTCGGGGCCGGCAGCACAATGCGGCGCTCTCGTCAAGGATGTCCACGAGTTCTTGGCAGACCTCCCCCTGGTCCCGCCAAAAGGGCGGCTCGACTATCGCGTCACCTATCAGGACTCCTGCCACCTCTCCCACGCGCAGCGCATCACCGAGCCCCCCCGAGCCCTCCTCCGATCTATCCCCGGCCTCGATTTCGTTGAGATGGCCAACGCCTCTCAATGCTGCGGCGCCGGCGGGACGTACACCATCACCCAGCGAGACTTCTCTCTAAAGCTGCTCGATTCCAAGATGCAGTCCGTCGCAGCGACGGGCGCCGATGTCCTGGCCACCGCTAACCCGGGCTGCTGGATCCAGCTTCAGCAAGGGGCACAACGCACCGGGCAGTCCCTCAGAGTCAGCTACGTGACAGACCTCCTGGACGAGTCCTACCGCCTGGAATAGTCGTGAGGGGGACATGACATGGACCTCGGACTGGATGGCAAGATCGCGCTCGTAACCGGCGGTAGCGACGGTATCGGAAAGGCCACGGCCACCAGCCTTGCCACGGAAGGAGCCAAGGTCGTCATATGCGCCCGCCGCCTGGACGTGCTCGAAGCCGCTGCGCAAGACATCCGGGACAGCACAGGCGCCGACGTTATGCCGGTGCAGGCAGATGTAACCAGGCTTGACCAGATCGAGCGCCTCTTCGGCGCGCTCATCGAGTCGTACGGACGCATCGATATTCTGGTGAACAACGCCGGCGCCTCGTCCGCCTACCCCTTCGAAAGCGCCGACGATCAGGTCTGGCAGTCAGACCTCGACCTTAAGCTGCACGCCGCGGTCCGCTGCGCCCGGCTGGCGGTCCCGCACATGAGGGCCCAGGGCGGCGGGCGCATCATCAATGTGACCAGCGTAGGCGGGAAGACTCCGGGACCGCGCTCCGTGCCCACCTCGGTCAGCCGCGCTGCGGGCATCGCCCTGACCAAGGCGCTGTCCAAAGAGTACGGCCCCGACAACATCCTGGTGAACACAGTGTGCATCGGCTTGATCAAGGCGGGGCAGCACGTCCCTCTCTGGCGGCAAGACGCCGCGGACGACCCCGCGCTCACGCTCGAGCAATGGTATGCCCAACAGGGCACAGACGTCCCGCTCGGCCGCTACGGGGAGGCGAGGGAGGCAGGCGACGTCATCGCCTTCCTCGCCTCCGAGCGCGCAAGCTACATCACGGGAGTCGCCATCAACATCGACGGTGGCGATGCGGCCGTGGTGTGACCTATCCTTCCTCCCCCGCGGGCGGGAGTTGGGGCAGGTGACCAGCTTCGTGAGCGCGCCAGCCGACGCCGCCATCCAAACCCCTCGTACCGAGACCCAATCGCCCTCCGCGCGATATGCCGCATCGTAGGGGCAGGTTTTAAACCTGCCCTTCCCGCTCGGACGACCAGGCCTGTTTGCGAATGAACGTGGCATCGAGACGTGGTTGCCATGTCCCCCCATTCCATCGCGGCGTGAGCTAAAGGGAGGGACGCTAGCGTCCCGGCCGAGATGATAGCGGTCCCATGCCCAGCCGCGATCAGCCAACGCGCGCTGCCAGAATGTCCAGACCAACGCGGAGTTGGCAGCCCCGTGCACCAAGACGATCGGGGGTCTGCGTTCGCGACCGGGCGGAAGCACTACTGAAACAGATAGCGTTGAGCTAATCGTCTTCCCCTCTCCGTGTGCGGAAGACGGAGACGGTTCCGACTCAGATGATGAGCGAAAGCCGTGTGCTGTCACCCTGAGCTCGCGAAGGGTCTGGGGTGGTTGGGTCCCCGACCCTCAGCCATGTCAGGGACGCCCCTGCACTCACTTGTCGCCGACCCCCTTAGAACAACGATCATACTACGGAGAACGTCACGAGTCGTAATGGCATCAGCTACCTGGAGGGGGATGGACGCCGCACGGACGCGCTGCGCAGTCCGGCCAACCAGCTCCACCCCAGATACTTCGACGGGGACTCCCCCGCATAACAAGGGGTACCGCGGGCCACAACGTCTAGTTAGGGGTAATGGGGTGAAATAGCGGAGTGCTGCGAGAGGCGCGGAGTAGTCCGATTGGGAGTGCGGCGGCTTTGGAATAGGGCCGCAAACCACTATAGCCGATTCGAAGAGCCCGGGGCGGGGTGAGGTACCTGGCGGTTAAGACGCCAGGGGCCGGCGCACATACTCCTGCCGGCACTTCTTGGCTACTGGCTATTCGCCGGTTCAGGGCCCTTAGAGGCCTCGATCTCTTCCTCAAGTTTCTGAAGGTCCCCGTCCATGCGCTTGGCCATAGACTTGCGGACCCATGGGCCGAATACCTTGAAAATGACGCTGGTCGCCTTGCTGTCCGAGCCAACCTCGACTGTGTTGGTCAGCTTGGTCAGGCCGGCGTGGGGCTTCATCTCGATGAGCGAGCTATAAGGGAAAGGGCCCGCCGTCGATTCGGTGCCGAGTCGCGACAGCTCAACCAGTTCCGTCACCTGATACTCCATATCGAAAGTCCTGCGCATGTACGCATACTTGCTCTTGAACGTCGATCCAACCCCCATTTCCTCATCGGAAGTGAGCTCCACATCCGAGACCCCTTCGACCCATCTCTCCAGGTTCTCGAGGTTCACGAGGAACTCCCACACCTCTGTGATCGACTTGTTGACGGTGGTTTCCGCCGAGCCCCGCATGCAAGACTCCAATCGCTTCTCCCCTCACAAGGAGAAGGGTTATGCCGGCGCCGAGCCGCTCCGAAGCCACAAGGGCGTCCTCACCCTACGATGCCATGTTATGGGAATGTCCTAAAGGTGGACGCGGGGCCGTTTTTCAGTGATCTCAGCTCCCCGCGTTGGCTCAAACACGCATTATAGCAACCCAGTGTCAGCCTCAGGAGGTTAGCACCACTCATCAAAAGGGCCCCGGGGCGACAGGGAGCCTCATCGCCACCTCCTGCCATCAGCGCCTGAGCGACAGGGTCGCCCAGGGACGAAACCAATCTTGCTTACTCTGCGTCCTCTGCGACCTCCGCGGTCAAACTCCCTACTCGGGCAGCCAACTCTCGAAGAATCTCTGCCAGTTGCCGTGCATGACGTTGGCGACATCCTGCTGAGAGTAGCCGCGCCTGTCCAGCACGCCGGCGATCTTTTGGTAGTCTGCGACTGTATCGATCTCGAAGGGCGCGCCGTCCCGGCCCCCCTGGCCGTCGGTGTCTCCGCCGATGGCTGCGTGCAGCGTATTGCCTGCGAGCTGGCAAACGTAGTCTATGTGGTCGACGTAATCCTCCAGCGTGATCTCTTCCCTGCGGAACACGTCGCGTCGCTTAAGTCCCTTACCCGCGTTCTTCCAATCGACTTTCCCCGGCCGCCACAGCATCCACGTATCCATCGAGGTCCCAATCACGCCCCCGCGCTCTATGACCCATTGGAGCTGCTCGTCGGGGAACTGGCGCTCACCCGGCACCAGCGCCCGGCAGTTCTGGTGGCTCGCAAGCACCGGGCCCGAAAACACCTCCAGCGCCTGTCTCACGGACTCGTCGGACGTGTGCGTCACATCTAGCACCATCCCCAGCGCGTCCATCTGCTCCAAAAGCGCCTTGGCAGGCGGCAGAAGCCCGCCGTCGGTCCCCGTGCCCGTGCCGTGCGAGTAGTAGCTGACCCCGTAGTGCGAGAGGCTGACGACACGCAGTCCGGCGTCCCACCACTGCCTTGCGTCCTCGGGCGTGCGGATGGCGTCGGCGCCCTCCATCCCAAGGACCATGCCGACCGGCAGCTCATCGTGTCCCTCGGCCTCCGACCAGGACGCCATGTGCTCGGCGAAGTCCTGCCGCGTCTCGAGTATGCGCGCCTCGCCCCGCGCCTCCAGGGCGCGGTAGTAGGCGAGCTGCCCGAGGGCCGAGGAGTAGGCGGCGTCGGCGCTCCGGTACTCGCCGTGGGTGTGCCCCGGCTTAAGCACACACGCCACCAGCTTGACCAGGGCGACCGCAATCGCCCCCCGCCGCATCTCCGGCAACGACGCCATCGTCTCGCTGTCCGGCCAGTCGCGCAACCGAGTTGGACCGGGCACGGCGGCCCGAATCTCCTCGATCGGACTCGCCAGATCGCGGCACATGTCCAGCGCTCCTATCGCCATGGGATAGTCACCGTCGATAATCAGCATGCCTCTAGCAACTCCTCGCGCTCTTGTGGACCCGGGTCTGACCCGGCCCCCATCCGTCGTTCATGTCGCATGCGGCCGTTTGCCACACGCCTTCGGCAGAATCTCGGCCAACGTAGGGGCAGGTTTCAAACCTGCCCTCCCGGTACGGCCGGCCACGCATCATTGGGCCCTAACGAAGCCGCGCTGCCCCCGTCTCCCGCCCATCGCGGGAAGAAGTTGCAGAGGAGGGGAAACGCCGGAGCTAACTACCCCCGCCCCCACGCAGCCGCGCCGTTTCCCCTGCGTCAATCTCCATCGTCCCGTCGTCGATAGCCACCCCGTACACCTCTCGCGCCCGCTCGATCGAGACCAGCCCCTCGGCAACGTCAAGGCGCACGGCCTCGGGATCTCGGCGGCGCGGGTCTCCCCAGCCACCACCGCCGGGGGTCTCCGTCACGATCACATTTCCCGGCTCCACCCTCCTAGTAATCTTGGATGGCAGGCGACTGACCTCGCCGCTGCCATCTGCGACCGTAGACTTGGATGGCCTGGCCGGTAGCCCGCCGAAGATGCCCCACGGCGGGACCTCGGCGCGGTCCGAGCTGAGCGTGAGCTGCACGGCGTTGCCCTCCACGCGGATCGCGCGGCGGAGGCCTACGCCTCCGCGGTGCTCGCCTGCTCCCTCCGAGTCGGGGACTAGCTCATAGGCTTCCACCCGCAGCGGATACGCCACTTCTATCGCCTCGACGGGTGCGTTGCGCGTGTTGGTCATGTGGTTCTGAACGGCGTCCATGCCGTCCTGGTCCTTCATAGCCCCCTGCCCGCCCGCGTAGGTCTCGATGTAGTTGTAATACACGCCGTTTCGCGGGTCCATCCCACCGACGTTGAGAAGGTTCATCGTGCCTGAGCACGCAGCCTGCACCTTCTCCGGCACAGCCTGGGCCAGCGCGCCGAGAAGCACATCCACAATGCGCTGCGACGTTATGATATTCGCGTTGCATACCGCCTGCGGGTAGGTCGCCGAAAGCATGCTGCCGTCGCGGACCTCGACGTCAACCGGACGGTAAGCGCCCGCGTTCGGTGGCAGCTCGGGATCGAGCACCGCCTTCAATACGTAGTAGACGCAAGCCGCCACGGACGGCCAGCGGCAGTTCAGGGGCCCCAGAGACGCGTCGTCCGTCGCGCCGAAGTCCGCGCGGACTGATTCCCCTTTCGCTTCCAGAGTCAGCCTAATCGTGAATCGCTCGTCGGTAATACCGTCGCCCTCTATCACGTCCTCGAACGAGTACGAGCCCTGAGGAATGGTCCCGATGGCGGCTCGCATGCGGCGCTCGGAGTAGTTGAGCATCTCATCGAGGTATTCCGCGACCATGGCGAGGCCGTGTCTGGCGACGAGCTCGCCCAGCCTCTCGGCTCCAACGCTGTTGGCCGCGAACTGCGCCATCAGGTCGCCGCGCACCTCCGTCTGGGGCCTCACGTTCTGGGAGATGAGCGCCCAGAGCTCCCGGTCCAGCTTCCCTGAGTTGAAGAGGCGCACCGGAGGGATCTGCAACCCCTCCTGGAATATCTCCGTGACCCCGAAGGGCATGGAGCCCGGCGCGAACCCGCCCATGTCCACGTGGTGCGCCTGGTTCGCCGCAATTGCGATGAGCCGGCCGCCGTAGAAGATCGGGGAGACGATGCAGAGGTCGTTGAGGTGGCCGGGACCCGCCGGATACGGCATGTTGTGAGCGATGGCGTCCCCAGGGTCCAGCTCCTCGAACTCATAAGCCTGCATCGCCGACCACACGGCGGAGGACATAGTCCCGAGATGGAGCGGCGTGCCGATCTCGCTCTGCGCCACGACTACAACCTGGCCCGTCGCGGTGTAGATGGCGCAGGAGGTATCGCGCCGGTCCTTGATGTTAGTCGAGTAGCTCGCCCGGACCAGTGCCGCGATCATCTCGTCGGCGATGGAGTAAAACGCATTCCGCATCACCTCCAGGGTGATCGGGTCGAGAGCGCTGGATGTCATGGTACGTCACGCTCCAGGACGAGGTTCGCGTACGCGTCCACCCTCGCGGTCTGGCTCGGCCAGACGGCGAGCGTGGAGTCCGGCTGCTCCACGATAGCCGGCCCCTTCACGATGTCTCCGGGTGAGAGCTTCGAACGGTCGTACACCGCCGTGGCAACGTACACACCATCAAAATAGACCTGTCGCTCCCCGTCAAGGGCACCGGGCGGGTCTACCGTGCCGTCCAGGACCGCAGCTTCGAGCGCCGGCCGTGGAAGCTCCGAAGTGGCGGTGACGCGCAGATTCACTACCTCCACAGGGTTCTCCGGGCTGGCGTATCCGTAGCGGGACTCGTGGGACTCGTGGAAGCGGCGGATAATGCCCTCTATCGCCGCCGGGGTGACAGCGCCGTTGGCGACCGGCACCTCGAGCTCGTAGCCCTGGCCCTGGTAGCGGAGCTCAGCCAGCCGGACCAGGACTACGGAGCTGCCGTCGACCCCTTCGCCGGCCATCCGGGTCATGGCTTCGTGCTCCATGTCAGTGAACAGCGCTCCGAGTTGCTTGGCGTTGACCTCGTCGCCGCGGGCCAGAGCCGTGCGGACGTAGTCGTGCCGCAGGTCCGCCATCAGCAGGCCCAGCGCCGAAGTGACACCCGGCGCCACCGGCACGAGCACCCTGGGTATCTCGAGCTCCGCCGCTAACTCTGCGGCGTGCAAAGGGCCTGCGCCGCCAAAGGCGACGAGGCAGAAGTCGCGGGGGTCGTACCCCTTGCCGACCGAAACCACCCGAATCCCCTTGATCATGCCGGCGTTCACCACCCTAATGATCCCCTCCGCGGCCGCCTCGACACTGAGGCCCAGGGGTTCGGCGATCTGTTTCCGCACCGCTTCCCAGGCAAGCTCGGATTGCAAGGTCATCTTGCCTCCAAGGAACCGCTCGGGATTGAGCCTGCCCAACACCAGATTGGCGTCCGTCACCGTGGGCTCTTCCCCGCCGCGGCCGTACGCGGCCGGGCCTGGGTCGGCGCCCGCGCTACGCGGCCCGACCCGGAGGGCGCCCCCCGGGTCTATCCAGGCGATGCTCCCGCCACCGGCGCCGAGTGTGTGGATATCCACCATGGGAACCTTGACAGGAAGCCGGTCGATTTCGCTCTCCTTGGTGCTGCGCACCTCACCCTCGTATGAGAGGCACACGTCGAAGCTGGTGCCCCCCATGTCCACCGAGATGGTGTTGAGCTCGCCGGCCCGATTGGCCAGCGCGACGCTCCCTATCACCCCAGCCGCAGGGCCGGAGAGGATGGTGTGCACCGGCTTCTCCGCTCCAGCGCGGGCGCCCATGGTGCCGCCGTTGGACTGCATCACGTGCACCGGGGCGGTCACGCCCAGGCCGGCTACCTCCGTTTCGAGGTCTCGCAGGTACCGCTCCATCACCGGCGCCACGTAGGCGTTGATGGTCGTTGTGCTCATTCGCTCATACTCTTTGAACTCGGGCAGAATCTCGTGAGAGAGCGCCAGCGTGACGTCCGGAAGCCCCTTGCGAATGGCCTGTCCCAGCGCGCGCTCGTGCGACGGGTTGGCGTAGCAGTGAAGCAGGCACACTGCGACTGCCTGCACTTCGGCCTCTCGGAGCGCTCCGACCACCGATTCGACGTCGCCGAGGTCGAGGGGAGTCGCGACCTCCCCCGTGTACAGCACCCGCTCCCGCACCTCGTACCTGAGGCGCCTTGGCACGAGTGGCTCAGGGCGTCTCATCCTCCAGTCGTAGAGGTGGGGCCGGTCCTGGCGGCCGATCTGCAGGACGTCCCTGAACCCCGCCGTCACCACCAGTGCCGTGCGCGCGCCGCGGCGCTCCAGCAGGGCGTTGGTCGCGACGGTGGTCCCGTGGATAAAGAAGGCGACGTCGCGGGGGGAGACCTCCAGCCGCTGAACGAGGTCGCGGATACCCTGAGCCACGCCCTCGGCCTGGTTCCCGGTGGTGGACGGGGTTTTGGCGAACTCGAGGCGGTTGGTGTCGACGTCGAAAAGGGCCAGGTCCGTGAAAGTGCCCCCGACGTCCACCCCGAGGCGGTAGGTCATTTGCTCCTCGCGGGACGGCTACTCTTGTGCGGTCGAAAAGGGCCTCCGGCCCTGTAACACGGCGCCGAGTGTAACATCGCCCCATGGGGCGGTCAACTAGGCTGCCTATCGCCGTCGCGGGTTTGACACTCAGGGCGTGGGCGGATATCTTTCCGTCGTCGGACCACGGTCCTAACGTAGGGGCGGTTTGGAACCTGCCCGCTTTTGGCAGCCACATACATCCAGGATATGAGGAGATAAGAATGCGCGTACTGATCACCGGGTCCGCGGGCCAGATCGGGTCGACGCTGGTGAAGGGCCTCGGAGACCGCCACGAGATTCGTGGCCTCGACCGCGTCCCGACGCCCGGCCTCGACGACACCATCGTCGGCGACGTCTCCGACGTCAAGACGGTGCAGAAGGCCACCGAAGGCATGGACGCCGTCATCCATCTCACAACCTCTGGCAAGGAATGGGACGAGGCGCTTCAAAACATGTTCGTCGGCACCTACAACGTTTTCGAGGCGTCTCGCCTGAGCGGAGTCGGCCGAATCGCCTACGCGAGCCGCGCCGGGATTCTCTCCTCGGCCTACTACCCCCGCGCGACGGTCAAGCGCACGGTGGACCTTTACCCCCGGCCCGAGAGCATCTATACCATCAGCAAGGTGTTCGCCGAGGGCCTGGGCTACATCTACTGGGCGCGCCACGGCATCGGCACGGTGGGCGTGCGCATCGGCAACTTCGGCCTCCAACGCGACCAGCCGACTCATCCCTATGAGCTGAGTCACGGAGACTGCGTGAGGCTGTGGGAACAGGCCATCACGCACCCCGGCGTAGAGCACGAGATCGTGTTCGGCGTTTCGGACAGCAGCTGGGACCTCTACGACCTGGAGCACGGCCGAAACGCAATCGGCTACCACCCCCAGGACCGGTCTGATGTTCCTCCGGAAAAGAGGGGCGACCCAAGACCGTTCAAACGCGGGCCACTCAAGGAACCCATGGCGAAGTCACCGGTAGGCAGCCGGATGCGGGTGCTCATCACCGGAGCGGCAGGCAACGTCGGGAAGATTTTGGTCCGAGGGATGAAGGGCCGGCACGAGGTCCACGGCATCGACCGCGTCCCCATGCCCGAACTCAATGGGAACGGAACGGTGGGAGACATCGCCGACTTCGATGCGGTACTCAAGGCCACCAGGGGCATGGACGCCATAATTCACCTGGCTGGGAATCAGCACGAGTGGGAGAAGTGCCTGAACAACGTCGACGGCACCTATAAGCTTCTCGAGGCCGCCCGCCAGAACGGCGTGCGCCGCATAGCCTTCGCTAGCCGCGCCGGCCTGCTGCCCGCTGCCGCTTACCCCAGGAGCATCAAGCGCACCATCGACATGGTCCCGCTTCCGGACAGCTTCTACTCTCTAACGAAGGTCTTCGGGGAGAGCCTTGGCTGGATGTACCACGCCACGTATGGGATGGAGTTCGTCTCCGTGCGCATCGGCAACTGCCACCCGGACAGGCCCTTTGTCGATCACCCCCATCGGCTCAGCCACCGCGACGCCGTCAGGGTGTTCGAGCAGGCCGTCACCTACCCTTGGGCGAGGTTCGAGCTGGTGTTCGGCGTCTCGGATAGCGACTGGCCACTGTACGACGTCGACCACGGGCGCCGGGCCATCGGCTACCACCCGTTGGACAAGTCCTTCGTGCCCGAGAGCGAGCGAGAGGGATAGCTGACGGTCATCACTTCAAGAGCCCACGTCAAACGGGGAGCTAGGATCCGTTCGTGGTTCGACGGGCTCACCACGAACGCCCTCTAAAAGAGCCCCACCGTTTTGCCGGTCTCGGGGTCGATGTCGATGTCCACAAAGCCCGGCCTGCTGCCGAGGCCCGGCATGGTCATCATCGCGCCGCAGATGGGATAGAGGAACCCTGCGCCGACGGAAGCGCGGACCTCACGCACCGGCAGCCGGAACCCCTTCGGGACGCCCTTCAGGCTGGGGTCGTGAGATAGGGAGAGATGGGTCTTGGCAACGCAGATCCCGAGCTTGTTGTAGCCCAGCCTCTCGTACAGCCTGATCGCTCTCGAGGCCTCGGGGGCGTAGTCCACACCGTCCGCCCCGATTATCTTGGTCGCGATCGTCTCGATCTTCTCCTTGATGGAGAGGTCCTCGGGGTAGAGGTACTTCGTCTCGCTGGGCGTCTCGGCCGCCTTGAGGACCTGGTCTGCGAGGTCCAGCGCGCCCTCGCCACCCTTGGCCCAGCCCTCGGATACGGCAAAGCCGGTGGCGCCGGCCTCCAGCGCCTTAGTGCGGGCCAGCTCGATCTCCTCGTCCGTGTCTGACGTGAACCTGTTGACTACCACTACCGCGGGCACACCGAACGTCCGCACGATCTCGATATTCCGGGCGAGGTTGGCGCAGCCCTTTTCGACTGCCTCGATGTTCTTGGTCTCGGCCGCCTCTTTCACTTCGGAGTACGGCCTGCCTGGGCGTAGAACGAACGCGCCGCCGTGCTGTTTGAGCGCGCGTATCGACGCCACGACGACCGCCGCGTCGACCTTCAGTCCACTCTGGCGGCACTTCATCTCGATGAGCTTCTGGAAGCCGTTCTCGGCCCCGAAGCCGCTCTCCGTAACCACGTAGTCGGCGAGCTTCAGCGCCACGAGATCGGCCAGCACCGAGCTGTTGCCGTGGGCCACGTTGGCGAACGGGAAGCCGTGGCCGATCATCGGATGGCCCTCCGTCGACTGCACGAGGTTGGGTTTCAGGGCGTCCTTGAGGAGCACCGTCATCACGCCCGCAACCTTCAGGTCCTCACAAGTAACCGGCTTACGGTCGTACGTATAGCCAATTACGGTGCGGGCGAACCGTTCCCTCATGTCGGTAAGACTGGTGGCCAGGGCGTGAATGGCTGCGGTTTCGGTGGCTACGGTGATGTCGTAGCCCGTGGTCCTCGGGTAGCCGTTCATGCGACCACCCAACCCGATGACCACCTCCCGAAGCGCGCGGTTGTTGAGGTCGACGCACCCTCGCCAGGTGACGTTCATGGGATCGATGTTCAGCTTGTTGCCGTGCATTATGCTGGCGTCGATCGCGGCGGCAGCCATGTTGTGCGCCGTGTCCACGGCGTGGACGTCACCGGTGAAGTGCAGGTTTATATCCTCCATCGGCAGCGCCTGCGAGTACCCGCCGCCCGTTGCGCCACCCTTGATGCCGAAGGTCGGGCCTTTCGAGGGCTGGCGGAAGGTGTTGATTATCTTCTTGCCTCTCTTCGCGATCCCCTGTCCTAAAGCGAAAGAGGTGACCGTCTTCCCCTCACCGAGGGGCGTCGGTGTCAGGGCGGTGACTGCAATTAGCTTGCCGTCCGGCCTGTCCTTGAGCCTTTCGAGGACCCTGGCGTAATCGATCTTCGCCATGTACCGGCCGTACGGCTCCAGCTCATCGTCGAGAACGCCGGCGTCGCGGGCCACGTCCTGGATTGGGAGCATCTCCGCTTCCTGGGCGATCTCCAGGTCGCTGGGAACGGGCTGTCTGATCTGTACTGGCATCTCTACAACCTCCGGACCGGCGAATGGGAGTGGGCCGAACAAGCGCTGCACCGCACTACGACGGGGGCGAGTCGACGGAGCGTCTGCCACCGGGCGGGATTGTAGCATAGTCCTATCGTTGCAGCTTCGGACCGACGATGGGACCCGCCCATCCTTAGCCCTGAGACCTGGACGGCGATTCTCAATGTATCGGCTCTTTCAGCTTTAGACGCCGATAGCTACGTGCGGGTCGGGAAGATCTGACTCGCGCATGGTCTCGCGGTGTGTTGGTGACGCGAACCATATAAAGGGGCCCGGGTTGCGAGCCACACTCGTCCGCCGAAGCGGAAGGTACTCGTAGGTGTTCAACCCGGGCCCGACTTGTCGACCGTAGAGGGCCACAAACAGCTGGTGGTCAGATGATACCATATCGGTGAACTCGTGAAACGGGTCAAAAAGGCACGCCCGCGCAAATGGGTAATACATTCGGTCATATGTTTCGGGTGACGACGTGGGGCGAGTCCCACGGCGACGCTGTGGGCGTCGTTGTAGACGGCTGCCCGCCTCGGGTCGAGCTGGACGCCGGGGACATTCAGAAGGACCTGGACCGCCGCAAGCCCGGTCAGAGCAAGATCACAAGCCAGCGCAAGGAGTCCGACAGGGCCGAGATACTCTCAGGAGTCCTTGAGGGCCGGACCCTAGGTACACCGATCCACATCATTGTGTGGAACGAGGACAAGCGGCCCAAAGACTACGAGCTGATGCGGAAGCTCTACCGCCCGTCGCACGCGGACTACTCGTATCAGGCGAAGTACGGAATCCGCAACTGGATGGGGGGCGGACGCGCCAGCAATAGAGAGACTGTCGGAAGGGTAGCTGGGGCAGCGATCGCCAAGAAGGTCTTGTCGGAGGAGTACGGCGCGGAGATCGTAGGCTACGTGAAGCAGGTATGGAAGCTGGTGGCCGACGTTGACCCTGACACCGTAACCGCCGACGAGGTCGAGTCGAACATCGCGCGCTGCCCCGACCCGGACATGGCCGCGCGAATGATCGATCGTATCGACGAGGCGCGCAAGGACGGCGACTCGCTGGGAGGGGTCGTGGAGGCGGTGGCGAGGGGCGTGCCGCCGGGCCTGGGCGAGCCCGTGTTCGATAAGCTGGAGGGGGACCTCGCGCGGGGGATTCTTTCGTTACCCGCATGCAAGGGGTTCGAAGTCGGCTCGGGCTTCGGCGGGGTCACGATGACGGGTTCGCAGCACAATGACCCCTTCTACAACGAGGAAGGTCGCATCCGTACGCGCACGAACCGCTCGGGCGGCATTCAGGGCGGAATCTCCAACGGGGAGAACATCGTCATTCGGGCGGCGTTCAAGCCTACTGCTACGATCATGAAGCCGCAAGAGACCGTCGACGAAGAGGGGAACGCGGCGACGCTTAAGGCCAGGGGACGCCACGACCCCTGCGTCCTGCCGCGGGCGGTCCCGAACGTCGAAGCGATGATGGCGTTGGTGCTGCTCGACCACGCAATCCGCCAGCGCGGCCAGGTCGGCTCTTAGGCGCACGCGGACGCTGCCGACACCGCCGCGCGCCCCCGCCGCCTCAGCCTTCTCGGGCGACGCCCTCGACAAAGCGAACGCTCGCGTGGGCGTCGTAGTCCATGTTGTAGACCTCTTTCAGAGCAGCTACTCGCTTCTGCGCGCCTCGACTAAGGCCCGGCGCCCCCACGAACACGTGGAGCATAATCTCCTCGATCAGCTCGCCCAGCGACAGGTCCTCGTACTCGGCCAGCGCCTTGAGCACCTTCAGCAACCTCTTTTCGATGCGGACGCCGGTCTGCACCCTCTCGACGGGGAGCTTTGGCGACTTCGTGTAGTTGCGGAGGAGCTCCGTTGGGGGGAACGCGTCCTTGAGCAGCATGGCGTTGAGCTTAGCCACGCGTTTCCCGCGCGGTCTTTGGTCGAGAAGCCGCTTCGTCTCCAACGCGTGGTCCACGTGTGCGAACGCTTGCTCGTCGAAGATGGATGGGCCTTGCGCAATCCTGTTGAACTCCGCGGCGAGCATGGCGGCGACTGAGTCCGCGTCCTTGGCATCGACGCTGGGTCCCTGAATTCTCTTTCGCGCCCCCGGCTCGAATTTACCGATGAGATGACGCGACAGAGAGTCATTGTCATCTCGAAGCCTTGCTAGCACTGCGGGCACGTCCAGGAAGTCACTTGCCACAAACGTCTCGGAAACCTGAGGGGGGATTTTCGCTTTCGGCGCGGCCATGTTGACTCTCCTCACAATGGGGTGTTATGGAGGTACCACGGTACCTCCATAGAGTCAAGGGCGGTGACAATCGTCGTCCGGGAGACCCCACCGCTCCCCACCTTCTGTAGGAGCAGGTTTGAAACCTGCCCTTCCCGCTCGGACGACCACGCGATATTGCGAATCGGCGTGGTCTGCCGCCCGGTCCCCTGCCCTCCCCTTGAAAAGGGAGCGGTTCGGCGGCTGTCGACGACGAGGGTTTTGTTGAGGCGTACTGTAGGGAAGAGCCCGGGGGGGCGTCGTCCTATTCGGACTCCGCACGTTTCGACCAATTGATACCCGCCGGCAGTTCCGAGCTCTTGCCGTCAAAGACCGACAAGTTAGTGGACACCCCTGTGATATGCATCGGCGGCGGCTTTCAAAGCTCCGATACAATTCGGGCCAATGTCCGAGTAGAGACGGAACAATGGAAGCAACCTTGGGTACGTGGCAACAACACAACCAGTTGGCCATTCGATGTAAACACGTTGTGGCACGCGCAGACCACCACCGCCGTCACAGGCGGCCTACAAATGTTGCCGCCGGGAGGCTTATGTACCGTGAGCTTCCCGTTGGACATGAGACCGCCGGGAAGTTCGAGTATGCAAACTGAAGCGATATCAACGACCGGGCATTGTGTTGAGAGTGGACAGGATTGGGAGCAGGGTTCACTCCCTGCCGGGCTCGCGGGAAACATCTCGTTAGGAACTACATGGAACGCGATGCTGCCTGCGGACACCACTTGCTACATATTCAATAGCGCCGGTGTTGCTGCCAGCTTTTCCAACTGTCGAAGGGGAGACCATGCATACGCTTCAGGAAGCAGCCCTGCCGTGAGCAACTACATCTTCAGGCCTGCGGTAGAGAACTCGTTGAACCTGACGAGTGGTCTTTCCATCCAGCACTTCAAGAAACACTCCAGTGTGCAGTTCGAGATCGTGGGTGCCAGGCCGCCTGACCAGGCTGACGAAGTCGTCAAGGTGGGCAGGACTACAGGCTGGGCGACCGGCGACATCGAGTCGTTCGCTCCTCTTGGCGATCCCACTTGCCCAGGAGACCAATTGGGCTCGACGAGACACTTCTCGGGTGGTGATGACCCTACCACTACGACTGATGATTACTACATCGAGTGTCTGGTTCAGGCCGCGTTTCCTACCGACGGTGGTGACAGCGGCTCTCCCGTCTTCGTGGAGAACGATAATCCCAGCACCTCGAACGTGGTCGAGGTCCTCTTGGTAGGCGTGCTATACGGAAAGCGGGGCACCAGTAATGGCGCGTTCATCCCCATAGACCGGATATACGCTGAGTCGCTGCTCCAAGGGCAAGATTGGCTCACGGATGAGATCAGGCCCTTGCCAGCATTGGATGATCCCAATGAAGGTGAGGCACTTGCTCTCGAACCGGGCGGCTGGGCGATCGCAGCCACATTCGACGACAGGGACCTAAGTCAGCAAGATGTGGGACTCAAATATGAGGCCGCATTGTATCGGACGAGCGGGGGCACGACCCAGCAAGTCACAAGGCTTGACGGCCTCCCCTATGTTCTAGAGGTGACTAGGACCACTGATGGAGGGGCGCCTGGCCGAATCGCCCAATTCGAAGTCACAACATCCCGCTAGGTCAGCAGAATGGTGTATTCACCGTCAGAGCCAGAATGTGCGTCACTGACTTCAGCGTTACGCCCAGCACTACCACGTGCAGCGATTACGGCTCCGATGGAGGAACATCACTCCACCTTCCACCCGCGCCGCAGAGCGTCCAGGTAACGGACACAGGTACTGACAGTGCAGACCTCAGTTGGCAGGCGGTACCGGATACGACGGGATACGGGTTCGCATTTAGGGAAGTGGGAACCACTGACTGGATCGCCGTACAAGACTCCGTTACGTCAAGCCCGGCTCAGATTTCCCCTCTTGGGTGTAACAAGGACTACCAGTTTATCGTGCGGGCCTACGGCGATGGCACGCCCTATAACCTGAGTTGGGGGTTCTGGTCGCAGCCCGCATCAGGAACGACCGATCCATGTCCACCTTTGTGAAGGGCGGAGAGATAATGTACCACCTGGGCGGTCGAGCGCTGAGGTGTGGCGTTTGAAAACTGTACCGCCTGTCGCCTTCAATCAGGAACGACCGAACCTGACTGAAGGTGGATTGGATGTACAAGGTGGAGATGTACCTGCGAGTTCGCAGGGCTTGCTTTGTAGAAGGGATGAGCGCTCGAGAGGCTGCGCGGGTATACGGACTGCACCGGGACACGGTGCGCAAGATGCTCAAGTACTCGGTACCTCCAGGGTATCAACGAGACCGACCGCCTCGTCGACCGAAGCTGGACCCATACAAGGGTGTGATGGACCAGATCCTGGAGCAGGATCTGAGCTCACCGAAGAAGCAGCGTCACACCGCCAAGCGTATCTATGAGCGGTTGAGGGACGAGCACGGGTTTCCGGGCAAGTACACAATCGTCAAGGACTACGTCCGGGAACGCCGTCGTCGGACCCGAGAGATGTTCGTACCACTGTCCCATTCCCCGGGACATGCCCAGTGTGACTTTGGCGAAGCGTGGGTGGTCATCGGCGGAGTGGAACGCAAAGCCCACTACTTCGCCCTGGACCTCCCTCACAGCGACGGGTGCTATGTGAAGGCGTATCCCGCCGAGACGACGGAGTCATTCTGCGACGGACACGTCTCCGCCTTCGCGTTCCTGGGCGGAGTGCCTCAGAGCATCCTCTACGACAACACCACGCTCGCGGTAGCCAGAATCCTGGGAGATGGTCGCCGGCAGCGGACCAGGGTGTTCTCCGAGCTTCAGTCCCACTACCTGTTCGAGGACCGGTTTGGCCGTCCAGGCAAAGGGAACGATAAGGGCAAAGTAGAAGGTCTGGTCGGCTATGTCCGCCGGAACTTCCTGGTGCCCATTCCATCGTTCGAGAGCTTCGATGCCCTCAATGCTCATCTGGAGCAACACTGCCTCAGACGGTTCGAAGATCGACTCCGCGGCCGCAACGAGACGATAGGAGAACGGCTGGAGCGGGACCTGGAGAAGTTGCTGCCTCTGCCGGCCGTACCGTACGACGCCAGCGACAAGCACGCGACGAGGGTCAGTTCTCTGTCCCTGGTCAGATACCGGACCAATGACTATTCGGTCCCGGTGGCCTACGGTCATCGGGACGTTCTGGTCCGCGGATATGTACACGAGGTTGTGATCAGCTGTGGCGCTGAAGTCATCGCCCGCCATCGGCGGTCCTACGATCGAGACGACTTCGTCTTCGACCCTCTCCATTACCTGCCGCTCCTTGAGAAGAAGACGAGGGCATTGGATCAGGCGGCGCCGCTGGTTGGATGGGAGTTGCCCGAGGAGTTCGGAGTGTTGCGGCGGCTGCTGGAGTCTCGGATGGGCAAGCGAGGAAAGAGGGAGTTCGTGCAGGTGCTCAGACTGATGGAGAACTTCCAGCCGGAAGAAGTCCACGACGCCGTACGAGACGCCATTCGACTCGGGGCTGTGAGCTTCGATGCTGTCAAGCACCTGGTGCTGTGCAGGATCGAGGGTCGACCGCCTAGACTCGACATGGAGTTGTACCCGTATCTGCCCAGGACCAACGTTGCAACAACCTCGACCAGGGACTACATGGCTCTCCTGGCGGGGAGCCGGTCATGACCAACAAGTCCACGATGTTGCTCGAACACAACCTCAAGCAACTCAAGCTCCCCACGTTCCTGAGGGAGTACGACAAGCTGGCATCCCAGTGTGCCAGTGAGGGAGCTGACCATCCGGACTACCTGCTGCGACTATCGGACTTGGAGCTGATCGACCGTCACCATCGCATGGTGGAACGTCGGATCAAAGCAGCCCGCTTCCCGACGACCAAGAGCCTCGACACCTTCGACTTCCTGTCTATGCCGTCCCTGAACAAGGCTCTGGTTCTGGAGCTGGCACGATGCGAGTACATCGAGCGCCCCCACAACGTCATCGCTCTCGGCAACAGTGGCACCGGCAAGACCCATATCGCCCTCGGTCTCGGTCTGGCTGCGTGTCAGAGGGGACTGTCCGTGGGCTTCACCACCGCCGCTGCTCTGGTTCACGAGCTGATCGAGGCCAGGGACGAACGGCGTCTGCTCAACCTGCAGAGAAGGCTCGCACGACTCAAGCTGCTCATCATCGACGAACTGGGCTTCGTGCCCTTGTCCAAGACTGGCGCCGAGCTCCTCTTCGAGGTGTTCAGCCAGCGTTACGAGCGTGGATCGGTCCTGGTGACCTCCAACCTGCCCTTCGTCGAGTGGACCGAGGTGTTCGGCTCTGAACGGCTGACCGGAGCTCTCCTCGACCGCCTCACCCACCATGTCGACATCCTGGAGATGAACGGGGACAGCTACCGACTCAAGCACAGCAAGAAGACTTCTGGCCGCCAGCTATCTGACTGAGCCTGATCTCCAACGCCCCACGAACCTTGATGCCCATTCTACGGCGTTCAGTGGTACAGTTTTGCTCCGCCCCGCTGGTACGTTTTCACACCGCCCTTGACAGAACATCCCCGTCGACGCGGTTGGACTGGTAGCACAGGTCGATGTGACACCATCAGGTCGAATAACTCCGGGTGTTCTCAAGCTCCCTCAGAGCCTGGGCGGCACCGCCGGTTCACCGACTGTCACGGATGCAGGCTCGAACACGAGCGTCACAGTCGCAGTCGGCGGGGCTGCTGCTCTCAGCGTTCTGGTGGTTGCTGGTCTGGCCTTCCTGTTCGTAAGGAAGTTGCGCTCTTCTAACCGCTACAATGCGGAGCGATGAGTGCTATGCCAACCCCCTGGCGATCCATGCGCAGAAGCTAAATCTGACCCGGCTGCGTAAGCAGCGATGGACTCTTCTGGTTTCGATAGCGGCGCTGCTGGCCTTCGGGGCCAGGCTAGCACATGCCCAGGAGCCGGCTCCGCAGCCCCCGCCGGGTGATGAAAGAGGGGGCGCTGTTGACAGGGGTGCCTTACGTGTAATATACTCACGAGTAAGTCCCGAAGGGTCGAGCCCAACATTCCCCGTCGGCGACTTCCGAAAGTGGTAGACTGTCGGGAGGTTTCCGCTATGAGACACCGATTGGCCCTCATCCTGGTCATCGTGGGCTTCGGCGGCGCTCTAGTGTCGCAGACGGGGTCGACGGTGCACGCCGCTGGGCCGCACGCGGCGAGGGTGGACATCGATGGGGTCATCGACCCCAACACGGCACGCTTCCTGTCGAGGGCCATCGACACCGCGACCGACGACGGCGCGCGTCTCCTTATAGTGACCCTGGACACCCCCGGCGGGCTGTTCGATTCGACGAGGGACATGGTGGAGTCGATGCTGGAGTCACGGGTACCCATCGCAGTCTACGTGTCCCCGCCGGGCGCCAGGGCCGCCTCCGCGGGCACCTTCATCGCCGCGGCCGCACACATCGCTGCGATGACGCCGATAAGCAACATAGGCGCGGCGTCGCCCGTCGGGCCGGGCGGCGACCTGCCCGACACGTTAGCGTCCAAAGCGAAGCAGGACGCGTCCGCGCTGCTGAGAAGTATCGCGGAGAAGAGAGGACGGAACATCGAGGCGCTGGAGGCGACCGTCACCGAGGCGAAGTCATACTCAGCCTCCGAGGCACTGGAAGCCGAGATCATCGATCTCATCGCCAATGACATCAACGACCTTATGGCAAAGGTGCACGGTATGACGATTGAGATGCAAGGAGGGGCGCTGGTCCTCGACACGGCGGACCTGGACATCGTAAAGATCGAAAGGACCATCGTCGAGAACTTCCTGAGCTTCCTGGCAAACCCCACCGTGGCGTTCCTGTTGCTGGCGCTGGGCTTCATCGGGATATTTCTGGAGTTCGTCCTTGGTGTCGGCCTGATCCTGCCTGGAGTTACCGGCATCGTTCTGTTGGTCCTGGCATTCGTGGCCGCGGGACAGCTACCGGTGAACTGGGGAGGCATCGCCCTCATCATCGCGGCCATGGGGCTCTTCTACTTCGAGCTGGCTGTGATACCGGGAACGACCGTTTTCGGGATACTCGGGGTTATATTCTTCGCAGTGGGCGGACTGCTGCTATTCGGAGACTTCAGCCTTCCCGGCTTCAGCCCGGAGCCCATCGAGGCTCCCAGCTTCAGCGTGAACCCGTGGGTGGTGGGAGCGGTGGCAGCGGGTACGTTCGGCTTCTTCCTGTTCTTCGTTCGGAACCTTATGGCCGCCCGGAGGCCTGGTACCTTCGGAGCTACGAGCGTCACGACGCTGGTCGGCCGGGCCGGGCTCGCCACTAGCGAGATCGCGCCCCGCGGCACAGTGCATCTGGCCGGTGAGTACTGGAGCGCGGTATCCGACTCCGGCGAGGCGATTCCTGAGGGCGAGAAGGTCATGGTAGTAGAGACCGACGGCGTGGTATTGAAGGTGTTCAAGGCGCCCATTTCCGAGGAACTCGAGGACGACGACAGCGCATCAGAGGAGGACGCAGTCTAGCGGCAATCGAGCCCGAGTAGGGCTCTAAGCGATTCTGTTCCCAACACACTTAGGAGGAACATATGTCCATCTTGAACTTCCTGAAAGACTATGAGCGAGTAGCCAGGTTCAAATGGGGTAATTTCGAAGGCATGAAGGGGCCGGGGCCGATGTGGCTGATCCCGATCATGCACAGCGGGAGGAAAATCGACCTCCGGACCGAGGTCATGGATATCCCCAGGTCGACCAACATCACGAAGGACAACGCGTCGATCGATATTGACTTCCTGGTCTACCTTCGCGTAATGATGGATGTATCCGACCGTGCGGTCTTAATTGTGGAAAACTACCACGCCGCTGTAGTAGGTCTCGCTACGACGACTTTGCGCGCGGTGGTCGGCGAGATGACCCTCGACGAGGTGCTGTCGGAGCGAGAGAGGATCAACAACGCGCTGCGGGCGAAGCTCGACTCCGAGACGGAGCGGTGGGGCATCAAGGTGGAGAACGTGGAGATTCGCGAGGTCGAGCCGCCCCGAGACATCCAGGAGGCGATGAACCGCCAGATGTCGGCTGAGCGCGTGCGACGTGCGGTGGTCACGGAGGCCGAGGGTACGCGGGAGGCGGCGGTGATGGTGGCGACAGGCGAGAAGCAGGCGGCCATCCTAAAGGCCGAGGGAAGCCGGCAGGCCGAGATCCTCACGGCCGAAGGGGACCAGCAGGCGGCCGTCCTGCGCGCCGACGGTTTCGCCACCGCGCTGGACAAGATCTATGCGATCGCACAGAACATCGACGCCAACACGCTGAGCCTGCAGTACTTCGACACGCTAAAACAGCTTGGTCAGGGCGAGTCGACTAAGTTCATCTTCCCGATGGAGTTCACCAACCTGCTGAAGCCATTCACCAACCTGGCCAACCAGCGGGACGAGGCGGACGGAGGGTGAGGATAGCGCGGGTCCCGCAGCCTGGATGAGCTGGCCCGACGGATCCCCTTCCTAGGCGACGGGAGAGGATTGGGGTGAGGGTGGCGTCGCCTCGGTCACGAGGCCGGCCCCCCTCCCTCTAAACTCCCTCCCCTCGGGGGAGGGAGGACGGGATCTTCCCCCTCTCCCTACGACGGGAGAGGGCTGGGGTGAGGGTGATAGGGCCCCGGCCGCGGGTTGCCCCTCGCTATACTCCCTCCCGCAGGGGGAGGGAAGACGGGACTTGTCTCTTTCCGGGCTCGTCCGTTTCAAGGTAACGCATACTCCTGATGGGTTCCTCTGATCTTCTTCCAACTCGTTACCGATGTGCCCGGTCTATCTGTAACCAATGTACGCGGTTGTACCCCTCTTCACCCTCTCCCTTCACGGGAGAGGGCCGGGGTGAGGGTCATGCCGCCTGGCCCGCAAGGCTGGCCCCCTCCCTCTAACTCCCTCCCGCAGGGGGGGAGGACAGGACCCTCCCCTACATACTACGGGTGACTGTGTCAGTCCTCGTTCAGCGCCTGAGCGATCTTGTGGACTACGCCTTCCAAATTATCCTCCACCTCGTTGTTCCAGAAACGAAACACTCGATAACCGGCGGCCTCTAGCCACAACGTCCTTTCCTGGTCCCTAGCCTGCACCGTCGGTTCGTTGTGATGTCCCCCGTCGATCTCGATTACTAGCCGCTGTTCGAAGCTCACGAAATCCACGATGTAGCGTCCGATGGGCTGCTGGCGCCGGAACTTGGCTCCAGCCAGGCGCCGCCGGCGAAGATGCGCCCACAGCGTCCGCTCCGCTGGAGTGAGACGTTGTCGGAGGGCACGAGCCGGGGAGGTCTGGGGGCCCTTTTTCAAGTCGATCTCCCTGCCGATGTGTCAGCCATGGCCGAGGTCCCCCTCCCTCTAACTCCCTCCCGCCAGGGGAGGGAGGACAGGATATGCTCTCTTTCCGGGCTCGTTCCAGGGTGACGCGCACTCCTGATGAGTTCCGCCGACCTTCTCCCAATTCGTTCCCCATGTGCCTGGCCTACCTGTAACCGATGTACACGGTTTGTACCCCTCTTCACCCTCTCCCTTCACGGGAGAGGGCCGGGGTGAGGGTGACCCGCCCTGGGCCGCTAGGCTGGCCCCCTCCCGCAGGCGGAGGGAGGACGGGTCCAAGGCCCACGACCACGCGTGACCGCCGCTACAGGTAGTCCTTGAGCGCGCGGGCGAGGTTCATCGTCATGCCGGGGACTGCCGCGATGTCGTCGAGCGGGGCTTCCTTCACGCCCTTGAGCGAGCCGAAGCGCCTGAGCAGCATCCTGCGGCGCTTGGGGCCGATCCCGGGGACCTCGTCCATGGCTGACGCGACGCTCCGCTTGGAGCGCCGTTGCCGGTGATAGGTGATGGCGAAGCGGTGCGCCTCGTCCCGCGCGCGCTGGACCAGGAACAGACCCTGAGAGTTGCGCGGTAGGACGATCGGCTCCGGCACCTGTGGGACGAAAAGCTCCTCGTTCTCCTTCGCCAGGCTGGCCAGGGGAATATGCTCCGTCCCAAGCTCCAGGAACACCTGTAACGCCGCGCCGAGGTGCCCTCTGCCTCCGTCGATCAGGACGAGGTCCGGCACAGCCTGCCAGACGCGCTCCTTGGCGGAGGCGCTCTCCTCAGGTGTCTCGCCGTTCGAGTCTCCGTTGCCTGCCCTCGCCAGGCGCCGGAACCGCCGTGTCAGCACCTCCCGCATCATCGAGTAGTCGTCGATGCCGGTCACCGACCGGACCTTGAACCGGCGATAGTCCGAGTTCCTGGGTTTGCCCTCCTCGAATACGACCATGCTCCCAACCGGACTCGTGCCTTGAGTATTCGATATGTCGTAGCACTCGATGCGGCGTGGCAGCGCCGGTAGGCTCAGCGCTTCCTGAAGCTCCTCCATGGCCGCTTGCATGTCCCCGACCTCTGCCTGTTTCGCCTTTAGCTGCTCGACACCCTGAGCGGCGTTTTCTGCCACCATCTGCACCAGCCGACGCTTCTCACCCCTCTGCGGGACGTGGACTCTGACGCGCGCCTGCCGCTTCGCCGCGAGCCACTCTTCGATCGCCTCCAGGTCGTCGACGGGGTGCTGGACGAGGACTCGCGGAGGGACGTAGGGGTTTGCGTCGTAGAACTGCTTCACGAAGGCGCTCATGATCTCGCTCGGCCCGTCGTGTTCGGTCCCCGCCATGATGAAATGGTCCCGCCCGATGAGCTTGCCCTGGCGGACGAAGAACACCTCCACCCAGGCCTCCCCTCTGCTAGGGGCGAGGGCGATGACGTCCAGGTTCTCGGACGTTAGGTGGAGCACCTTCTGTCCCTCATGCACGCGCTCGATCGCCTGAAGCTGGTCCCTCAACGCGGCGGCGCGCTCGAATTCCAGCCCCTCCGCGGCCTCGGTCATGCGATTCCCCAGCGCTCTGGTTACCTTGTCGGTCTTCCCTTCGAGGAACAGGACGACCTCGTCGATGACTTCCTTGTATCGGGCCTTGTCGACGGCGCCGATGCAGGGGCCCACGCAGCGATTGATGTAGAAGTCCAGACAGGGTCGGGGGTCGTCGCCGGTGATGGTCTTGGTGCAGGAGCGGTATGGGAACAGCTTCTTGAGCAGCGCCAGGGTGCGGCGCACGCTGTACGCGCTGGCGAACGGACCGAAGTAGCGCGAGCCGTCCTTGGCGACGTTGCGGGTGATATAGACCTGGGGGAAGTCTTCGGACAGGTCGATCTTGATGAACGGATAGCTCTTGTCGTCTTTCAGTCTGGCATTGTATGGAGGCTTGTGTCGCTTGATCAGGTTGCACTCGAGGATGACCGCCTCCTGGTCAGACTCAGTGAGAATGTACTCGAAGTCGGAGATGCGGCCGACCATGTTCCTGATCTTCGGCTCGAGGTTCGCACCTGCGGAGAAGTAGGACCGGAGCCTGCTACGGAGGCTGGACGCTTTGCCGACGTAGAGGACCTGCCGCTGCTCATCGCGCATGAGGTAGACGCCAGGCCTCGTAGGCGTCGCCCTCAGGCGCTCAGTGAACTTCCGCTCGCTAGCTTTCGTGGCGCACATTCTGGACTTCTTTATCAGGTAAGGGCGTTATAGCTGGATCCCGATGTGGTGACACCGACACTTCTTGTGCAAAGCCGACACGACTCAGAGGGAGGCGCAGCGAGCTAGCCGAACTCTTGGCGCAGCTGCTCCGCCGCCAGCACCTCGTTTCGCAGCTTCAGGTAGGCCTCGTCGATGGGGATGTCGGCGGCGCTTCCCGGGGCGAAGCCGCAATCGGGGTGTAACGAGACCCGCTCGGGGGCTACGTATTCCAGCGCCTGCTTGACTCTGTCCGCAATCTCCGCCGGCGTGTCGATATGCGGACTGCGGCAGTCTACGCAACCGAGGCCTATCTCGAAGCGTTCGGGGAGCTTCTCCAGCACACGCTTGTCGCCAGCCGCGGGGATGGCGTATTCCAGCATCAGCATGTCGAAGTTGAGCTCAGTGAGGGCTGGGAGAATGGGTTCGTACCCGCCCTCGCCCACCCACCCCGCGCGCCCCTTGTTACGCCGGCATAGGTGCAGCGCGAGCTTGACCCCGTCCACGCCGTCCACGATGCGGTTGAGCAGGTCGACGCCGTACGCCGCCTCGCCGTCGGGGTCGTCATACTGGGTCCTGATACTCGGGTCGACGAACAGGCAAAGATGGGGGTCGTCGAACTGGGCGATGGAGACGCCCTCGTCTCGCAACGCCACCAGCTCCTGCCGCAGGACCGGGACCAGCGCTTCGGTGAAATCTCTTTTGCGGGGATAGGCGTCGCGAGAGCGCTCCGGGTCCCACATCCGCTCGCCCAACAGGTAGGGCGAGGGCAGCGCGACCTTCACGTCCCGGTCGGTGTGCGTCTTGAGGAATCTGGCCTCGCGGGCGATCTGGCCGGGATTGACTGGCCGCATCTCCGACGTTACGACGTGCCAGGTCTGGCGCTGGCCGTCGACGTCCTTGACAAAGAGCTCGAATCCGCTGGATATGTCGGCAATCACTCCGATGTAAGACTTGCGGCGCCACTCTCCGTCGGAGATGATGTCGATTCCGGCAAGCTCCTGCATCTGAGCGACATAAGGCACCGCCGCGTCCATCATCCGCTGGAAGTCCGAGATCTCCCCGCCGGACACCGTCTGCGCCTCCACCAGGTCCTTGATGTACTGAGGGCGAGGCATGGAGCCTACGACGGTCGTCGGAAACAGCTTGTCCTTCAACTACCGCCCCCTGGAGTTGCGGCTTCCGTTGTCAGTCTCCTAGGAGAAAAAGGGCGGTTCATGGCCCGCGGAAGCACCCGGTGATATGGTCGTTGACCATCCCAACGGCTTGCATATGGGCGTAGCAGATGGTTGGCCCGACGAATCGAAATCCTCTGCTTTTCAGGTCTTTCGACATCGCCTCTGACTCCGGAGTCCGAGTAGGTGTGTTCTCCAGTGTGATGACCCCCGGTCTTCGAAGGGTCGAGTGGCCGGTGAACCCCCAGACGTAGCGATCGAATGCGCCGAACTCCTTCTGGACCTCCAGGAAGCGCTGCGCGTTGTTGATCATGGCGTCGATCTTCGCTCGGTTGCGAACGATGCCCGCGTCGGCGAGAAGCCGCTTCCTGTCGGCTTCCCCGTAAGCGGCGACCTTTGCAGGGTCGAAGTTGTCGAATGCCCGCCGAAAGTTGTCGCGTTTGTTGAGGATGGTCTGCCATGAGAGGCCGGCTTGAGCCCCCTCCAGACACAGGAACTCGAACGTCGTGCGGTCGTCGTGGACCGGGACTCCCCACTCCTCGTCGTGGTAGCGAATCATGAGCGGGTTGCCGGGGCCCCAAGAGCAACGGACTTTCTCGTCATCTTGCATAGCAGCTGCCTTGCAACGCTCAGCGTAGCTTTTCCTCGGCGAACCGGGCCCAGTCTTTGTTAGCGAGGTCGTAGTCTTCCAGTGTGTCTATCTCGTGATAGTCTCCGGGAACGGCCACACAATGCACATCCAGGCCGTCCTGGACCATCCTGTCGAGCTGGTGTATCAGGTATGCCATGCGAAATGGCCTGTTGTCGGCGAAGGTCCCCTCCTTGCCGAGCTCGGCCAACATCCGGTCGTGGAAGTCCAGAAACCTCGCTGAGCCCGCAGCAGTCATCTTGAACAGCCCGGTGAACTCGCCGGACGCCTCTTCAGCTTCGATCTCCCTCGAGACACGGGTAACGCGGCCGGCGGTGGCGAGCATCTTCTCTCCGTCGTGCTCGGGGTGCTGGCTGCGGTGGAGGTACCTATCTCGCCACAGGGTGTCCATCACGAGGGTGATGTCGTGGGGGGAGTCCATGAGCGCTCTAACCGCATCGGCCCTGTAGACGGTGTCGGTGTATGTCCCGTAGAAGCCGTCTCGGAAGTGGTCCCTGGCGCAAAGCAGGGAGAAGAGGATGTTGGTGCTAGTCCAGTGCGGGTTATCGGCCATGGTGAATTCGGGGTATTCGCGGCTCACGACCTCCTTGAGGTAGCCTCCTATGAACACGAAGCTGTCCAGCCCGCTCTCCCGAAACGCCTGAAGGGTCCAGTCCAGAATGCGCTTTCCAGCAACCGGCGCGAACGCCTTCGGCTCCGAAGCGGTCAGCGGCATAAGCCGCTGGCCGCGTCCCGCGCCGATCAAGACTACATTCATCGCGCGCTTCCTCTCCCCCTTCGCCAAGACTCGGTTGAGGGTGCCGGGTCGCGGCCGTCCGGCGAGAAAACCGGGCGCCCGAAGCGTGAGTGGTTAACTCCCACCGGTCGCCTCCATCTCGATCAGGCGCCTCTTGAGGTCGGTCTGAGACCCCCCCATGCCGAAGCCACCGAGGGTCCCGTCGCTCGCGATCACGCGGTGGCATGGGATGATGATGGGGAGCCTGTTCCTCGCCATGGCCTGGCCGGCCGCGCGGAAGGCCCGGGCGCTCCCCGCCCGCGAAGCGAGCCAGCTATAGGTGCGCGTCTCTCCAAATGGGATCGAGCGGCAAGCAGACCACGCCGCGCGAAGAAAGGGAGGTGCGTCGTCTACGTCGAGACGCTCGTCGTCGAACGCAACGGGAGCGCCGCTCAAATAGGCTGAGAGCTGCTCCTTCACCGCTCTGAAGGGCTCGGCCCGCGGCGAAGCTCCCTGGGCCTCACTACCCAGCAGCCAGAGAGATTCGTCGGGGGAGCTTCGGGGAAGGGTGGTCCGCCTCAGGCCATTGGGAGACCCGAGGAGGCCGATCCATCCCATGGGGGACTCGAGGTAGTCGAGGTAGCGTTCCATCTGTGTGGGGCTCGGCGCGTAATGGAATACGGGAGCTTTAGCTATTGTATCGCAGCGAGGGAGCGACAGCGCTGGAAAGCTACTGAGGGTTAATCCCGCGCAGGGCCAAGATAAGGACGCCGAAAGGCTTGGCTAAGCCCGAATCCACCGAAGGACGTCCTTGGGGACAGCCCTTGAAGAAGCCAGCGGGTGCTCCTCTGAATCTGGGATAATGGTTTTGGAACAGAAACCCGCCCGGAAACAAGGAGCACCCAATAGATGCTGCCACAGAACAAACCCGACCGTATCCGCATCCTCTTTGACGACCATCGCCTGGTGGCCAATGCCGGCCTGCTCCTGCCGGCCACCCTAGCCCGGCACCTGGGCCTGCGGGAACTCGTCGACCATCACCTTGACCTCGGCGGAGCGCCGGGACGGGCGAACACTGGGGACAAGATGCTGACGCTGGTCGCTTCCGCGCTGGCAGGCGGCGACTGCATCGACGACGCCGATGCGCTGCGCGCTGGTGGGACGGTTGGTGTTCTAGGCTGCGTGGTCAAGGCGCCATCCACCCTGGGGACCTTCCTGCGCAGCTTCCGGTGGGGGCATGTCCGTCAACTCGACCGCGTGAGCCGCCAGTTGTTGGCCCGGGCCTGGGCCGCTGGGGCCGGACCCGGCGACTCGCCCCTGACCATCGACCTGGACTCGACCATCTGCGAGACCTATGGACTGGCCAAGGAGGGAGCGCGCCACCACGGCTATACCGGCGCCCGCGGCTATCACCCGCTGCTGGCCATTGCCGCCGGCACCGGCGAGGTGCTGATGTCCCGGCTGCGCGAGGGCCGGGCCAACACCGCCCGTGGCGCCGCCCACTTGCTGCGTGAGACGGTGGGGCGGGTGCGCTACGGCGGGGCCAGGGGACAACTCACGGTGCGGGCCGACAGCGGCTTCTACGCCCACACTGTCGTTGCCGCCTGCCGGGAAATGGATGTCCGCTTCTCTATCACCATCCGCCAGCGCGCCAGCCTGCGGGACCTGATCGAGGCGATACCAGAGGAGGACTGGACTCCCATTCCCTACTGGATGGACGGCGCCGCCGATGTCGCCGAGACGACTTACACCCCGTTCCAGACCAAGCCGGACGCCGCGCCGGTGCGGCTCATTGTCCGGCGGGTGAAGCCGACGCCCGGTTCCCAGCTCGCCCTCTTCGCCAGATACAGCTATCACGCCTTCATCACCGACCGCGATGGGGAGACGCTGGAACTGGAGGCCGATCATCGCCGCCACGCCGAGGTCGAGAACGCCATACGCGACCTCAAGTACGGCGTCGGGCTGAACCACATGCCGTCGGCGCGCTTCGCCGCCAACGGCGCCTGGCTGGCGGTCCAGGTGATGGCGCATAACCTGGCCCGCTGGACGGCGCGGATTGGTCTGGGCGAGCGGACCGTGATCACCAAGACCCTCAGGCGGCGGGTCTTCGCTCTGGTGGGACGGATCACCCGCTCGGCGCGCCGCCTCACTTTGCATCTCCCCCGGCGCTGGCCTTGGGAAACCCAGTTCAGTCGCGCCTTGGCCCGGCTGCAAGCCATTCCGTTCCCGGCCTGACGGCCAGCCTGCAACTGACCCAACGTCCCCGCAATCTCGCGCCACCCCGGTCGCGAGAGTCCCCTGCTGCGTATCCTCTCGCCTTCCCGCGCATCGCAACTCCCGCATAGGGCCTTAGGGGCCCTGTGCGGCGACTGAAGACCGGCTGCCGGCCTCCCATCTACCCCAAGACCCCAGGCCATCTCCCCTGTAGCTCCCTCACCCACCCCCTTCCGCTGCCCTCACGCCGTCCATCGGTGTCCTTCGGTGGATTCGGGCTAAGCCCGAATCCACCGAAGGACGTCCTTGGGGACAGCCCTTGAAGAAGCCAGCGGGTGCTCCTCTGAATCTGGGATAATGGTTTTGGAACAGAAACCCGCCCGGAAACAAGGAGCACCCAATAGATGCTGCCACAGAACAAACCCGACCGTATCCGCATCCTCTTTGACGACCATCGCCTGGTGGCCAATGCCGGCCTGCTCCTGCCGGCCACCCTAGCCCGGCACCTGGGCCTGCGGGAACTCGTCGACCATCACCTTGACCTCGGCGGAGCGCCGGGACGGGCGAACACTGGGGACAAGATGCTGACGCTGGTCGCTTCCGCGCTGGCAGGCGGCGACTGCATCGACGACGCCGATGCGCTGCGCGCTGGTGGGACGGTTGGTGTTCTAGGCTGCGTGGTCAAGGCGCCATCCACCCTGGGGACCTTCCTGCGCAGCTTCCGGTGGGGGCATGTCCGTCAACTCGACCGCGTGAGCCGCCAGTTGTTGGCCCGGGCCTGGGCCGCTGGGGCCGGACCCGGCGACTCGCCCCTGACCATCGACCTGGACTCGACCATCTGCGAGACCTATGGACTGGCCAAGGAGGGAGCGCGCCACCACGGCTATACCGGCGCCCGCGGCTATCACCCGCTGCTGGCCATTGCCGCCGGCACCGGCGAGGTGCTGATGTCCCGGCTGCGCGAGGGCCGGGCCAACACCGCCCGTGGCGCCGCCCACTTCCTGCGTGAGACGGTGGGGCGGGTGCGCTACGGCGGGGCCAGGGGACAACTCACGGTGCGGGCCGACAGCGGCTTCTACGCCCACACTGTCGTTGCCGCCTGCCGGGAAATGGATGTCCGCTTCTCTATCACCATCCGCCAGCGCGCCAGGCTGCGGGATCTGATCGAGGCGATACCAGAGGAGGACTGGACTCCCATTCCCTACTGGATGGACGGCGCCGCCGATGTCGCCGAGACGACTTACACCCCGTTCCAGACCAAGCCGGACGCCGCGCCGGTGCGGCTCATTGTCCGGCGGGTGAAGCCGACGCCCGGTTCCCAGCTCGCCCTCTTCGCCAGATACAGCTATCACGCCTTCATCACCGACCGCGATGGGGAGACGCTGGAACTGGAGGCCGATCATCGCCGCCACGCCGAGGTCGAGAACGCCATACGCGACCTCAAGTACGGCGTCGGGCTGAACCACATGCCGTCGGCGCGCTTCGCCGCCAACGGCGCCTGGCTGGCGGTCCAGGTGATGGCGCATAACCTGGCCCGCTGGACGGCGCGGATTGGTCTGGGCGAGCGGACCGTGATCACCAAGACCCTCAGGCGGCGGGTCTTCGCTCTGGTGGGACGGATCACCCGCTCGGCGCGCCGCCTCACTTTGCATCTCCCCCGGCGCTGGCCTTGGGAAACCCAGTTCACTCGCGCCTTGGCCCGGCTGCAAGCCATTCCGTTCCCGGCCTGACGGCCAGCCTGCAACTGACCCAACGTCCCCGCAATCTCGCGCCACCCCGGTCGCGAGAGTCCCCTGCTGCGTATCCTCTCGCCTTCCCGCGCATCGCAACTCCCGCATAGGGCCTTAGGGGCCCTGTGCGGCCACTGAAGACCGCCCGCCGGCCTCCCATCTACCCCAAGACCCCAGGCCATCTCCCCTGTAGCTCCCTCACCCACCCCCTTCCGCTGCCCTCACGCCGTCCATCGGTGTCCTTCGGTGGATTCGGGCTAAGGGGTGGCGGACGCGCGGCCCACGGGCACGAGCCTTCTCGCGACCCTCGCCAGCAGGCCACCTCGGATACTCCGCCAGGCGGACTCCAAATCCTCGGTAGATTGCTGCGATATCTCTGGGTCGCCGTACCGCCCGGTCGCGAAGCTCCACGCCACGCTTTGCGTCCCTACTGCGATCGTAGGAATGGCGGAGCCGAGCCACCTCGCATACTCAAGCGGAGTATGGTGCGCCGGCCGTCTAAGTCCCGCCAACGCCCCCAGCCTGCTCAGCTTGATGTACGCCCTTTCGGCCGGGGTAGCCTTCCCAAGCCCCCTGGTCCAAAGAGCCCAACCAAGAATCCAAGTCGCCGCCAGGATGGCGAACAGCCCCAGCAGCGGCGCCAACAGCCTTAGCAGAGAGGTGCTGGCGCCAATGTCGCCCAAATCGCCGAAATCCTCGTCCAGGTCGAGCAGGCCTGCCGCTGTCAGGCACTCCTCCTCTTCCTCGGCGGTCTCCGCGTCGTTGAAGCACTCCTGGACGTCCTCGGTCGTGCTCAGGCCGCCCAAGTCGACTGGTTCCTCCTCCACTTGCTCTGTGGCTTCAGCGGGGGCAGCCTGTGGGGCCGGGCCACGCTCGGGAAGCGGCCATGCGGGCGTGGGCTCGAAGTCGATCCAGCCGTATCCCGGGAAGTAGACCTGGACCCACCCGTGGCTATCTGAGTCGCGGACTGCCCTTCTCCGCGTGTCGCTCTGAGCCTCGCCGGGGGCGTAACCCGCGGCGAGTCTCGCCGGTACTCCTACCGACCGCAGCATCACCGCCATCGATGAGGCGTAGTAGTCGCTGTAGCCGGTCTTGGTCTCGAACAGGAAGTTGTCGACGGCGTCCTCGTCCGACGGAGGCTTATCGATGTCCTGCGAGTACGTCAGCTCCGGGCCCCGCAGCCAGTCCTGGAGCGCCAGCGCCTTGTCCAATGGGCTCGCGGCGTCTTCGGTTATGTCCGCTGCAAGTTCCCGAACCCTCTCAGGAAGCGTGGAGGGGATCTGCAAGTAGTGGTCCTTGATGAACCCGCTGTACGCAATTCCTGCGCGACCCAGCTCGGCGTACGTGGCATCGGACACCAGCGCCCGCATCACATAGTTGCCGTTTTCCTCTAGAGGCTCGGTGAATCTCCAGGCGGTTACGTCGGGGACCGTCGGCGATTTCCGTTCGACTACGACCCGATCGAATCGTACGGCGTTCTGCGTCTTGGGATGGACTTCGATCAAACGCATGTCCGGAGGCAGCATCTTTGCGGCATGGGACTCCACGCTGGCCGGCCGCGGCACCGCGTTGAGCTGGTCATTCAAATCCGATGCAAGCGTTCGAAGCTCCGCTGGAAGCTCGGCCCAGCTAGCCTTGTCATTCAGGTTGATGGTGAACTTCAGCGGGGCCAGGGTTTCGACGGTGGCGTCACGGCTGACCCAATCGATGTTGCCGCCGTGGAGCATGTCCTTGGTCGAGAAGGTGAGCTGGAGGCTCTGGAACAGAGGTATACGCCTTAGCGCCTCCTGCGGGGGCGGTGGCAAGGAGTCGGGGCCGACGGTCTGGGACTGCGTGTCGCCGGCGATCCATCCGAGCGACGTGTACTTGCTGTACGTGCGGGACACCCAGTAGGCCGGGCGCTCTGAGTTCGCCCAGATCACCACGTCGCCGCCGAAGGATATCTTTCCCTGAAACGGCAGTGTCTTGCCGAAGAAGCGGCCCGCTACGTCCCTATGTGACACTATCCCGGAGAAGAGACGGGCGAACTCGTCCTCCATCCCTTCGATGGGGGACCGGCCCACGTTCCACAGGTTTACGGCGACGGAGTTGACGTAGACTTTAAGAGGCAGAAGGGCCGATAGGAGGAGCACGGCGACCGACAGGCCGGCGATGGTACGAAGCGCCACACCGCCCCCTCTTGCTAGCACGCCTATGTTGGCCAGCCGCCAATCCTCGTGCCGCTCCATGAGAGTGCGTCTGGCAACCAGAAGCATGGCCACGAACATGAACAGCAGAAAGACCAGCTCCATGCTGATGGATATAGGGCCGAACTTTGCGGCGAAATAGTCGGGGAGGAAGCTCAGATTCGTGAGTATAGCGACGCCGGCGGCGACGAGCCCCACCCAGATATTGCCGAATCTGAACAGAAACCAGGCGCCCAGAAACCCGAGAAGCCAGGCGCCTGTCAGAAGGAGGGCAGCGAACGGCATAAGGTCCGTGCTGATGCCGCCGGTGGAAGCAGCCTCGTAGAATGCCGCAAAGCGTTGCGCTAAATCACTGAGCTGGTCCGGCAGCGGGAGTCCGGGAGCGAAGGACGTGGCTTGCCACGCTACAACGAACAATCCGAATAGCAGTCCGATCAAGAGTGTGACAGGCCAGGGCCACCTGACCTTGCCGAGCGCCAGCCCGGATACAGACGACCAGATGACGATGCCCATCAGGCCCGGTGTCTCGACCCAGTCCGCGTAGCCGACCGTCCAGATGGCCAGGCCGACCGCGGCGAAGATGAGCGCAAAGGTCTCCCAGCCTTCGTTCGGCGAGTACCTGTCGCCGAACTCACGAAGGCGACGGGTCCTCTGAGCCAGCCAGATCTCCTGCGCGTACGACGCCGCCGCTTGGCCTACGCTCATGCCGTTGAGAGTACCTCCTCGAATCGCTCCGTGTCACCGGCTACTGGGGCGTTCACACGGCGACTCAACGCCGTTGGTATATCCTCTCCCTTCCTAACGATGTGCGTTGGGAGGCCTTTTGAATAGATAGCCTCCATTACCCTCGAGTTGTCGAGGTCTCCGCCGAACGACTCGCCGTCGATAAGGACTACGAGAACCTTCACTCCCCGCTTCGACAGCTCGCCGAGAGCCACCACCCACTCAGGGTTCGGCGAGGAGGTGATGGCTACCAGCGAACTCTGGTGAGTCCATAGAAGCTCTTCTTTGGGAAGGGCGACTTCCAGAGGCGTCTCGCCCTCTGCTCTGGCCATAGCCAGATAGAAGAGAACGCGCTCGAGATGGCTCGAACCCGTCTCGGCCGGAAGGAAGTATCGCTGGTCCCCGTAGGCCAGAAGCCCGACCGGCAGGTCCGCCTTTGCATACTTTCGCGCGAGCGACGCAGCTACGGAGGCTCCGTACTCGTCGGTGCTCTCTTCCAACTCGCCCGCCCTCACCTCGCCGTGTAGATCGAGCAGGAGCCAGACCTCGGCCGCGCGGCCAAGGTCAAACTCCTTAGACATCAGCTTCCCCAAACGCGCCGTCGTTTTCCAGTGGACCCGGCTGAGGCTATCACCGGGCTCATAGTCCCTCACGGTGGAGGCGTGTGGAGCGACGTTGTGCGTCCGCCGGCGTACCGAGCTGTCGCCCATGATATCCGCAGCGGGCACCGTGAACCCGGGCAGGTCGTAGGCCCGCGGGAACACGGTAAGGGTATCGGTCTCCCCGAAAAGCCGCTCTCGCCGGAATATGCCGAACGGGTCGACGTTCGAGACCCGCAACGGGCCAAGGGTGTACACTCCGCGGGTACGAGGCGTGGTGTGCATTCGCCACCATCCCGAGGCCCCACCTCGCAGGCCTACCGCCATGCCTGTCGAGACGACGGGCAGGTCGGTCGTGTCCTGGACCTCTAGCGCATGTTTGGGAAGGGTGCTCAAATTCCGGACGGTGATCTCCTCTTCTACGGAGTCCCCGACGCTAACCTGACGGGCACGGCGGTGCACCGTGACCTCCATGGACCTCATCGTGAGCCAGCTCCATACGTAGCTGAGCACCCCGGTAAGGACGAGCACGTAGAGCAGCCGATAGAAGAGCGCGAACCCCGTTGCCATCGCTGTACCCAGGGTCACAAGGGACAGAGCTACGATAAGGTAAAACCGGCGCGAGAATTGGACAGGAGCCCGGCCTTCTGTCATCGCCCCGCTGTACCCGTGGCCGCCGCTCCGGGTACGGGGAACTCTTCGATAAGCTCTTCCACGATGTCCTTGCTCTGGACACCCTGCATCCGCGCCGCAGCCGACGGGATGATCCTGTGCCGCAGCATCGGGACCGCAAGCTCTTTGACGTCGTCGGGCAGAACGAAGTCCCTCCCGCGTATGAGAGACATAGCTTGAGCACCTCTGAACAACGCCAGCGATCCGCGAGGGGAACTCCCCAACGCCACATCCTCGCGCTCGCGCGTTCCCTTAGTTATGGTCACGATGTACTCTCTAATGAGATCGTCCACGTAGATGGACTTGACCGCTTCTTGCACCGACACTATCTCCTCGGGAGAAGCCACCGCCGTAAGCGATTCGATCGGATGCGCTATCTGTTGATCCCGGACTATCGCCAGCTCTTGCTCCAGTGACGGATAGCCTAGCGTGATCATGATGAAGAACCGGTCTAGCTGCGCCTCAGGAAGGGGGAATGTGCCCTCGTATTCAATTGGGTTCTGAGTGGCCATGACGGTGAATGGGCTCGGAATTATGTGAGTGACACCCTCGACGGTGACCTGTCGTTCGTCCATCGCTTCGAGTAGGGCAGACTGGGTCTTAGGAGTGGCGCGGTTTATCTCGTCGGCCAGCACCATCTGAGAGACGATTGGGCCCTGCTTGAATTCGAAGTCGCCGCTCTTCTGATTGTAGATCGAGACTCCGGTTATATCGCTCGGCAGCAGGTCGGGGGTGAACTGGATTCGCCTGAACGAGCAGTCGGTAGAGCGGGCCAGGCTCCTGGCCAGCATCGTCTTGCCGACTCCGGGAACGTCCTCAATCAGGATGTGGCCCTGGCACATCAACGCGATGACTGCCAACTCCACCGCGTCATCCTTGCCCAGAATGACCTTCCGCACGTTCTCCGCTATGCCCTGGGCCAGCTCCTTGGCCTGGTTCAAGTCTTGTGTCAAACCGTCCTCCTTGATCTCGACAAGACAACCGCACGTGGGGACGAGCGATAGGCACCCTCGACCCCAAATACGACTCCGCTCACAGTTTGGATTCGGCCGCGACGTTGGTCTATAAAGTCTCGTTTCGGCGACCTAAGTCCCTGAGCGGAGCACGCCGGACATCTTATCCAATAAGCGTTTTCCTGTCCACTGAACGCGGCTAGGTACCATCCGTCTGGTCAGCCGCGGTCCTTCTTAGGGCGTCCTAGTCGTCAATGAGAACGCGCCGCAACCTGATAGGTTAGCAGGCATTGTCTTAGGTATGCCGGCACCTTTGACGCTGAGGAGCCTTCGGAGCTTGCGACACGCCCTTCGGCGGCGCTCAGGCCGGGGTGCGCGGGGGTGATCCAGGGTTACGCGGTGGTGCTCGGCGAAGCGCCTGAGGCCTCCCACCACCCCATGCCCTTCGCGGAGTTCATCCTGAGCTTGCCGAAGGGCTCAGGGCGACAGCGCTGGGGCGTACGGCGCTGAAGCCGCGGGCGGTTTTGTCTCGGATTTACAGTGGTGGTATAATGGCCCGTGAAGACTCCGATGACCAGTTGCAACCTCGTTCCGCTTCCCGCGTTTCCTGTTTTACACGACTCGCTTGCGACGCTTGCTTTGGCTGAGGAGAATCTAACACTAAGGAGCGCCGCATGAACATTTATGTGGGCAATCTACCGTTCGAGACCACCGACGATTACCTCCAGGTAGCCTTTACCGAGTACGGAGAGGTGACTTCCGCCAGGGTAATCACAGACCGAACGACCGGGCGGTCCCGGGGTTTCGGATTCGTTGAGATGTCTAACAACGACGAGGCTGAGACCGCGATTAAAGGAATGAATGGCAAGGACTTCAACGGCCGGCCGCTAACCGTCAACGAGGCACGACCGAGAGAGAACCGAGATGGCGAAGGTGGTGGTGGTGGCGGCGGCGGCGGCGGCTACCGACCCCGCTTCTAACCACCCTTTTCTCTAGCCAGGCAGACCCTGCACCCAAGTGGAAGCGGTACCCGGTGTCGGGGCGGGCCTAGCGAGCAAAGGACGTGAGCAAGAGAGGCAGGCATGAGCCTGCCTCTCTTTTTTTGACCCGGTTCGCGCGGGCGGCGCAGCGGTGAAATCCCCCTGGCCCCATTTTCAAAGGGGGTATGCAAGTCCTCTCCGTAGTACGATCCTTTCAAAGAGGCGCTTGGAATCATCAGGCTACTTGACCCCCAGGAAGACCGGTGCGCGGAGTATGTTCTCGTGGGTCCACTCCGCGAACCTCACATGGACCGTTAGCTTCGGACGCACCCATCGGGCATCGATGTTGGATAGCTCGGGGTGATCGGCGAACGGGCACCGGGCGGTCTCCAGCATTTCCAGCAGGCTCCGAAGCTGCTCGAGAGTCGCGTTGTCGTAGCCGCTCCCCACCCGACCGGCGTAAACAAGCTCGTCGCCTTTACGTTGTCCAACCACCAGAGAGGCGAAGGTCGGCGCGCGGGCCCCAGAGCCCTTCGTGTACCCGCCGACCACGAAGTCCTGGTATTGGGAGGCCTTGACCTTCAGCCACATATCCGTACGGGCGCCAGGACGGTAGAGGCTATCGACGCGCTTGGCCACCATCCCCTCGAGCCCCATCTTCACCGCGGCTTCGAAAAACGTCTCCCCCTCAGCCTCAACGTGGTCCACGAGCCTAACTCTATCAGTGGGACTCAGCGCCTCAGCCAACGCCGTCTTCCGCTGCGACAGGGGAGCCTGGAGCAGACTGCTGCCGCTGCGGTACAGGAGGTCGAAGGGGTAGTACGTAATCGTCCCGCGGTCGTCGTTGCGCCTGGTGCTGCTGGATGCTCGCCCTGCCCAGAACCCTCTCCCGGGCCCGAACCCGGAGCTATTCTGCAGCAGCCCAAAGTCGGGCAGCCCACTTGGGTCAAGGGCCACAATCTCGCCGTCGAGCACCACCTCTAACTCGCCTCTACCCTCGAGCTCCTCGACCACCTCCGGGTAGCGGTCTGTCAGGTCGTTCTCGTTGCGGCTCCGCAGGGTCACTTCGCCGTGGCGTACGAACGCCAGCGCTCGATAGCCGTCCAGCTTCGGCTCGAACAGCCAATCGGGGTGAGAGAAAGGCTTCTGGACGAGCCGGGCCAGCATCGGCTTCAGCCTTGTCGGAAAAGGGGCGGGAGCCTCCCCGGGTACCGGCGTTTCCGCTGTCATATCGTGCTCGGTCTCGTGATGCTTACCGCTGCAATCATAGCGCAGTATAATCCGGGATGACCCCGACTCCTGACCCGTAGCGTGGCCCGAAGAACTATCCGGGGTCTGTTGCAGCATGGGATAAGCTGAGGGTGTACTGGGTCTACAGGCATCGGGGTAATAGAGGAAGAGTGTGGTACGAGTTACGGGTCTTCTCCGGCTAATTCCGCTGGCCTTCGCCATCGCCTTCGGAGCGTGCGGCGACGAGCCCGGCCCCGGCGAGCCAGCCAAACAGACGATGCCCGCTTCCCCCGTCGGGGCGCTCTCCATGGGCGGTGGCGCACTCGGAGGCAATGCCGTGACGACGGAGCTGGCGCGGGTGGTCCTCGACGAGGCGCCCCCGGGTGAGGTCGCGTGGGTGGCGCACGAGGTCCCACTCGCCGCAGGAGCGTCCATCGAGCATTCCCACCAGTTCGCCTTCGCGTACGCCAGGGAGGGGTCCCAGTCGTTGGCTGCCGGCGCCGCGGCTAGGGAACTCCGTGAGGGGGAAGGCGCGGCGGTTACAGCGGGCGAGGTCCATCGCCACGGGGCTGTGTCGGGGACCGCCGTCCTCTGGGAGATACGGCTTGCCGCACCCGGCTCGGCGCCCCCCGGCGGTGCTCTCGATTCGCGCCTGGTGTTCGAGAGCTCTCCCCTAGAGGAGATTCCGGCCGGTCCGATGGCTGCGTTCGTACACGTTCTCGTACCGCCCGATGGGCGCACAAGCGTCCACACGCACCCGGGCCCGGAGTTCATCTACCAGATCTCAGGCAAGATCGAGTATCAGAACGCCATAATCGGCTCGCTAGAGATGTCGCCCGGCGACGCCGAGGGTATTCCACCGGAGACCCCGGTCCAGAAGCGCAACCCGTTCGAGGGAGACGCCGCGTTCCTCTCCTGGTTCCTCGTCGACACCTCCAAACCGTTCGCTTCTCCGGCGCGCTTCTCCGCGCCGGCCGGCAGGGGCGAGAACCTCGCCCTGGTCCGCAACGGCGGGCGAGTAGCCGCCGTCAGCAGCAACTTCGGTGGAGGCGGCAACGAGGGCACATGGGGCGCCCGCAACGCTATAGACGGCGACCCGGGAACGCAATGGTCGAGCGACGGCGATGGGGACAACGCGTGGATTGAGGTCGAGCTCCCGTCGCGGACCCGCGTCACGTCGATCGGGTTCTGGACGCGCACCATGGGCTCGTCAGCCCAGATCTCCTCCTTTCGGATAAAGACGGAAGGGGGCGAGACCCACGGGCCGTTCAAGATAGGGGACGCGAACTCTGTCCACTACTTCGACGTCGAGCTGACGACTTCGCGGCTACGGTTCGAGGCCGTCGAGACCAGCGGCGGAAACACGGGTGCGGTGGAGATCGAAGTGTTCGGCGAGCCCGCGCAGTAGCCAGTGCTGCGGCATATGTATGTTTACAGGAGCCGGAGAACGCGGCATGATCCCCCTCATCCTAGCCTTCTCCCGACGGGGGAGAAGGGACAAGAATAGAGAGCATTGACTTTTCTGGTCTGATTCGTCGCTTGTTAGCGGCAAGTCAGCCTTCCTCGTGTTTCACCCGCTCGTAGGTCTTCTCGAACCCCGGCGTGCCGTCGTCCTCCCAGACCTCCATCCCGATGCCTGGTATGGCCCCTTCCTCGCGGCCCGTCATGCGCTGCACGCTCGGCTGCCGCAGGCTGTACACCTTCTTGCCGCCGGGCAGGTGGAGGATGGCCACGTGCCTTGGCGTTTCTCGCGGCTTCTGGGCGGCGAGGCGCCTTAGAGCAGCCTCGTCGACTTCGTAGCCGAGCCCGGGCCGCTCCGGCACGGGAGAGTAACCCTCGATCACCGGAATACGCGCCGTCGTGATATCTTCCGCGTACTGGTCGTCCAGGTTTATCATGTGGCCGGTCGAGGTCGGCAGAACGGCGTTCATATGCAACGCAAGGGCCTTGGTAAGCGTCCCTCCCGTAAGCTGAATTATCGTTTGGATATTGAGCTTCGAGTAGGCTGCCCCTACCGCAAGGGTCTCTCCGATGCCGGCCTGCCCGTGGCGAAAGTCCCCGATCATAAAGATGTCGGCGACGCCGTAGATGGCCTCTTGCAACCCGCCCAGCACCTTCCGGGAATAGACCAGCGGGATGCGGGTCCGGCTCCTCAGTTCGCGCCAGCCCGCAATGTCGTTGGCGGGAAGCGGGTCCTCAATGCATGCGACGATCGGATGCTCTCGCTCCATCTCGCTTATTAAGGGCAGCAGCCCCGCCACGGTGCGGCCGCTCCCGTTGAAGTCATAGTGGAGCTTGAATCCGTCGGGCGCCACCTCCTCGGCTGCGCGGGTCTGCTCGATGGGGTCGTACCTGGAGTCGGTGTGCATCTTGAAGACCCGGTAACCCTCGGAGACCGCCCGGCTGATCTCCTCCCGGAAGTCCGCGGGTGGGGAGGGTCGGCACCATGCTGCGACCGTCACGCCGTCCCTCACCTTCTGACCCATGAGCTTGTAAGCCGGGACCTCGAGGTACTTGCCCATGACGTCGTACAACGCTCCGGCCAAGGAAGCCTCGAAATTGTTGTTTAGGAAGTCGAACGGGTTGCGCCCGATTAGCGGTTCGAAGATGGACTCGTTTGGCGCCGTCGCCGGCCTGGAGCGATGGTCGCCGTAGCCGACGATTCCGTTGTCGGTCGTGATCTTGACGACTATTCGATACTCGAGGCCATGCGTGCGTACCTTGAGTTTGTCGTACCTTCCGGCCAGACGGGGGTAGATGGGTATGAGCTCGATGTCGGTAATCTTCATGCGGAGCTCCTTTCTTGCTCTGAGATTTGTGGTGTTCGCGCCCCTGTGGCGTTATAGCTTGCCCTAGGAGAACTGTCAACCGAAACGGAGCGTACTATCTGATAGACAGTGCGGAAAGGTCCGCGTTGACGGGTGGCCCGCTGCGTGCTAGCTTTGGCCGAGGCGACACTGGAGGTGGGAAATGGACACAGCTGAACTCAACGGTCCAGACATACTGTTCGCACGATGGATTCGCGTCGCAGGTTCCTCTCTTGCGGCCGCCGTCGCGTTCCTCATGATGGTATCGTGCGGCGCGGCCGAGGAACCCAGCGAGGTCGCCCCGGTGGGCGCGCCGCAGCAACCATCGGCCGCTGCCGCGGCGGCGCAGCCCGTGGCGGCTGGGCTATCGACCTATGCCGGCACAGGGTCGCCGCAGTTTGATGGCGACGGCGGGGCTGCGGCCGAGGCCGGGGTGTTCGCTCCCACCGGCGTAGCGTTGGACAGTGAAGGCAACCTTTACATTTCGAGCGACCACCGGGTGCGCAAAGTAGACGTCGTCAGCGCGACGATCACCACTATCGCCGGGACAGGGAAGATCAGGTCCGCCGGGGATGGCGGGCCGGCGCTGGAGGCCAACGTCTCCGAGCCCAAGGGCGTGGCCGTGGACCGCGCAGGGAACGTGTTCGTCCTCGAGGATACGACCGGTAAGGTCCGAAGGATCGACGCGGCTACCGGCATCATCACCACCGTGGCCGGAGGAGGAATCGGCAACCCTCGTAAGGGCGAGTTCGGTGACGGAAAGGTTGCCACGGAGGCGATGATACGCGACGTCAGCGACGTTCGCGTAGACGCCGACGGGAACATCTATATCGTCACCGATCACCGCGTCAGAAAAGTAGACGCTAGAACCGGGCTCATCGACACCATTGCGGGCACCGGAAAACGGGGACTCGGAGGAGACGGCGGACCTGCCACCGAGGCGCTTTTGGCCGAGCCCAGAGGCGTCGCCGTGGACGGCGCCGGGAACCTCTTCATCGCCGACAGCGACAACCACCGCGTCCGCCGCGTCGACGGCAGCACCGGCGTAATGACCACCCTCGCCGGTATTGGGAAACACTCCGAGCGCGGTGTGAATTTCTATCTTGCATCGGCGCAGGCCAAGGAGTATTCGTCCGAACGAATCCTCGTCGACGCGTCCGGAGCCGGATACGCCGGGGACGGCGGCCCAGCGGCGGAAGCTGCGCTCGCCGTTCCGTCGGGAGTCGACGTCGACGGTGAAGGAAACGTGTTCATCGCGGACGGCGGGATTCGTGTCCGGAGAGTCGACGGCGCAACAGGAATAATATCGACGGTCCTGGCCGGCGACAGCGAGAGCACAGTGGAGTCAGGGAAGGTACTGGTGCGCACGGGCGCCATCGGCGCTATCGTCTCGGTTGTGGTCAACAGCGCCGGCCACATCTACCTGGCCGACTTCAAGAACAACCTCGTACACAGGATAGCCGGAGCGGCCACCCAGTAGCCCGGGGCTGGCGGCTCGCGATGATCTCCCAGCGCGTGCCCATTCTGGTCTACCACCACGTCTACGACGACTACGATCCTTCGCTGACGGGCCTGCCCGAGCATAGGGCGACGGGGGTGATCGCCGCGTCCGAGTTTCGACGGCACCTCGATCTCCTGGCGGACGGAGGCTGGGCCGTCGTCTCCACGACCCAGGTTGTCGACTGGCTCGCGGGAGCGGCCGAGTTACCCGATCACGCAGCCGCGCTCCACTTCGACAACGGCTGGCTGGACGCCGTCACCAACGTGTTGCCAATCCTGCGGGAGTACGAGATGTCCGCGACCGCCTACGTGATCTCCGGCAGTACCTCAGCGGCCTCGGAAGGGAGAGCGGCCATGGTACAAACCTCGACGGAGGGCGCCGTGCAAAAGCCGTTCATCACCTGGGACCAAGCTGCGGAGCTGCTCGACGCCGGTTGGGAGATCGGCGCACATACCGCGACGCACCCGAAGCTGGCCGAGCTCCTGACCGAGGAAGGTGAAGAGGCCGTGTTGGCGGAGGTCGATGCGTCGAATGAGGCCTACGCCGAGCACCTGGGCTTCGTGCCCCCCACTTCGCTTACCCCAGCGGCTCGCGAAATACCCGCACCGACACCTTGCTGGCACGCCACTACCGGTCCCTACGCCGCTGGAGCTTCTCCAGGCCCCCGGAGTGGCGCTTCACGGACCGCGGCACTCCGTCAACGGCCCTGGAGTGCCAGAACGTCGACAGCACCGTCACATTCGACGATTTCGCCCGTATCTTCAGAGAGGCGCTGGAGGAATAGGCAAAAAGCGGCACAGTCCTGCGGTATCCAGGACGTGCTCCCTTTACTTGATCCAAGGGGGCCAGAAGGTGTTGGTGACTAAGCTCGACGGAGTGGTGCTGAAGGTGGTACGGGAGACCGCTGCCGATACGCCTGGTAGTGAGAATGCCTGCAGAGGGGAATCCCGCATAGCTAGGCGTCATAGGCAGGCGGCTAAGGAATCGTGCCATGATCTCTTGCGTAAGGCTATCGCACTCGTAAACCTGAACTCACTCAGTCTTCTTCACGTCTTTGGCACAGGCACGAAAGACTTCTCTCCCCTGCTAAAGAACACCGGTCTAGGTAAAGGAGACGAGGTCTGGCTCCCGGAACGCACCGCGGACTTGAAGACCATTACAGAGCTTGAGGCGCGTGGCGTGGTGGTCCACTAGGTCGGTCGAAGAATGGTGGCCCCGAGCGGCCAAGTAGACTAATCTGAGGACGGCGACTGCCGGGACCGACAACATCATCTAGCCCGGCACCGCAAGCTTACGCTCACGAGCACCATGAAGCTGCGGAGAAAACGCCCCATCCGCGGATGCCGCACAAGAGCGCCAATATCCCATTCGTGAATCCAACTACCACCGGACGGTGGTGGCCGGTGTTCTGGGGCCCCTTCTCCGCTCTAATTCTCCTGGCCGGCATCCTTAATGGCCTTGGGCTTGTCATCGCCTTCGGTCTCATGGGCGTGGCGTCCACCGCCATCTCCTTGGCGTGGAATCGGCTGTCTCTCTATGAAGTGTTCTACGAGCGGCGCCTGCTCGAGAGTCGTGTCTTCGAGGGCGAGGAGACCTCCATCACCGTGTCGCTCACCAACAAGAAGGCGGTGCCTTTGGCGTGGGTCTGGGTGGACGACACGATGCCCGACGGACTCGAAGTGAAGAGAGATGACAGGGCTCCATACGGTGGCACCGGTCTGACGCACCTGACCTCGATGGCGTGGTTCGAGCGAAGGCGATGGACCCACCGGCTAAAAGCTAGGGCTCGCGGTCTATACCGGATTGGCCCGGTGGAAATCGAGAGCGGCGACGCCTTCGGTTTTCTTCGCACGCGGGCCTCTGCACCGAATCAGGACGAACTCCTGGTCTACCCCAGGGTCTACCCTTTGGAGGAGCTGGGAATAACGTCCGCCAGTCCGCTTGGAGACGTGAAGGGAGGTCTGGAGATATTTCCAGACCCCGCGAGGCCGTCCGGCATCGGTGACTATCGGCAGGGGGACCCGATGAAGGTCGTGGACTGGAAGGCGACAGCGAGGTTCCAGCGATTGCAGGTCCGCACCTTCGACCCGAGCTCGAAGTACACGGTGGTCCTGGCGGTAGCCGTGGACACGACCGTACCGTACTGGCGCGGCCATTTGCCGGACGAGCTCGAAAGGGTGATCACCGCGGCCGCATCCATCGCCGTATACGCGGGCCAACGGGGTTACGACCTGGGGATGTACGTCAACGACATGCCGATGCGGCCCGGCTCACCCATAACGGTGCCCCCAAGCACCGACCCGGACCACGTCGGGGTCGTCCTGGGCGCGTTGGCGACAATTCGGCCGTTCACCAGCGGGGCCTTCGCCATAGGGCCTATGTCCGAGCAACTCGCCGAGGTCGCTCGGCGGTTTCCCTATGGGTCGACTGTCGTTTGTGTGACATCTCTCCTGCCCCCAGAGCTAGTGAGCACGATTCAGGAGCTAAGGAGGCGGGGCTTCAAGATGGTCGTGGTGTACGTTGGCGGGAAGGACTTTGCCGACTTACCCGACGGAGTCATATTCCACAGCATCCGCGACCACCTGACCTTCCTTGAGGCGGAGGCCCAACGTGTCACAGCGTAGGTTACTCCTCGTCGCCATCGTGCTGTCGGAGAGCTCGTGGGTATACGCCGCGCTGGGCGTGGTGGGCTTAGCGATCGGCCGGACCGACAGCCCCCTTGGCTGGACGTCGGTCGTGGCGATATTTGGCCTCTCCATCGCGGCAAACACTGCTCTGGGGCTCGTTCTCATCAGGTCGGCCGCGCGCGCCTACTTGCTGTCGCTGCTCATAGGAGTCGCGGCCACATACCTGGCTGTTGGCTACCACGTCGTCCCGGGCCAGTTAGAGCTTTTCTGGATGGCGGAGATGCTCGGGGACCCCGTGCTGGAGACATTCAGAGCCACAGCGACGTCAGTCGCCATCACCGGTCTACTCCTGTGGTGGAGAGGAATCGTCCTCGCCGGGTCCGAGTCTCCGACGAACCTCCTCGAAACTAGCTTCAAGGCGGGTGTAGTAGTCCTGGGGCTCTCGGCCCTAATCGACATGACCAACCCCGCGCAACTCAGCACCTTGCCGTTGATTCTCGTCTTCTTCGCAGCAGGCCTGGCGGGCCTGAACATCGGGCATCTGGTGCCGGAGTCGCGGGAATCCTCCAAAGCTCGCACCTGGCCCAAGGCTATCGCCACGGTGGTGGCGGCCGTCACCGGGGCGGGGCTCGTCTTTGGAGCGCCTCACTGGTGGTATTCGTTGCTGGCTTCCCCGGTGGGCCGAGGAGCGGAGAGTCTCCTGTTCACCGTTGGAGCCCTACTTCAGGCGGCGGGGCTTGGCGCCGCCGCTATTCTCTACGCCCTGTTCAGGGGAGTAATCCTGGTCATACTCTCCCCGATCGCCTTCCTCATCGAGATGATCGGCAGAATGAGGGACACGTTGTTCGAGCCGCCGGAACCGACCGGCGAAGAAGCGGAGTTCTTCCAGTTCCCCACGCCAACGGGGACCACGTCCACGGACGCCGTCGCAGCTGAGCCGCAACTGGACACCCTCGGCAGCCTCCTTAACATGTTCTTCGGGGCGCTCCTCTTGTTCTTGATCCTGCTAGCCATATACCTGATGTGGAGATCAACGCAAAGGCTGATGCGGAGACCCGCCGGACAGGCCCAGCGAGAGTCCGTGCGTGAGGAAGTGGAGCTTCTTTCACATCTCGCCAACCTCCTGTCCCAGCTCGTGCCCAACCTCAAGGGCCGACTGCGAAAGCGACGGAGGGTTTATGGTCTCCCGGATGGTCCGTCGGGAGTTGTAAGCGCGCTACGCATGTACTACGAGCTGCTTACCGTTGCGGAGGAGAACGACATTCGGCGAGGAGCCCCGGACACCGCCTCGGAGTTCCGGCCGACGCTCAGAAAAATGTTCCCCACCGGGCTCGTCGAGGCGGCCACGAGCGCGTTCAACCGGGCGCTATACGGGCATCACCCGGCCAGCGAGGAAGATGTCGCTGAAATGCGCTCCATGTTTGACGCCGTCGTTTCCTCTAGACCAGGCGCTCCGAGTAGCAGCGATAGTGACCCATCCTAGGCTCACATCCACTGATGCCCGAGGCGACTGATCTTTGAGGCGGCGCTGGTCGCAGCATCACTCCTTGTCCAGATCGGCCACCAGCTACCCGCGAGGCTTTCAGGCCGGTCGCAGGACCCAGAGACTATTGCAGAGCTTGAGGCGCGCGGAGTGGTGGTCGACTGAGGAATTGAACCCCCCGGGAATTAGGGAGGCGTCCGGCTACGGCCAGGAGAACAACGACCAATACCCGAAGAGCGCCCAACCCCACATGACTATCATCTGCAGCAGAGTCAGGGGTAGGCCGTATTTAATGAAGTCGAATACGCTCAGGAGCCGCTCGCCCGTTTCGGGGTCTTTGCTCATGGCGAACACCATTGCGTTGTTGGGGGTCCCCACGACCAGCACGTTGGCGAACGAGGAGGAGAAGGACACCATCAGCCCAACCTTCCAGACGGACACGTCGCCCAGCTCGGCCATGGGCAACGCAAAGGGACCTAGCGTGCTGACGGTGGCCCCATCACTCATGAAGTTGGTCACGGTGCCCGTGATGATGCTCACGCCCAGGACCAGGCCGTTCCCCTCGCTCATGAAGCCAGGCAGCAAGTTCAGTGTCTCGCTGGCCAGCCAGAGTCCCGCCCCGGTCAGGCCCAGTCCCACCGCCATGGCGGAGGCGGCGGCGTAGAGCCCGACCACGTCGAAGGCCACCCCCTTCTGAATATCGTCCCAGACGACTATGCGGAACAAGAACATCGCGCTCATCGCCGCCAGGGTCGCCCCACCCATTCCGAGCGTGGTGTGAAGCGTCATCCAGGCGATCACGAGGCCCACGAGGATCAGCGCCATGAGGGCTTCTTTCGCGCTAAACCGAGTGAGCTGCGCCACCTCGCGCCTCACGACCTCGCCGGGATTTACGGTCTGGACGGCCAGCCGCGGCTTACAGCGGATGTACATGTAGGCGCCCACGGTTAGCGCCAGCACCGGAACAAGGGGCAGTCCGTACTTCATCCACTCCGCGAAGCCGATGGGTACTCCAGCGTCGGCGAGGAAGCCGACCATCACGGCGTTTCGGGCGCCCGCCGCAGGGGAGCCCGGACCGCCAACATTGGCCGCGAAACACACCCCAAGGAGCAAGAAGACCGCCAGGACCCTGTCCTTCCGGACTCCTTGCGCGGCGCATGTCGCCTTGTACACCCCCAACATCACCGGAGTTAGCAGCGCGACGAGGGCGTGCGCCGACAGGAACGCCGAGCACAGCGCAAATAGCGGGAAAAAAACGAAAGCGAACGATCCGGCGCTGTTGATGCGGCTGAGTAGAAGAAGGCCGATGCGCTTGTCCAACCCGGTCTTGCTCACGCCGACGGCGACGGCCAGGATTCCGAGGATGAAGAATACCGCGTCGTTCATAAAGGCTTTTGCGGCTTCGTTCGGAGGAAGGATCCCAAGGGCCAGCAAGAGCACAGCTACCAGGGCGACCGTACCTCCGATCGGCAACGCCTCGGTCCCCCATAGTAGAGCGGCGACGAAAAGAATCCCCAGCATGATCATTGCGCCGCGGGCGATCTGGCGGCCGGAGACGGGACCGTCCGGGTCGCCGGCGCCGATGCGCTGTTCCGCGCTCACGGCAGCTCCGAACTCGGCGTCTCCGGTCGAAGCGGAGCCGGCAAAACGCTCCGACTCTACCAAATCGACCAGACTCCCCGGCAACGGCATCAAAGCTACGACGAGTAGAAACGAGGCCGCGATGATAAGTGCGATGGGCCTGTAGCCCGGCCGCCCTCGCAACAGGTCTATTGTCGTTCTGCGGACCCTCAGGCCACCATGGTCGACCAGCACCGGACGAGGCGTCGCTTCTACCCACGTCCTGGCCGCCCAGGCCCCGTCTAGTTGCTGTCTACCGGCCATGTCTTCGATATCTACCTACTCTCGGGCCATCCCCGCGCCGCGCGTTTCATTGCGCCGGGGGGTGTCAGACCACGGGGACCTGTATCCGCGGAGGATGCCGGACGCTGATCGAGCAACGCCCTGATTTCGTGAAGCTCCTGCGCCGAGCCGACGGACCCGGTGATTGCGATCAGGCCGTCCCTGTGCTCCACCTCAACGTTGCGGTCGCCTACATCCGGCCTCATTGCAATCCTCGCCCTCAGCTCTGCGGCGACCGACAGCAAGTCGATTACATCGAGCGACGTGAGCGTGGTCTTGTACGCGGGCTGCTGGACGGCGGTGTGTATGAGGCTACACGCCTCGGGGATGCTAGTAACCCCCACGTCGATGACAAGATCGAACTCCGAGACACTGCCGTGGCCGTTTCGATAAAGGCTCCTGTGCCACCTGGCCTCCTTTGCGTCGATCTTTCGGATGAGCTGCCGCGCCTTCTTGCGACTGATTGCGTGGTCCGCTCCCTCGATTAGATTGTCGACGCGGCTTTCCATATCCGCCACGACACTGACATCCAGCAGATTCGGCACTTCACGGAGCAGAGATCTACCGTTGTCACCGAGATAGACTAGGTTCCCGGAGCGTATCTCTTTGGTAAGGGCTGCCCGGGCGAAGACCAGGTAGTGGACCCATTCCAAGTCCATTCGATGGAGCATGCCCAGCCGCCTGCGCCGCACTCGGTCCAGCCGGTCCTTCGAGATCCCGTATTGGGCGGTCTTCTCGATGACCTGCTCCCGGGTCACCAATCGATAGTCAAGCTTCCGCCCAATCGATCGGGCCAGCTCCGTCGCTCCACTGAACGGCTGTTCGGACAACGCGACGATAGCCACTAGGCTGCACTCTCCACTCACATCCACGGACACCGGGCTCCAGAGACCCAATTCGCCGCTGCGGACAAGCCCCGCCGGTCACGGAACAAGGGACCGCGACCGCCACTCACCCCACCCATTTACTCCACCCACTTTCCGCCGGCGGCGGGGGCTGGACGCATTCTATCTACGACTGGACCGCCCAAAGCGGGCGGCCCTGCACGCACCATGCCCCTACCCCTGGATTTAGATTCAACCGCCCGGCATCCCGTCCAAACTCAATATCGGCTCGAATTCGGCGGCGTGACAATCGGAAAGCCAAAGGCCCCAGGGACGGCAGAGGTGCGAATCGCTCCAGCGGAGTCGGCGCCTACATGGCCAACCGATCTGTTAGTAGCTTCCGGTGACCGTGTCGTCCCTGGATCGCACGAGGGGCTGTGCACAAGAAATGTCGCCCAAGGCGAACGGTCTTGCGACAAGCTCAGAGCCTGCACTGAGCTTGCCGAAGTGTGGAACGATGAGTTATGAAGCTACGGTCGCAGTGAACCCTTCGGCTTCGCTCAGGACAGGCCTGTCGGACCACGGCCCCGCGTTGCGAGATTCAGTGCAAAGCCCGCGCGAGGAAGACCGGTCGGAGTTATCGCCGCGTCGACAAGCGCGCGAGGCGGGATGGCGTGCTACGAGGGGCCAGTTGACCCCGACCTTGCGGTCAATGCTTGTTATGGGGCGGACGAGGCAGGGGACGAGACCTGGTGAATGCGGTTGTTCTTGATGTCGGCCAGGAAAAGGAGACCGTTGTCGTTGCGGACGATGGAGACGATGTCGCCCACCGCCTCAGTGCGTACCTGTGCTCTCCCCCCCACGCTCAAATCTGTTATCTCACCGGACGCGAAGGTCGAGATTACCCCGGTAGTGTCTACCTTGCGGACGCGGACTTTCCCTTCGGTGATGAACACGTTGCCCTGAGCGTCTACGGCCACAGAGGTAGGCTGGCTCAACTCGGCGGTGTTTGCGGGTCCACCGTCACCCGAATACCCCGCCCCTTCGGTGGGCCGATAGATATCGACGCAGCCACCCCCACCGCTGGCGTACCGGCATGTGACGTGCACGCCGATGCCCGCCAATGTGGTGAGCACCCCGGTGGTGCCGTCGACCCTTCGCACCCGGTGGTTCTCCTTATCGGCGATGAAGACGTTGCCCTGGACATCTACCGCGATGCCCCTGGGTTCGGCGAACTCGCCGGCGGTGGCCGGGCCGCCGTCGCCCCCCACTCCCCTCAGCCCGGTGCCGGCAAAGGTGCTGATTACGCCGGACGAAGCATCTATCTTGCGGACGCGATTCTCGGCCACAACGTAGACGTTGGCGAGATCGTCTACGGCGACGTTGGTAGGCTCCCGGACGTAAGCCTCCGTGGCGGGGCCACCGTCGCCTATCTCGACACTAGTACGGGATTCGCGGATGGCCCCTCCCGCCAGGGTAGTGATGATGCCGGTTGAGGCGTCGATCTTGCGGACGCGGAAACTGGCGTGGGTGGCGATGTAAAGATTGCCTGAGGCGTCGATGGCCACGCCCATGGGCACCGAGAGAGTGGCCTCGGTGGCAGGGCCGCCGTCGCCTGAAAACTTGTTCCTACCCGTACCTGCGACCGTTGTGATGATCCCCGTAGCGGCGTCCACCTTGCGGATACGGTTGTCAGTGACGATAAAAAGGTTACCCTGCGCGTCTAGCGAAAGGTCTTGAGGTGCGTAGAACCCGGCCTCAGCCGCGGGGCCGCCGTCCCCTTCGAATTGTGGGGAACCGGTGCCGGCATAAGGGCTGATCTCCGCGGCGACCGATGGGGCATCGACAGGGGCCGCAGTCTCGGCAGCATCCTCGTCTGCGGCGCCGCACGAGGCTGTGGCCACCCCCGCGATCAACGTGGCGAGCACAGCAAGCATGCACCGGGTACGGCGCTGGCGCGACCCGTGCCTTAGGAGATTAATCCAAATCAGAAGGGCACCCCACACACCCGATACGCGGAAGTTAACATGGTCGTATCCTTAGGGTCAACCGCGGCCAATCGGTAGCAACAGCAGACCCCCAAAAGGCCGGGGAGCCGGTTCGTCAAGGTGTCCGTGGGTGGTGGGCGATGAAGGACTCGAACCTCCGGCCTTCTGCGTGTAAAACAGACGCTCTAACCACCTGAGCTAATCGCCCCACAGAGCACTTGGCCGATACGACGGTCTCATCGAGGGAGCGCGCTTGGCGGGACTCGAACCCACGACCTCAGCCTCCGCAGGGCTGCGCTCTATCCAACTGAGCTACAAGCGCGCGAAACCGCGAACACCGTCGAATGCGGCGCCGAGTTCCCTTGCCGCAGACGAGAGCTACGGGACTTCCCCCGCTCGCGCCGGCGATCGCTGGGGCATCGACACGGCCAACACAAATAGTACTGGGTGAGGCTGCGGCCCGCAACTGAGGGGGGGACTCTGTAGCGTCGCAGCCACCAATCGTGGAGACCTCGCACGCTCATGCTCCCCGGTACGTGGCCCTCACCCTAGCCCTCTCCCGGCGGCGGGAGAGAGGACTGTAGCCAGGCGACATGAGATGGGACTCTTGGAGCGGGCTGTCGTGGAGAGCGAATCAGTGGGCGCCGTGAGGAGCTAGGCGACCAGCCTACAGCAACGGCTAGGAGGCTGGCTCACGCCCGCCGGTCGCTCCTCGCGTCGCCCACGATCCCCTTGAGGGTCGCCCACGACGCGGCCTCGCTACGTCTGCTCATGCCCAGTTTGTCAAGTATGCGGCTCACGTGGTTCCGCGCGGTGTTCTCGCCGATGATCAGATTCGAGGCGATCTCCTTATTGGTCAGCCCCTGCGCCACCAGGGCGAGGACCTCTTTTTCCCGTTCGGAGAGCAGTGCTACTTCCCTGTCCTCCTCCCTCGCGGTGAGGTCCTTGAGACGCGAGAGCACCTGAGCTGTGACCTCCGACGATAGTAGCGACTCACCTGATGCCACCGACCGGATGGCCGTAAGAAGCTCGGCGCGGAGCGTCTTCTTAAGGAGATAGCCGGAGGCTCCCGACATTATGGACGCGAGCACCGCTTCTTCATCGGGGAACGAGGTCAGCATCACCACCCTGGCCTCGGGCGTCTTCTCCTTGAGAGCGCGGCACCCCTCGATTCCGTCCATCCCGGGCATGCGCACGTCCATCAGCACCACGTCGGGGCGGCAGTGCTGGGCCTCGCGCAAGGCTGCGCGCGCGTCTCCGACGTCGCACACGACGTCGATGTCGTCCTCGGGCTCGAGGGCAGCCCGCAGGCCCAGGCGCAGCAGCTCATGGTCGTCGACGATCATGACCCTGATTGGCTTCATGCTTCACCCCCATGTGTGGGCAGCTCGACTATCAACGTCGTGCCTTCGCCCGGCTCGCTAGAGACCTCGAACTTGCCTCCCAGCTCTTCCGCGCGCTCGCGCATGTTATCTAGTCCGTAACCCCGTCCTGAGCCATCGACAAGCATGCCTACTCCATTATCGCTCAGCGAGAGTCGGACCGAATCCGACCGGTACGCCAGGGTCAGATCCACCTCAGATGCCTGCGCGTGCTTCAGAATATTGGCCAGGGCCTCATGGACGATGAAGTACAGGCCCGTCGAAACCCCAACATCGACGTCGACCGGCCGGCCCTGCACGGACAGCTTCGTCTCGACTCCCGCGATAGTGCGGAACTCCTTGACCTGGTTCTCGGCCATCTCCTTCAGTCCGCCCTCGCCCAGTGGAAGGGGCAGCTCGTCGAGGTAGTGTCGCGACTCGAGGTGGGTTTTCTGGGCCAGCGGCACCAGCTTCCGTAGCTGCTCCCGAACCGCGCCGTCGTTGCGGTCTGCAAGGTCGGCGCAGGTCTCCAAGCTCAGCGTGAGCGCATAGATCGACTGTGCGATGCCGTCGTGGATCTCGCGCGATATCCGGGCCCTCTCCTCCTGGGCCGCCCGTTGGGCCGCGAGCTCGGCCTTCTGCGCTTTCTTCTGAAGCTCAAGGTTCTTTTGGGCCTGCCTCCGCTCGGCCTCGACCGCCTCGCGCCTCCGTTCCCGTTCGATCCTGTTCATCAGATTGCCGGCCGCCACCACTGCGAACATGGTGGCGATCCTGATAATAAGGATCTTCTCCTCACTTTCCGCGAAGTTGACACCGGCCTCATCCACGAGGCTCATCACCGTGTACACCACGCCTACGAGCGCCACAACACTGAAAACCGCTGACCGCGAGGCGAACGCCAGGGACACGGCCAACAACGCGGGATAGTAGAGAACAAAGAAAGTGTTGTCGAAAAAGACCGTAACCCACAGCCCAGCCGTGATCAGCGAGAGGTCCATAGCGCTCAGCGCTACGGCGTGGCCCAGGGTGATTGGCAGCCCTTTCCAGATGCGCCAGCTCACGAAGGCGTTGAGTATGGCCAGCGACGCCACCATGAGGATAAGCGTCCAGTAGTGGTCGGTGCTGGTATCCCCCCGATAGATGTGGAGGAAGTACCAGGTGACTATCAGGAACCAGCGCACCATCACGGCAATGCGCTGGCTGTGCCGGTAGTCCTCGACGTACACCGGGTGCTCTGCGTCCTCCGAAGCCGCCGTCTCGCCTGAAACCAGAGACATGGGCCAGCCTTTGCGCGGGTTTTCGTCTCTCACGGGCGTCGACGCCGCCGTTACCGTCCAGGAACGCCCCCAAGCTAGCACAGCCGCAATATCGGGTCAAGGAAAGATGTACCAACCTTGAATGGTGCTTTCGTAACCCCTTAAACGAACCGCAGAGCGCAACATCGGGGCGCCTGTACGCAGCGCCCGCGGCCGACACACGTAGGGGCGGCCCAACGTGACCGCCCGTCTTTGGCGGGCGCAACAAGAGCGCGGGGTCAGGAGAAGGGTCACCCGCGTTGCTGCATCAATCACCGGCGACGCGCCGAATGGAACCCGGCCACGACCATCTGGTCGAGTAATGGAATGCCCGGTGCACCGATAAGCGTTGTTCCGATTCCTGTGGGTCTCGCACACGGTGATATCATATGAAACCAGCATGCCTAAGACCGACCTCTCGCTGATCGCCCACCTGCTGCGCCGTGCCGGTTTCTCCGCCCGCCGCGACGAGCTGGAGCAGTACGCCTCTAGGAGCTACGAAGAAATCGTGGACGACCTGGTCCACCCCGAGCGTTTCCCGGACGTCGAACAGGACCTTCTCGACCGCTACCTCACATCCAAAGGGTACTTCACGGTCCACTGGGCGTATCGCATGGCCAACAGCCCGCGCCGTCTTCAGGAGAAGATGGTCCTCTTCTGGCACCAGCTTTTCCCAACCTCGCCGCAGAAGTCGATCCATAGCGACTCCTCAAAGACCCAGATCGAGATGTTCCGGCGTTTAGCATTGTCGGACGTGCGTACTCTCCTAATCGAGCTTTCGAGAGACCCGGCGATGATATTTTGGCTGGACAACAACGAGAACGACAAGGACGAGCCGAACGAGAACTACGGGCGTGAGCTGCTCGAGCTCTTCTCGATGGGCGTCGGCAACTACACCGAGGACGACGTCAAGGCCGCGACGATGGCGTTCACCGGCTGGTCGTTGGAGACTGCCCTGCCCGGCCTGGGACCCACCGACGTATACCCCACACGCTTTATATACATGGATACAGAGCACGACGACACGGTGAAGTCGTTCCTGGGAGAGACGGGACGCTTCAACGGAGAAGACATAGTCGACATCATCGTCAAGCAGCCTGCCACCGCGAGATTCATAGCGCGGCAGTTCTACAATTTCTTCGTCGCCGACGAGCCGGCCGTGGCCGCTTGGAACGAAATCCCACCACAGGCCCCCGATGCTGTCGACGACCTTGCCTCCGTTTTCATGCAATCCGATGGTGATTCTCGCGTGATTCTTCGGCACCTCTTCAACGCCGACTACTTCAAGAGGGCGGCGTTCAAGAAGGTCAAGAGCCCCGTGGAGATGACCATGGGCGTGCTGAAGCTGATTGGTACGCACCGCGACGTCGACCCCGGTATCGGTCCCTATCTGAGCTCGGCCGGTTCGATGGGACAGAGCGTAATGAACCCGCCTACCGTCGAGGGCTGGCACACGGGGGAGGAGTGGATCGACGGCGGGACCCTTAACTCGCGGGTAAACTTCGCCGTCGACGAGCTGGCGGACGATACCACCCCGGCAGTACAGACAATCGCCGAGCGGCTGTCCGCGTTCAAAAGACCCCTGGCGCCTGACGAGTTTGTCGACGGGTGCCTCGACTTCGCAGGCCCCTTGCCGGTCGGCGCAGAGACCAGAAGCACCCTCCTGGAGCTGGCCAGGTCCGGCGGCGAGCTTCGCTTCGAGTCAGAGGATGACCGCGAGGACAGCAAAAGTCGCGTGGTGCAAATGCTGCAGCTAATCGTATCTACCAGGGAATACCAGTTCGGGTAGACGGTCTTTTAGTCCCTTCCCCGCCGCCGAGGGAAGGTCAGGATGGGGCAATCATGACTCGCCCGCACGCCCTTCTTAGAGCAGGCTTCCCTTACCTCAAGACCATTGGGACATTTCGCAAGACCGACTTCCCGACGGACGTCGCCTTCGGCAGAGAGGGCCGCATCTATGTCCTCTGCCACTGGGGCAAGGGGAAGGATGCCAGAGCGGGGCCGCTATCTATACTGAACCTCGACGACGAGGACCTTGGCATCGTAGACTTGCCGGGCTCAGGCCTGGTCCATCGGCCCCCGGTGCCGGACGGTCAGCTAATGCACCCCGCGCACCTGATAGTGGATGGCGACGAGAACCTCTACGTCTCGGACCAGGGGACCCACCGCATCAACGTCTATAACAAGGAGGGCGACGTACTGGGGATGTGGGGCAGGCACGGCTCCGGAGACGGGGAGCTGGACCGCCCGTCAGGCATCGCCTTCGACGCCGATGCGAACCTGCTCGTCGTCGACACGATGAACAGTCGAATTCAGAAGTTCACGAAGGAAGGCCGCTTCCTGTCGAATTGGGGGACTTTCGGCGCCGGGGACGGCGAGTTCAACATGCCCTGGGGGATCGCCATCGACGAGCTGGGCGACATCTACGTCGCCGACTGGCGGAACGACCGTGTACAGAAATTTGCCGCCGACGGTCAGTTCCTCTTCAAGTTCGGCAGACCAGGGAGTGGTGACGGCGAACTGCTCCGGCCTGCCGGAATCGACGTCGACAAAGACGGCGATATCTACGTCGCCGACTTCGGCAACGATCGCGTGCAGCTATACGCTCCCGACGGCCATTTCGTCCAGAAGTTTATCGGCGACGGCACCCTTTCCAGATCGACGCTGGAGCGCATGATGACCCGCGCGGGGCGGTTCCAACGCGTCCGTGAGAGCGCCAACCAGGAGCAAGAGAAACGCCTCAGCGGTGTCAAGTCGGTAAGGGTCGACGACGAAGGCCGCTTGTTCGTTCCGGACTTCTGGCACTACCGCGTCCAGGTGTACCAGAAAGAGGCGTACCCGCTGGAGGAGAGCGCGATCATCCCCCCGCTACGGGCGCCAACGTTGAACTACAATTGATGGAGGGTCGCACACCCGCCGGCCGACTCACGGGCCCGTCGATGGGCCTGCCGCTGCGGGCCTCGCGGGCGGCCAGGTCTGGCGCATTGACATCTCCAGATATTTTCGTCCCTACGGTCCTGGGAATGACAGCCCTCCGCGGTCTATTCGCGCGTCCGGCAATAAGCAGGTACGCTGAAGGTCTTCGAAAGCTCGCGGCCTGCGTTGCGGTATCAGCGCTCGTAGCGTGTTCTGGTAGCGAATCTTCCTCTCTGGAACCCACGCTCGAACCCTCGGCCGATGCAGGCTCGGGCAGCCCCGGACTTACCGTGGCTCTCGGGGTGAGCGACGTCGCAGTCGGCCCCAACCGGATCACCTTCGGGGTGTTGGACTCGTCGTTGACGCCGATACGCGTCCCTGAGGCGCGTGTAGCGTTCCTCTATCTCGATCCCTCGCCTCAGGTCCGCCGATTCTCCGCGCCGGCCAAGTTCGTAACCTGGCCCACGGGGAGGGCTGGCGTCTACGTCGCCAACGTCTCGTTCGACGTCGCGGGGAGGTGGGGGCTGGTAGTACAGCTCATGGGGGAGGACGGCGCCGAGCAGGTTGGGCAGATCGGTCTTGTCGTCAAGGAGAAGAGCTCGTCCCCGGCCATTGGAGATAAGGCGCCTCTCAGCCGCAACAGGACGGCTGGGGACGTCCCGGATCTCTCGCACATAAGCTCGGCCCGCGAGCCAGACCCCGAGCTGTACGCAATCACCGTGGCGGACGCGGTCTCGAGCGGCAAAGCAACGGTGGTCACTTTTGCGACGCCCGCGTATTGCCAGACCGCAACATGCGGTCCGCAAGTTGGGGTCGTCTCTTCCATAAAGGACCGACACCAGGGCGAGGCCGGTTTCATCCACATTGAGGTATACGACAACCCTAACGAGATGTTTGGAGACCTCTCGAAAGGGCGGCTCTCGCCACTGTTGGAGGAGTGGGGCTTGCAGAGCGAGCCTTTCACCTTCGTGCTCGATAGGAGCGGTCGAATCGCCTCCAAGTTCGAAGGCTTCGTGACGGAGCTGGAGCTGGAGGCGGCCTTGCTGAAGGCGATGGACTCCGACGCCGAAGGGCCATGATGGGCAACGAAATCGCCAAAATGCGCGGCTTGGCCCGCCTCGGTCTCGCCGGGGGCGTCCTCGCGGCGTTGTCGTTGTCGTCACCGGCGCTTGCCGATGAACACACCGCAGGGACGATGGAATCCAGGGGCGAGCGTTATAACGTTGCGGTCGCGATGCAGCCGGAGCCGCCCGTGGTGGGTCTGGTCCACTTCACTGTCAGGCCTCTCGACGTCGGGACGTCTGCGCCCGCTGTTGGCGCTCGGATCGAGCTCGTCGCGCACGACCCCGAGGGACGCCCGGCCTTCCGCGCACCCGCGATAAGCACGCCCGACGACAGGAGCCGGTACGACGCGAACATAACCTTCCCCTCGCCCGGCGACTGGACCCTCGTGGTCAATGTCCGCGACGAGGTGCTTGGAGAGGAGAGTTTTTCGTTCGAGTTGCCTCTTGCCGAGACATCGCTTCGGTCCGGGCTGGCGGGCACCTTGGTCTGGCTGCTGACTTTCGCCGCGCTGGTCGGCGGCGGGGGGTATATAACCTACCGGTCGAGGCAGCTACGGGCGACGACGAAACACCCCCAGCGGTAGAGCATAACGGGACCGCCCGAGCCTCCACTTCACGCTTTGCTCGCTAACCGACTCTTACCCGTCCGTAATCTCCAATACTCTCAGGGCCTCGTCATCACGGCGGAACCTGACCACCACACCCAGCCCTTGCAGCATATGCTCACGAAGGTGTGATGGCGTCATGCCGCGGTAGTCATGCGCGTCGAAGATCCACACGCGGCCGCTTTCGTCTCTGACGCGCAAAGTCGCGGTCTCGACGATAGAGGTCACCACGACCTCTATCACAGCGCCTGTCACCGAGTCCGTCGGCGGCGTCTCCTCCCCCTGTTCTCGCCCGCACGCCGGGGCCGCCGCCAATGCGACGAACATCACGGCCAAAAAGACAGCAACGGCTAATCTGCTCACGGCCACGAATTATAGCCTTTCAGGCAACAGGCGACGGCGCAGGCCCCCTCCGTCTACGGCGGCCGGAAGCGTGGTCGCAGTCAGTCCGGAGAACTCTCATTATTTGGCCAGCCGTCGAACAAGCTTAGTTCCTGCTGTGAGCGGCACAGGCACGTGGTTGCGGGCGGGGCAAGCAGCGCCCCTACGATAGTCGCGTCGGGTAGGAACGATGACGTAGGGGCAGGGCCTGCCCTGCCTCTTCAGACGCACCTGTTTCGTACCTTGATTCGCCACGCAGGGGTTGCGTAGGCGGGCTTCAATCCTGCATAATCTAGAACGTATGTTGGATATATCTACTAGAACATTCTTGGCTAAAAGGCAAAACGTTGTCCGAGTTTGAATTGACTCTCGCGGTGCTTCATTAATAAGTTAGTACCTGGAGGTCGCAAGATGCAAAGACGTGTTCTCCTATCCACCGCAATAATCATCGCCATCTCGGTAGTCGGACTCACGCCTTCCCTGAGCGCGGTGATGTCGGCAGACGGCCACCGCGCGCCCGGGATGGCCGTCGTAGTGGCGGACCTGGAGGCCCTCAACGGCGTGGAGAAGGGCGCCGACCTCGCCTCGTCGATGGTCGGCCTAATCATGGCGCTCCAGGACGACCAGCCTATCACCTTGATCACCGTGGACGACCCCTCATTCAAAGCCGGCCCCGTGCGGTCGAGCGAGGAAGGGGTCCGCCAGGTACAGGAACTCATAGGCTCTTGGCAGCAGCCGGAGACGCCCCGTGAGCCTTGGCTCATGGCGGTCACGCTTGAGCGCGCTTACGACATCCTAGCCGATGCGGGCGCGGCCTCAGGCTCCGCCGTCTACCTCTTGACGAGTGGCCCGGCGGAGTCTCGATTCGGCGGCCTTACGGAGCACCTCATTCAGCTCTCCGCCGGTTTTCGGCAGAACGGCTGGACGGTCAACTCCCTCTCCTTGCCTCAGCAGCAACAGGAGACTGTGGAGCTGTTCGCCGATCTCTCGAAGGCTTCGGGCGGACACATATATCCCCTGGACGCAGGCTCCGGCTTCAAGTTGCTGGCGGACGACATCCTGCGGGACGGTACCAGGGGAGCGCTGAGCGGTGTCGGCGAAGGAGTTTTGGAGAGGCAAGACGTTCTCACCTCCGTGGTCGGCGTTGCGCCCGGCACCCGCGAGACGACGCTTCTCTTCTTCAAGGAGAACCCCTTCGGCTCACTGAGACTCAACAATCCGTCCGGCTTCGACGTTTCACTGGGAGACCGGACCGCTTCTTACGTCTTGGAGACTCCGCACGCGATTATCTGGCGCCTCGTCGACCCGGCCCCCGGCAACTGGCGCATCGACGCCCGTGGCATGGACGGCTTCGTCACGGCCTGGGCCTACTCATCCAACAAATACAGCATCGCGCTGAGCTCGGCGGGCCCGTTGCCGCTGAACGAGCCCTCCTCCCTGGTCGCACACGTATACGATGGCGAGACAGTCGTCGCGCTTCCCGATGCACTTGTGTACGTCCACATCACGACGCCCGATGGCACAACCCTGGTGCATCCGATGAATGACGACGGCGTTGAGGGAGACGCTACGGCGGGCGATGGCCACTTCTCCTTGCGGCTGCCCCCGTTGACCGCCGAAGGAGAGTACAAGGTCGAGCTCCGGCTCACCTGGCCCGACTACCAGTATCGAATAACAACGCAGTCTTCATTCGACGCCCGCCTCTTCCCCGGGATCGAGGTCCGTACCGAGCAGCTCGACAGCCTCAAACCGGGACAGCGAGCCAAGGTGGCCACGGTCTTCGTCCACATCGACGGCTCCCCGCACCCAGTCTCGCCGGACCAGCTAGAGGCCGCCGTCGCCTCGCAGGCGGGCACCCAGGCTGAAGTGGAAGTGGTGCCCAGGCGGCTGTATGGGGACGGCCCGGCGTGGGAGTACGACGTTTTCGTGACGCCTCAAGAGGGGCGCCATACGCTGATATTCCGCGTAGCTCTGGAATACGCCGGACGGAAGTTTACGGAGGAGTCCAGCTCGCTGGTGGTCTCGGCATTTCCGCCGCCCGCGCCGGTGATGACCGTGCCTGCGCCCGCGCCTGCAGCGCCTCCACCGACCTCTCGGCCGGTCCAGGCGCAGCCGCAGGTGGTACCGACGATAATCGACGAGCCCGGCCTTGCGTGGAAGTGGTTCGTTGCCCTGCTAGTGCTGCTCATCGCGGTCTCATTAGCTGCATTCCTGATCACACACCCGCGACCCCAGGGATACCTCTACGACGACAAAGATGAGCCGCTCGTCGACTTCGGGAAGTTACGACGGCACCCGCTGCTGTCCCTGCTGTTCCCGGGGATAGTGCGAGGCAAGGAGCTCGAGGTCCCCGGGCTGGAAGGCGTGGAGTTCCGGTTCTCCCGGAACCAGGGGATTACGATTCGCAGCGTCGGCGAGCACCCCACTGTGCGGGTCAACAATCAGCCGCTGGTGGAGCCGACGTCGATTAGCGACCGAGCGTGGATCGGGACTCGCGGCAAGCTCTACTCGTTCCTGACGGCGCCTTCGCCCACCCAGGCGGAAGCCGGGGCCGACTAGCCCTATTTGCGCCCAAGACGCCAGAAAGAGAAGGGCCCCGATGCGGTATCGGGGCCCTTCTCTTTCTGGGCCAAGTGTGCAGTGTCCGTCCCCTCCCCTTCTTCTCCCTTTCTGGCAATGCACTAAAACTCGCAATGCGGGGGCGTGGTTCGACAAGCCCACCACGAACGTAGCTTGAAACTCACCGTTCGTCACTTCGGCAAGCTCAATGCAGGCTCTGAGGGTGTCGAAGGACGTTCCGCCCAGAGCGATACTTTTTGTGCAAAGCCTCTCTTCCCTAGGGAAGGGCCGCCGGTAGGTCAGCCGCCACCGATTAACTCTCCTCGATCGTGATCGTCTTGATGGCGTCGCCCGGGCCGGTCGCGCTGCCGGGGTCCCTGGGCGTGATGGCGTTGACAACCTCCATGCCTTCGACGACCTTGCCGAACACCGTGTGGCACGAGACCCCTCGAGTTCGGCACGACTTGAGGTTGCCGTCGGCATCGTAGCCGTCGAGGGTTGGGGTCGCCACGAAGGTGATGAAGAACTGGCTGCCGTTTGTGTTGGTCCCCCCAGAGTTCGCCATGGACAGGACCCCGGGGCCGTCGTGCCGCCGTAACGGACTCAGCTCGCTACCGAACTTGTAGCCGGGCCCCCCTGTCCCCCTACCCGTGGGGTCTCCGCCCTGCGCCATGAAGCCGGGAAGCACCCTGTGGAATGTCACGCCGTCGTAGAACCCGTCTCTGGACAGGAACACGAAGCTGTTTACGGTATTGGGCGCCTCTTTAGGGAAGAGCTCGATGACGATGGTCCCGCCTTTCGCCATCTCCATGCGGGCCGTGTACTTCTTGGCCGGGTCGATCATCAACGCTGGGGGCCCAGCATAGGCCTTGGCGCCGATCTTCTCGGGCGCTGCCGCGGGCGTGGCCGCGGAGGCGAGAGGCGTCCTAACGTCCGGGAGTCCTGGATCTCGTGTGGGCGCGGGCTCAGGCGTGGTCTCCTCATCGCCGCCGCACGCGGCCATGAGCAGAATCGACAGTGGCGCCAACACGACGGGCAAGGCTAACAGAGAGGGTTTCTTCATTACCTACCTACCTTTCCGGATTTTTTCCAAAGGCGCAGCACATTGTACAACTACATCAGCCATCGCTCAAAGCGCCGAGTGTCAAGGCGTGGTGGCGGGGATTGTTCCACCGTCCGGCGGCCGGGCGCGGCAAGCAGAGACCCACGGCATTCGTGACATCCCTTATTAACGACGCCTGCGCCGCAACATTTCGCCCCCACCGGCTCTGTCCCAGATAGGGGGCCAGCTTTGTGAGAGTTTCGTGAGAACCCCTCTTGTAGCATCCGGGCGATGGCTGGCAACAGCCAAATCTCTGTCCGGAGGATTGCACAGTGAAGAAGTTCAAAGTGAAGTTCGGCGACTGGAAGGTTCAGATTCTTTACGCGGCGCTTACGGTGACCGCCCTAGCGCTTGCGATCGCGGCTCCCATCAACTGGGACTAACGCCCAACAGGCTCGGCGACTCGGCCTGTGGGGACGGGCCCGACCGCGACTGGCGCCTGCTCATCGCTCACATAGAGCGCGGTTGGTCCGGCGCCGGAGGTAGTCGTTCCCTGCGGATAACCCGCCCCCACGAGCCAGGGTATCGCCCTCTTCTCTTCGGCTGTACCCAGGACAGGCCCTGCCTTCTCCCGGCAAGGAGCAGGAGACTATCCCACTTTAAGGGTGCTCCGAAGAACCGAGCATGGTCGGTCTCAAAGAGTCCTTTCGGGGAGCAAGAAAGCACGGGGCGGGAGCAGCCCTCCTAGGTGATACTCGACTGCCCCGCCCCCTGTGGGGTCTTCATAATCTCGATAGGACGGGGACCCAGGAAACGACAGAGCAGACCCCTCGGGAGGGAGCTGTTCCTGATCCAGGTATTCAGGAGAGCTAAACATGAAGTTCTCTCGGGGGGCGATCGACGTCCCGAAAGTGCGGTGGGGCTGGCTGATCATCCTGGCTTTTCTCATCCAGCTGGCCACGATTCCGACGATCACGGACCCCACCGCGCTCGATCTCAAGAGAGCGGTGCTGGCCATCACCGCGGTGATGATGGTGGTTGGAATCGTCTCTAACCTCAGGCTATGGACCATGCGTTTGCTGGGTATCGGGTTCATCCTGAATGCCGTAGTGATAGTGGCGAACGGAGGCCTGATGCCGGCGACGCCGGAGAACTACCAGCGAATAGTTAAAGACGGGGCCGACGATGTACCGATCGGCCAATCGCCCCCGCACACCAAGAACATCCTGCTTGCTAGGTCCGACACCAGGCTGTCCTTCCTGTCAGATACCGTCTACATATCGGTACCGTCGCCTAATGTCTACAGCCCGGGGGACCTCGTCCTTATCGCCGGGGTCATCGCTTTTCCTTTGGAGGTCACGCGTCGTTCGGCGCGCAGACGCGGGGAAGACTCAATCGAACCTGATAGCCAGAAGACTGGAGTGAGATGACGACAGTTGCCGCCAAAATCGTCGCGGTCGAGGCTCACGCAGATACAGCGTCACGAGAGCCCCGTCCCAAGAAGCGTACCCTGCTCCATCGACACCTCTTGCGCATCGGCGAGATCGTGGGCAGCGAGGGGCTGAAGAGCTTCCTTTGGGTCCCAGGATCACGCGTCGCCGAGATCGCCTCCTCCATACTGGGCTGGACGCAGGAGCGTGGTCCCAATTGGAACGCAGGCCGGCCAGACGCGCGACGAATCCTCACGCGGCCACGTGGGAGTCGAGCGGCAGAGACGGTGGCGATGGCGCTGGGCTGCACGGTGCGCGAGATGACGGTGGGAGGCGACGATAGCTTCCTGATCGTAAACGACGTCGCTGTGCTCGACACGACCCCTCTGGCTACAGACGGCGGTCGACCCGAGTACATCGAAGACGCGGTCGTGGGGCGAGTCTACCTTTCGTTGTTCGAAGAGATGGCGGCTCGTGCGGCCCTGGCGCCCTACGGTAGCGACGGCCCCGCCTTAAGCGGGTTCTTCGCCACCGGCGTGGCTGACATGGTACCCGACAATCGGCAAACCTAACCGGGCTGTGAGACCCCGGAACTCGCACGGACGAATGTTAAGCATGGTGGGTGCAAAAGTGGACAAACTGAGAGTCTTGATCATCGAGGATAGCGCGCCGTTCGCGGAGTTCGTTCGTCGCGTGTTGTCGTCCGACCCTGGCCTGGAGGTAGTAGGGACGGCGGCCGACGGCGAAACCGCGGTACGGCTGGCCCGCGACACGAAGCCGGACGTGCTAATCGTGGACATCGAGCTCGAGGGCGATCTGGACGGCGTGGACGTGGCCCACCGGATAAGGCAGCACCTCCCCAACGTCGCCGTGGTCATCCTCACCGCGCATGCGGACCGCCGCTACGTCACGAGTCTTCCGTTCTACGACCGCTCCGGTTGGGCCTACCTGTTAAAGCAGTCGACCCTTGACTTCGAGGAGTTCTTGCACGCAGTCAAGAGGAGTGCCCTTGGTCACGTGGTGCTCGACCCCGCGGTGGCGGGGCTGCTGCCAACGCGGGAGTAGCTGAAAACTCGAAGCCTGCATTCCCACTGGGGAGAGCGCATCGCCTGAGCGCTCGTGGGAGAGACGGGGTTCCTGCCCCCAGCGTCCAGCCACACCATGGATTGAGACTCTGCGTCGGTCGTGAGAACCGGGGCTTCGGACGGGATGCGAGGAAGGTGTCAGGCCCCGGGCACTAGCCTATTAGCTCGGGCATCGCCCACCTCGCCGCGAGGACAGCCAACCCCCCAGCCAATGACACGACCCAGGTCGCTGCCACGAAGCTCACTATGGCTCTGCGCGGCATTACCTTGGACAGCCCCCAGAAGGTGATGGGACCGGCAGCAGCGGCGGCGAAGAGGAGGGTGGCCGCCGGCGCGGTACCCATTCCGAGAATGAGCAGCAGCGCCACAAGCGGAATTTCGAACAGGAGCGGGACGTTGATGAGGAGCCCGAAGGTTGCGGCGACGGCAACCCCCTGGATGTCGTTTCCAAGGTAGGCGTCGACGGTATCCTGGGAGATCCACTGCATAGCCAGGCCGCTGGCGAAGCCTGCCACGACCATGATCGGGCCCATCCGCACCAGGTAGGTGAGGCTGAACTTAGCCCAGGCGCGGAAGCCGTCGTTCAATACCGGCTTCCAAGTGCTCGCCTCCTCGACGTCAAGATCCTCCAGCGCGTCGGCGGCGGCGAGAGAGTCCGGCCCGGCGCTCGCCGCGATCCTGGCGACTGCGGGGCCTATTAGCAGCGCACCAGCCAGTCCGATCAGGAGTCGGCCAAAGCCAAGCACCGGCGTGAAGACGAAGAATGTCATCAGCAGAGCCGGTATGTTCAGCGTGGCGGAGCCCTGCACCATTCCCAGCGTGCCCTCGATGCCTCCGCCCCTACGCCGATATGCGGTCGAAATGGGCACGATGCAAGCCGAGCATAGGTTCATGGCCGGTCCGACGGCCACACCTTGCAGGGTCCTCCGCAGCGCGCCGCGCTCCAGGAACCCGATGCTGATAGCGTTGGGGAACAAGAACGACTCAGCAAGCCCGGCTACGAGGAAGGCGAATACCATCCCTACGGTAACGAGCCTCAGATAGGTCAAGGAGAACGACCACCAGCGGGAGACGAGAGAGCTGTCGGGGTCTCGCTCGATGCAAAAGCCCTGGAAGCACTGGACCTGAGGTCCGGATACCGCCGCAAGATCGCCCTCGACGATGTCGACCTTGGGAAGGCGGTTGAAGGAGAAGAAAAGCGAGAGGATGGCAATGAACAGGACCAGCCCTATCAGGCGTTTCTTGTTGACACCTGAATCGAGCCAGCTTTGTTGTTCCCCGGTTGCCGGTATCGCTCTGTCCATCGGTCAGATGCGCTCTGCGTGTCTCAAAGCCTGCGGCTAGCTCCTTCTAAAGAGGTCGCGGATCCGGCTGCCGAGGTCGACCTCGCCCACAGGCGGTGCTAGGACTACCCACACGACGAATAGCGCCCCAAACACCCCGGCGGGCAGCGCAGCTTCAAACCACCACTCAGGCATCGCTCAGGCCCTCCCGCTCATCACCTCTGTTCCACTCGGGATATTATACCGAGGGACACATCCGACCGCTACCGGTCAGGGCCCCCGGCTCAAGCTCCCCAGACAATGAGGGAGAGGTCGGGACACGGTATCTCTTAGCCTTCGCTCGCAACGGTGGGCCGCCTATGAGCGATTACGCCGTCCACGAGGGGTGGAGCGAGCACCTGCCCTCCGACCGCCCATACTCCGCCCTCTGGGTCCATCCACACCGCGTGAAACGCCTCCTTCAAGTCCAGGCCGGTGTCGACCCGCTGCCATTCCCCCGCGTCACGCCGAAGCACCGCGCCATCCACCCCTGCGGCATAGCCGCCATCCCCCTCGAGCCAGACGCCCATGACATGCGGAGTCCCCGACGGGGTAACGTCTTTCCAGCCGGAGCCGTCGTTCTCGAGGATCACGCCGTCGCCGAGGCCGCCCACCGCGGCGAAGCGGCCGGGGCCGGCATGCGTCGTGAACAGCATCCTGGATGTGACCGAGGAAGCGGGCGTGAGCGTCGAGCCGTCGTAGTGCAGCATCACGCCGCCTGTCCCGACCATCCAGACATCGTCGGGGCCCCTCCCCCACACCTTGAAGAGAGACTGCGAGGCGGATATCTCGGACCCCACACCCTGCGCTTCACTCCAGGCCTCGCCGTCGAAGCGCCAGGCGAATGCGTCTTTGATGACGTTGCCCCCGACGGCCCAGACGTCGTCCGGGGCCGATCCCCAGATGCCGTATACGGTGGCGGACCCGGGCGTGGGCATCTCGGTGAAGTTACCGTCTTCGTATCGCAGTATGAGGCCGTCCTTGCCCCCAAGGAACACGGGGCCGCCCTGGAACCCGAATACCCACCATAGATCGCCGGCCGTCTTTCCGGTGTCGAGGGTTTCCCACTGCGAGCCGTCGTAGCGCATCACTGTTGGGCCGCTCCCGCCACCGCGGTCAGCCCCCGCGGCCCAGATGTCGTCGGCGCCCGCGCCCCATACCGATGTAAGGGCGCCGGGGAGGCCCGTCTCCACCAACTCCCAGTCCTCCTTCGGTCCTTCGCTGCCACACGCCACCAAGACGAGAAGGACCGCTGCAAGCGTCGGCGGCAGTAGTGCCGCCGGAATCGATGTTCGGTGTAGATTCATTGTTTGGCCCTTGGGCACGCCACCTCCCCTCTAGCTCCCTCCCGCGGGAGACAGAAGATGAGAAGCGGAGGTGCGTAGCCTTGGTTGCGTCCGCGCCCGGTCACCTTCTATACGAGACGAACCCAGGGGTACGGATTCAAGTTACGTGCAGAATCAGGAAATCAGATCGCCGAACCGGGCCCCGCCGTCGCGGACACCACGTCCCAGGCGGCCAGACCTCTCAAAAGAGCAGCGGCCCCCGAAAACGCGGGGGCCGCTGCCAAGAACGCTGTCTTGCTCCCCTGCCCTAGAAGGTCTGCACGCCCCGCTCGCCGCTAAACCTGATGCGCGGGTCGACAGCCACGAGCATCAGGTCCGAGATAAGAATCCCCAACACGCCGAGTAGACCGAACAGGAGAATGATCGTCCCGGCCAGGTACATGTCCTGCTCCAGGAGTGCTCCCAGCATTAGCGGGCCCAGGGTGGGCAGGCTGAGCACCACGGATACGATGACGCTGCTGCCAAGCAGACCGGCGATCTGGCCGCCGATACCGCTTATGAACGGGTTGAGGGCGATACGCACCGGGTATTTCAGGATGATGCGCCAGCCGGGGAGGCCTTTGGAACGCGCGGTGACCACGTAAGGCTTGTGCAGCTCGTCGAGGAGCTGGTTCCTCATAGTACGAATCAAGCCTGCCGTCCCTGCCGTACCCAGGACCACGCCCGGTATTATGAGGTGCTGGAGCATGTCGATAGCACGGGCGACGCTCCACGGCGCGTTCTGCATGTCGGTCGAGAATAGACCTCCGACGCTCATATCGAAGTATGCGAAGAAGACGTACATCATCACAAGGCCGAGCAAGAAGTCGGGCACGGCAAGGCCTGCGAAACCAAGGAACGTGAACGTATAGTCCCCGATTGAGTGCTGCCTCACGGCAGAATATATTCCGACGGGGAAAGCAAAGCTCCATATTACGATCGTCGTGAAAGCAGATAGCGCGATTGTGAATTGGAGGCGGTCCCCTATAAGGCTCCTTATCTTGGCGTCGTAGCGATACGAGTAGCCGAAGTCCATCTGGAAAAGGATCCGCGAGATCCAGCGCCAATATTGGACCAGCATCGGCTTGTCCAGACCATAGTACTCGCGCAGCGCGTTGGCCTCTTCCATGCTGAGGAAGTCGCCCTCGGCCTGGAGCTCCTGGATGTACCTGTCGACGTAGTCCCCTTCTGGGAGCTGGATGATGGTAAACGACATGAGGGACATGACGGCCAGCGTAAACGCCGCCAGCAGAATGCGCCTCGCGATGTATGCAGTCATGCCGCCCTCACCTCGGTTGCCTTTGTTTTCGTAACGTCTTTCGTATCACAACGACGGGCCTGATGTCAACCGTACCTAGACACGCGATGCCGCTCTCCCCGAAGCTACGCGCCCGGTTTCGAGGCGGGCTCACGATGGCGCGTGCGCTCCTCAACACGAGCTAGGCGGACCCGGAGTGCGGAGGCGGGCAAACAATGGATGCCAGGCGCGCCCAGACGCGCCTGGCATCTCCCTGAATACACTCAGGTTGAATATGGCAGGAAGCTCTGCTAGAGCGCTACTTGAACGCCTGGACCTGCTCGAACGTACCGCCAACGATCGGGGTCGCGTCCATGCCCATCCACTGCTCGAGGATCGTCGAGTACAGCCCACGGAAGTCGTACGTGTGTGCCAGGTCCTCTCCGTTCTCAAGCTTGCTCTGTTCCAGCGAGGGGTACTCCGCGTAGAGTCCGCCCTTGACCGGCTCGCCGATGATGAAGGCGCCACCGCCGGCGCCGTGGTCGGTACCGCTGCCGTTGTCGGCGACCCGCCGCCCGAACTCGGTGAAGACCAGCGTGACTACGTTGTCGGCCGCGTCGTGGTCTTCGAGGTCCTGGTAGAAGTCCATGATGGCCCTGGACGCGTCGGTGAGCAGCGTCGGATGTGTTGGCCCCTGGTTGGCGTGGGTGTCGTACCCACCGTGATTGGTGTAGAAGATGCGGGTGCCGACGTCTGCCAGGTGGACCCGCGCCACGTCGCGCAGGCCGGTGGCGATCTCGTTACCGGCGTACTCGACGTTGGACTCGTAGTCGTCTGGGACCGTCTTCAGCACGTCTCCGCCGGATATGACGCCTAGCCCTGTCTGGGAAAGGTAGTCCATCACGGGGCCGGTACCCATGGCGGGCGCGTACATCTGCTTAAAGACTTCGAGCGCCTCCATCTTCCCCTCTTCCTCGCTCAGCCCCGACATGAGCCCATAGTTGTCCAGGTCGCCCACCGATGTCACGGGAACGCCCTTGGAGACCATGGCCTGGGGCAGCCCTCGGCCGAAGTTCACTCCCAGCAGGACATTCTCGTGCTTAGGGTCCATTTCGCCGATGGTCTTGCCAAGCCAACCTTCCGTGACGAGCTTTTCAGGCTCACATGTATGCCAAATGTACATGCTCCGGAAGTGGGAGCGGCTGCCGTTGGGATAGCCCACGCCCTGAATGATGGCCATCTTGCCCTGGTCGTAGAACTCCTTCAGCGGGGCTGCCGTCGGATGGAACCCCAGGGTGTCGTTTAGAGGAAGCACCTCGTCCTCTTTGACACCGAGCGTCGGCCTATAGTCGTGGTACCTGCTGTCGTTAAAGGGCACGATAGTGTTCATAAAGTCGTTGCCACCGCTGAGCTGGACGACGACCAGCACCGGTGGTTTGCTATTGCCGTTTTTTCCGTTTCCTGCCATTCTTTCGTCCCTCCCCTGGGTGTACGGGACACCGTTTTTGGAAGACTTGCGGTTGCCGGGGGCCTTGGCTCTGGGGGCGAGGCCCTAGCGCGAATGTTACGTGCGACCGTCTATTACGGCTCACACACCCACACGCACTGTTTCATTCGCGCCTCCTGTACACACGTACGAAAAACAGGATAATCCACCAGGTCAACTTATAACATGAGTTATATCTCATGTCAAGGTATTCCGTGGTTCTTGTAGTTAGGTCCTAGTAAAAACAGCCACAGGATATGGTGGTGGGCGCGGGCTTAACCACAATATCGTGTGGGGACCGGCCTGCGGTTGGCCTGTCGTTGCGACCGAGCGGCGGCGTAGCTGGACTTGTGTGTGCCCTCAGCTTGCGCGTCTTGGGGACGATCAGCGCCTCAGATGTTCGGCGTCCGCGCTGATGTTGACGGCGAATTCCCCTCTCCGTAGAATGGGGTGCTGGCGTCGGAGTGGTGTACCCCGGCGCTCGAGGCCATTCGGTGGTCTTAGGCGAGCAACGTACGGTCACCGGATTTCGGATTTTGGCGAGGCGGAGACGGCTATCCGGGGGACGCGCGGACTGGCCTCGGCGTCTCATCGCGCAGTCATTCTCGATCCAATTCTAAGGAGGTACCGGGAGATGGAGGAATTCAAGCCGTTAGGTAATCGAATCGTCGTCGAGCCATCTGAGGAGGCGGCCCAGATGACCACGGGGGGTATATACATCCCGGACACAGCTAAGGAGAAGCCTCAGGAGGGCACGGTGGTGGCGGTCGGCCCTGGAAAGCTCACCGACGATGGTAAGAGGGTCCCGATGGAGATAGAGGTCGGGGACACCGTGGTCTACTCCAAGTACGGCGGGACAGAATACAAGGCGGGGGAGACCGAGTACATGGTACTCCGCGAAGACGACGTGCTGTTCAAGAAATAGGAAGGCGCACACGACGTAGCATTGGGACGCCACGGTGACCCAGGGCCGGCGCACAGACGCCCTTTTGCGATGTGGTCTCAGCGTGGCGGACTCGGCAATTCACTGACGCGATACCGGAAGAAACGAGAGGGAGGCGGACTTGCCCAAGCAAATAGAATTCAGCGATGACGCCAGGGCCGCGATCAAACGCGGGATAGACACGATGGCTAAAGCCGTAGGGATCACCCTGGGGCCGCTCGGCCGCAATGTGGTCCTGGACGACGACTTCGGCCCGCCCAAAGTGTGCAGCGACGGGGTCACGATCGTCAAGGAGATCGATCTGGAGGACCCGTTCGAGAACATGGGCGCCCAGCTGCTGAAGGAGGCAGCGACCAAGACGAACGACGCGGCCGGCGACGGCACGACGACGGCGACCATTCTGGCGCACGCGATCATAGAGGAGGGGTTCAAGAATCTCGCGGCCGGCGCCGACCCGATGGCGCTCCGACGGGGCATCGAGAAGGGCGCGATAGCATTGAAGGAGAGCCTTGCTGAGATGTCGGTCCCTATGGAAGGCCGGCGCCAGATCGCTCAGGTCGCTTCGCTTTCTGCCCATGACGACGAGATGGGCGAGATCATCGCGGGGATCATCGAAAAGGTAGGACAGGACGGGGTAATTACGGTCGAGGAGTCCAAGGGCCTACGGTACGAGGAAGAGTTCGTCGAGGGAATGGAGATCGACCGCGGCTACGTATCCCCCTATCTCGTCACCGATCAAGAGCGGATGCAGGCGGAGATCGAGGACCCCCACATCCTGATAACAGACAAGAAGATCTCGGCGATGGCGGACCTTTTGCCTACACTGGAGAAGCTGCTCCGGATCAGCAAGAATCTCGTACTGGTCGCCGAGGACGTGGAGGGCGAGGCGCTGGCGACGCTGGTGGTGAACAAGCTCCGCGGGACGATGAACGTGCTAGCCATTAAGGCGCCCGGCTTCGGCGACCGGCGCAAAGCCTTGCTGGAGGACCTGGCGATCCTGACCGGTGCGAACGTGATCAGCGAGGAGGTTGGGCGTAAGCTCGAGTCCGCGGAGATCGGGGACCTAGGCCGCGCCCGAAGGGTCGTTGCCACAAAGGACGATACGACCTTTGTGGGGGGCGCCGGAGCCGAAGAGGCCATCCAAGGGCGCATCGCGCAGCTCAAGGCACAGATAGAGGATACTAGTTCGGATTACGACAGGGAGAAGCTCGAGGAGCGGGCGGCCAAGCTCGCGGGGGGCGTCGCCATCCTCAAGGTGGGCGCCGCCACAGAGGTGGAGCTGAAGGAGAAGAAGAGCAGGCTGGAGGACGCCCTCTCAGCCACGCGCGCTGCGTCGGAGGAGGGCATCGTACCGGGCGGCGGCCTGGCGCTGATCCGGGCGCGCTCGGCACTCGACTCGCTGGAACTCACGGGCGACGAGCGGACCGGGGCCAATATCCTGGGGGCCGCGCTAGCCAAACCCTTGAAGCTGATCTCGGAGAACTCAGGCTTCTCAGGGGAGGTCATCCTGGCCGAAAGCGAAGAGGGCGAGGGCGACTGGGGATACGACGCCGAGGCGGGCGAGTTCACCAACCTGATGGAAAGAGGTATCGTGGACCCGGCTAAGGTAGCCCGCGCGGTGATCGAGAACGCCGCCAGCGTCGCCGGGATGGTCATGACGACCGAGTCGCTGATCACGGACATTAAGGAAGACAAACCGTTCGTGCCGCCACCCGGCGCCCCGCCGATGGACTTTTAGTCGGCGAGCGAGCTTCCGTAGAGGGTCGTCATGAGCTCGTTTGGGCTGGCCCGGGCTCGGCGGTCTCCGGACTGCCCGTGCCCCGTGCGAGCAGGAAATACAGATTCCTCAGGTAGTGGTAGAAGGCGGTCGACCGGCGAGGGTTGACGTGGACGTTGCCGTCTTCCAGGTACGAGATTAGTCCGGCGTCGTCGAGCTTGTCGATAGCGGAGACGCCCTCGACACTGCGGGAGAAGACGCGGACCAGCTGGCCGATCTCCAGTGGGGAGTAGAGTATCTCCCGTGTCGTCAGGTCGACCTCCTTAGGGTTGCCAAAGATCGTTAGAAACAGCTTGATCGCGTTGGAGCCCAGGCCGGACTCGGCGATGCTCCTCGCCCGCTCATCACCGACCTTTCGCTGCAGTTCCCGAACAGTGTTGAGGCCATCCTCGCCAAGGCCAGTCCTGACGTAGCCTGTTACCTCATCACCCGACGACACCGCTCTGACAAGACCCCATCTCAAGAACTTGTGGATGTGGCGCTCGTACTCCCGGGCGCCAACCTCCGTCCTCAATCCCTCGATTTCGTCGATCGTCATCGCAGTCCTGAGAGATTGCAGCAGCCTCCTTCGAAGGTACTGACGCCGGGGCGAGGTGAGCACGGCGTGAAGCTCGGCCACCTCTACGACGTGCTCGAGGACTTTCTCGATCAGCGTGCCGTCCGGCGTTAGCATACCGTCCACGAGGACGTGCCCCGGGTGGTCCACATCAGTCACTTCCTGCAGCTCCCGCTGGTGAGGGATCCGGGCTCAAGGGGTCTTTCTTCGCGAACCTTTTTTCGTAGATCGCGTTCATCATGATCGACCCCACAAATGCGTCGGTGCTGTTGTTCCCGGTACGGAAGGAGTCGGGGAGCCCTAGCTGTATGCCGATGTAGACGGCCAGGAACGCCGGAATCGAGGCCTCGGGGATACTCAGCATGGTGGCCATCGGCCCGGCAAACAGCACGAGCTCTCCGGGTATGCCGGGCACGCCGTAGCTTATCAGGAAGACGACGGGAATGATCAGCAGCAGCTCGATCACCGACACGTTCAGGCCTAGTATCAAAAGCACGATGGCGCCCAGGATGAACACGTTGATGATCGTCCCGTTGATGTCCAGGTAGCTCCCAACGCCGATCGTGAACCTGCGTATTGGGCTGGGGACCCATGGGGCGTGCCTCTTCGCGAGGTATAGGTTCAGCGGGGTGGCCAGCGCCTCTGAGCTTGTGGCCCAGAGCAGCGGGTACACTCTAATCCAGTAGTTCTTGAAGTAGCCGATTATGGAAAACCTGGGTTCCTGGGCCCGAGCGATAACGAGGAAGGCGAACTGCCACATCAGGCAGGCGACACCGGTGAGCACCGCTCCCAGGACATATATCATTATCATCCCGGTAGAGGTCTGGGGACTCGTCTCCCAGCCCCAGATGTTGAGGTTGAGGAGGGCACTCCTCCCCTCCTCGCCGAGACCAACCTGCTCCTGGACAATGCCCGGGAGCCCGTAGATGTATGCCCCTATCGCGAACATGAAAACGGGCATCACCGGCATCAAGTAGCTTCCACCCAGCTCAACGCCATCCATGATCTTCTCGAGAAGCCTTGTCAGCCTCTCGATTCTCGTGGAAACAATAGACACGGCTACTGCCGCGTACATAGCCCAGAAGTAGCTGCTGGTGAGCATCATGTGGCCAAGGGACTGCAGTGTCTGCGCGATGCCGTCGCCGAGGGAAAGAGAGCCCTGGGGCAGGAACGGTATGCGGAAGACCAGGAACACGAAAACCACGGCCCAGAGGCCGGCCAGTATCTTGCGACCCGCGAACCACCCTATTACAAACAGTCCGAACCACCCCATATGTCGCGTCCCGAAAAGCCTCGCCAGCGACGGGGTGAGGATAAGGAAAATGGCGGCGGGCGCGACGTAACCATAGCCGTCCATGAACAGGTTGACGATCGAGTCCACGTAATCGACGAGCGTCTGCGAGAAGCTGGCAACCCACACGCCGGCGACCAGACCACCTATGACCAGCACCAGCAGGTATTTCTCGAACCAACTGACCGCACTCGCCAGCCCGGTAGATTCGACGGAGCCGGTCGAGCCCGGGTTTGCGATGTCGGATAGTGCCTCTGCTCCGGTGGTTGATTGCATCTGGCCCCTTTATCGGTCTGGTGCTCTGCGGTCGCTACGTGTTCTGGTCGGCCTAGCAGCCTCACCCACGAACTGCCACCGTTACGACGGGTCCTCGGGAGTCGGCACGCCTGAGCCACTGAGGGGCCGCCGGGCTGAATACGCGCCGGCGCCCTGCCCCTCACGGTTACTGTTAACCCGTGTGCCTGCGTCCCAAACGCCCGAAAACCCCTGTGTCGCGTCGAGGCGCCTACCTCGCTTCGGCACCGGTGCTCTCCGAACGCCGCGCGACCAGCTTGACCGGGCCGCTATGCCCACGTAACATCACGTTCGCATCCCGCCCATCACCGCTCAGGCGAGGGCGATGGCCGACCAGGAGGACAGGCACATGAAGCTCGCGGCGGGCCCCCACAACTATCGCTGGGAAGACGACTGGACGAAGGCCCCGGACACCCCCGAGTCCAGAGGCGGATGGGCGCACCACGGGATCGTCGTGTCGGAGACCGGGGACATCATCAGCTTCCACCAGGAAGAAGCCAACGTGCTGGTGTTCGACCAAGAAGGCAACCTGAAGCGCTCCTGGGAGAGCGGCGTCACCGAGGGGCACGGCATGACGCTGGCCAAGGAGGGGGACACCGAGTACCTGTGGATCGCCGACAACGGCCGCAAGAGGCGGTGGAGCCAAGGCTACGAATATCCCGGCGGAATGGACGCGCAGTACTCAGGGCAGGTCGTCAAGCAGGGCCTCGACGGCGACACGGTACTCAGGCTGCCGATGCCGCCGCTCCACGTCTACGAAAGCGGCAACTACGCCCCGACTTGGGTCGCGGTTAACGAAGAACGCAATGGCGGTAACGGTGACGTGTGGGTGGCCGACGGCTACGGCGAGAACCACGTGCACCGCTTCACCGCGAGCGGCGAGTACGTCGCCAGCATCAACGGCATCGAGGGGCGAGTCGGCGCGTTCAGCTGCCCCCACGCGGTGTTCATCGACAACCGGAAGTCCGAGCCAGAGATGTACGTCGCCGACCGGAGCAACGGACGCGTGCAGGTCTACGACCTTGAGGGCAAGTTCAAGCGTGCCTTTGGGTCTGAGTTCCTTACGAGTCCGAGCGGCTTCGCCACCTACGGCGAGACGATGATCATCGCCGAGCTCAAGGCGAGACTGACGCTGGTCGATCTGAACGACGGGCTGATCGGCTATCTGGGCGACAATGAGCCGGTATCGGATGTCGAAGGGTGGCCAAACAACAAGAACGACGAGGGCGACACTGTGCGCACGAGCCTCCTTGAGACCGGCAAATTCAACAGCCCTCACGGGATGGCGGTGGACAAGGACGGGAACATATACGTCGAGGAGTGGCTGATCGGCGGCCGGTCGATCAAGCTAAAGCGTAAGACGTAGAGCGCAGATCGTAATGCGTGCTGTTTGTCCGTCGTCCTGAGCTTGCGAAGGGCCTGGGGCGGTGCTGGATCTTGCTCACACTCACGCACGGCTACGTACCACCCCAGATGCTTCGTCGGGGACTCCTCAGCATGACATTGCGTTTGCTCTCTCCCCGCACTCACGCACGGCTAAGCACCCAGCCCAGATGTTTCGTCGAGGACTCCTCAGCGTGACATTACGTTTCTCATCTTTCATTACGTATCGACTTAGGCATTGATTCGCGCTGCCGGGTTCCGGCGTCATCTAGCTATTACGGCGGCGCTGGCCGCCACCGCCTCCCTGGCGTGCGGCTTCGGGTCGGAGGGCCGCCCTCCTGTCGACGACAGCGGCTCCGTCGGGAGATTCACCTCAGTGGCGATAGGCTCGGACGGTCTTCCGTTGATAAGCTACATGTCCTCAGGGAGTGGAGTGCTGATAGGCTCCGGTCTCGAGGAGCCTGTGGAAACGGCGGAGGAGACCCCGGCGCCGGGCAGCAGCAGCAGCCTCAGGGTGGCGCACTGCTCCGACCCCGAGTGCGCCAGCGCCACGACTGTAACGCTCGACGACGACGGAGACGTGGGCAGGGATACCGCCATCGCCGTCGGGTCCGACGGCCTGGGGATCATCAGCTACTACGACCTGGGCAACGCTGACCTGAAGGTCGCGCACTGCTCGAACGCGGAATGCACCACATCGACTCTGTCGACTCTGGACTCCGAAGGTAGGGTCGGCGAGTCGACCTCGATTACTATCGGGGCGGACGGCCTCCCGCTCATAAGCTACCTGGACGTCACCAACGGGCACCTGAAGGTCGCTCACTGCGCCAACTTCGAGTGCACTCAGGCCGCGAATGCGGCTATCGATACAGCAGGGACGGTTGGCCTGTACTCGTCCATCACGGTCGGTCGGGACGGGCTGGGGTTGCTCAGCTACTGGGATATCGCAGAGCGCGACCTCAAAACGGCACACTGCTCCGACCTTGAGTGCACCAGTGCTACCACGGCCACGCTCGATAGCGCCGGAGACGTGGGACGGTTCACGTCCGTCGCAATAGGACGCGACGGGCTTGGCATCATAAGCTACTTCGACTCGACCAACGCCGCTCTCAAGGTCGCGCACTGCTCCAATCCGGAGTGCAGCGTGGCCACTACCGTTACGGTGGACGACAGTGAGAAGGTCGGGAGGTACAGTTCGATTACCATCGGAGGAGACGGGCTCCCCCTTATCAGCTATTGGGATGGGAACAACGGCTCCCTCAAGGCGGCCCACTGCTCCAACCTCGACTGCTCCAGCTCGACTAAAGCCACCCTGGAGAGCGCCGGGAACACCGGATGGTACACTTCCATCGCCACGGGCTCCGACGGCCTGGGTGTGATCAGCTATTTCGATTACAGTAACGTCCAGCTCAAGGTCGTACACTGCCCCAATACTGAGTGCAGCCCGGAGTGATCACCGCCAAGGGCGAGAGATCGCGGAGGAGAAAGTATATGACGGAAGAAGCCAAGTACCGCGTCGGAGTCATCGGGTGCGGCAGGAAGGGTACTGGACACGCCCGGGGATACTACCTGCATCCAACCACCGAGGTCGTGGCGGCCGCCGACCCCGACCCGGAGAACCTGGACCTCTTCTGCGAGCGCTTCGGCATCACAGCGGGCTACAGCACCTATGACGAGATGCTCTCGAAGGAGCAGATCGACATCGCGGCGCCGATCCTGCCCGTGAACGCCAACCCGGATGCGGTGGTCGCGTGCGCCGAGGCGGGGGTGAAGGCGATATTCAGCGAGAAGCCTATCGCGGCCAAGCTGGAAGATGCCGATCGCATGGTCGACGAGTGCGCGTCTCGCGGAATCCCTCTGGCATGCGGCGACGCCTACCGCAGCTTTCCTCAGCTCTGGGACGCTCGCGCGATGATGGAGTCCGGGGAGCTCGGCGACGTGCAGAGCATCAACCTGTACCAGCCGACCAACGAGATATCCGGAGGGGGGTGCCAGGGACTAGCGGTCATGCAGATGTTCGCGCAGGACTCCGCTGTGGACTGGGTGACCGGATGGGTCGCAGGCGACCCATTCAGCGACGACGATCAGGGGATGGGCGGCTACGTCCGATTCGTCAACGGCGTCGAATGCTTCATCCATTTCAAGGACGCAGCCAAGAAGGGTATCGAGGTGCTGTGCGAGCGCGGCGTGTTCTTCAGCGATTGGTACAAATTCTACCTCTGGAGGACCGGAGACGCCGAGCGGCCGGGCCGGTTGGCTGACCTCAAAGAGGACGAGGGCAGGTTCCCCGGCTCCGGGGTAGGTGAGAGATCTTATGGCGAAGACGGCTGGAGAAACACCGGCTTCCGGCAGATGTCCGGCATCCGGTCGATCGTAGCCTCGCTGGAGAAAGGCACGGAACCGGCGGCCGCGGGCGCGATAATGCGCAACGGGCTGGAGATCGCCATCGCGCTACGCGAGTCGCACCGGCGGGAGCACGCCCCGGTTAAGATGCCGCTGGAGGACAGGGGCCTCACGCTCTACCCCCACCAGGGACGGTGGCTGAACAAGAAAGAAGTGTACGGCAAGGAGAAGTACGCCGAGGAGATCGGGAGTTGGATCAAGGACTGATTTCACGGCAGTCATGCGGTTCATGCGATCGGAAAAAGAGGGGATACGTAATGACGACTCAGACTCACGGGAAATACCGTGTCGGGCTGATCGGGTGCGGGAGGCAGGGCACGGGGCACGGGCGGGCCTATATGCTCAATCCCATGACGGAGCTCGTCGCCGGGGCGGATACCGATCCTGAGAACCTGCAGCTGTTTCGCGAGCGCTTCAATCTACCCGGCTACGACAACTATCTGGAGATGATCGAGAAAGAGCGCATCGACATCGTCGCTCCCATCCTGCCCGTCCGCGCTAACGCCGATATTGTGGTGGGGTCCGCGGAGGCCGGCGTGAAGGCCATATACTGCGAGAAGCCGCTATGCGCGAGCCTTGAGGATGCGGACCGCATGGTGAAGGCGTGCAGCTCACGCGGCATCGCCTTCGCCGCCGGCCTGGTGCCCAGGAACCAGGAGCCGCTGTGGAAGGCGCGCGAGATGATCGAGGCCGGGGAGATCGGTGAGGTCCTCAGCATCAACGTCTACCACTCCAGCGGCCAGGGCGGATGCCGGAGCGTGCCGGTGATGCGCATGTTCGCTCGGGACGCCGACGTGGAGTGGGTCGTAGGCTCGGTAGAGGGGGACCCTCACAGCGACGAGCAGACTGTGACGACGGGCATCGGGGGCTACGTGAAATTCACCAACGGCATCGACGGCTTCTTCCACCATAGGACAGGAGGGCCGAAGATCGGCGTCGAAGTCATCGGGAGCCGAGGCGCTTTCAGCAGCGATTGGCAGAGCTATCACCTGTGGAAGACACCTTCCGAGACCAGTAAGCAGCTCGTGAAGGTCGAGGGGCTGTTCCCGGACTACACCAACGCCGTGCGCGGCTACGACGACGAGGGCTGGCAGGAGATCGGCCCGCCGCTGCAGGCCGCTGTGCAGTCTGTGGTCGACGCCCTGGAGAATGGGACCGAGGTTAGCTGCAGCGGCGCCCAGCTACGCGACGCCCTCGAGATCGTTATCGCTATGAGGGAGTCGGCCCGGAAGGGCCACTCCCGCGTAACACTGCCGCTGGCCGACCGAAGCCTGAAGATCCTACCGATACCTATGCGCTGGAACTACAAGAAGGAGATCAAGGGCGCGGAGTGGTATCGAGAGGCGATGAAGGCGCACAAGAGAGCGTAAGCCCTCGCGGCCCGCAGGGAAAACCGGGCAGGTTTGAAACCTGCCCCTACACCGGCAGAGAGCACCCCAACCGACGAGGCGGCCCGTGCCTTTTCAACGCGTAGGTTAGCCTACAACCCAAAGAGGGTCCAGATGCAGCAGACACTCGAGAACCCGGTCGACGCGCAGCCAAGAGAATCCCTGCCGCCGTACGGGATTATCTACAACTGGGACGGCGCTCCACGCGACTACTCCGAGTACCCGCAGTCCCAAGAGCAGTTCCTGGACAAGGTCTTCGCGCCCGTTGCCGACACCCAGGTCGGCGCCGTCTCCTGGAGCATGGGCACTCATCAGGCATCCTGGCCGTCCCAGACCCTGGAGGCCGAGAGAGACTCCGCCCGCGTTTACGACTCGGTGCGCTCGATGCGTCACGCCGAGGGGCTATGGGCGGCGTTCGAGCGCGGCGAGAACCCGTATCAGGCGATGGTCGAGCGCGGGCACGAGCTCGGGCTGCACGTCTACCCATCGATCAGGATGAACGACAACCACTTTTGGGACGTCCAGACCCTCGATGACATGGTGAAGTCGGGGAATGCCGGCTTCACGCAGATGCGGCTGGACCACCCTGAGTGGTGCCTCGGCGAACACCACGCCCCGGGCTGGTGCGCCACCTCATGGAAAATGGCCATCCCGGAGGTGCGAGAGTACAAGCTCCGCCTCATCACGGAGGCGTGCCGGCAGGCCGACTGGGACGGGGTCGAGCTGGACTGGCAGCGCCACGCCTTCCACCTGCCACAGCACGACGGTTTCAGGTTGCGCTACACCCTGACCGACCTGCAGCGCTCGATCCGCAGAATGGCCGACGACATCGCGCGCGAGCGTGGCCGGCCGTTCCATGTCACCGTGAGAGTCGCTTCGACGATGGAGGGCTGCCGCAGGGTGGGCTACGACGTCGAGACATGGATCAAGGATGGACTGTGCGACATCGTCATCCCCGCCGGCTGCTCGGGGACCGACCCCGGGGTGGAGGTCGAGGCCTTCAGGACGCTGATGGCCAGCACCGGGATGCAGCTATATCCGAGCTTCGACAACGCCGGTAGGCAGGAGGCGCGGCGCCTGATGACGCACGGCGAGTGGCAGGACGCATGGAACCGGGCCACAGCGTACGGTTACTGGCAGCGCGGGGCCAATGGGATGTACGTGTTCAACTGGTTCGCCAACGAGCACACAAGGCGCTCTCTCCTGACCACGATGGGCTCTCCGGAGACGCTGCGGCGTGCGGATAAGCTGTACGCCGCCGTCCACCGTACCATCGCTCCGAAAGACAGCGGCAGGGTCGACGCAGAGCTAAACGACCGCCTGTACGGCGAGACCCCCGTCGCCCTATACCGCACCATTACGGGCGACGGCCCGCGGTTCCGCATTCCCACTTACGACGATGAGGTCGAGGTGGACGGGGAAGGAATACTCGCCGCCGCCGAGTTGCAAATCGAGATCGAGCATTTCTCGCCGGTTGGAGACAAGGTGGAGGTCATCTGGGACGGCACCACGCTTACCGAAGTCGCAGTCCGCAGCGCCACCGGCGAGGACCCGGGTGACCCGGCCGATGTGGACGAGAAGAGCTGGCTGGTCTTCCCTCTCACGGCGGAGCAGGCCGCACGAGGAGACCACGAGGCGCAGGTCCGCCTCGTGGAACGCGACCCCCACGTGAGGTCCCCGTTGGTTATATGGCACGTGGAGCTGAATATTAGGTATGAGTCCCATGAGCACCGCTAAGTATCGCGTCGCCATAATCGGAGCGGGCCGTATGGGCGGGCTCCTTGAAGACGAGTCGCCGCCGAACCGGTACCGCAAGCCCCACAGCCACTACGCCGCCTACGACTACGTAGATGAGACCGAGGTCGTCGCGGTGGCCGGGCGCAGCGAGGGGCGCCTGAAGATGTTCACAGAGCGGTACGGGATCGAGAACACGTACACCGACTACCGCGAGATGATCCAGCGGGAGAAGCCGGACATCGTCAGCGTGACGACTCAGGCGCAACACCGAGCGGAGCCGATCGTGTTTGCGGCCGAGAACGGCGTGCGAGGGATCTACGCGGAGAAGGCGCTGTGCGCCTCTCTCGAGGAAGCGGACCGGATCGCAGCGGCCTGCAGGGCCAACGACGTCGCCTTTAACTTTGGGGCCGAGCGCAGGCACCACGACGGCTACGTCGCGCTGCGTGACGCGGTGGCGCGGGGCGACGTCGGCGAGCCGCAATTCGCCCTGGCGTACTGGCGCACGGACCTGATGAAGCACCACTCGCACTCCTTCGATACCGTATCCATGCTGCTCGGCGACCCTGCTCCCGCCTGGGTGGAAGGGCGACTCGTGGAGAAGGGAGAGCCCATGGACCCCGGCGACTCACGGATGGGTCCACGCGAGGGAACATCGATGAGCCAGCAGCCGTTGCCGATCCCCACTTACGACGCCGATCGTATGCGTTTCCTTCCTCCATCGGGGCTCCAGTACGCCGAGCCGATCATGGGGTTCGCACGGGTCGGCTATGAGGGCGGCGCGGAGGGCCTGTTTATCCCGCGCTCGGGCCGAACGGAGTTCGAGGTGCACGGTAGCGAAGGACGGGCGGTCGCGTGGGACGACGGCGAAGACTTCCGCGTCCGGAGGCGGGCGGCCGGCTCATCCGCCGTCGAGGAGACGGTGGTGCGTCCCATGGGCGAGAGCCCAACTGTAAGGATAGTCCGGGGCATCATCGGCGAGATGGAGGGCGGCGGGCGCACCAGCGGCAACATCGACGTTACCGTGCAGGCGACTGAGGCGGAGTTTGCCGTGGCCTACTCCCATATCGAGGGTGGAGCGCGCGTGTCGGTCCCGGTGGCGGACCGCAGCCTGTACATCCCCGGCCACTGAAGGCGAAAAGCCGCCCATTCGAGGGGGGAAATCCCCCCCTGGCCCCCTCCTTTCCAAAGGCGGGCGACTCGACGCGTGGTCCGGGCACCGCCCCGCTGCACACCAGGCGGGCGGGTTTGAAACCCGCCCCTACGTACGACAGATCGCGACCACCGTGAAAGGGTGCGGCGCGCCAATCGCGACGGGCCCTTGGGCGAGGAGAGGTCTCAGTGCGATTTGCGTTACTGGGTGTGGTCATTCTCGGCATTGCTATGGCCTCGCCTCCTGTTGCCGCCGCGGGCCTCGGGCCGCTGACTTTGGAGAAGGCGTTCCCTAATCTAGCGTTCCAGAGCGGGGTCCACATCACACACGCCGGGGACAGCACGAACAGGCTCTGGGTAGTGCTCCGGTCCGGCACCATTATGGTGTTCCCAAACAGCGAGGCTGTCCAATCGGCCTCGCTGTTTCTCGATATACGGGACCGTGTGACCGTGGGAGGGGAAGAGGGACTGCTTGGACTCGCATTCGATCCCCAATACTCGTCGAACGGCTATCTGTACGTGCACTACTCCGCAGTAAGTCCACGCCGCTCGGTGATCTCTCGCTTCTCTGTGAGTTCCACCGACCCGGGCCAGGCCGATCCCGCCGGCGAGCTAGTGGTGCTCGAGGTGCCGCAGCCGTTCTCCAACCACAACGGCGGCACAATTGCGTTTGGACCAGACGGCTATCTGTACATCGGGCTGGGGGACGGCGGCTCGGGCGGCGACCCCCAGGGCCACGGGCAGAATCCCGCCACGCTCCTCGGTTCCTTCCTGCGAATCGACGTGAGCAGTTCCACCTCGTTGGAGCCTTACAAAATACCTCCGGACAATCCCTTCGCAGGGTTGCAGTCGGGCGAAAGAGCGGAGATATGGGCGTACGGCATGCGAAACCCCTGGAAGTTCGCCTTCGACACGGCCACCGGAGAGCTGTGGGCTGGAGACGTCGGCCAGAACGACTGGGAGGAGATCGACATCATCGAGCGGGGCGGGAACTACGGCTGGAACGTGATGGAGGGAGCGCACTGCTATCCCCCGTCAGTGGGCACCTGCGACGAGACAGACCTCCAAAGGCCCGTGTACGAATACGCGATCCCGGCGGAGGGCTGCGCTATTATCGGTGGGCACACCTATCGAGGAAGCCGCAACCCCGAGCTTAAGGGAGCTTATATCTACGCCGATTACTGCTCGCGCCGCGTCTGGGGCCTGCGGTACGACGGGACCTCCGTTACGGAGCAAACGCTCTTGGCCACGGCAAACGGCGCGATCACCGGAATTGGCACGGACGAGGCGAACGAGCTCTATTTCGTCTCGTTCGACCAGAACATCTACCGGTTCGCGGCCTCGCTGCAGCCGACGCCGGTGCCGGGAGCGGGGCCGTGGCCGCTGCTCGCGATGGCTATAACCTTTGTCGTCATAGCAGGCGATCGAGTGGGGAAGCTGCGGGAACGAACTCTGAGGTTACCGGTAGCGTAGGCGCGGCGAACAGCGCCCCTACAAGTGCGTCACCTCCACCACAGGCTGGGTATTTGCCTTCAACCAATAACGCCGCGACCGTGCCTCCCCTCGTTCGAGCGCTGGGGGAAGACTTCAATCGCCTTCACCCCGCGGTGCGGGCGCATTACGCCGCGGCATCGGTGGAAGCAGAGGGCGAAATGGAGGAGATATACGTGAGCGGGGCCGTCAGGCCGCTCGCGCGGTTGTCTTACGCGATCTTCGGCGCGCCCGTTCCTCGGGGTGGCAAGAACGTCCCGTTTACTCTACGCAACCGCACGGACGATTCGGGCGCCATGCATTGGGACAGGGTATTCGCTGCGGGGCCGCTCTCTCCAACTCCCGTGCGTTTCAGATCGCGCATGTTCTACGCCGGAGACCACCGCATCCTCGAGCTCACCAGGTTTGGCCTTGGCGTCGAAAGCCACGTCTCAGTCGACGATGAAGGAAGCCTGATCTACGAGGTGCTGAGGTACGTGCTGACCCTACCTTTGCTGCGAAGAACCGCAAGATTCCCCGCATGGTTGGCTCCGTTTGGCGGCGGGACGACACGAGAGAAGGGAGTGGATGAACGTTCGTTCAGCGTCGATTTTGAGATGAGGCACCCCCTCTTGGGGAGGACGGTTGCGTATCGAGGGACGTGCCGGATACGGTCTCCTTGATTGCGGGCAGCTCGGGCTGTGCTAGGATATGGACGCTCACTCTATAGCTAAGGGAAAAGCGCAGACGCGGGGCGCGTCCAGCCCAACAAGTGAGTCAGGCGGGTCTAGGGGCGTCGCGCGAAAGCGAAAGGACGGGACATGAGACTACCGGCGGTAGCGAGCCACGCGAACGGAGACACTGCGAACTCGACAGTGAACAAAGTCCTCGCAGACCGGTATCACATGGAGATTTTCGCTCAAGGCAAGCTGGAAGTGGCCGACGAGATCCTCAGCCGCGACTTCACCGGCCACCAAGCCGGCTCGCCGCCCGAATGGAACGAGGGACCGGAAGGTGTAAAGGAGGCTGCGACCGCCATTCGTCACGCCTTCCCCGATATCAGTTTTAGCCACGACGAGGTCTTCGCGAGGGGCGGCAAGGTGGTGATCATCTGGACGATGACCGGCACTCACCAGGGGGAGTTCCTGGGCGTCGCCTCAACCGGCCGGCGGGTTGAAGCGACGGGGACCGACATATATTTGGTGTCGCCGACCGGGCCCGAGGGCAAGATCGTCGAGTATTGGAGCAACTGGGACCAGTGGGGAGTGCTGCAGCAGTTGGGGGCCGTTCCGCCCGCGGAGTAGGTGGACTCAGCAGTGTAATCCGCGAATAGGAGCCCTAACCTCAATCCTCTCCCGGAGGCGGGAGAGGAAGAAAAACAGAAAGGATGCGCTCATGTCGTACGTGAAGTCGGAGTTCAACCGCGCACTTGTCAACCGCTTCCACCTGGAGCTCCTCGACAAAGGGGACTTGAGCCTTGCCGATGAGGTCGTGGACCCGGAGTTCGTGGCCCACGTGCCAGGCGCCCCTACCGATTGGCTGCACGGAATCGAGGGGGTCAAACGGGCCGTAGTCGCACTCCGGTCGGCATTCACGGACTTCAGCGTCAAGGACCGGGAGGACACTATCACCAAGGGCGGCAGGGTGGCGAACCGCTGGGTGCTCACTGCGACGCACACGAGCGAATTCCTGGGCATTCCCGCCACAGGAACGCAGATCACGATAACCGGCATCAGCATCTGTCGGGTCGAGCCTGCGGGCCCGGGCGGCAAGATCGCTGAGCTGTGGGTGCAGTGGGACCAACTGGGCCTGATGCAGCAGCTCGACGCAGTGCGCCAACGCGAGGCGGCGACCGTCTGAGCCGGTCCAGTTGACAACTCAGCGTAACATTGACGACCGGGCGACTCGCACCTAGGGCGACGAATCGCCTCCCGGGCCGGCAGACGCGGCGGCGGCGGCCCGGCGGAACTCCTCCATGTCGACGACGGCGCCCCCGTTGAGACGAGACTCCTCGCTGGCCAAGGCCATCAGATGACTCTCCGCCGCCTCTACCGAGCCGCTCATACGAGTGCCCCCGTCACCTCGAACCGCCTGCACGAAGTCTGCCATGAGTCGCTCGTCGCTGCCTCCATGCGAGTCCTCAAAGCGGTATTCGAACCTCTCGACGTTGCCCGTCCGATGGTCGTGCACACTTAGCTCCGAATCCCCCTTCTGGAAGCGGCCCTCAAGGGTCCCTCTCGTGCCGTCGAAACGGACGGTCCTGTTCCCGAAGTTCGAGTAGCCCTGCATGATAAGCGCAGCGGTCACGCCGTCCTCGAACTCCATGTTGACCGTCTGGTGGTCCACTACGTTGTTGCCGCACCGGTAGACGCAGCGCCCGTAAGGTCCGGTCCTCAACTCCTCGAGCCTCTCCTCCATGTCTGTCTCGATGCTGACGGCTAAAGACAGCGCCCCTGTTGTGTTTTCCAGGTAGCGTCGCGGGGCGAAGTACAGACACGTATCCTCCACGGGACAGCCGTCGGTGCATCGCTCCGGGACATCCGGGTGAGGCGCCTGATCAGGGCGGAAGTGGCGCAGGGAGCCGAACGACGAAACGCGCTTTGCCCTTACCCCGAATCCACCGAAGGACGTCCTTGGGGACAGCCCTTGAAGAAGCCAGCGGGTGCTCCTCTGAATCTGGGATAATGGTTTTGGAACAGAAACCCGCCCGGAAACAAGGAGCACCCAATAGATGCTGCCACAGAACAAACCCGACCGTATCCGCATCCTCTTTGACGACCATCGCCTGGTGGCCAATGCCGGCCTGCTCCTGCCGGCCACCCTAGCCCGGCACCTGGGCCTGCGGGAACTCGTCGACCATCACCTTGACCTCGGCGGAGCGCCGGGACGGGCGAACACTGGGGACAAGCTGCTGACGCTGGTCGCTTCCGCGCTGGCAGGCGGCGACTGCATCGACGACGCCGATGCGCTGCGCGCTGGTGGGACGGTTGGTGTTCTAGGCTGCGTGGTCAAGGCGCCATCCACCCTGGGGACCTTCCTGCGCAGCTTCCGGTGGGGGCATGTCCGTCAACTCGACCGCGTGAGCCGCCAGTTGTTGGCCCGGGCCTGGGCCGCTGGGGCCGGACCCGGCGACTCGCCCCTGACCATCGACCTGGACTCGACCATCTGCGAGACCTATGGACTGGCCAAGGAGGGAGCGCGCCACCACGGCTATACCGGCGCCCGCGGCTATCACCCGCTGCTGGCCATTGCCGCCGGCACCGGCGAGGTGCTGATGTCCCGGCTGCGCGAGGGCCGGGCCAACACCGCCCGTGGCGCCGCCCACTTCCTGCGTGAGACGGTGGGGCGGGTGCGCTACGGCGGGGCCAGGGGACAACTCACGGTGCGGGCCGACAGCGGCTTCTACGCCCACACTGTCGTTGCCGCCTGCCGGGAAATGGATGTCCGCTTCTCTATCACCATCCGCCAGCGCGCCAGGCTGCGGGATCTGATCGAGGCGATACCAGAGGAGGACTGGACTCCCATTCCCTACTGGATGGACGGCGCCGCCGATGTCGCCGAGACGACTTACACCCCGTTCCAGACCAAGCCGGACGCCGCGCCGGTGCGGCTCATTGTCCGGCGGGTGAAGCCGACGCCCGGTTCCCAGCTCGCCCTCTTCGCCAGATACAGCTATCACGCCTTCATCACCGACCGCGATGGGGAGACGCTGGAACTGGAGGCCGATCATCGCCGCCACGCCGAGGTCGAGAACGCCATACGCGACCTCAAGTACGGCGTCGGGCTGAACCACATGCCGTCGGCGCGCTTCGCCGCCAACGGCGCCTGGCTGGCGGTCCAGGTGATGGCGCATAACCTGGCCCGCTGGACGGCGCGGATTGGTCTGGGCGAGCGGACCGTGATCACCAAGACCCTCAGGCGGCGGGTCTTCGCTCTGGTGGGACGGATCACCCGCTCGGCGCGCCGCCTCACTTTGCATCTCCCCCGGCGCTGGCCTTGGGAAACCCAGTTCACTCGCGCCTTGGCCCGGCTGCAAGCCATTCCGTTCCCGGCCTGACGGCCAGCCTGCAACTGACCCAACGTCCCCGCAATCTCGCGCCACCCCGGTCGCGAGAGTCCCCTGCTGCGTATCCTCTCGCCTTCCCGCGCATCGCAACTCCCGCATAGGGCCTTAGGGGCCCTGTGCGGCCACTGAAGACCGCCCGCCGGCCTCCCATCTACCCCAAGACCCCAGGCCATCTCCCCTGTAGCTCCCTCACCCACCCCCTTCCGCTGCCCTCACGCCGTCCATCGGTGTCCTTCGGTGGATTCGGGCTTAACCCCAGAGTCCAGTGGAGCATATCCATGTCGTGGCAGCACTTGGTGAGTATCATGGGGCCGGACGTTTCGCTGTTCGACCAATTTCCGCGAACGAAGGCGTGGGCCATGTGCCAGAAGGAGACGTTCTCGGCGTGGAAGACCGAAACCACGTCTCCCAGCCTGCCCGACCTGACGGTCTCGCGGACCCTGTCGAAGAAGGGGTTGTTGCGCATCTCGTGGAACACCCAGAGCTTCCGGCCGAGCCGCCCCGGCGCCTCGGCCAGCCGAACGCAATCGGCGGCGGTGGCCGCCATGGGCTTCTCGGTGAGCACGTCGTAGCCGGCCTCCATCGCCCCGAGATTGGAGGCGAAGTGTGTCGCGTCGTTGGTGGTGTTGATGGCGGCCGGCGCGAGCTGCGGACGCCCGACGAGGTCCTCCCAGGTCTCGAACCGCCGCTCGGCGGGGATGCCGTGTGCGATAGCGAATCGTTCCCTGCGCTCGCTATCAGGCTCGGCTACCGCTACGAAGCGCAGCTCGTCCGGGTGCGCCGTAGCGTAGCCGCCCACTATGCGGGACCCGCGGCTTCCAGCTCCAATCAACACGGCCTCGACGGTCGAATACATCCGGAGCTCCTATATTCACGATGCACAAGGGTTAATTAGCGACCGACTGACAGTATAATTGTCGCCGGCCGGCAGTTGCACTCAAGCCCGAGGAACACATCTTGCCATTCGTTATTGTTACGCCGATAGAGCTCGAGTGGACCAGCCTTGCGAATGCCTTCAAAGACCTCGGACTGCAAGGGCGGGAGAGGGACGTTGGCCGGCTGAAAGGCCTGGCCTATCGCGACGGCGAACTCCTTCTTGTTCCGGGAGGCGTGGGAAAGGCCCAGTTTGGGGTGCAGACCCAGCATGTGCTAGATGTCGTGCCCAGCGTCGAAGCCGTGGTCTGCGCCGGCGTCGCAGGAGCGCTCGTGGACACGCTCGGTGTGGGAGACGTCGTGGTGGCAACGAGCACGGTGGAGCACGATTTCGAGGTAGGGTTTAACCCCGACTCGCTCCCGGCGTTCCCCGGATATACAGCCTACCTATCAGCTCTCCGCGGCCTCGACCTACCGCGCAGTGCGTCGTTCACCGTCCGCTTCGGCCCGGTGGCCAGCGGCGACGAGGACATCGCTGAGGCGGCCCGGGCGTTCGCACTTCATGAAGGCACCGGAGCCCTGGCCGCGGCATGGGAAGGAGCTGGCGGAGCGCGGGCGGCCGCGTTCTCTGGTGTGCCGTACCTCGAGGTCCGAGGCATTTCGGACAGCGCTGATGAGGAGGCTGCGTCCACATGGGAGGAGAACGTGCCAACCGCGATGGGGAACGTCGCGCTGGTGCTCGATGAGTTTCCCAAGCGGCGCCGCAAATCCCCCTAGCCCCCTTTTGCAAAGGGGGGATGAGGAAATTTCCCCTTAGCGCCCTTCCTTGGGGGAGATGAGAAACGGCTATTCCTTTCTTTCTTGCTCCGAGGCCGGCTTTGCTAGTCATGTGAGAGGAGAGGGTGCCCAGGCCGCTGCGCGCGGGTACCATGCGGGCCAAGGGGGTGGCTAGTGTAATTCGGCCAACTATATGCTAGCGTCCTAACTATGAGGAAGCGAGGCCGCCCGCCGCACCCCGATATCTTGACCCCACGAGAGTGGGAGGTGCTGGATGCGTTGCGGGACGGCAAGAGCAACCCTGAGATCGCCAGCAGTCTCGGTATCAGCAGGGCCGGGGCCAAGTACCACGTCTCGGAGATCCTCGGCAAACTGGGGGTTGCCAACCGGTTCGAGGCGGCGGCCTGGCAGCGGCCGATTCCGATACCGTGGTGGAGGACCGCCTTCCCCGCGGTCGTTGCCTGGCCCTTCAACAACCTCTGGTGGGGCGCAGGCGCCAAGGTGGCCGCGACGGCCGCGGTGGCGGCTACCGTCGTCACGTTCGCAGTCCCCGAAGGCTTTGGGATCTTCGTGACGAGTCCCGAGATAAGCCCTACCAAGCGCGACTATTCCTACGTAACCTCCGAACAGATGGCCAGCATGACCGACGAGCCGAGCATCGACGTGGCCGGCGCCTGGTCCCCCGACTGCTCGCGCATCGTCTTCGCCAGCGACCGAGATAGCCCGACGGACGAGTTCGACATCTATGTGATGAACGCCAACGGTACCGGCATCGTTAACCTCACCGACAGCTCACGCGTCGACAAGAGACCTGTCTGGTCTCCGGACGGTACACGGATCGCCTTCGCCAGCGTTATCGACCGCAAGTCTGATATCTATGTGATGAACGAGGACGGCGCCAACCTGACCAACCTCACCCAAGCTCCCGGCCGCAACGGCTACCCCGATTGGTCCCCGGACGGCCAGCGCATCTCGTTCATCAGCACAAGGGATGGCAACATCGACATCTACGTGATGAATGCCGACGGAACGGGCCAGACCAATCTAACCGACCACACCGCCATAGACCACTGGGGCAGGTGGTCGCCTGACGGCCGGCGCATCGTCTTCGCCAGCGATCGGGACGGCGACTGGAAGACGACGAATTTCCGTCAGCCGTCCGAGGTACACACCCAGATCTACACGATGAACGCGGACGGCGCCGGCGTAACGCGGCTGACCGACTCCCCCACTCCCGACTACGCGCCCCACTGGTCGCCCGACGGCCTGTGGATCAGCTTTACGAGGATCGTCGAGGACACCTGGCAGCTCTATACGATGAAGAGCGACGGCACGGAACTGACTCACCTAACCAAAGGCCGCGGAGGGAGCTGGTCTTCGTGCGAGCTGCAGGGTGGCGCCAGGTGATGGCGGCACGATAGATAAGGGAAAGAGGTAGCCCGGCTGCTGGCACAGCCGGGCGAACACGCGACCCCAGCCAAAAGGAGGGCGACGTGCTCCTTAAATATACGGACGAGGCCGGCGGCAGGTCAAGTAAAGCCGGAACAGACGGCTGAACCGAACGCTTCCAGAGTAACTAGCATCAAGCCGTGCATGTGGGCACGATGCGGGCCGTGGGGGTGGGTAGTGTAATTCGACCAACAATATGCTAGCTTCCTAACCATGAAGAAGCGAGGACGGCCCCCCTACCCCGATATCTTGACCCCACGAGAGTGGGAGGTGCTGGATGAGTTGCGGGGTGGCAAGAGCAACCCAGAGATCGCCAGCAGTCTCGGTATCAGCAGGAACGAGGCCAAGTACCACGTCTCGGAGATCCTCGGCAAATTGGGGGTTGCCAACCGGTTCGAGGCAGCGGCCTGGCAGCGGCCGACTCCGATGCCGTGGTGGAGGACCGCCTCAGCTGCGTTCCTCGCATGGCCGTTTAGACCGCTCCTCTCTTGGCCCTTCAATAACCTTTGGTGGGGCGCGGGAACCAAGGCCGCCGCGACAGTAGCGGTGGTGGCAACTGTGGCGGCGTTCGCGATTCCCGAAGGCTTCGGTCTTTTCGTGACAGACCCTGAGATAGGCCCGATCCCTGACTATTCCGACTTCTCCTACGTGACGGCTGATGGGCGAGTCCGCCTGACCGACAATCCGGCCAGAGACGCCGGCGGGGCCTGGTCCCCAGACTGCTCCCGCATCTCATTTGCCAGCGACCGAGAGGGCTCCATCGGTCGCAACGGTGACATCTACACGATGAACGCCGAGGGCACGGACCTCGTCAACCTCACCAAGAGCCCGCGCAACGACTCACAGCCGACGTGGTCGCCTGACGGAGAGCGTATAGCCTTCGCCAGCGCGCATCAGGGAAACACGGACATCTACCTGATAAACGCCGATGGCGCCGGCCAGGCCAACCTAACGCAGATGCCAGGCCTCAACCTCACTCCGGCGTGGTCCCCTAGTGGGGAGCAAGTCCTCTTCACGCGCGTCCGGGGCCTCACTCCTGAGGTTTACGTCATGAACGTCGACGGCTCATCTCGGATTAACCTCACCCAGCATGAGGCCACGGACGGATGGGCCAGCTGGTCCCCTGATGGGAGCAAGATCGCCTTCGCCAGCAACCGCCACGGCGACTGGCGGGCAGACCCTCTATGGTTGCCGACGCTGGGCACGAGTATCTACGTGATGAACGCTGAGGGCGGTGAAGTGACGCGGCTGACTGAGAGCGCCAGCACCGACGTTGGGCCCAGGTGGTCGCCCGACGGGGAGTGGCTCTCGTTTACCAGGGTCGAGATCGAGGGACCTCGGGTGTACATCATGAGGTCGGACGGCTCCGAGCTTAGGTTCGTGGTCGAGGGCCACGGAGGGGCCTGGTCCTCCTGTGGATTTGAGAGCAGGTAGCAGCAAGTCCCGTGTTTCTGACACGGCAGGTATTTTCGATGAGCGATCTCGAAACGATCAGACCAGGCAGAATTGTCTTCCTCGCGGCGGTGCTAGTCGCGTCGCTCGCGGCTGTTGCGTGCGGCGGGTCTGAGCCCGCAGCCGCGCCGACCCCAGCGTTCGAGCAGGCCCCGGCCCCTGCTCCGTCTGAAGCCGCAAGAGAATCGGACAGTGGGCCCGGCAAGATCGCTTTCGTGTCCCAGAGAGACGGAAACCCCGAGATATACGTGATGAACGCCGACGGCGCCAGCCAGACCCGTCTTACCACCGCCCCAGGGCAAGATAGCTGGCCCGCCTGGTCGCCCGACGGGTCCCGGATCGCCTTCTCATCCGAGAGGGACGGGAACCCCGAGATATACGTGATGGACGCCGACGGCGCCAACCAGACCCGCGTTACCAACAACACCGACCCCGATGTCGAGCCCGCGTGGTCCCCAGACGGCGCCAGGATCGCATACGTCTCTACGGTCGGAGAGGGCAACACTGAGATATATGTGATGGACTCCGACGGCTCCAACCAGATCCGCCTTACCTTCAACCTCGTCAGGGAGGAGTCCCCGGCCTGGTCTCCGGACGGCGCCAAGATCGTTTTCCTTTCTACTAGGCAGGGCCATCAGGAGATGTTCTTGATGAACGCCGACGGCTCAAATCAGGTCCCCCTGATGGACCTGGAACCCACCGGTATCTTTCGTAGACATTTGGCGCCGGCCTGGTCACCCGACGGCGCCAGGATCGCCTATAACTATCGTATTGGGGAGAGCCACGAGATATACGCGGTCAGCCCCGACGGCACGGGCGAGGTCCCTCTCACAACGGACGGGGGTGGCTGGCCTGCCTGGTCCCCCAGCGGCGCCAAGATCGCCTTCATGTCACCGAGCGACCGCAACCTTGACATATACATCATGGACGCCGACGGAACGGACCGAACACGCCTCACCGATGACCCGGCGCGAGACGGGATGCCCGACTGGGCCCCCGGCAGCGTCGCTGAGGCCCCCGTCGCTGTTCAGGTACAGCAGCCGAGGGCTGCGGCGACGCAGCCGAGGGCTCCGGCTTCTGGCGCGTCCCAAGCAGTGGCAACGCTGGAGCTCGTTGCGACGGCGCTGACCGAGCCGGCCGAATCGCCCCTGGCGGGGGTGCACGTGCACGGAAACTACGCTTTTGTCGGAAGCCAAAGTATCGCCTACCCTCCGTTTGAAAGCGCCAAGACCGGCATCCGGATTGTCGACATCTCCGATCCAGCCAACCCAACGGTGGTCGGCCGTATCCCGCTGCGTAGCCTTGAGCAATTCAGCTCTGCCTCGGGCGACTCGGCGCCTCATTAGCACGGCGACGCCGTCGCCACGCGAATCGACAGTGACGCGTTCCAGGGCGATATCGCCATAGTCCTCCAGGGCGTGCCCGACACCCTCTCGGTAGATGAATACCCGATGCCCTTCGGCATCTGGGACGTCACCGATCCCACCGGTCCCCAGTTCCTGGGCCCGCTCAGCCTGGGTAATCATTTCTTCGCCGACAGCCTGGGCGACAAGCCCGACGACACCAAGGCGGTGCGCGGCCACTATTTCTACGCGATCTATAGCACGGGTCGGATGGAAAACCCGCGGGACCACCAAGGCGATAAGGACCATCACCTGGCCATCGTGGACCTCGCCGACCCCCGCAAACCGGCTGTGGTCGGGCGCTGGCAGGACACGGTACAGGTGAGCCTCAGAGGGCTGTCTGTCAACGCGGCTGGCACGCGGGTCTACATCATCGGGCAATTCGGAAAGGAGCTACTGCTATACGTTTTGGACGTACAGGACCCCGCAAACCCAGCAGAGTTGGCACGCTTCGTGTGGCCTTACCCCTTCGCCGGGTCGTTCTCGCCGGGGCGGCCCGTATCCAACGCCGACGACACGTTGGTGATCTTCGCTGACGGTAGCTGGGAAAGAGGGCGCCAGAGTAGTCTGCACATTATCGACATCTCTGATCTGAGTGCGATCCAAGAACTATCGAGTATTGGGTTTCCAGCGGATCGTGCTACAAGGACGTCCTACTGGGCCCACGATCTGGCCATCAGAGGCGACCTTGTCTATTCGACCTGGTTGAGAGGAGGGGTGCAGGCCATCGACATCTCAGACCCCACGAATCCTGTGAGAGTTGCCGGGTTCTTCAGTCCCAACAGAGAAGCGCGCGACATTTCGGACGTGGCGCTGTTCGGAGATTACGCCGTCGCCACTACGGTATGGGGCCCTGGGCTCTACATACTGAAGCTAAGGTGATGATGTGCTTACGTGCATGGAACTGACGAGCCCCGCCACACATCCGTTACCGTCGTCGTGCGAAATCTGCGAGGTGGGTAGGGTAATTCGGACAGTAGTGTGCTAGCGTCCTAACCACGGGAGAGAGACCCTTCCGCCGCGACGCAAGATAGAGCCCGGCTGCTGGCACAGCCGACCAAACACGCGACCCCAGCCAACAGGAGGGCGACGTGCGCTTTGATTATGACCCGCGAAACCCAGCCTACGTCCACGGGACAGACTTGCCGGAACATAGAGGAGGCTTGGCAATGAGCACCACTACGAGAGCTGAGACAACATTCCTACCGAGCCGGCACGCCTTGCCAGCGTGGTGGAGGGCTCCTTTGGCCCTGATCGCCATCACCATGGCCGCCGTTGTTTTCAGTGGGACCAAGGCTTCGGACGGCTTGGCTCTATCTCAGATGCTCGATGGGGTCCACATCGGTGAAGTAGCCACGACCGAGTACGTCTCTCAGCTACCCTTGAGCTTCATACCGAACCAAGGGCAGACGGACCGGTCCGTCCGCTTCCACGTTCAGGGCCCAGGGCACACCATCTTTTTCACGGACGACGAGGTGGTCTTCAGCGCCGCCCGAGAGGTCACGCTTGGAGAGACTGCCACGGATGTAGTTCGCATGGGTTTCGTCGGGTCGAATCCGAGCCCAACCCTTGAAGCCATGGATTCGCTGTCCGGCGTTGTCAACTTCTACATCGGAACCCAGCCGTCCGGCTGACAGACTAGCGTGCCCACCTACGGCGCGGTCGCCTATCGTGAGCTGTACCCGGGCATCGACCTAGTGTATCGAGGGACTGAGGGGCGTTTGAAGAGCGAGTTCATCGTGGCGCCGGGCAGCGATCCTGCCAGCATCAGACTCTCCTACTCGGGAGTGGAGGCGATGTCCATTCGCGGAGACGGAGCGCTCGTCCTCCAGACAGATATGGGAGAGCTGGTCGAGACGGCACCGTTCATCTACCAGCGGATCGACGGGCAGAGTCGAGAGGTTTCCGGGAGCTATCAACTCCTTGGGGAAGGCCAGGTCGGATTCTCCATCGGGGATCATGACAGGGCGTATCCGCTCGTCATAGACCCCACGCTGGTCTATTCCACATACCTCGGAGGCACCAACTTCGAATTCCCATCAGACCTTGCCGTAGACTCCGCCGGAAGCGCCTACATTGCGGGCGGTACCAGCTCGAACGACTTCCCAACGGCGAACCCCGCCCAGCCCGTTCACGGGGGCGGTACCGTCTTTGGTGCTCCTTATAACGGCGCCCTCGACGGCTTCGTAACCAAGCTGAATCCAGCGGGCACCGCGGTGGTCTACTCAACGTACCTGGGCGGCAGTGGACGTAGCGATGGCGTCGGCGAAATCGCCGTGGACGCCTCGGGCAACGCCTATGCAACCGGAGTAACCTGGTCCTTCGACTTTCCGACGACTCCGGGCGCTTACCAGACCATCAAGACTGGGAGCTTGAACGAGGTCTTCGTGACAAAACTGGATGGCTCCGGCGCTATGGTCTACTCCACGTACATAGGCGGCAGGGGCGGAGAGTACGGGGATGGCATCGCCGTGGACGCCTCCGGCAGCGCCTACGTGACAGGACCGACCAATTCGTCCGACTACCCGTCGACTCCGGGCGCTTTCCAGACCTCCAACCGGCGCGGGGTCCATGACGCCTTTATCACCAAGCTAGACCCGACCGGCTCATCGTTGGTCTACTCGACCTTCTTGGGCGGAACCCGCCAGGATGGGGGACGAGGCATCGCCGTGGACGGCGCCGGTAACGCCTATGTGACTGGGCATACCAGCTCGGGCAACTTCCCTACCGTCAACCCAATCCAGGCTTCCCTGAACCCGGGTGGCAATTTACCCGGATTTGGCCCGGTAGACCTCTTTATCGCCAAGTTAAATCCCGCCGGCAGTGCACTGATCTACTCAACCTACCTAGTAGACCGAAATCTTTGAAATGATGGGTAGCCGAGATTGGCGTGCTACGACGACAGGGCGGGTTTCAAACCCGCCCCTACCAAGCCGTAACCTCAGAACCCTTCAATACTAGGATGTTGGACCACTAGGTGGAAACCGAATAGAGTTCTCCTACAGCCTTACCATCGATAGCTCCGGGAATACATATGTGACTGGGATCACCGCGTCCTCCAACTTCCCTACGGTGAATGCTATTCAGCCTGTCCACGGAGGTGGTCCCCTCATCCCCAGCTGGGGCGGTCCCTTCGACGGTTTCGTTGTGAAGGTGAATGCCGTAGGCAGCGCTCTTGTGTACTCCACGTACCTTGGCGGTAGCGGTAGCGACAATGCCCTCGGGATCGTCGCGGACGGCACCGGAAACGTGTACGTGACCGGCGGCACTGGCTCGACCGATGTCCCCCCTACCGTTAGCCCGATCCAGGCCTCTCTCGACGGCACTAACGATGCCTATATCGTGCAGTTGAACGCCGCCGGCTCCGCGATCGATTTTGGAACCTATCTTGGCGGAGCTGGCGTCGACTATGGGATTGGCATTGGCCTCGATAGCGTCGGTAGCATCTATCTCACCGGTGGCACCGATTCACCGGACTTTCCAACGCAGAACCCCATTCAGGCGGCCTTGAGTGGTTCAAGAGATGCGTTTATAGCCAAGATCTCGTTTAACCAAGCCCCCAAGGCCGATGCGGGCCCGGACAAAGAGGTCGTTGTCGGGGACACTGCGGCACTAGACGGTAGTGGCTCAAGCGATCCCGACGGCGACCCTATCACCTACTCGTGGTCGATCATCAGCGCTCCACTGGGGAGCACCGCAGCCCTATCGGACACTTCCGTGGTTAGTCCGACCCTTGCACCCGACCTAGCCGGAGTGTACGTGGTCGAGCTGGTGGTCAACGACGGCACCGCGGACAGTAGTCCGGACTCAGTCACTGTAACCGCATCGACGCCAGCGGGGGCCACGAGCGACTTGGCCGAGGCATTAGGGTCCCTTGAAATAGCGCGCGGCACTAAGAATGCGTTGATAGCGAAGCTGAACGCGGCTATAGATTCTCTAGAGCGAGGGCAGGAGCAAGCCGCGGTAAACCAACTGAACGCGTTCATAAACCAGATACGCGCTCAGAGAGGAAAGAAGATCGGCGTGAGCGATGCTGACGCGTTGATCGCAGAAGCGCAGAGGATCATCGCCGCTATAGAGGCCGGCTGAAAACCCGTTCGACAGATGAGGGTCAGCAGGGCCGCGTAAGCACCCAGGCCAGCCTACAGGACCGGGACCTTGTCACCGTGCCACGGGAATGCGTAGCTGGGGTCGTTGCAGAACCGCTTCAACCCGCAGTCGAGCCGGATGGCGGTCATGGGCGGCAGCTCGACCGCGAAGTGTTTGCCGTTCACCCTCTCGGCGGTCTCGACGACGCTCCGGTCGGCCCTGGCGCGCTGGTTCGGGTTAGGACCGTCGTAGTGGATGGTGACCTCCTCGAACATCACGTCCGTGAAGCTATGCTCGCCGTAAGCCCCAGCCTGCACGATTAGGCGGCGGGTCTCGTCGGGGCTGGTGTTCACAAGCTGGACGCCCGCGTGCTCCGCGCCCAGGCTGTCCACCAGCGCGGCGACGTCCAGGGGTAGCCCGGGGCGCTGCCGGTCCGAGTCGAAGTAGCGGACGGTGGCGCGGAGGATACCGCCGTTGTAGAGGGTCTGCGGGGTCCCCATGGTGGTCTGGACCAGCGCCTTGACGATCACCGGGTTGGGCGGCCAGCCGTTGTCCTCGATAATCTGCTCGACGGAGCGCTCGTCGACGCGCATCGCCTCGAGTGCCCCGGCAACGTGGTTGTAGTCGGCCTGGAGGGCCTTGACCGGCCAGTCCGGAAGCTTGCCGTCGTAATACTGGAACCGAGAGTACTCAGACCCCCCACCGGCCCGGTCCGCGAGTTCGGTCACCTCATTCCAGTCGACCTCGCTGTCCCGGCGCACCCAGTCGACCAGATCGTGGTCGCCGCGGGCCATCGAGGCGTGCCATAGGTGGACCAGGTGGACGGGGCCGCCTCGAACACTGAACTCGCCGTACTCACCCCAGCCGTCCGGCGTGTACCTGGTCGGCACCACCAGGTCCCCGTCCTCGACTTTGGACTTGTCCAGCAGCATCGTGATCTGGGACCGGAGAAGCTCCAGGTAGCTGTCATCCCCCCCGCTTAGCAGGTGTGCGCACTCGGCGCCAATGATAAGGCCCAGGAACATGCGCTCGATGGAGCGGTTGCCGCTGCTCCAGCCGTGTAGACCGCCCCACCACTGGCCGTTGCGGTTCTCGCCGATCTTGCCTGTCGGACCGACGTTGTCTGGGATGACGCCGTTGTTGGCCTTGATGCGGTCGATCCATCCCTGCACGTAGTCGAGCACCCACGTCTTGTACTTTTCCTCGCCCGTGTACAGGTAGGCGTTGGTGACGAGGGCGGTCGTGCACAGGTTGCTGGGCTCGTCGCCCTGGAGCGCCATCTTGTCGAAGAGGTCGAGAATCTCCTCACGGCGGTCGGGGTCCTCGTACCAGCGCGGCTCGAGCTCTTCGATCACCGGATTGAGGAGGGTGTTAGTCAACGGGTCCTTGCTCGGATTTTCGTCGATCTTTCCGCGGTGGCCGAAGTCGCCCATCGACCGGCTGTCCAGCCAGTTCCGCACGAGGTGGACGTGATCGGAGACGTTGCCGTCGACGTGGACGATACCTTTGTGGTCGCGGATGGAGAGCATCGGGCCCGCGCCGCCGTGCAGCGGTGAGCGGATGATCTTGTGCTCGGGGTCCCAGTTACGCGCGTTCGGGTCTTCGCCGATGTACATGTCGGCGAATTTTCGTGCCCTCTCTCGGTTCGAGGGGTTGGCCGGGTCGGCTACCCCGAAGTCGTAAAGCATCTGGTTACCTTCGCCCATGTGGAACCAGTCCGCGTTGAATGGTATGTCCAGGTTCCAGTACTCGTTGCGCAGTTGGGGCATGTACATCGGGTGAGGCGGGTCGCCTTCCGGGAGGACACGCTCCTCGCTGTAGAGCCAGGTGATCGCGTCCCACTCGCGCTTGGCGATGTCGAGGAAACGCCGGTCGCCGCCAAGGGCATAGAAAATACCGCGCATCGACCTGCTCTCATACGCGTCGTCGACGTCGAAGAAGTGGTAGACGCGGCCATCGGCCCGCGCGTACTTCTCCGTGGCGAGGTCTCCCGCCCTTTCGATCAAGGCGGTGAGCTGCCGTTGGAGCAAGGCCCATTCAGGCGGAGCGGCGATCTTCGTAGCGGTGATGGTCGGGATGCCACCGGGAGATGTATGGTCTATCATCTGGGAAACCCTCCGTCCTGTTTTTTCGAGATTCCGTTAGGTCTCATCCTCAGCGCGCCCCGAAGATCCAACCCGGTGAGCGGCTCCGGGGCCTCAGCCAGGCAACGAGAAATCGTGGCCGTCACTTGCCTATGGGATAATAAGTGATACTGTCACTGCGTCCCTAGCCTATCCTGCTGAACGCACGCCATAATACCATGACGGCTCTATCTACCTCTGGGCGCGCTCAGGGCATCCCTAACGCCGCCCAGAGTAGAGGGAACAGGAGACGGGCCTTCTGGGGCCGCATCGAGCACCAACGCTTTACAATATGGGAGCGCCGCTTGCAGCCCATCATCCGAAACCACGCCAATGGTATGGCGCTCACCGGCACGGCGCTACTACTGTTGACCAGCTCGGCGCTCGCCGGATGCCAAAGAGAGGGCGGCGACCCTCCAGCTGGCCCTACGGCCTCCCCCACTCACGTCGCGACGCCAGCCCCTCCTTCAGCGTTGGTCCCGCCGGTAGGCGACGTGGGCCAGACCCCAACGGTCGAAGCGATCGTCGCAAGGTCCGTGGCGACGCCGACGGCCACCGCGCTGCGACAGACGCCATTGTCGGCAACAGCCCCGACTGTAACCAGAGCGCTATCCCCTACCCCGCCTTCAACCGCGCCTCCCACAGCCTTGCCAACGCCAACGCGGCCAGCGCCAACGCGGCCAGCGCCGACCGCGACGCCTGATCCATCCCCAAGCCTCTCTCCCACGGTCACAGCGGTCCCTGATCCGGCTCAGACCCCGTCGCCCGACCCGACTGCCACGCGTGAACCGTCACCAACCCCAACTCCAGTTTCCACGGTCACTCCCGAGCCATCGCCTACGCCAACACCTACCGTGGCTCCCCCTCCGGCCACGCCCCAACCAACGCCGTCTCCGACGCCAACCATGGCTCCCACGGCGACTCCGACGAACGCCGTTGTACCCCCGCCTAGCGACACCGAGCAGGCGGCCCAGGGTGCTGTTCTCTTCGACCCTGCAACCAACGTTCAGCTCAACAGCAACGGGCTCGACGTCACGTGGGTGTCGGAGAACGAGCAGCAGGGCTCGGTCGAGTGGGCCTATGGCCCCAGCGGGCGGCAGGAGTTGGACGGGAAGACCGGCACGTACGCGGTGGCCAAGGACTGGAGGAGCGCCAACCCGGACCGGCCTAAGCCCGAATCCACCGAAGGACGTCCTTGGGGACAGCCCTTGAAGAAGCCAGCGGGTGCTCCTCTGAATCTGGGATAATGGTTTTGGAACAGAAACCCGCCCGGAAACAAGGAGCACCCAATAGATGCTGCCACAGAACAAACCCGACCGTATCCGCATCCTCTTTGACGACCATCGCCTGGTGGCCAATGCCGGCCTGCTCCTGCCGGCCACCCTAGCCCGGCACCTGGGCCTGCGGGAACTCGTCGACCATCACCTTGACCTCGGCGGAGCGCCGGGACGGGCGAACACTGGGGACAAGATGCTGACGCTGGTCGCTTCCGCGCTGGCAGGCGGCGACTGCATCGACGACGCCGATGCGCTGCGCGCTGGTGGGACGGTTGGTGTTCTAGGCTGCGTGGTCAAGGCGCCATCCACCCTGGGGACCTTCCTGCGCAGCTTCCGGTGGGGGCATGTCCGTCAACTCGACCGCGTGAGCCGCCAGTTGTTGGCCCGGGCCTGGGCCGCTGGGGCCGGACCCGGCGACTCGCCCCTGACCATCGACCTGGACTCGACCATCTGCGAGACCTATGGACTGGCCAAGGAGGGAGCGCGCCACCACGGCTATACCGGCGCCCGCGGCTATCACCCGCTGCTGGCCATTGCCGCCGGCACCGGCGAGGTGCTGATGTCCCGGCTGCGCGAGGGCCGGGCCAACACCGCCCGTGGCGCCGCCCACTTCCTGCGTGAGACGGTGGGGCGGGTGCGCTACGGCGGGGCCAGGGGACAACTCACGGTGCGGGCCGACAGCGGCTTCTACGCCCACACTGTCGTTGCCGCCTGCCGGGAAATGGATGTCCGCTTCTCTATCACCATCCGCCAGCGCGCCAGGCTGCGGGATCTGATCGAGGCGATACCAGAGGAGGACTGGACTCCCATTCCCTACTGGATGGACGGCGCCGCCGATGTCGCCGAGACGACTTACACCCCGTTCCAGACCAAGCCGGACGCCGCGCCGGTGCGGCTCATTGTCCGGCGGGTGAAGCCGACGCCCGGTTCCCAGCTCGCCCTCTTCGCCAGATACAGCTATCACGCCTTCATCACCGACCGCGATGGGGAGACGCTGGAACTGGAGGCCGATCATCGCCGCCACGCCGAGGTCGAGAACGCCATACGCGACCTCAAGTACGGCGTCGGGCTGAACCACATGCCGTCGGCGCGCTTCGCCGCCAACGGCGCCTGGCTGGCGGTCCAGGTGATGGCGCATAACCTGGCCCGCTGGACGGCGCGGATTGGTCTGGGCGAGCGGACCGTGATCACCAAGACCCTCAGGCGGCGGGTCTTCGCTCTGGTGGGACGGATCACCCGCTCGGCGCGCCGCCTCACTTTGCATCTCCCCCGGCGCTGGCCTTGGGAAACCCAGTTCACTCGCGCCTTGGCCCGGCTGCAAGCCATTCCGTTCCCGGCCTGACGGCCAGCCTGCAACTGACCCAACGTCCCCGCAATCTCGCGCCACCCCGGTCGCGAGAGTCCCCTGCTGCGTATCCTCTCGCCTTCCCGCGCATCGCAACTCCCGCATAGGGCCTTAGGGGCCCTGTGCGGCCACTGAAGACCGCCCGCCGGCCTCCCATCTACCCCCAGACCCCAGGCCATCTCCCCTGTAGCTCCCTCACCCACCCCCTTCCGCTGCCCTCACGCCGTCCATCGGTGTCCTTCGGTGGATTCGGGCTAAGGCGCATATGGAGTACGCCAATAAACGGACTCATCGCGCGCGGTTGATCGGCGCGACTAGCGGAAGCGCGGTCTACTACCGCATCGTGAGCGGCGCCAAGGTCCTTGGCCCATTCGAGGCGAAGCTGCCGGCGACGGCACTAGTATCGCCGGAAGACTTCATGGCGGGCCAGGTCACGTATGCCGACGGCACGCCGGGGGCCGACTGCCTGGTGTCGCTCAGGATCACGGCGAACGTCTACTCGCCGGAAGATGGCTCCCTGGTGGCCACGCGTGACTCGGCGTGGGCCAACACCATGGCGGACGACGTCAACGGCAAGTACGTGATAGGGGTCACGAATCTGCGAGAAGCGGGGAATCTCGATTCGAGGCTCGTGTACTCGAACGGCGCAGGTCAGGCGACCGTGACGGTGAGCGCCCGCTGCGATGCCGGGGCTCCAGCCATTCTCAGCTCCTTTAGCAGCGATATGGACGTCGTCGGCGGCCAGTTCCTCGGAGTGGACCTGTCGCTCAACGTGGCGCAGCAATAGATTACAGCGGCCACGGGTCTCGATATCTAAACATCGTGGTGGACCCGCTGAAGATAAGAGACTTCTGATGGCTGTGGGCCGAGTCCTGGCGATGGTCGGCGTGGTGGTGTGGCACCGAAGCGACGGCAAGTATCTCCTACTGCGGCGCTCCGCCGCACGGGACTTCGCCCCCGGTGTTTGGGAGTGCGCTTCAGGTCGCCTCGAACAAGGGGAAGGCTTCCCGGAAGCGGTGCGGAGGGAAGCGCGAGAAGAGCTTGGCCTCGATGTGCGCATCGAGTGCTTCCTCGGGACGGCACATTTCTATCGAGGTGGTGCGCGCCCCGAGAACGAGATGGTCGGCGTGCATTTCGGCTGCTCGGTCAAGGACTCAACGGGCCTTCGACGGAGCGACGAGCATTCTGCACATAGATGGGTAACGTTGGCGGAGGCCGAGGACCTCCTCACGCATGACCATTTCATGAGCAGGTTGTTCGCGAGAGCCGAGGAAGTTCGCCGGGTAACTCCGACGGAATTGCAGCGGTTGCATTGGGAGGGGGATTTCGAGTTCTGATATCAAGTTGCGGTTCGAGGGCGTACCGCGAACGGGATTTCAATGACGTCCGGTCGACCTGACTGCAGAAGGGGACCGCTACTGGACCGTGATCGTACCTTCCATCTCAGGGTGGGGAGTGCAGCTCACCTTGTAGGTCCCGGCCTGGGCGAAGGTGAAACTGAAGGTCTTGGTCTCGCCAGGACCCAGGTCCCAGTCGATGCCGAGGCCCTTGATCGTGAAGGTGTGAAGCTCGTCATCGCCCACTAGCTTGAAATTTTTGCTGTCCCCCGCGCTGATTGTGAACGAAGCGGGCGAGTATTTGTACTTCCCCGTAGTGCCTTCCATCTTGACGGTGAATCCGGATGCCGCAGTCACAGGCGCGGCTGGCGGCGCAGGGGCCGGCGACTCCTCACCGTCACCTCCGCCGCAGGCGACGAGGCCGATCATCATGGCCGCCGGAACCGATAGCCAGATAAGCCGTTTCAACATCATGCCTGATGGACCGTAAACCTTGGTGAAGAATTTCACATATCCTAGCATCTCGTCAAAGAGGGGTCAACGCGTCGTGGAAGCCCAAACAGCCTCGCTGTTCACTAGCTATCTCGTGATAGAATGTTAACGCTGGGTATACTGCGTGGGGACGCGCGGATTCGACAGGGGTTACCCCGTCGGGATTGCAGGCCGAGGCGCCATCACACCTCGTAAAAAGATGGCAACCAACTAACTGGCAAGCAAGAGCTAGCCTTAGCCGCCTGAGGGCGGCTAACGTCCACCACCTCCTCCCCTGAAGGGGATGGATGGGCGCCGAGACTCAGGGTGCGGCAACCCCGACGCCGATAAGGGGAGCCAAAGACTCTTCGGCTGGCCTCATCGGGACCGACGCTGGTTAGGGCCCCGACCGGGGCGAGACTAGACTACCAGCTAAGCCTGTAGCACATCTCGAACAGGGAGACTTCTGGACGGGGAGTTCGACCCTCCCCCGTCTCCACCAGAAACACGAATCGTCATCGGCCTCATGCCCACCGGGCGGAGGCCGATTGGCGTTTTGCAGGGTCTTCTCGTTGACGAGCACGATCCGCGATCCGGCGCGCGTGGTCGCTATCTCGAACACAGGGCGGAAGGCTGGCCTGGGCCTGATGGCGACGATGCGCTTCTCCTCGACGGTGTCCACGTAGACTGCATCCAGCATCGTCATCAGGAGAGTTCCCTCTGGCGTAGTTGCGTGCCGGGGTATAATCCGGCGCACCAGAAGGACTTGAGGTACGTACAGCCAATCCGCGCCGTTAGTGGCTCGTCGCTTGAGTATGCGTAGGTCGAGTCGACACACTGGGGGCAAGCGATGAAATCAACTCGCGTATTCCCTAGGCACCTGGTTGGCGTGGTTCTGACAGAACCCCCACGACTAGTCGAGTAGCTGTAGGTCGAGACGCTCTGATTCCTCGAGCAAGATCGAGTACCAGACCATCCCCGTCCTGACGCCGTGTATCACGTGGTCGCTCCGAGAGATGCCGTCGCGGGTCATGCCCACCTTCTCCATGAGCCGCCAGGAGCGCTCGTTGCGCACGTCCGCCTCCGCAGAGACCTTCGCCAGGCCCACGTCCCGAAGCGCCCATGAGAGCATCGCTCGTACGGCCTCCGTCGTAATGCCTTTGCCCCAGTGCTTCTCCTCCAGCGAGTACCCGATCTCGGCGGTCTCGTGCGCTTGATTGACCAGCATGTTGATGATTCCCACCACGGTGCCTTCCAACACGATGGCAAAAGACGGGTTCGTGTCCCATGAGTCGAGGAGCTTCTGGGCCACGTGCTCTTCGGCGTGCCGTTGGGTGTACGGCTTGGGGGGCCCTGAGCCGTCCCACGTCGGGAAGCCGCCCATGGCCATTAGGTCGTCGACGTCGCCAAACTGAAACGGCCTGAGCACGAGCCGGTCGGTCGTTAGCTCGACTCTTTCCACGCTCTTGGTGCTCATATCGCGATTGCCCTCCACGAACGGCTACCGGCGGGCCTGCAGTCCGCAGGGGGGCCGCTGGGCTATCCCAGGGCGACCTTTGACTTCTCGCATGGCGGTTCCCCGCGAGCCTGCTCCATAGAGCGGCTACTCTCCTCCGCAAGTCACAGTCGTAAGAGCGGCACGTGCCCGCAGCTTGTGGCTATGACCTCCCGATCTGGAACACCTTGGTCCCGCAGACCGGACACGTGCCCTGAGTCGCTGGCCTTCCGTTCTTCATGGTGATCTGTTGCGGGTTGTTGATGTCTCTTTTCGTCCGGCATTGCGGCCATTGTAGGTATGTCTGTTATTGGGGGCAAGGTTCTCAGTGGGGCAATCTTCAACTCGGCTAACGCCGGGCTCGGTCTGCAACTATGGAAGGTAGCCGAAGGCGTCGCTCCAAAACTGCACCCTCAGCTCGCCAAGGTCGCGGGTGTCTTCAAGCCTCGGCCTCAGGGCGAGCGGGGGTACGATGAGGAAGGCTGGCGCAAAACGAGCGCAGTCATGATGGAGAGCATCTCGAACTTGGTCGAGTCTCTGGACACGGGCAATCCCCTCGAGATCACAACGGGCGACGACCCTTTCATATCGGAGCCTGTCCCGGGCACAGGATTAGGATTTGGCTCGGGCAAAGGATTATATGTAATAAACGCAGATGGCACGGGCCTTAGCAGATTGAGCGAAACACCCTCGATGTACCTGGACCCAGCATGGTCCCCGGTGCGCGGTTGTTGGGATGGAGATCGGAACACCGGCACCTGGATAACAAGCAGCGGCGTAACACGAGGGCCCGAGGCTGGTGGGCCTGTTCGCCGACCAGCCCGTCGACCAGGTGAACCGCATCGTGAAAGACTGCCGGCTGGACATGGCGCAGCTCTGCGGCGACGAGGACCCGCAGTACTGGGCTGACATCGAGGCGCCGGTGATCCAGCAGATCAAGGTGCGGGACCTTGGCGACCGCGAGGACACCACCGACCAGACCGTGAGACACGTCGAGAAGGTTGTGAACGCAGGCCATTATGTACAGCAAGTTTACGGTTGTAGCTGGTCAGCTGAGTCTAACCTGTGAATGTGGTTATTGGCGGCATTATCTACCATAGGCGTTGAGCAAGGTAGCTTGCTAAATGTCGCCCAAACCCCCTGCGCTGATGTCATCTTGCTTCTGGTTATGCTTGTCTTGGTCCTCTCCTTCGGTATCTTTGGAGTGATCCGCCGCCTCGGCGATCCTTAAAGACTAGGCAGCCAGCAGCACCGCCGCTCCGTGTTCACGGAGTAGTTCGACCCTCCCCCGTCTCCACCAAAAACACGAATCGCCATCGGCCTCATGCCCATCGGGCGGAGGCTGATTGGCGTTTTGCAGGGTCTTCTCGTTGACGAGCACGATTCCCGAGCCGGCGCGTGTGGTCGCTATCTCCAACAGAGGCTTGAACCCAGGCCTCGGTCTGATGGCGACGATGCGCTTTTAAAGCGATAGCCCGGGCGATGCACTCCCACGGGCTGATCGAAACGTCGTGGGGCGAAACCAGCGTTGACGGCTTGGGAGCGATGACCGGCGCTTGGTGGCGCGACCAAGAGGCGGCAGATCGAGACGCCTCCCTAATCGACGTATGCAGGAGATCGCGAAGTACAACGAGGTCGACTGCAAGGTATGATGGAGATTCTGACCTACCTCCGGTGCAACCACTGAGCAAGAGATTGCCAAGAGCTATCTGAAGCTACATTCGCAATGGATCGTCGACCTCCCGGAGTCGTCTCTGACTTGCTTAGTCAACAGGAAACTGGATTGACACTCAACCGACCGTTGGTCCACCCTTCCACCGCACCGCAGACGGGCCGAACTTCGCGCTGACCAGATACGAGGCCATAGTGGTCAATGGATAAGGTCCTGAGTCGGGTCGCGGTCGTGATACCAACCTACAACCGCAAGCGGAGTCTTGTCCGCTGCCTGAGAGCGCTCGCTGAGGACCTCGAAGTGGTGGTAGTGGATGACGGCTCCACCGACGGGACAAGAGAAGCGGTCGAGCGGCTGCCCCTCCCAAACCTCCGGTATATCAGGCAGAACAACGGTGGACCTGCGTCGGCCCGCAACCTTGGAGTCCGAGAGGCGTCAGCCGAGGACATCGCGTTCATTGATGACGACTGCGTCCCAACCCGCAACTGGCCGTGGCCACTGTGGGAGCGACTGGTAGAAGCGGGTCCGACCCGTCGCCGGCGTGGGCGGCAGGGTGCTACCTCTGCGTCGAGGCCTCTTTGCCGACTACTACACTTTCCATCGCATTCTTGAGCCGCCGCCGTCCTGCGCGTATTTGGTGACCGCCAACTGCCTGTATCGCCGGGGCGCGCTTGAGAAGGTGGGAGGCTTCGATGAGACGATCAGGCATGCGGGAGGGGAAGACCCGGGGCTATCCGCGAGCCTCCGGGCCTCAGGATATGAGTTGTTGTTCGAGCCGGCTGGCATTGTGAGGCACGAGTACCGGGAGAGTCTGATGGACTTCGCGAAGACGTTCTATCGGTATGGACGGGGGTGCGCCCATGTCATGGGCCAATGAGCTACTCCCGCCCAAGCTGTCGGCACGAGCTCTCTGGGTAGAGCTGCGAACGGCGTGGATGGCGTATTCGTCCGCCCGACTACCCTTCAGAAGGCGAGCCGCTTTCATGGGCCTGCGAGTGCTGCAGAGGCTCTCCTATAACCATGGATGGCAGGTGGGTACGAAGGCCCTTCGAGACGAGAGTCAGGGTGACCAACCTATTTAGCAACCTCGATGCTGCGGTCCGTCAGACCTTAAGTCCTCTGGCTTAACACAACGCCCCCAACTACTACACTTGACCTCGACACGGTAGGAGTCCTTTCCCGCCACACCGAGACATGGGACGCTGCCAGAGTCGAAACGCCCGATTGTCGGGTAGCGGGCGGCTCTTTTGGTCGGCCTCCTGAAGCTCCACTAACCAGACCATAGCGCCCCGTATCTAACGATCCCTGGGCATGGACTCCCTAAACCGGCCCCCGTATACTACGGCGTCGGGTCGTCCGGACTCTGCTGGACTCAAGTAGACGACACGGAAGGCCCCGAACCTCTTCAACAAACTCTTCTTTCCAACACCGAGGGAGGTCCTGTGATGAGCCGAACCGCGATTCTTATCGTTCTGGCGTTATTTCTACCAATGGCTGCGGGAGTGGCACTGGCGGCCGCCCAAGGCGCCGGCCCGCTGGCCGGGCAGTTGCCGTTTGGGGTGGGCCCGTCGCCGCAGCAGGCGACTCCGGGGTCCGGCTTTACGTACCAGGGCCGGATAACGGACTCGGGCGGTCCGGTAGACGGCACTTGCGACCTCACGTTCAGGCTGCACGATGCCGCAGCCGGGGGCACGCAGGTTGGATCGTCTGTAAGCCAAAATGGCGTCGCCGTCAGTGACGGCCTGTTCACGGTGCAGCTCGACTTCGGAAGCGGCGCTTTCGATGGGGCCAGCCGCTATCTGGAGGTCTCGGTTCGATGCCCCGCTGGCAGCGGCTCATTCGTCGCGCTCGCCCCACGGCAGGAGCTGACTGCTGCGCCCTATGCACTCCACGCGGTCTCAGCGCCCTGGAGCGGGCTCACCGGGGTCCCGGCGGGCTTCGCCGACGGAACCGACGACGACACCACGTCATTCTGGTCCCTAACTGGTAACGGCGGGACGACCGCCGGGGCTAACTTCGTAGGCACTACAGATAACCAGGCATTGGAGCTGCACGTCAGCACTACCCGAGTTCTGCGCCTGGAGCCGAACGTCTCCAGTCCCAATCTGATCGGTGGCTACAGCGGCAACTCAGTCTTGGCCGGTGTCGCTGGCGCCACTGTCGGCGGTGGCGGCTCAAGCGGCTCGACAAACCGGGTGACTGACAATTACAGCACCGTGGCCGGAGGGGAGAACAACCAGGCGGGCGATAACGCGGGGAGCGCCACCGATTCCGCTCACGCGACGGTGGCCGGGGGTGGGAGCAACACGGCCAGCGAGAGCTACGCTGCGGTAGGCGGCGGCCGCAACAACCTGGCCAGCGATGCCTATGCCGTTGTCGGCGGCGGCATCGACAACCAGGCGACCGGGATCGCAGCCACAGTGAGCGGGGGTTGGAACAATACGTCGAGCGCCAGACTCGCGACCGTGGGCGGGGGCGAACTTAACATCGCCAGCGGAGAGCATGCCACCATTGCCGGCGGCATGAGCGATGCCGCTAGCGCAACATACTCGGCGATCGGCGGGGGCAATTCCAATCAGGCCACAGCCGTGTCGACGACCGTGGGCGGGGGCGACGGTAATACGGCGAGCGCCGAGTACGCCACCATCGGGGGCGGCTGGAGCAACGAAGCGTCCGCTGGCTACGCCACGATAGCTGGGGGCGGAAGGACCTTGAGCCACCTCCCCTCTACAGGTAACAGGGTGACCGACGACTACGGCACTGTGGGCGGAGGCGGCAACAACCAGGCGGGCAACAACTTAGGTACCGCAACTGACTCCTACTACGCCACGGTGGCCGGAGGCAAGGACAACACAGCTAGCGACATCTACGCTGCCGTGGGCGGCGGCCTCGACAACACGTCCAGTAACAACTACGCGGTGATCGGAGGCGGCGGCCACAACCAGGCAACCGGAACCGCCTCGACAATCGCCGGGGGTTGGACGAACAAGTCTGGAGCCACATTCGCCACCGTGGGCGGCGGCCAGTTCAACGTCGTGACCGCCGACAATGGCACCGTGGGGGGTGGAGAGAGCAACGACGCCACTGCTGTTCACGCGACTATCGCAGGGGGCAAGGACAACACGGCCAGCGACACCTACGCGAGCATAGGCGGCGGCGAGCTTAACGTCGCGCGCGGAGACCATGCCACCGTAGGGGGTGGACAGAGCAACCAGGCCACGGCCCGCTACGCGACTATTGCCGGCGGCGGCCGGTCGGCCCTTCTAGTGGCCACTACCGGCAATCGCGCCACCGACGATTACACTACCGTCGGCGGAGGCGGCAACAACCAGGCGGGCAACAACGCAGGTACCAATGCCGACGCCCATTACGCCACGGTAGCCGGGGGTAAGGACAACACAGCCAGCGACATCTATGCAGCCGTAGGAGGTGGCCTCGACAACACGTCCAGCAACAACTACGCGGTTATCGGCGGAGGAGGCCACAACGTGGTCAACGGGACCGCGGCTACGGTGGGTGGAGGCTGGTCCAACACGTCGAGCGCCACCTACGCTACGGTGCCCGGGGGGACGGCAAACGTCGCCGCCGGCGCATACAGCTTCGCCGCCGGGAGACGCGCCAAAGCCAACCACGAAGGCTCTTTCGTCTGGGGCGACTCGACCAACGCCGATGTAGCGTCCACCGCCAACGACCAGTTCGTGGTCAGGGCGTCCGGCGGCGTGGTTCTCGGTACCGAGATCCCGACCGCACTTGCCTTCGCGCAACTCTCCGTCGACGTGAAGAACGACAGCCTGACTGAAGCCGGCTTCTTCCGTCACGAAGTTACTTCGGGCGACGCCGAAGGGATCCACGCCATCGCGAAGGCAGGCGTCGGGACGGGAACCTTCGCCAGAGGCGGCACCTTCTCTGCTAGTGGCGCCAGCCACTCAAACCGTGGCATCTCCGCTAGCGCCCTTAGCGGAACCGGAGGCACGCTGAACAATTACGGCGGTTCGTTCAGCGCCGCCAACGCGCCAACGAACTACGCCGGCTACTTTAATGCCTTCAGCGGGACCGTCGACTACGGCGTATACGTCGCCGGAGGTGATTTGCGCACGACATGCAACGCCAACGACTCGGAGACCAACAATATCGTGTGCGACGACGTCGCGGAGGTCTATCAGGCCGGGGAGTCCCTGGAACCGGGGGACGTGGTCGTTTGGCGGCCGGATACAGACCATAAGGTCTTCAAGTCACGCATCCCTTATGAAGGCGGCCTGGCGGGCGTCTACTCCACGTCCCCGGGAGTCCTTCTCGGCGACACCGATATCGAGGGCAGGATCGGCGTGAGCATAGGAAACGCCAATACCGCGCACACGATCGAGCAGATGGGCGACGATCAGATGGCACTGGCCCTTGCGGGGCGGGCCCCCGTCAAGGTCAACCTCGAGGGCGGGCCCATCCGGCCGGGAGACCCCCTGACCAGTTCAGCTCAGCCCGGCTACGCCATGAAGGCCAACCGCACCGGCAGAGTCATAGGTATCGCCATGGAGTCCTATGGCTTGGAGGAAAGTCAGGCCAAGGGGGACAAGGTGCTGATGTTCGTCAACCCTCACCACTGGGTTAACCCGAACGACTACGAGTCACTGCTGGTGAAGGTCCAGCAGACCTCCCATCAGGACAAGGATGACCAGATAGCAGCGCTCGAGGCCAGGCTGGCAGCAGTAGAGCTGACCGTGGGTGCTGAGGTAGTTCCGCAGTCGCCGACTCCCCTCAGGGCCAACTCCGGATGGCTACTCATGGGCGCATTGGTGCTAGGCGGTCTGATGTGGACGAGGCGGGGACGCAAAGCGGAGCGTTAACGGTACGACATGTCGATGAGAAAGAGGGTCCTAATATCAGCGGTCGCGGCGGCCGCGGTTGCGGTCGGCACCGCGTTGGCCCAGACGGGCGGTGGGTTCGACCTGTCCTGGTTCTCTGTGGACGGTGGGGGAGGCGCCAGTAGCGGGTCGGGCTATACGCTAACTGGGAGCATCGGCCAGCCCGACGCCTCCAGCGGCCTGTCGGGCGGCGGTTTCACGCTTACCAGCGGGTTCTTGGCAGCGGCTCTACCGGCCCAGGCTACGACGACCCCTACTGCGACGCCTTTGCCGGGCACCCCCTCTCCCACGCCGACCCCCACTCCGGTGCCGAACACGCCGACCCCTACTCCGTTGCCGGACACACCGACTCCAACCCCTGTGGTAGGAACAGCTACACCCTCCCCGGTGCCGGGCACCGAGCTCGAGTCCGTCCAGATTCCCCTAGTATCCGGCTTCAACTTGATCGCGTTGCCGGTCGGCTGCGCCGTTCCAATGAACGCGAAGCAACTCACGGACCTTGTATCAACCCAGGGCCTGAGCAACGCGGTCACTGTTGACTCAGTCCAAAGGTGGGGAGTCGGAGGGGCTCAAGGATTCGATGGATGGCTCCCGGGCTCTCCAAATCCGTTCCTCATCGAGCCGGGACAAGGCTACTTCGTAAAGGTGTCTGGGGCGCCCTCAGGCTTCAGTGTCAGCGTGACAGGGCAGCCCTGCACTCAGAGCACACCGCTGGACTTCTTGGTGGCTGGATTCAACTTGATTGGCGTGCCCTTCTCGTCCCGAGCCGGAGGCCACGACGCCAAGACCTTGTCCGACTTGATAGAAGGAGCGGGAGGGGTCGTGAACTCGGTGCAGAGGTGGGGCGTCGGCGGTTCGCAGGCTTTCGACGGCTGGCTGCCCGAAGCCCCGAACCCGTTCCCGATCGATCCGAAGGCGGGCTACTTCGTCAAGGTCTCCGCCGCTCCTACAGCGTCCGTCCAGCCGTGACGGACAGTAGGGTCTTGAAAAGCGATCTGGCGCTAAAAGGACTTGGTTTTGATCTCCTGTGATATTCGGGGAGTTCGACCCTCCCTGTCTACACTGCGAAGACAGATTCCAACAGGAAACCCGCCCGGCTATGCCCATGGCATCTCGCGGCGGGAGAGGGCGCGCATCCGAAAGTTCGCCAGGGAAATACTGGCCGACGGCTACCCTGCGCGGTTTACAGCTGGAGCGGGACTTCGGCGGCGGGGACGCCGCCTGCGAGCGCCGTTTGGGTTGTCATGATTGTGCGGTCTTGGCTGCGTCGATTTGGCGACCGGCCTCGCATTTGGCCTTTGGCGGCGTGGGCCGTTCCTCTTGGCGTGTCCACCATTGCGAGGATGTGGTGCCTTTCGTCCGGGCTCCGGGCGGCTCCTCGAACCCTCGATGTCCGGTGTGAAGCTGCCGTAGTCGAAATCGGGCAGACGTCGCCTTTCAATCCGCGCTCCCAGCACGGCTTCGATCTCACGCACCAGCGCCTCATCCTCTGGCTGAGTGAACGTGAAGGCTTCGCCCGTGTGTTCCGCGCGGCCGGTGCGCCCGATGCGGTGAATGTAGGCGTCCACCGTGTCGGGCATGTCGAAATTAATAACGTGGGAGACCTGAGACACATCTATGCCGCGTGAGGCCAGGTCGGTGGCTACCAGCACATCGTACTTGCCGTCACGAAACCCGTTGATCGCCCGTAATCGGCGGTTCTGAGACATGTTGCCCTGCAACGCGGCCACATGATACTTGGCATTCTCCAGATCCCCGGCCAGAAAGCGGGCGCGGCGCTTGGTTCGGGCGAAAATCATCACCCGTCCCATTGCAGTCTGTTGCAGCATATTTAGCAGCATCTGTTTCTTGAGAGGGTCTGTCACCGGATAGAGAGCGTGAGAGACTGTTTTCGCCGGCGCGATGATGCCAATCTGCACTGTGATCGGGTCATCGAGAATATCCCTGGACAGGACGCGAATCTCGTCAGGCATCGTGGCTGCGAAGAATAGCGTCTGACGCTGTTTGGGGAGGTGAGTGAGGATGCGGCGGATGTCGGGCAGAAAGCCCAAGTCGCACATGGTATCAGCCTCGTCCAGCACCAGCACCTCGACCCTTGAGAGATCGATGCTGCCATCGTTGACGTGGTCCAGCAGGCGGCCGGGGCAGGCGACCACAATCTCAGCGCCGCGATTCAACGCCTTGGCCTGCCGTCCCTTGCTCACGCCGCCATAGACGGCGACGCTGGTAATCCTGGTATGTTTCCCCAGAGCGACGGTCGCCTGATGGGTCTGTTCCGCAAGCTCGCGGGTTGGAGCGACGATGAGAGCGCGCACCGGTCCCAGAGGGCCTGTGATCAGTCGCTGGAGAATCGGGAGCATGAAGCCGGCGGTCTTGCCGGTCCCGGTTTGGGCCAGACCCAGGACATCGTGCCCTTTGAGGGCGACTGGGATAGCCTGTTCCTGGATGGGCGTAGGGTTCGTGTATCCTGCGGCCTGGACGCTGACAAGCAGACGTCGGTCGAGGTTCAGATCTTCAAAATTCATCGAGGGCACTCCTTGACTCTATTGAGCCAAGTGACACGCTCAGCTCGATGATAGGTCTTATGGCAGGCCGCCCTCCCGCGGGGAGGGTGAAACTCAAGCTTGAAGACGACTTGCCACACGCCGGTTGTTGGTCAAAGCGAGACACGCGTCGTACAGGCAGGTCTCTGGTCCGGGTAGACGACGCGTTGAGATGGTCGCCCACATGGACCGGGTGAAAACACAAGGCAAACGCGATCTTGGACCACTCCTGCCTCGTGCTAGGTGCTGTCTGTCCGGGCCGCCTGCTCATGCCGCTTCAAACTGGAGAGCGAGGAGGCCCGGACTTGATGGGCGTGCTAGCTAAAAGCGGTTGCCGCCGCCGCCGCCAAAGCCCCCCCCTCGAGAACCTCCACGATCCTCTCGCGGTCGGGCCTCGTTGACCGTCAGGTCGCGGCCGTTCTGGCTGGTGCCGTTCAGTGCCGCGATGGCGGCCTGGGCCTGCGCCTGGTCGCCCATCTCCACAAACCCGAATCCACGCGACCGGCCCGTTTCGCGGTCCGTGATGATTCTGGCAGAGGTCACTTCGCCATGGGCGGCAAAGACCGTCTCCAGACTGGATTCGGTCTCGTCAAACGAAAGGTTGCCTACATAAATGTTCATGCAACGCTCCTTGTGTATTGGATCTCCTCATCAACGGCAGCGTCGCATGCGAGTCGAGAGTCAAGGGACAAACGGGGGAAACGCAGAAGCGGAACGATCTTGCCTTTTGATAGCCGGAGTCGGGTCAAGTGTAGCATGTTTCTGGCACGAAGAATGTTTTCAGGCTTGATTGCTGCTAGTTCCTTGCTCCGGTACATCAGATTCTAAGGAGACCCATCGATGTCCGCGGTCGCGCCCATTGTTGCGGACGCCGGTCAGAAGCCCAAGAGCTCCATCAGCGCGTTGGCGATGCCCTCATGCCCGGCCTGGTGGGGGTGCGCCGGCTCCGGCGCGGAGTCTGAGGGCTCGCGATAGCGGAGCCGCTCCTGGAACACATTGTTGACGTTCAGAAGCCGCTGTGGTGCTTCCTTCTCATCGTCTCGACTATTACGATGTACTCGGGCAGCATCCCAAGAACCCTACTCTCTTCAATATCTGCCCTATGACGGTGCGCTGGCTATCGAGTATGCGCTTGTAATGCCCAAGTATAGTTTGGATACCCTCCCAGGGTACCGGGGCGACGAACGGCGCCATGTTGTGATGACGAAACCTCACTTCGGGGTGCTCCGAGAACGGGTTCGGCTCGCGCTCGATCTCGGGAACGGACCTCAGGTCTATCACAGTACGAATGCCGTACTCGACGAGCGCAGCTAATCCCTCCTTCGGGACGTTATGAAGGCTGTCCGACCTGTCAAGGGTTTGCCAACGGGTCTGGCCCCCGGACGCGGAGCTCTATCCTCCCAGGTCGCGCGTGTTGTACGTTCCCTGCACCGCCAGATGCCTGCCTGGCCGCAGTTCGTGAATCAAGTTTCCTCTCCTGTACTTGGTACGACAGCTCTTAGCCTTTGAGCTGTCTCCCGCAGTTCTTGTTAGCCAGGCACAGGTGCTTATAGGTCCATCTCGATAACCGTCGCGGAGTGGGCCGGGAACGTATATGCAAAACCCGGCCCGATGTCATCTATCGCCTTCTCTTCGATCTTTACGTTGTCCGGCTGCCCTATCTCGTTGCCAGCCATGGGATCGGAGCCATTTAGCTCAAAGGCTCTCGCCCTGTTCTTCAGTACGAAGCCGTCCAGGGTTATCCGGCACTCCACATCCTGGTCTCTATGCCTGTTGACTGTGGCCAGGTAGAGCTTTCCCTCCTCACTGACGGTGGCCGAGGCGTCAATGTAGGAGACGTTCTCGAGATCTGGGTACTCGGTATCGAAGGTCTCCGATTGCACCTGAGTATCCAGGGCTGTATCACCGCTGTGGTTTGCGTAAAGAGCAATGGCCTGGTAAATCGGCGTCAAAACCACACCGCTTTTCGTGGTGACGATTGCGCCCAAGACATTGGCAAACTGGGAGAAGACCGCCATGTTGACCGTGTTGCACTGCCTGTGGAACACGTTTAGCATCCCCGCGGCGTATAACCCCTCCTTGAGACCGTACTTGGTCTCGTATAGCGGCCACCCCGTATTCAATTCGGGCCACCCGTACCCCCATTCGTCAAAGGCGATGCCAATGGGTTCCTCCCTGGCAAAGCCAGTGGTGGACACTTCGATAAGGTTGCGTAGACGCTTCACCATGGGTTCCACGCCGACGGGAGCCGCGACCGTGCCGTAGTAGTCCTCTAGGCCGGCGTAGTTGTGCATGGATATGTAGTCAATAAGGTCTCCCGCCTTCCTCAAAACTTCCGAATTCCAATCCGCAGCGTGCTTGAGAATGGTTTCCAATCTCTCGCTCCGCCGCGGCCCCTTCTTCATTGCCCCAGATTCTAGTTTGAGACCCACAGCGACGGTCTTTATCGTCGGATCGACCCTCTTCATGAGCGTCACATATTCTTCCAGGAGCGAGGCATATTCAGCGGGTGTGAAGTTGCCCTTTCCCCTCGCCCAGCTAACCTCGTTTCCGATGCCCCAGTATTTCACCCCATGGGGCTCTGGGTAGCCGTTCCTCTCCCTCATCTTGGCGTAGTGGCTGTCGCCTTTTCTGTTGCAATACTCAACCCAATGGGCCGCCTCCTCAGGCGTGGCCTGCCTACTCACGTTTACGCAGATGTAGGGCTCCGCTCCCACGGATCGACAGTACTGGACGAACTCGTCGGTCCCAAACCGGTTGCTTTCCTCCCCTCTCCAGGCGAGGTTATACTTCACGGGCCTATCCTCTTTGGGTCCGACTCCGTCTTCCCAGTGATAGAAGGAGGTGAAATTGCCGCCGGGCCATCGTAGGATGGAACACCTTGTCTTCCTCAGCGCCTCAAGGACGTCCTTTCGGAAACCTCTCTCGTCGGAGAGGGGCGAGCCCTCGTCATAGATGCCTCCATAGATGCACCGGCCCACGTGCTCTACGAGATAGCCATAGATCCGCGGATCTATCTTGCCGATGATCCGGTCCTTGTTCACCTTTATCGCGTAGGTCTCTGACATTGCGCGTGCCCCTCCGATCATGACCGGTCTTTTCTGGCCCGCTCGTCCACTGCGGCCGCTATTATCGTGTAGGCCTCCCGAGTCTCCAGCCTATCAGGCTTTGGAACTCCCATCGCCGTTGCTACTGAAGCTGTACAGGTGCGCATCCCGCACATAGAACACTAGCTTGATCCGACGTCCCGCCAGATCGTTCAGGCCGCGGTCACCCGGCCAACGGATAATTGCAGGATCCACCGTGCCACGAGTAGGAACGTTGCCATCGAAGATGGCTCGCTGCTCGCGGGAGAATCCCTCTACCGCGTGTCCGTCCTCGTCCCAGACCTCGATGGACATGGCACCCCCGCCATCCAGCGGATAGCCGTCCAGATTGCGGGTGGTGGAGGCGTTGAGCAACAGATCGCCACCGGGCCAGGTCATCGGTCTTGTGACCAGCCTTCCTTCCATGAAGCCCGCGGTAATGGACGCGAAGCGGTCGACGGTGATGGTCGCCAGCCCTATGACCGCATTTTTTGGTGGACCGCTCTTGACGTGAAAATGGGAGCCGCTCTGCCCGTTGAAATAGAACCAGAGCTGGTTCCCCACCTGGATAGGCCCAGCCGATGAGCAAGTAGACCATCCGCGGTTCCAGGGGTACGTCGGCCCTATGAACGGCTCTCTGGAAGCAGGACGGTCCCACGCCTTGAGGTCGTGACTCCATGTCAGCAACAGCTCGATGTGGTTGGGGACGTTGACCCACCGCTCGGCAAGGCCAATGTACACGTCTGCATAGGGAAAGCCCACCATACCGTGGTACTCGATGTCAGGTGGATCGGCCAGGTCGGACCTGAGAATCAGCCGCGACTCGGAGAAACTCTTGAAGTCCTCGCTTTCGGCGATGGCGACACATCGCCGGGCGCGATCGAGGGCGGTCTTGTGGGTGATCACATACTTGCCGTTGACCCTGCCACCCCAGATGTACTGGACGTCGCTGGCCGGCGGCTTGCTGATGAGGGGCGCTCCGAGCTCGGACCACCGGTATCCGTCCTTGCTGACCGCGCCGCGGATGCCGCCCGGGGCGAGCGTGATCATCTTGAACGGGGCCTCGGTGTCCTCCGGGTCGTGGCAGACCGAGGCGCAGTTGACGCGTCCCATCACGATGTTGTTTTGCTTGCTACCTTGGTAGTCGATCTCCCCCACGATTGGGCGCTCCCAGCGTAACCCGTCACTGCTCTCGGCTACGCACAAAGCCGACGGCTCCCCATGTTTCTCTGTGGCGTAGTACATTCTCCAAGTGTCCCCGAATCTGAAGACGGTGCCGTACATCAACAGTTTGATGCCCTCCCAGGGCATCTCGGGCCGCAGCACAGGCTCGGGGAAGATGTCGGCCTTATGCCACAGCCTCGTCAGCCGCTGCTGATCCTCTATCCATGTGTCGTCCAGGAATAGCTGGCTCTTGGTCAGGTCTCGCTCTCGGTCCATGTGTTCTTTTCCTTTCAGGGTGTGGCTGGCTCGTGGGCTCGTGGCAGAAACGGGTTGTCCGCCGGTTCTTTGCCGCCGTAGAACCAGGTCAACGGGAGTACCTTTAGCTTCTGGATGGGGTATCCAGCCGGTTTCACTTCCGGTTTCCCCTCCTCCCAGTGATTAACACCGCTCCGACAAGTTATCATGGCGGAGTGAAGCCCGTTCATCTAGCCTCTCTCCTGCTCGTCGGCGTCACGTTGGCTCTCGCTGCTTGCAGCGGCCCTGAGCCGACACCAGCATCTTTAGCCAACGACGCTCGCTCTGCCGCTTCACCGTCTCCAATGCCGGCCCTAACGCCTTCTCAGCCGTCGGCTGTGACAACGCCGCAAGAACCACGATGGGAAGAGGTGGCGAGATGGGGTAACGGGGCGAACGAGCTGAACTTCAATGGTCCCAACGGCATCGCCATAGATTTGGAAGATCACGTCTATACCACCGAATTCCGGGGGCACCGGGTGCGGAAGTTCACGCCGAATGGGGAACTCCTTTCGGAATGGGGGACCGAGGGGAGTGAACGCGGTCAGTTTCTGCGCCCGACGGGCATCACAATTGATGTGGGTGGCAATCTTTACGTTGCCGAAAGCGGCAATCATCGAGTGCAGAAGTTCACCGCTGATGGCGAATGGCTAGCAACCTGGGGATCTATTGGATCGGGCCCCGGAGAGTTCCTCTCGGCCATGCTGGTGGCCGTGGACGCCGACGGTAGGGTGTTCGTAAGTGATTGGGGCAACAGCCGGGTACAAGTGTTCGACAGCGATGGGGCGTTTCTATACCAGATCGGTGATGCCGGTACGGGCCCACGGGAGATGATGAATCCGACAGGCGTGGCCATCGGCCCCGACGGTGACCTCTGGGTGATGGACCGGGGCAATTCCCGTATTCAACGGTTTACGCGGGAAGGTACTTTTGTTCAGCTCTGGACACAGGCGGGGAAGGGGCAATTCGAGTCGCCGACAAACATCGCCTTCGACGACGATGGCAACCGGTGGGTTTCGGAGTTCACAGGCCATCGGGTGCGGCAGTTCAGCCCCGCCGGAGACCTGTTGTTCGAGCTGGCGCCAGGCACGTTTCGAGGCCCTCACGGGCTGCTGTTTGATGGTACGGGCGCTCTGTACGTAGCCGACACAGGGAATGGAGTGGTGCGAAAATTCCGCTTAATGCCACCCTAATTCCCATCGCGGCATCCTGTCGCGATTTTCCATATAGGTCGACCTGTCACGCTTTTACTCATAAGAACTAAGTGTAAGCCCGAATCCACCGAAGGACACCGATGGACGGCGTGAGGGCAGCGGAAGGGGGTGGGTGAGGGAGCTACAGGGGAGATGGCCTGGGGTCTTGGGGTAGATGGGAGGCCGGCGGGCGGTCTTCAGTGGCCGCACAGGGCCCCTAAGGCCCTATGCGGGAGTTGCGATGCGCGGGAAGGCGAGAGGATACGCAGCAGGGGACTCTCGCGACCGGGGTGGCGCGAGATTGCGGGGACGTTGGGTCAGTTGCAGGCTGGCCGTCAGGCCGGGAACGGAATGGCTTGCAGCCGGGCCAAGGCGCGAGTGAACTGGGTTTCCCAAGGCCAGCGCCGGGGGAGATGCAAAGTGAGGCGGCGCGCCGAGCGGGTGATCCGTCCCACCAGAGCGAAGACCCGCCGCCTGAGGGTCTTGGTGATCACGGTCCGCTCGCCCAGACCAATCCGCGCCGTCCAGCGGTCCAGGTTATGCGCCATCACCTGGACCGCCAGCCAGGCGCCGTTGGCGGCGAAGCGCGCCGACGGCATGTGGTTCAGCCCGACGCCGTACTTGAGGTCGCGTATGGCGTTCTCGACCTCGGCGTGGCGGCGATGATCGGCCTCCAGTTCCAGCGTCTCCCCATCGCGGTCGGTGATGAAGGCGTGATAGCTGTATCTGGCGAAGAGGGCGAGCTGGGAACCGGGCGTCGGCTTCACCCGCCGGACAATGAGCCGCACCGGCGCGGCGTCCGGCTTGGTCTGGAACGGGGTGTAAGTCGTCTCGGCGACATCGGCGGCGCCGTCCATCCAGTAGGGAATGGGAGTCCAGTCCTCCTCTGGTATCGCCTCGATCAGATCCCGCAGCCTGGCGCGCTGGCGGATGGTGATAGAGAAGCGGACATCCATTTCCCGGCAGGCGGCAACGACAGTGTGGGCGTAGAAGCCGCTGTCGGCCCGCACCGTGAGTTGTCCCCTGGCCCCGCCGTAGCGCACCCGCCCCACCGTCTCACGCAGGAAGTGGGCGGCGCCACGGGCGGTGTTGGCCCGGCCCTCGCGCAGCCGGGACATCAGCACCTCGCCGGTGCCGGCGGCAATGGCCAGCAGCGGGTGATAGCCGCGGGCGCCGGTATAGCCGTGGTGGCGCGCTCCCTCCTTGGCCAGTCCATAGGTCTCGCAGATGGTCGAGTCCAGGTCGATGGTCAGGGGCGAGTCGCCGGGTCCGGCCCCAGCGGCCCAGGCCCGGGCCAACAACTGGCGGCTCACGCGGTCGAGTTGACGGACATGCCCCCACCGGAAGCTGCGCAGGAAGGTCCCCAGGGTGGATGGCGCCTTGACCACGCAGCCTAGAACACCAACCGTCCCACCAGCGCGCAGCGCATCGGCGTCGTCGATGCAGTCGCCGCCTGCCAGCGCGGAAGCGACCAGCGTCAGCATCTTGTCCCCAGTGTTCGCCCGTCCCGGCGCTCCGCCGAGGTCAAGGTGACGGTCGACGAGTTCCCGCAGGCCCAGGTGCCGGGCTAGGGTGGCCGGCAGGAGCAGGCCGGCATTGGCCACCAGGCGATGGTCGTCAAAGAGGATGCGGATACGGTCGGGTTTGTTCTGTGGCAGCATCTATTGGGTGCTCCTTGTTTCCGGGCGGGTTTCTGTTCCAAAACCATTATCCCAGATTCAGAGGAGCACCCGCTGGCTTCTTCAAGGGCTGTCCCCAAGGACGTCCTTCGGTGGATTCGGGGTAAGTAGAAACCGTCACATACGCCCCTATATGTAAAAGCGTGATATCAGTCGGAAACGATGGGAGACCTGAGGGTGATAAAAGTGATGGAACTGACCATACTCTACTAATCCTACTATCCACGAATGTCCGGGTTGAGAGCGTATGTAATAGGAAGGCAAATATGAATCGAAGCGTCACTTTTGTCACCCAACGGGCGGCCACCTGAATGTGCGCCGCCGCGCCTGCGTTCCCCTAGGTCAGTTACCCTCAAGTTGGAGGACCTCCTCATGAGCCGCTGGTTTAAAGGCAACTTACATACGCACACGAGTGGGCTCGGAGCGGACGGGCCTGGTTCTCCGGAGAACGTTGTCCGCTGGTACATTGACCACGGCTACGATTTCCTGGCCATCACCGACCACCATGTCTTCACCCCGGTAGAGAGCACGGCGCTGGTGATCGTCCGTGGCCAGGAGGTCGGGAGGTCGATGGCGAGCGGCGAGGGCCCCGTGCATGTCAACGGGTTCGGCATTTCCAGGACCGTCGATTTCGTCGACGCAGGCGAGGTGGTCCCGACAATGCAAGCCAACGTAAATGCGATCCTCGAAGCGGGCGGTATCGCTTGTTTGAACCATCCTAATTACCGGTGGGGCTTCAATCACGAGCACATCGCCCAGGTAAACGGACCCATCCTCATGGAGGTGTACAACGGGGGTGGCTCGAGTAAGAACAACGACGGCGCTCCCGGCAGGCCAAGCTGTGAGGAGATATGGGACTCGGTCCTGACCGCGGGCCAGCAGATATATGGCATCGCGACGGACGACGCCCATACCTACGACGAGTTCATACCGGAGAGAGCTAACCCCGGTCGAGGTTGGGTCTATGTTCGAGCGGCCGAGCTGACCGAGGAGAGTATCCTTGAAGCACTAGTCGCCGGCCACTTCTACGCTTCGACGGGAGTTTCGCTGGACGCCCTCGACGTCTCGCCGCGCTCCATCTCGTTAACGATAAAGCCCATCGGTACCGATGAATTCACAACCCGGTTCATCAGCGACGGTGGGAAAGTCGTCTCAGAGAACCGAGGCTTGCGACAGTCGTACTCGGTCCGGGGCGACGAGGCGTACGTGAGAGCGACGATTCTTTCGTCGTCAGGCGCAAAGGCCTGGATACAACCGGTCTTCCTCTAAGTGAGAGCCAGTTCGAGACGGAGCGCGTTTCCGAGGAGTGGTTCTAAAGAACCACAGGTTCTGGACCGGCAGGTCGTGGCCGTAAGGCCCATACCTGAGTTGGAGCCCTTCTTCACGGTCTCATACGAGTGTCAAAAAAGTATTGCTGGCGACCCCGCCCGTATAGAAGCAAGAACTTTCGAGATGGCTCTGCAGCTCGCGTTGTGACTGCTGGCAAGTTCGAGACTCTCAATGCCTGATCTCCGTGGACAGCACGAGAGCTTTCTAGGGCCGGACCTATCGTCGAGGCTGACGCAGCCCCACACAACTTCAGGTGAGCAAGGGGCCTGTGGCAGTGCTGTTTTGCCATAGGCCCCTTCTTCCCAGCATCTGGTTGATCTGACCTCCGTCAAACCTGGAGTGAGGCCCCAGGAGTTCCCATCTGGTTCCGTCGGTTACTCTTGGATGTTCAGATGGGAGGAGAAATTGACTGCCCTCAGAGAGTGTCGGGTGGGGGAGAGGTCTTCCGCCATCTTGGCGAGCTGCTCCAGTTGCTCTCTAGTAGCGCTGCTCTTGACGTAGTAAGTAGCGCGGATTGCCTGATAGCCTGGGGGTACAGTTCCGGGCTCCGGCAGGGCCAGCATACCCTGGAGATCAATGTCGCCCTCGACCTCTACCCTCAGCCCTTCAATGGGAATACTCATGCTCGCGCCATAAGTCGCCCAGCCTGAAGCCAGGCAGTGTCCCAAGGCTGAGAGTAGCACTTCCACCGAGGATGGGCCCTTGTCGGTTCCCAGGAGCTCCTGGGGGTGGTCTCCTACGATTGTGAAGGCCTTTTTGCGGGATGTGTCATTCCTGACCCCACCCATGGAAAATGGCTTGACTACAGCCTCGTTATGGAAGCCAGTGCTCCATATGGTGGTCGCATAGAAAACAGCCTTTGCGACCTGGGGCTGTGCCGTCACCATCTCCACCATGTCTTGAATCCCCTGGACATTCAATCCATTAACCACCGTTGCCGTTGCCATTGTGGCACCTCCGTTTAAGATTCTATCCATTGTCCAGGGACTATAGGCCCTCTTCATCTGACAAACGTCGGATATTAGTGGGCAGAAATTCCTAGAAGCCGATCCTTTCTACGAAAAACGATAGGCCTGTCGCTGAGGTACACGCCTCTGCTGAGAATCTGGAAAAGGAAACAGCTCTGGGTGAGAACGGCTTCTTGAACGAGACGCTTGATTAGGGCAGCAGGTTGTGTTCGACGGCAAAGAGAGTGGCGGTGGCCCGACTGGACACACCGATCTTGCTGTAGATATGTTCCAAATGGGACCGGACGGTTCCTTCGGCTATGAAGAGAGCCCCGGCCACTTGCCGCCTATTGAGGCCTTTGGCTATCAGACGGAGCACGTCAACCTCTCGATCAGTGAGCCGGGCAGGCCATTCTTGTTGGCGGGTCCTCTGTCTGTGGGCGCGATCTACCCCACTTAGGTCATCCGTGAGAGCCTTGAAAGCATCGGGAGCGAGCCTACTCCCAACTTCTTGGCCCATCACATCGACAGCCTGATCTAACTCGCGGCCTGGGCTGCCGGGCGCATCGTGAGTAAGCTCATCGAAGCGGTCAGCCACAGCGATAATCCGTGCTCCCAGCGGTATCTGGACGCCCCGAAGCCCGCGATGGTAGCCACGACCGTCCATCTCCTCGTGATGTGCTGCCACGAGGGGAATGATCGGCTCCAGAGCAGGGACTTTGGACAAGATTCGCTCGGAGTGGTAAGGGTGGAGCCGTACTTGCTCTCGCTCGGCCTCGGTGAGGGTGTCTTGGGGCTTGTTCAGCACGAAGGAGGGTACGGCCACAATACCGATATCATGCACCAACGCAGCACGATAGCTGTGGGTCACCTCTGGCTCCGGAGTCCTCATCCTCCGAGCGATGCGCTTTGCCAAACCGGCTACTCTGCGCGAACGGCCAGCCATAAAAGGCGATTTCAGGTCGGCGTAGTCGGCTAAGGCCAGCGCCACATCAATCAGCTTCTCCTCTCCCATATACTGATAGGGGGACTGCTCCGGCTCCATGGAAAGCACGGTATCCCACACCCTTTCCTCTTCCAGTCCCCTCCAGAAGCTTTCCTTCTGGGCCACAGAGAGGAAGGCATCGACCACCGAAGGATCGAAGGCGTTGCCGCGGCGTGCCAGGGCTACGTGTTTTGCCGCATCACGGCCTTCCACTCGATGGAAGACCTCCAGGAAGCTTGTCACCAGTACGATGCGAGAGATGACAGAGATAGCGTCGCTCTTGATACCATATGGCATTCCGCGGCCATCCCATTGCTCAAAAACTTGCATCAGCGCGTCCTGGACTGTCTGGGGCATGCCCATTCGTTGGGCAATGCGTGAGGCCACATGGCAGGTGCTCTCAAAGCCTTCTTTCATGAACGCCCGTCCCTTTACCAGGAAGTCCAGCATATGGGTGGCCCTGGTTGGGAAGGGTGCTCCCGCCGCTACATACTTGAGAAGCCATGAGGCGACATCCAAGGGGTTCCGGGAATTGCGGAAGAATTGCAGGTCCCGCTTGGCAGCGAGCTCGTCCACAAGCCAAGAACCGGCTAGCTGGCTGGTGTAGGTAGTGCAGCCGGCATCCTTCAACAACTCGGCGTAGTACAGATCTGTGCGCTGCTCTAAAGGGAGTTCCATCTCCTCGGCGATGTGCATGCCAATGTAGCAGGAGCGTGCCCCGTGCTCCGTGTGCAACCCCATCGCGAGGTCACTCGCCAGGGAGAAAGCCCCGAGCAGGTCAGCTGTGCGAATGACGTTCCCATCTGGCCTTGTGGAGGGAAGTCCAGCCATTTGCTTGATCCTCATTGAAGGTAGTGTGTAGGCCGCGAATGGTGATCACCCGCCTCTCATGATGGCAATTATGCGGGCATTGCAGATGTTTGTGAAGCGGGAGTTCGAATCTCACGGGTGGGCCCGTCTGGGCATCGCGGATTGTGTTTGTGGCTTGAGGGGGGCGAGTTTACACCGTGCCCGTGACCCGCACTCACAGGACGGAGGCTGCTTGCCCGGGTTTGACTCGCGTTATACTGACGCTCGCGCGACTTCACAAAAAGTTAGCAGGAGCGACCCCGACCGTATAGACGCAAGAACTTTCGAGCTGATTCTCACCTTGTCGCTCTAGACCAGCCCGGTTCGAGTCCCGTTAGCTGGGCCGGACTGGACGAAATCAAGAACCGAGGCCGATTCCGAGGTCACACCGTCCTTTGGCATGGGAACGGTGTACGTCAGCGTCGCCTCGTCTCCCACCACCTCGATGCCCTCCACGAAGTTGCGGATGAGTGCCTTCCGCTCGGGGAATGTCCCCTCTTGCAAGAACTCCCGGAAGTCCGCCACGTACCCCTTGATCTCCTCGGTGGTCGGAAGCTCAACCCTCCGCTGCTCAAGCTGGGTCTCGGCGTCCTCTCTCGCAGCCTCCAGTTGCTCCTCACGGTGCCTCAGCGAGAAGATCCGGGGCGACAGGACCTCCAACGTAAACTCGCTCGTTTCAAGGGCCTCGTAGAGCCGCTCAAGACGCTTCCTCACGTCCCTTAGCTCGGCCTCGATGACCTCCAGCCTGCCGGACAGCTCACCGGCCATTGCGTCGATCTCTTCCGCCACCAGTGTCACCAGCTCCACGATGGTCTCCTCGGTGAGGATTCGCTCCCGTATCTTCTCAACAATGAAGTCCTCCACCCTGGGGGCGTTCAGGTAGCGGGCGCTGCACGTCCCCGCTCCCTCCCGGAACAATGTCCCGCAGACGTAGTAGGCGAACTGGCCGCTCTTGGCCCCCTGGCCACTGTAGGGCCTGCCGCACACCCCGCACTTGAGCAGACCGCTCAGCAGGAACTTGCTCCCCACTCTACCGGGCCTCTGCACCTTCGGGGCACGGTCCCGCATCGCCTGCTGCACGGCGTCGAACAGCTCCCTCGACACCAGCGCGGGCCATGCTCCCTCCACTCGCACCGGGTCCTGGGCCTTCTCTACCTTGGTGGTTCTGCCCCAGACGGCGGTTCCGGTGTAGGCTTCGTTGGTCAGCAGGTAGTGGAGTCCTCCCTTGTACCAGCGCTTGCCCCTGTTGGTGATGCCCCGGTCGTTCAGGGTCCTGCATATCTCCTTGAGGCCGTAGCCGCTGAGCGAACTCTCGAATATCTCCTTCACCACCGGAGCGGTGGCGGGGTCAACTTCCAGCGTGGGACGCTCCTTCATCCCGTCGCTGACCTTCACCCGCCTGTAGCCGAAGGGGGCCTTGGAGCCGAGGAAGAAGCCTCTCGATGCAGCTTCTCTCATCCCCCGGACGACCTCCTGCGCTAAATTTTCGCTGTAGAACTCATCGACGCTCTCGATGATTCCCTCAAGCAGCCTGCCCGTGGCGTTGTCCTCGGCCTGCTCGGTGATAGAGACTACCCTGATACCCTTCCTCCGCAGCATCGACTTGAACGCGACGGCGTGTTCGCGCTTTCTGGTGAAGCGGCTGAATTTCCAGACGAGAATCACGTCGAAGGGGGCCTTCGGCTTGCTGCCCTCCTCGATCATCTCCCGGAACTGGGGCCTGTCTGCGACGAGGCCGCTCTCGGCCTCGTCCACGTACTGGCGGGCGACGGAGTAGCCGTTTGCCCTGGCATAGTCCTTGAGCGCTCTGAGCTGGGCGGACACGGACAGGTCCACGTCCTGCCTGTCGCTGGATACCCTGGCGTAGAGCGCCGCCGGTGTGAGCGGCTGTAGGTCCTTCTTCATGCTGTCCTCCTCAGTGATTGCTTCCAACCCAACCCGCTAGCTGTCCACCAGTTCGATGCGGTCGCCGTAACGTCGAAAGTCTGAGACGTTGAACGTCAATAGCCTGCGCTCCCCATGCGCCAGCATGGTTGCGACGATGTTGGCGTCGTGAATCTGCCGTCCCCCCGCGGGAATCTCTCGACACAGCCCCACGAGCGATTCGGTCACCACGGGACCGTCCTCGAGTATCTCGAAGCTGCCTATCAGCCTGCTCACGTCATCCAGGGCATCCTCACGGGTGATGGCCACTGGCCAGGTCTGCGGTCGAGTGACGACGGCCAGGTACTCTCGTATCACCTGACGGCTGATCCTTAGCGGTTCAGGGTCTCGAAAAGCACGCTCCAGGCTCGCCCGAGCCGCGTCGTGGTCAGGCGCGCTGGGAACACGGGACTTCACCAGCACGTTGGTGTCTATGAACATGGCGGGACTAAACCCTCTCCTCGTAGAGGTCCTCACGTCTGAGGCTCAGACCTTCCGGCCACACCGCGGTGGGGTGGACGGGCCACGCCTCGTCGAGAGAGAGCCTGGGTATGGGCTTGGGGTGCGTTCGCCGGAACAGCAGCGTCTCGCCATCCATATCGACCCCCGCCGTCTCCCAGCCGGCGACGCTCCAGGCAAGGGCGTGGCTGTGGCCATTGCCGCCTCTCTGATTTCCCCACCAGGGCCGGTGCAGCCGTGCGGACGGAGGCAACTCGAATCCGATGACTGCCTCGACCTCGTTGAAGGAGGTCCTCCACTCCTGCACCTGAAGACTGCTCAGGTACGTGTACAGTCTCTGGTACTTGCCTCGGATCACCATTTCTCGGTACTTGTCCTTCTGGTCTACGGCCATGTCGTGCCTCCTTCGTCTCAGCTTGCCCTAGCCGGAGGGTAGATGTCCAGATACATTGTAGTGAGTTAGTGACTCCAGCGCAAGCGACTGGACAACGGCAACGGACCGGGTAGGGCTCGCGCGCACAGACTCCCCTCAGAAGGCGCGAGATTCCAGGGGTCGCTGGCGGTGTCATACCCGTGTACAGGAGATCGCACGGGACACCAAGTCGCAGTTCGGGCGATTCCGTAGCTGAAATCGGGGTGAATGGGGCATCCTGCTAAATCGGAGCGAGCAATTTGATTCCGGTACTCGTTCCACCCCTACTGGACAGTCGCAGCTACGAAAGTGGACAAAATGCCGGTGGCGTTCGCGGGTGTGATTGGAACATGGGCTTTGGATTGCGCGATGGGGCATCGGCAGCTACGGATTGGGGACAATGGAACATCGACGCGTAAGAGACGCGGATGGCGTTGGAAGAACCGGAGGTCCGGGCTGGCAGGAACGTCGAAGAGCTGGCGGCGGCGGCCCTATCTCAGCACAAACCACCACACGAGAACGCTGCCGACCAGCAGCACGAACAGCACGATGGCGATCACGCGGATCATGTTGAGCAGATCCTTCGTCTCCTTGTGCGCGGCGGTCTCCTTCCGGTACGCCTCCTCAAGCTCCTTATGCACCTGTCTGCTGGCTAACGCCGCTTCCCTGGCCACGTCTCGCTTTCGCTCCAACTCTGTGACTGTCCTATCCAACTCCCATACCGTCCGCTGAAGCTTGTCCTCCCGACCAAGGGATCGACGCAGCAGTTCGTCGTCGCCCACGTACTCTAGCCCGTGCATACGCACATAGACCCGGCGCCCCTCCCTGACCATCTCGACCTCTCCACTCCTGATCCTCCGGTCGAGGGTGGATAGGGATATCTCCATCTTTCGCGCCGCCTCCGCTTTCGTCACCCAGCGGACGTGCTCATCCATCTCTCTTTTCCTCGCTACGTCGCTAGCGCCTCCGCCTCCAGTTGAACAGACGCAAGCCCCGCCCCCCGGCGTCGGGCGCATCCGCCGACTCCCGGCCCCCGGCGTCGTCTTCGGGTTGCCGAGCCGCCTCCAGGGCCTCCACCCGCCGGGTCAGATGCTCCACGAGCCCAGCCAGATCGTCCACGGCTTCAATCGCCAGCCTCATCCTCGCCTCCAACCGGTCCAGTGGCGTCGTTCTCTCCCATCCGGGGTCGTCCAGGTTGGCCATGAGTCGCTGCACGGCCAGGATCATCCTGCCCGTCAGTCGCTCCCGGCGCAGGGCCAGAGCCACTGTCTTCCGGTTCACTCCCAGGAGGGCCGCCGTCCGGCGCTGCCCCTCCCGCTCGACGAGCCACTCTACGACCCACTTGAGGTCGGGCTGATTGTCGTCGGCCCGCGATGCTGGCCCGCCGTTGCTCTTTGGCTTCCCAGGAGTCATTTCCGTCTTCTACAGGGGCTGGCCCGCTTCTCCAATTTTATCCATTTTTCGGTGGAACCAGCCCTTTACAGATACTGCTAACAGATTTCGGTCATACACTCCGAATGTGGCAGAAAGCGTTAGCTGGCTGGCCCAGGATGTCCGCTCCTGCCCATGCCCCAAAATCATGTCACGCACCCCGACATCGTTTCGCGCCAAAATCGATGGGCCAAACTGGGCCGCAATCGCCGCCAACACGCCAAATCCTGCCCCCATCAGCCCTCCGGCTCCCCTGGACAGGCCCATCCGTAGCTGTTTGCTCGCTACATGCTGACACGTCAACGGTTGCAAGAGTGCAAACAAACTGTCGTCGGAGAGGCAATTTAGTTTAGCATGGCTTCCCAATCACTTTCATTTTTCAGGCGTTGACCGGTCAGTGGGTCTTTTGGCCCGTTTCGTAGCTGCTTTAGGGGTGAATGAGCCGGTTTGTGGCGTCGGTGATCCCCGAAAAGCAGCCCGTCGGACGTAACTTTCAGCCCCCAAACAACATAACGGGGAGATGGGACGCATCGGCCCTATCTATTCCCCCCTACAGGACTCTGACGCATCCGGTGGTAGAGCGAGTCCCATTGGTAGGCACGCATCTCGGACAAGCGCAGTCGTGGAGACTCCGGCTTCCAGAGAGGACGCCAGGACTTTCCCAGTATCCCCGTGTCGGACAGAACGGGCCGGCAGGACACAAGGATGGGCAGCGACATCCGGGTCATGCGGGCTGCCGTGCGCACGTAGGTTGCCTCGACCTCCTCTGTGTCAACTACGAAGAGCGTGACGGGGAATGGCGGCTGGTCTTCGCCGGGCTCGGTGGACCAGTAGTAGCTCATGTAGGGACTCAGGCGGGCCAGGACTCCTTCGGGGTGACGGGCGCGCAGCTCGTACTCGAGGTAGCACGGTATCTCAAGGCCCTCTGCGACCATCTTCCCCACGGCGTCTGGGGCGATGGCCGACTGACCCCAGTTGTAGGCCCGGTCGGACCTGGCGGTGGGCACCGACCACAGCAGTTCGCTGTCAGGGTCGGCCCTGGCCTCAGACTGAAGCTTCGAGAGGAACCACGTGATGCCGTCTGCGTGCTTCGTCTGCCGCGCCCACGTGTCGATGCGGTGGCCCACATGCCGTGTCCGGCCCTGATGGTCTGTCGTGAGGGCTGTGCTCCAGATGCCCCGCGTGGTCGGAAGCTCGGCACGGTCCCTGTGGGTGACGTAGCGTATGCCCTCGGCGGACAGCGTGTAGCGGGTGTTGCCCCGTTTGCCCCGACGCTCGACCAGGCCCCAGGTGTTCACCAGGCTGCGCATCATCTGGCTGACGCGCCCCTCGGAGACGCCGAGCCAGAGGGCCAGGTGCTCACGGGGGATCATCGGGTGGTCGGTGATGATGTCCAGCGCCCGCTTCTCCGACGGGCTGATTCCGAAGGCCGGCGCAGCTCGCATCATCAGCTCGGGTCGGGGCAGCGACGCCCGCTTCCGACTCGGCGACGCCGCTCGACTCCTTCCGCCACGGCTGGCCCCGGAGATGACGCCCTCCAGGGTGCGGCGCCGCCCTCCAATCAGGAAAGAGGTACTCTGCCAGACGCGGCCGCCTCGTCTCTCCAGCGCTTCCCTGGACTCCACGGCGACGAAGCAGTCACGGAGATCCCGTTGCTCGCAGAACCGCGCCGTCAGCCTCTGCTCCCAAACGCTGGGAGTGAGGACGAGAAGCATGCCCGGGCGTTGCCCGTAGTCGTACTCGGCTATGGCTCTGAGCCGGTCGTAGAGGGACCTTCGGCGCAGGGCCAGTCCCTGGCGCACCACGCCGAAGCTGTCGCCGTCGTGGAGGGTGATGGTGGCGTCGAAGCGCCCCCTGCGATGGAACTCCACGCGAGTACGCAGTCCGCCACTGCCGGGGGAGAGTGACGAGGCCAATCGGTAGATGGCGGCCACCGCGTCCATCCGGCGGATGAGCAGCGTCAGCCACTCCCTGGACATCGGGTAGGCCCGCACGAAGTCCGAGGGTGTGTCGAAGTCGAGCACGCGGGCAGCCTCGCGAATGCCATTGGCCGTCAGGTAATATCTCCTGCTCGAAGGCAGGTGGGTGGTGCCATGGCTTACGCGCCCGACGATGCCGTCGGCTAACAGGCCGGTCAGGGAGCGGTGGATGGTCGCAAGCGGCTACCGTAGGTGGGGCAGGACCAGAGCCTGACCTGCCGGGCCGTTTACGGCAGTTGAATCTGGCGCCACTCATCTGGTCGCCCTTATCGAGAACATTTGCGGAAAGCTCTCGTTGTGCTTTGGGAGCCGCCACCAGCCGTCGTCGCCCCGCTCCATCACGGGGTAGGCCTGGTAGTAGGTGAAAGGAAACTCGTGCAGGAACTCGATCCTCAGCCCCGCGTCGATCAGCGCGCCGACGATATCGCCCAGGCTGTGCTGCCACTCGTAGGTCGGTGTCTCGATTATCTCCTTGCCTGCGTAGCTCGGCTCGCCGCCCTCGAAGAACAGTTCGTGGTGGAAGTACACGTACGTCGGCACCATGTCGCCCGCCTCCGACGCCTCGAACACCGCCGCGAACGGGTGGAACTCCACGATGTAGAACACGCCCGCCGGCTTGAGGTGGTTGCTCACGACCTCAGCCCACCTGGCGATGTCGGGCAGCCAGTTCAGGACACCGTACGAGGTGAACACGATGTCGAACTGCTCGTTCAGCGCGTCCGGTAGGTCGTAGATGTTGGAGTGGATAAATCGGACGCCCTGCCCCATTTCCTCATTCAGCGTGCGGGCCAGGCCGATTGCGGCATCTGAGAAATCTACCCCCGTCGCCTTCGCGCCCAGCCGCGACCACGACATCGTGTCCAAGCCGAAGTGACACTGGAGGTGGAGGAGCGTCTTACCGGATACGTCGCCGACCTCCTGCCTCTCGATGTCGGTTAGCGTTATCCGACCCGCCTTGAACCCGGCTACGTCATAGAAGTCCGACGCGGCGTGGGCGCGTGTGCGCTCGTCCCAGTTGTTGCGATTAACCGCTAGTCGCTTGTCCACAATTGTTAGCCCCTATCCATAGTAGATGTGTTGTTGGCTACACGTCCAGAACGAACCTCAGGGTGAAGGTTCTTTGGACGCAACTGACACGGACTCAGGCTCAGGATCAGGAGACTCATCGTCGATGGGTATGGCCAGCGTGATGTCCACGTTGTTGTCCTTGTCGATGACGACCTGCTCCAAAACCATCTGGAGAATCTCCTTGCGCTGCTCGGGGGTCAACTCGTCAATGCCCTGGCCGACGTTCCTCGCCCAGGCGAGGATAGTCTCCATCAGCTGCCGCTTCTCAACCCCGCTCGCCTCCCGAGCACGGTAATCGTCCAGCTTCGCCCTGGCGTTCTCAAGTCGCTCGGTGATGAACTTGCGCTGAATGTCGAGCTGGGCCTCGGCGATCTTCCCCGACACGAACAGCCTGATGGCGCGGTCCTCTTCCATCTGGATGCTCCGCAGGTCTCGCTCGGCCTGGGCGATCTCCTCCTCCAAACCGCTGCTCCCCTGGGTATCGAGGGTGTCGATGCCGGCGACGATCAGGTCGGGGTCTTGGATCACCCGCTTCACCTCGCTCCATATCGGCTCCTCCAACTGCTCGGCCCGGATGTAGGGCTTCTCCCGGCAGTGCAGGCGCATGCTCTGCATTCCGTTGCACATGTAGTATCGGTTGGGAGGGGGAAGGTCGTTGCGGTACCTCTTGCCGTTGCGAACGTTGGTGGTGCTCCGGGTGGATCTTGCATGGAAATTGTGGCCGCACTCGCCGCATTTCAGAAGGTGCTGCAACAGGTAGAGCACATTCGTGTTCCTCTTGGCCCTCCTGCTCCGCTGCTTCTTCCGCGCCTGCGCCCGCTCCCAGGTCTCGTCGTCGATCACTTGCGGGACCGGGATCTCAATCCAGGTCTCCTTCGGCTGGTCGTAGACCTTCATACCGTCTTCAGTGGAGACGTGGCGGTACTTGCCGTAGACCCAGGAGCCCGTGTAGGTGGCATTACACAGGATGTGATGCACGCGGGACTGAAGCCACAGCAGCTTGCCGGTTTGCGTGGGGACCCCCTCGTCGGTCAGCCGCACGGCAATGGAGTAGGACCCCATCCCCTCATGGACGTACATGTGGAAGATGCGACGGACGACCTCCGCCTGCTCCTCAATCGCCTCGGGTCTGCCATCGTCTCCGATGCGGTATGCGTAAGGGAGGCCGCCGGTGGGCACCCGTCCCTGCTTGGCCGTCCCTCGCTTGCCCATGGTGGACCGCTCCCGGAAGTTGTCCAACTCAATCTTGCCGATGGCCGCCATGAGTCCGAAGGTCTTCATGTCGATGGAGTCCATGACGGCTTCCAGCCGAATCTGGTGGGCCTCGACAACCTCCATGACGGCGGCGGCGGGGTACATGCCCCTGCTGAGGCGGTCGGACTTCCAGCAAACGATGGTGTCGAAGCGTCCCTTCCTGGCGTCGGCCAGCATACGCTGGAACTCGGGGCGCTTTTTTGTCCACCCTCTGCCCACCTCCTGATAGCGGGCGGTGATGGTGAGCCCCTTGCTCTCGCAGTAGGCTTCCATGTCGCCTATCTGCTCGGAGATGGAGGTCTTTTCCTCCCCGTCCTGGCTCTTGTCCGACACGCGGGCGTAGATGGCCGCCCGACTCATCTCCGTCTTCCTTTTGGTGGTTCTCGCCATGATGTCCTCCTTGAACGTACTTCTCTGAAATGAAAGAGACCCGCCTCCTGTCGGGAGCGGGTCTGCGAGTAGTACAATTACTTCGCATCACCTGCTCGTTCAGGTGGCGCCACGGCCCGGGGTGTTAGCGCATCGCCGGGCCAACTTCTACCCAGCATTTTACCCCGAATGCCGTGGCAAGGTCAAAGGGTTGACGCGCCCGTAGACGGCGTCTCCCACCTGTGCTACTATGGTTGTGATGAGGCCGAGCCGGGGGTACTCGTACCCTAAGCTACTCGTAGCGACTGGCTCGGTTTCTCATTGTTTATGGAGGCGGGAGTCCTGGGAACCCTTCCTCATCGGGCACTAGGACTATGCCGTAGCCGTCCACACGGTCGGGATATCCCCGAAACAGGTGCAGCACCTGCCCCAATCTGTCGGACCCCTCACGCTTCCCCTCCGCCCAGGTTCGCACCGCGTAGGCTATCCAGTCGGCCATTTGAAGTTGAGGGCTGAACCGGCTCGATCCGAACCAGACGTTGTTGACCAGCCTGGGCAGGTCGGTGAAGTATCCTCGTCCAGCCTGTATTCCGGCCTGGGACTCGTGCATTAGGCGGTTCACCGCGCTCTGGTCTCCGATGACCAGGGCGTCGTGGTACTGGAAGTCGTCGTCTCCGCCCAGGTAGTCGATCCTCTGAAGCAGGTACTCGAAGGCGTGGGAGAGGATGAAGTTGGAGAGCTCGGCTCGAAGGGGTTTCTCGCCCACCCTCTCGGCCCTGGGTACGGTCTGCATCGACTCCCACCTGGCGAACTGCTCCCTGCGGAACTTCCTCCATGTGCTGTCCTTTTGCACACAGGCGGCAATGTACTTGACCGGGACTGGTTGGTGGGCCAGGAACCCCCAGATGTCCTCGATCAACGCATCGGCTCGGCGGAGTGAGTTGAGGCCGTGGGCGAACAGGGCCTTCTGAGACTCGCGCAGGCCGGGACCCTGCCTGAGCTTGCGCCGGAGGTCATAGAGATCGGAGCTCTTGACCTCGCAGCCGTAGTAGGCCAACTGATCGCCGTCGACGTCGAAGTGTCTCCCGACCATCTGAGTCCATGCGCTGGAGGACTCGCGGACGAGGGAAGCGGGCAACACGACGGTCCCGAAGCAGAAGGACCTCGATGAGTTGGGGTCGGGTCCTCCGCTGTCGTCGAAGAAGGCGGTTACGGTATCGTAGGGCATAGACTCTTTATAATAGCCGGATTCCGAGGCTCTCGACACCCGTCCGGTCCATGCTTCCGGCCTCTCAGACGCCACAGTGTCCCTCGCACTCGTTGCCGAAGCCGTCTCTTTCCCCATCGTGTCCCTGCTGTGATTCATCGCGGCTGACGGCCTGGTCAAGGGGAATCCTTCGGGGATGCAGATAGGGCTCCTTGGCGAAGGCCAGCCTACTCCGCATGTTGGCGTCTAGCGCCACGGCCTCGGCGAACAGCTCGGGCCATCTGCGCTTCGTCTCCACCCACCGCCTACGGGACTGGTAGGGGCAGCCGATGCAGGCCGATCTCTCCAGGGGTCGCTCGTAACGCGCGTCCCACCAGTCCATGCAGTCCCTCCTGGACATGCCAGCCTCGATCAGGGGGTAGCGGTTCTGTATCCACCTGTCACGGGACGGCTTGATGCGAATGGCCTCGTCGGTGGAGATGCCCAGCCACAGCTCTATGGCGGTGGCGGAGGGAACCCGCTGTCCCTTTTTGAGTCCCAGGAGAGTGCGTATCTTGCGGCGCACGGGTGCAATCTTGTAGTGCTCTGTGCATTGCCGCCGCCCCATGCCGTCCCCCTGGCCGTGACTACCTTTCAGATAGACGGGAAGGTCAACGAAGTTACGGTTGCCTGAGTGGTTGGTGAGGGCCTTGGCGTCTTCGCGGAGGCTGCGCCCGTTGTCCACGACGTGCAGGGGGAACGCCAGATTCCCTGCCAGCCATTCCAGGTGCGTGTAGATGGTGGGTGGCTCCCAGTGGGTGTCGGCGAAGATGGCGCAGTCCGGCATAGGGCCGAACGCACCCCCGCTTGCCATGATGGCCATGACCGAGGACTGGACGCCTCCTCCGAGGCTAATGACGGTGAGGGAGAGTGAGGTACGCATCAGGATTTCCCCTCGACCTCGCCGTCGGTTGGCGAGTCCTTCTCCGTCGCATGAGCCTGCCCTGAGCTTGCCGAAGGGGGCCTGTCCTGGGTGGCGAGCTTGACCATCAGGGTAAGGAGGCGGCGCAGCCGATCCTCGGCGTCGGGGCCGGGGTTGGAGGCGACCCTGACGACCCTGATGTCCGAGGCGTCCCTGGCGGAGTTCTTCGGTTTTTTCTGACTGTTCGTATCTTTCATATCGCTCTGTCCTGTCGGTTCCGGTGCGCCGCCAAGCCATTTCGAGGCACACGTCGCCCCTTCGCTCACCTGGCGGCGTTTTCGGGAGCCTGCCTGCCGCAGGCCGCCGGACTCTCATTCGTTTCTTGCCGTTGGGCCTCCGGTCGGACCCCCGATTTCATGCCCTGTGTGAGCGTTCTTAGAGTTGCGAGCAATACCTACAGGAGGTCGTCCACGACCTCCTCCCCTCATCAGTCCGGGAGCGGTCCTCCGAATCGGATGGGCTCTTGCCGAGCCCTGCCGGTGGGCAGCAGGTCGCCGAGACCCTTGCGGTCGGCCAGGTCCAGCAGGGCCATCAGATTCCGGTAGCTGGGCCTGACCCCTGTTCCCCACCGCCTCACGGTGAGGGGAGTGGTCCCGATCAGGCGGGCCAGCTCGCTGGAGGACAGTCCCGCGGCCTGCTTGAACCGCTCCAGGCACTGGGCGAAGTCGTCAGGGAGGACGTAGGTGACTCTCGGGTAGTTGGTGTGCTGGCGGGGCATGGTCCTAGTCCTCCCAGAGGCTCATCTGGTAGTCCTGATCCACCTGGAAGCCCCCTCCCAGCAGGATGTCCAGGCCGCCTTGCATGAGGAGGGCGAGCCGGAAGAGGGAGAGCATGGCTCCCCCGCAGGGCTCCGTTCCCTCGCGCCACCTGTTGACCTGCCTACGGTCCACGCCCAGGGCCAGGGCGAACCCGTTCCACGTGAGACCGCTGGCGCTCTTGAGCCGGCTGACCCGCTGGGCGAAGTCGTCCGGCAGCACGCCGCTCTGGAAGGGCACGGGGCGGCCTCCGATGGTGATCTGGTCCGACTGACCGGAGAAGCGTGGAGAGGAGCTAGGGGTTGTCATCCGGTTCTTCCAATGTGAACATGTCATCGAAATTCTCCATTGCCAGGGCCTTCAGCATCCGTCGGCGGACGGGTCCCGAAGGGGCGCGGCCCTCGTTGACCAGCATGGAGAGGTATCCGGGGCTGATCCCGATCTCGCGGGCCAGCCAGTTCTGGGAGCGGTTGAGGAGAGCCAGCCGCTCCCAGAGGGCCTGGGCGTCCAGCCGGACGACGGCGCGTCGCCGCCTTCGGGGGCCTTGGCGTTCGTTGTTGTTGTTCAAAGGCATGGTTTGCGACCTCTCTATCGGTGTTCGGCGACCTGGGTAGCGTTCACGTGTTCAGAGCTCTCCGGGGTGCGCCAGGCGCGTCCCAGAGGCCCGGCCTTGGTCAACGCCCCTCTGTGTGAGACCCGCAGGGGGACGTTGACCCCCGTCCGGCGCATCTCCTCCCGCGCCACGCGCAGGAAGTGGGTCGCCGCCAGGTCGTCGTCAAAGACGATGAGGACGGCGGGCCTCGCGCCATGGTCGTCGGTGGGTCGGTGGGACGAGTAGTAGCGCAGGTAGGGGGCGAGACGGGTCGCCATGGTGGTGGGGCGCACGGCGCGGCGCTCCCACTCCAGGAAGAAGGGCCACGTCGTCCCGCCCTTGCGGAGGACGCCAAAGGCGTCGGGGTGGATGGATCGTAGCGCGTCGTCATAACGGAAATATCTTGTCGCTTTTCTGGGAGGGTCAACCTGGACGGTCTCCCAACCCAGGGAGCGGGCCTGCCTCACCAGCGCCGCGACGAACCCGTGCACCGCATCGGTATGGTGCGGGTTCCTGAGCAGCTGCCTGCTCCTTGCACCGGAGACGTTGCGCCAGTCGAGGGGGGCCTCCGGGTCGAAAGGCGCGACGCTCCATCGCCTCTTGGCGATGCCGTAGGAGGCGCGGTCCCTGCGGGCCAGAAGCGCCAGGGCCTTGTCGGTGAGGGCCAGGCGGCGGCCTGCGGAGGAAACGCGGGCAACAAGGCCGAACCCCGCGAGAGCGCTCACCAGTTGGGATGCGCGCGACTCGGAGACGGCCAGCAGGCTCGCCAGGTCCTTGCGAGAGATCAGGGGCCAGTCGGAGAGTAGGTCGAGGGCGCGCTTCTCGGCGGACTTGAGAAGGGCCGGCAGCATGTATTCGGGGAGGTCCGGCCCCGGAGGGTCAGCAGGGATGTCCCAGGGGATGGAGGCTCGCGACAGGGCGGGTTCGGCTGGGAGCGGGCTGCCGACGCCCGCCCTGTCGAGGGCCGACCGGAGGTCGATGGCCGCGTTGACGCCGGGCAGCCTCCACACCGGGTCGCCTTCATTGGCCTGGACGACGTCACGCTCCAGCGCCAGCAGCGCTGGGACGCGGGCTCTGGTGAGCAGCCTGCGGGCGTGCCTGAGCCGCACCTCGTCGGGTATGAGCAGCAGGACGGCTCCGGGCAGAGGCCCCTCCCACAGCCTCCACAGCCGTTTGGAGAAGGCCGTGCGGTCGTAGGTGAGCCCCTGTCTGACCACGGCGACGGTGCGTCGTCCAGGGAGGAAAATGACCGCGTCCATGGGTGCGGCCCTGTACCACCTGAGCCGTATGGGGTAAGCGATGTCGGAGACGGCCGCAGCCAGACGGTAGATGACGGCGAGAGCGTCGAGGCGCTCTATCAGTGTGCGCCGCCATCGGGAAGAGACGGGATAGAGTTCGAGCAGCTCGTCCATGGACAGGCCCTCCCGCTGGGCGAGGCGGCGCAGACCGGCGGCGGTGAGGTGGTACCTTGCCGTGAGGGGGGTGAGCTCCGTGGCGTGGGGAACGGGAGCGGCGAGCCCGCCGTCCTCCATGTTCCTGACGGCCCTGTAGACCGCGCCCTTCGACCAGCCGGAGACGGCGGCCATCTCCAGCCGGTCGAGGAAGGGCATGGCCGTCATGCGGCGCATCAGCTCCTGTTCGCATTGGGTGAGTTTCATTCGTCCTGCTCCTCTCCTGGCGCGTCTTCCTCGGAAGCCTGGTCGTCCGCCCGGTCCTCCTCGACGGCTCCTGCCGCCTTGTTATGCTTCGTCCTCGGCTTGCGCTTCTCCCGGTCCTGTGAAGCGGCGCTGCGCTCCTCTGTGTCCTCGGCCTCCGCTTCCTCAGCGTCTTCCGTTTCTGATGGGTCCTCGTCGTCTTTGAGGGTGGCCATCTCCTGCCGGAACCGCTCCGCCAGCTTCTGAGCCTCGGCGTCGTCCTCGGCCAGGTCCCGGACCGGCAGGGTGTAGGCGGAGGTGGACGCGCGGATGAGTGCGGCGGTGTAGGGATTGCCGGGCTCGGGCTTGCGAACCATCATCGAGAAGGCGGGCATCCGCTCCGTGCCCACGGTGGCCCTCACGTAGCACTGGTGCACCGGCAGCGAGGTGATGTCGTCCTCGGACACCCGGTCCTTCCCCAGCTCCCACACCAGCGTCCGGGCGTCGGCCCCGGCCACCTGGAAGACGGCCAGACAGCCGATGTTGGCGAGCAGGGTGTCCTGCATGGTGCGGGAGAGGTCAGAGAGCTTGGCGAGAGATTGGGTCGCCAACACAAAGCTGGCGCCGAATTTGCCGAGCTCGCTGAGCATCGACTCGTAATCGACGCCGGGCATGGACTGCATCTCGTCCACCACTACCAGGACGCCCCTGCGCCGTTCCAGGGACATCCCGCCCTGCTCCCGGATCACGGCGTCGACGAGGTTCAGGAGGCTGGCGCCCACCAGGGCGGCCACGTCGCGGCCCGCCGTCCCCTGGGAGGTGGAGACCAGCAGCACGCCGCCGTCCAGGATCACCTGGCGCATGTCGATGGTTGAGCGGGACTGGCCGAGGATGGCCCGCGCCTTCTTGGATGAGGCGTAGTAGGAGAGGCGGGTCTGGACGGGGGCCAACGCATCGGCTTTGTACTGGTGGTGCCACTTGCCGAAGTCCCTTGCCCACCACTCCAGGATGTAGGGGTCGGTCACCTTCTTCTGCACGGCGCCGCGGAACTTGCCGTCGGAGAGGAGCTTCAGGCCGTCGAGGATGGTGTACTGCTCCTCGGCGTCCATCTTTTCGTTCGCCTCGTGGAGCGTCTTGACCGTCTGCTCCAGGATGGACTGCATCCTGGGTCCCCACTGCTCCCAGAGGCCCTTGGCGACGCGCACCACCGAGTCGGCGGTGCGGTCCCTGTCGGGGAATATCCTCGTATCGAGCAGATTGATGCCGGGGGCCTGCGAGTTGTCGGACAGGTCGATGAGGCGCACGTCGTCGGCCAGAGAGAGCGGGACCTGTTCGAGCAGCCCGCTCACCAGGTCGGTGTGGGGGTCTATGACGACGATGGCGTCGGTGTCCCGTCCTGCGGCCTTCTCCTTGAGCTTGTGGGCAACGACGTGGTGCATGAGGGTGGACTTGCCCATGCGGGTCCTTGCGACGTAGAGGTGGTGACGCCTGAGCAGGTCGTCGGGGAAGTGGATCGCCCGACGCGCTCCTGCGGTGGAGTTGCCCACCGGAGCGCCGCCCTTTACGCCTCGGGCCGAGGGAAGGAGCACCCTGGCCCCCGATCGCTCCACCAGGGGCGTCTCGTCCCGCTCTCCCGGTGGATCCCACATCGCCGCCACCTCCCGCACCCCCAGGATGCTGCGGCTGCCGCAGAGCCCCGGCCCTGGCGGATGGAGGGATGGGCTGGGCAGGACAGGCCGCACCTTGCTCACCCTGAAGCGGGCTCCGGCGGGGTTGTCGTAGTGGCGGTAGGCCGCGATCACCGGGCTCAGCAACTCCCTGCCTCGTTGAGGCCCGGTGTTCGAGGGAAGGATGGCGGTGACCTGAAGCTCCCCATCGAAGGCGATGCGGCTGACCTTCTCCTTTATCAGGATGGGGTCGTGGATGATGGAGCGGGCCTTCTTCCAGCGCCACCAGCCCCAGGCCGCAACGATCATCCCCAACACCGTGCCCGCTCCAAGGGCAGCCGCCTTCCACGTCTCGCCGTCCTGTATCCACAGATAGCCCCTCATCGCCGCCAGAGCGCCCAGGCCGAGGATGGCCATCGTTACGCCGTCGGTGTGGGCGGGTCTGGTGCGGTAGGTGTAGATGGGGTCCCTGCGCTCCAGGTCGAGCCTCTTGTGGGCCTTCTCCATGTGGGCTTGAGACCAGTCGGGACCCATGGAGCGCAGCAGCAGCCGCGCCACGATGCGCTCGCCGTCCCTGAGAGCCGACAGCGCACCGATCAGGGCGAGGAGGGGGTCGGAGCCGGGGTCCAGCAGGTCGTCGTCCCGGAAGGTGCGCAGTGGCACGTAGTCGGGGCCGGAGGCCCGCAGGGTCATGCCCCACGCCTCCTCGCCTTCGTCCAGGCGCAGCGGGTCCTCGTCCTCAGAAATCTCCTGGATGCGGGCCTGCGGGTAGTGGGCCGCGATCTGCCCTCTCACCACCTCGTCGTCCTGGCAGCGGGCCATCAGCATCACGCCGTCGGCGTCTCCCGCCAGCTCCAACGAGAAGGGCTCAGGGACCGCGATGGACTGGAGCAGGTTCTCCACGCCCAGCAGCGTGCGCTCTCCCGTCCTGGGCGGCGTTACCGCCAGCAGCACGGGGGACTTCTTCTTGTGATCGCTTCCGAATAGGAGCTTCTTTGGGTTCAGCTTCATGGGTGTATGCGGTTCCTTTCTCTGTGTCTGGGAATCACCTGTGTAGGCCGGGCCGCCACTCGATGACCTCCGTCTCCTCCGGGGTCGCCTCGATGCGTATGGGGAAGCGGCCGCCCCTTGCCAGCAGGAGGCCGTCTCCCCTGGGGCAGGAGAGCAGCCAGCGCTGGAGCTCCTGGGGCAGGTCGAAGGCGTCTCCCACGGTGGAAATGGCGGCGGCGTCCTGCTGAAGCAAGAGCTTGAAGGCGGCGTTCTGGAGCAGCGCCCGCCCCGAGTGGCCGGTGATGGTCTGGGAGGGGTCTTCGGAGAGGAGGTCCTGGACATCCTGGGTAATGAACTGGAGGCCAAGGCGGTGCTTCCTCGCTCGCTTGGCCATGGAGATCATGAAGGCGGCCCCTTCGGGATGCTGCATGATGCTCCACACCTCGTCCACCACCAGCAGGCGGGGCTTGGGGTCCTGGGCTGCCGCCGCCCACACCGTCTCGGTGCAGACCATCGCTGCGGCGGGGCGAAGCTCCGGCTCCAGCAGGCGAAGATTGAAGACGGTGACCGAGGCTTCGCTGGACAGGAGGTCGTCCCCCTCATCGGAGAGGAGATGACGCAGGCTGCCGGTGGCGAAGGGTCGGAGCAGCCGTGAGAGGTCTCCGTCTCCTTCGCGCTCCAGAAAGGCGTAGAAGTCCTTGAATCCGGTGCGGTCTCTGGGCTGGGCGTAGTAGGAGGCCAGGGCGTGGTCGAGGGAGGCGCGACGGTCGGCGCTGAGCCTCTCTCCCACCATCACCTCGATGAGCCGCCTGAGGCTCCCGATGCGTTGCAGCAGCTCTTCCGAGTCGCCCCGCTCGATGACGAAGGGGTTCATGCCCTGGCCTTCGATTCCCGGCGAGATGACCCTTCCTCCGGCGGCTCTCGCCATGTCCGCGTACTCGCCCTCGGGGTCGATGATGTAGGCGGTGACGCCACGGGTTACGCCCCGGAGCACCCCCAGCTTGGTGGCGAAGCTCTTGCCGCTGCCGGACCTGGCCAGCACCGCTGTATTGGCATTGAGATGGCTGCCGTCCCAGGCGTCGTAGACGACGGGCGAGCAGGCCCGCAGGTCGATGCCCATGAGCGTGCCGCTCCTGGTGTCCAGGTCGGGCGGGGAGAAGGGGAAGAGGCGGGCCACACTGGACGTGTCCAGGGTGCGCCACTCGGCCACGGAGTTCAGCGCCAGGGGCAGCGTGGACAGCAGTCCCTCACGCTGCCGGTAGGTGAGCAGGTCCAGCTTGCCCAGGGTGGCGGCGAAGTGGGCTCTGGCCCTCTGGGTCATCTCCTTCAGCCGCTGCTGGTCCCTGGCGTGGAGGGTGATCGACAGGGACGAGTGGAAGAGGCGCTCCCGGCCCCGCTGCACCTCGTCCCGGAGGCGGCTCACGTCCTCCAGGGCGATCTCCGCCTCAGGGGACATGGTGCGGCCCCGGCGCATGGAGAAGGACTGGGCCGACTCGAACTTCACCTTCTGCCATTCGAGGGTCCTGCTGGCCTGGTCTGCGGGGATAGCCCCAAGATGTATGGAGAGGTCCATCGGAATCCCTGCGGCCATCAGGCTTTGCAGGAAACCGGGAGCCAACGTCCGGGGCCACTTGCCCAGGTGGAGGGAGCGGATGAGGTGATTGCCGACGCGGATGTCCCTGCGGTTGACCTCAACGTCAACCTGGATCTCCTCGTCCGTCTCCTTGGGGGAGCCGCCCAGGGCCGAGGCCAGCAGGAACATCCTGAGCGTGCGGCCCGTGAGGGGATGCACGGAGAGCCCCGCCTTGGCCATGAGGGACCGCAGCTCGTCGGCCCGCTCGAACTGGCATATGGCGTAGAAGCGCCGGTCCAGGATGCCGTCGCGGGCCTCAAGCTCGGTCAAGAGCCTCTGGAGGGAGTCGGCCGCATCTTTCGCCTGCGGGGGCAGGTTCTCCGGTTGTTTCTCCGCAAGATCGGCCCTGAGACGGGCCAGGCCCGGCGGATGCTGGCGCACCAGCAGCTGCACCTGAAAGTCCGCCGCATTGAGCGCTCCGGCGAAGGCCCCCAGCTTGGGCTCGTCGAACTCCAAGCCCAGCACCTCGCACACCCCGACCTTCACCCGGTCCAGGCGGACGGGACCGTCGTCGGCCAGGTGGGAGAGCATGAAGAAGTGGGGCAGCGGAGGAGGAGGCTTTGGGACACTGACTGACGCCGTCTTGAAAGCCTGGAGGCGCGGTATGCGGAGTCCTCCGCGTAAGGCCCGCCGTCTCTCCCACAGCGCCGTCCATCCCCGCCTGGCGAGGTCAGGGCTGAGCTTCACCCTGGAAGCTCCTTCCTTGGCCCTCCGCGCCATGCCTGCGGCTATGCGCTTCGTTCGTTGCAATGACGTTCTCAAATGAGTTCTCCTTCTCTACGGGATGGGGACGATGCCGTTCAGCAGGGCCAGGGCTATCCCCTTGGCCGACAGCACCAGCACAAGGCCGGTGACCGCGCCGAAGACCGCCTTCTTCGCACTTCCCGCGCTGCGCTCCTCGCTCCCCTCGGCCATCAGGACGAAGCCCGCCCAGACGATGGAGAAGAAGGCCAGCCCCGAGGCGGCGTAGACCATCCCCGTCAGCGCCCCGTTGAAGGTCTCAAGCATGGTGGCCTGCTCCACCGGCGCGGCGCCGAGGGTTGCCAGCGCCGCGCCGGTGAGCAGCAGAGTGGTGGTGAGTCGCTTTACCACGGCCACCACCACCCCAGCCGGTCGAAGATGTCCTGCGTCTCCTCCTCGGTGAGGGGCGTCTGCTCGGCCGGTTCCGGCTCGGGCTCGGGTTCCGGTATGGTCAACGCCTCATAGGGAGCGTCGGAGCCGATGCTCAGGGCCATACCTGAAGAGTCGCCCTTGCTCCTGCTGAGGGGATCGCGGTCCACCACCTCGGCGGTCACATGCTCCGGGTGGACGATGGTGAGGGTCACGTCCTCGTAGAACACCTCGCTGGGGATGGAGACGGAGGCCGAGATGACGTGCTCCTCGGTGGTTCCGTCTGCGCAGGTCAACGTCACCGTCTCGCTGACGCTGTTGCTGGCCCCGGGACGCACGACGCTCACCGTTCGGACGGTCTCCTCCACGCGCTCCGGGTGGTGGGTGAGCTGGACCAGGGGCGGCCTGGCAACTTCAAGGCTGGCCGTCAGGTCTGCCCCGATGGTGAGGCTGTGGACGGCCTGCCCCGTGGCGACGGGGATGCTGAACGGGGTGTCGCCGTTGGGGATGAAGGTTGCGCTGGCGTTCGATCCGCCTGCGCTCACGGAGACGCTCCCCGCGATGGCGGTCACCGCCGCATCCATCACCGCCCTCTGGGTGTCGCTGTGGTGTCCAGAGGCCGTCTGGAGGTCTATCTCCTCCTCGACGGAGGACACGCAGTCCGAGGCGACGACGCCCTCGATGCTTCCCGGAGTCCAGCCCAGGGAGGCGACACGGAGGTCGCACAACTCCCCTGCCACCGAGGGCAGGGGGTGGGGTAGCTGCTCACCCTTGAGCGTCACCGCCCCCGCCTGTCCCAGGGTGTCCTCCCAGGAGAAGGTGAAGGACGGGTTTTCACCGGAGAGGGGCAAGTCGTAGACGATGGCCTCCCCCTCGTCCAGGCTGGCAGCTCCCCAGAAGCGGAGCTGTCGTCCCCGCCAGCCGCCGTAGGCCCGCGTCCGAAGGCTCAGGTCGGTGGCGGCCCGGAGGGTCACCTCGGCCCGGTCGCCGGACACCTCCAGCCCCTCGACGAAGAGCCTCCGCCCGGGTACCGGGTCCGGTGGCGCGTACTCGAACTCCTCGAAACCGCCTTGGGGCCAGTGCCCGTCGGCCAGGGCCGCCTGGGGGATGGCGATCGTCATGGCCAGAACAGCCACCACCATTAGCGCGGCCTGGTGCGTCTTGCCCTGCCTGGGCTGACGGCTCTGCTGGATGGTGGTCTTGTGGTTGCCTGCCTTGTCAGCAGACAGGTTGTCGCGCTCCGGGTCCTTGCCCTTGCGTCGCTTGCCGAACCAGCCGTGGGGACGGAAGGGCCTCCGACCGTTGCGCCGCTCCTTGCTCTTGTTGACCCTGCGCAGCTTGCGAAGGCCGCGTTTCGCCCGCTTGACCATCAGGCTGAGCGGGCCGGGTGGGGTCTCTATCGGCGGCGGGGGCTCGCTGCGCCCCAGCTGGGCCGGCGTCCCGGCGTAGCGCCGAGGCCCCAGCCCGTAGCGGAGCAGGTCGGCGGCCACCAACGGCAGCCGTCTCCCTCCGATCTTGCCCACCGTGACGGCGATCCCCACCAGACCGAGGACGACGGCCAGCCCCATCCGCACCTCGGCGGTTCCGAAGGGGAGGATGCTGTATGCGCCGTAGGAGATGGCGCACACCGCGATCATCGCCACGATCTGGGGGAAGGTGAACCACAGCAGCACCTTGTCCTCGGCCTGCACGTGGGTTGGTACTTCGTGTGCTCTCATGTTGTCTGTTTCCTCTCTTTCTGTGTCCCTCGTCTAGCTATCGGGTGTGGGTTCGGGCAGCACGTCGTCCACGTCGATCACCGGGTCCACGACGGCGTTCATCACCAGCTCGACGATGCCGTAGGCGACCAAGGCGAGGACGATGCCGGCGATGGCGGTCATCATGGCGCTCTTCCCTCGTTCCATCTGATGGGGTGCGCCCCCGGCGGTGAGGTACTGGTACGCGCCGTAGACGAAAAACCCCGCCCCGACAGTGCCGACCAAGCCCATCAGAATGCCGACTATGTTGGATATGGTCTGCGTTAGGTTTTCCAATTGGTTTTCCTCCTCGGCGTCCGCCGAAGGAATCGCTCCTTCGGCGTGGCGTTCTCGCGTATCTGTTGGTCCCGGTTGTTGGTCGCTTCCTTGCACATCTCCGTTCTCCTTTCCCGTGTTTCTTGGGCATGGGGTCTCTCCACGCCGTCTGTGCCATTGGTTTGATCGGGGTTACTCGCCCGCGCTCCGGGGCGAGCCGCCCTCACCGCCCATCCCGCCGCTCGACGGGGTGGCCATCTCCGCCGCAGACTTCATCCCCGACGCCCCGGCTCCCAGACCGGCTGCCGCCGCCGCCACGCCTATCCCGGCCGGGCCGCCGACAGCGCCCCCCATCAGCCCCACGGCGCGGGCGGAGCCGAGCATGGCCCTGGGCAGCGCCATGCCGAAGTAGAGGGTGGACATCCAGGAGTCGAAGGTGCCCGCGTTGCCCAACATGCCCGGCACCTTGGTCGCCATGTAGACGAAGGCGATGGAGAGCAGCAGCTTCCAGATGATGTCCTGCACGGCATCGAAGGCGGTGATGCCCGCCACCTCGTTGAGGAAGGCCAACGCCATCGCCAGGGCGATGAGCTGGATGGCCTGCTGAAACACCGTCGTCATGAACAGCCGGAGCCAGTGCCTTCCCCAGCCGGAGGTGTGGGGCAGAATCCACAGCCCCAACGCGATGGGGGCCAGCGCCAGCAGGATGTCGATGAGGGCCAGCCTGAGCACCATCTGGACGATGACGAACAGGACGAAGAAGGCGTAGATCAGATACAAGATCGCCATCAGGACGATGAGGCCCACGCTGCCCGTGAGCACGGGGCTGAGCATTACCGCCAACGAAGCCCGGAGCAGGTCTCCGGGGGCAACGAAGAGCGATGCGGCGATGAAGCCGGACACCGCGTCGGCCACGTCGATGACCAGGGCGCACCACCACAAGCTGCTGGCGGCGGCCACCAGACCCAGGACGAGGCGCGGGACCATCTCCCGCCAGCCCGCCGTGCGGCTGCCCAGGTGCTCGCTCACGATGAAGGTGAGCCCCATCCAGCCGAGAATCACGATGAGCGCGCCGGAGGTGATGGCCCACACCACCGTCCATGCGTCGCGGATGAAGGGGTGCAGGTAGGTGAGCTCGGCGGGGGTGCCGGTGATGATGTCGCTCACGGGCTACCCGCCCCGCAGTTGGCGGCCTCGGCGCCCGTGGCCTTCTCCACCACGCCGCACAGGGTCCCGTGGACCCCCTCGATCATCCAGCGGGCGGCGGCCCTCGCCCAACGCGACGGGTCCAGCGCCCCGAGAATCTTGTTCCAGATGCCGCCCGGCTGATGGATGGGGATGATGCCGTGGAAGTCCTGGGGGTCCGTCCCTGCGGGGTGCTCCACCAGCATGAGCAGCAGGTAGCCCGACTCGGGGTCGAGCTCGGGGAACTGGTCGCCCTTGCCGTACTCCCAGGAGTACTCACGGCCGTCGGCGCGGTCCTTCCCGTCGTCCTGGACCCGGAACAGGCCGGCGAGAAGCTCGCCGGTGTCGGGGTGGCGGACGCCGTAGTAGAGGAGATCGACCTGTTTGTTGAAGAGGGGCCTTGCGACGAAGCGCCCGTCTCCCTTGCGCTCGACGAACTCCCGGTCGGCGTTGACCAGGACGATCTCGTCGCCCGGCGGGGCCTGGGCCAACACCAGGCTGCTTACCGGGATGGCGATGAGCGCCGCCATGAGCAGCGCTCCCGCCAGGGCTATCAGCCGCTTGGCTTTACCGGACTTTCGGATGGTCGATTGCAGTCCCATTCACGCCTCCACAAAAAAGAGCGGGATTTGTTGCTGCAACCGAGTGTGAAGACTCCCAAAGATGAGCGTAACGCCCTATGAGGCGTACACGTATGAACGCCTTATAGGGCGTCCCCAAGAGGGGGTCTGATGTGATGTCATTGGGGTGTACAGGAATTCGAAGTTGGTGACAGAGAGGCGATGCGGGCTGTGGGCAAGCTAAAACAGGGGAAATTAGCCCCCTACAGGACGTAAACAGTGAACACTTTTTCGGAAGGATGGGATCCAGTGGCCTGTTCCACGAGCAGGTATGAGATGTTCCCTTTGGAACACGGCAGTTTCGGGGGTCGTGTTCCACGGCCAGCTACGAAATGTTCCAGTTGGAACAGGGCAGCGTTGGGGGCCACGTTCCACGAGGTATTTGGCGATGTTCCTTCGGGAACACGGAAAGTGAGGTGAAAACGATGAAAAGTGGGTCGAAATTGCTGGACGGACCTGGTACGCCCAGCCTGGAGAGCGTTCAGGAGCTGCGGCTGATGGCGCTGCTGAAGGACCTGGTGAAGGACATGAGCCAGGTGGAGGCTGCCGAGCTGCTGGGGATAGACCGCAAGACGGTGTGGAGGAGCCTTGGAGCGGGCAGGCTGAGCCCCCGGCTGGCCGAGGCCCTGGAGCGGCTGCTGCTGGCGGGCGGAGGCTCGGCTGCGGCCCAGCAGCGGGCAGAGATGGACGACCTGGCGCGGCGGATCGACGAGTTGCAGAGGGAGATGCGCAGAGCCCTCAGAGCCATGGAAGGCGGCATCGAGGCGCTCAGGGAGGAGCACGTCGAGGATACGCGGGGCATCCAGCGGCGGCTGGGGCAGATGGAGGCGGGACGGGAGCCGCAGAGCGGGCAGGAGACGCCCAGCCCGGTCAGGAGGCCGCCGAGGATGGTGGAGTTTCGGCGGCAGTATCCTGAGCTGGCCACCCTTGAGTCCGCTCCCGACGACGAGGAGGTGTTCGGCAAGGCGTGGCCGCTGATCGTCGAGTGGCGAAAGCTGAGGGACACCCACCCCAACAGGGGCAAGGGGTTGGCGTGGCTGGCGGAGGAGGAGCGGCTCATGGAGGTGGAGTTGGCGCTGCTGGAGGAGCACGGGCTCACCATGCCGCCGGAGAAGCAGCCGCTGTACGGCCTAGACCGGGGCGCTCAGGTGAACTGGCGAAGGACGGCGCTCTACGACACCCAGCGGGCGCGGGCCAGGGCGGATCTGCTGCGGTGGGTCCGGCGCATTCTGACCTTCAACCTGTGGCGGAAGTAGCCGTTTCTTGGTCCGGAAAGGCGTGTATCAAACTTTTGCTGAAGTGTTCTGTAACCAGATTGAACACTTTGGGCGCTGAGGCCCCGAAACCCTTGCCAACGGGAGCTGGGGCGGCAATACTGAGTGCAGTGTTTGGCTTTTCCAGTGTTTCATTGCCAGAGAAACCTGGGGGTTCTTTCCCAAGCCCGGGATAGATCAGCCGGATTGAGCCTTGCTCTCCCGACGGTCGCCCAAGAGGGATACCCGCTTCCCGCTGCGAGAAGTGGCCCAAGGATTGAGCTTTGCTCTCCTGAAGTCCGCTTCGAAAGTCGGGACACCGTGGACGGAGTGCGCCATGCGCTTCGTCTCATAGTCACAACGGTCGGAGTGCGCTATGTGCTCTCACCGTCTCCCCATGCCTGCGGCATTGCTCTTCAGACAGCAAGGCCGTAGATTCAACACGCGCTGTTCTTTGACCACATCGTAGGACAGCCGGTTCACGTCCTCGCAGCTTTCCAGTGTCGATGGCCCGATATTGACCCTGGTAGAGCTGTGCCCTTTTCCCCATGCGCCGTCCTGTGACCACACGTCGTAGGCCGGCCGCTTCCATGTCGTAGCTCCCCAGAAGCCGAGGTCACAAAGATACCCTGGCCGAGCTGCGTCTTTTTCCATCCCGGCCTCTCTGCGTGCGATGCGCGGTCAGGCAGGTGCAAGTCACGCTGCGTTCCACGTTCGGCATCCACCGTGGGCGGAGTGTGTCCATCGTCATGCAAGCAATTGACACGGACCCGTGCTCTGGATGCCGGCGCGGGCAAATACACATTAGGAGGTGCGTATGCACACGAAGGAACGTGGTTGGAGGGTCCTGGCAGCCGCCGTCAGGATCGGGAGATTTCTGCGGCGGCAGAAGCGGGCGGCAATAGCGGTGCTGGTGGTCGCCCCGCTGCTGACCGGCATGGGCCTGGAGCTGTTCGTCCTGAACCTCCTGGGCCTGGGCATCGGGATTCTGTTCATTCGCAGCCAGGTGCGTAGACGCAGCCTGGGGCGCGAGCACCGGCTGTGGCTGGAACGCCGCGCCGAACGGGATGAGTGGGAGCATCAGCGCTGGCTGAAGCGCCGGGAGCGGGAGGCCGACCCCACGGTAGGCTGACCCGGCTCCCATAGACCAGTGTTCACCGGTATGGCGGTGTGGGCGTTCGCGCTCGCACCGCCCTTTTGTTGTGAGTTGACGACCGAAGGCAAACCAGATCGAAAGGAGATCAGAGATGACGACGCAGGTAACGACCATAGGGACGGTAGGAACGATGGGAGCGGCCCGGCGGCCCAGCCTCGAAGAGCTGGTGGACCGGGTGATGGCGGCGCTGTTCCCGCAGGAAGAGGAGACGACACAGACCGTGGCCCGGAGCGTCCACGACGCGCGGCGGCTGCGGCAGACCGGCGACCTGGACGGGGCGCTGGCCATCTTCGCCGGTGTGGACACGGACAAGGCGGAGACGAGGGACGCTCGGTGGGCCTACGCCGAGTGGCTCGACCTGGTGAAGCGCAGGTTCGGCGAGAACGAGCCGGTGCTGTACAGCCAGGGCAAGGGCAGGGCTGCGGCCCTGTCCCCCAGGGACGACGGAACGCTGGAGGTGCTGGCGGTGGTGGGGATGCGCTGGCATCCGGGCAAGGTGCTGTCCAGGCGCAGCCTGCGGGGTCTCAGGACCATGGGAGGTGAGTCATGGTCGTAGCAACCGGACACGTGGACATCGACGTGCTCAAGGACCGCCACCCCCTGGGCGACGTGGTGGAGGCCGCCGGCGTGCAGCTGAGGGGAAGGGGCAGGGTCAGACAGGGGGTCTGTCCCTTCCACGACGAGGCTGAAGGATCGTTCACCGTGTACGCCGATAGTCAGAGGTACTACTGCTTCGGCTGCGGTACGGGCGGGGACGTGCTGGACTTCATCCAGGAGTTCGAGGGCCTGACCCTGCCTGAGGCGATACGGAGGCTGGGCGGCGACACTGGGCTGCCCCCCAGCCCAGCCGTTCGGCCCAAAACACAGGCCACGCCGCGGCGGACGACCGTCGAGCCGGTTCCCCAGCGGGACCCGGCGATGCTGACGGCGGCCACCCGGTTCTACCTCCGGTCGATGCTTCGCAGCGCCGAGGTGCGAGAGTACCTGGCCTCCAGGGGCATCGGTTTTGATACCGCCTGCCGCCTGGGACTGGGCTACGCAACGGGCGACGGCCTGCGCCAGTACCTCGAAGGCGCTGGGTTCGGCGAGGAGCGGTTGCGAGCGTCGGGCCTGCTCACCGAACGGGGCGAGCGGTTCGCAAGAATGGTGGTGGTGCCGGATCTGGCTTGGGGCCGGGTGCGGTGGCTTGTCGGCCGGGCCATCGGTCCCGACGTTACGCCTCGGTTCCAAGCGCTGCCCGGACCCAAGCCGGTGCTTGGGCTAGGAAGGCTTGGCGCAACCCCGTCTTGGGTGGTCCTTACAGAAGGGGTGTTCGACTGGCTTGCCCTTGTCCAGTGGGGCCTCCCCGCCGTCGCAGCCCTGGGCACCCAAGGCATGGAGCGGGTGGCGGCGGCGTTGAGCGGCTGCCGCCGCGTCGTCCTCGCCTTCGACGCCGACGACGCGGGCCGTGAGGCAACGGAGCGGCTTGCGGGCTTGCTTGGCCTCAGGGCCACCGCCGTCACCCTTCCACAGGGCGTCGGCGACGTGGCCGAGCTTGCTTGCCTCCCTCAGGGTCGCACCGCTTTCCTGCACCTGCTTGCACGGGCGGCCCGCTCCGCACGCTAGCCTTCCCTTCGCCCGGCGGACCTTGTTTGTCCGTCCCTCCCAACCTATTCCCCCACAACTGACCCTCACATCCCAGGAGGTGCTATGCCCAATTCACGACGGGTCTCCCCCGCCCACGGGTCTTGCTATGGGGAGCCCGCACCGACCGAAGGAACACGACATCTCTAGACAAAGGAGAAGAAGATGACCAACGGAACAACGACCAAGAACGGCAGCAGCAACGGCGCCCACCCGGTCGCCGCCACCGTCCCGGAGCACGACCTGCTCTGGGACACCCTGTCTCCAGCCATCGTCAAGGAGCTGGAGAAGCCCCTCGACCCGGGCCTGGTCTCCCATCGCAAGGGCCGGGCCGGGCGTAGCTACTCGTACATCGAGGGCCACACCGCCATCGACGAGGCCAACAGGCTGTTTGGCTTTGGCGGCTGGGGATACGAACTTGCAGGGGATGTGACTCTACGGGAGATCGAGAGCATCGACTCCAAGACGGGCGAGATGCGGCGCTCCCTCGCCTACAGCGCCCCGGTGCGTGTCACCGTATCCGGCGCTCCGCCCCGCACCAACCTGGGCTTTCACGCCGTCGCCGAGGACACGGCCGAGGGCCACGACACGGCGGCGAAGGGGGCCGTAACAGACGGGATGAAGCGTGCCCTGCGCTCCTTCGGCGCCCGCTTTGGGAACTCGCTCTACGGAGACGGCGAGGCCGACTCCATTGCCCCGACCCTGCGCCAGTCCCTACTGGACCTGGGCGCGGCTCAGGGCTTCGACGAGAAGCAGGTGCGGACCGCCGTGCACGCCAAGGCCGGGAAGGACATGGACGAGCTCTCCTCCCTGGAACTCTCTCCCCTGGTGCAGGGCGCTGCGGCGAAGCTGCGTCGCTCCCTACCGGAGGAGTCCAAAAAGGCCGCGTGAGGCGAGCCGCAACCGCATTGAAGGCCGGGGCCGTGACGCACCGAGCGTCCGGCCCCGTTCTCATTTGACGACACCACGAAGGAGGAACACAGATGACGACCATGACGATGACGATGATCGACCGGGTGGAGGAGGCCCTGGCGAAGCTCTGGCTCCAGCTTGACCACATGGGAGTCAGCCGTTTCCAGGAGGACATCGAGAAGATCAGCGACGCTTTCCCGCTACCGGAGGGCGGCCTGCCCGCTCGCCGCACCATCCAGCAGGCCCACGACCTGTTCGAGCGGGTGCGCTCGGTCTACGCCCCGAGGGTGCAGGTGCGGACCGGGCATCCGCTCGTCGGGTGTCCCCACTGCGCCGCTCCGGGCATGGAGGCAAGGAATTGAGCACTACCAACAGCAGCTGTCCCTACTGCGGCGGCCCCGTGGTCAGGCTGCCCCACTGCCGGTGGTGCGGGATGGTCATCTCCACTATCGGCGAGTCGGCGGAGTGGCTACAGGCAGAAGAGGAGATGGAACCATGTACACCGTCAATGAGCTCCTCCGCAACTTCGGAGGAGTGGGACTGCACGACTACCGCTTCGACCGGTACGGAGGGGCGGTCGGCTTCACCTGGGAGGCCGGCATCTACTGCGCCGACTGCACCAGGGCAAGGTTCGGAGAGCCCTCCGACCCGGTGAGTCCCTGGTGGGACGTAGCCGACTCCGAGGGAAACCCCGTTGGCGCGGTCTTCCCCTACGAGGAGTTCGACTACGCGCCCCACTGCGGCGGGTGCGGCACACCCATCGACGCCGTGGTCCTCGAAGACGGCGGCCAACAGAAAGGAGGAGAAGGGCCATGACCACCACCAGGGGTAGACCCCGGACCCTTCCCAGCGGCACGACCAAGCTCAATACCGAGCACGGCAACCTCTACGTCACGGTGTCGGTCGACGAGAACGGCGACCCCTTCGAAGTCTTCGGACACATTGGGAAGGCCGGTTCGTTCACCTCCGGTGTAACCGAGCTGACCTGTCGCCTCATCTCGCTGCACCTGCGGCGTGGCACGCCCTTGGACGAGGTCATCGACCAGATTCAGGGGATAACCGAGATGCAGCCCTTCTTCAACCGGCTGCCGGACGGCTCCAGCGTGGCCGTGCTCGGCCTGGGCGACGGCATCGCCCACATTCTCAAGCTCCATCTCAAGGAGCGCGAGGAGAGGGAGGAAGAGGAGGAACAGAAGGAACCGGAAGCCAAAGCCGCCGCCTGAGCGGCGCAGACAACCAATGGTTGCCCAACTGAGCGGGGCTGTCTCCAGAGGCTGCCCCGCTATTCATTTCCAGGACACAAGGAGGTGACACATGATGAGCCAGAACGAAAAACCCACAGGCGACCGGGCAGGCGTCTACTCCCGCCCGGCGGCCTACTTCGACGGCGACGGGGCGCTGGTGGTGCGGGCATCGGCAGCTTCCGGCTGCCGCCGCGCCCTCTGGTACGCCGCCAGCGAGACGCAGCCCACCAACCCGCCCAGCGACGAGTCCCTCACCGTGATGGAGGCGGGCAACGCTCTGGAAGGGGTGGTGCTGCGGGCGATGGAGCGGTCGGGCTGGGACGTGATTCCCGCAGACCCGGACGATCCCAGGGAGGTGACCATCCCGGTAGCCCCCAACCTGCGCGTGACCGGGCACCCGGACGCCACGGGCGTCCTGCCCTTCTTCGGCGGCCCGGAGGTGGTCGTAGAGGTCAAGACCAGAGGGCCGGACGCCTACAAGCGCTGGCAGACCCTTGGCGCAGAGCGCAGCCATCCCGAGTCGGTGGCCCAGGCAGCCCTCTACACCTACGGGAGCTACGGAGAAGCCCGCGACGTGGTGATAGCCACCATGGACACCGGCAGCCGCCAGTGGGATACGGAGACGATCCCCGCCCAGCGGGTGGAGGGCGCGATGGAGGCGGTCAGCTTCCGGCTCGGCGAGCTGGCCGACCACTACGCCGTCCACGAGCAGGACCCCGACGAGCTGCCGGAGCGGGACTTCCGCGCCGGTAGCTGGCAGTGCCGGTGGTGTCCCTTCCTCGCCGCCTGTCAGCCGGGAGAGGCCACAGAGGGGGACGGGAGGGACGGGACCTCGGAGATTGAATGTAAGGAGGTGAGCGCAGAGGAGGCGCAAGAGGCGGTGCTGGCCTACCAGACCGCCCAGGAATCGCTCAGGGAGCCGGAGCGGGCCAAGAGGCGGGCGCTGGACACCCTCAAGGCGTGGATGCGCCAGCGGGGGACCACCAAAGAGAGTGTCGAGGGCCGGTCGGTAAGCCTGGTCCAGCCCCGCCGCTTCTCGGTGGACTACCGCAAGCTGAACGCACTGCTTGACCCGGACACCCGCGCCGACATCGTGACGGAGGCCGTCTCCCAGTACGTGCGAGTGAGCTAGCCGGTAGGACGGGGCGCTCTCCTCCGGGTCTGCGTCCCCGCCTCATCCCTACAGGAGAAAGGAGAACGGATGAGTAGATTCGCACCCAAGACCCTGCGGCGGATGCCGCCGACCAGCCGGGAGATAGCGCGGCTGGCAAACGACCTGGCCTCGGTGCAGACTCGCCTCGCCAACCGCATCGAGAGGCTCATCAGTATGGAGATGATGGCCAACGCCTCCCAGCGGGTGTTCTGCAACAACGGCGCCCACGTAGAGGTTGTGAACGCCGCCATGGGCTACTTCAAGGCGGTGGACGACCCAAAGGCTCACGCGGGCGAGGCCGTGGACGCCCTGACATGGCTCAGGCGCTCGGTTGAACCCTTCGACCCCGAAAAGCTCTTCGAGGGCGACGACGGGGCGGAGCCTACGGTATTCGAGCCCAGCTAGACGCTCTCCCTGTCGGGAGCGCAGGACGGGGCCGTCTTCCCCCTACAGGGGGACCGGCCCCGCTTCGTTTCAATCGGGTGCGGGAGACCGCACCACTACCAATACAAAGGAGAATCGAAATGCCTAGAACCATCAACAGAGTCGAGCTACTAGGACGCGTCGGAATCGAGCCCGAGATGCGCTACACGCCAAACGGCACCGCCATCACCCAGCTCAGGCTAGCCACAGACCGCTACCGGCAGGACGGCACCACCGAGACCGATTGGCACAACGTGACCGTCTGGGCGAAGCAGGGGGAGGCGGTGAACGAATACGTCTCGAAGGGCGACCGCATCCTCATCTACGGAAAGCTGGTCCAGAACCCATACGAGACCCAGGACGGAGAGCGCAGGCACCGCACCGAGGTCCACGCCTCGGAGGTGGTCTTCCTCGACTCCCGCAACGGGCAGCGTAGCTCAACGGAGACGGAAGACGCCGAGACAGGCGCCGAAGAAGTCCCTGACGCCAGGGAGCCGGTGGCCTCACCCTTCTAGTTCTATAACCAGATAGAGCCGTTCGCCGCTGCGAACGCACAACGGGGTCGCTCCCACTCACCGGGGGCGGCCCCGCCTTCGTTTCGGACCCCTATCCCCTGCTAAAGGAGAGCGCGATGACAACAGCCCACTACACCGATGCCCTGCTGGACACCCTGCGGCGCAACCTCAGCGTCCTGGGTGAGCTGGCCGTCCGATACGGAATCGAGACCCAGCCGGGGCGTGAAGCCGACCTGCCCACCATCTCAAGCCCGGAAGACGTAAAGCGGCTGGTGCAGCCGGAGATGGCGCACCTGGCCCAGGAGCAGCTACGGGTGCTCCTCCTTAATACCAGGAAAGAAGTTGTTGGCCAGCGGGTGATCTACCAAGGGGACATTCAGTCCATCTCCGTCAGGGCCGCCGAGGTGTTCCGTCCCGCCATCCTGGAGGTGGCGCCCTGCATCATCGTCATTCACAACCACCCCAGCTCGTCGGCTGAACCCAGCCCCGAGGACGTGGCCGTCACGAAGAAGCTGGCCGAGGTCGGAGAGCTGCTGGGCATCAAGCTCCTCGACCACGTGGTCATCGGCAGTCCGGGCATGGTGAGCCTCAAGGAGCGGGGACTTCTGTCCGGCTCTAAATGATCCGGCCAGGACCCTCACGCGGGGTCTCGACCTCCGCGCATACCCCACACAGACGGAAAGGAGCACGTACCCATGCTTGCAACACCGGACACCATCGACCCGGAGACCCTCTACACCGTATCGGCCGGAGGATTTTCGGCCACCTGCGACGCCTTCGCTAGGGACCCCGACTCAGAGGGGCTCTGGTTCCTGTCCATGCTGGGCTCCCAGACGGCGCTCAAAGCGATCTGGGCCTCCCTGCTCAAACAGCCTCCCGACACCGGACACCTCATAAAGGGCGCAGACGGGATGGCGCTCAGTGGAGGCTATCTCCGCTGCGGCATCCCCCACGCCACCATCGGCACCTGGACGACCAAGATCGCCAAGCTGCCCATGAGCGGGGGCTACCACGCCCTCGTCTACACACGGATGGCGGAGTTTGCCCACGAGCGGGATGCCTTCCTGGTGCTGGCCCACTCGGAGGGCGACGCCCCCAGGCTTCACCACCGCTTCCTCGACAAGAGGTGCCCGCTGCCGCTGCACAGCTCCTGGGCCGACTGGCTCTGGGAGCGGGGCCTGGAAAAGGGCGAGATCGCCCCGCTGCAATCGGTCGGCGTGACCGCCTACCGCTGCAACCCCCAAACGGAGTCGCTGCGGGAGGACCTCTCCAGGGCCGTGGCAGCGGGAACCCTCTCCCTGCCGGACGAGAGGAGAGCGCCCGATGGATAAGACCCTGGTAAAGGCCAAGCGCAGCAACCGACGCCGCCAGGAGCGCAACTACACCGCCTGGCGGCGCTTCTCCCCCGACGGCATCACCTGCCGCTACTGCCCGCACACCAACGAGACGCACCTGTGCACATCCGCGCAGCCCCACTTCTACCGGCCTCCCACCGAAGCGGAGAGGAGAGACCCCAGGGTCACTCTCTACCGGCACACCCTCCCCGAAGGGGGCTGCGTGCTGGTGCGTCGGGTGACGGTGGCCAAGCACGTCGAGATCGTCACCGCCTTCTGTACGGCATGTGCAGAGGCAGCGGGAGCCGACCAGGTGCTGTGCTACCAGCGCAGCCTCGCCGTGGGCGAGGTGGTCGGCGTCGAGGAGACCAGGACCCTACCGGCCGCCGCATAGGGCGGCCGTCAGAGAAAGGAGACACGCCATGAGCAACGAGGGAACCCAGACCATCTACTTCACCTGTCCCCACTGCGATGAGCGATTCGCCCAAACGGAGATGTGGGAGAGGGAGATTCATGCGGGCGAGACCTACCACTGCCGGGCATGTGGAGGCCAGATCATCTTCCATGCGCTCAACATGGAGCAGCACTCGGAGCTGGTCAACGGCCCGGTGGACTGCTGCTGCATCGCCCGTCAGTGCGAGTACGGCCCGCCAACCCTGATAGACGCACCAAAAGGAGGAACGAGATGAGGATAGCCGGGCTTGCCAAAGGCGGCTACTACCCCACGCCAGACCGCGTGGTGGACCTGATAGCCAAACAGATCGAAGGCCCTCGGGGGTACTACTACCGGGGCATCGAGACGCTACGTATCCTCGACCCGTGCTGCGGCGCGGGCGAGGCGGTGGCGCAGCTTGCCGAAGGTCTTCGCAGACCGGGCAACATCCCCGTAGAGACCTACGGCGTCGAGCTGCACCGGAACCGGGCGGAGGGGGCTGAGAAGCTGCTGGACCACGCCCTCTCCTCCGACCTGTTCGCCACCTCCATCGCCAACCAGGTCTTCGGCCTCCTCCTTTTGAACCCGCCCTATGACTGGGACGCGGGGGACGACAAGCGGGTCGAACACAGCTTCCTCACCCACTGCACCCGCTACCTGGCCGAGTACGGCCTGCTGGTGTTCATCGTTCCCCAGCATCGCCTCGCCGTCTCCGCCAAGTACCTGGCGGCCCACTACCAGAGGATGCAGTGCTGGGCCTTTCCCAGCCCTGAGAGGGAGGTCTTCGACCAGATAGTCCTCATGGGCTACCGGAAGGCGGAGCCTCACCTGGACGAGCACGCCGCGCAGCGGGTCCTGGAGTGGTCGAGAGGAGACCTGGAGGAGCTGAGCTCGCCACTGTACCCCGACTTCCACGCTCCGACCTCCACCTCCGGCGACATCCTCTTCGCCACACGCACCGTCGATCCCCTGGCGGCCGCAAAGGAGGCCCGCCACTCGGGGCTGTGGACCAGCCCGGAGATCACCGACTCCCTCTGGCCCACCGGCGACCGGCGCACCCGGCCCCTCATGCCCCTACGCAAGGGGCACATGGCCATGCTGGTGGCGGCGGGGTTCCTGGACAACCTCCAGCTCGAATCGGGCGAACGGCGCATCCTGGTCAAGGGGCGCACCACCAAGGAGATGGTGCTGGCCGAGACCACGCCGGACAAGGAGATATACCGGGAGCAGATCCGGACCACCGTGGTCGCCCTGGACCTGGACGCAGGGGAGATCACCGACATCGCAGCATAGACGGCCTCTTACCGGAGGGCCGCACCACGAGGCCCCGCCGATCCTCTGGGGGACGGCGGGGCCTCGTCCTTTGTCCCGACCCGAAAGACCGCCGACGCACACCTACATGTAAGGAAAGGAGACTTCAAACATGGACCTGTCAGAGTTCATCGACCAGTTTCGAGACGCCATCGCCCAACGGGTGGTGGAGTCCTACCCGCCCCTCTACCGGCCCTCGGCCAACGGGCACAAGCTGCCCCATCTCGTGCGCACCCCCCTGGGTTCGCAGGCCGACGCCATACGAGGAACAGCCCTCTCCCTGAAGGCCCACCAGGGCACCATCGTGGTGGGAGAGATGGGTACGGGCAAATCGTTCATAGGCGCGTCCGCCGCGCATATGGCGGGATTCCAACGAGTGTTGATCCTTTGCCCGCCGCACCTCACGCCCAAGTGGAAGAGGGAGGTGGAGCAGAGCGTCCCCAAGGCACACGCAGCCATCGTCGAGTCCATCACCGACCTGGAGAGGCTCCGCCTCTACGCAGGCCCAGGCCCCCTCTACGCAGTGATGAGTAGAGAACGGGCGAAACTGTCCTACCGCTGGCAGCCCGCCGTAAACGAGCGGTGGGCCGTCTCCAGGGGCAAGCTCCTACGGGACGAGGAGACGGGGGAGCCCATACGGGTGCCCTGCTGTCCGGTCTGCGCCGGGCAGGTGGTGGACAAGGACGGGGTGCCCCTCACATCGGAGGAGCTGGGCCGGAAGAAGCGCAGATGCGCCGGCTGCGGCTCGGCCCTGTGGCAGGCCGACGCATCCGGCCCCCACCGCTATCCCTTGGCGGACTACATCAAGAAGCGGATGCGGGGCTGGTTCGACCTGCTCGTAACCGACGAGGTGCACGAGTATAAGTCGCGAGGCTCGGCCCAGGGCATCGCCGCTGGCACCCTGTCCGAGGTCTGCGGCAGGTCCCTCAGCCTCTCTGGAACCTTGATGGGGGGCTATTCGAGCACGCTGTTCCACCTCCTCTACCGCTTCTCCCCGGCGATACGCTCCGAGTTCGGACGCTCAGACGAGCACCGATGGGTCAAGAAGTACGGCTTTGAGGAGCACACCGTCGGCAAGGACAACGACGAGTCGATGGAGGACGGGCGCTTCAGCCGCAGACGGAAATACCGCAGGGTGGTGCGCGAGAAGCCGGGCCTGGCCCCCGCAGCCCTCTTCCACTTGATAGGCAACAGCCTGTTCATCAGGCTCTCGGACGTGGCGGCGGGGCTGCCGCCCTACGAGGAGCAGGTGCTCCTCTCCTCCATGGACGACAAACCCGACTCCTCCGAGTTCTCCCAGAGCGCAGCCTACAACTCCCTCTTCACAACGCTGCGTGAGGCCCTTGCGGAGGAGCTGGCCAGCGGCTCCAAGCGGCTGCTGGCGACCTACCTACAGACCCTGCTCGCCTATCCCGACGGCTGTACCCACGGCGAAACGGTGTTCGACCCAGAGACGGAGGAGGTGATCGCCCAGGTGCCGCCCCTGGACGAGGAGCGAATCTACCCCAAGGAGCGGGCGCTGCTCGACCTGGTTGCCGCCGAGCGGCTGGAGGGCCGCAGGGTGCTGGTCTACGCCACCCACACCGGAACACGGGACATCACCGGGAGGATGAAGGAGATCCTCACGAGGCACGGGTTACGGACGGCGGTTATGAAGGCCGACGCCGTTCCCCCCAATCGCCGTGAGGCGTGGGTCGAGCAACGGGTGAAGGAGGGACTGGACGTCCTCATCTGCCACCCCAGGCTGGTGCAGACCGGCCTCGACCTGGTGCAGTTCCCGACCCTGGTCTGGTTCGAGACCGACTACTCGGTCTACACCATCCGCCAGGCGTCGCGCCGCTCGTGGCGCATCGGACAGGACCGGCCCGTCAAGGTCGTCTTCATGGCCTACCGGGGGACGTTGCAGGCCGATGCACTGAAGCTGGTGGCGAAGAAGCTACAGAGCAGCCTGGCAGTTGAAGGAGAGCTGCCCGAGGACGGGCTGGCGGCATATGGCGACGAGGGCGACGACATCATGCTGGCCCTGGCCCGCAAGATCGTCAACGGCGACCAGGAGGAAGCAGACGAGGCGGTGGAGGAGGTCTTCGCCCAGGCACAACGGGCCGAGGCCGAGTCGGAAATGCTGCTGGTGGACGATGACTGGCACGAGCTGGAGACGGAGACGGTCGAGGTGCACCGCAACGGGACGGGAGCCCCGGTGGAGATCGGAGCGGCCAACGGTCACGACGGCGACGGAGCTGGGGAGCAGCAGTCGCTGTTCTCCTGGGCCGAGTTCCTGTCCGAGACGCCGGTGAAGCCCAGGAGCCGCAACGGGAAGGCCCAGCCCGCAACCATGTCCATGTTCGAGTGGGCGCTGAGCCTCGAAGAGGAGAAGGAGGCCCAAACGGTGTCCTGAAGGGACGCCGCAACTCGGCGAATAGGCAACTAGTAGCGACAAGAAGGAGATGAACCATGTCAAGAATCTTCGTGTACGACGACCGCGAGTTCCCCGACCCCGACCCTCAGATGACCGTCGACCAGGTGAAAGCAACGCTTAGCGATTTCTACGGGGAGATCGCCAACGCCTCGGTGAAGGAGACGAGCAGGGGCGACGACACCATCTACGAGTTCCAGCGGAGGGTGGGCACTAAAGGCGCTTTCCCGCACGCACCTAGATAAGGAGGTAATTCCATGGACGCCAAGACCTTTGCGAGTCTGCTGACAGCTGTGCCGCAGGCGGACCTGAAACTCCTAGAGCTCACGGCGGAGCTCACACGGCCAGACGGCGCCCTCGACCTGGAGGCCGCGGCCGCACGGCAGCACGAGGTGGAGATGGCCTGCACCCAGGCGCAGGACTACGCCAACTCCACCCGCCGCCTATCCGAGGCAGTGCGATGCAAGCTGCATCCCCGCCGCTCCTGAGCGGCCTGGCCCAAACGCTCCTGCGGCGTCCGCCGTCGCTGCGGGAGCTGGTGACGCTCGTCGGTTTCGCCGACGACTACGCCTGGTTCGTGGGGCTGGTGCGCCGCCTCTTTCCCGAGGAGGCCGATGCGGTGCTCGCGACCCCCGACGCGGGGCAACGGGTGGAGCGGTTTGCCCAGCTTTTCGAGGAGCGCCACTACCCCCTCTACGCCCCCTTCATAGAGTGGTACGCAGCCGATGGGGACGGCCCCCCCTGGAGCTGGCTGCGCAGGGGCATCCCCTACCAGCTCTGCGGTTTCGGCTACGACGACCTCCACGAGATGTGGGACAACTACCGGGAGGGCATCTCGGCCCTGGCCCTCCTGGTCAAGCCGCCAGACTCTCTCTACATGGAGCCGGACGGGATGCGGGTGGCCTGGCTGGAGTCGGCCTCCGCCCACATCCCGCAAGAGACCCTGGTCAGGATACCCCAGGGCGGCATACCCCAAGAGGGTCTCACCGAGGCGGTCAAGGAGACCCGGTTCGAGGGGGCGGCTCAGGCCGCCTCCTGGGTCTGGGCGGCAACCGGAAACTTCTTTCTTGACGCGTGTTACGACGACGGGAACTACGACGGCTTCTCCGACCCCTGGGACGAGGAGCTCATCGAGGAGGGCGCCCAGGAGTGGCGTCAAGCCAGCGCCGTCATGGACGCGGTGTACCAGCTTGCCAAGTGGCTGGAGGAGGACCTGCCGGGCCGCTTCGCCGAGATGCTGGACTTCGTCCTGGTGCGGCTCGGCGACTCAAACCAGCCTACGGAGGAAGACGGCCATGAGTGAAAACACCGATACCACCCGGTGGTCCCTGCCGGGCCTCACAGACGTGCCCAGGGACCAGCTCAAACTACAGATGGAGGTCTATGACGAGACGATTCTCCTGCGGGGCTTCGGAGGCGACGCCAACTGGGTCAGGACCGTCTCGGCGGATGGCATAGCCCACGCCCTCACCCAGCACCTGGGGTTCTCCTCGGGGCTCCTGCCCCAGGATGCCCTTTGGTGGAGCCAGGGCGAAACGGGACAGGTGGTCGCCCTGTGGCGGCCGCCGAAGGTGTGGCCGGTGGCCCTGCAACGGGAGGCGTTCAAGCCTCCCGCCCGGCTCAGGCTCCCCATGCCGGGCCTGGTATTCGTCTGCTCGCCGAGCCGCGCCCCCTGGGTCTACGCGGCAACGGAGCGCCCCTCGGACCCGGAGCAGCAACTCTACCGCGCCCCCACATTCAACACCTTTGGCGACGGGCGGGTCTGCCCCGGCAGCCACCGGTTCCCGGAAGAGGCGGACGAGATACCCGATTCCTTCTTCCAGTCCTTCTTCTCGATGACGGGGGACAACCGGAACCGCTCCAGAAAACACCCCGACAACCTACTCGCACTTTGGGAGGAGCTCGATGGAAAGAGAAAGTACCCGCTCAAGGACCTGGTTCCCCAGTGTACGGTGGCCCAGGCTATGGCGCTCTCCGAGGGGAGACGACGCTACTACTAGCCCCCCGCCGAGCCCGGTGGGATACCTGGTCAACCACCATGGGGGACTCACTGGAGTTCAGGGGGTTGGCTACGACTACGTGTTGGGCTCCGGCGGCGTCTACGTCCAGGCACGGAGCGACCACCTGCTGGCGCGGGCGCCGGTCGCCCCCGGCTCGGTACGGGGGCTGGCCCCGGTGACCGAGAAGTTTCAGCTCACCCACGGCCCCATCCCGGCCTACCTGTTCGTCCTCGGGCTGAGGTGGTTCCAGGATACCCCGGACACCGAGCGGTTCTTCGCCGTGGGCTGGGACGGGCACGCCTACCGTCCGGTGGTGCCGGAGCAGGAGGGGACCGCCTCGTCCCTCACCTACCGGCCCCCTGCCGGCGTGGTGGCCGAGTTCCACTCCCACGGAAAGGGGCGGTCTTTCTTCTCGAAGACCGACGACAAGGACGAGCAGGGCTTTCGGATATACGGGGTCGTGGGACGCCTGGACACCCCTCTGCCGGAGCTGAGCCTCCGGGTGGGGGTCTACGGCCACTTCGCCCCGCTCTGCTGGTCCCAGGTCTTCGGCGGCCTCGCGCCCGGCATGGAGCTGCTCGCTGCGGGGCCAGAGCGCGATGAACCTACATACACATATAAGGAGGTGAATTAGCCATGCGCTACTACCTGGACAACGAGTTCCTGCTGGACAACCCCTGGATAACGGTGGTCGGCACCGGCGGCACCGGCGGTTTCGTCGCCGAGGGCCTGTGCCGGCTATTCCAAGGCAGGGAGGCCGCCATCGTCCTGGTCGACCACGACCGGGTGGAGCCCCACAACCTGCTCAGGCAGAGCTTCTATAAGGAGGATGTGGGCAAGTTCAAGAGCCAGGCCCTGGCCGACCGGCTGGCGCGGGCCTACGGGCGTCCCATCGGCTACTCGGTCTATCCCTTCCGAGGGGAGGACTCCGGGGAGCATGGACAAAGCTATCCCGGCCTGTCCGGCCAAGGGAGCGGCCTGCTCATCGGCTGCGCCGACAACGCCGCCGCCCGCCGGGCCATGGCGGAGTGCCTGCCCGGGAGCCCGAACCTGTGGCTCATCGACGCGGGCAACGACACCAACTGGGGACAAATCCTGGTCGGCAACGTCGCCGATAACCTGTCATGGGACCAACCGGCCTTCGTCGGCGAGACCTGCCACCTGTTGCCCGCGCCCACGGTGCAGCGCCCCGACCTGCTGACCGCAGTACCGACGACCCCGCCCGACGTGGACTGCGCAGCGGCCCTTGACCTCACCGACCAGGACCCCACCATCAACCAGGTGATGGCGTCGCTCGTGCTCCAGGTGGTCCGCCGCTTGGTGGCGGGCACCTGCCCCTTCATGGGCCTCTACCTGGACATGGAGCAGGGCACCGTCACCCCGACCTACGCCACCCCGGAGGCGATGGCGCGGGTGGTCGGGGCGAGCCCCGAAACGCTCACAGGACAGGCCGAGTCCCCGGAGGGGAGTACGACCCGTTGAGGCCGGGGCACAGCGCCTAACGAAAGAAGAACCAATAAGAGGAGACAACCATGACTGACATCAGAGGAAACGCCACAACCCCCACAACCTGGAAGGACGCCCACAGCGGGCGCCGAGGACACAAGCTCATGACCAAGGAGCTGGGAGAGAAGATCCCCGCCATCGGCGCCACCGAGGATGTCGACGACTTCAACGACGTGCTCGCCGTAGCCAAGCTTTTCTCCCCCTACACCGGCTGGCGCTGGTTCATCACCGAATGGGACCCGGAGAGCGGCCTGTGTTTCGGCCTCGTCGAGGGGTTCGAGACGGAAGCGGGATACTTCGACCTCACCGAGCTGGCGGAATTAACCGTGCTCGGCAACGTTCCAGCCGTGGAGCGCGACCTCTACTGGGAGCCGATGGCTCTCGGCGAGATCAAGAGACAGTCGGGGTCAATGGCGGCCTAGTGAATGGGCACAACACGCAGACAGAGAAGAATCAAGGAGAGGAGAAAACATGCCTGACGAGAATGGAACGGAAGCAACCCGTGAAAATGCACAGAGCGCTGCCGAGAGTCTCTTTGGCGACACGCCCGCCGACCAGACTGTCGCCGTTGCCAAAGAGGAAGACTCCAAGAACGAGACCGAACAGGACTCGCAAGGCTCGGACGTCGGAGAGGACCAGACCGCTGAAGGCGAGGCCAGCCCGACCGAGGACCTCAAGGTCGTCGTGTCCATCAAGGACGGCAGAGCCACCATCGGGGTGCAGCAGCCCTCGTCGGACCCGCACATCGAGCCGGTGGACGCCCCGGACCTATCCGGGCTGGTGCGCGAAGTCCCGGCGGTAGTCGAAAGGGCGGCCGCCAAGTGGGGAGATGCACCCAGGTTTCCCGCTCACGAGCGACCCGCTCCCCCGCCCAAGCGTCGGACCCGGCGTAGACAAGAATCGGAGCAGGCTTCAACTACGGAGGAAGAAGGCCAGCCCCAGCCCGAGGCGCTGAGGCTGTTCTAGGGGCTAGCCTTGCCTTCGAAGGCCCGATTGAGAGTGACAGGGCAGGAGTGGCCGCTACTAGAAGGGCCACTCCTGCCTCCTGCAACCGGGTACATTTATGGGCGTTTTTCGCATTTGTGCCGTTTGAGAACGAGGGCGGTCTAAAGGATTATCCTGATCGGGGCGGGAGCGCGATAGTTCGGGCGAAGGACGGGTTGAAGTCCTGGGCCATCGAGTGAAGTTCGTTCTCTCTTGTTGGAAACGAGGTTGGTATGGTGAAGGGTCACGGAGGCGAAGCCGTCGAGGTAGAACAGACGCTGTTCTTCTGGAGCGGAGATCTTGGTTAAGCGAACTGGCGCACAAGCTGCGACGAAACGGCAAGGCCAGTCCTCGTCCATCTCTCAGTTCGAGTGGCGCTCAGCTTGAAGCAAGAACGGTAGGAAGGGCTGATGGGCGCGAAGCGCTAGAAGGGACCGAAAACGATGGAGGCTACCTCATCTACGGTAGCAGCCTGCTCCTGATCGTCCGCATGTGGGAGTCTTGCGCTATTAATTGGCGTGTCCCCCTCGGTCGAAGTCACGCTAAACTGAGATTGCCAGCAGTACAGACGGGTGGAGCGTCTAGACAATATCTGCCTTGCTGAACTTGTAGGCACCTATGCTGGCGGCGACAATGCCTACGGCGATAAGGATGAAGGTTCCGACCACGACCTGAGGAGGGTTGGATGGATGAGCCCCGGCCAGCAATCCGAGACCGTGGTACAGCCTCGGAGCGTTGACGGACACTAGTTCGACGGCGCCAAAAGTGGGAAGCCAGGGTTGGATTGCGGGCACGACAGATCCAACAATGTTCTCGCCCACCAAAATGATGACTCCCGCTATAATTGCGACTGAGCGGGAACGAGTAACGACCATCAGGCTTACTCCGACCGTACACCACACGGCTCCCGCTAACCATGCCCCTGCCGCGGCGAGCAGGAGATTGAACACCGAATTCTGAACAACGGCACCTTTTAGGTCCAATAGTAACGGCGCGATCAGTCCACCGGCAATGAGGGCAAGAATGACTGTGACGACTGTCACGAGACCCCACAGAATCAACGGTGCGAGGTAGTATGGAACAAGCAGATGCAGGCGGCTCGGCGACCGGATGGCAGCAGTCTTCATGAAGCCATACGCTACCGCAGTCCCGCTACCAAGGACTCCGAGAATGAAGGCAAATAACGTTCCTCCTGAAACCATCGTTTGAGCGAACATCTGAATTGAGTTAGGGGCTGAGAATATTGATTGCATTCCAAGATATGCAAGTCTTTCCCTAGCCAAATCTTCCTTTCGGCGGTTTAGGTCCTCATTATCCTTAGCTGACTCGCCAGCGGACGTCATTTCGCTAGCGATTCCCGCTTCGCTGCGGAGCAGACCTTCGGAACCATAGTTTGCCTCCCGCGTCCCGGCGAGGAAGGTAAACAAGGCGAGAGCGATGGGAGCTAGCAGGATGATGCGATATGCTTTCCTTCCACGGAGCTCAAGGAGCACCATAGTCAAGCTAGCCTTAAGCATCGGACACCTCCCCATCCAGGACGGATGATACGAAAAGGTCCTCCAGGCTACCACGATGAGGCCTGAACTCCAAAACCTCAACCCCAGACGAACCCAAGACCCCCAGTATCTGACTTGCGGGCTGGGACGCTTCCGTAGAGACGAACAGCCAGCCCTCTCCGCGGTCCTCGGCTTTCTGCGACCCGGCAGCACGAAGGACCTTCGCTCCTTCTGCCGCATCTGCAACGCGAACGTCGAATCCAGCGCTCTCGATGAGTTCGTCGAGTTTACCTGACCTAGTCGTTCTTCCGTGGCTCAGTAGCACGAGTCGGGCGCTCACCCGTTCAACATCCGATAGCCGATGGCTGGAGAAGATCACCGTCTTCCCGGCGTCGGCCAACTCAGTCATGATGGTGCGAATCTCAATCTGCGCCATGGGGTCCAGACCATCAAGGGGTTCGTCCAAGACGACGATGGGACAATCACCGAGGAGTGAGGCCCAATTCCGGTGGAATCTCGCCACTAAGCCAGTTATGGTGGAGGTCCAGCCCTTTCAGATTGGCGAGGTAGCCCAGTTCGGGAGGAATGCTTCCGGTCAACTGGTTCCAGCCGAGATCCAGAGATTCGAGCTTGGCCAAAATGCCCAACTCCGGCAGAATTTCGCCGCTCCGTACTGCGAACTTTACGCAGGGAGGTCGCAATCTAGGGGGCCGGGGCGGTCACGCAACACCGGCTAGACCTCAAGAGCCTCCGACCTGCCAGGGTTGGGGGCTCTTCCAAGCCATACACGCCCGGCTGTTCCTCCCTGAGCGCCCGAGTTCTCCCGTAGAAGGGCGACCGGGAAGGGGGAGACCGGACTCAGGGAGCCATGTGGGCGTGGGCACACCACCTGCAATCCTGGCAGAGTCGAGAGGAATGGCGTGCCTGGGACTTAACAGTCGGGCATCTTTACGATTATTAGTCACAGGGAAGGTTGTCTGTTCCCACAAAAAGCTCTATCCCCAATCAACCACCCGTCGGGCAGCTGGCACAGATTTAGCTGGTTATGGTCAACATAAATGTCTATGAGCTTCAGTATAACCTCGGGGGTATCTGCCCGGTCAGTTGGTTGTTGCTGTGGTGCAGCTCATCCACCACCCTGGACTACCTTTGAAGATTTATCGAAGGTCAGTGGTCGATTCTGGGACCATCTCCGAGATCTCCTTGATCACCCCTGCGGGTGACCGGGGAGATGCGGTAGCCCGCTCCGGGACCTCGCTTTCCTCACGCACCAGCCGCACGATCACGCCATCCTGCATCTGGACGATCAGCCGACCCCACACGCGCCGCTCCCTCATGTCCTCGATGGGTCGCGCCACCTGCTCAAGCGCCATCCCGACCATGCGCTCACCCTTCAGACACGCCGTCCGGCGCGACGAAGGCCGATGAGGAGCACCGCGCCCAGGGCCAGGGCGGCAATGGCCACAGCACCGCCGAAGAGAAGCCAGGTAGAGACTCCCTGCTCACTCACCGCCGGCTCTGCAACCGCAGGTGCAGGAGCGGGCTCATCGACGCCCTCTGAGACGCTCTCGGTGGCGTCTGGGACCACCTCGCTGACCACGGGCTCGGCAGGAGTGGTCACGGCAGGAGCGGGCTCAGTGCCGCTGTCAGAAGCGCTCTCGGTGGCCGCCGATGTGGTCTCCGCGTTGGAGGCAGTCTCCGTGGCAGCCTCGCTCTGAGCAGGTCGGGCTGAGCTGCTTACGCCGGGCAAGGGAACAGTTATAGCGAAGGGCTTCGGTCTGTACTCAATGACGACTCCCACGGCGTCTACGGGTATGCCCAGCAGGGGCAGGAGCACCGGCAGGAGCACCGGCAGCGCGTCCACCGTACGATGCAGCTCATACGTCCTCACGTGGAGCGTCGTCCGATAATCCTCCGGGTGGGCTACCCCCCCCAGTTCGGGGCGTGGCACGGCCTCCGGCACCTCCGGCAGCGGGTAGACAGCCTCTCCACCATTGTATGCCTCCCAGTTCTCGTGCACCCTCCCTCCCAGGATGCCGATGGTGTTGCCCGAGCTGACGGCGAACCGGTCGAGGATCACGGACCAACGCCAATACTCCTCGTAGGAGTACTTCACAGGGATGATCACGATGGCGTCGTCGGCGTACTTCGGAAATCGCCGGTGCAGTGCCTCCTTGGCGGCCGTGACGTTCGCATCCTGGCCGGACGTAGCCTTCACCTGGACGTACGCCTTACTTTCCCCATTAAAACCAACAACGTCAAAGCTCGGAAATATCTAGTAAATGGAGATACACTACACTCCCAAACACGGGAGTTGGTTGAATATGGCGGAGATAGAGATCGGTGTGCTGGCTCGACAGTGCCTGGACCGACGGATTGCCAATCAAGACATCCTGCGCGGCGAGGTCAATGCTTGGCAGAATCAACGCAACCGGGATGTGATACGAGTGGATTGGCGCTTCACTACCGAGGATGCGCGCATCAAGCTAAAGTCACTCTACCCATCAATACAAAAACGTTGAACCACTAGTAGACTGACATCCTAGCAATGAAGGGTAACCAGAATACTGCGCGACGCTCCCATCCTAACCTTCCCCCTGACGGGAAGGGACTCACTGTTGCCGTGAGGTCTCGCCAATCCAGGCTAACCCTTATTTCAAAGATTTCGCACCACTAGTACCATGTCAACATGGTTTTGAGATTACAATTCACCCTCACCCTAGCCCTCTCCCACGACGGGAGAGGGGAAAAATCGGATCTGCCTGCGTCATATTCAAGTTGACTGAGTACTAGCCACCCTTGCTCTCCTACTGCGTGGCCAACTTCTGCGCGAACTCAAACGCGTACTGCGCGACCTCCGCGAGGACCTCCTCGCTAGGCAGCGTGGTCGTCGGGTGATCTGCGCTCGTCGCCAAGCCGATCATCCGAAACACCACGCCGCGCGCATACCTTCGCTCCGCATCCGCGCGCATATCCGCAGGCAGATCGTTGAAGGTACCTTGTGCCTCCGTAGACAGATAGTCCGTGATGGTGGGCAATTCCAACCCCGGTTCGGACTTCAACAGCATGATTTCCGTGATCACGATGTCAGCGGCAAGCGCATCGATATCGATGGTGAAGTTGGGCTGGGGTACGGCAATGGCATCACGAAGTCGCGGCCCAAGCGCGTCGAGCGCCGCCACTGCCGAGGGAACGATCATCCCGTCAAGCAGGGGCTCGGGCACATTTGGTTTCTTCCCCAGCTCAGACTTGTTGGTATTGGCGTCCAGCAGATCGGCGAACGCCTGCTTTCGACCGTCTATAGTGTCTTCGGTCTGGAGGACGTACGGGTAGTAGCCCAGGAAGTAAAAGGCGTGTCTGTGAATTTTGCCCGTGTCTCCGAACTTCGGGTGTGTGGCTGTATACTCTTGGAATTCAGCGTACCGCTCGGCGTCGAGCAGATCCCGAATTGGTTCAGGGCTGTCCGGCCACTGCTCCATCTTCTCAGCGACCACAGATGGGATGAGGTCGTCCGAAACCCCAAACATGGCGTATGCCTCCAGCGCTACCCGGTACTCCTCCGGCAGCTCGCGGTACCGTGCCAGCGTCTCGCCGGACAGTAGCGACTCGACCTTCCCGGCCGGCACTGTGTTTGCAACGGGGTCCTGAGCTGTCGTCATGTCTTTCGCAGCAGCGGCGGCTACCGGCTCTGCGGATTCGGACGTGTCCGTTTTCGGAGAGCTGCAGCCTATGAGGACCCCGAAGACGATTCCCAGTGCAACAAGTACGAGTACAACTCCCTTGAATGACCTTCTCATCACGACACCTCCTTGTCAGCGCCCCCGAACGCCCTCGCGTCCGGCTTGTTGGTGGTTCCTATCCTGAACAATGATCCAGCCGGAGGTTACGTCAATAGGTGTGTAAACGACATCAGGCGGCGACCATCTCAGCCGTTGATTCAATGGCGATTCCATCCGCATACTGTGCACCGAGATAGACGTCTTGGATCAACTCAGGGGCCTTCAGACGCCTGAAGCGCTGTTCGGCGACCATCAACATTTTCCAGATCACCGCTATCGCCCGATCGACCCTCTTGTAGCGCTTGGCGGCATCGGTCCGAAGCCTGAGGGCCGCGAAGGGTGATTCTACCGGGTTCGTCGTGCGAAGGTGCCCCCAGTGCTCCTTTGGGAAGTCATAGAAGGTGACCATGCGGTCCCAGTCCCGCTCCAAGGCCTCTGAGGCCGCCTCGTAGGAATGGTCGCCGCACCACCTGGTGAACACCGTCCTGAGCCGCTCAGCCTCTGTCCGAGTCGGCGCGTAGGGGATAGTACGCAGCATGAGCTTGGCCTGGTCCTGTTGTCGCTTTGGAAGCTTGGCGAGCACGTTTACGATCTTGTGGTTCCAGCAGCGTTGCTCGGCCGCCTGAGGATAGACGTTGCGCAGAGCTCCCCAGATGCCCAGGTGTCCGTCTCCAACCACCAGCCTCGGGCAGCTCAAGCCCCGGCGCTTGATGTCCCTGAGCACCTCGGACCAGATCTCTGTGGACTCCCTGTATCCGGGAACAGCGCTCACCACCACCTTGCTCCCGTCGCTCAGGGCCGCCATCACCACCAGTACCGCCGCTTTCTCCTTCTCAAGACCAGCCTTGACGTAGACTCCATCCACCCACATGTAGACCACTTCCAGGTCATCCAGGGGCCGGCTGCGCCATTGGGCAAGCTCATCGTTCCACTTATCCTTCAACCGGGCCACGGTGCTCGCCGATACCGGTGCGTCCTCTCCCAGCAGCCCCCGCAAAGCCAGATCGAAGTCGCCTTCGGATAGACCGTGCAGGTACAGCTCGGGGATCAACTCAGCAACCTTCCTGGTCCTGTTGACGAACAGCGGCAGCAGCCGGCTCTCGAACTGCTCCTCGGTATCGCGGACTCGTGGCCGCCTCAGCTGTATCGTTCCCGAACTCAGCGTAAGCCTCCGGGCTCTGCCGTATCCGTTCCGATAGCCGGTATCTGAGTCCGAGTCGGATCTGAGCGCCGACTTCGCCCTTCCCAGAAACGCCGTCACCTCTTCCTCCAGCAACTCCTGGACCAGCCTCTGGACCTGGTTTCGCACCCAATCCTCCAACTGCTCCCACTCCGGCCTTGACTCCGACCTACTCTCAGTGCTTTCCTTCCTCATGGGCGGTCTATCTCCTCTCTTGGGCCTCGAGCCCGTCTTGTTCAGAGAGAGGGTACACCGCCTGACCGGTTACACACTTTTTGAGGGTACCTCTCCAGCCGCTCCATTGCAATTCGGTTTTGTCGTCTCGTCTTGCGTCGTGTGTACTGTCGTGGGCTCCCTGGTTACTTATCTTTAAGTGGATAGAAACGTACTATCAAGTATGGACTCATTTGAACGCAGCAGGAGATCGCCGCAATGAGTGCGGAGGAACATTGCGGTGGACTTCGTTGCTATCGGGGAACCTTTTCTTGCGTCGATACGTCTTACTCTCAACGCGCCGGACCATCTCTTCGCGCTGCACAGCGACTACACACCCTCTTACAAACGGGGCACCATAGTGGTGGCAGGCGATGGTACACCCATCGGTCTTGCGAGCCGCGCTGGGAGATTTTATGGCCAGTTGGCCGTTTGGGGCGGGCTGACCCTTAGGTATCTGCCGGCCGTGTTGCTGGATTCGGCGATCCATCTGCTGGAGCGCCCCCCTTCAGATCTCGGCATCACCCCCGCTGCGGTCGCCTACTACGGGCCGGACAGAACCAAGGCTCCGGACGGGCCGGTGACCCGAGAGCTGTTGGCCAAGCCCGTGCAGAAGGCGCTTAAGGACCTGGGAGAGCCGGTTCCACTGGAAAGTCTTGGCAAGCGGCCGGGATCCACGCGCCCGCCCGAGTTGGGCACGATACTGGAGCTGCTCTACGCCACGCCCCAGGAGCTGCGCGGTGCCAATGGGGAATTGCTGGGCAGTGCGCGGTACATCGCGCTCTGGTGGGACAGGGAGGGCGGCGCGTCCGACCTCGTCCTCTGCGGCACGGACGATGGGAATCACCTGGGCGCCGCCTTTGCCACCAATGGCCTACGCTCGTTCGAGGCGTTCATGGAGGGAGCGCCCTCCAGCTCGCCGCACTCGATGGTAGCCGCTGAGCGTCTCCGCCCTTCAGGCTATTCCAGCGATGACTACCAGTACCCCTACGAGTGGGAGCTGAAGACCGACAAACCGGCATATTCTCAGGATGAGCTGGTGATGCTGACTCTTACGCTCACCAACACCAGCGATTGGCCGGTCACTCTGAACTTCGTGCCTCAATATGATCAATGGCTCTACTGGTCTCGATAGACATCCGTTCCCAACGGCCCCACCCTCTCCAGCAGGCTGTTGTTGGGCACGCTACTGTGTAACAATCTGACCTGGCTTGAATGGACCCAAACCGAGCGCCCACGAGTACTTAAGCTTTCCGTGTCTATTGAGTCCGCCGAATGAAGGTTCTCGATTTTGTCCAGTTTGATGGCGTTCGCCAGACCTGTACATGGCGGCCGATGTGAAACTGTTCCCACGGCTGGAGGGAAGTCGCCGCTTTGTTGGTTGGAGCTTGCAGTCTGACTGCCATGAGACTATCATATGGATGGCATGTCGGCAGCATGTGCCATGTTGATGGGTCTTGTCGCGGGATGAAATCCATGGGCTCTTCCAAACTCTCGGAGGAAAGGGGAGGTGATAGTTGCGTCATAAGAACAGTCACGCTGCTCGCGCCTGACAGGGGACGACGCCGAAGCCAGTGAGACTGAGTGTACACATACCGGTGGGGAGTGCCGTAGGCGCTCCACAGTGGCCGATACAAAACAACTAAAGTCGGTCGTGGTTCGGATTCGGGGATGGAAGACGCCCCGATGAAGGTGGAACCGGAAGTAGCCGTTGACCCCAAAGGAACGACGGCGAATCTGTCAATAACTCAGCCAAGCCTGGAAGCCTAGGCCTGGAAGCCTAGGGAAGAGCAAACGGAACCCTGGTCTCTTGATCTGACAACCCAGATCAAGGAGATCAGGAGTGAGCAGGCCCAGCGAAAACACGGCATTCACATGCCTGATATGTGACTTGGAAGTGGCTCCTCTATCGAATGGCAGCTATCGGAACCACTGCCCAGGATGTCTCTACTCTCAACACCTGGATGTGGTGCCTGGGGACAGGGCCTCTTCTTGCGAGGGAATGATGGAGCCAGTAGGGCTGAAGTATAGGTCGGGCAAAGGCCTTCAGGTGGTCCATCGCTGCATGACCTGCGGAATGGTGCGCGCCAACAGGGCCGCTAGCGACACCGTGCAGCCCGACGACTTGGAAGCGTTGCTTCGCCTACCTGCGGTCTAATGGACATCTCGCGCTACCAGGGAATCGACCAGTTCGGTAAGGCGTATAGGATCACGCTGGAAAACGACACCCACGCCCCGGGGTCAGTGGATCGTGTGTTGGCGAAGACAATGGTGCGCCTCTGCACCGAGACCGCCGAATACTTGTACACCGGATACTCTCCCACGTGCACCAGGTACGAGAAGGGCTCTCGTCCGATGCTGGAACGATACGTAGCTGACGCCGGGGCATCCCAAGGGTCTTCCGCGAGTAGGGTGGCCGGCATCGTCGACTTCTGCCAGAGTCTTGAGGAGCGAGCCGCCGATGACCTGGATGGGATGCGGTTCGGCGGGACCGAGGAGCAGATAGTCGCCCGTGGCTCGGATTGGTGCACGGATGTAGCACGGGTTGCGTGCGCTATGTGCCAGGTGGCTGGCGTATCGGCGAGATTGGTCTCGCTGTTCAACCTGAGCCAGGCCCACAGCGGACACGAAATCATTGAAGCGTTCGACGAAGGAGTTTGGGGAGCGGTCGACCCGGTCAACGGTGTCGCGTACCGCCACCCGAATGGAAGGCCCGCTACGACCTGGGAATTGACGAATGACGAGCGACTGGTTCACGGAAGCTGGGAGGGTCGGTCAAACTTCTATGCTGATCCTCGGCAGTTTGAAGGTGCCGCCGTCTGCAACTATCCCATCTGGGGGGCATCCGACTTCGATTACACGGTAAGCCCGTTGAACGACTACACACGGCGAGTACTTGAGATGGCCAATGCTGGCTGGCCCGGCGGCCTGCGATGGTTGCACGGAGAGGAAGGCGAGTAGACTGGCATCAGACCGGATCCTAAGCCCGAATCCACCGAAGGACGGGCTTGGGGACAGCCCTTGAAGAAGCCAGCGGGTGCTCCTCTGAATCTGGGATAATGGTTTTGGAACAGAAACCCGCCCGGAAACAAGGAGCACCCAATAGATGCTGCCACAGAACAAACCCGACCGTATCCGCGTCCTCTTTGACGACCATCGCCTGGTGGCCAATGCCGGCCTGCTCCTGCCGGCCACCCTAGCCCGGCACCTGGGCCTGCGGGAACTCGTCGACCATCACCTTGACCTCGGCGGAGCGCCGGGGCGGGCGAACACTGGGGACAAGATGCTGACGCTGGTCGCTTCCGCGCTGGCAGGCGGCGACTGCATCGACGACGCCGATGCGCTGCGCGCTGGTGGGACGGTCGGTGTTCTAGGCTGCGTGGTCAAGGCGCCATCCACCCTGGGGACCTTCCTGCGCAGCTTTCGGTGGGGGCATGTCCGTCAACTCGACCGCGTGAGCCGCCAGTTGTTGGCCCGGGCCTGGGCCGCTGGGGCCGGACCCGGCGACTCGCCCCTGACCATCGACCTGGACTCGACCATCTGCGAGACCTATGGACTGGCCAAGGAGGGAGCGCGCCACCACGGCTATACCGGCGCCCGCGGCTATCACCCGCTGCTGGCCATTGCCGCCGGCACCGGCGAGGTGCTGATGTCCCGGCTGCGCGAGGGCCGGGCCAACACCGCCCGTGGCGCCGCCCACTTCCTGCGTGAGACGGTGGGGCGGGTGCGCTACGGCGGGGCCAGGGGACAACTCACGGTGCGGGCCGACAGCGGCTTCTACGCCCACACTGTCGTTGCCGCCTGCCGGGAAATGGATGTCCGCTTCTCTATCACCATCCGCCAGCGCGCCAGCCTGCGGGACCTGATCGAGGCGATACCAGAGGAGGACTGGACTCCCATTCCCTACTGGATGGACGCCGCCGCCGATGTCGCCGAGACGACTTACACCCCGTTCCAGACCAAGCCGGACGCCGCGCCGGTGCGGCTCATTGTCCGGCGGGTGAAGCCGACGCCCGGTTCCCAGCTCGCCCTCTTCGCCAGATACAGCTATCACGCCTTCATCACCGACCGCGATGGGGAGACGCTGGAACTGGAGGCCGATCATCGCCGCCACGCCGAGGTCGAGAACGCCATACGCGACCTCAAGTACGGCGTCGGGCTGAACCACATGCCGTCGGCGCGCTTCGCCGCCAACGGCGCCTGGCTGGCGGTCCAGGTGATGGCGCATAACCTGGCCCGCTGGACGGCGCGGATTGGTCTGGGCGAGCGGACCGTGATCACCAAGACCCTCAGGCGGCGGGTCTTCGCTCTGGTGGGACGGATCACCCGCTCGGCGCGCCGCCTCACTTTGCATCTCCCCCGGCGCTGGCCTTGGGAAACCCAGTTCAGTCGCGCCTTGGCCCGGCTGCAAGCCATTCCGTTCCCGGCCTGACGGCCAGCCTGCAACTGACCCAACGTCCCCGCAATCTCGCGCCACCCCGGTCGCGAGAGTCCCCTGCTGCGTATCCTCTCGCCTTCCCGCGCATCGCAACTCCCGCATAGGGCCTTAGGGCCCTGTGCGGCGACTGAAGACCGTCCGCCGGCCTCCCATCCACCCCAAGACCCCAGGCCATCTCCCCTGTAGCTCCCTCACCCACCCCCTTCCGCTGTCCTCACGCCGTCCATCGGTGTCCTTCGGTGGATTCGGGCTAAGGCTCAGCCTGAACAGGTTGGAGAGGCTGCCCAGCTCCGCCGGTATCTCCCCGCTCAAGTCGTTGTTGTCGAGATCCAGCACTACCAGGTTGGAGAGGCTGCCCACTCGCGCGGGTCTCTGCACCGTCGGCGCACGGTCCTACTTGGCCCATCGCCGCTAGGCGGCCCAACTGCTCCTCGCCGGGAACCGGACCCTCCTGGGCAATGCCCTCCGACACTGCTGCCGCCAGGTACTTGGCCACCGTGTCCCGCGACAGTCCAGTACTCGCCGCGATCTGTGTCCCGCCTGCCAGCGGCGGATCACTTCTCCTATTTCCATTCGGGGAACCTCCCGGTACGCCATTGCCACACCTCCACGTGAAGTGGGGTAATGGTCGTCGGTCTGGCTCCCAGAGCGGTCTAAAACCCTGTAAAGCCGCTGGCCTAATGTTCCTGTACATTGGCATACTCCCCATGAAGGAACTGGAAAGGGAAATGTCCTCCGCGTTCCGTACTACGAACGGGATCTGCTGAACGTACTCAGGCAAGGGCGTGGCGTTCCCGCAGTCCCTTTAGTGCTCATCGGCGTAGCCCCGTGAAGATTCAGAGAGTCATGCCGAAGATCGAATCCGCCGACTGACGTGATGGTTGTATCTGCTCGGCATGACGGCTTCCCCCGAATCCCAAACGCCGTCACCGGAGTAATTGAGAATGCCAATCAGGCCAGAATACACACCACCCCGGTCTATTCGCTTACCTCTTTCTCATCCCTAGCAGTGGCCTTGAGAATCGCCCCAACGACAATCATCAACAGACTAATCGTGACCATCAAGAACCCGGACTGAATACCTCCTGTTGCTAGAGATTCACCTTCAGGATTGCCTAGGAAAGCGGAGCTTGCTGCCCCTAGGCAGCCTACCGTACAAGCCGATGTGCCTACTATGAAGAGCGCCAAGCCCCCCCACAGCAAGAACCTCGTCACCCGTTGCCTACTCATTGCTCCATCCTAACGTTTGATGTTCTGATTCTACCCCAGTTGCATCTTCATGTACTCAGGAATCACCATTCACTCTACACCCGTGCCTCGGCCGCGCCGACAACTCCCCCACCTCGCTCCGCTTCCGGCATCGTCCAGGTCATGATGCTCTCTTTCTGCTAGGCGCAGCAGATGCCGCTCACCAACTCACCTACCCGCTTCGCCACCTCACCCCTCAGCTCGTTGCTTACGCCGAATGAGGACTGCAAATTGACGCTCCATCCAATAAATCGTCTGCCTAGTAATGCACTATCATACATCTGGACGTCGTAACGCCAGAGACCCTTAATCGGCTTGGTTTTATTGAAGCGTACACCGAATGCCTTTTCCAAACCCTCCACTACACTACTACCGTTCCCTAACATCAACTTGACCCTTGGATTCTTTTCCAGGATTTTCCTCAGGAATGGTGCGCCATCTCTTAGCAACTCCTCTTGGGCAGTCTTCGGCACCTTGCCCCACAGAGGGTTGGTAGGCCATTGCGCAATGTCTAGCGAACAAGCCAAGCAATCAGAGTAATGGTCTTCGTGGTCATACTGGCCGCCATAGGAGAATCCACACTTCTTCAGGATTCGCTCTAAGGAAGAGAAGTAACGGTATTTCTTATACTCAAAATACGTTGTCTTAT
>CBDFGS010000008.1:0-514001 GCA_965247255.1 Dehalococcoidia bacterium | reverse complement strand
GTTCTATACCGACCTATTCGGATGGAAGATTGACGTGCAGGGCGAAGAGATGGGCAGCTACGGTATAGTGCCGGCAAGTGAGGGCGGCATAGGTGGAGGCATGTTACCTACAACTGAGAATATGCCGGCGCGCAGCTATGTCACCTTCTATGTGCAGGTTGACGACCTTCAAGTGGCGCTGGATAAGGTGGCCGGTATGGGTGGGAAGGCCATCATGCCACCGATGGAAATAGCGCCCGGCATGGGCTCCATCGCTTTGTTCGGGGACCCTGCCGAAAACACTATAGGGTTGTATGCACCACCGCGGGAATGGGACGGACAGATGCCCCCCAAGGGGGACGGTCCGCCGGTGGCGCATTTCGAGGTTGGAGGCAGCGACGCCGCGGTGCTCGCCGAGTTCTACACCGGGATGTTCGACTGGAAAATCGACCATCTCGAGGAGGCCAACTACCGCTTCATCCAACAGGAATCTGGAGGGATTGGCGGTGGCATCTTCCAGCACATGGAGGGCATGCCGCCCAACCATCCTTCCGTCGCCGTTATTGTCAACGACCTCCAAGCGTATCTTGACAAGGCCGTAAGCCTGGGCGGCAGCGCCCTCATGCAACCCACAGAGATTCCCGGAGGATTCGGCTCCATTGCCATCTTCTATGACATCGCTGGCAATCGCATAGCGCTCTTCAAGTCCTCTGAGTAGAAACCGAGACGCTGGCTGGATTGGCCCGCCACGCGGCGCATCTGAGCCCTCACAAGGGTGGGCTGCCAGTCTACAGGGCTAACCTGAACCTCAATACGAAAGTTCTTGATTTTGTCAAGTCTGGTGGGTCAAGAGCAACTGCGCTTTACTGTCGAGCTTACAGTCAAGGGCTGTGCTTGGCGGAGCAGAATCAGGGCCTGACCCCCTACGGCCGGTAAACGCCTTTCCATCTGGCCGCCACTCATCTGGTGGCCCTTATCGAGAACATCTGCGGGAAGCTCTCGTTGTGCTTTGGAAGCCGCCACCAGCCATCGTCGCTCCGCTTCATGGTCGGATAGAGCTGAATGCAGGAGAAGGGAAACTCGTGCAGGAACTTGATCTTCAGCCCCGCGTCGGTCAGCGCACAGACTATGTCGCCCAAGCTGTGCTGCCACTCGTGGGTCGGGGTCTCGATTACTTCCTTGCCCGCGTAGCTCGGCTCGCCGCCTTCAAAGAACAGTTCGTGATGAAAGTACCTGTAGGTCGGCACCATGTCTCCCGCCTCGGACGCCTCGAACACCGCCGCGAACGGATGGAACTCAACGATATAGAAGATGCCAGCTGGCTTTAGGTGGGTGCTTACGACCTCAGCCCATCTTGCGATGTCGGGCAGCCAGTTCAGGACACCGTATGACGTGAACACGATATCGAACTGCTCTCCCAACGCGTCCGGTAGGTCGTAGATGTTGGAGTTGACGAATCGAACACCTAGCCCCAACTCCTCATTTAGCTCGCGGGCCAGACCGACTGCGGCATCTGAGAAATCCACCCCCGTCGCCTTCGCACCAAGCCGCGACCACGACATCGTGTCCAGCCCGAAGTGACACTGGAGGTGGAGGAGCGTCTTCCCGTATACGTCGCCAACCTCCTGCCGCTCGATGTCAGTTAGCGTTATCCGGCCCTTCTTGAATCCCTCCACGTCGTAGAAGTCTGAGGCAGCATGGGCAGGCGTGCGCTCGTCCCAATTGTTGCGATTGACCGCAAGTCGCTTGTCCATAGTTGTTAGCCTCTATCCACTGCAGATGCGTTGCTGACTACACATCCAGAACGAACGTGAACGTAACGGTTCTTGATTCTGCCAAGTCAGGTGGTCCTTTGAAGGCTGGGCGCGAGTGTTGCCTTCAATCCATCAGCGACTGGTATGTCAATGCCTGGAACTCTTCGACGACGGGATAGTATCTGAACGGTAAGAACTGAGTCATGAAGATGGCTATGAGGTCCTCCTGCGGGTCTACCCAAAAGCTAGTGTTGGCCGCTCCAGGCCAGGAGTACATGCCGGGAGACCCGGGCACACCGTGCACGACAGGGTTGTCGACTACCCTAAAGCCGAGGCCGAATCCACACCCCTGTGAGTAGGCCGCGAGTTCTTGGGTCAGAGCAAATGGTAGCAACTCCGCGGGGAGTTGGTTGGCAGTCATCAACTCTACCGTGTTACTACTCAGCAGCGTCTCCCTTCCCAACTCGCCTCCATTCAATAGCATCTGGCAGAATCGCAAATAATCGAGCGCTGTCGAGACAAGACCCCCTCCTCCCGAACAGAGAGTGCGTGGGCTCCGGTAGCGCATGACCTCTGGAGTGTCCATCACCTCGATGCCGCTCCTCTCTGAGGGGCAATAGACCGACGCCAGCCTGTTGATCTTCCCATCTGGAACATGGAAGCCCGTATCCACCATTTCGAGTGGATCGAATACCAATTGCTGGAGGAACTGGCCAAATGGCCTGCCGGATACCACTTCTACGAGATACCCCAGGATATCGGTCGCTATGCTGTATTTCCAATCAGTGCCCGGCTGGCAAGCCAGAGGCAAATTGCTAAGCTTGTCGACCATCTCTTTCAAGTTGCTGTCAGGCTGAAGTAGGTCCGCTTCCTGGTAGATCTCCTGGATCGGTGCGGGCTGTACGAATGGGTAGCCCAGGCCAGCGGTGTGCGTCAGAAGGTGACGGATCGAGATTGGGCGTTCCTGCTCGACTGAGAGTATTCCCGAGGCGTCCTCTCCGGCGTATACCTTGAGCGCGTCCAGCTCGGGGATGAACCTAGCCACAGGGTCATCAAGCCCAAAGTGTCCGTCCTCGCACAACATCATTACGGCTACGCTGGTGATGGGTTTCGTCATTGAGTAGATCCGGAAGATGGCGTCCCTCTCCATAGGCTGATCGCTTCCAATATCCTGAGCGCCAAAGCTCTCAAAGTGAAACACCTCGCTACGACGTGCCAGTAGCGTCACTGCGCCAGCCAACCTCTCACCATCGACGTAGTTCCGTACAAGCTTGTCGATCTGGTTCAATCGCCCAGACGAGACGCCTACCTGCTCAGGGCTAACCATCGACTCGGTCATTCGCTTGACATCCTTAGGACTCAATCAACTGACCACCGTCCATTTGCAACATTGTATGGGTCATAAAGGATCGCCTTCAAGGGCGCAACCGATCTGACCACATCCGGGGGCCGCGTGCTCTGAGAATCGCCGAGGTGAGAAGTGGCTCCGGAAATCTGAACAGGGGGATAAGTGGAATCGCTGCCTGATTGAGGGCATGATAGTGCCCTGGGAGACAGGAGCGAGAGATGAGCAGACGACCCCGCCGTGACCACTCGGCAGAGTTCAAGGCGAAGGTGGCTCTTGCCGCGGTGCGCGGCGACCGGACACTTTCGGAGCTGGCAAGCCGGTTCGATGTGCACCCGAACCAGATCACGCAGTGGAAGACCCAGTTGCTGGATCGGGCGGCGCAGTTGTTTGGCGCCGGGACGGGGCAGGCTGAAAAGCCGGTAGACATGAAGGTCCTTCACGCCAAGATCGGTGAGCTTGCGTTGGAGAACGATTTTTTAGAGGCCGCGCTCACGAAGGCGGGATTGCCGGGCGCAAGGCGATGATCGACCGCGATCACAAGCTGCCTCTCGCCCGCCAGGCAAAGGCAGTGGGCATCAGCCGCGGGAGCATCTACTACAGGCCACGGCCGGTGGGCGAAGCCGGTCTCAGACTGATGCGCCGTATCGATGAGCTGCACCTTGAGTATCCGTTTGCAGGCAGTAGGATGATGCGAGGCCTGCTCCGCCAGGAGGGACTCTCCTCCGGACGTAGACACATCGCCACACTGATGCGGCGGATGGGCATCGAGGCGCTGTACCGCAAGCCCAACACCAGGCGGCGACGCCCCGGCCATACTGTGTATCCGTACCTGCTGCGCGGGCTTGAGGTGAGCAGACCCAACCAGGTGTGGGCCATGGATATCACGTACATTCCGATGGCCAGGGGGTTCGTGTACCTAGCCGCAGTGATGGACTGGCACAGCCGCAAGGTGCTGGCCTGGCGGGTATCGGTCACGATGGACACAGACTTCTGCGCGGAAGCGCTCGAAGAATCCCTGGGACGCCACGGCGCGCCGGAGATATTCAACACAGATCAGGGAAGCCAGTTCACAAGTGACGCCTTCACCGGCCTGCTGAAAGCCAATGGGATCCAGATCAGCATGGACGGGAAGGGGAGCTGGAGGGATAATGTGTTCGTCGAACGGCTGTGGAAGAGCGTCAAGTACGAGGAGGTGTACCTGAGAGCCTACGAATCGGTCCCGGAAGCCAGAACTGGACTCGGGCGGTACTTCAAGTTTTACAATGCCGGACGGCCCCATTCGAGCCTTGGGGGAATGACGCCGGACCAGTTCTTTAATCGAGCGCCTGCCGAGTCCGCGGCGGCCTAACGCACGCAGCGTGATTCCACTTATCAAACCGGGCAGCGCTGTTCAGACAAACGGGACCACCTCTAGGTATGGGAGGGCTAGGTATTGGGAGCAGAGCATCCGGTTCGGGCGGCCGCTAGGGTCGTTCTAGTAGATGAGATTGGCCGCATTCTTCTGTTTCGTGGGTGTTCGCAAGAGTGGGATCCTCCCCGCATGGCTTGGTACATGCCAGGGGGAGGTCTTGAGCCCGGCGAGACTCACGAGGAGGCAGCGCAACGCGAGCTCAAGGAAGAAACGGGCCTGATGGATGTAACGCTAGGACCGTGTGTCTGGACCAGGTATATGAAACGTCGTCATCGAGGTGGCTGGATCGATTCACAGTCTCGATTCTACTTGGTCAAGGCGCCTCACTTTGTTGTGGATTCGTCTCTGCGGCAGCCAGGAGAAGACATTCAGGCCTCCCGTTGGTGGAGCGTTGCGGAGATGGAATCGGAGCCACCATCCCTGTTCATACCACGTCGCATGGCCGAACTGGTTCGTCCGCTGTTAGCTGGCGAGATACCAAGTACGCCCATCGACGTGAGCGACTAGATTCTGGTACTGGCAAAGAGTCGTATGTCTCGTGGGATCAGTATGGGGCAAAGGGCCGACTCGGCAGCCTAACCCTTACCTAATATAAGTCCGCCGTTCTGGCCAACTGCACCAACGATCTCAATACCGTCCCTCAGCACAACTGAAGGCATCCATGCGATAATGCCCGCTGCCCAGAACGATCTTGTATCCTACTCAAGGAGCAGAACGAACCTCAATTCGAAGGTTCTGCTTTTATGCGGTCGGGGGGCGCACCCATCCTGGTGTCCCTGGTCTCTACTGATGGACGGCCTCCCGACAGTTCGAGTCTAGCTGAGTGGTCGAACGGGTGCGGTGGGTGGGATTGTCTTCAAGCTGCGGCTGGAATCCTGTGAACCCATCAAGCTATCGGAGGACGGGCGAGCGCATGGAGGACATGTCCTAGGGATCCAAACCAGTGCGAAGAGTTGCCGAACCCGAAAGGCGTGTGCTACCATACCCCGTACCTGAATCGGCAATTTGTATGATGAAGATCACCGGCCACCTCCCGTTCAACGCCAATTACATTCCCACGGCTGCGGCGCCGTGGCGGTTCATGTTGGGGAGGACCTAGCGATCTAACTTCCATAGTCCAAGTTATCGAGGCCTCCCTGACACGGGAGGCCTTTTTTTGTTGCGCGTCTGGGAAGGAGATGAACCGTGAAGGGGTACACAGCTTCAACGTATGGGGACCGGATCGCTGGAGTCTACGACTCGTTCTACAGGTCGGCAAACGTATCGGAGCGGGTCGATCTCCTCGCAGAACTGGCAGCTGGAGGCCGGGCTCTGGAGCTAGGCATTGGGACAGGGACATATGCGCTTCCCCTCACCGCCCGAGGGGTCGAGGTCCACGGGATAGACTCTTCCCAGGCGATGGTCGACCAGCTCTGGGCCAAGCGAGGCGGCGAGACCGTGCCGGTTAGCATAGGAGACTTCGCAGACGTAGACGTGGAGGGCACCTTCTCGCTCATCTTCGTCATCTCCAACACCTTCTTCATGCTCACTTCCCAGGACGAGCAGATCAGGTGCTTTGCGAACGTTGCGTCTCACCTGAATGAGTCAGGCGTGTTCCTGGTCCACGGCTTTGTCCCTGACGTTTCCAGGTTCGATGATGGCCAGCATCTGAGTGCGAGCCTGCCCGACCTGGCCTCCGTTTGGCTGGACGTATCGGTCCATGACGCCGCGAACCAAGTGGTGGACTTCCGACACCTGCATATGACCGAAGAGGGGATCCGAATGTATCCAGGGCGACTGCGCTACGCGTGGCCGTCGGAGCTGGACCTGATGGCACGCTTGGCAGGGCTCCGCCTCCGCCATAGGTGGGCCGACTGGCGCCGTTCGCCGTTTACCTCGCAGAGTCCCTCGTGCGTCTCCGTCTACGAAAGGGTGGGCTCTGGAGCATGACAAGTCCGGTGGAGTCAGGGACAGGGAAGGGTGTGGGGGTGCCGCCGCCCGATCGAGGCGTAAGACTTGATTGGTCAGACATGCCCGGGCGCGTCCGTAGCGAGACTGAGCGGTGGCTGGGTGGTGCGGTCGTCGGCGCAGTTACTCAGCCTACGGGCTTCTCCCCCGGCATGGCGGCGCGCCTGACCACGAATAACGGCCGCCGTGTCTTCGTCAAGGCGGTCGGTCCTGAACCCAACGCCGACGCACCCAGGATTCACCGGCGCGAGATCAAGATAGTGACCGCCCTGCCAGGTGCCGCGCCGGTTCCACGACTGCTGTGGTCTTACGACGAAGGCGAAGGCGGTTGGGTAGTGCTGGTCTTCGAGGACGTGGACGGCCGCCACCCGATGCAACCGTGGTCTGTAGAAGAGTTGGACCGAGTCGTCGCAGCCATGGAGGATTTGAGCCTATTGCTGACGCCGTCGCCGTTGCCAGCCGCCGTGATAGGGGCGGCCGGCGATCGGTTCGTCCGGGGCTGGCGGCGACTCCAGGGGGAGCAACCGTCCCGGCTGGACTGCGTGGACGAGTGGTCGCGCCGTCATATAGAGGCGTTGGTAGCGATTGAGGACAATGTCGGGCGCGCACTCGAGGGCGACACGCTGCTCAACAACGACATCCGTGCAGACAACATCCTGCTCACGTCTCAGCGTACCCTGTTCGTCGACTGGCCCCATGCGCTCGTCGGTCCTCCGTGGCTGGACGTTGTCGGTTTCGCACCGAGCGTGACGATGCAGGGTGGTCCTCTTCCAGAGGAGGTCATCTCCAGACACTCCGCATGCAGCACCGCCAATAGTGAAGCCATTACGGCGGCTGTTGTGGCGCTGGCTGGATACTTCACACACCAGGCCGTGCAGCCGCCACCTCCCGGCCTACCCACGCTGCGTGCATTCCAGGATGCGCAGGGCGTAGTTGCACGCGAGTGGATCGCCCAGCGCACGGGACTGTCGTGATGGGCAGCAAGACGAGAAAGTCGGGCCTACAAGTAGGACACATTAGGTGACGTCTGCTGTCGGCCATGTGACTGAATCGCGAGGAACGCGACGAGGTACCCTCAAAAAGTGTGTAAACAGTCAGGCGGTGTACCCTCTCTCTGAACAACACGGGCTCGAGGCCCAAGAGAGGAGATACACCGCCCATGAGGAAGGAAAGCACTGAGAGTAGGTCGGAGTCAAGGCCGGAGTGGGAGCAGTTGGAGGATTGGGTGCGAAGCCAGGTCCAGAGGCTGATCCAGGAGTTGCTGGAGGAGGAGGTGACGGCGTTTCTGGGAAGGGCGAAGTCGGCGCTCAGATCCGACTCGGACAACGATACCGGCTATCGGAACGGATACGGCAGAGCCCGGAGGCTTACGCTGAGTTCGGGAACGATACAGCTGAGGCGGCCACGAGTCCGCGATACCGAGGAGCAATTCGAGAGCCGGCTGCTGCCGCTGTTCGTCAACAGGACCAGGAAGGTTGCTGAGTTGATCCCCCAGTTGTACCTGCACGGTCTATCCGAAGGCGACTTCGATCTGGCTTTGCGGGGGCTGCTGGGAGAGGACGCACCGGTATCGGCGAGCACGGTGGCCCGGTTGAAGTCCAAGTGGAACGATGAGCTTGCCCAATGGCGCAGCCGGCCCCTCGATGACCTTGAAGTGGTCTACATGTGGGTGGATGGAGTCTACGTCAAGGCTGGTCTTGAGAAGGAGAAGGCGGCGGTACTGGTGGTGATGGCGGCCCTGAGCGACGGGAGCAAGGTGGTGGTGAGCGCTGTTCCCGGATACAGGGAGTCCACAGAGAACTGGTCCGAGGTGCTCAGAGACATCAAGCGCCGGGGCTTGAGCTGCCCGAGGCTGGTGGTTGGAGACGGACACCTGGGCATCTGGGGAGCTCTGCGCAACGTCTATCCTCAGGCGGCAGAGCAACGCTGCTGGAACCACAAGATCGTAAACGTGCTCGCCAAGCTTCCAAAGCGACAACAGGACCAGGCCAAGCTCATGCTGCGTACTATCCCCTACGCGCCGACTCGGACAGAGGCTGAGCGGCTCAGGACGGTGTTCACCAGGTGGTGCGGCGACCATTCCTACGAGGCGGCCTCAGAGGCCTTGGAGCGGGACTGGGACCGCATGGTCACCTTCTATGACTTCCCAAAGGAGCACTGGGGGCACCTTCGCACGACGAACCCGGTAGAATCACCCTTCGCGGCCCTCAGGCTTCGGACCGATGCCGCCAAGCGCTACAAGAGGGTCGATCGGGCGATAGCGGTGATCTGGAAAATGTTGATGGTCGCCGAACAGCGCTTCAGGCGTCTCAAGGCCCCTGAGTTGATCGAAGACGTCTATCTCGGCGCTCAATACGTGGATGGGATCGTCTCTGAGACAACGGCTGAGAAGGTCGCCGCCTGATGTCGTTTACACACCTATTGACGTAACCTCCAACGCGACGACAGAGAGGGTCTTCGAATATGGGCAAGCTTGTCGCTATAGGCGGAGGAGAGATGGCCGAGCGCGAAACGCTTGCCATCGATAAGGAGGTCGTGTCCCTAACTGGCAAGGACCGCCCAAACGCTCTCTTCATCCCTACCGCAAGCGGAGACTCGCCAGAGTACTGGCAGTCGTTTCAAGAGGTGTATGGTCAAGAGTTGGGCTGCGAGACCGACGTGCTCTATCTACTCGGGGTCAGTCCAACAACAAAGGAGCTCGAAAGGAAGATTCTCTCCGCCGACCTGGTTTACGTCGGTGGTGGGAATACCCTGAAGATGATGAGACGTTGGCGAAAGCTGGGAGTGGACAGGGTCTTGAGCGAGGCTTACAGGAGAGGGGTCGTCCTGTCCGGGCTGAGCGCTGGGTGTATCTGTTGGTTCAGTTGGGGACACAGCGACTCCATGGCCTTCTATCGTCCCGACAGTTGGAGATACATCAGGGTGAGGGGAATGGGCCTGATCGACACCCTCGTCTGTCCCCACTTCGACGGGGAGTCCCTCGGCATGAAGCGCAGGGAGGCCTTCGAGCAGACTGTGCGCAAGTACTCGGGCGTGGGTGTTGCTGTCGACGGCAACTGTGCCATAGAGGTGGTCGACGGGATGTATCGAGTGATCACATCCAAGGTGGGAGCAGGTGCCTACAAGCTTCTGGGCAGGGATGGAGAGCTTACGACTGAGCGGATTGTGCAGAAGGAGGAGTATGAGCCTATTGCCCTGCTACTGGAAGTGGCAGTCTAGTGAATTGAACGCCAATGGTTAGAGGAGATGAATGGATGCCTGAGCAAGCAACATTTGGCGACTTCATCCTCGGGTTGGAGGGTCTTGCAATCCTGCGATCTTGGATGTCCGATCCGGCGACTGTCACGGCCAGAACGCGGAAGATTGTCGAGATGGCCAGCCAGATCGAAGAGGAGCCTTGGACAAACCCGATGGCTGCGAGCGAACGGACAGTCACAGCCGGATATGCCGAATGGGCTGCTACTTACGACGACTCCAATAATCCAATGTTTCTCGCCGAGGAGCCTGTTGTGCGCGGACTTCTCGAACGCTATCCGGTGGGTGCAGCGCTGGACGCGGCCTGCGGCACCGGGAGGCACGCTAAGTATCTGGCGTCGCTAGGCCACCGGGTTACTGGTATCGACTCTACGGCTGAGATGCTGAGGCTTGCTATGGCGGAAGTGCCTGCGGCCCATTTCCAGACTGCAGACCTGACGGCGATTCCCCTTTCGGATGGAGAGATGGATCTAACTGTCTGTACGCTGGCGTTGACGCACTGCTCCGACCTGGGGCCGCCAATACGTGAGATCGGGCGGGTCGTCCGGCCTGGAGGGCATGTGGTCATCTCCGACGTACATCCCTTCATGACTATGCTGGGTGTTCACGGAGGCTATCGGCGGAATCTGTGAATGGCGGAGAGATAATGTACCGCCAGGGCGGCTCAAGAGCTGAGATGTGGCGCTTGAAAAGCGTACCGCCTGTCGCCTTCAATCAGGAACGACCGAACCTGACTGAAGGTGGATTGGATGTACAAGGTGGGTATTTACCTCCGTGTTCGCAAGGCTTGTTTCGTCGAAGGGATGAGCGTCCGAGAGGCGGCCCGAGTGTTCGGGCTACACCGGGACACGGTGCGCAAGATGCTCGAGTACTCCGTGCCCCCAGGGTATCGACGGCAACGACCGGCTCGCAGACCGAAGCTCGATCCATATAAGGGTGTGATGGACCAGATCCTGGAGCAGGATCTGACCTCACCGAAGAAGCAGCGTCACACCGCCAAGCGTATCTACGAACGGCTCAGAGACGAACACGGCTTCCCCGGCAAGTACACGATAGTCAAAGACTACGTTCGAGAACGCCGTCGTCGGACCCGAGAGATGTTCGTACCACTGTCCCATTCCCCGGGACATGCCCAGTGTGACTTTGGCGAAGCGTGGGTGGTCATCGGCGGAGTGGAACGCAAAGCCCACTACTTCGCCCTGGACCTCCCTCACAGCGACGGGTGCTATGTGAAGGCGTATCCCGCAGAGACGACGGAGTCATTCTGCGACGGACACGTCTCCGCCTTCGCGTTCCTGGGCGGAGTGCCTCAGAGCATCCTCTACGACAACACCACGCTCGCGGTAGCCAGAATCCTGGGAGATGGTCGCCGGCAGCGGACCAGGGTGTTCTCCGAGCTTCAGTCCCACTACCTGTTCGAGGACTGCGATGATGAATACCGGGCCACCTCGGCCCGGGTCTGACCCCTTCGAGGACTGGCACGATGCCTTCAACCGGATCTGTCGACTCGAGTCGAGGTGGCGCCGGAAGTGCCTTTGGCACGGCGAGCAGTGACTTTATAGGAGCTTGGCTTTAGCCCAAATCCACCGAAGGGATGACTATGCAGCAGCGGAACGGGCGATAGGGGCAAGGGAGGGCGATGGTCCGGGCACGATTTGGGGTAGAGGGGGGCCGGTGTCTGTCTTCAGTTGCCGCGGGGAGACTTTGTGACCGTCTGCGAATGTTGGTCAGGGCGAGATAGCGAGGAGAGGACGCAGCTAGAGGCACTCGCAGACCGGACTGGCGCGAGTTCGCGGGGACGTTCGGTTGGCCGGATGGCGGCCGGTTGCCGCCGCCGCCGTCAGGCAGGGAGTGGCAGGGCGCGCAATCGGGCCAGGGCACGATCGAACTGGGCTTCCCAAGGCCAGCGCTGTGGCAGATGCAGTGTGAGGCGACGCGCCGAGCGGGTGATCCGTCCGGCCAGGGAGAAGAACCGCCGCCGGAGGGTCTTAGTGGTCACCACCTGCTCGCCCAGACCGATGCGCGCTGTCCAGCGGGCGATGTTGTGGGCCATCACCTGTACCGCCAGCCAGGCGGCGTTGGCGGCGAAGCGGCCCGAGGGGAGATGGTTCAACCCCACACCGTGCTTGAGGTCTCGGATGGCATTCTCGATCTCGGCGTGGCGGCGATGGTCGGCCTCCAGTTCGAGCATCTCCCCGTCCCGGTCGGTGATGAAGCCGTGATAGCTGTAGGTGGCGAAGAGGGCCAGCTGGGAACCGGGCGTGGGCTTCACACGCCGGACGATGAGCCGCACCGGCGCGGCGTCAGGTTCACTCTGGAAGGGAGTGCAGGTGGTCTCGGCCACATCGGCGGCGCCGTCCATCCAGTAGGGAATGGGAGTCCAGGCATCCTCGGGTATCGCCTCGATGAGATTGCGCAGGCTCTTGTGCTGGCGGATGGTGATGGAGAAGCGGACATCCATCTTGCGGCAGACGGATACCACGCCATGAGTGTAGAACCCGCTGTCGGCCCGTAGCGTGAGTCGTCCGTTGGCCCCGGCGTAGCGCACCCGTCCCACCGTCTCCCGCAGGAAGTGGGCGGCGCCGCGGGCGGTGTTGGCCCGGCCCTCGCGCAGCCGGGACATCAGCACGTCTCCGGTGCCGGCGGCGATGGCCAGCAGCGGGTGGTAGCCCCGCTTGCCGGTATAGCCGTGGTGGCGGGCGCCCTCCTTGGCCAGTCCGTAGGTCTCGCAGATGGTGGAATCGAGGTCGATGGTGAACGGCGCGTCGCCGGGTCCGGCCCCAGCGGCCCAGGCCCGGGCCAGCAGCTCCCGGCTCACCCGGTCCAGCTGGCGGACGTGGCCCCACCGGAAGCTGCGCAGGAAGGTGCCCAGGGTGGATGGCGCCTTGACCGTGCCGCCCAGGGTGCAGGCCGTCCCCCCGGTGCGCAACACATCGGCGTCGTCGATGCAGTCGCCGCCGGCCATGGCTGAGGCCACCAGGGTCATCAGCTTGTCTCCGGTGTTGGCCCGCCCCGGCGCGCCGCCTAGGTCAAGGTGATGGTCAACGAGTTCCCCCAGGCCCAGATGCCGGGCGAGGGTGGCCGGCAGGAGCAGACCGGCATTGGCCACCAGGCGGTGATCGTCAAAGACGATACGGATACGGTCGGGGTGGTTGCGTGGTAGCATCTATTGGGTGCTCCTTCTCTGGGACTGTTTTGCTGTTGCAAAACCATTATCCCAGATTCAGAGGAGCACCCTCTGGCCACTTCAGGATGCTAACCAAACGCCCTCCCTCGGTGGATTCGGGTTTAGGCTCGCCGACGGCACGTCCGTGGTGCGGGCCTTCTGGTTGGAGTCGGGAGAGCTCTCGCGGGGCATCATGACGGACCCCGCCGTGACGCACTCCGTGTGGCGCGCGCTGGGGGAGGAGCACCGGCCCGCGGCCAGTGAGCAGGGGCCGCGAATCTCGGAACTATTGGCCGCTCGGCTTGGGTTGGCCTATCTGAGCTTCGCCGTCCCCGAACTCAATGTCACTGGCAAACCCCACTCGCCGGTTGTTCGTCTTATGGGGAGAAGCGAGTTCGATGCGATGCGAGGGTCAAGCTCGGCGACAAAGGACCCGGACTGGCTAGTGTGGGTAGTCGAGGCCCAAGGCTCCTGGCGCACCGCCGGCATCGTGCCCGAGGAAAAGCGGCAGGACTTCTCGGTGGGTCTGGTAGCCTTCGATGCCGACACAGGCCGACGATACGGCGGCTCCCACGGGAACACCTCGCTGCTGGGAACGCCCGGTGGCTCTCAACCTTCAACACCACCACCCCCAAAACCTATGCCATCTCCCCCGCCGAACATACCAGAGCCTCGTTCATCCCAAGACACTGTGACCAGCGAAGAGCGGGAGGAGGTCAAAGCACGGCGTGGACCACCACCATGGGGACCGCATACTGCGGGGTCCGTGATCCAAATCGCGGGCCAACATTTGCAGTTGCCGGAAGACGTCTACGTAGAGGCGATAATCTCGGAAGGACTGTGCATTGCAGGTGAACCCTGCCCTGTGGCGCCCTTGTATGTCCTCCGCCGAGGGGATTCTCTCGCGAGCTTCGAGAAGCGAACGGGACGATTCGCGCCTGGGACGCCCGTCTCCACTATGGAAACGTTCGACTTCATTGAGAAGGCTTTGCGATGAATCAGACCATGCCATCGTGAGAGGCCCTAGAGTGAGACCACTAGCCGGAAAGTTCGCAATTCAGTACACGTAGGCCCACTTCTCTTCAACAAAACTTCGACAGATTTTCACAACAAGGACAGTCGGACTTCACCTTTTGGCGCCGCGGGCGCCGCCCAGCGCTACCGAAGGGGGGCCGCGCTATCGTGGTGATCCGAAAAATGCTCATGGTAGCCGAGATCCGCTTCAGGCGACTTCGGTTTCAGGAGTCGACGGCGGATACGCACGCCGGAGACAGATACGTCGATGGCTCGGCCGTCGAGCTAAGAATCGAGAATATCGCCACCTGATCACGCATATACAACTGTTGACGCAACCTACCTGCTCCCCCTCGACATGGCAGCTGTTGTACGGTTCAACACAATCCGGTTGACCGTCGCGTACTGACGCCGGGATCGGCCATTCACAGAGCGAGCGGTTCCACCAGTTCGGTGACATGCTGGCTGACAAGGTCAGGGGGATGGAAATCCGCTGGATAACTCCGGTTCCTCCGACCCAGGCTGCCCGCATCCCGAGCCTCTTGGTGCCGTCGATGTCAGCCTGCGGATTGTCTCCAACGAACATGACCCGTTACGGCGCCGCAAGTCCGGCTGCCCTAATAGCGTAGCGAAAGATCCTACGGTCTGGTTTTGCCTATCCCACCTCACCGGAGACGACGACGGACGGGGCAAGCTCGTCCAATCCGGCGAACCTACACTTCCGATGCTGATTCGAATCTCCGTTGGTGACGATTCCCCAGGGGATTCCACGGTCGTTGAGCCCCGACAAGAACGCGTTTACGCCGTGATCCGGCACACAACGTCTTCCCCATGGCCAGTCTGTACCACTCCAGCAGGGAATCGAGGTCCATACCCGATTGTGGCCAATTCGCAATCCACTGTGACAGCATCGACTCACGACTCGCATAGCCATCGCGGTCCCAGTTGACCATCTCGTTTACGGCGACCTTACGCGTTGCATGCTCCGTGTCGACCAGGTACTCGCCGAAAAGGTCATGCGCAACGCGTAGAAACGCAGCACCTCGATCCAGAAGTGTGTTATCCAAGTCAAACACGAGACCGTCAACTACCGTTGGACCCATGGCGGAGCCACCTCCATGATTCCGTCTACAGCACCGCTGTTAGCGGATCTGGGACGAACGGACGTTTACGCCATGCTGCATCTCCCCGTGATGCTCGGAGTCCGAAAGACCGCCGCTAGGTGATCCCCAACTACGGATCGTCACCACCCCGGGACATTCAATCCGACCGTCGGTCATCGGTCCGAGGACCGGACGAACCAACCCGCAGAAGTCCGGATAATCACCGGGAGCCACGCGAGGTCTGACGCCTCACCTCAACTAGTAAAGGCTCAATTCTCCGGTCCTGAGTTGTCGGTTCAACGCGCGGCGGAGCACCCATGCTCCCGCGATTCCGATCAAGATCGTCGATGCTCCGACAATTGCGACCTCTGCACCAACGGGAAGCAGAAGCGTGGAGGAGGACAGCGAACCCCGAAAGGCATCGGTTGCGTATGCGAGCGGATTCGTCATGGCTATGAACCTGAACGGCTGTGGGACGAGCTCGACCAGGAAGTAGGCGCCGCTCAGTAGAAGGAAAGGTCTGTGGATGACCAATGTGACGGCGGAGAAGTCCCTCAACACCAGGGAGACAGCGGATAGAACAAAACCCATCACTACTGCCAGGGTCGTCATTAGCGCCAATAGGACTGCGGCATACGCTATTCCCGGACCACTCAACTCCAGGTCGAGTCCGAACACGAGGACACTGGCCGCCAGAATGTACGCGAAGTGGAAGAGGTACAGGCCGGAGTAGTACACACCCATGCCGATCACCAGTGCCTCCCGGGACACGGGAGCGACGAGGTTTCGCTCCAGAACCCCCGTTTCTTGAAGCGAACGCCACGACCAGGCGGTACCGGTATAGTGCATGATCGGATTGCCCAAACCCAGGACGGAAAATGCCAGGTACCCAAGCATGATGAATGTGAAGTGGTCGGGCAGTCCGATGGTCTCCGCAAGGTAGCGAGACTCTCTACCCGAGGTCAGGAAGTAGGCGGTAAGGATGATCGGCGCCAGCGCCAGTATAGGGCTGAACAGGTCGAGCATGAGATTGATTCGATATCGGGTCTGCTGAGTCAGCTCGTTCCTGGCGACTGACCCGACGGCAGCCAACTGCTCGGACCAGAACCGAAGGTGCGACGTTTCACGATTAGTCATCAGTAGATCCCGAGTCGACCCGTGCGCTTGGCGTAGTCCATCATCACTCGGAAGCAGACGTAACCGACGACCCACCAAACCAGTGTGAGAGCGACAAGAATCGACAGGTCGGGCAAGATGGACGACAACGGTTCAGCATGCAGGAAGGCTCTACGTTCCAGATCGAACGCCCAGGTGAACGGGATGAGGTGCGCCAGTCCTTCGACCCATCCAGGGTAGATCGAAAGGGGGAACGTGGCTCCGGTAAACAGACCGAAGAGGACACGGGACAGAGCGGTCTGAACAATGAAGGCGTCCTCAATCCAGAGGAACATGCTGGAGAACGCGAAAGCCATACCATAGACGGCCAGCAGATGGGCGACGATGACTACAACACCGGAGAGCGGGTCGACGTGGACCCTCAAACCCAAAAACATGAAAGACAGCCCCGCAAGCACACCGACGAACCACAGCAGGAACACGCCATGCGCCATGGAGCGTCCGATCAGTAGCGACACCGGAAACCGCATCGACGTCAGAACCCTCTCCAGTGTCCCGGTCCGCTTCTCCGAATGGAGCAACTGGGCCACGTTGGAGAAAACCGTGTTCATCGTATTCAGAGCAATCAGGGGAACAATCAGCCAACCGACATAGTTGGTGTAACCCGTAGACTCAAGGAAGGCCTGATCGAATCGTCCGCCGGGACCGACTAGGGTCTCCGCCATCAGTACGAACGGGGCCATGAGAAAGAACGGACCCAGAGTGGTCGTGACGATCCAACCATAGGAACGACTCTGCGCCAGCAGCCCGTACTTTGCGGTCGTCGCCGCATCCATCACCATCTTAACGCAGCTAGGGTACCGGCTCGTCGCTGATCGAAGATCCCGTCAGCGCAACGAACGCATCTTCCAACGTCGGCCGGACGAGTTGGACTGAACGGATCTCCACGTCTGGAATGCGATCACCAAGGGTCAACTCCCCCACTGACCGAACTGGATCGCAGGTCCGCAGTCTGATCGTCGTCCTATCGGCGGATTCGCGGATGGCCAGAATCCTGTCGATCATCGGATGGTCGCCAATTGTGGCAACGGCCCTTTCAGTCTGACCGCCAACCTCGATTTCTACGACCTGGTCGTCGCCGGCCCTGGAACGAAGTTCCGAGGGCAGACCCTCGGCGACCAGGCTGCCTTCGTGGATGATCGCCACCCGGTCCGACATGTCGTCCAGTTCCTGCATGTAGTGCGTGGTGTAGAGGACTGTCACTCCCTCTCCGGTGCACAGCTCGTCTCGTATCAGCGTCCTCAGTGCGCGAGCTCCGTGCGGATCAAGGCCAATGGTCGGCTCGTCCAGAAGCAGGATCTTCGGACGATGGACGATCGAGGCTCCAATGGCAAGACGCTGTTTCATTCCCATCGAGTAACGCTCGACGTAGTCGTCCAGGCGGTCTTCCAATCCGATCAATCTGGCAACTTCGCCAATCCGGCGTTGGGCAGCTTTTCCTCGGATACCATAGAGGCTGGCGAAGTACTCCAGATTCTGCCGACCGGTGAGCCTCCAGTAGACACTCCTCTCGCCCCGGATGGATACGCCGATCTGTCTTCTGACGTCTTTAGCCTGTCTGACGACGTCGAGGCCCGCAACCCTGCAGGAACCGCCATCGGGCAGAAGCAGCGTGCAGAGGATCTTCACCGTTGAGGTCTTCCCTGCACCGTTCGGTCCAAGCAGGCTGAAGAACTCACCCTGCCGTACCTCAAGGCTCAGGTCGTCGATCGCGACCAGCTCCGTCGTGGCCGGGCGCGTGAGGAGTCGCCGCCAGAACCCAACGTTTCCGACGTTCTGGGTGAACACCTTTCGAAGATTCTGAATCTCGATCATCGCAAGTGATCCATGTCAACTCGCCGTCCCTCTCTACAGGCGCCACGGACGCCGGTGTGCAGGTCGGCTGTCCAAAGCAGTTTAGTGGATTCCCGCCGACCATCGCGAGAGCGTGAGACAGGCGGGCCTGTTGCAGCAGGCAGGGGCTCCTCAACTACAATCTGTATCGTCTCTCCTTCACTGTGGACCAACAGTGGAGCCGCCGTACGGGCTGGCGTACGGTTTGATCGAAAGCTATCCACTCGGTTGACCCAAGAGGTCCAGCGTCCTGAGCAAAGCGCCGAGTTCGACTCTCGGCGAAATGGTATTGAGTGTCAGGACGATCGCGACATGTCCATGGTGTAATCATCGGGCAGTCCGACCGGGAACACGTTCGCCTTCGAACCAGTCGACGTTCACGCCTATCGAAATCAGTTCGGGAAGCGGATCACCATTGGCCGACGCAGGCTGTCCCATGACTGGTACATCGTACTGTGCTGTTTCACCAGTCAGGGCGTCCAGGCGGGGCTTTGGAAACCAGGCATTCGGCTTCTTCATCAAACCGATGACAGTGGAGCTCAGCTGGTCGCGTGCGGTGTTGACTGGCGGCCTAATGACCAAACATGTCGTCGGCGCGGTGGTCTCTCCACTGGTCAGGTTATGCGTAGACCGTTATGGAACTCGTCTGCTGATGGCTGGAGGAGCCCTGTTCATGGAAGCGCCTCGATGATACTCTTGTCGCAGACCCGGTTCCTGTGGCAGTTTGTCCCGGTCTTGGGGGTCTTCGGCACCCTCGGTTTCGCCGGATTGGCTTACGCCGTCACAAGCCCTACGATCGCCAAGTGGTTCGTCCGCAAGAGAGGACGTGCCGCCGGCATTGCTACCGGAGGTCTGAACATAGGCGTACCGGCACTCACTCCGCTCATCGTCTTTCTGATTGACGATGGCGGGTGGCGTTCGGCATGGTTGTACGTGGGACTGCTGCCACTGCTCCTGGTGATTCCCCCAACGCTGCTGTGGCTCCGCTATTTCTTCTAGGTGGTGGATCCGGGCCATCAACATGGGTGGTAGCCGCCGACTCTCCGTGCTACAATCCGCTTGATCGACAGATCGACGATTAGAATGCTTGGTCCGGGAGGGAATTGGTAACGTCTCCGTTCGCCCGTCCGATCCTGAATGCCCGCTGGCCCTCGGACCGAGTCCGGGGCGGACCCTAAGCTTGTCGGAGGGCTGCAGCCAACGAAGTCTCTGCGCGGTCGACAGGTCGTGCTCTATAGATCGCTCCGTTGACAACCTCCGAACTCGGCTCGCTTCGCCGTTCGGTCCTTAGCAGCAGCGGATGATCCGGGTAATTCGCATACAACCTGAGTTCCATCGGAAACATCGGCTCAGGTCAGGAAGTCTGAGAGGGGTCCAGCTATGAGGTTCGCCCGCGTGGTCGTGCCGATCGGGGTGGTTGCTTCGGTCCTGGTTCTGGTCGGGATATTCACGGTTGTCGGCCCGGCCGGACCTTTCGCCATCCTGAAAGACGTCCATGTCTACGGATGGAAACCGATAGACACCAGCGTGTCCGACGGCTCGGTCACGTTCCAGGCTCATGACATGATGACCCAGAACGGCGGCATGTTCATTGTTTACTCCCTCAACCCAAGTGTCGGCAGGGCGGACGCACAGCCGGTGACCGTCCTACCGAGTGCAATCGCACGTAGGTTGGTCGACGGTCTGGCAGACTCCGCACCGATCGAGGACCAGCTGGTTTCCAGCACGGACGTAGGATCGATCAGGATTGCATCCCTCGGTTTTCCAGAGGTTGGACGTGCCGCGTACGGTATCGAGTTGACCAGCTACAGATCGGATGATCCCGCTCGCAGCCTGGCAGTGAACCTGTTCCGGTTGGAGCAGCCGGATGACCCGCGGCATCTCGCGGGAGCGTCGACGACCTTTATACCGGACGGTGCAAACAGCCTGGTGGCCGTCCGCCACGACGCCTCTGCCCAGGATATACGATGGGTTGAGATAATCGACGTCTCAGGTTCCGTACTGGGTTATTACCAGTTGGGGCCCGCGGACCGGCTCATACGGATGTCTGCCGAGGAGTTTGGTAACGCGACGGGGCTTGCCGCCCAGTGAATCCGTCCCTACTCCTTCAGGTCTTCGCCCCCGACCGCCAGTGCGTGATCCCAACAGTATTGGGACTGGCGGGCTCCGGTCCTTGGGCCACGCGAACTGTGGCTGGAACAGAGCTGATCAGTATGACGTCTCCCCTGATAACTACGCACGATAACGCGGAGGCGGTGGGTGACCGTGTTACGATGATTGACCTAGAAGTCTGTCCGAGTAACACCGTTGGTGAGGTGTTGCGGGTGTCTTCAGGTACTGTTGGTCTATGAGGGCCATCAACTCCAAGTCCTCGGCGCCGGCCTCGGTTGGCAGGTAGTACAACGAGGAGCGGCTGATACCCAGCAAGGCGCACTGGCGCACCAGAGACAGCTTCGGTTCTTCTCGGTCAATCATGGCCCGGCGTTGGGACCGGCTCACAACCCGAAGCTCCGTGACAAAAAATCCCGTTCCACCTTGAGCTGCCCAATCTGTTGGTAGAGCTGGGCAGTGAGGACCTCTTGGTCCTTCTCCTGGCGTCCACCACCATTTTCAAAGAGGTGCGGCGCCCCCTGAGTCAAGGCCTTCTTCCAGGCATGGATCTGGCTCGGGTGGACTTCAAACCGGCTGGCCAGCTCTGCAATGGTGTGCTCCCCCTGGAGCGCGGCCAAAGCCACTTTGGCCTTGAAGACTGGCCTGTGCTTCTTACGTGTTTGCTTCATGTCCTGCTCCTTCTTTCCATCCTATTTTAGGAGCGGGACTCTCTCTTAGCCACCTGTCCGAATTTTGGGGTCCACCTCACAAGAAGCGCAAGACCCGCCGGGAGATATTCCTGGAGCGCATGGATGCTCTGATCCCGTGGGAACAGATGGAAGAGCGCATCCGTCCGTTCTATCCCAAGGCGGGCCGAGGCCGTCGACCATATGAGTTGTCGGCGATGGTGCGGATACACTGCGTGCAGTTGTTCTACAACCTGAGCGATCCTGGTATGGAGGACATGCTCTACGAGGTCGAGTCGGTGAGACGGTTCGTAGGGTTGAAGCTGTCGGGCCCGCTGCCGGACGAGACGACGATTCTGAACTTCCGCCATCTGCTGGAAGAGCATGAGTTGGGGCAGAGTCTGTTCGAGGAGATCAACCGTCATCTGGAGTCCCAGGGACTGCGGCTTCGGGAGGGGACGATCGTGGACGCGAGCATCATAGAGGCGCCGTCATCGACGAAGAATCATGATTCCCTCGTAACAAGGGCCTTTCGGGTTGGTTCTGCGGCGTGAGGGCGGTTAGGCGAGGGATTTGGTTTGTTCCGGTCGGGGCTTGTGTTGTGGCCGATGAGGTAGTTGTGGTGTGCCATACCCCGTCAGGGCAGGCATCAGCGGGCTCGCAACGGCTTCTGTATCCTCATGCAGCGGTGGGAGCGGTGGCCAGGGCAGCCAGTCGGGCCAACATCTCGTCCAACCGTGCCCGGACCATTCGCTTGACGTTACAGGCCAGGGCCTTGAGGTAGACTGCGAGCCGGACCCTCTCTCCTCCACGTACCCGTAGGCGGCCAAGACCATGGCGCCGTTTCAACTCCGAGTTCGTACCCTCTATCCCCGCACGCAACCCGTACCGTCTACGCCATTGTCCATCCGACTCGGCCCTTCGCCTCCGTCCGATGTTCACCCTGGCGAGGTCCGCACTCAGCACGTAGGCTCCACTCGGCGACCACTCTCCCCCGAGCTCAGGACGACGCCGCCACCTCACAGGACACCGGGAACGCAGCTTGCAGGATGCACACACCTCCCGAGCGAAGTGCATCTCCACTCGCTCGGGAGCGTCTTCATCCTCGTACTCGGACACAGCCTCATGTCCTGCAGGACACACCGCAGCCCTCCTTGCCGTAACGTCGATGTCAAAGTCAGCAGCAGTCAGTCTGACCGGCCCATCACCCCTGTCGGCCTCCGCTGGCGCCCGGCCCCCGACAGGGCTCACCAACTCCGTCCCCCTACGCTCTGCCTCCCATCCGTTGTGTCCGGAACCATACGACGTGTCGCACCATAGCTCCGAAGGACCGATTCCTCGCTCCCTCAACGTGTCTATCACCCCCACTGTCACACCGGCGTCGCTGCCGCTCGATGGCGTGACCTCCACGTGGGTGATCATCTGCACGGCGTTCCCCTCTTCGCAAGTCTCCGACACCTGCACCTCGTATCCCTTCCCCTTGTGTCCGCTGTAGGTCACCGCCGGGTCGTGCGGCGTCTGCATTGAGCTCGACCGCACCTCCTTCGGCTCCCTCAGCGCGATCGGCACCTTACCCTCTTCCGCATAGTCGTCATCGGCTCCGGGACGACCGTCCCTGTGCCGGCCCACGTGGCACTGCTCATGCAAAAGCCTCTCCAACAGTCCGTACTCCTCCATCTCCGCCACCGCCGTCCCACGGAACCTAGCCACCAGCCGGTACATGTCTCGCGCACACACCGACAGCCGGCGACGCCCCTCACCTGAACGTGCGTCCTCGTACCTCGATGCTTCGTCGGTCTCCTTGAGGTACCGCTGGGCCAGTCCATCCCCAATCCCTTCACCCAGACCAGGGTGCTCACGGCTCACCGCTAACAGGAACACTCGGACCGTCTCGCAGAACAGACCCAACCGCGTCAGCACCGCGATATTGCTCATGACATGCGTCGAGTCCAGGCGCTGCTTGCCTGTCCGCAGTCCCAGGGCCTCTATCATCCGGTCCGTCGTCTCACAGAAGGCCAATCGCCCGCCGTCGTGCTCCATCAACCGCACACGGAAGTTGTGCAGCGTCTTCTGGGCAAGGTGCGCCTCCTCCATCTCCAGCCGCAGCGCGTGGTGCCACAGCAGATTGAACTCCAACTCCTCCAACGCCTCCATGTCCGTTAGATCGAACATCTCCTTGAGCACCAGCACTCCCAGCACCGTCTGCACCGCACGGTTCGGCCTGCCCATGTCCGGGCTGTACATCGGAGCGAACCGCTCCTCCTCTATGAGTGGCAGAGCCTCGTTCCGAAACACCTCCGCCCAGCTCCTCCGCATCAGCTTCGCCTTCCTCGGCGTGATCAGAAACTCCGACTGCCACAGGCTCTCCTGCGGTTCCCGTGCTTGAAACATCGATTACCTGCTCCTGAGCGTTCTCTCCTCCACTTTCCCCGCTCCTATTATCTCTCGCTTCCAATCTCCTCGCCCATGACTTCTTACGAGTGAATCAATCATGCGGGTGAGCGAGACCCTGAGATGCACCAGACGAAGAAGGGGAACGAGTGGCGCTTCGGGATGAAAGTACACGTAGGCGCTGACGCTGAGACGGGAGTGGTACACAGCATGACTACGACGCCAGCTAACGTGCATGATGTGACAGAAGCGCACCGATTGCTGCACGGTGGAGAGAAACGAGTGTGGGGGAATGCGGGGTATCAGGGAGTGGACAAGCGGTTGGAGAATCGAGAGTTGGATGTGGAGGGGCGAGTGGCGATGAGGCCCGGCCAGCGACGGCACCGGTAGCCTGGCAGCTACGAGGCGTTGGCGGAGAAGCGCAAAGCGTCGGTCAGGGCGAAAGTGGAGCATCCGTTCCTGTACGTGAAGCGGCGCTTTGGCTACGCCAAGGTGCGCTACCGAGGGTTGGCTAAAGAACGCGCAACGGCTGGCATTGCTACTGAGGCTGGCCAACTTGATGACGGCAGAGCGCCGTCTGGCGGCATGAGAGGGGCGCAGTGCGCAAATCACGGCCGGGAGCCGCGATGGCTCCGAAAAGTCGCTTCGAGGCCACAACAGACACGGTCTGAACGCCTCAACCACCACCTGGAACGTCACAAAGATGCCTGAACATCTCCAAAGAACGGAACCACTCTGCCCATCCACGCTTGCGCCGAGTTGTTCAGAGGTTCCCTAGCTTTTAATACGTTGCGCTTGTCGGCGGCATTCATCGGGCCTTGTCTATCGCCAGCCACCGGAACGGACCGTCGACGATTTACGTCATTAATTATGAGAAGCCAGAAATCACGAGCCCAAGGAGGAGACTCCCATGCGTAGCAGAGTTGGAATATCGATTTCGATAGTAGTAGTCTTCTTGGTCCTGGTGGCCGCGGCTTGTGGCGAGACGACTGCAACACCGACTTCCACGCCGCCGCCGGAACCGACTCCGACCGAGCCCGCGGCTCCTGCCACCGCTAAAGTGACCGGCACTGTGACATACCGCGAGCGGATCGCGCTTACCCCAGACGCCGCAGTCGAGGTCAAGCTGGTCGATGTTTCGCGAGCGGACGCCCCCGCGATCACAATCGGACAGCATATCATTTTCAATCCTGGACAGGTGCCGATCGACTTTGAGATCGAGTACGACCCTGCCGAAATAGACCAGAGGTTCACCTATGCCGTCCAGGTAAGAATCACGGACGGCGGTAGGCTGGCGTTCATAAACGGCACCAGCTACCAGGTCATCACGCGAGACAGCCCGACGCACGTCGACATGGTACTGGTCAGGGTGGGTGCAACCGCGCCACCGGAGCCAACGATGGTCGAAGTGCCGGCGCCTATCGACAGCGTGGAGATCAACATCGCCGAGTCCTTCCCACCGCAATACTTCGTCGCAGTCAAGTCTGGGCTGCCCAACGCGTGCTACGAGTTCGACAGGTACGAGGTCGATCGGGACGGCGAAACGGTCCGGATCACAGTTACGAACCTGAAGCCTGAAGAGCCGATGATGTGCGCGGAGATCTACGGGACCGTGGAGAGTAACATCGCCCTGGGCATCGACTTCGACGGAGGGAAGACCTACACGGTGTACGTCAACGACGTGACCGAGACCTTCGTCGCCCAGGGGACAGGGGCCCAGCCCGAGCAGCCGGAAGGGCCGACCATGGTCAGCGTCCTGGCGCCGGTCCAAAGCGTGGAGGTGAACGTCTCTGAGTCGGCCCCGCCCGACTATTCTCTGACTGTCCTGTCGACTTTGCCACAGGGCACGTCGTGTTCGAGTTTCGATGGCTACGAAGTGGACGGAGACCGGACAACATTTTCCGTGACGGTCACCAACCTCGAAGTCGCGCCGGGGCAACTCGTCCCCTGCACTGCTGACTTCGGCTATACCGAGACGGAGATTGCCCTCGGCAGCGACCTTACGGCCGGCGAGACCTACACGGTGGCCGTCAACGGCGAGGTGACCAACTCATTCCTCGCGCGCGACGAGCGGACGACGGGGTGGGTCGTGGAGGCCTCGCCCATCGAGACGGTCGAGGTGGTGGTGTCCGACGCAGAACCTGCTCAGTACTCGCTGAATGTTGTGTCGAGGCTTCCGCGCGGCAGCAGCTGCTCGGCGTTCAACGGCTACGACATCGTCCGCCAGTTCGCCAACACCATTGAAGTAGGCGTTACGCACCTAGAGGTGGCAGAGAATAACGTGGCCTGTACGCGTGACCTGCCCGTCGTGGAGACGGAGATACCGCTCGGCGCCAATCTAGTCTCCGGAGAGGAGTACACGGTGACTGTCAACGATCAATTTAGTGAGACCTTCACGGCTCGATAGTAAACCGGCCGAGCAAGACAACTGGTCCGTTTGGACTTGGCGATTCCAGTGTAAGGGGGACCGGACTCGCCGGTTCGATCATGGGTAACGTGCTCGCGGCCCGGTTACGGTGACTCTGGGGTGGGTTTTGACATCTCTTGAACTTAGATCCCCCCACCATCAGCAATGGAGCAGCCACTACACATTGCTGGTTCCACCACCGCCTCCCCCGCAGGGACACACTACCCCGCGAGCCGCACATCAACTGCGAGTCGGGCCGTGCCCGGAAGATATGAGCTGCTGACATTGCTATAATAACGATGCGACCCCTAGAGCTTACGTAGGAGATAGCTAGAATAGACATGTCCAAGGTAGAGAACCCTGCCGTCGCACGAATATTCGACAAATACCAAGAGTCCAACCGCAAGAAGATGATGCGTCTCCGGCAGCTGGTCTTAGACACAGCCTCGGAAACAGAGGGTGTCGATATGCTAGAGGAGACCCTGAAGTGGGGAGAGCCCAGCTATCTCGCCAAGGGCGGTAGCAACATCAGAGTGGACTGGAAGGACAGAGAGCCGGTCCAACCTGCGCCTTACGTCGGCAAGCTCCGAGTCGATGGTCTCAAGCCTCTTGCGCTGCTCGCTGGCCACGCCATCCATCTCCTCGTCCACCACCTTCACCAGGGCGCGGATGCTGCTCTCGGTGAGGATGTTGGAGCGAATCTTCCCCACGACCAGCTCCTCGAAGTTCCGGGCGTTGAGCCTGGGGGAATCGCAGGCGCCGCTGCCGCGCTTCATGATCGACTGGCAGACGTAGTAGGAGAACTGGCCGCTCTTGGAGTCCTGGCCTGAGAGCGCCCTGTTGCAGGTCTTGCACTTGACCAGTCCGCTGAGCAGGTAGGAGCTTCCCACCCTTCGGGGGTGGCTGACCTTGGGTGCGCGGGAGCGCATCAGCTTGTTGACGCGGCGGAACTGGGCCTTGGAGATGATGCCTGGGAACGCTTTGTCTACGCGCACCGGCTCGGCATTGTCCTTTGCTTTCGCGCCCCAGACCAGAGCGCCAGTGTAGACCTCGTTCTTGAGGACGGCGTGGACGCTGGTCTTGCCCCAGAGCTTTCCTGCGGGGCTGGCGATGCCCTCGTCGTTGAGGGTGCGAGTGATGTCAGTCATCCCCCTGCCTGCTTCGGCCATATCGAAGATGCGCTTGAGGATGGGTGTGGTTGTCGGGTCGGGCTCCAGGGTGGGGCGCTTCTTGGGACCGTCCTGCACCATGACCCGATTGTAGCCGTAGGGCGTCCTGCTGGCGACCCAGAAGCCTCTGGAGGCCGCCTCCCGCATACCCCGGAGAACTTCCTGGGCAAGGTTATCAGTTATCCAATCGAAACAAAAAACTGCGGTACTCGTGGGCAGTAGGACTGGGTGCAGTAGAAGTCGGCGACACCGGGACTTCCAGCTAGCTATCTGGCGCTCCTGACTTGAGGGTTGCCGAGGAGCTGATACAAGCATCCACACCGATTGAGCTTCCATGTGGCCCGCCACCTCCGGAAGGGTTCAGCTTGCAGTGTCCTCAGAATACCGACATCATCGCAATAATCGATGCTGCTACTGGAGAGCATTTGCACGGATACCTGAAAACCAAGGGGGAACGCAAACTCACTTCCATTGACTGACCCCTAAACGACCCTTTGGGTAGCTCGGATTACAGCGTTGGGTAAGGTGCGCCAGCTGCGGCAAAACCGCGGCTGGCGCATCGACGTTTTATGATAAAGATGGTGTGACGGGGAGGTTCCATAATCACGCAGTTGTCGTCGTACCGCTAATGCTTACTCGCTGCCGATGACAGTTGAACAGACTCTAAAGAAAAAAATCGGAGGTCAGTCTGAAATGACCGACACATCGACAGTGGAGCCCGCCGTTAAAGGAAGGGGGCTGATCCAGAGCTTTGGCGAGCGGCGTGTCCTGGATGGCGTCTATCTGGCGCTCCGCGGCGGGGAAGTCCTCGCCCCTTGCGGTCGGCGTCCTGCGCTCTCATGCCCTGGACTGGCGCATTTGGCAGCTTGAGGGCGTCTGCTTGCAGGCTGTTTGGCAGTCCATAAACTCCACCAACACTGCCGAGAATGCGGACGCTCCCGAAAATGGCGACGGCGATTTGTTGGTGCTCTGACGTCAGGTCTCCCTCCACTAGGTCGGCCGTCGGGGGGCAACGGTTAGGAAGACTGGTCACATGACTCTCGCGGGGTTTCCGGTGCAACGACTACACTGCGGTTGGCTAAGCCTTCACTCCAGGGCGGTGCGTCTATCCACGCGACGGCGACCCTCTGCGATTTCTACCCTGAGCGCCTTCGCCCTGGTGGCAACGGTGGCGCTTGGCATCCTGTTCGCTGGGACAGAGCCCGCCATCGCGCAGAACTCGGTTTCGATCTGCAGCCGCACCCAGCAGGTTAAGACCGCGATCCTCGCCGAGCTCCCCGATGTCAGCGACTGCGCGCTGGTTACGAGCACCAATCTTGCAGGAATCACCATGCTGAATCTTGGGTCTCAGAGCATAACCACCTTGCAGGCGGGCGATTTTGACGGCCTCTCCAGTCTGCAGATGCTGGACTTGGGCAACAACCAGGTGAGCACGCTGCCCGATGGCGTGTTCGACGGCCTCTCCAGTTTGCAGGTGCTGAACTTGGGCGGCAACCTGCAGCTGAGCCTGGCCGACGGCGTGTTCAACGGCCTCTCTAGTCTGCAGGTGCTGAACTTGTCGTTCAACAACGTTCTGAGCACGCTGCCCGACGGCGTGTTCGACGGTCTCTCCAATCTGCAGGTGCTGCACCTGGTCGGCACCCACCTGAACACGCTGGCCGACGGCGTGTTCGACGACCTCTCCAGTCTGCAAGAGCTGGACTTGATGCTCAACTCTCTGAGCACGCTGCCCGACGGCGTGTTCGATGGTCTCTCCAATCTGCAGGTGCTGGACTTGGGTCACAACTCTCTGAACACGCTGGCCGACGGCGTGTTCCACGGTCTCTCCAATCTGCAGGTGCTGGACCTGCGCGGCAACCAGTTGAGCACGCTGCCCGACGGCGTGTTCGACGGTCTCTCCAATCTGCAGGTGCTGGACTTGGGCGGTAACCGGCTGAACACGCTGGCCGACGGCGTGTTCGACGGTCTCTCCAATCTGCAGGTGCTGGACTTGAGCAGCAACCGGCTGGGCGGGATGCCCGATAGCGTGTTCGACGGCCTCTCCAGCCTGCAAGAGCTGCACTTGAGCAACAACCAACTGAGCACACTGCCCGACGGCATGTCCGATGGCCTCTCCAGTCTGCAAGAGCTGCACTTGAGCCACAACCATCTGAGCACGTTGCCCGACGGCGTGTTCGACGGCCTCTCCAGTCTGCAGGTGCTGTCTTTGGGCGGCAACCCCGGCAGTCCTTTCTTGTTGATAATGGAGCTGGAGCAAACCGGCCCGGACACGTTTGTGGTGAAAGTCGCCGAGGGTGCACCTTTCGCTGTGACCACCGGCCTGACGGTGGAGGGCGGCACGCTGCCGGTCGGTGTCACTTCGGTCACGGTCCCGGCGGGCAGCACGACGAGCGACCCGATCACCGTCACCCCGACGACGGGGAGGACCGCCCCGGTGGAGGTGAGCCTGGGCACAGCGCCGTCACTGCCCGCGGACTTCTCAGGCCTCCAGGTCGCCATCGGTCATAACTTGGCTTCGATCTGCAGCCGCACCCAGCAGGTTCAGACCACGATCCACGCTGAGCTCCCCGATGTCAGCGACTGCGCGCTGGTTACGAGCACCAATCTTGAAGGAATCACCATACTGGAGGTTAAGTCTCAGAGCATAACCGCCTTGCAGGCGGGCGATTTCGACGGCCTCTCAAGTCTGCAGGTGCTGTCCTTGAGCGGCAACAAGCTTAGCACGCTGTCCGACGGCATGTTCGACGGCCTCTCCAGTCTGCGAGAGTTGGACTTGGACAACAACCCTCTGAGCACGCTGCCCGACGACGTGTTCGACGGCCTCTCAAGTCTGCAGGTGCTGTCCTTGAGCGGCAACAAGCTTAGCACGCTGTCCGACGGCATGTTCGACGGCCTCTTAAGTCTGCGAGAGCTGGACTTGGTGCTCAACCAGCTGAGCACGCTGCCCGATGGTGTGTTCGACGGCCTCTCCAGTTTGCAAGAGATGTCTTTGGGCGCCAACTATCTGAGCACGCTGCCCGATGGAATGTTCGACGGTCTCTCCAGACTGCAGGAATTGGACTTGGGCGGCAACCAGCTGAGCACGCTGCCCGCCGGCGTATTCGACGGCCTGTCCGGTCTGGGGTGGTTGGACTTGGGCGACAACCAGCTGAGGACGCTGCCCGGCGGCGTGTTCGACGGCCTCTCCAGTCTGGGGCTGCTGGAGTTGCGCTACAACCAGCTGAGGACGCTGCCTAACGGCGTGTTCGACGGCCTCTCCGGTCTGGAGGTGTTGGACTTGCGCGACAACCCCGGCAGTCCTTTTGTGTTGACCATGAAGTTGGAGCAAACCGGCCCGGACACGTTTGTGGTGAAAGTCGCCGAGGGTGCACCTTTTGCAATGACAACCGGCCTGACGGTGGAGGGCGGCACGCTGCCGGTCGGGGTCAGTTCGGTCACGGTCCCGGCGGGCAGCACGACGAGCGACCCGATCACCGTCGCCCCGACGACGGGGAGGACCGCCCCGGTGGAGGTGAGCCTGGGCGCAGCGCCGTCACTGCCCGCGGACTTCTCAGGCCTCCAGATCGCCGTGGGCGGTCCGCTCGTCCTGCGAGCACAGGTGGACGTTGATGAACCGCCCTCTCAACCTGAGGCTCCGAAAGTGAGACGCACCGGCCAGACCGAGCTGACGGTTAGCTGGACAGCGCCCGATAACCAGGGCCCAGAGATCACCGACTACGACGTGCAATACCGGGATGCCTCCGGGGAGCTCCGGGATGCTGGATACGACGGCACTGGCACATCCATGACCTTGAAGGATTTGAGAGTGGGGACCACTTACGAGGTCCAGGTGCGGGCCGTCAACGCTGAGGGAGCCGGTCCCTGGTCGGATTCAGGCCAGGGCGAGACGGAGGCAGCGCCCGAGCCTACCGCCACCGTCGCAGAAGGCACTGGTGGAGGATTCCCATGGCGGGTGATCTTGGCCATATTGGTTGGGGTAGGCGCCGGAGCCACTCTCCTGGCTAGGGCATGGCGTAAGGGGAGATAGGCCCGGCGTCCTTCGGTGACGGCGACGACGGCCTGATGCTGGCCAGGCGCGCAATATCGTGCACGGGGACGGGGCGTCCCAGTCGCTGTTTGAGTGGGGGATAAGCGCTCAGGTGTCTGTGGAACCTTTCCTCGCTCATATACGTCTACACACTAACCAACGGTATTTGCGGAATCGAAGTCAAGGAGTCTAGGTGAGATGAAGCATCTCTCGACATTCTTAACCATCACGGTCCTGCTGATCGCGCTCATGTCCTGTGACAGGGACGATGCGACGACGGACCCGCCTCCTGTAGGGCCGGGGACGCAGGAAGCGACATCGACACCCGAACCTACGCCGGCGTCCAGACGATCGCCGGAGGAAACGGCGGACCCGAACAGGGGACCTGTGGGTACTGCGACCCCCACGCCGACACCCAGGCGGGTGGTGACTGTTCCGGGTCTCGCGGCGGACAGCTTCATCGCCGTCGTTCCGCGAACCCTTCGGACAGGCTACTCGGAGCGGGTCTCCGTATCGCTCTTCAACGGGGACCGGCCCGTGTCGGGCAACGTGCGGCTGACCCTGCTAGACGCGGGTACCTCGGTGCTCACCGTCGACGCAAAGGTGGCCGGGGCAGCCAACATCGAGCTCCCGGTCCCGCAGCTCGAACGGGGCAGGTACGAGATCGAAGTCGAGGTGGAGGAGGTCTCGGAGACCCGCAGGGCGTCCGTCGACGTCGAGGATGGCGTGCTGCTGTTCGTGGAGACCGACAAGCCGATATACAAGCCGGGCCAGACAGTCCATATCCGGCTGATGACGTTGGACGCCCTGCTGAAGCCCTGGCAGTCTGCCGCTACGATCGAGGTGCAGGACGCCAAGGGCATCAAGGTCTTCAGGAAGGAGGTCGCGACTGACGACTACGGCATGGTGACGGTCGACCTTCCGCTGTCGACGGAGCCGAACCTGGGCGTCTGGAAGCTCACGGCCCTCGCGGGCGATCAGAAGACGCAGCTCGACGTGCGTGTCGAGGAGTACGTTCTGCCGAAGTACGAGGTCACCGTCGAGACCGATCGCGACTGGCTGCTGGCCGGCGACCCGATCAGCGGCACCGTCTCCGGAGAGTACTCCTTCGGCAAGCCGGTCGTGGGCGAGGTAGAGATCGTGGCCTCGCGGTACGTCGGGAGGTGGGAGGAGTTCGCGCGGTTCAGCGGCCCCATCGACGGCGACACGACGTTCGAGCTGCCTGCTGTGGGCTACGTCGCAGGCGTGCCGCAGGCCGGCGGCCAGGGGAACCTCACCCTCGACGTGACCATCCGGGAGAGGGGCACCGGATACGAGGAGAAGACCAGCAGGCTCTTGACCGTAGCGGCCACGCCGGTGACGCTGAAGGTGATACCCGATAGCCGCGTATTCAAGCCCGGCCTGGAGATGTCGTACCTGGTCGTCGCCCAGGAGCCGGACGGCTCACCCGTGGACACCGCCGTGACCCTCAACATCAGCTACATGGACAGGGAGTTCGAGCAGGTCAGTGCGGAGACGATTCGGGTCAGGACCTCCGGTGGCAAGGCCATCGCGAAGGCGACGCCACCCTCTGAAGCCGCCGCGTTGACACTGGAAGCGAACGCCGACCAGGCGCACACCTCGCTTGCGCTTCAATCGGGCCACTCGCCCTCGGGGAACTTCATCCATCTTGAGCAGGTGACCGAGGGCGATATCGCCGTGGGCGATACCGTGCTGTTCAGGGTCGACTCGACGCGGGAGGCGCGCAACTTCTACTATGAGGTGCTCTCCAGGGGCACCGTCATCTTCTCCGACGTATCGTCGGGCCCGGACATCGAGCTCGTCGCGACGCAGCTCATGGCCCCATCTTCGCGCATCCTCGTCTACCAGGTACTACCGAACAACGAGATCGCCGCCGACTACCTTCCCTTCAGCGTAGAGGCGTCCTATCCGCACGAGGTGCAGGTGGGTTTCAGCGAGGAGGAGGTGCGGCCGGGCACCGAGGTCGACATAAACGTCCAGACGCAGGGCGAATCTCGGGTCGGTCTCGTGGCCGTGGACAGGTCGGTCTTCATCCTGGCCCAGAATCGCCTGAACCTGCAGCAGGTCTTCAACGAGCTTGAGAAGCTCTACATGGAGCCGCAGGTGGAGCTCCACGAGGCGCGCCGCATCAACACCATCACGACGCGCGGCGCACACGAGACGTTCCGAGACGCCGGCACGATCGTACTGACGAACAAGGACGTTCCGTCGGGCGAGAAGCACGAGCGGCCGCGGCCCGTGGAAATGGAAATGATTGCTGCTGCACCTGCTGCACCTGCACCTGCTCCAGTCAGCATTGGTGCTCCGGCCCCCGAAGCCAGTCCCGTCCAGAGCGCGCCGGAGGACCTGGCGGAGGTGAAGCGGGTGCGCCAGTTCTTCCCGGAGACGTGGATATGGCAGGACATATATGCCGGCGATGACGGCGCCGCCACCGTGCCGGTCGAAGCGCCCGACAGCATCACGACGTGGATGCTCCGCGCCGTAGGCATCTCGAAGGAGCACGGTCTCGGTATGGGGGAGAGCTCGCTCCGGGTGTTCCAGCCGTTCTTCCTGACGGTCGATCTGCCCTTCTCCGCGATTCGAGGCGAGGAGCTGCCCGTCAAGGTAGCGCTGTTCAACTACCTGGACACCCAACAGGAGATATTCGTCGAGATCGAGGAGGCTGGCTGGTTCGACCTGCTCGACGAGCCGTTGAAGTCAACCATCATCGACGCCAACGACATCGGCGGGGCCGAGTTCATGATTCGCCCCAGGGGTCTCGGCCGCAACCCCGTCAAGATCACCGCGCGAAGCACCGAGGCCGCGGACGCCGTCATCAAGGAGATGCTGGTGGAGCCCGAGGGCGTCGAGGTCGAGATCGTTGGCAATCACGTGATCTCCGACGGCCATCGCCACGAGTTCCACCCCAGCCTGCCGTCCGACGCCATCGACGGCTCCGGTCGGGCCTACGTCGCGCTGACGGGGAGCTTCTTGACCCAGACCATCGAGGGTCTCGACCAGCTACTCAAGATGCCCTACGGGTGCGGCGAGCAGAACATGATCCTGTTCGCGCCGAACGTGTACATCGCGCGATACCTGAAGGATACCGGTCAGCTCAAGCCCGAGATAATGGCCAAGGCCGAGCATCTGATGACGGTCGGCTACCAGCGGGAGCTCACCTACCGGAGGCACGACGGCAGCTTCTCTGCGTTCGGCGAAAACGACGCCGAGGGGAGCCTGTGGCTCACTGCGTTCGTGCTAAAGACGTTCGCCGAGGCGAAGGCGCTGATGTACATCGACCAAGAGGTGATCGACTCTGCGGCTGATTGGATAGAGAGTCACCAGCTCAGTGACGGCTCTTTCGAGAACGTGGGATTCCTGCACCATCAGGAGCTGCTCGGCGGACTGCAGGGTCGTGATGCGCTGACGGCGTACGTGGCCATCGCGCTACTGGAGGCGGACAACACGGGCTCCGCCGCGAGCGCCGTCAGCTACCTGGAAGGCCGGTTAGACGAGATCGACGACCCTTACACGATGGCGATAACAACCTATGCCCTGGAACTCTCCGACAGCGCCCAGAAGGACGCAGCCTACGAGAAGCTGATGTCCATGGCCCAGGTAGACGACAACGGCGCGCTGTACTGGGGCGGCGGCGGACTGCCCATCGAACCGTATCCCGCGGACCACGGGCCCGCCCGGCACGGGAACCAGAGTGCGGCCATCGAGACCACGGGCTATGCGCTGCTCGCCCTGCTGCATCACGAGGACCTTGTGAGCGCTTCCCGTACAACCAAGTGGCTGGCAGGCCAACGGAACGCTCTGGGCGGCTTCGGCTCGACACAGGATACCGTCGTCAGCCTACACGGCCTGACCACCTTCTCGACGAAGGTCCGGACGAACGTCGACATGACCGTCGTTCTGGAGAGCGACACCTGGCGCAAGGAGGTGCACATCACGCCCGAGAATGCCGACGTGCTTCAGACGGTGCAGGTCCCTCTTGGCGAGGTGATCGTCGTAACGGCCGAGGGCAAGGGCGACGCCGTCCTGCAGTCGGTGCTCCGGTACAACGTCCCGGAGCGGAGGACGGAGATTCAGGACGTGTTCGACATCGCCGTCGACTATGGCACCGATCACGTGGAGGTCGACGACCTCATCACGGTCTCTGTCTCCGTCACGTTCACGCCTCCAACTCCAATCGAGGCGGGCATGGTCGTCCTCGACGTGGCTGTGCCTACGGGGTTCGAGCCGGTGCGCGATACGATCGCGGCGCTCGTCGAGGAGAACGATAACCTCAAGCGGTTCGAAATCGCTGGTCGGAAGGTGATCCTCTACATCGAGGACATGATGCCCGCCGAGACGGTCTCATTCGAGTTCCAGGCGCGTGCCAAGTACCCCGTGCGTGCCAAAGAGGTCGTCTCCCAGGTCTACTCCTACTACCGGCCCGAGTACCGTGGCGAGACATTGGGCGGCGCGATGACCGTGACAGAGTCTGGATCTGGATCCGCGTCGGCCAAAGAACGCGCGAAGCCGGCTCTACCGACCGAGCAAGACTTTGTGTTCGATGAAGTCCGGCTCCAGCCGGCCCAGGAGGAATCAAGCCCGAGGATCTCAGAGCACCAAGCAGTACAGATCGCCGTCACCGATGTCCTCGGACCAGAAGAGGGTGGCGCGTTCGTGTCCGGTGACATCTCTTACCCCACATTTCCCAGATCAGCCACATAGGTGCGTCGTAAACCGGTAAGAGTGCTGCACCTTTGAGCCGTATACATGAGCATCATGGCTAATGTGTGTGCTAGACTGGCCGAGATAGCGGGACATACTTATGGATACCGCAATCTCGCTGGAGGCACCCCATGGGTGAAAGCCCCAACAGCCACGCCACTCTCCAGTTTGACCGACGGGTGCGTCTGGAGTTCCACGGCGCCACCATCACCTCCGACGCCGGACTCCTGGCATGCCGCGAGCTGGACGAAGCCCTGGAGCTGACGGAGACGGCGACTGCCTGTTTGCGGGAGAACCGCACCGGCCGCAATATCCAGCACCAACTGGTGCCCTTGCTCAGACAGTCTGTGTACAGTCGCCTCGCTGGCTATGAGGACACTAACGACGCCGAACGGATGGCCCAGGACCCTGCCATGAAAATCATCGCGGGCTGGCGGGGGCCCGACAAGCCTGCGGCCAGCACCAACAGCATGAGCCGCTTTGAGACCGAGGTGCTGACCCGGCCAGAGAACCTGGAAGGGTTGGCCCGTATGAACGCTCAGTGGGTGGATGGGGCTATGGCCCACACACCTCACCGGCGTGTGATTCTGGACATGGATAGCTCAGAGAGTCCGGTACATGGAGAGCAGGAGCGTGCGGCCTACAACGGCCATTTCAGCTCTGTCTGCTACCACCCACTCTTCGTGTTCAACCAGTTCGGGGACTGCGAAGGGGCCATGCTGCGTCCTGGGAATGTCCACAGCGCCCACGACTGGCGCGACGTACTGGAGCCAATCCTGGCCCGCTACGAGCGGACGGGAGTGCGCCGGTACTTCCGGGCCGATGCCGCCTTCGCCAAGCCCGAGGTTTACGAGTACTTGGAGGAACGGCGCGTCCTCTACGCCATCAGGCTCCCCAGCAACGAGGTGCTGCAATGGGAGATTGTTCCTCTGTTGAGGAGGCCGGTGGGAAGGCCGCCGAGGAAACCCATCATCTGGTACGACGAATTCTGGTATCAGGCGGGGAGTTGGGACCGCCCCCGGCGGGTGGTGGCCAAGGTGGAGTGGCACCGGGGAGAGCTGTTCCCTCGGGTGGGCTTCATCGTCACCAACATGTCGGCTGGCCCTGAAGGCGTACTGCATTTCTACAATGGCCGAGGCACTGCCGAGCAGTGGATCAAAGAGGGCAAGTACGCCCTGAACTGGACCAGGCTCTCGTGTCACAGGTTCGTTGCTAACCAGGTGAGGCTGTGGCTGTTCATCCTGGCGTACAACCTTGGGAACTTCCTACGCAGGCTATGCCTGCCTAAGGCGGTCAAGCACTGGTCGTTGCGAAGCCTCCAGGTGAAGTTCATCAAGATAGGTGGACGTTTGGTGCGGCATGCCAGGAGGTTGGTGTTTCAACTGGCGGAGGTCGCCGTACCTAAGGAGGTATTCCGGCAAGTGCTGGAGCGTATCGGTGGGCTCCATCCAGCACCAGGGTAGCGAATATCCACGGGGTCATCTGAGGTGATGAGGGGTAACCAAGGGAGAGGTGCGTGTCTGGAGGGGCTGGAAGGGCGCCATAGTGTATCGCAAGTGGCTTTCCCAACCGATGGACCACCAGCCGCCACACCAAAAGGTAGTCCAGTAGGCGCGATAGCGTGTTTGACAGCGTTCCGGAGCGTCCGTACAATCGTCAACGTAAAGGATTGTGGGTTCTTTGGACACCTCCGGTTTGATATGGGGAATGTCGGCTTACACCACTTCCTGGGACTCTACTCATTTTTGGTCGATGAGCTCGTTCCTATCGCTGTTGACGGGACGGACGGTCACAGGCACAATCCAACTCAGGTGAAAAATGAGAGACGAGACAGATAACCGGACGCTAAGCTCTAGTTCGAGCCCGGCCCTGGAAGTGCGGGAGCTGGTCAAGACCTTCGGCGGCCGCCGGGTCGTGAACGGCGTTTCGTTCGAGCTGAAGCGCGGCGAGGTGTTCGGGTTCCTCGGGCCTAACGGGTCCGGCAAGACCACCACCATGCGCATGGCGCTCGATCTGATCAAGCCCGACTCCGGGACGGTGAGCATCTTCGGCTCCGCTCCTACCCGTCACGTGTTACGCCGAGTCGGCTACCTGCCGGAAGAACGGGGGTTGTTCCAGCGGGCGCGAGTCCTGGACGTCTTGCGGTACATGGGGCGGCTCAAGGGCCTGAGCGCCTCAACGGCGGAAGACAGAGCATCCGAAATGATGTCACGAGTAGGCCTCGCCGAGCACCTGGGAGCGAAGGTCCAGGGCCTGTCGCGTGGCATGACGCAGCTCGTCCAGTTCGCGGGCGCACTGCTCCACCGGCCCGACCTGATCATCCTGGACGAGCCGTTCGGCGGGCTCGATCCCCTCAACGTCGTGCTCATTAAGGAGATACTCCGCGAGGAGCAAGCCCGCGGCGCATCGATCATCTTCAGCACTCACATCATGTCGGACGTCGAGGAGCTGTGCGAGCGCGTGCTGCTGATCGATGCCGGGACGATGCTGCTCTACGGGTCGCTCAATGAGCTGAAACGGTCCCGCGGGACCCGCACCGTCAAGATCGCCGCCGACCGCTGGCCCGAATCGGTGCCCGGGGTAACGGAGCCCGTGGCGGTCAACGGACACTTCGAATACAGGCTCGCGGCTGGCTCGGAGCCTCAGGCCATCCTTCGCTCGTTCCTCGACGCCCAGATTCCGGTAGAGCGATTCGAGGTAGCGCTCCCCACGCTCAACGAAATCTTCATCGAGGAGGTGAGCCGTGCGCGACACGATAGCTGAGGCCAAGATCGTCTTCACCGAAGAGTTCCGGCGCGCCATAGGGCGCCGGATATGGCTGATCATCACCGGGCTCGTGCCGGCGATACTCTTGGTCCTCCTGATCGTCGTGCCGATCGTCCGGTCTCTTGCAGATGACGACGAAGACGAGCCCGAATCGAAGCCGATCGGCTACGTGGACCTGTCGGGTGAGCTCTCTGAGGCAGACTTCCCGAACCTCACACGGTTCGACACCCGCGAGGGTGGGATCGACGCCATCGTGGCCGGCGACATCGAGGACCTCTTCATCGTATCGGCAGACTTCCTCCAGTCCGGCGACGCCGAGTGGCTATCGCAAAGGTCTGGGATATTCGCCGGCAGAGACAGCCGCAGGCGGTTCGCCTCCTTCCTGAGAGTGTCCCTGCTCGCGGAGAGGCTCGACCCGAGCTTGCTGGAACGCGTGATCGCAGGAGCCGACTATGTCCGTGTCCACGTCGGCGAAGACGGGTCCGTCTCGCCGGACGAAGAAGACGGGCTCAACCAGTTCGCGGTCCCGCTCATCTTCATGTTTCTACTCCTGATGTCCATCGTGATAGGCGCCGGTTCCCTCCTCGAGAGCGTTTCAGAGGAGAAGGAGAACCGGATGGTCGACGTGCTGCTGACCTCGGTCTCGCCTCTCTCGCTGATGGCGGGGAAGATCGTGGCGCTGGGGACGGCCTCGTTGGTTCAGTTAATGGTGTGGGTCGCCTCGATGGCGATAATCGGGCCCCAGATCATCGACCAGATCCCGAATGCCCCGGACCTGGAGATCGAGCCTCTGACCCTCGCGTACGCCTCCCTGTTCTTCATCGCCGGATACTTCCTGTTCGCGGTGGTCCTCGCCGGAATCGGGTCGGCGACGACCTCGGCGAAGGAGGCGGGTCCGATCACCACTATGGTTATCATGCCTGCGATTCTTCCTGTGTCTTTCTCGTTTAACACGATCCTCACCGCGCCGGATGGCGGACTCGCCACGGTTCTCTCCTTCATTCCGATCACGGCGCCCACGACGATGATGCTGCGAATGGGATCGGCAGACCTGTCGAACGCCGAGATACTCGCGAGCCTGGCGGTAACTGTGCTGGCCGGGATGGTGATGCTCTTCGTCTCAGCCCGAATCTTCCGGGCCGGCATGCTGCTGTACGGTCAGCGGATGACCCTCGGCGCCCTCTGGCGAGCGGTGAGGCAGGCGGGCTAGCCGGGCTTGAGCCAGCCGAACGAGGCGCTGCAGACCCGAACCCGCATGCGCTTTTTTAGTCCCATTACCTCGACGTCAAGCTTGACGGTCACGGTGTACCGGGCCACGGCCGCCCGAATCTCCAGCAATTTATAGTTTGGTAAATCAGGACTTACAACGCCGAGCTCATGAGCTTCTCGTTCAATCTGGATGCCGGGAACTACCCAGACGTCCGCGACAGAACAGCTTGGACGCTGAGAATAGAGGGGGTTCCGATTGCGCTTCCATGTGGCCCGCCCCCTCCGAAAGGGTTCAGCTTGCAGTGTCCTCAGAATACCGACATCATCGCAATAATCGATGCTGCTACTGGAGAGCATCTGCACGGAAACCTGCAAACCAAGGGGAGACGCAAACTCACTCCCATTGACTGACCCCTAAACGACTCCTTGGGTAGCTCGGATTACAGCGTTGGGTAAGGTGCGTCAGCTGCGGCAAAACCCCGGCTGGCGCGTCGGCGTATTAGATACTAGAGATATCTGGAGGGGGCTCCATGAACCAGAAGGTGCTGTTCAGCCTTGCGAGAGCCTTGAAAGTGTACTTCAATCACGCAGTCGTCGTCGGACTGCTAGTGCTTCTGGCTGCCTGCGCCTCTGCTCCGGCTTCCCCGAGCGGCGACGAGGTGTTGCCCAATGCAGGAGCAGAACCTACGGAGGCAGCCGCTCAATCCCCGAGTGGCGACGAGGTGTTGCCCAATGCGGGAACAGAACCTACGGAGGCAGCCGCTCAATCCTCTAGCGGCGCTTCCCCGAGCGGCGGCGAGGTGTTGCCCAACGTCAGTATGAGTGAACCCACCCCAATTAACGCCGGAACCGAACCTCCGAGTCCCGGTGGTGCGCCAGCGTCCTGCGATCCGGATTATGTAGCGGCCAAAGTAGCGGCCAAATTCCCTGGCTTTTTTGACGCTGACCTTCATCTTGTAGGTGATGGACAAGGCAATCCCATTTTGGACGTTGGAGTCGACACACTTGTGTTCGTGGCAAGGTATAAGCCTAATGGTAGCGGAGGGATCGGCATTAGGACCGGAGTGATCGTTGATTCTGACGGTCATGTGATGACCGTTATGGGTCGAGTTACGCAGGACCTGTGTACTGTAATCGCGGTACCGAGGAGAGGGAGCTTTAGGGGGACAATGCTCCGCACTGATGTCTTAACAGGTGCGCGTATTTTCGCGACCGAAGGTACTACTGCCTTGCCCTCAGCAGAATTTGGGAGTGGTGCGAGCCTAGCCACCGGGCAGAAGGTTGTGAGCTACCAGAAAAGGGCTATCACACAGCCTTGGACTGCCGTGCCGGGAACTGCACGCTCGCTTAAGGACTGGGAGGAGGTGTTGTTCGGTTTTGTGACTCATCCCGACGTATTGCGGCTCGTAGGGCGGCCCGAATCTGTAGGAGATGCGGTCTTCGATGAATCGGGACGACTACTCGGCTTGATCGGGTTGCACCCCGCGACTCCCTTTAGGTTGGCTAGGCCGCCCGATCCCAATAACCCTGCAACAGGAGGGCCGCCCAGGTCATGGACCGATGTCGTTATGGCGGAACGCCTGAAACTGTTGCTTGAGGACCGGCTCAGTCTGTGTTCGTCTCTGACCAAGGCTCAGTGCGACTTCGTCCTGGCGAAGCCCTGACCGTGGAAGCTGTGTGGGATCAGACAGACGGTCACGGGCAAACGCGTGCCAGCAGGGAGTCTAATTAAGGGCCGTATGGGAATCAACAAGACCAACAAGACAGGGAAAGGAGGAAGAGTAAGGGGCGTGTTTGCCACGTTCCTGCTGCTCTGCGCAGTGCTCTGCGCGGGATGCGGACAGGCACGGCCGGCTCCAGGTCCGTCTGAGCCCACGCGCGCTCCCGCTACCGAAGCTCCAGCCCGGACGGATGCGGTTCAGGCGACGGCAACGTCCGAATCCGAGTCCCCCTCGCAACCAGCCGCTCAATCCCCTGCTGTACCTGCTCCCCCACCTGCTTCTCCAGCTGCTGGTGCCCCCAGGATGCATTACACTGGGCCGCCTATGCTGGAGGAGCGGATATTCTACGCCGACGTCATAGCCAGGGTGCGGCTGCGTTCGGTCTCCGCTGCCCCCACGCAGCGCGGCGACAAGGGCATCAAGTGCACCTTCGTCCGGTTCGCCGACGTCGTCTTCCCGGTCCCTGCCACCGATGCGCAGGGTGGCTACTACTACAACAACGGCATCGTGTACACTTTCGACGTCATCGAGTACCTGAAGGGAGGAGGCGACGGCGAGCTAGTCGTGCTGGAGCCTGGCTTTGTCCGCGGACCAGTTGAATGTCGTGATCGCTTTGATACCGAGGAGGCTGCGCTTGAGGCAGCCGCTCTCGCGGTAGAGCGCCGCGACACGCGATGGGAAGATAGAGAGGCAATCATATTCGCCTGGCCCAACCGGGATGCTGTCAAAGGCTCCTACCTGTACGAGTTCATGCTTGCCGACCCTGACAGCCGATCTGCGACGGTAACCGACAAGGCGTGGCTGCCTGCGGCAGAGGCAGGCGGGGGGGCACCCGTGCTTGGGGAGGCGGCGGGCGCTATGCGCTTTCTGTCGGCCACTCCCGACAGCAGGGTGGCAGAGGCGGCGGCGCCCAGGACACTGGCCGAGTTGCGAAGGCTGGTGACGGAGGTGGTGGAGGATTACAGAACGGGTTCGGCAGAGCACGGCGAGGAGGACTACTACCAATGCCTGCTCGAGAAGTACAGACTTCAGAGAACGGCTAGATGGGCGGATGAGCCAGGAGCGAGACTTGGCCTATCTGTCAACTCAGGTGCGCCTGCGGGAACCCGGATACCTGGCACTGAAAGATCGGGCTCGAGTCCTAAGGAATATATGAGCGGCAACGACGCATACCTGTTCTCTAATAAGCCTGCTCCATTCTTCACAACTCGCCCAATCCCGCAGGGTGAGTATAGATTCTACCATGCCGGGTTTGATCCTAACGCGTTAGCTACCTGCGGCGGGCCTGATGAATTGCCTGAAAGTCTGAGGGAATCCTGGGAGTGGTTGGTGCCCGTGACGGCGCCGGAGGGGGTGCTTCACGAGGCGTTCTTCGACCCTGTAGCCTCCGGCGAAGCGGTGGGCGCGGGCGTTGCTGACGGCGTGCTCAAGCCGGCTACGTTCACCGTCAACGGCATCCAGGCAACCATGCGGCGCATCGAGTGGGAGTCAGGCCGCGTCGTGATGAGGCTAGAGCCTGACGACAACGCTCTGGCGGACCACCACGTGGACTTCATCTCTCTGGACGGCTCGGTGTCTCTGCGCCTGGACTTCGACGACGCCGCTCAGGTCACCAATGGCGGCCCACCGGCGCTTGCCTGGGGCGTGTGCAATCAGCCCTGGAGCGACGGCGACCTGCTCATGCTGCGCATCAGGGAGAGCGAAGCCAACCTCACCGGCGCAACCAGAGACGCGGACTGCCCCGTCGCGGCTACGACTCAAACCCCTAGTGGCGGAACTGTACCTGCTTCCCCCGGTGGTGGCCCACCCCCAGCGGCCATTAGTGTCCCGCCGCCTCTCTATGAGCCACTTCTGCTGGAGGAACAGATATTTCTACGCCGCCGTCATAGCCAGGGTGCGGCTGCGTTCGGTCTCCGCTGCCCCCACGCAGCGCGGCGACAAGGGCAACAAGTGCAACTTCCACTACTCCCCCGGTTTGTTGTCCATTTGGTTGGAAAAATTGATCATGGGTGGCGCCGATGCGCAACGCGACGACGACGAGGGCCGCTACTACAACAACGGCATCGTGTACACCTTCGACGTCATCGAGTACCTGAAGGGAGAGGGCGACGGCGAGCTAGTCGTGCTGGAGCCTGCCTTGAAACGCGGACCAGTTGAATGTCGTGAGCGCTTTGATACCGAGGAGGCGGCGCTTGAGGCAGCCGTCCTAGCGCTAGAGCGCCGCGACACCCGATGGGAGGATAGAGAGGCAATCATATTCGTCCAAGCCAACTTCTATCCCAACCAGGATGCTGCCAAAGGCTCGTACCCGTACGAGTTCATTTCTCCCGACCCTTACAGCCGATATGGGTCGGTAACCTACAAGGCGTGGCTGCCTGCGGCAGAGGCAGGCGGCGTGGCACCCGTGTCTGGGCAGGCGGCGGGCGCTATGCGCTTTCTGTCGGCCACTCCCAACAGCGAGGTGGCAGAGGCGGCGGCGCCCAGGACACTGGCCGAACTGCGAACGCTGGTGGCGGAGGCGGTGGAGGATTACAGAACGGGTTCGGCAGAGCACGGCGAGGAGCTATACAAGCAGTGCCTCATACAAAAGTACGTCACGGAGCGACGGGCTAGAGGGGGACTGTATCACAGGAGCTTCCGCCATCATATAGATTCGGGTCTGCCCGCCGGCACCCAAATAATCGATCCTGATCATTACTGGTCTAGTCGTAACGGGCCTAGTCGTAGAAAACCGCCAATAGGGCCAATAGGGTTAAAGGAGGGCAGAGACGCGCACCTCTTCTCCACTGATCCTACTATGTTCTATACCGTACGACCGCTTCCTCGGAGGCAGTATAGATTCTACCATACCGTGTTTGATCCTAACTGGCTCACCATCTGCGGTGGCGACGTCATGCCTGAAGCGATGAGGAAATCCGCGGAAGACATCGTGGAGGTGACGGCGCCGGAGGGTGTGGTGCACGAGGCGTTCTTCGACCCTGTAGCCTCCGGCGACGCAGTGGGCGCGGGCGGTGCGGACGGCGTACTGACCGGGGCGGGTTTTACCCTGCGGCATTCAACGTTCTGGCGGGCCACCCGCAACGGCTGCCATACAATAATCCGGCGCATCGAGTGGGAGTCTGGCCGCGTCGTGATGAGGCTTGAGCCTGACGACAACGCTCTGGCGGGCCACCACGTGGACTTCATCTCTCTGGACGGCTCTGTGGCTCTGCGCCTGGACTTCGACGACGCGGTTGAGGCCACCAGTGGCGGCGCACCGGCGCTTGCCTGGAGCGTGCGCAATCAGCCCTGGAGCGAGGGCGACCTGCTCATGCTGCGCATCAGCCGAAGCGAAGCCAACCTCATCGGCGCAAGCGGAGACGCGGAATGCCCCCCGCCAGGCCCCCCCGCACCTCCGTCTGCCCCGCCGTCAGGCTCTGGGGCTGAGGCAGATGGCTCTGCAACTCATGCACCAACGGTACCAGTTCGCGGTGAATCAGGTGATCTTTGGGCGGACGTGATCCTGGGACAACCGGATTTTTCGGAGATCACACCGAATCAGGTGGTCCCGTTCAAGGTTTTCAACCCGGGTGGTGTCGTGGTCGACAGAGCGACCGATCCGGGCAGGGCATACGTCTGGGACTCGGGCAACAGCCGCATCCTCGGGATCGACCTGGACAAGTGTTACGCAGGTCCCAGTCCTTGCAGCGCCGAAGTCGTTCTGGGTCAACCCTCTGGGTACGACCACTCGGCCTGCAACGGAGATGGCGCTCTACAGAACTTTCCCATCAGGGCACTGGCAGACCCAACCACACTGTGCGGTGTGCCAGATGTCAGTGAAAGTCCCTGGGAGCACCCTTCCTTTGTGAGCATGGCCGTCGATAGTGAATCCAACCTGTATGTACCGGATGTTCACAACAACAGGGTCCTCAAGTACGAGGCCCCTTTTGACAACGACTCGGTTGCCGACGAAGTGTGGGGGCAGGAAGACTTCACCGGAATCATGTGCAATCGAGGGGACTTGGTTGCTCCAACGGCTGAATCCATCTGTTTCGTCTCATACACTTCCGCGGCCCGGCCTGGTGGCTGGTGGGGGAACGGAGTCGATGTCGATCCGGCGGGCAATCTGTGGGTCGCGGACGCCGGTAACAACCGAGTGCTCCGCTTTCCGGTGGACGCGACTACCGGGCAGATCGCAAAGTCGGCGGACCTGGTGCTCGGTCAACATGACTTTCGCAGTTGGAAACCAGCTATAGAGGGATGCGAGCACCCATGGTGCCGCGACCAAGAGCCCGGTCTCGACAGCATGTACTCGCCGTCGGCTGTGCGGGTGGATGTCGACGGAGTTGTGCACGTCGCCGACAACGCCAACGACAGGGTCCTTGTCTTCGAACCACCTCTCGCGTCGGGAATGGCGGCGACCAGGACCTTCGGCTCCAACTTCGACAATCCCAACTCGTTGGCGATCGACCCAAGTAGCCGCGGGCTTTGGGTCAACAACCCCGGGAACGGAATGATCGAGTTGTGGAATTGGGATGGTACCGAGGTGTTGATGGTCTTAGCCCGAATCCACCGAAGGACACCGATGGACGGCGTGAGGGCAGCGGAAGGGGGTGGGTGAGGGAGCTACAGGGGAGATGGCCTGGGGTCTTGGGGTAGATGGGAGGCGGGCGGGCGGTCTTCAGTGGCCGCACAGGGCCCCTAAGGCCCTATGCGGGAGTTGCGATGCGCGGGAAGGCGAGAGGATACGCAGCAGGGGACTCTCGCGACCGGGGTGGCGCGAGATTGCGGGGACGTTGGGTCAGTTGCAGGCTGGCCGTCAGGCCGGGAACGGAATGGCTTGCAGCCGGGCCAAGGCGCGAGTGAACTGGGTTTCCCAAGGCCAGCGCCGGGGGAGATGCAAAGTGAGGCGGCGCGCCGAGCGGGTGATCCGTCCCACCAGAGCGAAGACCCGCCGCCTGAGGGTCTTGGTGATCACGGTCCGCTCGCCCAGACCAATCCGCGCCGTCCAGCGGGCCAGGTTATGCGCCATCACCTGGACCGCCAGCCAGGCGCCGTTGGCGGCGAAGCGCGCCGACGGCATGTGGTTCAGCCCGACGCCGTACTTGAGGTCGCGTATGGCGTTCTCGACCTCGGCGTGGCGGCGATGATCGGCCTCCAGTTCCAGCGTCTCCCCATCGCGGTCGGTGATGAAGGCGTGATAGCTGTATCTGGCGAAGAGGGCGAGCTGGGAACCGGGCGTCGGCTTCACCCGCCGGACAATGAGCCGCACCGGCGCGGCGTCCGGCTTGGTCTGGAACGGGGTGTAAGTCGTCTCGGCGACATCGGCGGCGCCGTCCATCCAGTAGGGAATGGGAGTCCAGTCCTCCTCTGGTATCGCCTCGATCAGATCCCGCAGCCTGGCGCGCTGGCGGATGGTGATAGAGAAGCGGACATCCATTTCCCGGCAGGCGGCAACGACAGTGTGGGCGTAGAAGCCGCTGTCGGCCCGCACCGTGAGTTGTCCCCTGGCCCCGCCGTAGCGCACCCGCCCCACCGTCTCACGCAGGAAGTGGGCGGCGCCACGGGCGGTGTTGGCCCGGCCCTCGCGCAGCCGGGACATCAGCACCTCGCCGGTGCCGGCGGCAATGGCCAGCAGCGGGTGATAGCCGCGGGCGCCGGTATAGCCGTGGTGGCGCGCTCCCTCCTTGGCCAGTCCATAGGTCTCGCAGATGGTCGAGTCCAGGTCGATGGTCAGGGGCGAGTCGCCGGGTCCGGCCCCAGCGGCCCAGGCCCGGGCCAACAACTGGCGGCTCACGCGGTCGAGTTGACGGACATGCCCCCACCGGAAGCTGCGCAGGAAGGTCCCCAGGGTGGATGGCGCCTTGACCACGCAGCCTAGAACACCAACCGTCCCACCAGCGCGCAGCGCATCGGCGTCGTCGATGCAGTCGCCGCCTGCCAGCGCGGAAGCGACCAGCGTCAGCATCTTGTCCCCAGTGTTCGCCCGTCCCGGCGCTCCGCCGAGGTCAAGGTGATGGTCGACGAGTTCCCGCAGGCCCAGGTGCCGGGCTAGGGTGGCCGGCAGGAGCAGGCCGGCATTGGCCACCAGGCGATGGTCGTCAAAGAGGACGCGGATACGGTCGGGTTTGTTCTGTGGCAGCATCTATTGGGTGCTCCTTGTTTCCGGGCGGGTTTCTGTTCCAAAACCATTATCCCAGATTCAGAGGAGCACCCGCTGGCTTCTTCAAGGGCTGTCCCCAAGGACGTCCTTCGGTGGATTCGGGCTAAAGGGAGGAGGCAGCGATGGACGAGCCTGTCCGCTGGGTGCCGAAAGCGGAGGCGGCGCAGGAACTGGAGGTATCCCTCTCGACCCTCGACCGGATGATCGGGAGGAGAGATGTCGAGGTCCGCAGGGAGGGCCGCCGGGTGTTCGTGCGGATGCACGGGCCGGAGCATCTGAGCGACGAGGAGCTGCTGCGCCGGGCCATCGTCAGGGAGGACGAGCTTGAGCGGACCGTGCGGGAGTTGGAACAAAGTGCCTCGGAGTTGCAGCGAGGAGCATCCGAGTTGGAGCGGGAGCGGGACGAGGCCAGGGAGTCCGCATCCGCCAGCAGACGGCCATACGAGGAGCTGGAGAAGGCGTACCGGAAGGAGACCGCCGCGCACAAGGAGACGAAGCAGTTGTTTACCATGCTCCGCGTGACCGCCGTCGTGCTGCTCGTCATCTGCGGTCTGCTCACGTGGCGACTGTTCACCTGAGAATTGACCGACGAGCCTTGACCCGCGCATGGGGTGACGGATATACTGACTCGTGGCGCCTCTAACAATGACTCGCAAGGAGGTAACACGACATGAACCAACTTACGCTCAGAGGATTCGACGACGAACTGAGCACCATTATGCATAGCCTCGCAAGGCAGGAGGGAATCTCTCTGAATCAAGCTGCGTTGAGGCTGCTCAGGAAGGGTGCCGGCATAACGGACCGCAAGGGGAATCCGAACGCGATAGGGCCTTCGTTAGACGACCTGTTCGGCGTATGGAGCCGAGATGAGGCAGAGGGTTTTGATGCTGCCCTTGAGGTCTTCGAGACTGTGGACGAGTCCGCGTGGGCATGAGGATTCTACTGGACTCCAACGCCTACTCCGCGTTCATGCGGGGCAACCATGAGGTGAGAGACTTGATACAGGCCGCTGAGGAGGTGCTGTTCTCGGCTGTTGTGGTAGGTGAGCAGCTATTCGGCTTCCGGCAGGGAGCGCACTTCGAGCAGAACCTTGCGGAACTTCGCTCCTTCCTCGAACGTCCCTACGTGTCCTTTGTTCCTGTGGGTCCGGTGACTGCGGACCGCTACTCACGGGTAATGACAGCGTTGAAGGCCAAGGGGCGGCCAATTCCGACAAACGATGTCTGGATTGCGGCTCATGCTATGGAAACGGGCGCCGATCTCGTTTCAGCCGATGGGCACTTCGAACACGTTGACGGGATTGTTTGGGTCCGGGTGGCGGGAGGTTGAATTCGAAAACAGCGACGACATTCCAGACAAGGAGGACAGCATGAAGAAGAAGCACCTACAGCCGCTCACCCCGGCGGCCCTGTACGCCAGGGTATCCAGCGACCGGCAGGATGTGAAGGGCGGAGAGATAATGTACCACCTGGGCGGTCGAGCGCTGAGGTGTGGCGTTTGAAAACTGTACCGCCTGTCGCCTTCAATCAGGAACGACCGAACCTGACTGAAGGTGGATTGGATGTACAAGGTGGAGATGTACCTGCGAGTTCGCAGGGCTTGCTTTGTAGAAGGGATGAGCGCTCGAGAGGCTGCGCGGGTATACGGACTGCACCGGGACACGGTGCGCAAGATGCTCAAGTACTCGGTACCTCCAGGGTATCAACGAGACCGACCGCCTCGTCGACCGAAGCTGGACCCATACAAGGGTGTGATGGACCAGATCCTGGAGCAGGATCTGAGCTCACCGAAGAAGCAGCGTCACACCGCCAAGCGTATCTATGAGCGGTTGAGGGACGAGCACGGGTTTCCGGGCAAGTACACAATCGTCAAGGACTACGTCCGGGAACGCCGTCGTCGGACCCGAGAGATGTTCGTACCACTGTCCCATTCCCCGGGACATGCCCAGTGTGACTTTGGCGAAGCGTGGGTGGTCATCGGCGGAGTGGAACGCAAAGCCCACTACTTCGCCCTGGACCTCCCTCACAGCGACGGGTGCTATGTGAAGGCGTATCCCGCCGAGACGACGGAGTCATTCTGCGACGGACACGTCTCCGCCTTCGCGTTCCTGGGCGGAGTGCCTCAGAGCATCCTCTACGACAACACCACGCTCGCGGTAGCCAGAATCCTGGGAGATGGTCGCCGGCAGCGGACCAGGGTGTTCTCCGAGCTTCAGTCCCACTACCTGTTCGAGGACCGGTTTGGCCGTCCAGGCAAAGGGAACGATAAGGGCAAAGTAGAAGGTCTGGTCGGCTATGTCCGCCGGAACTTCCTGGTGCCCATTCCATCGTTCGAGAGCTTCGATGCCCTCAATGCTCATCTGGAGCAACACTGCCTCAGACGGTTCGAAGATCGACTCCGCGGCCGCAACGAGACGATAGGAGAACGGCTGGAGCGGGACCTGGAGAAGTTGCTGCCTCTGCCGGCCGTACCGTACGACGCCAGCGACAAGCACGCGACGAGGGTCAGTTCTCTGTCCCTGGTCAGATACCGGACCAATGACTATTCGGTCCCGGTGGCCTACGGTCATCGGGACGTTCTGGTCCGCGGATATGTACACGAGGTTGTGATCAGCTGTGGCGCTGAAGTCATCGCCCGCCATCGGCGGTCCTACGATCGAGACGACTTCGTCTTCGACCCTCTCCATTACCTGCCGCTCCTTGAGAAGAAGACGAGGGCATTGGATCAGGCGGCGCCGCTGGTTGGATGGGAGTTGCCCGAGGAGTTCGGAGTGTTGCGGCGGCTGCTGGAGTCTCGGATGGGCAAGCGAGGAAAGAGGGAGTTCGTGCAGGTGCTCAGACTGATGGAGAACTTCCAGCCGGAAGAAGTCCACGACGCCGTACGAGACGCCATTCGACTCGGGGCTGTGAGCTTCGATGCTGTCAAGCACCTGGTGCTGTGCAGGATCGAGGGTCGACCGCCTAGACTCGACATGGAGTTGTACCCGTATCTGCCCAGGACCAACGTTGCAACAACCTCGACCAGGGACTACATGGCTCTCCTGGCGGGGAGCCGGTCATGACCAACAAGTCCACGATGTTGCTCGAACACAACCTCAAGCAACTCAAGCTCCCCACGTTCCTGAGGGAGTACGACAAGCTGGCATCCCAGTGTGCCAGTGAGGGAGCTGACCATCCGGACTACCTGCTGCGACTATCGGACTTGGAGCTGATCGACCGTCACCATCGCATGGTGGAACGTCGGATCAAAGCAGCCCGCTTCCCGACGACCAAGAGCCTCGACACCTTCGACTTCCTGTCTATGCCGTCCCTGAACAAGGCTCTGGTTCTGGAGCTGGCACGATGCGAGTACATCGAGCGCCCCCACAACGTCATCGCTCTCGGCAACAGTGGCACCGGCAAGACCCATATCGCCCTCGGTCTCGGTCTGGCTGCGTGTCAGAGGGGACTGTCCGTGGGCTTCACCACCGCCGCTGCTCTGGTTCACGAGCTGATCGAGGCCAGGGACGAACGGCGTCTGCTCAACCTGCAGAGAAGGCTCGCACGACTCAAGCTGCTCATCATCGACGAACTGGGCTTCGTGCCCTTGTCCAAGACTGGCGCCGAGCTGCTCTTCGAGGTGTTCAGCCAGCGTTACGAGCGTGGATCGGTCCTGGTGACCTCCAACCTGCCCTTCGTCGAGTGGACCGAGGTGTTCGGCTCTGAACGGCTGACCGGAGCTCTCCTCGACCGCCTCACCCACCATGTCGACATCCTGGAGATGAACGGGGACAGCTACCGACTCAAGCACAGCAAGAAGACTTCTGGCCGCCAGCTATCTGACTGAGCCTGATCTCCAACGCCCCACGAACCTTGATGCCCATTCTACGGCGTTCAGTGGTACAGTTTTGCTCCGCCCCGCTGGTACGTTTTCACACCGCCCTTGACAGAAGCTCTCTGGCGAGCCTATGTCTCCAGTTTCGTCCTGAATCTCCCTCATACAAATGCTCTAATCCGACGGCTCGAAGATGATTCGTCACTCCGAGCAGCGTGCGGTTTCTCGGACGACTTACCGAGTCGCTGGACGTTCAATCGTTTCATTAGGCGACTGGCCGACCACCGAGACCTGGTAGAGCGGTGCTTCGTGCACATAACAGACCAACTTGCTGAGGTATTACCTGGATTCGGTGAGAAGGTTGCCCTCGATAGCACCGCTGTGCGGTCTCACAGCAATCCCAACCGGAAGACGGTGAGTGACCCCGAAGCCTCATGGACCGCCAAGAATAGTGCCAAGGCAAAGAAGGGCGGCAAGGAATGGCATTTTGGGTACAAATATCACGCCGTCGCCGATGCGACCTATGGCGTACCAATAACGGGTTTCGTGACGACGGCCAGTCGACACGACTCACCCGAACTGCCCAAGATTATGGAGAAGGCGCAGACGAAGTACGGGTGGTTTAGCCCCGATGTTGCCATCGCCGATAAGGGCTACGACGCCCGTTCCAACCACGAATGGCTGGCGAAGCACGGCATCACGCCCATCATTCATATACGAAGCCAACCGAAGAAGGCCCTTCACGAAGGTATATACACTGATGAGGGCGTACCCACTTGCATGGGGCTGGTGCCGATGGACTATGTGCGAAGCGACCCGCAGAAGGGCCACCTTTACCAGTGTCGTCGGGATGGCTGCATTCTCAGGGGTCGGCGGGGCGTCCGCTACTGTGAAGACGAGGTGTGGGAAGACCCTAAGAAGGATATAAGACTGTTTGGGTCTGTTAGGCGTGGGAGCCGGGAGTGGCGGGAAGCCTACGCCCTTCGCCAGAGCATCGAGCGAGTATTCAAAGGTCTGAAAGAGTCGCGGCGACTAGAGAAGCATTGCGTGCGAGGTCTAAAGAAGATGAGTCTCCACTGCACGATGTCCGTATTAGCGTTTCAGGCTACGGCGCTAGTGCATCTGCAAGCTGGCGAAGCGGCTGATATGCGATGGATGGTTCGGCGGGTGGCGTAGGTTGCACTGCTACTTATCCGTGATTGCTTTGCAGGCCGCCGCTAGGTAAATGATTCATCCTCGAGTGGTAGGAGTTCAATCCAGCGCAACTGTATTGCATCGTCGTCAACTGTGAAGAATATCCTCAACCTGGGTGTGTCGCCAAAGGCATTCGTCTTTACAACACGAAGCTGCCCATACGCTATAGGAAACTCTTCCGCGCCTTTCGCCAGTGACCAACCCAGACCGTGCATGATGTCGTCGTATCGATGAATATCGGAGACAATGAGGTCGCGCTGTTGTGCAAAAGTCTCAGTTTCGACCAACTCTCTGTACTTGGGCTCATTTGAATGAGTCAAGGTCAATGAGGTCATTACCATCCATGTTGGATGACCAGTTCCTCCGCCCGCTGCTTATCGTCCCGTGTCACATCCTCTCTGGAGAGAAACACGGTTTCATACGGGATTGTTTCACGGAGAGCCGCGATCTTCCAGCCGTACTCGCCATGGGTAAAGTCACTCAAATACTTTGCGGTGACACCCCTGAGTAGGTCGACAACCTGGTCAATAAGGGCGATTTCCTCTCCGGAAAACGAAGACAGGTCAGGTTCTCTCAGTGGGATAACCCTATCCTGAGGGTGGCCAAACTGCTGTTTCTTACGTACTACGATATCGCCAGCATCCACCATGTCCCCACGAATGGGCGCGAGGAACCGTGGGGCTGGTCCATAATCCAATGCCATGTAGTCCGCACCAGTGATGGGCTTGCCCAACTTGGCGTAGGCCAAAGTATCACAATAGAACAACTGTTTGTTAAGACTGATGGCGCCAAAATGCGAGTCATGCTCGCATTGCCCAGCAATATACAGGATGAGCTCTTTGAACTTATCCTCATCGAATTCAGGCTTGACTACATCATTGGGGCGAAGCATGGGAATCCTTCCAGTCTAGAACAGAACACTTGTTTCAATCATACATAGCATAGTGGTGTTCTATATCATGGTATCACGGTTCCCGTCAAGCCCGCAAAGACAACATGAGCCCCTGATTCTATAGAATCAGGGGCTAGACGAAGGGCGAAACCCTAATTGTGAAAGACGCTCCTATTGTACGTGAATGGAAGGAAGCGTCAAGCGACATCAAGGGAGTATCTGTCATGACGAAGCGCGAACTGATAACAGAAAGCAGAATAGCGGGGGCCTTTGAAGGCTGGGATGACAAGACGTATCTGCTGCAAAACGGAGAGGAATGGGAACCGACCGAATATAAGTATCATTATCGCTACGACTACATGCCACAGGCCAGGGTTTGGAAGGAAGGTTCGTCCCATCACCTTGAGGTTGACGGCATGAGCGACACGATGAAGGTTAGGCGCGCTAACTAGACAGTCTGCGTTTTGCACTTCCCTCCACTACTATAGGGCTTTCGATTTGCAGTCATGTTCAGCGTTATGCAATATTCGGCCAAGGTCGTGGACGGGAATCAAAGAGGTCTAGAACGAAGGCGGGGTCCGTGTCAGACGAGTGAGATGGTTAGGCTGGGACCAAATCGGAGGCTGCCCTTGGAATGTAAGCATCAAGGTACTGCGCCGGTTCATGGGCTGGAGGCACAAATACAGAAACTTGACCTGTTCGGGGTTCCGTTTGAAATCGCCAGTCAGAGTCGCCGAAGAAACCAAAAATGGGGTCGAATACTTTCTTGGCATGTGGGTCGTTCGCAAGAAAGGCTTGCTTAAAGCGCATGATGTCGAGGCCAACAATTTTGAATGTACCTACTTCTACACGCAGATACACCTGTTCTCCCATTGATTCTAGGGGCACAGAAAAAGCCTCAGTTGACTCCCCGATCGCGACGTAGAGAATATCGGCGTCATGATCAAATTGAAAGTCGTGCATTTCTAGTCGCGCACGGCTGAGAAAGGATTCGTTGGATTCCTTGATGTTAGCCATTAAGGCTTTACTAGCCATCTCAAATCACAGTTGGCGGGAAATGGAAAAACCTGTACCTCGAAGTAGTTGTTAGATACGAGGACACCGGGGATACTAAGACCGGAACGGTACTCACGATTCATTTCAACGACTCAGCACCCAAAGGTGCTCCAAGGGTAGAGAGATGGTAGGCGCCTCCGCCATCGACTGTTCCTATGGTTGATGAAAGTATGACATCCTGTGTCTCTGCGAGGTATTGGCCTACTTCGCGATGCTTGACAAGGATATGCCCGTTCCAGCGGGTTCTTGAAAGCCGAACAGTGTTGTCGTCACGGTCTTGTGTCTCGAAAACCCAATCCGTCATTGAAGGGCGCCAATTCAGACGCCCCCATTGTATTCATGGTCTTGATGTTGTCAAGGATTTAGATATGGAATCTGCCTCAAGCCACCTTGCGCACCGATGCACGTGTGCCGGTCGCCAATGCCTGTGCCTGACATACTATTATGGACAACATCGCGTGGACGCTAACCTTAAGATGCCCCCGAACACGAACATGATTCAGCTTCCGGTGGCCCTTGAGCCGTCCGTTCAGCCTCTCAATGGAGATTCGGCGATTGTAGATCATCTTCCACTCGGCAGTCTTCTCGGCTCAGCCAGGTACTCCGCCCACTGATCCATGAGCGTCCTCCGCCGGTCGAACAGGTCAGAGCGAAAATAGGCGGCTTCGGTAGAGTTTCCCACTACGTGTGCTAGCGCCGCCTCCATAACTGCGTGCGGTGCGTCTGTCTTCTCAGCCGCCCAGTCCCGAAAGCTGCTGCGGAATCCGTGGGGAACGCAGGGGATGTTCAGCCGCCGGAGCAACGCCGTGAAAGTCATATCCGACAACGGCCTGCCCGAACGTCCGGGGAAAATCAGCCCGGGACCGTCATCCAGGCTGCGCGCCTCTTCCAGGACGTCCAGGGCGCGCCTCGACAACGGTACGCGGTGCTCCCTGCCCGCCTTCATCCGCGCCGCCGGAACGGTCCAGACCCGGGAGTCCAGAGAGACTTCTTCCCGCCTGGCGGCGCGAACTTCACCGGAGCGGGCGGCGGTCAGCACGGCGAATTCCAGGGCCAGCCGGGTGGCGGGCCCGGCGGTGGACGCTCTAATGGCGTCCAGGGCTGCCGGGACATCCGCATAGTGTAGAGCTTTATGGTGCACCTGGGTCCGCGATGTCTTGGGAAGCACGGCCTCGATGGCGTCGCCAGCTGGATTATCCGGCCTGTAGTTATTGGCTATAGCCCACTTCATCACCGCGCTTACGCGCTGGCGCACTCGCCGCGCCGTCTCTGGCTTGGCGGTCCATATCAGGGTTAGGGCCTTCATGACATCCGAACCCGACACCTCGGTTACTAGTCTGGAGCCAAAATATGGAAAGACGTATGTCCTGAGAGTAGAACTCCACTGGGCCGCATGCTTTGCGTTTTTCCACGTCGGGCGATTGAGCTTGATGACCTCAGCGGCAGCCTCAGCGAAGGTCGGTACGTCTCGCTTCTCCGTTCGAGGGTCGCCGCCTACACGCGCGATTCTGCGGTTCTCCAGCGCCTTCTCACGCGCAGCGTTCAGGGACACAAGAGGCCACCCGCCAAGTCCGAGATCAGTCCTCTTGCCGCGTATCACAATACGTTGAAGCCACCTGCGAGCGCCGGACGGGTCCACCTGAAGGTAAAGCCCCTGACCGTCGTGGTATCGGCCAGGCCGCTTCTCCGTTCTCACTCGCGCCGCAGTCAACGGACGAGCCTTGCGATTCTCGGCCATGTCACCCCCCCCCCCCCCCCCCCCCCCACATTCTACCCCACATTATAACTGAGATTGTATGAGACGGCAAGATAATCTATGAGCAACTATGAGAATCTTGATCGTATTTGACTCACGCATGAAATCGGCAAAAGGCAGCGTTTTCAAAGCTAAGACGAAGGAAGTATCTGGCGGACTTACCGTCCGCCTGCGAGAGCAGCAGGAACTCGTCCCGCTCGAAGGCGTGCTCGGCCAGGCGGGTATAGACGAGCGCGTGCCAGCCGCCCGAGACCGCCAGGCGGCCTATCTTCGTCGTCCACGTCCCGATGGTGTTGTACGGGATGACGCAGCGCTCATAACCCCCACTGAGCGCCATGCCCTCCACGCCCCTTATGAGGTGGGCGGTGTCGGGCGGCTGCTTGAGCAGGCAGGCCCAGATGGCCTTGAGCGCCGTCTGGGAGCCCACCATAGAGAGGAACCAGAGGGTCTCGGCCTCCTCGTCTCTGGCGAAGGCGTCGGCGGTGGCCGAAAACCCGCCGGCGGAGATCGTGAACAGGGCTTCAGGGTCGAGTGTGTATTCGGTTGCAAGCATGGGCTGTCTCCTTTTCAGTTGGCGTGGGTGATGCGCGGGAGGAGCGGTCCCTCCACGTGAGCGCGTGGCCGGTGGTCGGCCTCTAGGCGGACATGTGGCCCCGCTCCTTCAGGCTGACCGCCCTGTCGCCCCCGATCACGACGTGGTCCAATAGCTCGATGCCCAGGAGCTCTGCGGCCTGGACCAGCCGCCCTGTGAGGGCCACGTCCTCCGGGCTGGGCTCGGCCGCACCGCTGGGGTGGTTATGAACGACGATGATGCGCGAAACGGCCTCGTTCACGGCGGGACGCAGCACCTCGGCGGTCCGCACCTCCGTCGACGAAACGGTGCCCTGGTAGATCACCCTCTGGCCGACGAGCCTGTTCCTGACGTCGAGCAGGAGCACGCGCACCTGCTCCTGTGCAAGCGGGGCCATCTCCGGGGCCAGAAGCCGCCGCGCGTCCTCAGCCGACGAGATGGTCGGACGGTCCTCGGCGGGACGGCCGGGCTGGGTCTCGATCCCGTAGCGCATCGCCAGCTCGCCCAGAACCTGAACGTTGCTCCGCAGGGCGTCCAGCAGCGTCTCTTCGTGAATGGCAGTGGTCATTTTGGGGTCTCCTTTGAGGTGATTGGTTACGAACGAAAAGCGGGGCCGCCCCTGTAGAGGAGTGACCCCGTTGAGCGTCCGCCCCAGGCGGACGGCTGTGTGCTGGATGCGGCTCAGAAGGGAGAGGCTATAGCCTCCTCCTGGCCGTTAGGAGAGGGCTGGGCGCCGGCGTCGCTCTCGATCTCCGTATCGCGCTGGCCGTTACGTGAGTCCAGGAACACCACGTCCCTGGCGTGTACCTCGGTGTAGTACCGGCGCTGGCCGTCCTCGCCCTCGTAGCTGTCGTAGACGAGGCGGCCGGTCACGTACAGGCGGTCGCCTTTGGCGACGTATTGATTGATGGTTTCGGCCAGCTTCGCCCAGCAGACCACCCGATGCCAATCCGTCGTCGATTCGCCGTCCTTGCGGGGCCGGTCGGTCGCCAGGCTCAGGTTGGTGACGGCGGTCCCGCCGCTCGTGTACCTCATCTCAGGCTCTTTCCCGACCCTTCCCAGTAGCTCGACTCTGTTTATCGTCCTTGCCATTTCAGCTCTCCTTGTGTGTGATGTGCCGTGAAGTCACGGCCAATAGAAGCGGCGCCGTCCGGTCTTGGGATCGGCCCCGTCCAGGGCGCTCCGGAGTCGGAGGGTCAGCTGCGGTCCCCTGCCCCCTGAACCTCGTCTCCCTTGAGAGCATCCGCGACGTGATCGGCGAGCTCAGCGTTCGGGTCTTCGGCACCCGGCTCCGCCCGCGCGTGGTCCTCGTCGGGGAACAGTGTGTCGGGACAGAAGGGCGCTACCGTGTCCTTGAGCCGTCCGATGGCGGCGGTCCTAGCCCTGCCGGACGTCTCCGGGTCGAGCGACCTGACGAAGTTCAGCGAGGCGGCCACAAGACTTGCGTGCGCCCCGTTCGTGCACCTCACCCGTAGGGAGGCGTCCGCCGTTCTCTCAAGCTCGGCCAGCCTCGATACCCGGTTGGCCAACCGGACCTGCGCCGAGGCGATCTCGTTGCTGAGCCGGGCGACCTCGCGGGTCGCGCTCGGCAGCTTCCTGAGCGTCTTCGATACGAATCTGCTCATCTTCCTACTCCTTTCGCTTTCAGTGTTCCGGTCGGACGTTGCAGAGGAGAACCTCGGATGGGCCAGCCTCCGTCCGGCTCTCGGAGACGGAGCGTCTAGCTGACCCTCACGTACTCAGAGTCGTGCTCAGTCACTATCTCTTCTCGGGTCTCAGGGTCGAGGGCCTCATTCAGCTTCCTATAGTCGACCGAGTAGCGGCGGGAGTGGACCAGGCTGACGGTGCGTTCCTTCGCCCGGCCCTCGATGGGCGTCTTCGTGAGACCCTGCTGGCGCATCCACGTCTTCAGGGTGTCGAGCGCCTCTCGCCTGGCCCGGTCCGGCTCCCTGGTCGACTCTTGAGCCGCCTCATAGCTGGCCACCGCAGCCTGTGCATCTTGTCTTGTGACCCGGTTCTCTGACTCCGTAGCTCCAGCGGAGCCGGAGCCTGTCTCTACCTGACTCGCGAGCCCCGCGTTACCGGGAAGGCACGTGTCCAGGAATGGACAGGACCGGCACTGCCAGCTGTCGGCGGGGAAGTCCCTCTCCGGCAGCGTGTCGGGGTCGGGGCCGTTCAGCGTGTAGTGGTCCGCCAGCTCGCCGAGCCACGATCTGACCCTCTCCAGGGCGACCTCCACCCGGTCGGCTGGAATCACCTCCACGTCCCACTCCCTGCTCCCCGTGTCCATCGTTGCGATCACCCCGTCGCGCGGCTCTCTGTATTCCCCGTAGGAATACAGCGCAAGCTGCGCGACCGATTCGGGGTGACTCCGTTCCGCGCCGAGGACCTGCCAGCGGCGGTAGGCCGAAGGCCCCCTGGTCTTGACCTCGACGATCACCTCGTCGCCGCCGAAGAGCGGCAGAACGCCGGTCGCGTCGGGGTGCCCGGTCACCTTCAGGTTCGGAGCGATCTGGAAGGCAACAGTCTGAGGGGCCTGTGGGTCGGTGGGGATCACGTCCCAGTTGGCGCGCTCCATTGCGCGCAGCACCACCGGCTCAAGGGCGGTGCCCGCCTCCATGACGGTCAGCGCCTCGTCGGTGGGCGGGTTCGTCCTCTCGCACTCAGTCGCGGCGTACCACAGTGCGCGGCGACAGCCGGCTGCTGCGGATGCCCGCACCACCAGCGTGCCGTCATCGTCGAAGTACGCCGAAGGGCGCGAGTAGACTCCGTTACGGGGTGGGTTCTGTTCGTTCTGTTCCATTGCTTCGTCCTCCTTTCTAACGTAAGAGCGGGGCCGTCCCATGAGACAGCCCCGCTTGCCTGCGATCTCTCCGTTGTTCGTGCGGCTCATGCGGCGAGCTTCGCTTCGGTTGCCTCCACCTCCTCCTCTGACTTCAGGAATCCTTTGAGCACGTGCGCGATGGCGTCGCCAAGCCCGTGGACGAACACGGTCGTACCGTCGTCAAACTGGTTCGGCCAGGGCTGCATCTCGTGAATGCCCCTGATCTGGTCGACTATCTCGGCCAGCGGAGTTCCGCGCCGCAGGTGCAGCGAGACCAGCCGGCAGGCCAGCTCGGTCACACCGCCCTCGAAGCTGCCCGCTTTGCCCAGGGTGCCAAAGACCTCGAACGGCTCGCCGTCCTCGTCCGTCGAGATGGTCACGTAGAGATTGCCCCGCTCGGTCCTCAGCCGCGTGGTCGTGCTCGGCAGCGTCGTCGGCCTGCTTCTTGTCGTCGTCATCGTCCTCCCTCCTTCCACAAGGCCAGTAGGTCGAGGGTGCTGGTGCAGCGCGGACAGAAGAGGCCGCCCAACTGGTCGATCGGCTGTCCGCAGTCCGGGCAGGGCAGCCTGAGCATTCCGACCAGATTGTCCCGGTCATTACTATCGGCGGCCTCCCACAGGAGCACCTCCTGCTCGACCCCGGCCACCTCCTCGACCAGCCTCCTCAGCCGCCGCTGCACCCGCTCGATCTCGTTGGCCTGGATGGCGAGCCGCCTCTGTACCGGCTTCATCTTTCGTAGGGTCCGTTTCTCGTACATCTCGTCACTCCTTCCCTTTGCAGTGCGGGCACGGCGTGAGCTTGTGTCCGATCCGCTTCTGAATCTCCTCGGTGTACTCGGCATGAACGTGCTCGAAGAGCTCATGAGAGCGCCTTACGACCTCGTGGAGCGGCGCGCGGCGCGAATCGAAGCACTCGTCGCTGACCTCCTCGATCTCCTCCTGGAAGCGGGTGTGGCCGACCCGTGCCATGCAGAACCAGAGCGAGGCGAGCGCCTCCTCCACCTGGTCCAGCACGGCCCGGTCGGTGGCCCGTAGAATGAAGACGGGGCCGGACTCTCTGTCGTCTCGGCCCCGTTCTGTATCGGGTCTGGCTGAATGTTGTTGACCTGGCGGGCTCATGCGGCCTCCTTGCTCTCAGCTTCAGCGGTCCGGTGGAGCTTATTGGTCGCGGCCTCCACCAGGGGCGTCAGCTCCGACGCGGGCAGCTCGTCCAGGTCCCTGCCGGTCTTCGCCTTGACGGCCTCTCGTACCCGGCTCTCGTCGATGCCCTGCATGGCCCCGAGGTGGAGCAGCGTCGCTCTCAACGAGGGCGCGAGTGAGCCTGCCTTGTCAGCAGACAGGTCGGCTGAGCCGACTCCGCTTCCCTGCCTTGTTGAGCGCCCGTTGGCGGGCTGGTCCCCGTAGAGGGAGTTTCCAAAGCCGCTACCGAAAGTACGCAGGGCGCGCTTGAGGCCGTCCGTTACACTGCCCTTGAATGCAGTCTCGTGCCCCTCTCCGGTCTCGTCGGCGACGACGTGGAACCCCACGTCGGTGCGCGGAGGCGCGCCGGGCACGGTGACGCGCACCGGGGCGCTGTAGGCGCGGGTGCGCCGCACCTCCCCCGTCTTAGGATCGACGTTCTCGATCTCGCGCAGGACCACCTCTCCGGCGAGGTCAAACCCCCAACCGCCAAAGCCAAAGATGCGATTGGCCTGGTCGATTACGGTGTGCCCTTCGATGTAGGCGTAGTCGCGCCCGGCCCGGCCCCTGCGCTGGGATACGAGGCTCGCGTCCAGCGGCTTGGCCAGCTCTCGCGTCACGGCTGGCGGAAGGCTATCCCAGCCGTCGACCAGCTCAGACCCGGCTGCGCCGGGTCCGCCGTTTGCAGCTGTTTGCACGCGCTTTCCGTCTATCGCCTCGGCTACCGCCCCGTTCCCCGTACCGGCGTTCGGTGCAGGCTTCTTCGATCCGTTGTTGCTTGCGTTTGTCATCGTCTTCTCCTTTTGCATGTGGTGTTCGTCTATCTGAGGTATCTTCAAAAAGTGTGTAAACAGTCAGGCGGTGTACCCTCTCTCTGAACAACACGGGCTCGAGGCCCAAGAGAGGAGATAGACCGCCCATGAGGAAGGAAAGCACTGAGAGTAGGTCGGAGTCAAGGCCGGAGTGGGAGCAGTTGGAGGATTGGGTGCGAAGCCAGGTCCAGAGGCTGATCCAGGAGTTGCTGGAGGAGGAGGTGACGGCGTTTCTGGGAAGGGCGAAGTCGGCGCTCAGATCCGACTCGGACAACGAGAGAGGCTATCGGAACGGATACGGCAGAGCCCGGAGGCTTACGCTGAGTTCGGGAACGATACAGCTGAGGCGGCCGCGAGTCCGCGATACCGAGGAGCAGTTCGAGAGCCGGCTGCTGCCGCTGTTCGTCAACAGGACCAGGAAGGTTGCTGAGTTGATCCCCGAGCTGTACCTGCACGGTCTATCCGAAGGCGACTTCGATCTGGCTTTGCGGGGGCTGCTGGGAGAGGACGCACCGGTATCGGCGAGCACGGTGGCCCGGTTGAAGTCCAAGTGGAACGATGAGCTTGCCCAATGGCGCAGCCGGCCCCTCGATGACCTGGAAGTGGTCTACATGTGGGTGGATGGAGTCTACGTCAAGGCTGGTCTTGAGAAGGAGAAGGCGGCGGTACTGGTGGTGATGGCGGCCCTGAGCGACGGGAGCAAGGTGGTGGTGAGCGCTGTTCCCGGATACAGGGAGTCCACAGAGAACTGGTCCGATGTGCTCAGGGACATCAAGCGCCGGGGCTTGAGCTGCCCGAGGCTGGTGGTTGGAGACGGACACCTGGGCATCTGGGGAGCTCTGCGCAACGTCTATCCGCAGGCGGCAGAGCAACGCTGCTGGAACCACAAGATCGTAAACGTGCTCGCCAAGCTTCCAAAGCGACAACAGGACCAGGCCAAGCTCATGCTGCGTACTATCCCCTACGCGCCGACTCGGACAGAGGCTGAGCGGCTCAGGACGGTGTTCACCAGGTGGTGCGGCGACCATTCCTACGAGGCGGCCTCAGAGGCCTTGGAGCGGGACTGGGACCGCATGGTCACCTTCTATGACTTCCCAAAGGAGCACTGGGGGCACCTTCGCACGACGAACCCGGTAGAATCACCCTTCGCGGCCCTCAGGCTTCGGACCGATGCCGCCAAGCGCTACAAGAGGGTCGATCGGGCGATAGCGGTGATCTGGAAAATGTTGATGGTCGCCGAACAGCGCTTCAGGCGTCTGAAGGCCCCTGAGTTGATCGAAGACGTCTATCTCGGTGCACAGTATGCGGATGGAATCGCCATTGAATCAACGGCTGAGAAGGTCGCCGCCTGATGTCGTTTACACACCTATTGACGTAACCTCGTGGGCGATGACCAATGGGGTCTATTCAAGGGGGCGAACGGGGCACCTAAGTCGCGCTAGAACATCCTATGTCAACGGAACGCGGGATTGCCTACGGGGGGAGACCCCTATGGCAACGGAGCCCTCGTAGTAGTCCGAGCCGGGGAAAGCCTGGCACATGGCGAAGGAGGGTGCGCCAAGAAGCGCATAGGTTGAACGTTCCAGGTGTGGAACCCGGCCAGGAGTAGGCCGGTGGCTAGGGAAGCAGGCGCGAGGGCCAGAGGCGGAATCGTGTCTGAAGCCTTCCCGACAATGTGGCGGCGGCCACCCTACCACGCCGCGCGCTGCTAGCCAGAGTGCCGTTATGGTCACGAAAGGAACTGCTGATTGAAGCGTCGAACCATGAACCACCCGCTCACGGTAGGGCGAGGGTGGAGTCATCGGAATCTCTGTCTCTTCCTTGCAGAGACAGCCTTGTTCAGGCAGGGATGCTGTACTCCCTTTGATCGGCATCCTCCGATGGCGAGCGCGGCAACGAGCCGTGCCAGGCGTACAGGCAGGACCTAAGACGGCATGAAGATGCAACCTGGTCGAACTTGGGAACCACGTCCGGCTCTCCGGCAACGGAGTAGGCCAGCCTTCGGCCAACGCCGGACGTGTGGCAGAGCCCTCGTAGTAGTCCGAGGCCGGGAAAGCCGGCCGCATGGCGAAGGGGGGCAGTCAGATGGGAGTGGAACGAAGCGAACTACGCCGGAGGCGGGATGTATGAACCCGACGAGGATGGCGGAAAAGCCGATGTTCCCGACACACCGGTCTAACCCATCTGATGGAGAGCCGGATGCGGTGAAAGTCGCACGTCCGGTTCGGAGGGGGGGATGGCGCAAACCAGCCGGAGCAGTCCGGCCATCGGCGGCGCCGTCCCTACCCAATGCAGGTGGTTTCGACGGAATACGACAGGGAGGATTGCACAATGCAAGACACCGAAACTGTACTGAACGTCATCAGCAAAAAAAGCAGACTTAACCACTGGAGAGCCGGATGCGGTGAAAGCCGCATGTCCGGTTCGGAGGGGGGCCGACGGAAAAGTGCTCCGATAACTCGGAGTAACTCGCCGGCGGCCTACCCTACTCTATGGGGAGATCGCCAACGCCTCGGTCAAGGAGACCAGGCGCGGCGACGACACGGTATACGAGTTCCAGCGGCGGGTGGGCACCAAGGGCGCCTTCGCCCCGCCCAGCATTGAGGAGGGAGCCTGATGGACAATAAGACCCTTGCCGGTCTGTTGGCGGCGGTGCCGACGGCAGACCTCAGACTCATAGAGCTTACGGCGGAGCTCACACGTCCCGACGGCTCCCTCGACCTGGACGCCGCGGCCTCCAAGCCCGCAGAGGTGGAGCTGGCCTGCGCCCAGGCACGGGACTACGCGGCGGCCACGGGCCGCCTGGCCGAGGCGCTGCGATGGAAGCTGCGGCCCCGCCGCGGCTGAGCCGGCTGGCCGACCTGCTCCTGCGGCGTCCGCCGTTGCTGCGGGAGCTGGTCGCACTGGTCGCCTACGCAGACGACTACGCCTGGTTCGCGGGGCTGGTGCGCCGCCTCTTTCCCCAGGAGGCGGAGGCGGTGCTCTCGCCCCCCACCGCACGCGAGAGAGTGGAGGGATTCGCCCGAACCTTCGAGCAGCGCCACTTCCCCCTCTACGCGCCGTTCTTCGACTACTACCTCTCCGAGGAGGACGAGCCCGCCTTCACAGCCCTCCGCAGGGGCATCCCCTACGATCTACAGGGGGTAGGCTACGAGGACCTGCACCAGATGTGGGACGCATACCGCGACGGCTTCTCGGCCCTGGCCCTGCTGGTCAAGCCCCCCGACGCCTTCTATGTGGAACCGGACGGGATGTGGGTGGCATGGCTGGAGTCAGCCGCCGCCAGCATCCCGCAACACACCCTGCTCAGCATCCCCGATGGCGGTATACCGCTTGACGACCTCACCGAGGCGGTCAAGAGCACCAGATTCGAGGGGGCGGCCAGGGGCGCCACCTGGGTCTGGGCCGAAAGCGGCAACCTCTTCCTGGACTGCACCTACGAGGAGATGTACGAGGGCTTCGCCGACCCCTGGGAGGACGAGATCATCGAGCAGGGCACAGAGGAGTGGCGACGGGCGAAGGCCGTCATGGGTTCTGTGGATCGGCTCGCCGACTGGCTGGAAGAAGACCTGCCGGGCCGTTTCGCCGAAATGCTCGACTTCATCCTGGAACGGCTGCCCATTCAAAATACGGAGGTAAACGAACATGAGTGAAGACACCGATACGACCCGGTGGTCCCTGCCGGGCCAAACGGAAGTGCCCAGCGACGAGCTCAAGTTGCAGATCGAGGTCTACGACGAGACCATCCTGCTGCGGGGGTTCGGGGACGGGGCCAACTGGGTCAGGACCGTCTCGGCGGACGGCATCGCCAACGCGCTCACTCAGCATCTGGGGTTCTCCTCGGGGCTGCTGCCGGAGGACGCATTGTGGTGGTCCCAGGGAGAGACCGGAAGGGTGGTCGCCCTGTGGCGGCCGCCGAGGATCTGGCCGGTGGCGCTCCAAAAGGAGGCGTTCAAGCCTCCCGCTCGGCTCCAGCTGCCCATGCCCGGCCTGGTCTTCGTCTGCTCACCAGGTAGAGCCCCCTGGGTCTACGCCGCACCGAGCCGGCCCACCGACCCGGAGCAGCAGCTCTACCGGGCTCCGGCCTTCAACGTCTTCAACGACGGGCGGGCCTGCCCTGGAAGCCATACGTTCCCGGAGGAGGTCGGGGAGATACCGGAGTCGTTCTTCCGGTCGTTCTTCTCGATGACGGGGGACACCCGCAACCGCTCGAAGAAACACCCCGACGACTTGCTCACACTATGGGAGGAGCTCGATGGACAGACTGAATACCCAGTTGAGGACCTTGTTCCTCAATGCACGGTGGCCCATGCAATGGCGGTCTCCGAGGGGAGACGGGGCTACCGCTACGCCTAGCGCCGCATCCAGCCCGGTGGGATACCTGGTCAACCACCCAACAGGACTCACCGGTGTCATGGGCATCGGCTACGACTACGTGCTGGGCTCGGGTGGCCTCTACGTCCAGTCCCAAAGCGCCCATCTGGTGACGCGGGTGCTGGTCGCCGCTGGGAAGGTGCGGGGCCTTGCTCCGGTGACTGAAAAGTTTCAACTCAGTCACGGCCCCATCCCGACGTACCTGCTCGAGATGGGGCTGCGCTGGTTCCAGGAGACTCCAAACATGGAGCGGTTCTTCGCCGTGCGTTGGGACGGGGCCGCCTACCGGGTGGTGGTGCCGGAACAGACCGGGACCGCCTCGGCTCTCACCTACCGGCCCCCTGCCGGTGTCGTGGCCGAGTTCCACTCACATGGGGAGGGACGCGCGTTCTTCTCTACGACCGACGACGAGGATGAACTGGGATTGCGCGTCTACGGGGTCGTGGGGCGGCTGGATACTCCTGAGCCGGAGCTGAGTCTCCGGGTCGGGGTCTACGGCCACTTCGCCCCGGTGGCGTGGTCCCAGGTGTTCGGCGGACCCAACCCAGGTGTCCTGCCGGTGGGCGAAGAGCCGGTATCAACCGGTATCAACAGGAAGCAAGGACCTAACTGCAACAAGGAGGTAACCAAACCATGCCCTACTACCTGGACAACCAATCCCTGATGGACAGCCCCTGGATCACGGTGGTGGGCTGTGGCGGCACCGGCGGCTTCGTGGCTGAGGGCCTCTGCCGACTCTTCCAAGGAAGGGAGGCCACCATCGTCCTGGTCGACCACGACCGGGTGGAATCCCACAACCTGCTCAGGCAGGCTTTCTACAAGGAGGACATCGGCAAGCTCAAGAGCAAAGCCCTAGCCGACCGGCTAGCCAAAGCCTACGGGCGTCCTATCGGATACTCGGTCTACGCCTTCCGAGGGGACGAATCCGGCTCCGAGGGGCACCGCTATCCCGGCCTGCCCGCCTACGGCAACTGCCTGCTCATCGGCTGCGCCGACAACGCCGCCGCACGCAGGGCCATGGCGGAGTGTCTGCCGGGCAGTCCGCATCTGTGGCTCATCGACGCCGGCAACGATACCAACTGGGGCCAAGTCCTCGTAGGCAACGTCGCCCACCATCTGTCCTGTGAAGAACCAGCCTTCGAGGGCGAGACCTGCTACTTGGCGCCCGCGCCCACGGTTCAGCGACCAGACCTGTTGACGACCGTGCCAACAACCCCACCGGACGTCGATTGCGCGGCGGCCCTCGACCTCACCGACCAGGACCCCACCATCAACCAGATGATGGCCTCACTGGTGCTCCAGGTTGTCCGGCGCATGGTGTCGGGAACCTGCCCCTTCATGGGCCTCTACCTGGATATGGAGATGGGAACGGTCACACCCACCTACGTCACCCCGGAGGTTGTGGAGCGGTTCGTGAGGTCTGAATCCGAGGAAGTGGACTGGCAGCCGGGTGGCGTGGCGGTGGGACTAGCGACCTTATGATCGGGGTGACAACGTAGCTAGAGAACAAGCTAGGAAAAGGAGAAATCATGCCTAGTGAGAATGGAACGGAAACAACCCGCTCAGATGCCCTGAGCGCTGCCGATAGTCTCTTCGGTGATTCGACAGCCAACCAGCCTGTCGCCGTTACCGAAAAGGAAAACGGCAAGAACGAGGCCGAACAGGTCTCGCAAGGTTCGCAGGTCGCAAAGGACCGGGCTGCCGGAGACAAGGCCGGTGCGCCGGAAGACCTGAAGGTGGTCGTGTCCATCAAGGACGGCAGGGCCACCATAGGGGTGCAACAGCCCTCGTCGGACCCGCACGTAGAGTCGGTCGATGCACCGGACATGTGCGGGCTGACTCAGGAGGTGCCGGCGGTGATAGAGAGGGCAAGAGCCAGGTGGGAGGAGGCCCAGATGTTTCCGGGTTACGTGCGACCTGCAACATCGACGGGGCGTCGGTCCCGGCGCGGACAGGGAGCGACGCGGGATACTACCGAGGGGGAGTCGGCGCAACAGCAGCAGACGTTGAGGCTGTTCTAGGCGGCGGGCCTTGGGAGACCCGACAACGACCTCATGTATCGGCCCCTTTTTGCTTTCTATCTAAATCCGGGAGGCGCAGCCGGTTGCCGACTCGGTTCTGCGGTATTCTCAGCTATCGATAAAGAAGCGCGTGTGAACCACCAGAACACAGAGGGGGACATCGCAGAATAGCGATGTCCCCCTCTTCCCAAAGATGTCACGGCCATTTGTGTAGGTTCGCCCGAGTCCGAGATGATATGAGTATCATTCGCCCGTGGAATCCAACACCAGCTGTCATCCAGCCGCAGCGTCGGGGTCAGTGACAAGCGGTGGTATACGAACTGCCCTTCCTGCTACCAGTACCGTCGCAGCGAACCCAGTGGCCAGCACCACGGCCAAGACGAACACAGCCTGAAGGTTGATCTCTGATGCGGGGACACCGAAGGCTGTGTTGTATGAAGTCGCTAGAGCCGCGCCGGAGGCGACTGCTAGTCCAAAGGATAGAGTCAGTGGAACTGCGAAGAGCAAAACGAGGTCGAAGGCCAGCAGCACCCGGGTCGCGCCGAGAGCGCGGAGCATCCTGAACTCCGCTTGGCGTTGGCGAAAGAGCAACAGCACAGCGAACAGAACAGCGACCGATGCGGTACCCGCGGACGCGGTGGCCATCATGAACAGGTATGGGAACAGAACCAACGTTGCTTCGGTAACTGGGGAAGTGAGGGCGGCGTGGGTCAGAATAGACGATTCTTCGGGTCGGTTCCGTAGGCCCTCCATGACCCGGCGAAGGGACTCAGGGGCACCGTCAGTGGTGATTAGAAGGATAGTCTCTTGTGGTACGGGTTTCTCGTCTGTAATCAGCACGGCTTGGATGTTCGAGGTCGCGGGAAGCCATGACGCGATGGCCCGTCCTCCTACCGGGTAGGTCCCGGTAATAGGCGTGTCGGTGGCAGACTGGGGAGTTGCCTCACCCATATCGGAGAAGAGGCGCCGTGGTCTCACGGCCACAGTATCGGCGTCCAGGAGGCGACGCACCGGGTAGATATTCCCGATTTTGCATGGTCCCTCAATCTCTATCGAACCGCGTGCATCGTCGCACGTCATCGTATAAACTCGTCCTTCATGTTCATTGATGGAGACAGAAACCCGGCCTATAGGCACCACTCGGGTAACGCCATCGTAACCGGCGACCTCACGGACTGCCGGCTCGGGGGAGGTCAGGTCAGGGAATCTGGCGAACACGTCGAAGTCCCCAGTCGGGGACGGAAGGTTGTCAATGTTCGCATAGGCGGCGAAAACGATCAGAAGAACTGCTACAGACGTAGCGGACACCCCCAATAGGGCTTCGGCCCCCGAACGCGACAACCTCGAACCTGCTACCTGAGCCCGCGTTCCGTTGGCGATGACTCTGCCCGTAGACGCGATTACTATCCGAGACAATGCCTCATGTCCCACGACGCTCAAGAAAAGCCCGGCGACAATCAGCCACACGGAAAGCGCGAAATCCACGTCAGCGGACATGAACACGGCCGCAGGCCCGGCAAGGGTCGCGGCCGTCGCCACGTAAGAGAACGGCGAAACCCGACGACGGCGAGTCCGCCGCATCGTTCCCACAGGATCTCGACCCGTTCTGAGAACTGTGCGGGCGATGCTCATCAGCCCCACCAGCACGACCACCAGCGGCAAGGCAAGAGCGAGCTCGACGGGCAGGAGCAGATCGCTCGCCCAGTACGAGTTTCCGGCTAGGGTGAAGGACCTCAGCGACGACATGACCCCTGCGTAGACGGCCGAGCCGACCAGCGCACCCAGCAACATCGGGATTGTCATGTCGGTCGCGATGATCACGGCGAGCTGTCGTGGTGGCGTACCCAGGACCCTCAGCAGACCGTTTCGTCGCGCCCTCGTGTTGAGGTGCACAGCGGAGGCTGCCCTCGCTAACGCTACGGACGGAAGAACGAGTATGAGAAGACCCATGACCACGAAACCGGTCTCGGGTGCCCAACTCTCGCCAGCCCGAATTGGCTGGAAGTTCGACTTCGACGCGATTTCGAGTGGCACCATGTCGATGAACTCGACGATCACCATCTCTCGGGGATGTGCCAATGCCTCCCTCGGAAGAGATCTCGTCTGCCGGTCGCCCAGCAAGGCTCCGATCTCACCTGTCCAGTCGTCTTTGGACTGGTCGAGTACGGCGGGGGAGGCCAGGACGGTACCGCTCGCCTCGACTTCAGGGATGCCCGGAAGGTCGAGCCGCTGCCCCTCCTCTCCCCAGAAGACCGTAACCACCAGGGGCCCGTAGCCAGTGGTAGCCGGTCGGGATGACCGCAGGGGTGGCTCACCGGCCGCACGGGTCCTTGGAGAAAAGCCGCTACCTCCGTCGCGCAGCGTGGCTGTATCGTGCTGGGCAAGCACGCCGGAGCGGAACCCCATCGCCAGCGAGAGGCCGACGCATGAGATGACGCCGACCGCAATCAGTGGAATCCAGACAGAGAGCGAGCGCCACGAGCGGGGCCAGACGAATCGGAAGAAGAGCCTCATGCCGCCGCACGGTCCTCTACCAGTCTTCCTTCGTCCAACCGGAGCACACGGTCGCACTTCACCCACACCGAGGGATCGTGCGTAACGATCAACACGCCGACGCCGAACTCCGTGGCGACGCGTCGCAGCTCTGCCACCACCATATCGGAGTTCTTCTCGTCCAGCGCGCCGGTCGGCTCGTCGCAGAAGACGATGCTCGGGTCCATCGTCAGCGCACGGGCTATCGAGGCGCGCTGAAGCTCTCCCCCGGAGAGCGTAGATGGGTACTCCTCCGTCAGAGCGCCGAGGCCGAACCGCTCTAGCAGCTCACAGGCCCGCTTCTGCGCTTCCCGTGGCTTGGTCCCTGACACGACGAGCGGGACGGCGACGTTCGCGGCGACGGTGAGGTCGTCGAGGAAGGCAGGGAACTGGAAGACGAAGCCACAAGTCGACCGACGTACCAGAGTGATATTCGGCTCGCGCAGACTCCAGATGTCGGCGTGGTCACCCCACGCGACCGTGCCTCCGTCCGGCTGCCGGAGCCCGGCCAGGGCGTAGAGCAGCGTCGACTTCCCCGAGCCGCTCACTCCCACCACGGCCAGGACCTCTCCACGGCGGAGCTCCAGGTCGACCCCATCGAGAACACTCCGGTCGCCAAAGCTCTGCGTCAGCCCACGCCCCGTAAGGGCGGGCTCCATCGTCGCTGCACTGGTCATCTCAGTCTCGCCTCCCACTGGACGCTCCGAAGTGGCTCACCTGCCATCAACAGTGAGGATCGTATCACAGTCCCATGTGAGAAGAGCCGGCCCTCAAGACCAGGCTCGAAGATGCCTTCGACCGAGACGCGGTTCACGTCCTCCGGTAGTTCAGGGAACTCGGCAAAGCCGATTCTAGTGGTAATGCACTCGCGTGCCCGGAGCGTCTGCTCGTGTGTGGGCAAGCTCTCAGTGAGGTACTCCAAAGCCGCATCTCATAACAGATCGTTGGCGGGGTCTTGTTCATCTGCCAGCGGGGCCACGTTGGCTCTCCGCCCTTTTCGTTCGTTTGGCGCCCCAATGTTCCCACGCCACGGGACTCGTCTTTGCCCGAAGGACATGTCACTCACCTTCGGGCAAGAGGCGGTGCCGCTCGGCGTATCGTGGTCTTCCTCTGAGTCGGGCGGGCACACCAGTACAGGAGTGTTGATCTGCTTTGACGGAAGGAGCGGTGTACGGGGCGATGGAAGGATTGGCGACCTTGGCCTGCTTGCTGGGAAAGGGCGATTTAGCTTATCATCGGGGGAACGGGAGAAGTTGACTCGAAGCCGAGAGTTACATAGGCCGCATAGGTATGGCAACTTCGGGTTTGGAGAGCCGGAACCAACCTGACGGTAAGTGTCTGGCCCCGGCGGCAAGGGTTGGACTCGTCGTGGCAGTGTTGCTGGCGGCCTCCCTCATATTGACGGCCCACGCGTACGCCAAGGGTCCCGTAGACAAGATCACACTAGCGGGGGAGGGTCTGACCGAACCGATAGAGATCACCGATACGGAGTCCCTGGAGCCCTTCGATCCCTGGACGAGAGGGTTCATAGACTGGAACCGGGGCCGGATCGCGGAGCCGCCCCCTGTCGAGGAGACCTATGAGGTCTCGTTCCATCTCGCAGACAGGGGGACGATCTATGTCATGCAGTACTTCACCGACACGTTGGGAGGTCCGGGGTACATCTACATTCCAGGTCCAGGCGACCCTTGGTACAGCCTCAACATGGGGACGATCATGGGAGGTTCCAGCGACGCCTGGGACCCCAACGGCAAATGGCACCACGCCAAGTTGAGTTGGGGGATGCTGGTGCAAAAGGCCCTCAACAGCACCGGGAACGTCCCTACTTCGCCAGCGGCAGCCGGACCGGGGACGGCGACAACGGTCTGGGTTCTCGCGCTGGGAGCCCTGCTGCTGTTCAGCGCAGCCGCAAGCGGCGTCGCTGTTGCTGTTCGAGTGGGCGCTCGCCAATCATGAGCACCAGCGGAATCAGGGGCTAGCCGCCGCAGACCGCTGACCACAAGACACAGGGGCAGCCATCGTCTGAAACGGTGCCTGTCCCCTCCTGAGCATGTATGTCGGTCTATTCTCTTGCCCGAATTCGTGACTGCTCTCCATACATCGGAGGCAGCGGGCCTAATCAGGCGGCGTTCAGACGGGCGGTGGCGCTATTGCGACGCGCGCCACTCACCGTCCAGCCGCCTCCGCCCGCTCGATGGCCATCTGCCTGTCGTGGCGGACGAGCAGGTCGTCGGGTCTCAGGCGGGTGACCTGGTCGTAGTCCTCAATGCAAGAACTTCACGTCCCAGGCGCTTTTCCGAAGACGCTTGCTAGGTGTGTCGGTTTACCAGATGGAGGCATCTACGTACGCCGCATTCTCAGTTCAAGCGGAAGATCGCTGAAGTTACATCGTCCCTTACCAGAATAGCGACGGCCTCGTCAGGTTCGATCCTCATGAACGTCTTCACCTCCCGGACGAGTTGAGCGTCGACGGCGAGAGCGCCCTCTTGCTTCTTGGTCTATGATTGTCTAGTGGATGTACCCAGTCTATTGCTGAGGTTGGCCCTAGGCGTCGCGATCGCGACGTGCTTGGCATGCTCTTCGCAAAGATCGCCGGGTGGTGATGAGGCTGTCGCGCAAGGGGGTGCCTCATCGTTGGACGAAGCGGCCCTCACCCACGCCCGTCAGTTTCTGAACGCTCGCGAGGCCGTCGATTTAGCCCTATTTCGCGGTATCTTCTGCAAAGGGCTTCTTAGGATTCCTGATGTCGAAGAGGTGTTGCTGGCCGAACTCACCTGGCCGGAGGCCAGGTCCTTCATCACGCAAGTAGACGCCGCCGGTCTTCACTTCGAGCCGCGAGGACCGCAACCCGAGTCGGTCTTCTTCGTCGTCTTGCGGGGCGATGTCCAAAATAAGGACTGTTCGTTTGCGTCCCCGGACGTTGGCCCAGCCCTTGCCGCCGTCTTCACCCCGGCTGGCGGCACTTTCTATATCGGGTGGGGCGTCCCATGGGACGCCGTAGCACCACCCGGATCGCTTGCTCAGGCCATTCCAGATGGCCCTAACTCCTCTGATGTAAGTCTGGCCTATGCGCGGTACTGGGTACCCGTAGTTACCGAGCCGAACGTGCTACCTCCCAACCTCCACTCGGTTCAGGTCAACGTCAACGACACAGGGCCACTCGATCCTACCGGCGCTAGGATGGTCCGCTACGAACGCGGCACTAGGAGCGTCACTCTCGTCTACGGAGACCCGGCTGGACAGGAACGCCTGTGGTTGTCTGAGACATGGTTCTTCGGTGAGCTGGCAGATGTGGGTCGATGGACCCCAGTAAGGCTTGGAACCGACTGGGGGAGCCGCTACGAGCAGGATGTTGGAGGCGTGAAGTACCTCTCGGTTGCCTGGGAGAGCGGAGACGTTCTCTTCTATCTCACCGGGGCCGTCGATCAGGAACTGACGGAACACGATCTTGTCGAGATCGCCTCGTCGATGGCAGCGGGCAGACCTATCCCTACGGTCCCCTCCATTGCGCCGGCACCTGGAGTATCAACCAGTGATGTTGTCGGGAAGGTTGTTGTCGAGGGCGGACAAGACCACGCGGGCACGATGGTGCGCGTTGGATGGGTTGATGATGGACCCAGCTACGTGACCCATCTGCTCGCTGTGTCCGGCCGTGACGGCTCTTTCCTGCTTCGGGATGTCCCGGTGGGTCGTTACGTACTGGTCTTCACGCGTTCCGGTTTTCCGCCTACCTCCTCTGGCCTGGTGGAAGTAGCGAATGGCGATACCACGACCCTACATCCTGTGATCCTGGCGAACTCCGCCCTGAGTGTCACGGCCATAAGCGGTAGGGTCGTGCTACGCGGCGAGACCGATCACAGCGGTGGGCGGATAGAGGTTACCACAGAGGGATTCAGTCGCATGGCGGTCTCCGTTGCCAATGGCGAATTCGCCGTTACCGACATACCTATGGGAGACTACATCGTACGCTTTGCGAAGCCAGGCTTCGATGCGTCGGTCGTTTCGATAGCCGTCGGCGAATCGGCCTTTGTGACGCTCCCAGACGTAGAGTTGTCAAAGACTAGAAACGAATGAGTCGGGAATCCAGTAATGAACGGAGCAAATAGGGGTCTGCAATGAATCGCAGTCCACGTGGCTAGGGACCCCTGGCTACCGCGTGCGACGGCCTGCCCAGATGACTGCTCTCGTTGAGAAGGCATCGCAACAGAGGCGTTGAGCAGAGACCTGCCTGGGATATTCAACACCGACCAGGGCAGTCAGTTCACCTCCGAGGCGTTTGCTCCCCTCGGTGACGAGGTGGTCACTCTTCTCGATCAGCAGGGCGCAGACGTGCGGCTCAGGCCCTATTGGACTTCCTCGTCGGAGTGCCGCCGACCATGAACATCCTGGGCATGGGGACCTTGGAGATCCTGGTTGTCCTGCTCCTGGCATTCATCCTGCTGGGGCCGAGCCGCATGGTCGATGCGGCGAGGCTTGTCGGCAAGGCTTCTCGGGAAATCCGGCGGATGTCGGAAGAGCTACCGCGGCTGACGCTGGATGAGGCCGAAGGACCGGCCGAAGAGCGAAGTAGAGTCCCAGGAAGTGGTGTAAGAGGGAGAGGGTCTGGAGAAAGAGAGACCACCGCGTCATCCTTAGCGGGCAAAGAAGAAAGCTCGAGAAAGGAGGACAACAGTGGTCAAGGAAAGGATGGACCTGCTGGAGCTATTGCGCAAGGGGGGAATGAACGGTGACGTGGACTTCCTACGGGAGGCACTGAGAGTGCTGGTAGAGGGGATCATGGATGCGGAGGTGTCATCGAGGATCGGTGCTGAGTATGGAGAACGCAGCCCTGAGCGGGTGACCCAGCGCAACGGGTATCGGTCCCGGGCGTGGGATACCCGTGTAGGGACGATGGATCTGCACATCCCGAAGCTCAGAGAAGGGAGCTACTTCCCGAGCCTGCTGGAGCCACGGCGCCGCAGCGAGCGAGCTCTGCTGGCTGTGATCCAGCAGGCCTACGTGGAAGGTGTATCCACAAGGCGGGAGGACGATCTGGTCAAGGCCCTGGGGTGTGAGGGTATCTCCAAGAGCCAGGTGTCGCGCATCTGTCAGGAGCTGGACGTGGTGGTGGATGGCTTCGTGGGCCGTCCGCTGGACGCTGGACCCTACCCCTACCTGTGGCTGGACGCACTGACCCAGAAGGTCAGGGAGGACGGCAGGATCGTCAACGTCAGCGTGGTGGTGGCGACGGCCGTCAATGGCGAGGGCAAGCGGGAGATCATCGGGATGGACGTGGGTACGAGTGAAGACGGTGCCTTCTGGCTGGCCTTCCTACGCTCGCTGTCCGCCAGGGGCCTCGGCGGGGTGGGGCTGGTGGTATCGGACGCTTATCAGGGACTCCGAGGCGCCATCGCCGCAGTCTTCGGCGGAGCCAGCTGGCAGCGGTCCCGCACCCACTTCATGACCAACCTGCTCACTCAGGTCCCCAGGAGCGCTCAGCCCTGGGTGGCCACCATGGTCCGCACCATCTACCAGCAGCCGTCCCCTCAGGAGGTCCACGCACAGCTCGATAGGGTGACCGATCAACTCCAGGACCGGTTCCCTCAGGTGGCCTCTCTACTGGACGAGGGCTGGACCCGACATCCTGGCCTTCTCCAGCTTCCCTGTCCCCCACTGGAAGAAGATCTGGTCCAACAACCCCCTGGAGCGCCTCAGCAAGGAGATCAGATGTCGCACCGATGTCGTGGGCATCTTCCCCAACCGACCAGCCGTGCGTCGCCTGGTTGGCACCGTCCTCGCTGAACAGCACGACGAATGGGCCGTCGGCCGTCGATACTTCACACCCACCGTTCTCACCTTCAATGAAGCTCTTGCAGAGGCCGAACCCGCAGAAGCGACTGCGGCTTAGACAACATCAACAGGATGACGCTCTCTTACACCACCTGACGGGACGTGACCAACGTGCTTGACCAAGCTGGGGTCGACTTTGACCCAGGGACCGGCGAGCCGATCTCGGCTAATCCGCGGTGGCGCCGGGGGGATCGCTACTCCGCCACGGTCATCGCGCCGCCCAATGTCTCGCCACGGTACTCGGGCCGGTAGTAGGAGTAGACCTGGGAGACGACCTCTTTGGCACGCACGGGGTACTTGGCACGCGCCTGGAACTCGAATGAGACCGTCTCGGCGGGCATCATGTCCTCGATGTAGAGGATCACCTTCCGACCAGCGATTTCGAACCGCTTGAGGTTATCGTTCTCCTCGACGAGCGCCGCGATCGTATCGCGCACCGGCTCGAACCCCGTAGGCACAGCCACGTCCAGGACGACCATGCCCGCCTCGATCGCAACAGGAGGCGTGAACGTGACGGAGACAGAGACCGTGATGAGGTCGTCGACCTCCACGTGATCGGTGCCATAGTCGACGGCGATGTCGAACACGTCCTGAATCTCCGTCCTCCGCTCCGGGACGTTGTACCGGAGCACCGACTGCAGGACGGCGTCGCCCTTGCCCTCGGCCGTTACGACGATCACCTCGCCCAGAGGGACCTGCACCGTCTGAAGCACGTCGGCATTCTCGGGCGTGATGTGCACCTCCTTGCGCCAGGTGTCGCTCTCCAGCACGACGGTCATGTCGACGTTCGTCCGGACCTTCGTCGAGAAGGTGGTCAGGCCGTGTAGGCTGACGACGGTATCCTGTGTCGAGCCGAAGCCGCCCAGAGCGTTCCGCTGGCCTGCCAGCCACTTGGTTGTACGGGATGCGCTCACAAGGTCCTCGTGATGCAGCAGGGCGAGCAGCGCATAGCCCGTGGTCTCGATGGCCGCACTCTGGTCCCCGTGCCGAGCGGGCCCGTGGTCGGCGGGATACGGTTCGATGGGCAGTCCGCCGCCGCCCCAGTACAGCGCGCCGTTGTCGTCTACCTGGGCCATGGACATCAGCTTCTCGTAGGCCTGGCTCTTGAGCGCGCTGCCGGAGAGCTCCAGGGCATAGGTTGTTATCGCCATCGTGTAAGGGTCGTCGATCTCGTCTAACCGGCCTTCCAGGTAGCGGACGGCGCTCGCGGCGGAGCCCGTGTTGTCCGCTTCCAGGAGCGCGATGGCCACGTACGCCGTCAGCGCATCACGCCCCTGCAGTCCGCCGAGCAGCTCCTGATGGTGCAGGAATCCCACGTTCTCGAAAGAGCCGTCACTGAGCTGGTGACTCTCTATCCAATCAGCCGCAGAGTCGATCACCTCCTGGTCGATGTACATCAGCGCCTTCGCCTCGGCGAACGTCTTTAGCACGAACGCAGTGAGCCACAGGCTCCCCTCGGCGTCGTTTTCGCCGAACGCAGAGAAGCTGCCGTCGTGCCTCCGGTAGGTGAGCTCCCGCTGGTAGCCGACCGTCATTAGGTGCTCGGCCTTGGCCATTATCTCGGGCTTGAGCTGACCGGTATCCTTCAGGTATCGCGCGATGTACACGTTCGGCGCGAACAGGATCATGTTCTGCTCGCCGCACCCATAGGGCATCTTGAGTAGCTGGTCGAGACCCTCGATGGTCTGGGTCAAGAAGCTCCCCGTCAGCGCGACGTAGGCCCGACCGGAGCCGTCGATGGCGTCGGACGGCAGGCTGGGGTGGAACTCGTGGCGATGGCCGTCGGAGATCACGTGATTGCCAACGATCTCGACCTCGACGCCCTCGGGCTCCACCAGCATCTCCTTGATGACGGCGTCCGCGGCCTCGGTGCTTCGCGCGGTGATCTTGACGGGGTTGCGGCCGAGACCCCTGGGGCGAATCATGAACTCGGCCCCGCCGATGTCGTTGGCATCGATGGTGATCGACTTCAACGGCTCGTCGAGCAGGTCGAACCAGTCGGCCTCCTCGATCTCGACGAATATCTCCTGCGATGTCTCCAGGTAGTTGAACAGCGCGACCTTGACGGGCAGCTCCTCGCCTCGAATCGCGGAGAAGGGCAGATCGACCGTCAGGAAGAACGGCTGGAACACCCGGAGCGAGCTCTCTCCCATACCGAGCCCGTGCTCCTTCGAGATGCCTACTGCGCGGAGCATCCACGTCGTGATGCTGTCGGGCGCTTCGACCGGCACGGTGGCGGCGCCGTCATCGCCGGCATATATGTCCTGCCATATCCACGTCTCCGGGAAGAACTGGCGCACCCGCTTCACCTCCGCCAGGTCCTCCGGCGCGCTCTGGACGGGACTGGCTTCGGGGGCCGGAGCACCAATGCTGACTGGAGCAGGTGCAGGTGCAGCAGGTGCAGCAGCAATCATTTCCATTTCCACGGGCCGCGGCCGCTCGTGCTTCTCGCCCGACGGAACGTCCTTGTTCGTCAGTACGATCGTGCCGGCGTCTCGGAACGTCTCGTGTGCGCCGCGCGTCGTGATGGTGTTGATGCGGCGCGCCTCGTGGAGCTCCACCTGCGGCTCCATGTAGAGCTTCTCAAGCTCGTTGAAGACCTGCTGCAGGTTCAGGCGATTCTGGGCCAGGATGAAGACCGACCTGTCCACGGCCACGAGACCGACCCGAGATTCGCCCTGCGTCTGGACGTTTATGTCGACCGCGGTGCCCGGCCGCACCTCCTCCTCGCTGAAACCCACCTGCACCTCGTGCGGATAGGACGCCTCTACGCTGAAGGGAAGGTAGTCGGCGGCGATCTCGTTGTTCGGTAGTACCTGGTAGACGAGGATGCGCGAAGATGGGGCCATGAGCTGCGTCGCGACGAGCTCGATGTCCGGGCCCGACGATACGTCGGAGAAGATGACGGTGCCCCTGGAGAGCACCTCATAGTAGAAGTTGCGCGCCTCCCGCGTCGAGTCGACCCTGAACAGCACGGTATCGCCCACGGCGATATCGCCCTCGGTCACCTGCTCAAGATGGATGAAGTTCCCCGAGGGCGAGTGGCCCGATTGAAGCGCAAGCGAGGTGTGCGCCTGGTCGGCGTTCGCTTCCAGTGTCAACGCGGCGGCTTCAGAGGGTGGCGTCGCCTTCGCGATGGCCTTGCCACCGGAGGTCCTGACCCGAATCGTCTCCGCACTGACCTGCTCGAACTCCCTGTCCATGTAGCTGATGTTGAGGGTCACGGCGGTGTCCACGGGTGAGCCGTCCGGCTCCTGGGCGACGACCAGGTACGACATCTCCAGGCCGGGCTTGAATACGCGGCTATCGGGTATCACCTTCAGCGTCACCGGCGTGGCCGCTACGGTCAAGAGCCTGCTGGTCTTCTCCTCGTATCCGGTGCCCCTCTCCCGGATGGTCACGTCGAGGGTGAGGTTCCCCTGGCCGCCGGCCTGCGGCACGCCTGCGACGTAGCCCACAGCAGGCAGCTCGAACGTCGTGTCGCCGTCGATGGGGCCGCTGAACCGCGCGAACTCCTCCCACCTCCCGACGTACCGCGAGGCCACGATCTCTACCTCGCCCACGACCGGCTTGCCGAAGGAGTACTCTCCGGAGACGGTGCCGCTGATCGGGTCGCCGGCCAGCAGCCAGTCGCGATCGGTCTCGACGGTGACCTCGTACTTCGGCAGAACGTACTCCTCGACACGCACGTCGAGCTGCGTCTTCTGATCGCCCGCGAGGGCCGTGAGCTTCCAGACGCCCAGGTTCGGCTCCGTCGACAGCGGAAGGTCGACCGTCACCATGCCGTAGTCGTCAGTCGCGACCTCCTTCCTGAAGACCTTGATGCCCTTGGCGTCCTGCACCTCGATCGTAGCGGCAGACTGCCAGGGCTTCAGCAGGGCGTCCAACGTCATCAGCCGGATATGGACTGTCTGTCCCGGCTTGTAGATCGGCTTGTCGGTCTCGACGAACAGCAGCACGCCGTCCTCGACCTCGACGGACGCCCTCCGGGTCTCCGAGACCTCCCCCACCTCGACTTCGATCTCGTACTTGCCCCGTTCGAGCTGCGGGACCGGAAGCTCGATGTTGGCTGCCCCGTCCACCTTTGCGTCGACGGTGAGCACCGAGGTACCCGCGTCTAGCAGGGTCAGCCGCACGTGGCCCGACACGGGCCGGTCGCCGTTAAAGAGCGATACGGAGACCCGCTCCGAGTAGCCTGTTCGAAGGGTTCGCGGAACGACGGCGATGAAGCTGTCCGCCGCGAGACCCGGAACAGTCACCACCCGCCTGGGTGTCGGCGTGGGGGTCGCAGTACCCACAGGTCCCCTGTTCGGGTCCGCCGTTCCCCCCGGCGATCGTCTGGACGCCGGCGTAGGTTCGGGTGTCGATGTCGCTTCCTGCGTCCCCGGCCCTACAGGAGGCGGGTCCGTCGTCGCATCGTCCCTGTCACAGGACATGAGCGCGATCAGCAGGACCGTGATGGTTAAGAATGTCGAGAGCTTCTTCATCTCACCTAGACTCCTTGACTTCGATTCCGCAAATACCGTCGGTTAGTGTGTAGACGTATCTGGGCCAAGAAAAGTTCCACAGACACCTGAACTCTTATCCCCCACTCAAACAGCGACTGGGACGCCCCGTCCCCGTGCACGATATTGCGCGCCAGGCCAGCATCAGGCCGTCGTCGCCGTCACCGAAGGACGCCGGGCCTATCTCCCCTTGCGCCATGCCCTAGCCAGGAGAATGGCTCCGGCGCCTACGCCAACCAATATGGCCAAGATCACCCGCCATGGGAATCCTCCACCAGTGCCTTCTGCGACGGTGGCGGTAGGCTCGGGCGCTGCCTCCGTCTCGCCCTGGCCTGAATCCGACCAGGGACCGGCTCCCTCAGCGTTGACGGCCCGCACCTGGACCTCGTAAGTGGCCCCCACTCTCAAATCCTTCAAGGTCATGGATGTGCCAGTGCCGTCGTATCCAGCATCCCGGAGCTCCCCGGAGGCATCCCGGTATTGCACGTCGTAGTCGGTGATCTCTGGGCCCTGGTTATCGGGCGCTGTCCAGCTAACCGTCAGCTCGGTCTGGCCGGTGCGTCTCACTTTCGGAGCCTCAGGTTGAGAGGGCGGTTCATCAACGTCCACCTGTGCTCGCAGGACGAGCGGACCGCCCACGGCGATCTGGAGGCCTGAGAAGTCCGCGGGCAGTGACGGCGCTGTGCCCAGGCTCACCTCCACCGGGGTGGTGCTCCCAGTCGTCGGGGCGACGGGGATCGCCTCGCTCGTCGTGCTGCCCGCCGGGACCGTGACCGAAGTGACGCCGACCGGCAGCGTGCCACCCTCCACCGTCAGGCCGGTGGTCATTGCGGAAGGTGCACCCTCGGCGACTTTCACCACAAACGTGTCCAGGCCGGTTTGCTCCAACTTCATGGTCAAAACAAAAGGACTGCCGGGGTTGTCGCGCAAGTCCAACACCTCCAGACCGGAGAGGCCGTCGAACACGCCGTTAGGCAGCGTCCTCAGCTGGTTGTAGCGCAACTCCAGCAGCCCCAGACTGGAGAGGCCGTCGAACACGCCGGCGGGCAGCGTCCTCAGCTGGTTGTCGCCCAAGTCCAGCCACCCCAGATCGGACAGGCCGTCGAATACGCCGGCGGGCAGCGTGCTCAGCCGGTTGCCGCCCAAGTCCAGCACCTGCAGACTGGAGAGACCGTCGAACATTCCATCGGGCAGCGTGCTCAGATAGTTGTGGCCCAAAGACAGCTCTTGCAGGCCGGAGAGACCGTCGAACATTCCATCGGGCAGCGTGCTCAGCTGGTTGAGCACCAAGTCCAACTCTCGCAGACTGGAGAGGCCGTCGAACACGCTGTCGGGCAGCGTGCTAAGCTTGTTGCCGCTCAAGGACAGCACCTGCAGACTTGAGAGACCGTCAAAATCGCCCGCCTGCAAGGCGGTTATGCTCTGAGACTTACCCTCCAGTATGGTGATTCCTTCAAGATTGGTGCTGGTAACCAGCGCGCAGTCGATGACATCGGGGAGCTCAGCGAGAACCGCGGTCTGAACCTGCTGGGTGCGGCTGCAGATCGAAGCCAAGTTATGACCGATGGCGACCTGGAGGCCTGAGAAGTCCGCGGGCAGTGACGGCGCTGTGCCCAGGCTCACCTCCACCGGGGCGGTCCTCCCCGTCGTCGGGACGACGGTGAGCGGGTCGCTCGTCGTGCTGCCCGCCGGGACCGTGACCGAAGTGACGCCGACCGGCAGCGTGCCGCCCTCCACCGTCAGGCCGTTGGTCATTGCGAAAGGTGCACCCTCGGCGACTTTCACCACAAACGTGTCCGGGCCGGTTCGCTCCAGCTCCATTATCAATAAGAAAGGACTGCCGGGGTTGCCGCCCAAGTCCAGCACCTGCAGATTGGAGAGGCCGTCGAACACGCCATCGGGCAGTGTACTCAGACGGTTGTCGCCCAATTCCAGCACCTGCAGACGGGAGAGGCCGTCGAACACGCCGCCGGGCAGCGTGCTCAGAAAGTTGTGACCCAAGTCCAGCACCTGCAGACTGGAGAGACCGTCGAACACGCCGTCGGGCAGCGTCCTCAGCTGGTTGTAGCGCAACTCCAGCAGCCCCAGACTGGAGAGGCCGTCGAACACGCCGACGGGCAGCGTGCTCAGCTGGTTGCCGCTCAAGGACAGCACCTGCAGCCTGGAGAGGCCGTCGAACACGCCGTCGGGCAGCGTGCTTAGCTGGTTGCCGCGCAAGTCCAGCACCTGCAGCCTGGAGAGACCGTCGAACACGCCGACGGGCAGCGTGCTCAGAGAGTTGAGCAACAAGTCCAGCTCTTGCAGACTGGAGAGGTCGTCGAACACGCCGTCGGCCAGCGTGCTTAGCTGGTTGAAGCTCAAGGACAGCACCTGCAGACTTGAGAGACCGTCAAAATCGCCCGCCCGCAAGGCGGTTATGCTCTGAGACTTACCCTCCAGTATGGTGATTCCTGCAAGATTGGTGCTGGTAACCAGCGCGCAGTCGCTGACATCGGGGACCTCAGCGAGAACCGCGGTCTGAACCTGCTGGGTGCGGCTGCAGATCGAAGCCAAGTTATGACTGATGGCGACCTGGAGACCTGAGAAGTCCGCGGGCAGTGACGGCGCTGTGCCCAGGCTCACCTCCACCGGGGCGGTCCTCCCCGTCGTCGGGGTAACGGTGATCGGGTCGCTCGTCGTGCTGCCCGCCGGGACCGTGACCGAAGTGACGTCGACCGGCAGCGTGCCGCCCTCCACCGTCAGGCCGGTGGTCACAGCGAAAGGTGCACCCTCGGCGACTTTCACCACAAACGTGTCCGGGCCGGTTCGCTCCAGCTCCATTATCAATAAGAAAGGACTGCCGGGGTTGCCGCCCAAGTCCAGCACCTGCAAATTGGAGAGGCCGTCGAACACGCCATCGGGCAGCGTACTCAGACGGTTGTCGCCCAATTCCAGCACCTGCAGACTGGAGAGGCCGTCGAACACGCCGCCGGGCAGCGTGTTCAGGTGGATGCCGCCCAAAAACAGCTCTTGCAGACCAGAGAGGCCGTCGAACACGCCGTCGGGCAGCGTGCTCAGCCGGTTGCCGCCCAAGTCCAGCACCTGCAGATTGGAGAGACCGTCGAACACGCCGTCGGGCAGCATGCTCAGCCGGTTGCCGTCCAAGTCCAGCACCTGCAGACTGGAGAGACCGTCGAACACGCCGTCGGGCAGCGTGCTTAGCTGGTTGCCGCGCAAGTCCAGCTCCTGCAGATTGGAGAGACCGTCGAACACGCCGTCGGGCAGCGTGCTCAGAAAGTTGTGACCCAAGTCCAGCACCTGCAGGTTGGAGAGACCGTCGAACACGCCGTCGGGCAGCGTGCTCAGAGAGTTGAGCATCAAGTCCAGCTCTTGCAGACTGGAGAGGTCGTCGAACACGCCGTCGGCCAGCGTGTTCAGGTGGATGCCGCCCAAAGACAGCTCTTGCAGACCAGAGAGGCCGTCGAACACGCCGTCGGCCAGCGTGCTCAGAACGTTGTTGATCGACAAGTTCAGCACCTGCAGACTAGAGAGACCGTTGAACACGCCGTCGGCCAGGCTCAGCTGCAGGTTGGCGCCCAAGTTCAGCACCTGCAAACTGGAGAGGCCGTCGAACACGCCGTCGGGCAGCGTGCTCACCTGGTTGTTGCCCAAGTCCAGCATCTGCAGACTGGAGAGGCCGTCAAAATCGCCCGCCTGCAAGGTGGTTATGCTCTGAGACCCAAGATTCAGCATGGTGATTCCTGCAAGGTTGGTGCTCGTAACCAGCGCGCAGTCGCTGACATCGGGGAGCTCAGCGAGGATCGCGGTCTGAACCTGCTGGGTGCGGCTGCAGATCGAAACCGAGTTCTGCGCGATGGCGGGCTCTGTTCCAGCGAACAGGATGCCAAGCGCCACCGTTGCCACCAGGGCGAAGGCACTCAGGGTGGAAATCGCAGAGGGTCGCCGTCGCGTGGATAGACGCACCGCCTTGGAGTGAAGGCTGAGCCAACCGCAGTGTAGTCGTTGCACCGGAATCCCCGCGAGAGTCATGTGACCAGTCTTCTTAACCCGAATCCACCGAAGGACGGCGTGTAGGAGGCCTGCTGAAGAAACAAAAGGGTGCGCCTCTGAATCTGGGATAATGGTTTTGAAACAGAAAACCGGTCCCAGAAAAGGAGCACCTGATAGATGCTACCACGTAACCACCCCGACCGCATCCAAATCGCCTTCGACGACCACCGCCTGGTGGCCAATGCCGGGCTGATCCTTCCCGCCACCCTCGCCCTGCGCCTTGGCCTGCCCCAACTCCTCCGGAAGCACCTCGACCTCGGCGGCGCGCCGGGCCGGGCGAACACCGGCGACAAGATGATGACCCTGGTGGCCTCCGCCCTAGCCGGCGGAGATTGCATCGACGACGCCGTTGTGCTGCGCGCCGGCGGGACCGCCCGCGTGCTCGGTTTCACGGCTAAGGCTCCCTCCACCCTGGGCACCTTCCTGCGCAGCTTCAGGTGGGGCCATGTCCGCCAACTGGACCGGGTGAGCCGCGAGTTGCTGGCCCGGGTCTGGAAGGCCGGTGCCGGACCCGGCGGCGCACCATTCACCATCGACCTTGATTCGACGATCTGCGAGACCTACGGACTGGCCAAGGAGGGCGCCCGCCACCACGGCTACACCGGTGCGCGGGGCTATCACCCGCTGCTGGCCGTCGCCGCCGGCACCGGCGACGTGCTGATGGCCCGCCTGCGCGAGGGCCGGGCCAACACCGCCCGCGGCGCTGCCCACTTCCTGCGTGAAACGGTGGGGCGGGTGCGCTACTGCGGAGCCAGGGGCCAACTCACGGTGCGGGCCGACAGCGGCTTCTATACCCACGCCGTGGTCGCCGTCTGCCGCCGGATGGATGTCCGCTTCTCCATCGCCATCCGCCAGCGCGCCCGCCTGCGGAATCTCATCGAGGCGATACCCGAAGATGCCTGGACGCCGATTCCTTACTGGATGGACGGCGCCGCCGATGTGGCCGAGACCACCTACACCCCGTTCCAGGCCGAGGCGGACGCCGCGCCGGTACGGCTCATCGTCCGGCGGGTGAAGCCGGCGCCCGGTTCTCAACTGGCTCTCTTCGCCACCTACAGCTATCACGGCTTCATCACCGACCGGGACGGGGAGACGCTGGAACTGGAGGCCGATCATCGCCGTCACGCCGAGATCGAGAATGCGATACGCGACCTCAAGTACGGCGTGGGGCTGAACCATCTCCCCTCGGGCCGCTTCGCCGCCAACGGCGCCTGGCTGGCGGTACAGGTGATGGCGCACAACCTGGCCCGCTGGACAGCCCGCATCGGCCTGGGTCAGCAGATCGTGACCACCAAGACCCTCAGACGACGGGTCTTTGCCTTGGCCGGACGGATCACCCGCTCGGCACGCCGATTGACCCTGCATCTTCCCCGGCGCTGGCCCTGGGAGGAGCAGTTCAGCCGCGCCCTGGCCCGACTGCGAGCCATTCCACTCCCAGCCTGACGGAGCCCGTCCGCCACTGACCCACCAGCCAACCCAACGTCCTGCAATCTCGCGTCAGCCCAGTCCGCGAGCGCCTCTTGCCGTGTCCTATCCCGCCATCTGGCTCGCCACAGCCACTGTAGGCCGCCATCGGTGCCCCCAAAAGCGCCTGCAGACCGCCCGCCAACCTCCCGTCTACCCAAATTCGAGCCCGGATCATCGCGCCTGTAACTCCCTCACCCCCTTCCGCTGTCCTCACGCCGTCCATCCCTGTCCATCGGTGGATTCGGGCTTAACCGTTGCCCCCGACGGCCCACCTAGTGGGGGGAGACCTGACGCCAGAGCACCAACAAATCGCCGTCGCCATTTTCGGGAGCGTCCGCATTCTCGGCAGTGTTGGTGGAGTTTATGGCCTGCCAAACAGCCTGCAAGCAGACGCCCTCAAGCTGCCAAATCGCCGGTCCAGGGCATGAGAGCGCAGGACGCCGACCGCAAGGGGCGAGGACCTCCCCGCCGCGGAGCGCCAGATCGACGCCATCCAGGACACGCCGCCCGCCAAAGCTCTGGATCAGGCCCCCTTCCTTTAACGGCGGGCTCCACTGTCGATGTGTCGGTCATTTCAGACTGACCTCCGATTTTTTCTTTAGAGTCTGTTCAACTGCCATCGGCAGCGAGTAAGCATTATCGGTACGACGACAACTGCGTGATTATGGAACCTCCCCGTCACACATCTTTATCATAATACGTCGATGCGCCAGCCGCGGTTTTGCCGCAGCTGGCGCACCTTACCCAACGCTGTAATCCGAGCTACCCAAAGGGTCGTTTAGGGGTCAGTCAATGGAAGTGAGTTTCCGTTCCCCCCTCGGTTTTCAGGTATCCGTGCAAATGCTCTCCAGTAGCAGCATCGATTATTGCGAGGATATCGGTATTCTGAGGACACTGCAAGCTGAACTCTTCCGGAGGTGGCGGGCCACATGGAAGCTCAATCGGTGTGGATGCTTGTATCAGCTCCTCGGCAACCCTCAAGTCAGGAGCGCCAGATAGCTAGCTGGAAGTCCCGGTGTCGCCGACTTCTACTGCACCCAGTCCCACTGCCCACGAGTACCGCAGTTTTTTGTTTCGATTGGATAACCGATAACCTCGCGCAGGAAGTCGTTCGGGGGATGCGGGAGGCGGCATCGAGAGGCTTCTTCCTCGGCTCCAAGGCTCCCTTCGGCTACAAGAGGGTCAAAATCAGCGACGGGGCGAAGGAGCGTCCCACTTTGAAGGTTGACCCTGCCACTGCTCCGATAGTGAAGGAGATATTCGAGAGCTCCCTCAGAGGCAACGGCCTCAAGGAGATATGCAAAGAGCTGAACGATAGGGGCATCACCAACCGTGGCAAACGCTGGTACAAAGGTGGACTCCACTACCTGCTCACCAACGAAGCCTACACCGGAACTGCCGTCTGGGGCAGGACGGCGAAGGGAGAGCAGGCCCCGGAGCCAGTGCGGGTTGCCAAGGCCTGGAAACCCCTGGTGTCCAGAAGACTGTTCGAGAGTGTGCAGCAGGCCCTCCATGAGCGGGCGCCGGTGGCACAGAGGCCCGCACGGGTTGGCAGCAAGTTCCTTCTCAGTGGACTATTGAGGTGTGGCGTATGCGGCAGGTCATACATAGGCCAGGGAGCCAAGAGCGGACAGTACGGCTACTACATCTGCGGCACGCTGTACCGAGAGGGCGCGGGAACCTGCGAGGCCCGCTACCTGAACGCCCCAAGGGTGGAGGGGTTCATCATAGACAAAATCAAAGAACGGATCCTCACCGACGGGACCATCACGGAGCTGGTCACCTTAGTCGCCGAGGAGATAGACGCTATGGCCGGTGAGATGAACGGGAGGCTGAAGGTCATATGGGCAGAGCTTGCGGACGTGGAGAGCAGGCTAGAGAACCTCCACGAAGCATTGGAGACGAAGCAGTTGACCATGGATGCCCTGTCGCCCCGCATCCTGTCCCTTCGGCATCGCCAGGACCAGCTCACTGCAGCACGGGAGGAGGCTGTCGGCCTATTGGAGCAGCGAAGGGTCGAGCTACCCGGCACGGAGGAGATCAAGGGGTACGTGGCGGACTTCCGGGAGTTCTTGCAGGAGGGGACGTTCCCCGAGCGCAAGGCCCTCATCCGCAACTTCGTGGAGGGCATCGAGGTGACGGGAGACGAGGCCGTGCTGACCTACACCATCCCCATGCCGTCGGATGGAGTGACTACAGAACCGGCCTCGGTTCTCGATTTCGTCCAGTCCGGCCCACCAACGTGTACTGAACTGCGAACTACTGGGCCGTGGAGAGCCACCTCTGCGGCGTCTCCGCCCCCTATCGGGCTGTCCGGCGGCGTGGGTAGGGTGTAGAAGACCGTCGCCTTTCCTGGCTTGACCTTGATCTCCTTGACGAAGGACTTGATGAAGGCCCTCGATTCGGTGATTTCGCTGGTCATCAGGAAGTCGCTCGTGTCCTCGGCGAAGGCGGCGATGGTGTCCACGTTGTCCAGCACGGCCCGGCGCTCTGAGAGCAATGCCCTGGCCTCCTCTGCGGCGATCTCCAGCTTCTCCTGACGCTCCCGGTGCTCTCTGATGCGGGAGGTGGCGTCGGATATGTCGAGTTCCGAGTTCTCGATGACGTGCCACACCCGATCCAAGCGCCGCCGCACCTCGATAAGCTCCGCTTCGATGTTTTCCAGCCTCTCCCGCTGCTCAGCAGCCACGCCGTCCATCTCCTCGTCCATCAGCCTAACCAGGTCCCGGATGTTGCTTTCCGTGAGGATGTTTGCGCGAATCTGGTCGATCATCAGCTTCTCAAAGCGCTTGGAGTTGAGGCGAGGCGTCTTGCAGGTTCCCTTGCCCTTCTTCAGCAGTGAGTGGCAGACGTAGTAGCTGTACTTGCCGCTCTTGGCCTCAGCCGCAGTGAGCGCCTTTCCGCACTTCTCACATTTCACCAAGCCGCTGAGGAGGTAGGGGCTGGATGCCCGCCGGGGGTTGACCCTGGCCGGGGCCTTGGAGCGAAGGGAGCGGGTGATGCGTCGGAACTCCTGCTTGGTGACTATTGCGGGGAATGCGTCCTCCACCCGCACAGGCTGTGAAGGGCGGAGAGATAATGTACCACCTGGGCGGTCGAGCGCTGAGGTGTGGCGTTTGAAAACTGTACCGCCTGTCGCCTTCAATCAGGAACGACAGAACCTGACTGAAGGTGGATTGGATGTACAAGGTGGGTATTTACCTCCGTGTTCGCAAGGCTTGTTTCGTCGAAGGGATGAGCGTCCGAGAGGCGGCCCGAGTGTTCGGGCTACACCGGGACACGGTGCGCAAGATGCTCGAGTACTCCGTGCCCCCAGGGTATCGACGGCAACGACCGGCTCGCAGACCGAAGCTCGATCCATATAAGGGTGTGATGGACCAGATCCTGGAGCAGGATCTGACCTCACCGAAGAAGCAGCGTCACACCGCCAAGCGTATCTACGAACGGCTCAGAGACGAACACGGCTTCCCCGGCAAGTACACGATAGTCAAAGACTACGTTCGAGAACGCCGTCGTCGGACCCGAGAGATGTTCGTACCACTGTCCCATTCCCCGGGACATGCCCAGTGTGACTTTGGCGAAGCGTGGGTGGTCATCGGCGGAGTGGAACGCAAAGCCCACTACTTCGCCCTGGACCTCCCTCACAGCGACGGGTGCTATGTGAAGGCGTATCCCGCCGAGACGACGGAGTCATTCTGCGACGGACACGTCTCCGCCTTCGCGTTCCTGGGCGGAGTGCCTCAGAGCATCCTCTACGACAACACCACGCTCGCGGTAGCCAGAATCCTGGGAGATGGTCGCCGGCAGCGGACCAGGGTGTTCTCCGAGCTTCAGTCCCACTACCTGTTCGAGGACCGGTTTGGCCGTCCAGGCAAAGGGAACGATAAGGGCAAAGTAGAAGGTCTGGTCGGCTATGTCCGCCGGAACTTCCTGGTGCCCATTCCATCGTTCGAGAGCTTCGATGCCCTCAATGCTCATCTGGAGCAACACTGCCTCAGACGGTTCGAAGATCGACTCCGCGGCCGCAACGAGACGATAGGAGAACGGCTGGAGCGGGACCTAGAGAAGTTGCTGCCTCTGCCGGCCGTACCGTACGACGCCAGCGACAAGCACGCGACGAGGGTCAGTTCTCTGTCCCTGGTCAGATACCGGACCAATGACTATTCGGTCCCGGTGGCCTACGGTCATCGGGACGTTCTGGTCCGCGGATATGTACACGAGGTTGTGATCAGCTGTGGCGCTGAAGTCATCGCCCGCCATCGGCGCTCATACGATCGAGACGACTTCGTCTTCGACCCTCTCCATTACCTGCCGCTCCTTGAGAAGAAGACGAGGGCATTGGATCAGGCGGCGCCGCTGGTTGGATGGGAGTTGCCCGAGGAGTTCGGAGTGTTGCGGCGGCTGCTGGAGTCGAGGATGGGCAAGCGAGGAAAGAGGGAGTTCGTGCAGGTGCTCAGACTGATGGAGAACTTCCAGCCGGAAGAAGTCCACGACGCCGTACGAGACGCCATTCGACTCGGGGCTGTGAGCTTCGATGCTGTCAAGCACCTGGTGCTGTGCAGGATCGAGGGTCGACCGCCTAGACTCGACATGGAGTTGTACCCGTATCTGCCCAGGACCAACGTTGCAACAACCTCGACCAGGGACTACATGGCTCTCCTGGCGGGGAGCCGGTCATGACCAACAAGTCCACGATGTTGCTCGAACACAACCTCAAGCAACTCAAGCTCCCCACGTTCCTGAGGGAGTACGACAAGCTGGCATCCCAGTGTGCCAGTGAGGGAGCTGACCATCCGGACTACCTGCTGCGACTATCGGAGTTGGAGCTGATCGACCGTCACCATCGCATGGTGGAACGTCGGATCAAAGCAGCCCGCTTCCCGACGACCAAGAGCCTCGACACCTTCGACTTCCTGTCTATGCCGTCCCTGAACAAGGCTCTGGTTCTGGAGCTGGCACGATGCGAGTACATCGAGCGCCCCCACAACGTCATCGCTCTCGGCAACAGTGGCACCGGCAAGACCCATATCGCCCTCGGGCTCGGTCTGGCTGCGTGTCAGAGGGGACTGTCCGTGGGCTTCACCACCGCCGCTGCTCTGGTTCACGAGCTGATCGAGGCCAGGGACGAACGGCGTCTGCTCAACCTGCAGAGAAGGCTCGCACGACTCAAGCTTCTGATCATCGACGAACTGGGCTTCGTGCCCTTGTCCAAGACTGGCGCCGAGCTGCTCTTCGAGGTGTTCAGCCAGCGTTACGAGCGTGGATCGGTCCTGGTGACCTCCAACCTGCCCTTCGTCGAGTGGACCGAGGTGTTCGGCTCTGAACGGCTGACCGGAGCTCTCCTCGACCGCCTCACCCACCATGTCGACATCCTGGAGATGAACGGGGACAGCTACCGACTCAAGCACAGCAAGAAGATTCCTGGCCGCCAGCTATCTGACTGAGCCTGATCTCCAACGCCCCACGAACCTTGATGCCCATTCTACGGCGTTCAGTGGTACAGTTTTGCTCCGCCCCGCTGGTACGTTTTCACACCGCCCTTGACAGCGTCAGTCAGATGTGCGATCACGTCGCTCCGTGAACCATCCAATGTACGCCTAATCCTGAACAGAAACTCGTACTCGTTCGCGATGGGCTCCCAATTGACAACTCGGTCATGCTCATCCATCCGAGCAGTAAAGTACGTAATGTGCTCTTGTCGTAAAACCTTGCCCATTCTGTTCCCCCTACAATATGCGCTCGTGAAAGCCTGCTTTGTTCAAGAATCTATCCAGAGCTTCATTCTCAGCGAGGAGAAAGGTTTGCACGTGGAGCTTCAGACAGTGAAATTCCTGGAAGCTGCTTTCTATACTCCTCAATCTTTCACGACAAATACGCACTCGCCCTTGCTTTGAAGAATCGAACTGAATAACGACGTCTACGTCACGGGTTGGATATCGTCCGACGATCGATCCAAACGCATAGTACTTGGCAACTCCGTACCATGGATTACTGAGGGCGTTATGGAGGAACGACTTTATCTGATCGTCCACCCAGACGGCACTCTCAACGGCCATTCTCAGTTGCTCATCTATGGATCGTTCTCGGCGCGCGAGCTTGAGGATGTTCCATGCCAGAAGTGGTACAAATATAGCGACCGAGGCTCCGATCCAGGCCATGGACTTAATCAACCAGAGTAAGAACCCTGTGACAGATTCAGTCTTGGGAGCAGAGGCTTCTGGGCCAGAGAAAGTAGCAACAATTACAGTCGTAAACCCTATGACGAGGATCGCCATAACCGCTGTTGGGACATTGATTCCCAACTGCTGCACGGTCTCATTTGCTGCTCGCCGCAAGAGGTTCATGGTTAGATTACAATAACAAGACGGCGCTTCTCAGTACATCCTTAGTTTTCCCACCAGGCCCCGATGCAATTCCACAGTGCCGCCACCCGTTCGGTGACGAGGTAGGGCTAGCCACTACCGAGGTTGCCCTAGAAAGGCAGAGTTGTGAATTCAGACGAGACCACCTCTGTCTGCAACAGACTCTTGCCTCTCCCTTGAGGGAGAGGACTAAGGTGAGGGTGACCTCTTCGTCCCCTTCCCCCGTCTTGACAGTTTTCTAGATTCTGTTAGTTTCTCAGCACGTTTGTACTGGGCTGAATCTCGTCTAGGATGCGGTAAGTTGATGAATTGGGTACTCGTATTCATTGACGGCACCATATGCGATACGCGACACCGGCATCATCTGGGTGTTGGCACACCGGGGTATTACCGGCGAGAAGAGTTACTGAAGGACATACCTGTGCCAGGAAGCGTCGAATGCATGCGCGAACTCGCACACAGATACCACCTTGTCTACCTCGGCGCGAGGCCCGCTACCACGCAGCTCGACACTGAGGAATGGCTGAGAACAATGGGGTTCCCTGCAGGTCCGGTCTATCTTGCACGGACCTCCAAACAGCGTCTCCGACTCATGGAAGGCCTGCAGAGCAAGTTCCAGTTCGTCGCCGGGATTGGTGACCGGTGGGACGACAACGAGTGTCATTTGGCGATCGGATGCTTGAGTATCATCCTGAAGGAATTCGAAGGGAACTGGGCAACCGTGAGAAAGTATTTGCCTTGACAAGGCAGCGTCAAGAGCCCGCCCTGAACCCGCCCCGAAACTCTTACCTCTCCCTTGACGGGAGAGGATGATCGAAGACCCCGACCTCAGTCGGGGAGGTGGGGTGACCTCTTCCACCCCTATCGCTAGCCAACCGGCTCCACAGACGCAGTCTACCCTTAGACCCCCATCCTCCGCCTTGACAGGTTCGTGCGTTCTTTAGACGCCGGCAGACTGACATGGGAAATGGCGACTCAGCCTTGTTAGGTCGGAAAATGTGGGCCGGAGCGTACTGTGCATAGTTGATTTCGTAGCCAAATTGGTTATGAATCCTGCTCGAACACCAACTCCGGCACCACTACTTCCCACATATCGCAGGCAAGGCCGTCACGGTACTCCGGTTCCGAACGCTCTCGGTCCCAGGTTGCAATCGCCAAGACCGAGGCAAAAGCTAAGCGCATGTCAGCGGGGGCCTTGAAACTACTAGCTAGCTGCCCTACGACAGTGCCGTGGCCGTCCAAAAGCTCCCAACGGTTCGACCCTTTCCGCACATGGAGAAGGTCTCCGGTAGAGAGAGCGGCAACGGCCAGATGCACTGGATGACCAGGGAGGCTGTACCCTGCAAAGCTCAAGAAGACGTCCCCAAGGCTGAGCCGCCGATAGCTGCGATTGAGTTCCGAAGCCGGGATAGGCAGTCCTACCGGTGTCGGGCGGCGCAGCACCGAGGGACTACTCTGCAAGGCATCCTGGAACGGATGCCGCCCGGGAAGGCGCATGAGGGTAAGGGTCTGACGTGCCCGAGTCATTGCCACATAGTACAGCCGCCGGGGGGAGTCCAGATCCTCCCCGCGCCCGATGCGGTCCCAAGCGCCATCCAGCACGACCACGTGGTCGAACTCCAGGCCCTTGGCGCGGTGGGCGGTAGTCAGCAGTAATCCGCCTTGCCGGCGACGAAACTCCCGTCCCCACTCGGCAAGCCATTCGATGAAGTAGTCCAGCGACGTTTCCGCGCCTCCGGTCTCCAGCGCGTACTCGGTTACGGCTTCCTTCAGCAGCTTGACCCACGGGCTTGCTGGTTGTCTACCCAGCCAGTCGGCCACGTCCCCGCTCCTCACCAATTTGGAATCTTCCTCGTGTAGCCAGTCCCGAAGCGCCCTGGTCTCCCGCAAGTGCCAGAAACCTGAGAAATCCTCGTTCGCCATTTCAACTGGGATGCCCCGAAGCTCGCAGAGGCTGCGTACTGGGTCCAGGTAGCTCCAGTCCCGCGCCACCACCGCGCAGGCAGACCACTCCCAGTTTGGAGTGAGTCCAGATAACCGCTCCAGCTCTGAGACCACCACTTGCGCCTGAGAGATCGGATTGCCGCCAGCCGGAACTATCTGTACCCTTCCACGGGCCACCGGGTCTAGCGCCGACCAAGCCCCGCCCGGCGGTTCCTTGGAGCGGGTCCTGTCGATGGTGATAGGATGCCCGATCTTCATCCGTTGCCGGGCCGGTTGGACCACAGCGTTGGCAGCCGCGATGATATGGCTCGTGGAGCGATAGTTGTCGGTCAGGAAGACGGGCCTGGCACCGTAATCCGCCTCGAAGCGCCGGATGAACTCCACCGACGAGCCGTTGAAAGCGTAGATATTCTGGTCGTCGTCTCCCACCGCAAAGAGGCTCAGCTTGTCGTCCTCCTCAGCGAGAGTCCTGCCCGCTAGGGCGGAGATCAGCTCGTACTGCTCCAAGCCGATGTCCTGGTACTCGTCGACCAGTATCCAGCGGAAGCCCACCAACAGCCGCTCGCGATACTCGTCCGCTTCGTCGGGCGGCAGGCCTTCCCCACGCAGCAGGGCTGTGGCCTGTCGCAATACTTCCTGGAAATCCCCTTCGTTCAGACGGTTTGCACGCCCTGAGAAACTGGCACCAACCAGCCGCATAGCAATGGCGTGGCAGGTGAACACCATCACTCCTCGAGCGTCATCGCCTATGAGTTCCGCCAGACGTCGGCGAATCTCTACCGCGGCGTGCCGGTTGTAAGCGAGTGCGAGGATGCCGCGAGGGTCCTCTCGCTTCACACGCACGAGATAGGCGATACGGGGCACCAGCACCCGCGTCTTACCGGAGCCAGGACCGGCAAGCACCAGCACGTTGGTCTGCTCCCGGTCGTCGGCCACGATGCGGCGTTGGATGGGGTTGTTCAGGCTCTCGACGATAGCCCGCCAAGATTCCGGCGTGGTCTGGCGAGAAGTCTCCGTCTCTCGATCTGGTAGCCAGCGATGCAGGAAGCCCTCTTCGTGAAGAGCAAAGTAGTCCATCGCCAGGCGTAGGGCGTCAGCCATCGAGCCAAGACCCTGCTGCGCGTATTCCGCCATCACGTGGATCTGCAACACCTGCTCGTCGTAGTGGAGCTTGAGAGATGCGAAATCGGCTTGGGCGAACCCGCGTGTTTCCGGTTTCAGGTGGATGGTCATGGCTGGGCGAAACACCGCCAGACCTTTGTTCAGCCGAATGACCTCCTGCTCGTGCAACCACAGCAAGGCACGGTCCATCAGCTTGGCGGGGTCCTTGACTTCGCTCCTCAGGATGAGGTCGGACTGGACCGCCGTCAGCAGCTTGCCGAGGGTTGTCTCTGCCAGCAGGTCGGTGCCCCGGCTTCCTTGCGGCAGCGTGGCGAGCAGATGATCCAGCAGCAGCCGTGCCGCTGCGCGGCGAAGCTCAGCAGTCCTCTCCAACGCTCCCCACTCGCGTTGCAACGTCACCTGAGCGGTCTCCGTGTCCCATCGCCGTACTCCGAGGCTTCCTCCACTGCCGCCCTCGCCGCGCCCGTCGGCGGCGATGCTCCTGACAATGCGCCACAGGCGCTCCGGTAAGGCGTGAGAGTTACCCTCGTCCTTGAGCCGTTGGGTGGCGAGGCGGAGATGGAGCATGGACGTATCTCCAGTGCCCATATCCGGCGCGGTCTCCCGCAGGAGGGCGATCAGGCCGTTCTCCAGTGCCGCCGCCTGCTCGAAGCGTCTCAGTGAGGCACGCTCCACGCCCGTGTGGACAAAGGCAGTCAACACCGTGTCGTTGCTGGCGATCCCCAATCGCTCCAGACCGTAAAGCGCGCCCCGGACGCCCTCGGAGGTCAAACCCGTTGCGGCCATCAGCTCGTCGGTGGAGACTCCCTCGTCCGCATCCGCCTCGACTAACGTCTGTGCGATGGTCAGCAGTTGGCGGCGGTAGCCACCCGTGATGTCGGACCTTTCGAGCTTGGCCCGCGCCTCCTCCACCGAGCTCACTCGTAGAGAGGATGGAAACACCTGCACCCGGTTCTCCTCGCGGGTGAGCAGCACAGCGTCCTCCAGCCAAGCAACTGCAGTCCGTACCCTAGTGTCGTCGGTGTTGGAGTCTCGCTCGAAGGCCTTCTCCTCATCCTCGCCGAGAATCTCTCCAGCAGTGGCTTCAACTTGGCCATCCAAGCGCTTCTTCCGGTCGAGGTTTCGCAGCGCCCGCAAGACTCCGTGAATCTCCCGCCGCGTGAGCCGAGAGCGGGCCGACATGCCGAACTGACGCTCCACGTCGTCCTGCGTGTAGAGCAACACGCAGCGTGCCCTTTGCTGGTCCCTTCCAGCGCGGCCCGCCTCCTGCAGGTAGTTCTCCAGGGAGCCTGGGATATCGGCGTGGATGACCAGGCGCACGTCCGGCTTGTCGATGCCCATGCCGAAGGCGTTGGTGGCGACGATGGCCTGTAGATCACCGCGGATGAAGCTCTCCTGTACGTTCTTCCTGGTCTCCGGGGGCAGCCCCGCATGGAAATGGTCTGCCTTTACTCCCTTGGCCTGTAGGAACGCCGCCAGCTCTTCGGAGTGGCGTCGCGTGGCGCAATAGACGATGGCCCCACCGGGTTCATCCGCCGGCAGATCGGCGTCTAATATCTGGTGGACATCCGCGAACTTCTCCCCGGTGCTCGTCTGCACCACCACGAACTCCAGGTTGGTGCGCTGAGCGCCGCCGTCGAAGACATTGAGGTCAATGCCCAGTTCCTCTTGGAAATACTCGACGATGTCGGCCTTCACATCGGGCTTAGCGGTCGCGGTTAGGCACAGGACCGGCGGAACCGGCTCATCCCCCGCCTTCTCGCGGATGAAGCGCCCTACGTACCTGTAGTCGGGGCGGAAGTCGTGCCCCCACTTCGAGAGGCAGTGCGCCTCGTCCAGCACCCAACCGCCGATCTCCCGTTGGTCCAGGGCGCGACGGAAAGAGACGCTACGAAGCTGCTCAGGGGCTACGATGACGATGCCGGCATCCCCTAGCCGTACCCGGTCGAGCGCATCGGCTCGCTCGGGCATAGACAGGAGTCCATTGATGGTGACGCAGGAGCCGATGCCCTTGGCTTCGAGCCCCGCCACCTGATCGGCCATGAGTGCTACCAATGGAGAGACGACCACCGTCAGCGCGCCGGTCTTGTCGTAGCGGGAGAGTGCCGGTATCTGGTAGCAGAGCGACTTGCCCGCGCCGGTTGGCAGGATGCCCAACACATGCTCCCGGGTCATGACCGATTCGACGATGGACCGCTGCAAGGGCTGTCCATTCTCGTCCGACGGCTCTGGGCGGAAGTCAGGGAAGCCGAACCAGCGGGTAAGCTCTTTGCGGGCATCGTGTCGCTCGCGGCACCAACCACAAGCGGAGTCGGTGCAGGCAGTGTCGCGCAATCGTTTGACCAGCCGACCCGTCTCGGGGAATTGATGCCGCACCCAAGGAGGCATGACCGAGCTGCCCCCAGACACAGACAGCCACGCCAACGCATAGGCCAGCGCCCAGCCGTGCCGAGCTGCATCTGCGATGACCTCCTGGGCGCATGTTTGGCAGGAGTTGTCAGCTAAACGTGTGTGGATTGCGTCAGATGCCTCAGCGTCCAACGGCCTTCGCGCGTTCCGCAGAGACGAGAACACCCCATCGAATCCTTCGCCCCCATCAGAAGTGGTAAGCCAGTGCCAGGCTGTCAGAAGGTCGAACGGTGAATCCCCCAGGGCCTTCAACTGGTCGTCGAAGACCTCCAGGGCAAGTCTGGCATCCAGTTCTGGGTCGTTGATGCGCCCACGCCTGAGCCCTCCGTCCTGGTAGTGCTTGACCAGATGATGGTAGGGGTTGCGGGGAAAGGCCAGGGGATTGAGTCTGAGCGTGTCCACCGCGGGAAGCCGTAACAGCTGCAAACCGGGACTCGCGGCCTTCAAGTGGGGCAGATCGAAATCGATCAAGTTATGGCCTAGAAGGAAACCAGCACCTTCGGCAAGGCCGTCCAGCTTGGCCAGTGCTTCGGTTAAGCTGGTGCTGTTGGAGAAGTTTAGGGATTGGCCTGTATCGGAACGTACACCAGCTAAAGCGTGGATACGGGTGTCTCGGACGCCGACTTCAAGGTCCAGCGAGAAGCAACTGAAGAGGCGGAGGCTCCTTTCGCTGAAACCCGTATCAACCTTGTTTCGCGCCACTGACAAAGGTCGCAACCTCAAGAAGAGCTATGGGCATCAACATTATTCTCCAACAATTCCCCGACCGTCCGCTCGACGGCCTTGCCCTCTGACGCCTCCCGCAGCCATTTCCGAAGCTCCCGGCGTGCGATGGTGACGGTTACCTCGCCCCGGTCTTGGCGCAACTGGGCCAGCTGCTTGGCCACGCCTTGTGCCGCCGCTTCTCCAGCTTGGGAAACCCGGACATGCAGCGGGTTGCCAGAGTCAAATTCCGGGATGGGGAGCTTCCATAGGTGCTTATGTAAGTCCCGCGCTCCGAATTGACCCTTCGACATCAGGGGCATCACAAGGTCATAGAGAGCGTTGCTGTTGATGATGGCCAGCATGTAATTGGCTTCTCGAGCATCCCTGCACGCAATCCAATAGAGTCGTGACTCCACGATAGCTTCAGCATCCTGGACAAGAGCCCCTGTAGACTCACCGCCTTGGGTGTAGACCACTCGGACAGGTCTGTCGCCGGGATTCCGCTGCCACTCCAATTGGGCCGACAGCTCCCGATGGTAGTCCAACCTTCCCAGAAGGTTTAGCTTGTTAACAGGGCCTTTGTTCTCATCCCACAGGCGACTTATGGTCTGCCAGCGGGCGCGCATCTGTCGGCCCAATGCTCCCAGATTGATACCTCCTACTCCCTCGCCATCTGAAGGGAGTCGAATGTCGCTTTGCTTGAAAGGTAGAACTGCTTGGAGTGGGTCCAGGGTCGAATAGGGGGCAACGGTTTCTCCTAGGTGAACATCGTAGACGTGCTGGGTCTCTAGCGTCTGCCCGGTGATAGCGGAAAGGTCAAGGCTTCTCCACGGCTCTTTGTCCTGAGATCCTCTGCGAGGGTCTACAGTCGTGGTCTGTCCGGCTTGGATGATGGCAGGGTTCGCGGCTTCATTCACGAAGAACAAGGAACGGGGTACGACCGTCGCCCCCTGCCTCGCGTACTTGGCGTAGGGGGAAACACTGTCGGCTGATGTGTCGGTTATCGCCGTGAGTACCTGCCTATCGGCAGCCTCTCCCGGCTCGCCCAACCAACGCTCCACATCACCGGACAATGGTGTTGCATCAGCGTTTTCGCCAATCCTTCGGGCAAACACCACCGACGCCGGGACTGGGAAGAAAGTGTTAGGTTCCAGTCCTTCCAGGTCCCACGCAGTCTTGTGACCGAAGTCAACTGCCAGTACCCGGCCCGGTATGCGGTTTCTTCCCCTACCGGTTGATTTCGCCCGCCATGCTCCGGTGCGCCACTTGGTATGTTGGCCTGTCTGTAGGGTGCTGTGAGGCATCACCATGCCGATCACGCCGCCATCCTTCAGGTACAGGTCGGCGCAGCGGGCGAAGAAAAGGCTGGCTACGTCTTGACGGTTGACGTATCTACCGCCAGCCCAGATGCTGTAGAGATCCTTGCTCTGCCGCTCCAACTCCGTGCGCAATGTGCTGGCTGTGTTCCGGTAGCTCAGCCAGGGTGGGTTGCCGACGATTACATCTACTTTGTTGCGGGAGAGCGCGACGGGTCGAACCAGATTGCGAGTGTAGTAGGCCCAGATGTGGTTGCGGCCCTCGGCGTGCAGTCGCTGCATGGAGGCGATGGTCTCCCGCAGGGTTTGCCGCTCCCTAGGCTCATCTATCTGGTGGTCGTCGAGGGTCAGGGTGGGATCGTCGCCCTTCTCAATTGCCTCCGCAACGTCGCTCATCAGCGCGTCGAAGGTCTCGGCACGATCCACCAGACTGACGGGAAAGACCAGCTCCGTGTTCTCCTCATCCTCGACTTGGACCGTGACGTTGTGCTCGGCGAACATGTCACCGGTGCGAAATCGGAGTTGGAGGGCGTCTCCGAGGTAGACCGGGACGGTGACATCTGCTGCGAAGCCCTCCTCGACCGCTGCCCGTATCGCGGGCTGCGCTGCCAGCACCCACGCGGCCCTGGCCAGATGCACCGCCACCGGGTGGACGTCGATGCCGGCGACGGAGAAACGCAGCCACTCCAATACCTCCTTGGAATCGAGGGCGGTAGAGTTTGCGGCCTCAATGAAGTGGGTGACTGCTTCGGCGACGAAGGTCCCGGAGCCGCAGGCCGGGTCAAGGACGTACTGGTCCAGCGGGTCGGTCACCACTTCCCGCACGATGGCGCGCGCCAGCCAGTCCGGCGTGTAGTACTCTCCGAGCTGGCGGCGCTCATCGGGTGGTATGACGGTCTCGTAGAGGATGGCGGCAACGTCGTTGGGAGCCTTCTGCCAGTCGAACCTGGCTATGCGCCGGGCCAGTGTCCTGAGCAGGGGCATCCCTCCCACCTCGGTGGGCCACGCAAAAAAGTCCGACTCCACGACCCCCTGAAGACCGGTCTTGCTTCGAAAGTCGCGGCCAAGGAGGAGGTCCGCCGGATCGTTCTCCGCCAGCCGCTTAATGTCGCCGCCGAAGGACGCTTGGACCACCATGCCTATGACGGCGCTCAGGTAGGTATGTCGGACGAACAGGTCGTCCAGTTGATCGCTTGACCTGGCGATCTCACCCAGGGCAGCCGTGAGCAGGTTCTCCCACAGCTGTCTCTTGACTCTGATGGTGCTGGAGTTGGCGTGCTGGTCGTAGAGGGCCTTGAGCGTCGCTATGTCCCGCTCATACGATGGGGCCGTTGGGCCGAAGTGCTGTTCGATGGCGGAGCGGGACGGCTGCTTGTCTACCTCTGCGGAAAGAGCGTGGTCGCGGAGCCACTCGAAGAGGGTGATCCAGCGGTCCGCATCCTCCAGTGTGAAAGCGTAAGGCAGGGCCGTCTTGACCGGACCGGCGTTGGGCCAGCGCAGCAGCCAGCGCCTCCCGTCGGTGAGGATGCCCATGCGCAAACGGCCCTGCTCCTCTGACTGCTCCAGGTAGTCGTCGAGTTGCTGGACGTACTCGGGATTGGGGTTGAAGCCTCCCGCAGTCCCGATCCTGCGCTTGAACTCTATGAAGGTGTCGAGGGCGGCGAGGTCCACGGCGCGGCGCGAGCCCTGTGCGGGCGGGTTCTCCTCAACGATCTCATCGGGCATCACGAGCCCCGTGACGATGAGGAAATCGCGCACTGCACTGGTGATATTCGCCTCGGGCTCGCCATTTTCGTGCCGCCGCAGAATCTCTGCGGCGGATTGGGCGTACTGAGGGTCGTTGTAGTCTATCTGTCCGGCCACCTAAGCCCTCTTGATGATCTGAGTCTCCGTCTCAAACGGGAATCCATGAGACGACCGGCTGTCCCCGCACCACTATTCAGATACAACGAATTCTCCTATCCAGCGCAAATGCCCCATCTCCTGCCCTACAGACCGGTAGAACTTCTCGTCCGCGGTCCACAGTTCGCAACGGAGGCTCTCGGCAAGCGCCAGATAGTGGGCGTCGTAGGCGGCGCCCTGACCAAATCGACTTGCCATCTCCAACGCCTTTCCGTGGAGGTTCCACGGCTGATGCAACTCGATCTGAGAGGTGAGCAGGTTTCCGATAAGGTCAACCGCCCCCTCAACGCTCAACTCCCCTCGGGTCACTCTCTTGTGGAGCGCGTTGGATACCTCGAACGGCAGCAGGTGGGGAGCGGCCGGAGTAACGTCCTCGTTATGCCACACCCGAAGAATCGCCAGAGCCTTGTCAGTGTGCTCTTCCCTCACCAACCACTTGAAGGCCAGGCTGGCGTCTACAACCACGAAGCCGCTCACCCTAGTCCCTCTAGTTTGGCGTCCCTAGCCTCCCGCGCCTCTCGAATGAACTCGGCTCCGTTGCTGGGAAGCACCTTGTCACCGAAGTACTTCTTCTGGAGTTCCTCGAACCGCTCGGCGTCAGACCAACTGGACACAGGACTGCCGAAGCCCTGTGTCTCGTCTTGCGCCAACTCTTTATCTATGGCTGTATAGCAGTAATGGCGCATGGTCACTCCCTTGAGGGCGGCAACCACCTTCAGCCTGCGCTGAAAGGTTGGCTCCAAATCCAATGTGAGCCTCTTCTTCTTGACTTCCATGGTTTGCTCCTTCCGAGAGAGTCCTAGTGCTTGAATTATAGTACATACACAGAAATAGCTTCAATACCCCGTTGAAAATAGGCACCAAAAAAGACCACCATACATAAATCTGTTGGGGGAGGGTCATCGAAATCCTAACGATGACCCTCCCCCAATGTGAGTGACGGCCCAGCGCCCCTCGCTGTCCGGCTCGGCCTCTCGCTGCTTCTTCAAGCCCACTTGCCCGCTAGAGGAGGACTAGGCAGCACGCAGCTCAGGTAGCGTCAGCATGGCGGAGTAGCCCCGCTCGACGACGTGCGTCACCGACACCCGGCCCGTGCCGTCGTACCCCGCACGGTAGGCGAACTCCGCCTTCGCGCCCCAGGGCACCCGGCCGCCGACCCGGACTGCGGCGCCGCCGGACCTGGCGCCGCGCCCAGGCCCGCCGGCGCCGCGAACCACCATCCCGCTCCGCTCGCCCTTCCGCCAGCCCAGCACCTTCACCTCGGCGGGCATGACCCGCTCCGCCTTCGTCGGCTGGAACAGGACCCCGTGCAGCTTCTTCAGCACGACCGGCGACGGGTTGTTCCTGCCGTTCATGATCTGCGAGAGATGAGCGGAGCTAATCTCCGCGCGCCGGGCGGCCTCGTTCTGGCTGATGCCGTGAGCGTTCATCCGGTCCCACATGGCCTCCCGGTCGATGCAGGCGGCCTGCGCGGGCGCGATCTTCACCGGAGCCTCCAGCGCCGACTCGACCCTGGCCTGCACCTTCACGCCCATGTTCCTGCGGCCACGCGCCACCTGCGACATGTAGCTGTAGGACACCCCCACGCGGTCAGCCAGGTCCCGCAAGCTCATGCCCAGCTCCCTGGCCCGCTCCCTGATGTAGCTGCTCTCCCCGCTCACCACGCATCCCTGGCGGTTGGCGCACTGTGCGGGCGCGACCTTCGCCGGGGCCTGCAACGCCGACTCGACCCTCGCCTGGACCTTCACACCCATGTTCCCGCGGCCCCGCGCCACCTGCGACATGTAACCGTAGGACACCCCAACCCGGTCGGCCAGGTCCTGCATGCTCATCCCCAGCGTGCGGGCGCGCTCCCTGATGAATCTGCTCTCCCCGGTCACCACGCCGCCCTGGCGGTAGACGATCCCCTGCCCGGGGACCTCTCCCAGCACCGCCGCGACCTTCTCCCGCATCTTCGGAGTCCACGGCCTGCGCCCGTTCGCAATCTGCGAAAGGTAGCTCGCGGACACGCCCATCTTCGCCGCAAGCTCCTTCATGGTGAGCCCGCGCCGTCTCGCCACGGCCCTGAGCTCGCTCTCGGTCCTGTCAATGCTCGTAGTCGTCATGTCGCTTCCTCCTGTAATGAAGAAGCGGTACCGCCCCCTTGTCGGAGACAGTCCCGCTCGAATCCGTGTCCCGATGGTCGGGACTGTCTCCTTGGGTGGCGTTGTTGCCGTGGCGAATGGCCGGTGCGGCATCCCCCGGAATCAAGTCCGGGGCAGGCTCCGTTGTGCATCGGGGCACAGGTCCTGCCCCCGACCGGAGTCGGGGAGAAGACCTGTGCGACGCGTGTGGGGTTGGGGGAAGAGGGATGGAAGCCCGCAGGGGGAGCGGGCGGGGGAGGCAGCGACCCCCGTGCGGGGTGCTGCCTGGTGTAACGGAGCGCCCGTTCAAGCAGTCGCAGGAAGGCGACGACCCGGGGTCCAAGCAGGGCACTTAAGCGCCACGTTTGCCCTACGGGTCGTCAACCGTTGCTTGCGCTACGACAGCGCCGGGCCACTCTCCGGTCAGGGCCGAGGGCAAGCTTTTCCCAGGGGCCTCAGCCCCCGCAGGCTGCGCCGCGAGACGATGTTGCTGAGCCGCCAGCGCATCCCCAGAACCGCCGCGACCTCAAGCGTCCCGCCGTCGCCGGTGGGCACCAGGGCGGCAGCCCTGCCAGTGCCCTGGCTGTAGACCAGCGCGTCCCGGTCCCCGAACCGCCGCCGAACCAGGTCCGTCCACTCGGCGTAGGCCCACCGAGCCTGATGCGGCTCAGCCTTCGTCGTGTCCATGCCGGCGAGGACCGCCAGCGCCCCGTCCACGTCCCCCGCCTGCCTGAGCCGCCGCGCCTCGTGGACGCTCTTGGCCACGCTCAGTGTCTCCGTCGCCGGTTCCGTCTGCGGCTGCTCCGAGAGCAGCGCCGCCATGAGCCGGTCTACCAGCTCTTCGAGGCTGCGCCTGGGCCGCACCGCCGTCTCCATCGTCCGATTGCCAGTTGCCAATGTTGCCGTCGTCATCACGACCTCCTTCGTGTTGTGTTGCCTTTGGATTGCGCCCGCTTGCGGGCAAAGAAGAAGGGCCGACTCGAAAGAGACGACCCTTGCGTGTTGGGATGGGTTGTGAGCGGCCCGAAGCCGTCAGCGGCGGAACCTCCGAACCGTGCGCCGCGCGAGGAACCGCCTGAGTAGCAGCGCGCCGATGCCCAGGCCGACGACGTTCAACGCGAAGACCTCCACGTCCCCGGTGATGAGCAGCGCCGCAACGACCAGGGCGACCACCCCGGCCACCACGACCCGCTTGCGCTTCCGCCACGGCAGCTTCTCAGGGGCCTCGACCGCCGCTTCTCTCACCGGCGCGTAGGCCGTCCAGATGGGCAGCCCGATGGCAGCCTCCAGGTGCGTTGTCACCACGCCGCGTGAGCAGCCCCCGGTGTGGCACCGCACGTCGATGCCCTCGCCGTCCGGCCTCTGCCTGAACGCCAGCCCGTCCGACCTGCCGTCGTGACAGATCGCCGTCGTCGTCCAGAACCAGCCCCGGTCAAAGCTGACCCGGTGCGAAAGCAGGTCTGCGATCCGCTTTGCGCTCGGTCCCGTGTACCGTTCCGTCATGTGCGCTCCTCCTTCGCCGTTGCCGTCCGTTCAGTAGCCATACCGTCGTTACCTCCTTGTTGCTGTTGACTCCATGAATCCGTATTGCCGTTCCGCCGCCATCCGCAGTCCGACGAGGAATCGAACGGGGGAGACGCGGATGAAAAAGGGCGCAGCTCTACCAGGGTCGATATGGGCCACGACTCTGGGGAAGCTGCTAAGACGTGAGGCGGCCAGCCTGCGATGGAAATGGCAGACCAGCGCGTGTCGAAGCTGCGATCTAGCTGTCTCAGCTACACCGCAGGCAAAGGGAGACGGTCAGAGCGCGTGGATGTACTCCAAGCGTCACTTGGAAAGGTCGAAGCGCAGGACGCACTCCGGCCTTTGTGGAAACATCCCTCTTGGGCGATCGTTGGGAGAGCCTGGCTCGATCCCTCTGGTACATCCCGGGCTCAGGGAAAGGACCCCCAGGTTTCTATGGCAAAGAAACACTGGAAAAACCTGATAACGATCTCAGTATTACGCCCCATCTCCCCTTTGGCAATACTTTCGGGGCCTTACCACCCACATCACTTGCACTCATGCAGCAAACATGGTGCGGAGATGACGCAGCGCCTACTTCCACCACAGTCCCACGGTGAAGAACCGCCGCACCCACCTGAGCCGCTCCCTCCTGGTCCGCGCCCACCGGGTGTCGCCCAGGGCCGCCTCTATCGAGCGTCGCTGCCCGTTCCTCCACACCCCCGCGAGCGGCTGGGTCTCGGGCGGCAGGGTCAGCCCGTGCTCCTCGGCCATAGCCAGCTCCAGATTCAGGATGCGCTCCTCCGTCACCAGCCACGACAGGCTCCTGCCGTCGTTGGGATGGCCATCCCTGAGCCTCCGCCACTCCTCGACCAGCGGCCACGCCGCGCCATAGACCTCCTCGTCGTCTGGCGCAGGTTCACGGGTCACCAGCTCGGGATACTTCCGCCGGGACTGGACACGGACCACAGGCTTTCTGACCCCACTGGCCGCTGACGATCCGCCGTATCCCGCCTCCACCTCGGCCAGACGCCGTTCCCACTGCCGCAGCGCCCCCGCGTGTTCGTCTTTGAGCGCCTTGATCTCGCCCTCCATAGTGGTCCGCATCTCTCCGAGGCCGCTGGTGATCTGCTGCTCCAACGCCTCCATGCGCCGATCCAGGGCTTCGATGCGCTCCTGCTGGGCCGCCATCGCCGCTTTCTCCCTGGACAGCAGCTGCGCTTCCAATGCGGTCCGCATCCACTTGGAGAGGGCTCCCCGTCCCAGACACGCCTTCACCGTCCGGGGATCGACGCCCAGCATCTCCCCCGCTCCTTTGCGCTGATGCTTCCTCACCAGGTCGTGGAGCAGCGCCATGAGCCGCAGCTCGTGCAGGTCCTCGATGCTCCTCGTTCTTTCCAACGGCCTTCCTCTCGAACTCATAACAAACCCCTCCTTCCCTGCAACGATGTCGGTTTGGCCGCTTTTCCTGCAATGAGGCCCGTTTTCACGCCTCGCAGCGGTGTCGGTCCCCACTGCGGACTCTGCTGCCACCCCCTGGAACACGCTCTGGACACAAAGTGCTTGCTGAGATGGTCCTGTAGGGGCTGATTTCCCCCTGATTCAGCTTGCTCAGGACCCCGACTTCCCTTTTTGGAACAAACTCAAATCTCTGTACACGTCCATCACATCACGAAGGCCCCTGGGAACGTCAGGGCTTGAAAGGGAGGGTGAGCTCACCCTCCCTTTCAAGGGATTATGCCCAGATCGCTGGCAGCCCACACTTGAATGGGAGGGGCGTACGACGCCGCAAGTCCAACACTCAGAGCCGAAGGAAAGGACAGTTGCTCCCGCACCATCCCTAGAGAGCCCGAGCACCGGAAGAACGATATGGAAGATACCAAGAGCGAAGACAAGCCGAAGGGCTCCAATAGAGGCGCGCCGGAACTTGGCACGGTGACCATCGAATTCAACCCTGGTCCCGATGCCCAGGACCGTCTGCGCCGCCTCTTCACCCTGCTGGTTGAGTACGCCACCCGCGACAAGGTCCCTCCATCCGAGGCGGACTTATCTCTCGGAGACGGAAGTGAGGACGAAGGCTGATGCGGTCCACCCACTCGCTGACGGTCATCAGCCTGGGAGGAGGCGTCCAGTCATCGGTCATGTCCTTCATGGCAAGCGGGGGCGCGTTCGGCGCTATCCCGGACTGCGCCATCTTCGCCGACACCCACTGGGAGCCTTCCACCATCTACACCCACCTGGACTGGCTGTCCAGGAATCTGAGCTTTCCCCTGTACGTCGTGGACAACGGGCGCAGCCTGCGAGAGGACGCCAAAGCCCTCACCAACCACTCTGGCAACGAGAGCTTCATTGATATCCCCGTCTACCTCAAGGGAACGGACTGAAGCGGCGACGGCATGGGACGACGGCAGTGCACCGAGCATTACAAGGTGCGACCGATCCGCCGGAAGATACGCGAGCTGCTCGGGCTGAGGAAGAGACAGAGGATACCCTCCGGCGCCACCATCGAGCTGTGGCTGGGCATCTCGACCGACGAGGCGATCCGGATGCGAACGTCCCGCGACAGGTGGATACGTAACCGCTACCCTCTGATCGAGGCGAGAATGTCGAGGCAGGACTGCCTGGACTGGTGGGAGGCACGTTACGACAGGCCCCTGGAGGGATCGGCCTGCGTCGGCTGTCCCTAGCAGTCCCGCCAGCGCTGGGTGGAGACGAAACGGCGGTTCCCGGAGCTGTTCCGCGAAGCGGTGGAGATCGACTCGAACATGCGGGGCCGCCTGGCCTTCGCCAAGGAGCCCTACCTGCACCCCCTACGGATACCCCTTGCCGAGGCTGTGAGTCTTGATGAGGAGCAGGTGGGACCCGATCAGCGTCGCGACGGGTTCGGCAACGAGTGCGAGGGACACTGTGGGCTCTGACGCGGACAGCCTCAATCGGAGTGGCCACGCTTTGACGTTGGCCCGCCAATCGCGGTAAAATGCTGGGTAGAAGTTGGCCCGGCGATGCGCAAACACCCCGGGCCGTGGCGCCACCTGACGGACAGGTGATGCGAATGGGATTGTACTACTCGCAGACCCGCTCCCGATAGGAGCCGGGTCTTTTTCATTTCAGGCAGCTACGAACTTTCAGGCAGCTACGAACAAGGAGGCAATCATGGCAGTAAGCAAGGCACAGAGACAAGCACACGGTAAGAGGGCAGCCATCTACGCCCGGGTATCGGACAAGAGCCAGGCAGAAGACGACAAGACCTCCCTCTCCGAGCAGATCGGCGACATGGAAGCCCACTGCGAGGACAAGGGGATGACCGTTACCGCTCGCTACCAGGAGGTGGGCAGGGGCTGGTCCAAGAAGCGTCCCGAGTTCCAGAGGATGCTGGCGGATGCAAAGCGGGGACGCTTCGACACCATCGTCTGCTGGAAATCGGACCGGCTCAGCCGGGGGATGTACCCCGCCGCCGCCCTAATGGAGGTCATCGAGGCGTACCACATCAACCTGGAGGCCGTCATGGACACCATCGACATGAAGACCTTCGGCCTCATGGCGGCCATCGGCAAGATCGAGCTTGACAATTTCCGGGAGAGGGCATCAATGGGCAAACGGGGAACGGCCAAGCAGGGACGCATTCCCGTCAGCAACGTCCCCTACGGCTATCGCATCGGCGACGACGGCAGGCCCGTAATTGTGGAGGAGGAAGCCGAGGTGGTGCGCCGCGTCTACCGCATGTGCGTCAACGATGGGCTGGGGGCGTACCTCATTGCCCGTCAACTGAACCTTGAGGGCGTGCCCCTGGCGAAACTGGGCAAGCGGTGGTACGACGGCACCATCCATCGCATCCTGAGCAACGAGACCTATAAGGGCACCTGGTGGTACGGCAAGGCCCGCTACGTCTCCACCGAGGATGGAGTCAGGGTCTACGAGCAGCCCCAGGACGACTGGATCGGGGTGCCCTTCCCGCCCCTGGTGGACGAGGAGACCTGGGGGAGGGCCAGGGTTCTCCGGAGGCAGCGCTTTACTCGAGCCAAGCGCAACACCAAGGTGTTCTACCTGTTGCAGCACCTGGTCAGGTGCACTGAATGCGGGCTGCTGATGGGTGGCTCGGCGAATACAAAGAAGGAAGTCAAGCGCAACGGGAAGCTCTACAAGTACGAGCTCGATCCTCCCCGCAGGTACTACAGGTGCTACGGCTATCAGCAACTCCGCCTGAAGTGCCGACAAAAGCCGATGATCCGGGCGGAGCGGCTGGAGGGGCTGGTCTGGGGCGAGGTCAAGAGGGTGCTGGAGAACCCCGACCTTATCGTCGCTGGTATCGAGGCCCTGGACAGTCGGGAAGACGGCGGGCTGGCCGAGGAGATTGACACAGCAGAGCGCGATCTTCAGAAGGTCCAGCTCGAAGAGGAGAGGGTCATCAGGCTGTTCGTGTCAGGGAAGATCACCGAGGACCAGCTCGACCATCAGCGCAGGTACATCACCGAGCGGCTGGAGACGCTCAGGGCTAGGCTGGATGACTACCGAGATCGGGAGACGGCTGAGAACGAGAAGCGGCTGGCGATGGAGCGCGTCGTACAGTGGGTCAGCAGAATTGGGGATGGCCTGGACGATCTGCCCGACGAGGGACGCCGGGAGGTGTTGCGGCTCCTGCTCGACGGGGTGACAATCGACGGGGAGAACAACGTGAACCTCACGCTGGCCATCCCGACGGAAGAGTTTGTCTCGATTGAACCACCGATATCAAGTTTTCAGAGTAGAACTCGTCCACGCTCTCGATGATGGCCTCCATGAGCTTGCCTGTGGGAGAGTCGTCGGCGTGCTCGGTGATAGAGACGACTTTGATACCCCGCTTCCTCAGCATGGACTTGAAAGCCACGGCGTGCTCCCGTTTGCGGGTGAAGCGTGAGAACTTCCAAACAAGAATCTCATGGAAGGGAGAGTTGGGCTTGCTGGCCTCATCCAGGGCCGGTCGGCGATGCGCCCGCTCTCGGCCTCGTCCACATACTCCCGCGCTACGACGTAGCCGTTCTTCTCCGCGTAGTCTCGAAGCGCCCTGAGCTGGGCGGACACGGACAGGTCCACGTCCTGCCGGTTGCTGGACACCCGTGCGTAGAGCGCCACGTTGCCGTTCATCCCTTTGTCGGTGTTCATATCCTCCCCCTTTTTTGCCTATTTAATGGTGAGTTCCTGGTAGTCGAAGAGCCGCTCGAAGGCGACTCCGTTGTTTATCTGGGGCCTCAGCGCCCCGCGTTGCTGGTAGGGCACGGCCACGACTGCAACCTTCGCCAGCTGTCCCTTCCACGTGACCGGCCTGGCAGCGACGGCGATGTCGCCGCTTCGTGCGCCCAGACGCGTGGACTCCACCTCGGCGTATGCAGCCTTGCCGTTGAGCACCACCCACTCGGCAATCGAGCCAGGGGATGGAGTGGTGCCCTTGCTGGGCATGCCGCCTCGTGAACCACAGAGGACGCGAGGATCCCGGATGCCGAAGCCCGGAGTGCGTGTCACGATGGTGGCCCTGAATTGGCGGCGATCCGGTGGCTCGGTCCACTCAGTCGGGTTGCCCTGTTCTTGGCGTTGATACAGGACCCCCAGGAGGGGCTGGTTCCGCATGACTTCGGCGAGCCGCAGGGTCACTGAGGCGTAAGAGCACTCGAACTGTGAGCGGAGAGCGATTATGTCCAGGCCGGAAGCCTGGGCGAAGGGAGCGAACACCGCAGGCTGCATCAGCACCGAGGCGGCGAAATAGTCGGCATCCCAGCAGAGTTTCCTGGAGGGGGGCGAAGGCTCCATCTCCTGGTCCGAGAGCATCTCGTGAATGATCTCGTAGGTCTCGTGAAGGACCGTGTGGTTCTTGCCCCCCTCCCACTGGTCGGTTGAGTATCGGATCGAGTAGTGGCGCTTGTCCAAGCTGAAGTGGGTTCCTCTCAGACCGCCGGGCAGCTTCTGCCCCAGCACAGACGCGATGCCAGCCTCTTCCAGCACCTTGATGAGCTCCTCGAAGCCGGGGCGGACCGACACGCGGAAGTAGCGGACGAACAGGTGGGCGATGTAGGCGGCGTCGTTCCGCTGCCTGCACGAAAGCTTGGCCAGGATGGTCTCTCTGAAGTCGTCCAGCGTTCTCGTCATTCCAAAAGCTGCTTATCGGTGAGTTGTTCGTACATCTCGACGATGAACCTTTTCGCCGCCGTGGTGAGGGGTCCATCGAGCCTGGTGCCGAAGTTGAACCTGGGGTCGGCCACCACGTACCGGAAGGCCCGGTCGACGTTGGCCTCCTCGTCGGCATAGGGGTCTTCAACTTCTTCCAGGTATCCGGCCCGTCTCAGCAAGTCATTGAGGGAGACCTCGTAGAAGTCCGCCAGCTTCCTGAGTATTCGGAGGCCGGGATTCCTCTGCCCCTTCTCGATCTGGGACAGGAAGGGATCGGAGACGCCTGAGTCTCGGGCCACCTGGCGCAAGCTGCGGTCTTCCCGCAGCTCTTTCAGGTAGGGGCCTATGTCCAGGTCGGCGGATTCTGGGTCCATCATGCCCCTATGATAGAACACTTGCTACATGTTTGCAAGCACTTTGGGGCCGAAATGGTAAATAATGCCGTAAATCACTTGTCCGCTATTATGCAGCGTTGCTATACTATAGCAAAGGCCGAACTACTGTTCCCTACGGCTGTCATCGTACCCACAGGCCGTGCCATGCGCAACGGCCATTTGGCAGCCCAATCCAGTCGGAAAGGTGTCGTTTTTTGCCTAAAGACGTTCGTCTGACCAAGAAGCAAGAGGAGCTTCGCATCAAGGGGCTGCGCATCCTGGCGCGGATGATGGTCCGCGCCTACCTCAAGGACCTGGCTGACGCCAACCGGGGAGTATCCCAGAACGGCGTGTCTGCCGAATCTCAACGGGAAGCCGAGCGGGATGTCGGGTAGGCCAGCCCTCAAGAGGGTGCGTGTGAAGGCCGGGGGTGTGTGGAACATCCTCAACCACATCCACATGTCGCAGAACCAGCTGGCCCATGTGATGGGCACGAGCTCTGGCTACCTCTCCCAGCTGCTCAACGGCCAGCGCAACCCGTCGCCCAAGATGCGGCGTCGGCTGCTCCAAGCCCTGGGCAATCCTCCCTTTGACGAGGTGTTCATCTCGGAGGACGCCCATGAGTAGCGGGGGCCGTCTCCCGGCATCCGACTTCCTGCCGGGCGCTTCCTTCATGCCGGAGAACTTCCCTGAGCGATTGACAGCCTTGAAGGAGACCTCTCGCCTCTCCTGGGAGGGTCTGGCCACGTGCATAGGCGTGGACATCAAACAGGTGCAGCGCTGGCGGCAGGGAGCGGAGCCCTGCGGAGGGGCCATGCTATCGCTGGTCAGATTGGCGACCCTGGTGCCCGAGGGCCTTGGAAAGCTACTGGGTGATGACCGGATAGTCGTCTACAGGAGGAATTAGAGATGTCGTCAATGAGAGGGATCAGAGATATGGAATGCCTTCAGAGAATCGGTCGAAACCGGCGAGGCAAACTGCCCCGAGACTTCCCCCAGCGTTTGGAGTTTCTCAAAGAGACCTCCGGCCTGAGTTGGAAGGCCCTGTCCCGGCGTCTGGGAGTGAGCTACCAGCGGGTGCGCCGTTGGCGTGGAGGCAGTGAGCCCACGGGATGGGCCATGCTGGCCCTGTTCCAGTTGGCATCCGAGGTGCCAGGGGGTATGGAGGCGTTGGTCCCCGAGGAGGCGGAACTCCTCCGCCGGGGAGTCTAGCGCCTTGGGCCGTCAGAAATGGGTCTACCACAAGCTCCCATCGGAGTTCCCGCCGGACTTCCCCCAGCGGCTGGAGAGCCTGAAGGAGGCCACAGGGCTGACCTGGCTGGGACTGGCCCGCGCCCTGGGCGTTGACGCCCGCATGTTGCGCCGCTGGCGCACGGGGACGCAGCCGGGCTCGGGGCACCTCATCGCACTGTTCAGGTTTGCCGACGGGCTGGGGCTGCTACGCCACCTGCTACCGGAGGCTGAAGATCAGGAGGCGGCGCTGCAATGAATCGCCTCGCGGTCATCAGCCTCGGAGGAGGCGTCCAATCCACGGTAATGGCTCTCATGGCGGGCGATGGCGCATTCGGCGGCGTGCCGGACTGCGCCATCTTCGCCGATACTCATTGGGAACCAGCCACCATATACTCTCACCTGGAGTGGCTGTCCCGACGCCTTCCGTTCCCTCTCCACATCGTGGACAACGGGCGCAGCCTCCGCGAGGACCTGAAGGCCCTCACGAACCACTCGGGTTACCCCAACTACGTGGACATCCCCGTCTATCTCAAGGGCGGAGCGGGCCACGGAGACGGCATGGGGCGGCGGCAGTGCACGGAGCACTACAAGATCGTACCTGTGCGCCGGAAGATCAGGGAGATGCTGGGCCTGAGCAAGGGACAGAGAGTCCTTCAGGGTACCCGCGTTGAGCTGTGGCTGGGCATTTCCACCGACGAAGCCATCCGGATGCGCTCCTCGCGACAGGTGGGTAGAGAACCACTACCCTCTCATTGAGGCGGGCATATCGAGGAAGGACTGCCTAGCCTGGTGGAGTGAACGGTTCGCCAGGCCCCTGGAGCGTTCGGCCTGCATCGGCTGCCCCTACCAGTCCCGCCAGAGATGGGCGGAGCTGTTCGCCGAGGCGGTGGAGATCGATGCCAACATGCGGGGCAAGCTGGCCTTCGCCAAGGAGCCCTACCTCCATCAATTGAGGATTCCCCTTGCCGAGGCGGTGGGCCTCGATGAGGCAGGGCTAGGGCCTGAAGGCAACGCCTTCGGCAACGAGTGCCAGGGGTACTGCGGCGTCTGACTAGCCTTCGACCTCCTGTGTGTTAAGGCCGAACCCTAGCGGTGTCTTCGCTGCGCCGCGATACGCATATAGCCGCTCCTTCTTCCTCGGGTGTAGAAGCATTGGGGAAGCGATGGAAGAATAAGGTCCAGAAGTACGTGTCACCGTTCTCTCTGTTACGCCCGCCGTCCGTGTGCCTCTTCAGGTCGTTTGGAGACTTCAAGAGAAGGCCATCCGCCACACTGTCAATGATCGACTTGGCGAGATTGTCCAGGTCCATACGTTCTAAGCCCCTTTTGTTGGCCTCGGAAGCCCTACGGACCCCACCTCTCCGATGAGGTTTGGTTGTTCATCACGCCCATTGTCGCGCATTGGCAGACGAGTTGCGTACCCCGAGAGGAGGTGGCCTCATAGTGGGTATTGGTGCTGCACCCACCATATGTCTTTGCCGACGAGACTGTGTCGTTCCAGCCGGAAGGCATCGACGCTGCCGAGTAGGACAGTCCAGTATTACAGCCGACTGTGTTATTGGCGGACCACGTTAGCGAGGCCCCCTGGAATTCAGCATCCCAATAGTCGATGCCGATTACGGTACGGCTGCCCTCCGGCCCGGCTCCGTTGGCTGCGGCCCAGGCCTCGGAAAAAGTGCTGTAACACTGGGGCTCTGAAACTACTGAGTACAGCTCCCCGGGTTGGACCGAAGAAATCGACACGACACAGTGGTCGTCTGCGGGTTTTGAGTCAACGGGCGGCTCGGCGGGTCGGAAATCGTCTGGGTCAGCCCCGATCGAGGCCATTGCAGCCTCAAAGGTATCGAAGGACTGCGATTCCAAGGGGACACCCGCCTCGGCCTCCTCGGGGGTCAGGGCCCGCGCAACTACGTATGGAGGAGAGTTACTCGACACCCACAATGCCACACCCCCCAATGTCACACCCACCAACCCTAGTATTCCGACTGCCACTAGTAGAATCCTTGTTCTCGTCACTTGAATGCCTCCTATTCCGACCTAGTATTGTGAGCTTATTCTTTCGCTCAGCCGACTTGGCTACTAAGCCCCTTTTCTTTTTATAGAAACGGAGACCTAGCGAAACAGCGTAGATAGGACGCTCAGGCCACGGCTCTCCATCCCTCTTTTTCATAACCTCGGTTGCCACATCCCTTCGCCATTTATTTCGCTTCCTCTTTCCTTCTTTTGTGCCTTGGCTCCAGTTCTGGATGTCTCCAGATACACGCACCAACAGGGGTTTGAGGTTATCGGAGAACTCGACGGTTGGAAAGCACCAGCCGTCAACGCTTCGCCGTTTCAGTACAAGGGAGCCGTTGTCGCGATTGCTTGTTTCGATTTCGGCCAAAACGTCCCTCCTTCTTGTTGGGCGCTCCTCGGAGACCCCTAAACCCGAATCCACCGAAGGACGGCCTTGGGGACAGCCCTTGAAGAAGCCAGCGGGTGCTCCTCTGAATCTGGGATAATGGTTTTGGAACAGAAACCCGCCCGGAAACAAGGAGCACCCAATAGATGCTGCCACAGAACAAACCCGACCGTATCCGCATCCTCTTTGACGACCATCGCCTGGTGGCCAATGCCGGCCTGCTCCTGCCGGCCACCCTAGCCCGGCACCTGGGCCTGCGGGAACTCGTCGACCATCACCTTGACCTCGGCGGAGCGCCGGGACGGGCGAACACTGGGGACAAGATGCTGACGCTGGTCGCTTCCGCGCTGGCAGGCGGCGACTGCATCGACGACGCCGATGCGCTGCGCGCTGGTGGGACGGTTGGTGTTCTAGGCTGCGTGGTCAAGGCGCCATCCACCCTGGGGACCTTCCTGCGCAGCTTCCGGTGGGGGCATGTCCGTCAACTCGACCGCGTGAGCCGCCAGTTGTTGGCCCGGGCCTGGGCCGCTGGGGCCGGACCCGGCGACTCGCCCCTGACCATCGACCTGGACTCGACCATCTGCGAGACCTATGGACTGGCCAAGGAGGGAGCGCGCCACCACGGCTATACCGGCGCCCGCGGCTATCACCCGCTGCTGGCCATTGCCGCCGGCACCGGCGAGGTGCTGATGTCCCGGCTGCGCGAGGGCCGGGCCAACACCGCCCGTGGCGCCGCCCACTTCCTGCGTGAGACGGTGGGGCGGGTGCGCTACGGCGGGGCCAGGGGACAACTCACGGTGCGGGCCGACAGCGGCTTCTACGCCCACACTGTCGTTGCCGCCTGCCGGGAAATGGATGTCCGCTTCTCTATCACCATCCGCCAGCGCGCCAGGCTGCGGGATCTGATCGAGGCGATACCAGAGGAGGACTGGACTCCCATTCCCTACTGGATGGACGGCGCCGCCGATGTCGCCGAGACGACTTACACCCCGTTCCAGACCAAGCCGGACGCCGCGCCGGTGCGGCTCATTGTCCGGCGGGTGAAGCCGACGCCCGGTTCCCAGCTCGCCCTCTTCGCCAGATACAGCTATCACGCCTTCATCACCGACCGCGATGGGGAGACGCTGGAACTGGAGGCCGATCATCGCCGCCACGCCGAGGTCGAGAACGCCATACGCGACCTCAAGTACGGCGTCGGGCTGAACCACATGCCGTCGGCGCGCTTCGCCGCCAACGGCGCCTGGCTGGCGGTCCAGGTGATGGCGCATAACCTGGCCCGCTGGACGGCGCGGATTGGTCTGGGCGAGCGGACCGTGATCACCAAGACCCTCAGGCGGCGGGTCTTCGCTCTGGTGGGACGGATCACCCGCTCGGCGCGCCGCCTCACTTTGCATCTCCCCCGGCGCTGGCCTTGGGAAACCCAGTTCACTCGCGCCTTGGCCCGGCTGCAAGCCATTCCGTTCCCGGCCTGACGGCCAGCCTGCAACTGACCCAACGTCCCCGCAATCTCGCGCCACCCCGGTCGCGAGAGTCCCCTGCTGCGTATCCTCTCGCCTTCCCGCGCATCGCAACTCCCGCATAGGGCCTTAGGGGCCCTGTGCGGCCACTGAAGACCGCCCGCCGGCCTCCCATCTACCCCAAGACCCCAGGCCATCTCCCCTGTAGCTCCCTCACCCACCCCCTTCCGCTGCCCTCACGCCGTCCATCGGTGTCCTTCGGTGGATTCGGGCTTAGGCGGCGTGGGCCTCTACACCGTGTTCACGCCCTGGTTCGGCCTGATGATCGCCTGGATATTCGCCGTCAAGCTTGGGTGGTTTCCCCTCAATATGTTCCTCGAGCCGAGCCTATGGAGTGACGCTGCCGTCGACTCCAACTACGTCTTTCAAAGGATGCTAGCCACGGGCGTCGCTGTGTCTGTGGTCGTCTTAGTGGCGCTAGTCGCGTCGAGACGGCTGCGCTTTGGCGGCGTTCGGTGGCTCGTCCCCGCTGCCGCCTTCGTTTCGGTTGCGGCGATGCTGCTGGCGTGGAAGGTCTCCGGCGTGGGCTACCTGGCCTTCGATATCGTGAGGCACATGGTCTTGCCGGTCGGGACGCTGACGGCCATCTCGTTCGCGGGCACAATGCTGTTGACCAGGAACAGCATGCTGGAGACGATGCGGGAGGACTACGTGCTCACGGCCAGGGCCAAGGGTCTGCCCGACAAGGTGGTCCGGGATCGACACGTGGCCCGAAACGCTATGCTACCCATCGTAACCAGCTTCGCCTTCAGCATGGCCTTCGCGATGGACGGCGGTGTGATCATCGAGTCCATCTTCTCTTGGCCGGGCATGGGACAGACGCTGGTCGATTCCGCCCTCAAAGAGGACGTTCCACTTGCCGTCGGGGCATTCGTGTTCACAGGGATATTTGTCTTGCTCGCCCACCTGGCCGCGGACATCCTGTATACGTACCTCGATCCCAGGATCAGGTACTGATGGTCGACGCCGCCCAGCCGGTGGAGATCGACTCGCTTTGGCGGGTAAGGCTCGCACTTTTCCTTCGGGTCCTCGGCGAGAACTGGGGACTCTTCGTACAGACCCGAATTGGCTTGATCGGCGTGGGCATCATCGCCTTCTACGCCCTTCTGGCAGCCGCGCACCCCGTGCTGATGAGCACGGTCTGGGACTCGGAGACGTACGATCCAGTTGCGGGGTACGCCTACGACGAGCCAAGCCAGCCCGCTCCGCCCAGCTTCAGGCATCCGCTCGGCACGGACCCGATAGGCCGTGATGTGCTCAGCCAGCTTATGTGGAGCGCGCGTTCGGAGTTCTTTCTGGGGCTGGTCGCCGCGCTGGTCACGGTGGGTATTGGCACGGCGGTTGGGGCGGTGTCGGCCTACTTTGGCGGCATCGTCGACGCGGTGCTCATGAGGCTCGCGGACATCATCATAATGATGCCGGTCATCTCGCTTCTGGTGGTGCTTAGCGCTCTGTTCGGGGTGGAGCTGTTCCAGCTCGCGCTGATCATCGGCGTTCTCGGCGGTTTCGGCGCGACAGGGGTGGTCCTAAAGTCGCAAGCCCTTTCGATCACGGTCAAGCCTTACGTCGAGGCGGCCAGGGTTGCCGGCGGAAGCCACTTTCACATCATCTTCCGGCACATCATACCGAACCTGGTGCCCCTCTCTTTCCTCTACATGATGTTCACGGTGACTACCGCGATATTCACGGAAGCGGTCCTCTCGTTCCTTGGCCTTCTGGACATTCGGATGAGCTGGGGGATCATGATTCATACCACCAAGTCGTTCGGATATCACTTGCGGGTGGGCGAGTTCTGGTGGCTCGTGTTTCCCGCCAGCCTGTCGATCACGCTACTGTGCTCCTCCGCCTATCTGGTTGGGCGGGCCTTCGACGAGATCGTGAACCCGAGGCTTAGGCGATCGTGAACGCCCCTGTGCTGTCGGTCGAGGACTTGACGATGCAGTACGAGACCCGGCAGGGACCGGTCAGGGCGGTCGACGGCGTGTCGTTTTCCGTCTCTCGTGGCCAGACTCTCGGACTGGTTGGGGAGTCCGGTTCGGGGAAGACCTCGATCGCCATCGCTATCCTGAAGCTCCTACCCGACAACGGCCGTCTGATTAGCGGCCGCGTTCACATGGACGGTGTCGACCTGTTCCCCCTCGATGAGGCGGGGATGCGGCGCTACCGCTGGAACCGGATCTCGATGGTGTTCCAGGCCGCGATGAACTCACTCAACCCTGTCTACAAGGTGGGCGACCAGATCGCCGAGGCGCTGGACACGCATCAAGCCATGTCCCGCGACGAGGTGCACCAACGTATCGCGGACCTGTTCGATATGGTGGGTCTGGATGCAGCTCTGGCCGCACGATATCCGCACGAGCTCAGCGGAGGCATGAAGCAGAGAGCTGTGATCGCCATGGCCCTGGCGTGCGAGCCGGACGTGATAATCGCCGACGAGCCGACCACTGCGCTCGACGTGATCGTCCAGGACAGGATACTGCGCGAGATTCGCGAACTTCAAAGGCGGCTTGACATGGGGATGGTCTACATCTCTCACGACATGGGCGTGATAGCTGAGGTAAGCGACGCGGTGGGAGTCATGTACGCAGGCAGGATAGTTGAGATGGGCGGCACCGCCGAGGTGTTCCGGCGACCTATCCACCCCTACACCGAGGCGCTGATGTCCGCCTTCCCAAGAGTAACCGGCCCGAAGCGCGAGCTGGATACTCTGCCGGCGGAGCCACCAAGTCTGATCGACCCGCCGGCGGGTTGCCGGTTTCACCCCCGATGTCCCTACGCCACCGACCAGTGCCGCAGTGAGGAGCCGCCGATCGTCGAGCGTGGGGACCACTGGGCGGTCTGCTGGAATCCGATCGGGTGACCGATAACCTTGGTCGAATATAACGTCGACTCAGCCAAGTCCAACGACAGGAGCCTCGCCAGGGTAGAGGAGCTCACCAAGCGTTTCCCCGTCTCCCGCGGCGTCTTCCGCACGGGAAAGAGTTTCGTTCACGCGGTGGACGGGGTCTCATTCGAGATTGGCAGGCAGGAGAGCCTGGGCCTCGTGGGCGAGTCGGGTTGTGGAAAGACCACGACCGGCAAGTTGCTTGTCAAGCTACTGGAGCCTTCAAGCGGCCGCGTCCTGTTCACAGACGAACACGACGAGCTCGCCGACATCGCGCCCAGAAAAGGAAAAGCACTGACGGCGTTCAGGCGAAGGGTCCAGATGATCTTCCAGGACCCTTACGAGTCGATGAATCCGCGGCGCACGATCTTCGACACCGTAGCCGAGCCGCTTGTCGTCCAGAGAGTCGGTAGACCGGCGGAGAGACGGGAGCGCGTTACAGAGCTACTGGAACTGGTGGGCCTAACCCCGGCCGTATCATTCTTGTTCCGGTACCCTCACGAGCTTTCGGGGGGACAGCGCCAGAGAGTGGCGATTGCCAGGGCGCTGGTCATCGAGCCCTCGTTCGTGGTGGCCGACGAGCCCACATCCATGCTGGATGTCTCAATCCGCACTGGGATCATGAGGCTCATGACCGATCTCGCCGAGCGCCTGGAGGTGAGCTACCTATACATCACCCACGACCTGGCTGTGGCGAGGTATATGTGCGGGCGCATTGCCGTGATGTACCTGGGCAAGATAGTGGAGATGGCGGAGACGGAGGATTTACTGCATGACCCTCTGCATCCGTATACCAAGGCGCTCCTGTCTGCCGTGCCCGTCCCGGACCCGACGGTCAAACGCCCGCCGGTAGAGATCGAGGGCGGAGTCACGCGCCCGGTGGACCCTCCGCCGATCTGCCGATTCTACGACCGCTGTCCCATTCGGGAGGAGGTCTGCAGGACGAGCCCGCATCCGCCCCTGGAGGACAAGGGCGGCGGGCATCTGGCGGCTTGCTATCGAGTGTAGCGGATACGGCGGCGACGGCCCGAACATCTTCCAACGTGGAAAAGCGCCTTTTCAGACTAGCCGCGTTGGTCACCCCATAGCTGGCGGAAGATTGACTCTGCCAGATAGGTATGCTACCTTCCGTGGCACACCGAGCGCCGCATAACAAGGCTGTGGGTGGGTTGTGGCCGACGGTCGGGGCGGGCCCCCACATCACGATTGCGGCGTGTCGCGTTTTCGCCTCGACGATCGCACTCAGCAGGGCTTTTCCGACGGGGGTGAGGTAGGGTGGAGACCGGTTGTTCAACCTGATTCCGCCCGTGATTCGCTGATTCTTTTGCCTCGGTAGATGGCGCGCGAGTCGCCCGTGTGGAGGATAGAGGCGGGGGCCAGACCTGTGGCAGCGAAAGAGGAGTCGGAGAACGGCGGCCGTCTGGTAGTCATATCGAACCGGGCGCCTCCCCATCCGCCCGCCCGCGGTGAGACGAGCAGGAGGCTGGCGCCGGTTGGCGGTCTCCTCAGCGCTGTCTCACCGGTGGTTGAAAAGCTCGGGGGTCTGTGGTTCGGTTGGAGTGGCGCAGGCTCCGAGCGCAGGCCCGACCAAACGCCAAAGACCTCTACCCTAGGTCGTGTCCAACTCGCGACACTCGACCTGTCTCAGGACGACCTAAGTCTCTACTACTTAGGCTTCGCGAACCGGACTCTGTGGCCGCTGCTCCACAGCTTTACCGAGCGTGTAACGATACGCCGTGACAGCTACGGGGCCTTCCGCCGTGTTAATCGTAGATTCGCCGCCGCGCTCTACTCCCTTCTCCAGCCGGACGACGTGGTGTGGGTGCACGACTTTCAGCTGTTTCATATCGGACAGGAGCTACGGCAACTAGGCTGGTCTGGTAAGGTCGGTTTCTTCCTGCACTCCCCGTTCCCGCCGGCGAGCGTCTTCGCCATCCTCCCCTGGTCCCGCCAGGTCCTCGAGGCGATGATGCAATACGACCTCGTCGGGTTTCAGACGAGGCAGGACCTGCGTAACGCCATCGAGGCCCTTCACACGGAGATAGGTGGAATCAGCGGCACAATCGGGGAGGGGACCTTCGTCCACGAGGACACCTCGCTGCGCGTTGGGGTGTACCCGGTTGGGATAGAGCCTGCCCGCTACAAAGCGCCGTCAGGTGGTTCGGGCGGGTCGCTCCTGAATACCGCGGCGGGAGATGTCCCGCCCCAGCGGCTTATTCTGGGAGTCGATCGACTGGACTACACGAAAGGCATCCCTCTCCGGATGAAGGCATTCGAGCAGCTTCTGGTCGACAGGCCCTCCCTGAGACGCAAGGTCACCTATCTACAAGTATCGACGCCGTCGAGGAGCAGAGTGCCCGAGTACATCCGTGAGAAGGAAGAGGTCGACCAGCTCGTGGGCCGCATAAACGGCCGCTTCTCCGAGGCAGACTGGACGCCTATCCGTTACCTGTACCGTTCCCTCGACGCCAAAGAGCTCGCGCGGCTCTACCGGGAGGCGGAGGTGGGACTGGTTACGCCGCTGCGGGACGGCATGAACCTGGTGGCCAAGGAGTTTGTAGCTTCACAGGGCGACGACCCTGGGGTGCTGGTGCTCTCCAGGTTCTGTGGCGCCGCCGAGTCCCTAAGGGAGGCGTTGATCGTCAACCCTCACGACGTAGACGGCACAGCGTCGGCGATCTACAGGGCGCTGACTATGTCGAGACGGGAGCGGCGCGAGAGGTGGCTCGCCCTCATGGGCTCCGTCAGCTCTTTCACCGCGACCGCCTGGGCTGATGCGTTCCTTGCCGATCTGAAGAGGCCGTAGCTCAGGTCAGACCAACCGGTGCTCTCCGCAAGCGGAGCCGCGCACCGCCGGCCGGAGCGTCGACATCAGGGTGCGGTTCCCCGTCGTAGCGAGGCTTTGCTCCACAGGCCGTCCAGCCAGTCGAGGAAGGCCTCGACCTGCGGGACTCCATTGGCATAGTAGTCGGCCGCCGCTAGTAGCTCTTTAGGCGAGTCGTCACCGCCGACGGCGATCCCTGCAGCCTCGATCGCGCCGGAGCTCCTCAGCTCCGCCAAGGCCTCGAGGGCGTCCACGTCGGTGACGTCGTCTCCGAGGTAGATCGCCGCGTCGAGTTCGTGGCTGCGCACGAGCCTGCGCACCGCATCTCCCTTGTGGGTGCCGACCGGGGCTCTAATCTCCAGGACCATCTTGCCCCAGAAGACATCGAGATCATCCTGGGCACGGGCCGATTCGAGGGCGGCCGAGAGGGCTAGCGCGGCGGCGGCAGGGTCTTCGGCCAGGCGATAGTGGACCGAGACGCTGTACTGCTTATCGTCCCAGACAAGGCCGGGAAGGTCGGCCTGGGCTCTGAGCTGTTCGAGCACGTCGTGGACCCTTTCTCGATACTGCTCCGCCTCGGGCGCCACCCAGTACCCACTCGCGTCACCGTACTCTGCTCCGTGGTTGCCGACGTAGACTGCGCCGTTCACAGCTACCTTGTCTCGCACGTCACGCAAGGACCTTCCGGAGATCACGCAGACCAGTGGCAGCCGTCGCACCAGCCGGGCCAGCGAGGCTGCCGCCGCGGGGGATATTGTCGCTTCCTCCGGGGTTGGAGCTATCGACGAGAGGGTACCGTCGAAGTCCAACATCAGGCCAAGCCGGTCTGACGACGCCACCTGCAACACCTCGTCGAGGCTGTCGAGGAGGTTGGGTGGATGGCTCGTGCGGGAGGGCGTGGAATCGTCCATGGTTGTGTGAGCGTCCGAGGACGTGGCGTGGATAGGACCGACCGCGGACGGCGAGTTCAAAACCAGAATGCCGTGCACCTACCGAAGAGGCGGCATGTGGTGCTCTTGGTCTCGGATGCGGTGACGATTGTAGCACCCGGGCCTCGATAAGCAAGGCAGCCCGCGGTGGGAAGATGCAGTAACTACTTGACAAGAACGCTCGTTCTGTTCTAACATGTTCTAAAACAGATCTCACAAATAGTTTAACGGCAAGAGGAAATCGAAGTGGTAGGGACGCTTGACCGAGTAGGGAAGAGGCAACTGGAGATGCCCGGTATGCCCGAGCCTGCGTGGCGAAATGTCGGCGTAGGCTTGCGAGAGGTGATACCCGGACAGAGCGTAATGTACCTCGGGAAAGTCGCCGGCGGGCCGAACTACGGGACAAAAGGTGTGGTGAGGCGAGTGCTTACGAGGACGGCGCTCGTCGACCTGGGCGCTTCCGGCGCCTGGCATATTCCGTACTACTTCTTGGCGCTGCCTTCGATGGCAGCGTGAACGACCAGTCAGCCACACGCTAGACGAAGGGAGCAATTGCAATGGCGATGACCTCAGGCGATGGCGTGCGCGTACTGGTCGTTGGGGTTGGGGGAGCGGGAGGCAACGCCATTCAGAGGATGGCGGTCGGGAAGACCGACGGGCTCGGCTTTCTGTCGATAAACACCGACGTGCAGGCGTTAAGGGGTGGACAAGGTGAGCAGACTTTCGCGATTGGGCCTGAGACCACGCGAGGGATGGGCGCCGGGGGCAACCCGGACGTAGGCAGAAAGGCCGCCCGCGAGAGCCAGGAACAGCTGTCGCGGCTTGTGGAGGACGCCGACATGGTGTTCGTGGCGGCGGGAATGGGCGGCGGCACGGGCACGGGGGCCGCGCCGGTCATTGCCGAGGTCGCGCGCCGCCAAGGGGCGCTAACCGTGGCCGTCGTCAGCAAGCCGTTCACGTTCGAGGGGCCGCGCCGGCAAGAGGTTGCCGATCGCGGCCTGGGCCAGCTCCGACAGAAGGTGGACACGCTGATCACCGTCGAGAACGACCGGCTACTGTCGGACCTGGACGGCATGACGTCGCTGGACAGCGCGTTCGAGCTCGCGGACCAGGTCTTGCGGCAGGGAGTGCTTGGCATCTCGGATATCGTCACTGTTCCTGGGGTCATCAACGTGGACTTCGCCGACGTCAAAGCGGTCCTTGCCGGGGGAGGCCAGTCGTTTATGGCCACCGGCGAAGGACGTGGGAAGCGTGCCGCATCGGATGCGCTCCGGGCCGCACTGTCGAACCCTCTGTTCGACGCTCCGCTCGAAGGCGCCGAAGGGGTCCTGATGAATATCAAGGGCGGCAAGGACCTGGCTATAGGCGAGGTGCATGAGGTGGCCGCGGCCATCACCGACGCTTGCGGTGCGCAGGCCAACGTGATCTTCGGGATGGTGCAGGAGAGGAAGTGGAAGAAGCGCGTTAGCATCACGTTGGTGGCTACCGGACTAGGGAGTAGCCCGGCCTCCCAAGTTTCGAAGAAAGGGTCCTCAGCTGTAGTAGCGGGGGCCACCGCGGCTCCGCCAGCGGCGCCCGTCAACGTCAACGTCAACGGCTACGGGACGCCGGATAAAGTGGCCATTCAGAGGCTCTTGTAGGCGGCAGGTCCGCCCATTGACGGTGGCCACTCGCGGCGTGGTTGACCTCTCAGTTCACCTTATGGCACCCTTATGGCATGTAGTGACTGCCATAAGGGTGAGCCGTTGCTAGAAGTAGAGCTTGAAAAAGAGATCCGAGACCTGGAAGTCGAGATTATCCGTTTGCAAGAGCGCCTGGCGGAGAAGCGCCGGATTCTAGGTCGGGTTGGAGGTGATGCCGGGGGTGGCGATGTGGCGGCGTTCCCGGTCCGGCCTGGCGCGGGCGCGCGGAGCATCGCCTCCCTGGATATCGACCACTACGAGGTCGGCGATCAGCGTTTTCAGGAGCCGGGGCATGTGTTGGACCACTTCGACGTGCCGCACTACTTCTCATCGAAGTACCCGGGCAAAGGCGACCAGGCCGCCCGAGAGATCCTCAGGTGGGCTAGGCGTAACCCGGTGCGGGCGCAGGGGATAAGGGTCGTCTTTGCGGATGCGAAGGCAACGGACTTGTATACCGCCGTTAGCAGCAACTGGAACTAGGCCCGGCCTCAGATGTTTGCTTCATACTTCTAGGTTTGGCTGCGTGCAGCGATCCTCTCGTTGCAAATTAGCTTCGCACTCACCACGCTAAGCTCGGTCGAAGAAACCGTTGGCGATGTGCTCACGTATTACCGCGGCGACCGCGGCGGGGCGCTGAAGCGGTACGTCGTGAACGCTGTCCTCGAACCAGACGGTCTTGCTGATGGGGAGCGCACGCTGCGCCGACTCGAGCGACTCTTCCTTCCTAAGTAAGTGCTCACTGGGAGAGGTTTCTCCTTCGCGTCGTGTAGGCAGCAAGAGCGCGGGGCAGAGGACGCGGGGATAGAGCTTAAAGGGACGGTGTTCCCAGAAGGCCTCGATCACGGCCATGTGGTGACGCCTGGGGAACCTCGCTCTGACGGTCCCATCGGCCAGTACCTCGAAGCTCGCCATCATAATGTCCTGGACCTCAGGGGTAAGCTCGAAGCCGAAGTCGTGGTCCCGGGACATCTCCCTTAGCTGCTCCACCGTCATCCCGGTGAAGTCGGGCGGAGCGAGCTCCTCTCTGGCCCGCTGCAGGGTCATGTCGGGCGCAGCGGAGAGGTCGTGGGTACCGCCGTCGATCAGGCACAGCCCGCTCGGCCCGGGGTCGTAGTCCGCTGCGTAAGCCATTGCGACGTCTGCCCCCCAGGAGTGCCCTACGACCAGAGGACGGTCCAGATGCACCGCCCGAACAAAGCGATCGAGGTCGCTCGCGACAGTGTCGAAATCGTAACCGCCGTCAGGCTTGTCCGTTTCCCCATGCCCGCGCTGATCCATTGCTACAACGCGAAAGTCGTCGGCGAGTAGCGGAGCGACAAGGTCCCAGATGTGGCACGTGGAGGCCAGGCCGTGGACCAGCAATAGGGAGTCGCGTCCGCCCGCTCCCCATTCCCTGTAGTGGAACCGGAGCCCCTCGATCGACACCAATTTGTCTTGCGGTACCGGTTTCACGGGTGGCTCAAAGCACGGAGGTGCTGAGGTTCTCGTCGAACTTCTTTGCGGTGAGAATTCCTATAAGATACTTGGCGGCTCGGTGCGGCTGCTAGTGTCCGGCCATATAGCCTTGCGAGAACGAGTCTACCATCGAGGGTGACACGCGCGCCATTTGACTATCTGCCCGCCGCAACACCCGGCGCAGCAGAATAGGCGGCCCACTAAAGGGAAGAGAATGTCAGACGGTGTCATCGGTGTCGCGGTTGACTCCTCCAGCGCAACCGATGCGTTGGAGCGGATTCGGGGCCTGGAGGACGCGGGGATCGATGCGGCCTGGCTGACGTCTGGCGGCACCCGCGGGGACCCGTTGACGCTGCTCGCCGCCGTGGCCGCCAGGACAGAGCGCATCTCTCTCGGGACGTCCATAGTCCAGACGTGGTCGCGTCACCCGGTAGCTGCTGCGATGCAGGCTTACGTCATCGCGGGCCTGGCCCCAGGCCGGTTCCGCCTGGGGGTGGGCCCCGGCCATCAGAGTAGTATGCAGAAGACGTACGGGGCGTCGTTCGAAGCGCCGCTGGGCCACCTCAGGGAGTACGTGCGTGCGGTCCGGACGCTGCTTCAGGAAGGCGCAGTGGACATGGATGGGCGGTTCTATCGGGCTCACGCCGCTGTTCCGAATCCAGTGGATGTTCCCGTTCTGGCGGCTGGACTTCGCTCCAGGTCGTTCGAGCTGTGCGGGGCGGAGGCAGACGGCGCGATCACCTGGGTCTGCCCCCGCCGTTATGTCCGCGACATTGCCCTCCCTGCGCTGCGACGCGGCGCCGCCTCAGCGGGACGCGAGACGCCCGAGATGATCGTGCACGTACCAGTGTGCGTCCACGAGGATGTCGAGGCGGTGCGGGAGGGAGTGCGAGAGCAGCTCGGACACTTCGCATCCACGGAGTTCTACTCGAAGATGTTCTCCGCCGCCGGCTTCCCAGGGTCTCAGGAGACCGGCTGGACCAACGAGATGGTAGAGGGCGTCGCCGTGTACGGCGATGAGGCGAAGGTGGCGAACGGGCTCCGAGAGGTGCTCGCCTTCGGGGTTTCTCGGCTCATCGTGTCTCTTATTCGAGCCCCGGGCGCTGAGGAGAGGTCGGAGCAACGCACCCTCGCCGTGCTCGCCGAGATGTCGAAAGAGTAGCCCGGAGTAGACCTTGCCACCTACGGTCAGGATGGAGCGAATCCGGTTCGCCACGGTCCGGGTCAATGACGTCAAGTCCTGGCACTTCGCCGAGATTACCGATCGACACGGAGCGACCGCGGCCGTGGAGTTCCAGAACTCGCGGCGCGACGCAATGCTTCCTCGCCTCTTCGAAGCTGCCAAGGACAAAGATATCGCCGACGAGTCTCACGTTCAGAGGCTGCTGGGGCTTAGCGACGACGATATTCGCCGCAAGATGCCTATGGCCACCGCCGTAAGCGCGCTCCGGACGGCGGTCATCGAGCTGCAGTCGCAGCACGAGTCCAGAGGCATGACTGAGGCGCTGGGGGGAGCACGTAAGGACAGCGTGCTGCTGTATGCGAACGTCAATCGCTACCTTCGCGACGTGCGGAAACGCCGGAGACCGGCGGACTTCGGACTGGCCGCGGAGCGGGCTGCGCGGGCCGGCTTCTCGATCCTCAAAGTGGACCCTTTCGACGGTGTGCGTGGTTACGCTAATCGGGACATCGCGGAGGGCGCCGGCCCCGGACTAGACCGCATGGCGGCTATGCGGGCGGCGGTGGGGCCCGGGGTTTCCCTGCAGGTGGACTGCCACGGTTCGTTCAACCTCGTCACGGCGCCGATCATAGCCGAGGCGCTGGCTAAACTGGGAGTGACTTGGTTCGAGGACCCGGTCTCTCAGCCTCAGCGGGACCCCGAAGGACTGGCGTATATCGCGGCGCGCGTTGACATTCCACTTGTCGCGGGTGGCAGCGGATATGGTGAGGCATACTTCGATACCTTGGTGAGACACGGGCAGGTCGATACCATCATGCCCGACGTGCAGCGGTGCGGCGGGGTCGGCGTGGCTGCGCGGGCGGGGCGGGCGGCGGCCCGGAACGGCGTCAGCACTTCGTGCCACAGCCCCTTTGGCCCGCTCTCATCGCTCGCCAGCGCGCACGTTCACGGGGCAGTGCCGCGCTCGTTCGCCCTCGAGTTCGCGGCTTTCGAAAACGAGTGGCGTCACGAGCTGGTCGAGCCGCCGGAGCGCGTGCAGGGAGGCCGGCTGTGGCTTCCGGGCGGCACCGGCATGGGCGCGTCGGTCGACTGGAAGGCGGTGGGCCGGTATGGCCGAGTGTGGTAGCGGGGATGCATGTGTTCCGCTCCGCAACGTTAGCGTTCTGCGCTACGAAGCGCAGCTCCAACGCAAACTAAAGGCGAGCAACCATATGCGCCAACCTTGACACCGCGGCGTCCGGCCCCCTAATCTTCAATGAGGGGGATTGTGCGGAGACGCCGGAGTCGAAGCCACTCACGGGGTGATTTACGGTGAGGTCCGGGACAACTCAGCGAATCTCAGGCATATTCCTGCTGTCGATCGGGGCACTCCTGCTCGTAGGCACGCTCGCCTATTTTGGCTACGGCGTATACGCTCGGTCCCAGCTAGCCGAGCTCGGCTATGAATCAGAGCGGCCAGCCGCGTTAGCCGAGAGCCAGGTCGACGCCGCCAGCAAGGCGAGAAGCCAAGCCAGCGCCGCGGCTCTTCCGGATGAGTTGGGCGGGCGGGACCCCGCCTCCGGCTCTTCGGACGCCCAAGCGATAGCATCCGTCGGCGCTGGAGATTCACGAGAGGCGGGACTGGGCGCGGCTCAGGCGCCGGGCTCGACCGCGGGGGATCAGAGTGCCACCGCTGCCGAGACCGACGACTCTCCGAGTGCCTCAATCTCGGTCCAGCCACAAGGAATTCTTGGCCAGTCCCTCGACGACGGACCATCGTCCCTGGCCGCTGGAGAGGACCAGGCGCTAACGAGAATAGAGGCCGGGCTACAGGACGCGTCCCAGACGCCGAGCGGCGAACAAACCGCGGTCGGGAGCTCCGCTGATGCATCGGCGTCCGCAGACGGGTCGACGGGCACGGCCGGTTATGGCCCGACGGGAGCGTACGCGTTTGCGTTCGGCCCCGGCGCGAGCACAGAGGACCCCGCGATCGCTATGACGGCGGCCAGGATCGAGGCGTCCTTGACCGAGGCCTTGTCATATGCGGCGCCCACGGGCCTAGAACTCATCGGAGACAAGGGCGCGGCTACCCGCATTCGCATACCCGCGATAAACGTCGACACCGTGGTGCATGACCTACGGGTCGTCTACACTAACCAGAGCTACGCCTGGGAGACGCCCAAGCACGTCGTGGGACACATCCCGACGACAGGGCGTCCCGGGACAGGCGGCCAGGGATGGTACTTCGGCCACCTGGAGAGCCCGATTCGCGGAGAGGGCAATGTGTTCAGTAGGCTTCCGGAGATACCGGAGCTGGCCAAAGGCAACCCCATCTATGTCTTCCTCGAGACTGAGGGAGTCAAGTACGTCTATCAGGTCTACCAGACCAGCGTAATGCATCAGGACGACCTCAAGATCACGGACTCGGGTGAGCGAGACATCACCCTCGTGACCTGCACTCCGAGGTTCTACTACGACCACCGGCTGCTGGTGACCGCGGCCCTTGTCGGGGTCAGCAAGTCCGCTCCCGACGGCGGGACCTCGTCGTAGCCGGCAATCGGAGCTCGGTGAGCTTCGCCGCCACTATCGCCAAGGCCGCGCCCGAAGTAACTCGTTCACTCCATGCAAGGCTTCTCGGTCGTGCGCCGTACGTCCGGGAAGCGCGGCGAGAGCAACGCGAGCCTCGAGAAGCATGAGCGCACTGGTCAGATCGGCCGTTTTCGGCGTCCTCGCTCTGGCGATCGTCGGTCTCGTCGGGCTGATGGCGTGGGCGCTTTCCAACAAGACCCCCGTCACGGCTCTGAGCGGTGCGACGCGGCTGCAGCAACCAGCGCCCGCTTTCAAGCTGGCGCTGCTGGGCGGAGGGGAGCTGGAGCTGTCCACCACCAGCACGCGGCCGATGGTCATCAATTTCTGGGCCTCCTGGTGCGCGCCCTGCCGGCAGGAGGCCATCGACCTGGAACGGGCTTGGCGTTCGTTCCAGGATGACGGCGTCGTGTTCGTGGGAGTCGGCATTCAGGACTCGGAAAAGGCCGCCAGGGAGCACGTTCGGGAGTTTGGTCTCACCTACCCGAATGGCCGCGACATCGATGGGAAGATCACTGTGGACTACGGTGTAATCGGGATACCCGTCACGTTTTTCGTTAACACGGAAGGCATAGTGGAGCGGCGCTGGGTAGGGGAGGTCGATGAGTCCCTCTTGCAGGCGTGGATAGGAGAGATGGTAGCGGGGGTTGCGCCGTCGGAGGGTGGCGAGGGCCAGAACCTGGAGTCGTTCCAAAGGCTCTCCCAACAGCGCTAGTGCAGTCTCGTTCGAGGGAGCGCGCGCCCCCGGCCGTGGGCGCCGGAGGCGCGATCGCACGCAGGTTGCCGCTGGCTACAGCAGCGCGGGTGCTTCTCTCTACGCAGGCTGGGCCATGGCGAGAACGTCGTCTTTGGACGGTAGGGGGAGCTCCGAGTGTACCTTCTTGGAGTGGTCCTGGACCCCCTTTACCAACTCGTCGTCAGAGTCTCCGGTGATCTTCATGCCACACCCAGGGCAGGTGACTAGCTTCTTCATCGATCGCCTCCTTGGAGAGAGATTGCCCGTATAATAGCAGCCGCGATTTGGCACTTTGTTGGCGTTTATTGTGCAGCGATGGACATACGAATCTACTTGGCCGGGCGGCTGTGTCTTGAAGCGGACGGAGAGCTGGCGATAGACGAGCGCCAGTTCAGACGCAGACAGAGCAGGCTTGTCTTCGCCTATCTCGCGCTGAGAAGGAACACCGCGGTTGCGCGCGAGGAGCTGGCGGAGGCGGTGTGGTCCGAAGACCTCAGCCCCAGCTGGGAGACATCGCTGAGCGCTTTGGTCAGCGGGGTCCGCGGCCTTCTCTCGGCACCACGACTTGCGGGCTCAGGAATTACGCTTACACGCGGCTCAGGACACTACGAACTGGCGCTTCCGGGGAGCGTGTTCGTCGACGTGGAAGCTGCGGCGACCGCTATCGATCAGGCTGAGGACGTGTTGCAGCGAGGAGAGCCGCTGCGGGTCCTGGGCCCGGCGAGCGTAGCGGCCAATATCTGCCGACGCCCTTTCCTGTCCGGCATCGAAGGCCCCTGGGTCGAGTCCCAGCGACGTCGATTCGAGAGGCATCTCCTCCGGGCCCTGGACTGCCTCTCAATCATGTGGCTGGAGAGGGGAGAGTCAGATCGCGCAGTGGAGACAGCTACCGAAGCTGTGGAAGCCGACCCGTTCCGAGAGAGCAGCTACCGGCTGTTGATGAGGGCGTACGGCGTCGGCGGCAACGCTCCGAAAGCTGCGGGCGTATACAGGCGCCTCAGGGAGCTTCTGACGCGGGAGCTGGATACGGTGCCCACGGCCGAGACGGAGGCGCTGTACAACGAGCTGGTGGGATGAGTGAGCGAGGCAAGCCGGGCCAGAGATTTGGGGGTGGCTAGCTGGGCGGACTTGGGACGTTTGATCTCTGGCCCGGCGGAGGACGGACGCAACGTACTCGCCGCGTCTTATCCACAGGGTGGGGTAGGGAGGCGGGGGAAGGGTTCCCACCTACTTCTCCGGCCTTTTTCGGCCAGAGGAGCTTTGCAACTCGCGCTCCGGGTCCGCGCCTTTGGTGCTGTCGGACGCAGGCTTTTCTGTAGGAGTTTGTTCAGTCGGCGCCTCTCCCAGGTCTTCGAGGCTCAACCGCCGCCTCAGCTCCGTTGAGCGGGCCCTGATGCCCGTTGCTTTCGCGATGGCTTTCCGTGTCTCGAGTTCCTCGTCAGCCGCCGCACGGACCGCATCGATCTTGGCCAGGACCTGATCGATCTCCTGCACTGTCCGGGTCTTGAGCTCCGCAACCTCCCGCTCCGTTGCAGTCCGCGCCGTTTCTATCGTATTCCTCGCCTTGTCTTTCGCTTCCGAGATGAGACGTTCTTGTTTCTTGTCGGCCCTGCGGCTGGACTTCGTAGCTTCCTGCAGCTTCTCCTGGGCGCGGCCGAGCTGCTCATCAGCCTGGGTTTTCGCGCTCTCGGCATCCCGGAGGTCAGCCTCCCCGTCGGCCTCGAGGACTTCGCAGAGGGTGGCCGCGTCCTCCGAGGCTTCCTGTTCGGCCTCGGCCCGGGCCTTCTCGGCGTTCGCCCGTCTGGACTTTGCCCCAGCGAGGTCCGGGTCTCCGAAGGCTTTGTAAAGCACGACCTGTTGCCAGATCGTCTCAATACGCTCGGTCCATGTGCCAGGAACGAGCGACGGCACCGGGCTCAGCTCTCCCTCTGTTTCCCGATTGTGGTCAATCAAACCGCGACCTCCGTAACCTCTTGTGACATGGTGCGCCAAGGACTGGTTGTCCGGCGAGGGTGGACTCTCGCAGAAGAGGTGGGGGGTCTCACCCAAGGGTTTACCTTACCTTCGTGAGCACTCGATTCGCAGCCCGCTTCGAGGGGGAGAGATGGCGGAGGGAATCACCCAGCGGCATCGTCCAGGCATCTTCTGGGCCCGCCCGAACGTTATTACATCAAAGGGCTGCAGAATCAAGCTCACGTAGTTTGAGGCGTGAGCACGGGAGGTTGGCTATGAGCACTTCTCTGACCAAGGCCCCCAAACAGCTGATGCGCGAGCATCGCGCCGTTCTTCAGGACTACGCGTGGCGTAGCGTGATTCGTGGCGAGCCGCTTTCAGCAGAGGAGGACGAGGACCGCTTGACCCGCCTAAAGGAGTTCATGGCGATCGGCGCCTCATTCAAGCTGACTGAGGCCGAGCTGGTTGCTCAGGTTTACCGGGAGATTTTCCGGCGAAAAGCGCAGTGCGACTGCCATTCTTGCCGGGCCAAGCGCGCTGACTGAGCCCGCAGGGGGGGCTAGGTCCATCCCTACTTCAGCTCCATCACGGCGGTGAGCTTGTCCGGAGTTGTCCGAGTCACGGTAAGCTCCCCGCCTTCGCTGGCCACCTGAATGGAGAAGGTCGCGCCGGTCCCCAGCGGAGTTGCCAGCCCGGTGAGGTTCACCGTGACCTCGGCTTCCTCGCCGGGTCCAAGCCGCGGCCCCGAACCGCTACCCCAGTCGATTCCCCAACCATAGGTGCTTGCGGTCGGAGGAGCGGCTCGGAATGGCAACGCTCCTACCCCTTGTGCGGAGTCGTAGTAGCTGACGGTGGTGCGGCTGCTCGATAGGTCGACGGATCCTTTCGCTTCGTTGCGGATCCCGAACGTTACGTACCCGACGTGGGTCATCGTGCCAGCGGCGTGCGCTCTCACCGGCCCGCTGATCGCCAAGGAGGTGGCGTCCGTCGCGTCCGCGGATGAGTCGCTCTCGGGTCCACCAGTAGTTTTCCCGGTGGCAACTTGCGTTTGTAACTCGGTGATCAAACGGTCTCTTTCCTGGAGGCGCGCTGCGAGCGTAGCGACCTGAGACCGTAGGTCTTCGATGACGGCAATGGGGTCTTCCGTGGCATTGGGAGACATTGCACTATTCTTGGGGGAATCAGGACCTGCGCCTTCCCCGAGCGACGTATCCCGAGGCGGTTCCGGATAGAATGCGCCGACAATCAGCAGAACCAGCCCGCCAAGTGCGATGGCGAGGAGGCCTGCTCCGCCGGGATTACTCTCGACGGGGCGGTCCAACACGATCGTTAGCGAGAACCACGCCAGCGCCACCGCGAAAGTGATGAAGCCGGCAGCGGCCAGCATGGTGCCCACCACGGCGTACTCGCGGACTGCCACCGCAATGATCAAGCCGATGAGGAAGGCTAACCCGATCGCTGCTGTGCCGAGACAACCGAGCCGGAGCTCCGACCTCTCCACCCACAGGTCCGCCAGGTCTTCCAGTCTCGCTTGCATCAGTCCGCCTAAATAGTGTGCTGCCCGTGCCCGATCCTCCCAATCGTAGCCTAGGATGGCTGAGGAGAGGAAGGAGGTTGCGGTTGCGACTCAGGTACTTTGTGTGGCCCGGAGCCGAGATTATTGCCCACCTGAGACGCGTATGCTATAGTCTGTACCTGTCAATAGAGCGCCGGGTGTGCCCGGCAAAAAGGGGTGCAGTATACCGAGAGACTATCGGACCAACGAGAGAATTCGTATACCTGAGGTCCGCGTCGTCGATGAGAAGGGCAAGCAGCTCGGCGTGATGCCTACGACGCAAGCCCGGGAGCTGGCGCAAGAGCGCGGAATCGACCTCGTCGAAGTGGCGCCATCTGCAAAGCCACCGGTCTGTCGTCTGATGGACTACGGGAAGTTCCGCTACGAAGCCACGCGCCGGGAGCGGGAGGCGCGGAAGGACCAGAAGGGCAAAGCTAGTAACGAGCTCCGAGAGGTCCGATTCAAGACGCGCATCGGCGAACACGACCGCGCTGCCAAAGTCCGCATGGTCAGGCGGCTCTTGGGCGAAGGCTCCAAGGTCAAGGTCTCTGTCATGTTCCGCGGCAGGGAGATTACGCACCCAGAAGTAGGGATGGCCGTGTTGAAGGCGGTTGCTGACGATCTCGTGGACGACGCCCTGATGGAGAAGATGCCTACCATGGAGGGCAGGTTTTTGAACATGATCGTCACCCCTGCGCCAGGCAGCGCGAAGAAACCGGCGCAGGCCGCGAAGAAACCGGCGCAGGCCAAGGAGCCCCAGGTTGCCAAAGCTTAAGACACACAAAGGGGCGGCCGCCCGTTTCGGCGTCACCGGATCGGGGAAGCTGCGTCGTATGAAGGGAGCCCGGGGCCACAACCGCCGGAAGAAACCGGCGCGAGTGAGACGCCTATACTCCCGGCATTTGGCCGTGAGCGCGAGTGACCAGCTTATGGTCGAACGTATGCTGCCCTACCGGTAGCGTCAGGTAACGAACATTGACCAGGGTAAAGCGCGGTGTAACACGACACCGCCGACACAAGAAGCTACTCAAACAGACCAAGGGCCACAAGGGTGTGCGCCACTTGCTCTACAAGCGCGCGCACGAGTCCCTCATCCACGCCCTTCGGTACTCCTATGCGCACCGCAAGGAGAAGAAGGGCGACATGCGGCGGCTGTGGAACATCCGTATAAACGCCGCTGCGCGGGCTAACGGCCTCACCTACAGCAAGCTCATTCACGGCCTCAAACTGGGCCGCGTGGAGATCAACCGAAAGATGCTGGCGGAGTTGGCCGTTCGCGACCCCGATGGGTTTGGGAGCGTGGCGCAGCGGGCCAAAGACCAGCTCGAGGCCCAGGCTGCTTAGACAGCGTTAACGGAGACATAGGGAAGAAGAGGAGCGCCCCGTTTCGGGGCGTTTTGCGTTTGTGTGGGCCCGCGCGAGGCCATTGAGTCTTAGCCCGGGCTTTGCATAAGAGGTGTCGCTCTGAAGAAGATTCCTTCGACGGGCTCTCAAGTAACTGCTTTCAATGAGCGGGTTGCCGCCTACAAGAAAGAGCCCCCATCTCAATCTTCCCCCGGCGGTGGGGGAAGAGGTAGGAAACCCGGGCTCCCAGCGACTGCTTCTCGACAGTTACTTTCCCGACGTTCGGTCCCGATGCGGCATCGGGTCATAAGCTGCTCAGGAAGAACGGTGAGGTTCAGGCTACGTTCGTGGTGAGCACTTCGGCCCCGCTTAGGACGGGCACGCCGAACCACGGCTCCGCGTCGCGAGTTTTAGCGGAATGCCCCTAGTTCGGATTCCTCTTGGACCTGATGCTCGACTCGAACCCGGTCATCTTCGACAGCGGGACGCGGGGCCAAGTCCTCTTCCACTCGTCGCTGACGTTTATGGCCAGTCTCCCTAGCCCTTCTATCTCCATCTCTATTGAGTCGCCGTCCTGAATCGGGCCAAGGCCGATATGGTTCGTCCCGGTTGAGATGATATCTCCGGCTTTCATGGTCGTGATCCAGGTGACGAACTCCATCACCTCCCAGACCGAACGGCCCATGTCGCTGGTGGACAGGTCTTGCCTGAGCTCTCCGCTGACCCATAGTTTGATCGCGAGGTTGTGAGGGTCTTTAACCTCGTCGGCGGTTACGAGCGCCGGCCCCATGGGCGCGAATGTGTCCCAGGACTTGCCCCAGAAGAAGCTGTTGTTTCCGTTGGGAGCGACGTTTCGGGCAGAGACATCCATGAAGTTGACGTAACCGAACAGGTAGTCGGCGGCGTCTTCGGCACTGATGTGGCTCGCGGTCTTGCCTATAACCACCCCCAGCTCGGCCTCGTGGTGGAAGTGGGGGACGGGGCAGTCAGGCAACGTTATGGTGTCGCCCGGTCCGATGACCGCGCTGGGGGACTTGAGGAAGGCGTCTCGATCCGCCGGGAGGGCGCGGGTGCCGTCTTCCATATAGTTGACCGCCATGCAAACGATCCTAGTCGGCTCCGGGAGGGGCGGCCGCAATCGGACCTGCTCCACGGGGGTACTCACCGACGCAAAATCGACGGCCTTTTCGAGAGCCCCGCGGTACTGGTCGAAGCGCTCGATGAGTCCACTCATGAGCGTCTGGGGACTCACACGAGGGATGTCGGCGAGTACGGAGGAGACGTCTACGACCCCGTTTCCCTTCAGGACTCCCGGAACGTAGTCGTTATACAGGACGAGTTTCATCGGCGATCTCTCCTTGGGGGGCGTTAGTGAGGCGGCATGCCGCGCGGCTGCGAATTGTAGCACAGGAATGAGACGAGGCGCGGGTCAAGGTCCGTCGCGCGGGGGCTATTCGGCCGCCGCCCGCAGCTCCACGGCTCTAGCGAAGTCTCGGCTCGCTCCTTGGATGTTGCCCAGCCGTGTGTAGGCCTCTCCCCTGCTGACATACAGGACGGAGTTCACGGGCTGGAGTTCGATCGCCGCGCTGAAGTCGGCGATTGCCTCCTCCCTCTTGCCTAGCATCGAGTTGGAGAGGCCGCGCTTGTAGTAGGTCTCAGCATCGGGGGCGCCTAATCGCATGGCCTGGCCGTAATCGCTGACGGCCCGCTCTAGCAGACCGCTGTCCATCTCTATTGAGCCGAGCCTGTCTGCTAACTCCGCTCGGGCACCGCTGAAAAAGAGTAGGATGTCGAGGGCCGGGGGAGGGGTCGCGGCAGGAAACCGGACCATGACCTCTCCGGAAGAAGAGAGCCACTCGAGCTCGGCTCTGTACACGACTTCCCGGCTGTCCTGTCGTCGCATGCGCACTCGTGTGCCGCGCCCCCTCTCGCCCAAGCTTAGCCGCCGAGCTGTCAACTCCCCCGCACGAGCTTGTAGCTGGATAGCCGTTTGGCGGCCTCCGAGTCGGAGCCACTGTCCCTCGGACATCCGCTCCCAGCCGTGGGCCAGCGCCACCAGCGCGTCGGCCCGCCTAACGTAGACGACAGGCCCCTCCCGTCCCAATACGATGGTCTGGTCGTAGTCTTCGACGGCCAACTCTAGATTGCCCATCTGGGCCCGCGAACATCCACGGAGGTAGTACGCCTCGCCGTTGTCGGGATCGAGCTCGATTGCCGCAGTGTAATCGTAGAGCGCTCGCCGCAGGTCGCCACGGGCTTCGAATGCCATCCCCCTGTCTCGGTGGGAGTCGGTGCGAGAGGGGTCGAGGATGATGGCGACGCCCAGGTCGCGGATAGCCTCCGTGTGCTCACCGAGCCCGGAGTGAGCAAGGCCTCGCCCGTGGCGAGCTTTTGCGTACTCCGGTGCAATGGCCTCTGTGGCGTCGTAGTTTGCGGCCGCCTGCCATCGCTTGTACGCAGCGCTGTAGATGCGTATGGCCTCATCGAACTGGCTGATCGCGAGGTCATACCTGCCCTGGGTCGAGTACACTTCACCTCGCCCGGAGTACCTCAGCGCATCCTTCAAGTCCGCAGCGCCGGCCGTGCCGGAGTCCTGGCTCTCGTCCAGACCCAGCGCCGTCTCCCAGGGGCTATGGGTTTCGGCGTAGTTGGGGTTCAGTGCCAAGAAGCGATCGTAGTCGGCCACCGACTGCTCCATCGCGCCCAGGTCGGCGTGGGCAAGGGAGCGGTGGTAGTGGGCCGCGGCGTACGTCGCGTCGAGGGTCAGCGCCCGGCTAAAGTCATCGACGGCGCGGTCAAGCTGCCCTTGGTCGGCGTGTGCCAGCCCACGGTGGAAGTAGGATATGGCGTTCTGGGGGTCGGAGAGGATGGCCGCGTCCAGCTCGCCGACGGCGCGCTGCAGAGCGCCGGGCGCGGACAGGTCGAGGTCTCGCCTGAAAAAAGCTGCCGCAGCGTAATGGGGGTTTAGGCGGGCCGTTTGCTCATACTGAGCCTTGGCGGCCTCGAGCAGGTCAGGTTCCTCGGCCTCGTCTCCCCGTGAGACGAACCACACGACGAGCCCTAAAGCGGTGGCGGTTGCGAGGGCCGAGATAAGCAGCGTCCTCAAGGTGCGAGCCATGCTTGATTTTAGTCCGCCGCGCCGGTGCGCCGCAATGTCTCACCGTCATGCCTCTATCGAGTGTGATCGAGGACCGCGCGGTGAGTCTCCCCGAGCGATATCCGTGGCGAGAGTTGTCCATGTCGTGCTGAAGAGGCTGCCTACAAAGCGCGGCGGTGTCGTCGCGCCAATGTCGTTCTGAGGAGTCGCCGACGAAGAACCTGGGGTGGGGGGTTCCTGCTCGCCGCCCAAAGACGCGACCCAACCCGCCCCAGCCTCCGGCGGATCTCGGCGGCTAGCGTCGCGGGTCTCCGCTCTCGACGGACACTCGCGGCCTAGCCATATACGTCGGGATTGACGCAGGTCAGCAGCCTCTCGCCCTTCATGCCGTTGACCAGGTTCTGGGCCGCAATACGCGACATCTCGCCGCGGGTCTTATAGCTGGCACTGGCAAGGTGAGGAACGATGACGCAGTTCTCCAGCGTGAGCAGCGGGTCGTCCTGAGGTATGGGCTCGGGCTCCGTCACGTCCAGTCCGGCGCCCGCGATCTCCCCGTCCTTCAGAGCCCGGTAGAGGGCTTTGGGGTCGACGACCGGGCCCCGTGCGGCGTTCACGACGATGGCTGTGCGCTTCATCTTCGATAGCGCTTCGTCGTCGATGAGGTGGTGCGTGGTGTCGTCGAGCACCGTATGCAGGCTGACGAAGTCAGACTCCCGCAGGAGGGTGTCGAGGTCGACGTGTTTCATGGGGAGCTTTGCCTCGAGGTCCTCGCGCCGCACGATGTCGTAGTAGAGCACGTCCATGTCGAAGCCGGCCGAGCGTCGGGCCACTTCGAACCCGATGCGCCCCATGCCGACGATGCCCAGCGTGGCGCCGTGAACATCCTGGCCGAGGTAGTGCAGCGGATGCCACGTCCGCCAACGCCCGCTCCTCGCCGCGCGCTCTCCTTCTCCGATGCGCCGGGCCGCGGACATGAGCAGCGCCCAGGCGGCGTCGGCGGTTGTGTTGGTCAGGACCTCCGGCGTATTACCAACGGGGATCCCTCGCCTCGTCGCCTCCGGGATGTCGATGTTGTCAAAGCCTACCGCAATCTGGCTTATCACCTTGAGCTGGGGCCCCGCAGTGTCCATGAGCTCGGCGTCCACCTTGTCCGTCAGCAGGCAGAGCAGCCCATCGACCCCCCGAACCTTTTGCAGTAACGTATCGCGAGGAGGCGGTAGCTCGTCTTCCCACAGCTCCGCATCGGCCTCCCTCTCTATCATCTTGTAAGCCTCGGAGAATATCTCACGGGACACGAACGCTCTTGGCCTGGGCATCTTTGCGCCTCCATCTGTTTCGGATCTGGGGGGCTCATTCTACCCAAGAGCGGTGTCCTTTTCCATTGTCCGGCCATCGTGTTATCGTAAGCGCGCGCCGATAAGGAGAGACGCCGCAATTCCCAGGAATGGAGGCGAGGCTTGATAGGTTCAGTCCGGCCGAAGGTAGCCTGGAGCAGGGTTATCTGCAAGCAGCCGGGAAACTATATCGGCTGGCCATCGATTGCGCGCGCCGATAGCGGCGAACTGCTGGCTGTCTTTTCGGGCGACCGCGAAGCGCACTTCTGCCCCTACGGAAAGACCAAGCTGGTGCGCAGCGTCGACGAAGGGGAGACGTGGTCGGGCGCGGAGACTATCAACAATACTCCGCTGGACGACCGCGACGCCGGCATCCTGGTCCTGCGCTCCGGCGCCATTGTTGTGAGCTGGTTCACAGGCGCTACGTGGAGAAGCATAGAGGGACGACGCGAGCGAATCGGAGACGCGGTGGCGGACGCGTGGAAACGGCACTGCGACAAGATATCGAAGGAGACGCGACAACAGTGGCTTGGCAACTGGACGCGGCGCTCGGTGGACGGCGGCGCCACCTGGGAACCGCCGGTAGATAGTATCGCTAGCGCGCCCCATGGTCCCATCGAACTGAAGGACGGCCGGCTCCTGTACGTCGGCACCGGGGCACTGGAGGGCAAGCCAGCGCTGCTCTCAGTTGAATCGGTCGACGAGGGCCGGTCCTGGCGTCTGATCGGCACCATTCCGGTGCCCGAAGAGGACGAACGCGAGCTCAATTACCACGAGCCTCACAGCGCTGAGCTGGAGAACGGACGCATCGTGTGCCTGTGGCGGTTCCATCCCAGGGAGGAGCCACGGGACGACTCCTATATGCGGGAGTCCGAGAGCGCCGACGGCGGTCAGACCTGGACGGTCACGCACCCCACGCCCATGTGGGGCTACCCGCCGCACCTCGTCGTGCTGAGAAGCGGCGACCTCCTGGCCAGCTATGGCCACCGTCGACCGCCCTTCGGACAGCGCGCCTGTTTGAGTCACGACGGTGGCCGCACCTGGGACATCGACAACGAGATAGCCCTGAGGGATGACGCCGCCAGCCGCGATCTGGGGTACGCCGCAACTATCGAGCTGGAGCCGGGAGAGCTGCTCACCGTCTACTATCAGATCGACAAGCCTGAAGAGAAGACTAGCCTGATGGCAACGCGCTGGAGCCTGGAAGCTTAACCCCGCGGGAAATAAAGATCACTGAGAATGCTTTAGAACGGCAATTAGCAAACTGAGAGAAGGAATGGATATGACCGTTAATCGCGACAACCCCCCGGACTACGGGATCATCTACAACTGGGACGGCGCGCCGCTCCACTACTCCGCGTTTCCGCAGTCGCAAGAGCAGCTCCTGGACAAGACCTACGCGCCTATCAGGGACACTCAGGTGGGGGCCCACTTCTGGTCCATCGGGGAGCACGAGGCCAAGTGGCCCACCGAGGCCTTGGAGTACATCGGAGAGTCCGAAGACCGCAAGTACGGGTTGCTGTCTTCGCTGCAACACGCGGAGGGGCTCCGCGAGATGTTCGAGCGAGGCGAGAACCCATACCAGGCGATGGTGGACCGCGGGCACGAGCTCGGAGTCCACGTCTACGCTTCGGTGAGGATGAACGATAATCACCTCTATGGCATTCTCCCCGCGGACATGGCCAAGACCGTCAAGGGCGGGCTGACCAAGCTGCGAAAGGAGCACCCCGAATGGTGCCTCGGACCGGACGACGTGGCGGAGGGGGAGCGGGGAATCGGCTCGTGGAATATGGCGATACCCGAGGTGAGGGAGCACAAGCTGCAGTGGATCACGGAGGCGTGCCGTACAGCGGACTGGGACGGTGTGGAGCTCGACTGGCAGAGACACCCCTTCCACCTGCCAGAGCACGACGGCTACCGTCTCCGTTACACGCTCACCGACCTCCAGCGCGCAGTGCGCCGGATGACCGACGAGCTTTCGGCGGAGCGCGGCAAGCCGTTTCACGTTGCGGTGCGCGTCGCCACCACCCTGGAGGCGTGCCGCCGAATCGGGTACGACCTCGAGGTCTGGGCCCGCGAGGGGCTCTGTGACATCGTGATCGGCGCCGGCGGGTCAGGTACGGACCCAGACACTGAGGTCGAGGCCTTCAGAGAGCTGCTCGACGGCACCGGGATCAAGCTATACGCCGGATACGACACCGACGGTAGACAGAACGCGGCGCGCCTCGTGCCCTACAAGTCATGGAGGGATGCATGGGTGCGCGCGACGGCCGCGGGCCACTGGGACCGCGGCGTAGACGGCATCTACGTATTCAACTGGCACGCCAATGAGACCGGTAAGCGGGACCTCCTGACCACCATCGGGTCGCCGGATAGCCTGGAAGGGACGGACAAGATCTACGCGGCGATTCACCGCGGCCCCCCGGCGGGCAGCGACCCGCCGAGCGGAGCTCACAACGACCGCATCTACGGCGAAACGGCCGTAGTCCTATATGACACGCCGGCGGGGCAGGGGCCGAAGTTCCGGGTGCCCGTCCACGACAAGGTTGTGGAGGAAGCCGACGCTGGGAAGCTCGCCGGTATCCAGCTGCAGATCGAGATGGAGCACTGGGCGCCGGAGGACCGGGTCCTTGTCACGCTGGACGGGGCCAAGCTAGGCGCCCCTCAGATCAGGAGCGCTGCCGCGGAGAACCCCAACGACCCGGCCGACGTGGCCGAGAATAGCTGGCTTGTATGGGACCTTGAGCCCGCCCAGGCTGCCCGGGGCACGCACGAGGTACAGGTGACACTGGTGGTCCGCGATCACCGCATACGCTCGCCGCTGGTGGTGGCGCACGTGGAGATATACGTCAACTACGTGGGGTAGGGGCGGGTGTGCGTAGCTCTGGGACAGGGCCAGATCCAACACAGAGCTAATCGAGGTGGCGGAAAGTCAGTTCTCGCTTTGGCCGTCTTCCAAGCGTGAGGTTAGCTCCTGGAGGAACTTGGCGATCTCCTCAGGCATCGCAATGTCCTCTTTTTTCTCGGGCTCCTGCGCTTCCTCGTAGTCGGCCTCCAGCTTGCTAACGTAGCGGCGAGCTTCGGGGCTGTTGGCGACTGCCGTATTGATCTCCGCGTATTGCTGCTCGCCCTTAGACGGATCGGCCAGGGACTCGGGGAACCCGTAGAGCGCGCTCAAGACCTCCAACATGCGCGAGGCGCCAAGGTGGTCTGACTTGAGCTGAGTGTAGTGCGGTATGTGGACCATTAGGCTGGTCGACTCGATCTCTGTGCCCCCCAACGATTCGCTAACCAACGTCACGATGCTCGTTGGGCCCTGGTATGCACGGCGGCGCTGGGTCACCAGGTCGCCGGCCTTGTCGGCCAGCGAGTCGGGAACGCTGCCTGTGACCATCAGTGGCCGAGAGTGGGGCACCTGGTCGTACATGGACCCGATGCGGCAGTACTCCCTCACGCCGAAGTGCTCGAGCAGTGCCACGATGGCATCGATGTAGTCCTCCCCGTTAGCATGCGGCTCCCGTATGTGGAGGAAAATGTAGTCTCGCCCGCTGCTCTCGTCTTTAGCGTGGTTCACGATGGTGTTGGGCGTAACTATCACCCTCTTGCCATCCACGATTTGCATCTTGGGCCGGTCTACGGTGAAGTTGAGGAACTTGCCGGGGCGTTCCAGCCGTCCGAGCTCCTTCGCGCCCAGGTGTTCCTCGAGCGTGCGAAGCGTCAGGGTCCCAACCCGGCCAACGTCGATCCACGGCCGCAGCATCGCAATGGCGCAAGGCTCGCTCATCTCCGGCGCGGGCTCGACGATCTTGAACTCGCCGACGTTCATGGCAGTATCGTGCCAGAACGACCCCATAAGTGCAACATGCCGCGGACCGCCAGGGGAGGTCGCTCCGATACATCAAGACCGTCGAGGGGTTCCGGATACACGAATGCGCATATACGTCTACATTCGATTTGGCCAACCTCCTCGCTCCGGAACGCCATGGACCTTAGTCGTCGGAGGCGGCGGCCAGCTCCGGTCCCTCGGCTTCGACCCTCAAGTCGGGAAGCCAGTTCAGCCACGCCGGGAAATACCAGTTCGCGTCCCCCAGCAGCCGCATGGCGGCCGGCACCAGCACCGATCGGACCAGCGTCGCGTCGATGAATATCGCTACAGCCAGACCGAACCCGAACTGCTGGTTCGAGACCGTCTCCCCGGAGGCGAAGCCGCCGAACACCGCGACCATTATGAGCGCGGCGCCCGTGATCAAGCTAGCGGTGGAGCGTAGCCCATAGGCGACCGCGGCGCGATTGTCCTTCGTCTCATCGTAATGCTCTCGGATACGGCTCAGCAGGAACACGTGGTAGTCCATCGATAGTCCGAAGAGCACGGAGAAGAGGAAAAGCGGTATCCACGCGTCGATGATTTCCGATTGTTGAAAGCCGAGCAGGTCGGCCCCTACTCCCTTCTGGAAGACCAGGACCATAAGGCCGTAAGCCGTTCCCACCGACAGCAGGTTCATGACGATCGCCTTGGCAGGCACGACCAGTGAGCGGAATGCTAAGGTCAAAAGGACGAAGCTCAGAGTCAGCACAACCACGAAGACGATCGGGGTGAAGGAGTCGACGATGTTGAAGAAGTCCAAGTTGAAGGCGGTGAACCCCGTGACCAGTACATCGGCATCGACTCCGGAGAACGCGATCGGTACGTACTGGTTGCGGAGTCGCTCTATCGCGCTGACCGTCCTTTCGCTGGTGAACTCCCCCGCGACCGGCACGCCCAACACGCCGAGGTCGCTCGCTTCGTTGGCCTGGAACGTTATTTGAGCCGCTAGAAAGGCGTCGTCCGATGCGAGGGATTCCTTGAGTCGTTCTATGGCGTCCTGGACCGGCTTGGAGTCTACGTCGCCGTCAATCACGATCTCGGCGGGGGAGACCACGCCAAACGAGAACTTCTCTTCGAGCACTTCGAAGGCCTTTTTCGCCTGAACGCTGTCGGGCATCGAGTCGACGCCGTTGAAGCCCGTATTGAGGTCGACGAGCGAGGAGGCGGCCGCTATCATCAGCCCGGCAACGACGACGAGGCTGATTATCGGGAACCTCATGACCGTACGCGTCGTCCAGTCCCAGAAGCCGCCTCCTGTGTCCGGGCCTGCGCCGGAGGGCTGGTCGATTCGCCTCCCAATAAAGGGCACGCGGAGTGCGTTCACCTTGTCACCGAGCAGGGCTAGCACCGCGGGCAGCAGCGTCAACGACGCCATAACCGCGGCGATGACCACGAGGATTGCCCCGAGGCCGAGGGCCTGAAAGACGCTGGATGGAACGATGAGCATGCCGGACAGGGCGAGGACGACCGTGGCCCCACTGAATAACACCGTCCGGCTTGCGGTCGCGCCGGTGCGTGCTATCGCGTCCAGCTTTTCCCTTCCGCGCCTGCGCTCCTCCCGGTAACGCGATACGACGATGAGGGAGTAGTCGATCCCAACGGCGAGACCGATCATGCTGATCATCAGTGTCACGAAGAAGATCAGCGGGTAAACCTGCCCAATTAGGGCCACGGCCCCGAGCGCCACCGTGATGGATAAGTCGGTCTCGTTGGATTGCTGATACTCGCGGGGTAGGGCGCGGTGCAACCGGCGGTAGGCGATCTTAGCCTGGGGGTAGACCGGAGCCACCCACCAATAATGACGGCCCGGCCTGCCGTGGACCAGGGCCTGTTCGGTTAGCCAGGCGATGGCTCCGTGGGTCTTCCCGGATTTTGTGGACGCCTCTATGACGCCGTAGCGAGCCTCGTGGAAGATGGCGGCCTGCTGCTTCGTGTAGAGGGGCGGGCGGCGGTATGCGACCGTGGTGGTCATGTCATCATTCCTCCGTCGTCTCCCCCAGCTGCAGGGTGAACGTCATCGGCCCGCCGTCCTTGCCACTGTGCTCCATCGCCATGCGGTCTCCGTAGACCTGGGGTCTCCGTAGACCTGGGGCCTGCGTCGGCTCAGGAACCAGCGCGCCGTCTGCATATCGCCCTTCAGCGACTCCGTGTAGACCGCTATCTCGATGGCGTCCAGCGCCGTTTCGATAGCGTCGTCCCAATTCGCCTCAAAGTCCGGGCTCGCATCGCGGCGGTCGTACACGGTCCGGCGTGCAACACCCGCGTCCCTCGCCGCCTGCGTGATGTTGCAATGATCCTTGGCGTTCCGATGTGCGGACCAGAGCTCACGTGCAGCCATGAAGGTCCTCCGTGCCACGTTGCGTTCAAGAACCTCGCGGCACTCGTAACCCGCCTCCTCGCCGCCCTCCCGTGGTAGCCGGACCACATAGGCGTGGGGCACCTGTTCACCCGTAAGGGCCTCGACTGCGTCGGCATAGGCTGCCACCTGGTAGCCATGTTCGGGGTAGATACCCTTGGACCGCTTCCAGTCGGCCACGACCAGGTGACCGTCACGGTTGCGCCCCACGAAGTCCACCGTGCCGGCATACTGCTCAGTGGGGTGCCAGACCGGAATCTCAATCGCCACTATGCTCAGGCCGTAGTCGGCGACGAACTCGCGTGCGCTCCTCACGGCTGGGGCAAGCTCGTCAGGCACCAGCGGGTCACTGCCTTCCAGTATCTCGGCTATCAGCCCGTGCGCTTCCGTACCTTTCTTGGCCCCTTCTTCGCGCAGGTCCTTGGCATGGTCCTTGCCAAGCGACAGGGCCGTGCGTACCCATGCCTCACAGTCGTCATAGTCGTGTGATTGACCAAATGCTGCGTATCCGTCCCATCGTCCACGGTAAGCGCCGTGTAGTGCCACAGACCCCACGGCCTCAAAGGCAACCTTGGTGGCCCAGTCGACCAGCGGCCCACTCTTGTCGATGATGCCGAGGATGGACGTGACGGGCGGGAGCATCTGCTCGCCGACCTTGTACCAGCGCCCACGTCCGCGCTTCACCTGTTCAATGGACACGTCCCGGTACTCGGGCAGCAGTTGGAGTCCGGTAGCTGTCTGTGTCATGCTGCCCCCTCCTGCTTCTCCTGGGCGAGGACCGCATTGACGATCCAGTACGCCACGGCAAGGTTGGTGCGCTCCTCGGGGGCCTCGGCCTGCCAGTCGTCAACGGTCTGGCCGTCGAGGGCCTGATGGACACGCTCAGTCGATAGGCCGATGTGCTCGATGATCTGGTCCAACTTCTGTCGCCCCATCGTCGCGACGTCGGGGTCGCCGCTGTTCGATAGGCGCTTTTGCCAAGCCTTGGCGCGGCTCGCTACCTCTCCCTGGGTCGGCGGTGTCTTGTCGTCGATAATCTCGCCCGTCTCCTCGTCAACGACAGTTTTGGCTTCTCGTGCCGCAACCTGACCGTCGGGCAACTCCTCCAAGTCGTCGTGCATATCCACCACCTGCGCATCAGGTATGGAGCCGGTCTCTGATTCGTCCAGCCACCCCAGACCACAAATGGAGAGCGTCACTCGCCGCTTGGCCTTGGTCTCGGCCTTCATGATCGCGTTCGCCCGCGCCTCTCCCTTCACCTCATTCCCCAGGGGCACCGCGCCCGTGGCCGAGTCGGTCCGGCCCTCCCTGTCTATGGCTGTGGCTATCACCGTGTACACCGCGGCATCTTTGTCGAACGTCGCCGCCAGCCCGGTGATGCTGATCCCGCGCTGGGCTCGTAGCTGCTCGGTACAGTCCTTCGCGGCGTACAGGGTCAGCTTGCCGTTGAGCCGGATGTACTGGAACGGTCGGGTGAATGGATTGACCCCCACCGACTCGCACACCCGCTTGTAGTAGGCGACGCGGTCCTGCGCCGACAGCTTGTCCAGGTCCCCGTTTATCACCACCTGTTCCATCACGGCGGCGCTCACAGGGGTCACCCCCTGGGTCGCCACTGCTGGTGTCTGGCTGGTCATTTGCGATTCCTTCCTAAACCCGAATCCACCGAAGGACACCGATGGACGGCGTGAGGAAAGCGGAAGGGGGGGTGAGGGAGCTACAGGGGAAATAGCCTGGGTTCCATTTGGGGTAGGGAGGTCGGCGGACGGTCTTCATCGCCGCACAGGGGCCCCTATGGCCGTCTGCGGGAGCTGCGATGCGGGGGATGGCGAGAGAATACGCAGCAGGGAACTCTCTCGGACCGGGCTGGCGCGAGTCTGCGGGGATCTTCGGTTGTCCGGTGGGTGGGTCGCCGACGGTGCCGTCAGGCCGGGAGTGGAATGGCTCGCAGCCGGGCCAAGGCGCGGCTGAACTTCTCAGCCCAAGGCCAGCGATCCGGAAGATGCAGGGTCAACCGGCGTGCCGAGCGGGTGAGCCGTCCGGCTAGGGAGAAGAACCGCCGCCGGAGGGTCTTGGTGGTGGCTATCCGCTCTCCCAGACCGATCCGCGCCGTCCAGCGGGCCAGGTTGTGGGCCATCGTCTGGACGGCCAGCCAGGCGCCGTTGGCGGCGAAGCGGCCCGAGGGGAGATGGTTCAGCCCGACGCCGTACTTGAGGTCGCGTATGGCATTCTCGATCTCGGCGTGGCGGCGATGGTCAGCCTCCAGTTCGAGCAACTCCCCGTCCCGGTCGGTGATGAAGCCGTGATAACTGTATTTGGCGAAGAGGGCCAGTTGGGAACCGGGCGTCGGCTTCACCCGCCGGACGATGAGCCGTACCGGCGCGGCGTCTGCCTCGGCCTGGAAGGGGGTGCAGGTGATCTCGGCCACATCGGCGGCACCGTCCATCCAGTAAGGAATCGGCGTCCAGGCATCTTCGGGTATCGCCTCGATGAGATTGTGCAGGCTTTTGTGCTGGCGGATGGTGATGGAGTAGCGGACATTGATCCGGCGGCAGACGGCGACCACGGCGTGGGTATAGAAGCCGCTGTCGGCACGCATGGTGAGCTGCCCGCTGGCCCCGCCGTAGCGAACCCGGCTCACCGTTTCACGCAGGAAGTGGGCGGCGCCGCGAGCGGTGTTGGCCCGGCCCTCGCGCAGCCGGGCCATCAGCACGTCGCCTGTGCCGGCGGCGACGGCCAACAGCGGGTGATAGCCCCGCTTGCCGGTATAGCCGTGGTGGCGTGCGCCCTCCTTGGCCAGTCCGTAGGTCTCGCAGATGGTGGAGTCCAGGTCAATGGTCAGGGGCCCGTCGCCGGGTCCCGCCCCGGCCTGCCAAGCCCGGGCCAGCAACTCGCGGCTCACCCGGTCGAGTTGACGGACGTGGCCCCACCGGAAGCTGCGCAGGAAGGTGCCCAGGGTGGATGGCGCCTTCACCGTGCCGCCCAGGGTGCTGGCCGTCCCCCCGGTGCGCAACACATCGGCGTCGTCAATGCAGTCGCCCCCAGCCAGCGCAGACGCCACCAGCGTCATCATCTTGTCGCTCGTGTTCGCCCGCCCCGGGGCATCGCCCAGGTCGAGGCGCTGCCGGACGAGTTCGGGCAGGCCGAGGTGCCGCGCCAGGGTGGCCGGAAGGAGCAGCCCGGCATTGGCCACCAAGCGGCGGTCGTCGAAGGTGATTTGGATTCGGTCGGGGTGGTTGCGTGGCAGCATCTATTGGGTGCTCCTTTTCCAGGGTCTGTTTTTTGCTACAAAACCATTATCCCAGAAGCACAGGAGCACCTTCTTGCTGCTTCAGGACGCTAACCCGACGCCCTCCTTCGGTGGATTCGGGCTAAAGCTCAGTTCGTCGTGATAAGCCTGTAGCCTTCTCCCGGACCACCCTGATGTGCTGGCAATCAAGGCGCGTGTTGGCATGGTTCGCCCCGTCCCGTTCACACACCCAGGCGTTATTCCGCTCGTAGTGGTAGACCGCCACACCCTCAACAGATGGCCGCCCTGGCTCATGCACCAGATAGGCACCATGTGAACCGGGTGTTACTACTAGTTCAGCAGTCGGCATCTTCTCAGTCCTTTGCTAGTAGGTGTGTCAGCTCACCCACCGGTTCCGCCAGGTCCAGCCTCAGCCGCTCTTCCAAAGCCCAATGCGGTATCACGACCCGCGTACCGATCTTGATGTACCTAATACGCCCCTGGTACATCTCCTGCTTGAGCTTCCACTCGCTGATGCCAATGGCCTTGGCGGCCTCTGGAATCCTGTAGCCTAGCTTGCTATCGTCCATATCAGTACTCCGCATGCTCTCTGCCGTCCCAGCCAACGTAGGCGGGGAACTCAGGGCCTTCTCGTTCCATTTCCTCTCGCTTCATGCAGCAGTCAATACACTCAAGAACCTTGTCACCAAACGCTGGACGGCGCCGGTACTCCAGGGCAGAGGCATCTGGGAATGTCTTCCCGCATGTGAAGCATCTACGCATGGCCAGCCTTTTCTAGACCCGACTCTGGCCCGAATGTCTCGAGGATGTGCTCCGCCGCCGCTCGATCTTGGACGAGCTCGTTGTAACGAGGGTCGTGGTCGTAGCGCTCCGCCCTGAGAGCCCGCTTGTACTTCCTCAGCCGCGACAGGGCGACCTCTCGGCGCTCATCCAGCCTGGCCAGCTCCTGCAGCTCGAAGGTGATCTTCGCTTCTAGGGTGGCCTGGTAGTCGATGACCTTCATCTATCCCTCCTCCCCCGCCACCAACCGCGCCAACAGCCCAACAGGGGTCGTACCGCTCCCAGGCGGCCCAGGCGGCGTCCCTGGCGGCGGTCCCGGCGGCGGTCCCGGCGGCGGCCCCGGCGGCGCCCCAGCCGGCGGTCCTGGCGGCGGCCCAGGCGGCGTCCCTGGCGGCGGTCCCGGCGGCGGCCCCGGCGGCGGCCCCGGCGGCGTCCCTGGCGGCGGCCCAGGCGGCGTCCCCGGCGGCAAAGGCGGCGGCGGCCTTAGCAGCCTCAGGAGACTTCTCCACGCACATCGTCCGCCACTCGGCGCCGAAGCCGCCCTGATCCGCTACGCTCTGTAAATCGGGGAGCACCGTCCCCCACATCCAATCCATGACCAGAGCTAGCCGCTCCTCCTCCCTCTCACGGCCCGTGCCAGCAGCCATCGGCAGCAAACGCTTCCACCCCGACGAGTTGCGCATCTCCGAGGGCATCTCATCCTGGACTATCATCATCCATTGACCGATAACCTTGGACATACACATCGGGATGGTGTCCGTCAGCTCCGCAGTAAGCGCGAGGTTGATCGCCGCGACTGAGCAGGCCGACTCCTCCGTCCCGATGCCCTCGGCCACCTCGTGTGACGCGAGATAGTCCCGTAACCGTGCGTCCGCCTCCTGCGTCCATACAGTCGTCATAACCCGTCCTCCCTCTCCGCTTGTGTCAACCGTTGTGACCACTACTTTTCCTCCTCCTCCGCTGTTATCCTCTGCCTCAGTGGTGCGAGACGGCTGCGGTGAACAGCCGCCCCGCGTTCCCCTGAGCGAGCAGGAGGTTTGAATCCGTGTCAGTCGATGGTGACTCCGAAATCATGAGCATTAGTCTTGAAGAGTTGGGCGTTTACCTGAGCATCGTTGCCAGAGCCATCCGACGGCTCGACGAAAGACACGGGGCAGGCGCAAGAGAGGCGTTCCTGAATGACCTTGCACCGGCCTTGGAGATGGAGCTGCGTCTTTCAATGCCCGGTCCAGCAGTGCAACTGCTTCTAGCTGATATGAACGCAATGTTAGTTCGGCTGGTTGAGATGATTCCCCCGGCTGAAGACCTTTAGTCATGCCCTCTCCTCCTGTCTGCGGTACTCGTTGATGTCGATGCCGGCCTCCCGGTAAACCGCGACCGCCAACATATGCTTGCACCAGCCCTTGTGCAGGTTCCGCCTGAACCGGGCGTCCGGGCACGTGCAGTGGCCGTTGACCAGGTAGTGACCGTCGCTGCCAGTCACGATGTGATGGCCGTCCAGGTCCAGCACCGGGGACACTTGCGCGACGATCTCGCGTGCCTTCTCCAAGCGTTCGGCCAGAGCTTCTATCTGAGTTATCGGCGTGACCGCCATGGTCATCCCTCCGTCTCCGTTAGCACCCGCTCTGTGGCCTCCTGCGTGTTAGGCTGCCATTTCCCTGGACACGATCTTCTGTAGGGTGTGAGGTGGGCTACCAAAATACCCTCGCTAGTAAACGTCTTGGCCTTACAGAATAGGCAAGTCTCTCGTCTTGGTTTCCTCATTGGGTTTCCTCCTGTCCTTCCGCCAGCACCCGCTCCCTGGCTTCCGCAACTATCTCTATCTGCTCTCTCTTGACTCCAAATGGCTCTTCTAGCCCATCCCACCGGTCGGCAGCTTCTCGCAACCGGGAGATGACTGTTGGGCCAGAAGTCTCTATCAGGTGGATAGAGCCCTGCCCCTTTCTGATCTGGCCCACCATTGAGCCCTTCGACTCAAGATCGCCCGCCATCGCGCGCATCAGAACCGCGACCTCTTGGGGAGACGTGCCGCGAGAGACGATGACCAGCATGAGCCGTAGGCGTTCATACCGATTCAACATTAGCCCGAATCCACCGAAGGACACCGATGGACGGCGTGAGGGCAGCGGAAGGGGGTGGGTGAGGGAGCTACAGGGGAGATGGCCTGGGGTCTTGGGGTAGATGGGAGGCCGGCGGGCGGTCTTCAGTGGCCGCACAGGGCCCCTAAGGCCCTATGCGGGAGTTGCGATGCGCGGGAAGGCGAGAGGATACGCAGCAGGGGACTCTCGCGACCGGGGTGGCGCGAGATTGCGGGGACGTTGGGTCAGTTGCAGGCTGGCCGTCAGGCCGGGAACGGAATGGCTTGCAGCCGGGCCAAGGCGCGAGTGAACTGGGTTTCCCAAGGCCAGCGCCGGGGGAGATGCAAAGTGAGGCGGCGCGCCGAGCGGGTGATCCGTCCCACCAGAGCGAAGACCCGCCGCCTGAGGGTCTTGGTGATCACGGTCCGCTCGCCCAGACCAATCCGCGCCGTCCAGCGGGCCAGGTTATGCGCCATCACCTGGACCGCCAGCCAGGCGCCGTTGGCGGCGAAGCGCGCCGACGGCATGTGGTTCAGCCCGACGCCGTACTTGAGGTCGCGTATGGCGTTCTCGACCTCGGCGTGGCGGCGATGATCGGCCTCCAGTTCCAGCGTCTCCCCATCGCGGTCGGTGATGAAGGCGTGATAGCTGTATCTGGCGAAGAGGGCGAGCTGGGAACCGGGCGTCGGCTTCACCCGCCGGACAATGAGCCGCACCGGCGCGGCGTCCGGCTTGGTCTGGAACGGGGTGTAAGTCGTCTCGGCGACATCGGCGGCGCCGTCCATCCAGTAGGGAATGGGAGTCCAGTCCTCCTCTGGTATCGCCTCGATCAGATCCCGCAGCCTGGCGCGCTGGCGGATGGTGATAGAGAAGCGGACATCCATTTCCCGGCAGGCGGCAACGACAGTGTGGGCGTAGAAGCCGCTGTCGGCCCGCACCGTGAGTTGTCCCCTGGCCCCGCCGTAGCGCACCCGCCCCACCGTCTCACGCAGGAAGTGGGCGGCGCCACGGGCGGTGTTGGCCCGGCCCTCGCGCAGCCGGGACATCAGCACCTCGCCGGTGCCGGCGGCAATGGCCAGCAGCGGGTGATAGCCGCGGGCGCCGGTATAGCCGTGGTGGCGCGCTCCCTCCTTGGCCAGTCCATAGGTCTCGCAGATGGTCGAGTCCAGGTCGATGGTCAGGGGCGAGTCGCCGGGTCCGGCCCCAGCGGCCCAGGCCCGGGCCAACAACTGGCGGCTCACGCGGTCGAGTTGACGGACATGCCCCCACCGGAAGCTGCGCAGGAAGGTCCCCAGGGTGGATGGCGCCTTGACCACGCAGCCTAGAACACCAACCGTCCCACCAGCGCGCAGCGCATCGGCGTCGTCGATGCAGTCGCCGCCTGCCAGCGCGGAAGCGACCAGCGTCAGCATCTTGTCCCCAGTGTTCGCCCGTCCCGGCGCTCCGCCGAGGTCAAGGTGATGGTCGACGAGTTCCCGCAGGCCCAGGTGCCGGGCTAGGGTGGCCGGCAGGAGCAGGCCGGCATTGGCCACCAGGCGATGGTCGTCAAAGAGGATGCGGATACGGTCGGGTTTGTTCTGTGGCAGCATCTATTGGGTGCTCCTTGTTTCCGGGCGGGTTTCTGTTCCAAAACCATTATCCCAGATTCAGAGGAGCACCCGCTGGCTTCTTCAAGCGCTGTCCCCAAGGCCGTCCTTCGGTGGATTCGGGATTAGACCCAACAAGCACAACCCCCCCACTACCACTATGAACACGACCAGAAGGACTTCTATCAGCATTCCCTACTCCTCCCCCTCCGCCAGAACCCGCTCCCTGACCTCTTGGGCCGGCTTCGTACTTGCACAGTCGGTGCAGGCGTAGGCCAGGATGCTCGTCCCATCCACGTGCCGAACGGGATACCAGTCGGGATGCGAACATGTGCCGTCGGTCGATGGCGCTGGAGCCGTGTCGATTCGCTCGAACACCCTGTCCAGGTCGCGCTGCAGGACCGTCGCGACAGCCTGGCCCGAAGTCCGGCGGCTGTGAGCCCTGACCGCGTGGCCTTGCCGTGTGTGCGCACTGACGGTTGTGTGGCCCATCGCTACGCCTCCACCTGGGCCTGGGATGGTCCCTTAGGCCTGCGACGCGCCGCCTTAGCGTCCCGCTCCGCCTGGACCATCTCGACCGCCCAGCGGGGTATGAGCACCACTCCCCCGATGTTCTCACCTGGGAGCCTTCCCGCTCTTAGCCAGCGGTAGACCGTGGAGCGGTTCACCTCCATGAGATCGGCGGTTTCCTCGATCGTGTAGACGTAATCCCTGATCACTGAGTTGATCCCCTTTGCCGAAGTGCAATACAGTAGGGCATACCGGTAGTAACCTTGGAGGAGCATCAAGCCTTTGACCCTGCACGTAATCCACTTCATCCAACCCATCAACGAACGCACCTGTAACCTGCTAATGAAGGCGTGTATGGACGCCATCAGCGACGAAGCTTCTGAGATACAGATCCGCATGTCGTCTGAAGGTGGGACAAATAATCCAGGGTTCACTCTCGCCAACTTTCTCAGGAACCTCCCTGCCAAGCTAACTGCCCATAACCTCGGTGCCGTAGAATCCATAGCCATACCAGTGTTCCTAGCTGCCTCCACTCGCACCGCTGAACCCACGAGTCGTTTTGCAGTACATCCAACTGCATGGCAACCAAGTGACTTATCACCAACGCCACTCCCTACACTGAGGGAGAGGGTTGCTCGCCTTGACAACGATGTTGACCGTTACGTCTTGGCTTTCGAGGAGGCTACGAAGGATGCCGAGGAACCCTTCGATGTTAGGGCAGCCTTGACTGGCATCAGTCCCACTGTCCTGGACGCCTCTGACGCCCTGAGAGCCAAAGTAGTACACGATGTTTCCTCCGCACCGCTTCCAGCATCCGGGGTAGTGGTGCGGTGGGTTGACGCAAGTACAGCCCCCTCCTCCTCCTAAGCTGCCCATCCATGGTCCTCCGTAACCTGCCATCGCTACGCCTCCTCGGTATGGGCTTGAGCCTTCAGCCGGTCCACGTCCTCTTTCCGGATCAGGGCGGTGTTGCCTAGTCGGGTTATCGGAAGGCGCCCCTCTTTTCCCCATCTGGCAATCGTGTTCCGGTGCCTTCCCAGCTGAGCCGCAGCCTCGCCAATTGTGTAAAAGCTTCCCGAGATCATGTGGCTCCCACTTGACTGTGTAGCACTAGTGGTCCAAACATCCTAGTATTGAAGGGTTCTGAGGTTACGGCTTGGTGAGGTTACGGCTTGGTAGGGGCGGGTTTGAAACCCGCCCTGTCGTCGTAGCACGCCAATCTCGGCTACCCCTCATTTCAAAAGATTTCGGTCTACTAGTGCACTGCCGTTCCCTCAGTTCCCGGCCCAACTTCAGGAGATGGATCAGCACAATCAGCTGCATCACCGAGTGAGCCAGAAACCCTACCCCAATAATCGACAGCCATAGCTCGTTGCTCCACTCCATCCCTACTCCTCCGTCTCCGCCAGTACCCGCTCCCTCGCCTCCTGTGCTGCTTGCTCCGCGTCTGGTGCCACTGGCCGCCGGTACTCGTTGATGTCGATGCCGAACTCCCGGCACCATTGATAAAGGGTGGCGTCAGTCACTCCAAGGTCCATGGCCGCGATGGTGACCATGTGCTTCTGACCGCGGCGGCCTTCCAGGGCTTCTCGGAGTATGTCCGCCATGCCCTTGCTTCTTTGGGCCTCTAGCTTTTCCTGAGTCGGCGTCTTGGCCATCTCAATACCTGTCTCTCTGTTAACTAGAGTACGTCTCTCTAAATAGACTATGGTAATTAGTCTACCTTGTCAAGAGGGTCAACTTAAAATAGACAGCGAGGTAACAAGAATTGGGTCGTGGCGACGGAAGCAACAGTGGGTTGGGACAGCGCCTAAAGCAAGCTAGGGTTGAAGCTGGCTTGACGCAGAGGCAAGCTGGTCAGGCTATAGGGGTTGATCCCAACACGATTTACAGCTATGAAACTGACCGCGTAAACCCTTCAGGGCCGGCCTTGCACTCTCTAGCCCACGCATATGACAAGCCCTACGAGTGGTTCTTTGGCGAGGAACAGCCAGCCGTCTCTACCGACGACATCGACATTGCCGACCCGGAGCTCGCCATCTTCTTCCGCGGTGAGTGGGACGAGTTCACCGAGGAGGAGAAGGAGTTCCTCAAAGGGATGATTCGCGAGTCGAGGGAGCTCCTACGGAAGCGCAAGGAGAGTGGTCAGCAATGATCGGCCGAGATGCGGCCGCCCGTGTAATCGCCAAGCACGGCACGTCCGACCTCGAGAAGATCGTCAAAGCTGAGGGTCTGGTCGTGAAGACTCTCCATCCGTGGAGGGCCAGGTACGAGGATGCCTACGTTTACCCGCACATTTTCGTGCCTCGACATCTACCCGCGTCACAGTTCCGGACCCTCGTGGCCCACTCGCTCGGCCACCACTTCCTCCATGACGGGAATCAGGTGTGGCTACGCGGCTTCGACCGCATATGGAGCTGGAAGCAGGAGCACCAGGCGGAGGAGTTCGCGGCGTGGCTCGCGTTCCCGGCGTCAGAGGACCTGGAGCTGGCCTACATGGGCGTCGAGGACGTGGTCAGGAAGTACCGGGTTGACGAGAAGTTAGCCGACATCCGGCTGCGATACAGGGAATAACCCGAAGACGGGTTTGTCTGGATGCAGAGGAGGTTGTGGTGAAGGCTGGAAAGAAAGGTACGATGCGAACAATCGTCGATGACGCGAAAGTACGGTCAGTAGCTTGGTTCAAGAACAGTTGGCTGGACAAACTCTCCATAGACCCGAAGCGGGCGTTTATCTGCCGGGTAACAGGCAAAGGGATGGAACCGACTTTGATGGAGGATTGCTCAATTCTAGTGGACCGTAACCGTAGGCGTCGGCGGCCAGGGCGCATCTTCATGGTGCAGGCGAACGACGAACTCCTTGTCAGGCGCATTGGCAAGGACCAAGAAAGGCGCTGGCTCTTGCTGAGAGACAACCCAGAATGGCCGTCAATCCCTTGGTCTGACGACATGGAGATCATCGGCGAGGTGCGCTGGGCGGCGAGGACGTTCTAGTTATGGCAAAACATATGGATCAGGAAGCTTCGTCACCGAGTGCCCCCAAAGCTGCCGTTATCGTCGTTAACCAGAAGCAGGGGCCTGGGATAGTTGTACGGTTCCTCTGGTTCTTGTTCGTCGGTTGGTGGCTTGGACAAGTGGCCATCGTGGCCGCCTGGTTCCTCAACATATTCATCGTCACATTGCCTTTGGGCCTCTACATCCTCAACCGGCTGCCTCAGATATTCACGCTGCGCCCAGCCTCTCAGGAGGTCCAGACCACGATCAGCGAGACCGGCGACACGGTGGTCCAGATGGCCGTCATTCCGCAGCGCTCCTTTAACCCGAATCCACCGAAGGAGGGCGTCGGGTTAGCGTCCTGAAGCAGCAAGAAGGTGCTCCTGTGCTTCTGGGATAATGGTTTTGTAGCAAAAAACAGACCCTGGAAAAGGAGCACCCAATAGATGCTGCCACGCAACCACCCCGACCGAATCCAAATCACCTTCGACGACCGCCGCTTGGTGGCCAATGCCGGGCTGCTCCTTCCGGCCACCCTGGCGCGGCACCTCGGCCTGCCCGAACTCGTCCGGCAGCGCCTCGACCTGGGCGATGCCCCGGGGCGGGCGAACACGAGCGACAAGATGATGACGCTGGTGGCGTCTGCGCTGGCTGGGGGCGACTGCATTGACGACGCCGATGTGTTGCGCACCGGGGGGACGGCCAGCACCCTGGGCGGCACGGTGAAGGCGCCATCCACCCTGGGCACCTTCCTGCGCAGCTTCCGGTGGGGCCACGTCCGTCAACTCGACCGGGTGAGCCGCGAGTTGCTGGCCCGGGCTTGGCAGGCCGGGGCGGGACCCGGCGACGGGCCCCTGACCATTGACCTGGACTCCACCATCTGCGAGACCTACGGACTGGCCAAGGAGGGCGCACGCCACCACGGCTATACCGGCAAGCGGGGCTATCACCCGCTGTTGGCCGTCGCCGCCGGCACAGGCGACGTGCTGATGGCCCGGCTGCGCGAGGGCCGGGCCAACACCGCTCGCGGCGCCGCCCACTTCCTGCGTGAAACGGTGAGCCGGGTTCGCTACGGCGGGGCCAGCGGGCAGCTCACCATGCGTGCCGACAGCGGCTTCTATACCCACGCCGTGGTCGCCGTCTGCCGCCGGATCAATGTCCGCTACTCCATCACCATCCGCCAGCACAAAAGCCTGCACAATCTCATCGAGGCGATACCCGAAGATGCCTGGACGCCGATTCCTTACTGGATGGACGGTGCCGCCGATGTGGCCGAGATCACCTGCACCCCCTTCCAGGCCGAGGCAGACGCCGCGCCGGTACGGCTCATCGTCCGGCGGGTGAAGCCGACGCCCGGTTCCCAACTGGCCCTCTTCGCCAAATACAGTTATCACGGCTTCATCACCGACCGGGACGGGGAGTTGCTCGAACTGGAGGCTGACCATCGCCGCCACGCCGAGATCGAGAATGCCATACGCGACCTCAAGTACGGCGTCGGGCTGAACCATCTCCCCTCGGGCCGCTTCGCCGCCAACGGCGCCTGGCTGGCCGTCCAGACGATGGCCCACAACCTGGCCCGCTGGACGGCGCGGATCGGTCTGGGAGAGCGGATAGCCACCACCAAGACCCTCCGGCGGCGGTTCTTCTCCCTAGCCGGACGGCTCACCCGCTCGGCACGCCGGTTGACCCTGCATCTTCCGGATCGCTGGCCTTGGGCTGAGAAGTTCAGCCGCGCCTTGGCCCGGCTGCGAGCCATTCCACTCCCGGCCTGACGGCACCGTCGGCGACCCACCCACCGGACAACCGAAGATCCCCGCAGACTCGCGCCAGCCCGGTCCGAGAGAGTTCCCTGCTGCGTATTCTCTCGCCATCCCCCGCATCGCAGCTCCCGCAGACGGCCATAGGGGCCCCTGTGCGGCGATGAAGACCGTCCGCCGACCTCCCTACCCCAAATGGAACCCAGGCTATTTCCCCTGTAGCTCCCTCACCCCCCCTTCCGCTTTCCTCACGCCGTCCATCGGTGTCCTTCGGTGGATTCGGGTTTAAGTGGCGAGCCATCTACTTCGTCTGCGTCGGGTGGTGGGCTAGCCTATTCTGGTTGGAGTTGGCCTGGCTCATGGCCGTGGTTGCGGGCCTCACAGTAGTACTGATACCCGTCATCTGGCCACTCGCGTTCCTGATGTTTAGCAAGTCCGCTGCCATAACGACTCTTCGGCGAACCTAATCCAGAACGCCCATCTTGCAGGAGACACCATATGGATTTCATAGACGAGGTACGCAATGCGGACCGAGGGCGCGATGGCTGGTGGTCAGCGACAACCCTGACTGGCCGCCTGCACCTCTGCTATATGGCACGGACATCATCGGCGAAGTGCGGTGGTTAGGAAGGACGTTCTAGGGGAGGCGTGTAGATGGCTAGAAGGTTGACGATGGAGCGGGAGAGGGAGCAGGAGGATAAGGAAGAGCCCCAGGAGAAACGGGGGTTCGACAATGCTCCTACCCCTGCCTCACCTCAAGAGGACTCAGAGCCGTCGCGTGAAGAAAAGCCCCCAGCAGAACCGGACATAGAGAGGAGGAATATCTAGGAGGGCCAGCAGCAGAGCATGCCTAGGACGGCAACCAAGAGGGCCTCCAGTGTGAGGCTGGTCACCCCCCACTGTAGCGCCGTGGCCTTTTGTATCAGGGCCCCCTTGTTGTGGTCGACGGATCGAGCGTATTCGTCACCGACCCACTCTGTGAGAGTATTGCTCTGATAGCCATGGAGGTGCTTGGCGAACCCAGACGCCGTAGGACTATGTTCCCACGGGCGATTCCAGAGAACATAGAGGCCGAATAACGCTGTCGATACGAACGCTAGAACCAACACGATGGACACCCAGAACGCGGGGACATCTGGACCGAGCTTGGTCCCGGAGAGATTCAGGATGATCACGCCTGCCCCGATCATCGCTGCGCCAAAGCCAAGCAGGTTACTGGCCTTGGCTCCGAATTCCTTGTTCAGTGATTCTTGGCTGAGGAGCTTATCACGGGTTACTTCGTAGTAGAGGTCGATTCTATCCATAGTGTCACCTCAGTCTTAGAACTAACATCCTCCAATTCTAGCATGGGTGACTGGCCGCCTGCGCCTCTGTGTATGGCACAGACATCATCGGCGAGGTGCGCTGGTTAGGAAGGACGTTTTAGCTATGGCAATTAAAAGAGCTAGAGAAGTAGCCTTATTCATAATTCATACGGTTTAAATCGTATTTTGACGCGGGGCAACAAGCCATGATAGTCCGCCTTGAAGTGCCGTTTGGGGGTTCGCTGGGTATACTCGTCGATGAGTAGGGGAAGGACGTGCGAAAGAACGCGGAGTTGCTCACGAGCCCGCATTTTACCTTGGGTGTGAATGGCGGAGAGATAATGTACCACCTAGGCGGTCGAGCGCTGAGGTGTGGCGTTTGAAAACTGTACCGCCTGTCGCCTTCAATCAGGAACGACAGAACCTGACTGAAGGTGGATTGGATGTACAAGGTGGGTATTTACCTCCGTGTTCGCAAGGCTTGTTTCGTCGAAGGGATGAGCGTCCGAGAGGCGGCCCGAGTGTTCGGGGTACACCGGGACACGGTGCGCAAGATGCTCGAGTACTCCGTGCCCCCAGGGTATCGACGGCAACGACCGGCTCGCAGACCGAAGCTCGATCCATATAAGGGTGTGATGGACCAGATCCTGGAGCAGGATCTGAGCTCACCGAAGAAGCAGCGTCACACCGCCAAGCGTATCTACGAACGGCTCAGAGACGAACACGGCTTCACCGGCAAGTACACGATAGTCAAAGACTACGTTCGAGAACGCCGTCGTCGGACCCGAGAGATGTTCGTACCACTGTCCCATTCCCCGGGACATGCCCAGTGTGACTTTGGCGAAGCGTGGGTGGTCATCGGCGGAGTGGAACGCAAAGCCCACTACTTCGCCCTGGACCTCCCTCACAGCGACGGGTGCTATGTGAAGGCGTATCCCGCCGAGACGACGGAGTCATTCTGCGACGGACACGTCTCCGCCTTCGCGTTCCTGGGCGGAGTGCCTCAGAGCATCCTCTACGACAACACCACGCTCGCGGTAGCCAGAATCCTGGGAGATGGTCGCCGGCAGCGGACCAGGGTGTTCTCCGAGCTTCAGTCCCACTACCTGTTCGAGGACCGGTTTGGCCGTCCAGGCAAAGGGAACGATAAGGGCAAAGTAGAAGGTCTGGTCGGCTATGTCCGCCGGAACTTCCTGGTGCCCATTCCATCGTTCGAGAGCTTCGATGCCCTCAATGCTCATCTGGAGCAACACTGCCTCAGACGGTTCGAAGATCGACTCCGCGGCCGCAACGAGACGATAGGAGAACGGCTGGAGCGGGACCTGGAGAAGTTGCTGCCTCTGCCGGCCGTACCGTACGACGCCAGCGACAAGCACGCGACGAGGGTCAGTTCTCTGTCCCTGGTCAGATACCGGACCAATGACTATTCGGTCCCGGTGGCCTACGGTCATCGGGACGTTCTGGTCCGCGGATATGTACACGAGGTTGTGATCAGCTGTGGCGCTGAAGTCATCGCCCGCCATCGGCGGTCCTACGATCGAGACGACTTCGTCTTCGACCCTCTCCATTACCTGCCGCTCCTTGAGAAGAAGACGAGGGCATTGGATCAGGCGGCGCCGCTGGTTGGATGGGAGTTGCCCGAGGAGTTCGGAGTGTTGCGGCGGCTGCTGGAGTCTCGGATGGGCAAGCGAGGAAAGAGGGAGTTCGTGCAGGTGCTCAGACTGATGGAGAACTTCCAGCCGGAAGAAGTCCACGACGCCGTACGAGACGCCATTCGACTCGGGGCTGTGAGCTTCGATGCTGTCAAGCACCTGGTGCTGTGCAGGATCGAGGGTCGACCGCCCAGACTCGACATGGAGTTGTACCCGTATCTGCCCAGGACCAACGTTGCAACAACCTCGACCAGGGACTACATGGCTCTCCTGGCGGGGAGCCGGTCATGACCAACAAGTCCACGATGTTGCTCGAACACAACCTCAAGCAACTCAAGCTCCCCACGTTCCTGAGGGAGTACGACAAGCTGGCATCCCAGTGTGCCAGTGAGGGAGCTGACCATCCGGACTACCTGCTGCGACTATCGGAGTTGGAGCTGATCGACCGTCACCATCGCATGGTGGAACGTCGGATCAAAGCAGCCCGCTTCCCGACGACCAAGAGCCTCGACACCTTCGACTTCCTGTCTATGCCGTCCCTGAACAAGGCTCTGGTTCTGGAGCTGGCACGATGCGAGTACATCGAGCGCCCCCACAACGTCATCGCTCTCGGCAACAGTGGCACCGGCAAGACCCATATCGCCCTCGGTCTCGGTCTGGCTGCGTGTCAGAGGGGACTGTCCGTGGGCTTCACCACCGCCGCTGCTCTGGTTCACGAGCTGATCGAGGCCAGGGACGAACGGCGTCTGCTCAACCTGCAGAGAAGGCTCGCACGACTCAAGCTTCTGATCATCGACGAACTGGGCTTCGTGCCCTTGTCCAAGACTGGCGCCGAGCTCCTCTTCGAGGTGTTCAGCCAGCGTTACGAGCGTGGATCGGTCCTGGTGACCTCCAACCTGCCCTTCGTCGAGTGGACCGAGGTGTTCGGCTCTGAACGGCTGACCGGAGCTCTCCTCGACCGCCTCACCCACCATGTCGACATCCTGGAGATGAACGGGGACAGCTACCGACTCAAGCACAGCAGGCAACCAACCAGCATCGGCTAACAGACCAGGCCCAAGCTTCAACAGGCCACGCCACTTTCATGCTCATGCTGCGGCGTTCAGTGGTACAGTTTTGCTCCGCCCCGCTGGTACACTTTCCCTCCGCCCTTGACACTTGGGGCCTGTACACCCAAAGTGTGCGAATACCCGCCGCTAGGATTAGTTTTTTATGATCCCGTTTTGCTCTGTCGTCGGCATGTACCCAAACCGCGTAGTTTACGCGGGACCAGTCAATGATTTCGGGGTCTTGGGCTCCCTTATAGAGGACCGTTGCAACGTCGGTGAAATTGTAGCCAACCAAGTCAAGAGCTTGCGCTACATTTGGGACGAGCGACTCATCGAGAAGGAAGAGAAGGTTTTCGGGGCTAAGCGGCCAATCGGGATTCCCAGTCAATTGCGGTGCGTACCTCACCTTCTGAGAGTTGATATGCCCGCGCGACCCAGTCAGGCGAATCGCCCGCTTCCACCATGCCCCAAATGCTTCTTGTAGGGATACGAGTATCCTTAATGCAGGGAGAGCCGAACTGAATTAAAGGGTGTAGTAATACACCATTGATGGGTTGCCAAGAGTCCGCTATGTGGGATTTGTTGAAGGTTAGTCCGTGTATGGGAATCAGAAATTCTCGTATCAAATCCATGGCCAATTGGCCATGGCGAGTAGCGGAGAGCAGTCTCCTGGACATCTCAGCAAATACCTCGGAGCCTTCAGTCCAGAGCACTTCCGTTGCAAAAGGTCGAGTGTGGCCAGTCTCTTTTCGCAACCAATCTTCCGCCTCGTAAATTTTTGTGAACTTGACATTAGCGGCACGCAGCGCGGCTATCACCCTCATGGAAACAAGGTCTTCAAAGGTAATAATAAGTTCTCTGCCAGGGGTAGCGACCAAATCAGGCGATGCGAGCCCGTGCCGTATCCAGCGGATAAGATGCCTGGAGCTCACGCGATACAATTCCGCAGCACTACGGGAAGCGAGGAGATAACGTGCTACTTCAGGGACATCGTAGATGCCTTCAAATACAGCGATAGCGTGTCCGTCCTCGCCATTTGTCAGGAGTTCTTTCATCGGGGAGTTCCTTGAAGATTGCCTCAAGTTCGCTGACTATCGGAGGGGGTTGAGTGTTGCTACGGAATACTCTAACATTGGAGAGGCCCATTGGGAAGCGTACCCTTCCTGATGGTAGGAACCGCCGGTGTTACCAGCACCTGCGGTTCCGCTTTATTTACGAACAAGTGTACTCCAGGACATCCTTTCCCGCTATACAAGGTGAAGTGCGCTGGTTAGGAAGGACGTTCTAGGAGGAGCGGGCCTGGAAAGGAGTTGAGACATTGCCTAGAACAGGGGAGACTTGCCAGCAGTCGGGGCTTTACCAGGGTGACTGCGACCATACGCATCGATTCGGCAAGGGCGATACGTTTACTCCGTGCTCCTATTGCAAGCGGGCTGTTGAGTGGACCTGGATTGCTCCTTAGGCCGACCCGCGAACTCACGGGAGTCGTGCTCGGCTATGGCGCTGACGGAGTAGCCCAACAACAGTCCGATAATGCGGTGGTGCTGTCGAAGAGGGCCATGGTCGTAGGACCATTGGAGAAGCTCAATCACCCATGGAGCAGCGGCGAATCCCGTCATCGCGCAGTTCATATCCTTGCGAGGCAGCACGAAGGGGATGGCAGGGTCCACTGCGACTTGGTTGAGGCGGACAAACGTGTTGACCATCTCCGCAGGTTCAAGACTGACGGATTCCAGTAGAGCCAGCGGACGTACCCCGCGTGACACCACAGATAGGCCTGTTCCTGGATGAGATCATCCGAGAGCATATCGATAGTGTATCAGTATGAGGAGGTTAACCCGGGCTTGGTCTTGACTCGCTGGACTAGCGGGTCGGAAGCTATATTTAGGGAGTTAGAATGCGCACCATCTTGGCAGGCAGCCTAGTCATCCTGCTCGCGGCGGTGGCCTGCGGGTCGGAAGCACCGGAGCCAGTGGCCACAGCGGACCCCAGCGCGGCGGGAAGCCGCGAACAGGAGTAGATTACCATGAGCCAAGAGGATCAGGCTGAACAAGAGAAGAAGAAGCCCTGGTATAAGCGCTGGTGGGTCATCGCCATTGTCGTAGTTGTTGGCTTAGTGGTCGTCGGTTCGCTGCTGCCGGAGGCCGAGGACGCCCCGGCGAGTGAGCCAACTCCACCTGAGCCTGCAACGCCGCCTCCGGTTATCAGCGCTATAGATCTCTATCAGGAACGGGAGGCTAATGCTACTCGCTACGATTTGAACTACAAAGGGAAATGGGTGCAGATCACCGGCGTTGTCGGGGCAATAGAGGGAGGGGAGGTCAGGCTCGTTGCTGGTGGAAGCTTCCTGAGTAATGTCTATCTTCATGACTTATCCCCACAAGAGCAAGCCAGGGCGGATAAGTGGCAGGAATTCACTGCACTCTGTAGGGTGGGGAATTACATCCTGGGCACTATCAATCTCAGGGACTGTCGGGCAGCAGCCACGCCATCGCCTACGGATACACCAACACCTACGATGACGCCTGAGCCAACCGCCATGCCGACCCCAACGGCCACCCCCGATAATACCCCCAAGACCGAGTTCGGAAACGGATCATACGAGGTAGGCGTGGATATTGCACCGGGCACATATCGAAGCGAAGGGCCAGAAGATCCGTTCCCGTTATGCTCATTCGCTAGGCTTAAAACAGCCGGGGCGAGCTTCGCGGATTTGGATCAGGTTATCGACGTCCAGAACGTGCAAGGACCGGCCATCGCAAAAATTGAGGCATCCGATGGTGGCTTCTTTTCGCAGGGCTGCAAGACCTGGGTACAACGTAACTGACAAGGAAGGAATAACATGCGCACGATTCTGGCACTTGGCTTGCTAGTTCTTCTGGCTGCTTTGGCATGCACTGGTACCCAGGGTGAGCCTGGTGAAGTGGGGCCACGCGGTGAAAGGGGTGAACCCGGTCCGCAGGGAGAGCAGGGTCTCGACGGCGACCCGGGGACAGTGGGACCACCTGGCCCTCAAGGAGAACAAGGGCCCAAGAGCGACATCGCAGGAATGCAAGGCCCGAAAGGTGATAAAGGCGATACCGGTCCCCAAGGCCCCAAAGGGGATAAAGGAGACCAGGCAGCTAGAGGTGAAGTAGGTCCGCAAGGGCCTACGGGCTCGGCTGGCGCGAAGGGCGATGATGCTGCAATGAGAGGCTCACCAGGTCTGCCAGGTCTAAAGGGTGAAAAGGGTGATATTGGTCCACAAGGCCCGCAGGGAGAAACTGGCCCAGCATTCATGGTAGTAGATTGGCCTGTACCCGCCAGTGGCACGATTGTCGACGGCACATGGCGCGTTGGGGAGGACATCAGGCCAGGGCTTTACCGTACCACGGGGAGTGAGGGTTTGGCGTGCACTTGGCAACGACTTAGTGGCCTGAGTGGTGACTTTGATGATGTGATCGCGGTCGGATTCGAGAGCGGTCCAACCTACGTAGAGATAGGCACTACCGATATCGCCTTTAAGTCAAGCGGATGCGAACCATGGACTAAGGTGGAAAATTAGTGAAGGGCTCCCTTCGCCAGCGCAGCCCCTGCTCCTGGGAGCTGACCATCGACCTACTGCTCATTGCAGCATTGTTCGCCTTCTTGTGCAGAGAGCGTAGAGCCTCTGCGTCATGACCAACTTCGCCGACAAGACGGTCTGGACCGGAGAGTTCGAAGGAGCTGGGGTCAGTGCTGTTCAGTCGGCGAAGTCTTCTCCTCCAGTGCCTGCTTGATCCAGGCGTTCAGGCTCAGTCTGTTCTCGACAGCAGCGACGGTCACACGATGGTGGAGGTCAGAGCCCAGCCGAAGGTTGAACTTACCGGAGAAAGGCTTCTGGGGCTCAATGCCCCGCTCCTTGCAGAGCTCCATGTACTGGTCAATTGATATGCGGAACTCGCGCTTCAACCCCTCCACGTCGGAGGCGGCGAAGGTAGCAATCGAACTCGTGCCGGAATTAACGACGTGGCCGTAGAAAAGCCCTTCGATGTCGTCATACTCAATGCCAGCGATGTAGCCCTTGTATTCCATTTATGGCGTCACTCCTATGTCGGTTAAGAATGTGGCGATCTGTCGAACGGTTGCCCTGGCAGTCTCTGGCCTCGGATGTGGACGATGAACAACAATTGCCCTGGAATCACCAACTAGGTGCACTCTTGATCCGGCGGCCTCTACGACTTCCACGCCAGCAGCAACCAGCAGCGACTCGATGTCGGCCCAGCGGATGTCCGACCGTGTGGGCCTAGTGAAAACCCTGGCGAGCGTCCGCTGGTGCTTCGTCCTCATGTACGTATAGTACCATATACTAGTACCATTGTCAAGGATTTGTAGTGCCTAAAACGGAGCACGCCAACTTCGCCAACCGCACGGTATGGACCGGCGACAACCTGGACATCCTACGCGGGATGAACAGCGAGTGCATCGACCTCATCTACCTCGACCCGCCCTTCAATAGCAACCGCAACTACGCAGCCCCGGTAGGCAGCAAGGCGGCGGGCGCGGCCTTCAAAGATACGTGGACGCTCTCCGACCTGGACGTGGCGTGGATGGGTCTGATCGCCGACGAGCAGCCCGCGATGTACCAGGTGCTCCAAGCCGCGGGGCTAACGCATGGCAAGGGGATGCAGTCCTACCTTTGCATGATGGGGGTCCGGCTGCTGGAGATGCGCCGGGTGCTGAAGGACACAGGGAGCATCTATCTGCACTGCGACCCTACGGCCAGCCACTACCTGAAGCTCCTCATGGATGCAGTGTATGGAGCGAGCAATTTTAGGAATGAAATAATCTGGCGACGAACTGGCTCGCACAATTTTGTTAATCGCTTTGGTCCAATCCATGACGTAATATTGTTCTACTCAAAATCGGACGAATACGAGCATAGGCCAGCATTCACACCGTATCTCAAAGGCCATGTGGAAATGTTCTTCAGGAAAAAGGACAAGGATGGTCGTTACTGGACTAATTCAATCCACGGCTCGGGAACTCGAAATGGAGAAAGCGGCCAACCTTGGCGCGGCTTCGACCCCACATCTGTGGGACGGCATTGGGCCATTCCGAAGGATTTGGTTGTATCCGTTGGAATTGATCCTGATCTACCACAACACAAGAAACTTGACGCACTCTATGAGTTAGGGTTGATAGACCTACCCGAAGACTCAGGGCAGGGTTTGCCGACGTATAGACAATACCTGGATCGCAGTCCAGGTCAGCTCCACCAAGATATTTGGGCATTTCAGCCGCACACCAAAGACTCCCTCTATGGCACTGACTCTGGAATTGATGAGGATGTTCGCTGGATAAGTCCTAGGGATAAAAAGGAACGTGTAGGCTACCCCACTCAGAAGCCTCTTGGTCTCTTAGAGCGCATCATCAAGGCGTCTTCCAACGAGGGCGACATGGTACTTGACCCCTTCTGCGGTTGTGCCACCGCCTGCGTTGCTGCCGAGAACCTGGGCCGCCAGTGGGTCGGGATCGATCTGTCCTCCAAAGCCGTCGAGCTCGTCAACATGCGCCTACAGCAGAGTATGGGCAGCCTGTTCCACCACGGCTACGTCACGCACCGCACAGACATTCCTCAACGGACGGACATCGACGCACCTATCCCGTACCGCCAAAATGCCCACGTACTCTTTGGCCAGCAGGAAGGGCGTTGCGCCGGATGCAAGACGGTGTTCGACTTTAAGTTATTCGAGGTCGACCATGTGGTGCCCCGTTCCAGAGGCGGGCACGACCATATCGACAACCTACAGATGCTCTGTAGCCACTGCAACCGGCTTAAAGGCGACAGGCCGCAGGAGTACCTAGTGGCTCGGCTGAAAGAGATGGCGATAGTCTGATGAAAGGCTCTCTCCGACAGCGCAGCCGCGGCTCCTGGGAGCTCCGAGTTGACATTGGCCGCGACGCCTTCGGGAAGCGGCAGCGCAAGTCCAAGACGGTTCGCGGCACTAAGACTCACGCCCAGCGGGTGCTCCGTGAAATGCTGACCGCACTGGACAAGGGCATAGGTCTAACCACCGAGAAGATACTGCTACGGGACTGGCTGGCCCGATGGATGGCCGAGCGCATCATCCCTCACCGACGTCAGAGGACCAAAGAGCGGTATCAGGAGATCATCGACCGCCACATCGTCCCGCTCATTGGCCACATCGACCTGGAGAAGCTTTTGCCAGTGCATGTCCAAGCGTTGGAAACGCGGTTATCGAAACAGCTGTCACCAACTAGCATCCAGGCTGTCCATGCAGTTCTATCGGGAGCCATGAAACACGCTCTCAGGATGGAACTCATTCACCGCAATCCTGTGGCGCTTGTTTCACCCCCGCCAATACGACGGCGGGAACCTGCCCTACCCAACATATCCGCAGTCCGAGACGCCCTGGCACTGGCCCAGACTGAAGGTCACTATCTATCCCCCTGCATTCACCTGATCGCCTACACCGGCCTGCGACGTGGTGAAGCCCTCGGCCTCGTGTGGAACAATGTGGACCTCGACCAAGGGCATATCTTCGTTGCGGGGTCCCTGGTGCGCAGCCGGGAGCGCGGGCTGATCATAGAGCCGCCAAAGACGGACAGCGGGCGGCGAACTGTAGACCTGGACTCGGGCACCATCCAGGTACTGGCTGAGCATTGGGAAAGCCAGCAGCATGTAAAGGAGACTATGCGCGAGGCGTATGAGGACCGAGGGCGGGTGTTCGCTGGAGCCTATGGGGAATGGCTCAATCCGATGTCACTGACTCGCGCGGTCAAGTACCTGGGCGGACGAGTTGGATACGAAAGCATGACGGTACGTAGTCTGCGCCACTTCCACGCGTCGGTGACCATACAGAGCGGACAGAACATCGTGGTGGTCAGCAAGCGGCTGGGACACGCCAATGTCTCTATAACCTCAGATATCTATGCGCACTCGCTGCCTGGGTGGCAGAAGCAGGCCGCCGAAGCATTCGCGGAGGCGATGGGCGCTGAAAAGATTGCTCCCCGAAATGTGGACAATGTGGACAACCCGCACACCACTCGTCAACAACCGCCCACAGATGAATTAGCTACGACATAATCCAGGGACAGCCGTCTACAACCACCCGCGGAGGCCCATGATTTAATCCCACCTTCGGCACCACCGTACAGCGCATAACACAGGGGCTCCCGCATTTGCAGCGGGAGGGCCCCTTTTTCGCCCTATTAGGCCCAATGTCCATGGATTGTCCATGTACTTTTTCGCGAGTTCACATTTCCCGAGCCGATCAGATTCTTTTACGCCGGTTCGAAGTCGCACGAGGGTCGGCGCCGCAGGCTCGGTGTGGATAACCTTCAGGTGCCCGCACCGAGTCGACCATAGTCTTCACGTGGATGATGTGCTGTGGAATCGCGGATCTTAAGTCCGTTCAAGGCCATCCTGCGCTTTCCCCTGAATTACCGCTGCGTACCATGACATAGGGACGGACGGCGCATCAGGTTCCTTCACTGTCCCGCGCTTTCATGGCCTGTTTTCAGAATTTGGGCGGCAAAATGGCGGCAACCATCTTAACAGCCTTGATCCGCGACACAAAATTGCGTTCTAGCCCCTGGTGGTATCGAAAACGGCCATCCTCAACAAGCCACAGGACTCAGCGGGAAGCTCTGCGAAGGTGACAGAACTCGGGATCCTAGCTGCTAAGGGAAGACGTCGCCGGTTGGCGTCTGCGACAGCTTAACGAAGTACCCGGCTACATGGTCAATCGCGAATGGGTTCAGCGTGCCAGGCAGCCACCCGTCGAACCCCTGGGCGCCGCCGACACCCCACCGTTGGACGGAGTTGACCTCTCCACCGCCGGACGCGATCAGATCAACGAGAGTCTCGGCATCATAGCCGCCAATCGGAGACGCGAAAGGTATGCCAACCAGGTTGAAACCGGCCACCAGGAAGTCAAGCGGTACGCTCCCGCCACAGGGTGCGCCGAAAATGACGAGCTCATCGTTCTCGGGGGCCACCGATATCTTGACGAAATAGCCGCGACCCGGCTCGATAAGGAACGGGTTGGTCGACCCAGGCAGCCAGCCGTCGAACCCCTGGGCGCCACCGACACCCCATCGCTGGATCGAGTCGACCGCTCCGCCCTGCTCGGCTATAAGGTCGGCGAGCTCTCGCGCGGTCCTCGGGGAGTTGCAGTCCACAGGCACAGCTATCAGGTTGAACCCTGCGACCAGCGGAATGACGGCTACCCCTCCGGTAAGGCCTACCACAGCAGTCGTCTCTTCCGAAACGTTGTTCGACGCATCCGGGTCCTCATCGACGCCTGACACCTGGGCCTCGGCAGTGGTAGTCGCAGCTGTCGAGGTGCCCACGGCGACCTTGATGACTACCGTCGATGTCGCGCCGCTCGCGAGCGGGCCGATTGCGCACGAGACGATCAGGCCGGTGGCCTCACAAACGGAGGGCGCGGACGCAAAGGTCAGTCCAACTGGCAGAGTGGTGGTGACGTAGATTCCCGTAGCAGGAGACGGTCCGTTGTTGGTCACCACCACGGTGTAAGAGAGCCTCCCGCCCGCCCTGACCGGGTCACGCGAGTCCGCGATGTCGACCGACAGGTCGGCGACCACCTCAATCTCAGTGGTCTCGGTTGCTGTGTCGTTGCGGGGTTTGAGGTCGGCCACCTGGCCGCTTACGCTCGCATGGTTAGTGATGGCGCCCTTGTTCTCCGGTACCACCACGATAGTGACCTTGGCGGCCGATTTCCCTCCGTCTTCGTTGCCATTGTCATCATCGTCGCCGTTGTCGAACCTCACGTCGTTGTCGCCATTGTCATCATCGTCGTCGTCTCCGGAGACCGGGAGTAGCCCGAGGTCGCAGGTGACAACGCCAGCGGACTCCGAGCAGCTCCCCTGAGTCGACGTGGCCGACACGAAAGTGACGCCGGCGGGCAGTGTGTCCGTGAGCGCCACGGCAGCTGCATCGAGGGGACCGTGGTTGGCCACTGTCAGCAGGTACGTGAGCTCATCTCCGACGGCCGCGGTCTTTGAGTCCGCCTCCATCTTGACCGAGAGGTCGGCGGGCGCGAGGACCAGGGTCGTGGCCGTGGAGCTGTTGTTTGCGGGATTCGGATCAGGATCTGCGCTATCGGCGCTGGCCTGCGCAACGATGACACCCGGCGCCGAGGGCGCCCTGGCAATGATACTTATCCTCGCAAGAGTGCCGATGCCGAGGTTACCTATCGTACAGGTTACCTTGCCCCCGGTCTCCGTGCAGGCGGGAGCGCCGGGGCTGACCGAGATGAACTCCACCCCCTCCGGCAGGGTGGCCTCGAAACTGACTCCCCTCGCGCTCGAAGGACCCTTGTTAGAGACGGACATCGAGTAGACCAACCTTTCCTCAGTGACCGCCCGCGCGGGCGATGCACTCTTCACCTCGATGTCGGCCCCCGGAACGACCTCAGTTGTTTCGCTCACGAGGTTGTTGGACGGGTCGCTGTCTTGCTCGTTCGCCGAAACGGAGACGGTGTTTGTCACAACGCCTAGAGGCGCGGCCGGTCTGACCACGATGTCTACCGTCGTCGTAGCGCCCGTGAGCAGGGAGCCCAGCGCGCAAGTGACCGCCCCGAAGAATTCGGAGCAGGTGCTGGTGGCAGTGGACGTCGAGGAGATGAACGTCATGCCGCCGGGCAGCGTGTCGACAACCTGAACTCCCGTAGCTGTCGAAGGACCGGCGTTGTAGATGCTGATCGCGTACGTCAGGTCTCTATCAGACAACGCCGGGTCTGCCGAGTCGGACTTGCCAACGGACAGGTCTACCTTGGCGACGACAGCCGTCTCGGCCGTGGCGGTGTTGTTCGCAGTCTCCGGGTCTGGCTCGTCTGCCTTGACAACAGCGGTGTTGGCAGCAATTCCACCCTCGAGTGGCGCGTTCGCCTTGATCGTGATATCGACGCTGGCCCCGACACCCAGGTTGAGGATGGCGCAGGTGATCACGCCGCCCGATTCGGTGCACGCGGGTGGGCCCGGCGTTACCGAGACGAAGGTCGCCCCCGCTGGCAGGGTATCGGTAAGGGTTACTCCGGAGGCGCTGGAGGGGCCGCTGTTGGTGACGCTAATGGTGTAGGTCACCTCCCGCCCGGCGTCGATGGTGGATGTGGCGGTCTTGGTCACGGACAGATCGGCGCCGGGCAGGACCACGGTTGTCTCGGTTGCGGTGTCGTTTTGCGTATTCGGGTCCGCCTCGGTCGCCGAGACGCTGACCGTGTTGGTCGTGGTGCCGGCGGTGCTGGGTCTGACAACTATCGAGACGGTCGTGCTGGCGGCGTCCGCGAGACTCCCGAGCTGGCACGTGACGACTCCGGACGCCAGCGTGCACTCCGGCGTTGAGGTGACGAACGTGACGCCCGCGTCGAGGGAGTCGGTCAGAATCAGGCCTGTGGCGTCCGATGGGCCATTGTTGACGACAGTGACGAAGTAGGTGAGGTCCTTGCCCAGAGGCGACGGGTCTACCTGGTCGACCTTGGTAACCGACAGGTCGGCCTCAGGTACGACCTGCGTAGTCTGGGTCGCCGTGTTGTCGGCTGGCTCGATCTCAGGAGTGATGCTAGTCACGGTGGTGGTGTTCGTAAAGGCACCACTGGTCCCAGGAGCAGTAACGACTATGGTGATTGAAACGCTGGCTCCGTTGCCGAGGTTCCCGATGGCACACGTGACGGTACCGCCGTCCTCAATGCACGCGGGCGCTCCTGGTGAAACGGAGACAAACGCGACGCCCTGAGGCAGCGTGTCTTTCATGACCACTCCGGCGGCGCTGGCGGGCCCATTGTTCGTTACCGTGACCGTGTAGAGGAGATCGTGGCCGGCGGTGACGGGCGTGGGCGTTGCGTTCTTGGTTACCGAGAGGTCCGCACCGTCTATGACCGTCGTTGTCTCCGAGACGGCGTCATTTGCAGAAACGGGATCCGTCTCGTTGCCGGTCACTGTCGCTGAGTTGGTGATCAGCTGCGCGATCTGGGGATTGACCACGACAAGTACGGTCGTGGTGGCGCCGCTGGCGAGATCTCCGAGGCTGCACGTGATTGCGCCCCCGAACTCGGTGCAGGTTGGTGCTCCAGGAGTGGACGATACGAACGTGACTCCGGTCGGCAGGGTGTCGCGAAGGCTCACCCCGGTTGCGGGCGATGGGCCATCGTTGCGAACGACCAGCGTGTAGGTGAAATCTCGCCCAACGGCTACTGGGTCGCGGGAGTCCCCCTTAGTGACGGAGAGGTCAGCAATCCGGACGACGTTGGTGGACACTGAGACGATGTTGTTGGCCGTGTTGAGGTCCGCCTGGTCCGCAGTAGTCGTTGCGGTGTTCACGAGCGCGCCCGTGGTCGTGGGGTACACGGCGACGGCGATCGTCACCGTAGTGGTAGCGCCGGCAGCGAGGCTGCCCAGCGCGCACGTGACCGTTCCACCGATCTCGCCACAGGTGCTCGTGGCCGTAGAGGTCACGGAAATGAACTTCGCGCCTGCGGGTAGCGTATCGGTGATCGAGACTCCGGTGGCGAGGGATGGGCCGTTGTTGACGACGCGCAAAGAGTATGCCAACGTTCCGCCGGCCGCGGCCGGGTCTGGCAATGCGATCTTGGCGATCGAGAGGTCCGCCCCGGCCTTTACGTTGGTGTGGACCACGGCAGAGTTGTTGATCGAATCGGGGTCTTCCTCGGCAGCGGTAATGGTAGCTACGTTGCTAACGGAGCTCGTGGCGGTCGACGCGATGCGCACGTCGATGGTCGCCGTAGCGGCCGTGCCCGGCGCCAGGGTCCCGAGGGCACACGTCACAATGCCCCCGAATTCCGTGCAGCCTACCCCACTCTCCCCTTGAGTCGGAGCAGCCGACACGAAGGTCACGCTCGAGGGCAACGTGTCGATGAGCGTCACACTGGTTGCGGGCGAGGGGCCGGCGTTGGAGACCAAGACGGTGTAGGTGAGCGTGCCACCCGCTATCACCGGGTCCGGCGAGGCGCTCTTGCTCACCGACACGTCCGCCTTCGCGCTAACCGCGGCTACGGAGGTGGCGGCGTTGTTCGTGACGTCTGGGTCGGGGACAGTGGAAGTTACGCTGGCGACGTTGCTGATAGTGCTGGTGGCTGACGCGTTCACCACGGCCTGAATGGACACGAGCGAAGTCGCGCCGGCCTGGAGCTCGCCGAACGAGCACGTCACCTCGAGCCCGTCCCGGCTGCAAGTCCCCTGGCTGGGAGTTGCTGCAGCGAAGTCGACGCCAACGGGGAGCGTGTCCTTCGCTTTTACTTCCTTCGCCGCCGATGGACCGATGTTTGTGATCGTCAGCGTGTAGGTGAGCGTGTCTCCAATGCCGACGATGTCCGGTGAGCCGCTCTTGGAGAGGGAGAGATCGGCCCGCGGTAGGATAACCGTGTTCTCGGTGACCTCGTTGTTTGCGGGGACCGGGTCCCGCTCGTTGGCGGCCACGGTTGCGGTGCTCGTCACCGTCCCCGCTGCTAACGGTGCTATCACCTCGATAGCGATCGAGGTCTCGGCGCCAGCAACTATCTGCCCGACGCTGCACGTGACCGTCCCGCCGAACTCGGTACAGGTCGGGAATCCGGGGGTCGACGAGACGAAGACGGCGCCCTCTGGCAGGGTGTCGGTGACCGTGACGCCTGTGGCGGTCGAGGGGCCGTTGTTGCTAACGGTGAGCTCATATCTCAGCCGCGCGCCCACATCGACGGGGTCTGGGGCGTCGCTCTTGGAGAGGGTCACATCGGCTTCGGCCGGTACCAACGTCAATACGGTGGACTCGTTGTTGCCGGGGACCGAGTCAGGCTCGCTGGCTGAAACGCCGGCGATGTTGCTGAGCGTCCCCACCGTCGAGCTGCTGACGGTGACCACGATCGTCACCGTTGTGGTGGCGCCACTGGAGAGTCCACCAATTGAGCACGAGATGATCGGAGCGCCCTGGCAGCTGCCCTGGGCCGGCGTGGCTGAGTCGAGGGTCACCCCAGCGGGCAGCGTGTCAGCGACATTGACGCCGGTGGCGTCCGACGGGCCATTGTTCGTGACAGTGAGCGTGTAGGTGAGCGTCCCTCCCGGGCCGGGGGAGTCTGGCGAAGCGGTCTTGGAGAGTGCCAGGTCCGCCTCGAATCCGATCGGGGTCGATGTCGTGGCCGTGTTGTTGCTTGGGTCGGGGTCGCTCTCGGTGGCCGAGACCGTCGCGGTGTTGACTAGGTTGCCCGTTGCCGTCGGGCTAACCGCAATGACGATGGTCGCCGTCGTCGTGGCGCCCACGCCTAGCGTGCCCAGAGAGCAGGTGACCGTCCCGCCAAACTCGGTACATCCGGGGAACGCGGGTAGCGTGGAAACGAGGCCGACGCCCGCGGGCAAGGTGTCGGTGATCGCGACGCCGCTCGCCACCGACGGGCCCCGGTTGGTGACCGTCATTGTGTACTTGAGCTGACCGCCGGCGACGGCGAGCTGGGGCTCAAACGACTTCGCGACGTCGAGGTCGGCGCTGCGGACTACCTGGGTCGTAGCGGTGACGCCGGTGTTGTTGGCGAAGTTGGGGTCGGTCTCGCTTGCGGTCACGGTGACGCTGTTGGTCAGGACAGCCCCTTGGGCCATGGAGGCCGGGATTCCCACGGTGATGCTGACGGTGGTCGTTGCGCCGCTGGTCAGGCCGCCGAGGTCGCACGTGACCTTGTCGATAGACGGCGTGCAGGTCGGAGAGCCTGGGGTGCTGGAGACGAAGGACACACCCTGCGGGAGCGTATCAGCCAGCACAAGGCCCGTTGCGTCTCCAGGGCCGTTGTTCGCAACCGCGAGCGTGTAGGTGAGTTTACTCCCCGCCGCCACCGGGTCTGGCGAGTCGAGCTTGGCCACCGCCACGTCGGCCTGGGCGGGATCCCCCTTGACCGACGAGGCGACCGTGGCTGTGTTGTTGGTGGCGTCGGGGTCAGACTCGTTGGCCGAGACGCTGGAGAAGCTGACGATGGAGCCGGTGGCGTTGGCGCTGACCTGTACCTCGAGCGCCACAGTCGTTGTCGCGCCGGCTGCGAGACCGCCAAGCTCGCAGGATATGGTGGCGTCGCCGCTGCACGAACCCTGGGCCGCCGCGGACGAAACGAACGTCACTCCGGACGGCAACGTGGAGGTCACGGTCACCGAGGTCGCATCCGATGGACCGGCGTTGCCGACGGCGAGATCGTACCTTAGGGTCGACCCGGCGGTGACCTCCTGCGCGGCGGACTTCGAGATCGACACGTCAGCTTCACTGGAGATGTCGACAACAGCGGTGGCGCTGTCGTTGGTAGCGTCGGGGTCGGTCTGGCTGGCGGCGACACTGCTAGTGACGGTGGTGAGGCCCTCGGCGGACGGCGCGGCCGTGGCCTGGAAGCTCACGCTGGTCGTGGCGCCAGCCGAAAGCGTGCCCAGGCTGCACGTAACGGTACCCGACGCATCAGCGCACTCGAGACTGCTCGTAACGAAGCCCAGCCCGGCCGGAAGCGTATGTGTGAGCGTCACGGCCGTGGCGGCCGAGGGGCCGTTGTTGGCCACGGTTGCCGAGTAGGTGAGCGTCAGGCCGGCAATGCCGGCGACGTCGGGCTGAGTCACCGCCAGGTCGGCCTCGGCGAGAACCGCCGTCTGCGTGGACGCGGTGTTGTTAGCCGCGCTGGGGTCTGGAGTCGTGCTAGTGACGCTGGCGCTGTTGGTGATCGTGCTCGTGGTGGCGGCGTCCACCGCGACAGTGATGGTGACCGTGGTGGTGGCGCCGGAGGCCACCGTGCCCAGGGCGCAGCTCACGACGCCTGCGGACTCATTGCACTGGCCGGTACTGGAGGCGAAGGCGACGGCAGCAGGCAATGTGTCGGTCACCACGACGCCCTCGGCCTGCGAGGGCCCGTCGTTGTCGACGGTGAGCGTGTACGTCAGCGTGCCTCCGGCCACGGCCGGGTCGGGCGCGTCGCTCTTGCTCAGCGACAGGTCGGCCTGCGCGCCGACGGCGGTGGTTGCGGTGGTGGTGTTGTTGGCCGGGACCGGATCGGGATGGTCGGCGGAGACGCCCGCGGTGTTGGTGAGCACGCCGGTGGTGGTGGCGGCGACGCGCACGCGGATGGTGACGGAGGTGCTGGAGCCGCTCGCTAGGGTACCGAGCGCGCAGATGGTAGTCACGCCCGTCTGGTCGCAGCCGGGCTTCCAGGATGGGTTGCCATCGTCGGCGGAGTTGTTGGTGATGTTGGCTCGGCCCGTGCCGTCGGCATACATGACGTATATCTCGTCGTCGCCGTCTCTATTGGATTTGAAGACGATCCTACTGCCATCTGGGGACCAGTCGGCCCGGCGATCGTTGGCAACGTCGGTGGTGAGGCGGGTCTGGCCCGTCCCGTCGGCGTTCATCACGTAGATCTCCTGGTTGCCGTCTCTATTGGACCGAAAGGCGATCTTCGTGCCATCTGGGGACCAGTCGGGTAATGCATCTCCGGCGGGGTTGCTGGTAATGTTGGTCTGGCCCGTCCCGTCGGCATTCATAACGTATATCTCAAAGTTGCCGTCTCTGTCGGTGCCGAAGGCTATCTTGCTGCCGTCTGGTGACCAGTCGGGGTTGTAATCTCCCGCGGGGTTGTTGGTGAGGCGGGTCTGGCCCGTCCCGTCCGCGTTCATCACGTATATCTCTTGGTTGCCGTCTCTCTCGGAGTAGAACACGATCTTGCTGCCGTCGGGGGACCATTCGGGTGCGGTATCGTTGCCAGCGATGTTGGTGAGGCGGGTCTGGCCCGTGCCGTCGGCATTCATGACGTATATCTCATCGTTTCCGTCACGCCTGGAGACAAACGCCACCTTGGTGCCGTCGGGGGACCAGTCGGGATAGGTATCTGGGGCGCTGTTGTTGGTGAGGCCGACTACGTTGGACCCGTCGGCATCCATCACATATATCTCAAAGTCGCCGTCCCGGTCGGAGTGGAAGGCGATCTTGCCCGGCGCCGACGAGGTCGCCGATACGAAAGCCACCCCCGCAGGCAGCGCGTCCGTCAGAATGACGCCGGTGGCGTCGAGGGGGCCGCTGTTCGTGACTGTGATGGTGTAGGTGAGCTCGGCCCCGGCCACGACCGGGTCCGGGCTGTCGGTCTTGGTGACGGCGAGGTCCGCGCCTGCGGCCACGGTCGTGGTCGCGGTGGTAGTGTTGTTGTCCGAGACGGGGTCCAGCTCCACTGCGGAGACGCCGGCGGTGTTGGTGAGCGTGCCGGTGGTCGTGGCGTTGACGCGCACGGTGATGGCAACGCTGGTGGTGGCGCCGGGCGCCAACGTGCCCAGGCCGCAGGTCACACTGCTGCCGGACTCCGTGCAGGACGGCTCGCCGAGTATCACGTACGTCTCGCCGGCTCTCGACGTACCTCCGGGGTCAGCTCCAATGGCACCGAGAATCAGGTCCACGTACCCGTCGTTGTTAACATCGCCTGTTCCCACGCCGATGCCGAGATAGTCTTCTGAATCGATCCCCCTGAACGTGATGTCCGCGCCTGTTGCAAGCTCGATGGTGCCGCCGGTGACGGGTCCCAGCACCACATAGGTCTCGCCCGCGAGGTCCCTCCCGCTGGGATCGGCCCCGCTCGCGCCTATGATCAGGTCGTCATAGCCGTCGTTGTTGAAGTCCCCGCTGGCCACCCGGTCGCCTGAGTGGTCTGCCGTATCGATGCCGTTCACCACGAGACCAGCCGCGGTAGAGAGCTCCAGCGTACCCGCCGCAAGCGGGCCGAACACGACGTACGTCTCGCCCGCATTGCTGCGCCCCCCGGGACTGGCGTTGTATGCACCTACGATGAGGTCGTCAGCGCCGTCGGCGTCAAGGTCCCCCACGGCCACCCCCCATCCGGAGTAGTCGAATGCGTCGACCCCGTTGACGGTCAGGTCGGCGTCTGATGACAGCTCGAGTGTCCCGGCTGTCAATGGGCCGAAGAGCACGTAGGTCTCCCCCGACCTGTCGCGTCCGCCGGGCCCAGCAAGGTACGCCCCGATGACCACGTCATCGAGGCCGTCGTCGTTTAAGTCGCCGCCGGCCACCGACACGCCTGAGCGGTCGAGGGAGTCGATCCCGTTGATCGTAATGCTCGCGGCGGACTGAAGATCGAGTGTACCGGGTGAAAGAGGTCCGAAGATGACATACGTTACCCCTGCACCGCTCCTGCCAACGGGGCTACCGTCGCCTCGCCCGACAATAAGGTCCGCGACCCCGTCGCCGTTGACGTCACCGGTCGCTACCGCGGTAGCTACGCCGTCTGGCACTGTACCGCTAATCGTGACGTCGGTGACGGTAGCCAGCTCCAGCGTTCCCGTCGCCAGCGGCCCAAACACTACATATATCTCGCCGGCGTTGGCCACTCCGGGCGGATCGGCCCCGGTGGCCACGATCACCAGGTCTTCCACGCCGTCGTCGTTGAGGTCACCGGTTGCAACGGCCGAGCCCGAGCTGTCGATGGAGTCGGTCCCGTTGATGGTGATGTCGCGCTCGGCGGAGACCTCCAGCGTCAGCGGGTAGGAGCGAACGGCCGGGCTGCTAGACACGAACGTGACCCCGGCAGGCAGGTCGTCGCTGAGCACGACGCCGGTGGCTGGGGACGGGCCGCTGTTGGCGACGGTGACGGTGTACGTCAGCGTGCCGCCGGCGTCCACCGGGTCTGGCGAGTCGGTCTTGGTAACCGACAGGTCGGCCTGGGCCTGCACCGTGGTCGTGGCGGTGGTAGTGTTGTTGGCGGAGACGGGGTCGGCTTCGGCGCCGGTCACGTGGGCGGTGTTAGTGATCACGCCAGTCGTAGTGGCGGCGACGCGCACGGTGATGGTGACGGTGGTGGTGGCGCCGGGGGCGAGGTCGCCGATGGTGCATGTGACCGCGGCTGAGGAGATTGCACAACCGGCAGCACTCCAATCGGGATCGCCGTCGTGAGATGCGTGGTTCGTTACGTTGACGCGATTCGACCCGTCCGCGTCCATCACCCAGATCTCATTGTTCTGGCCAGGGCAGCCAGCCGTTGGACACTTGGGCATCGTGAAAGCAAGTTGAGAGCCGTCCGGCGACCAGGTGAGTAAGCTTTGGTCCCCGTTGCCTCCTATGTCGATTCGGTTTGAACCGTCAGCGTCCATCAGGTACGCGTTAGTCAGATACTGGAAAGCGATTCTGCGGCCATCTGGGGCCCAAACAGGATGCCGTTCATCGAACTCAGAGGCTGTAACCCTGATCACGGTCGACCCGTCCGGCGACGCGGACCATAGCTCACTGTTTTCACCTTGCGCTGTGCGCTCGAAGATGATGCTCGAACCGTCGGGGCCCCAATCCGGGAATGTATCGCTGGAATCCTGTGTGACCCGCGTTATGTTGGACCCATCAGAGTCAATAGTGTAAAGGCCCAACTCACACAAGCCGGAGAGGTCACCTGGGGTGCCCTGACAATACTTGCCTGCGTGGAGGACGATCTTCTCCCCAGATGGGGACCAGCGAGGGCCGTTCATGGCCGCAAGCCGGCCGTTGTTGTTGAGGTCCCTTACGAGCTCTATCTTATTTGAGCCGTCGGCGTCCATGATCCACAGGGATGGGCCAGACTCGCCGATAATCTGCTGCTTGAATAGGATTCTTGAGCCGCCCGGCGACCACGCTGGCTGGCTAACGATTCCGGCCGTCTGTATTGGTGTTTGATTGCTTCCGTCATGGGCCATCACAACAATCTGACTAACCCCATCCCTATCTGAGATAAACAGTATCTTCCCACTGGTGATCAACGGGGTGGTGGTTACGGAGATAAAGGCCACTCCCGCTGGCAGCGTGTCGGTCAGCACCACGCTCGTTGAGGTGGCCGGGCCGTCGTTGCGCACGGTGAGCGTGTAGGTCAGGGTGCCTCCCGCAGCCACCGGGTCGGGCGAGTCCGCCTTGGTGACCGAAAGGTCGGCCTGGGCTGTGACGGTCGTGGTGGCGGCGGCGGTGTTGTTCGCGGCGACGGGGTCGGGCGTCGTGCTGGTGACGCTGGCCACGTTGGTGATCACGCCGGTGGTGGTGGCGCCAACGCGGACGGTGATAGTGACCGTCGTTGTGGCGCCGGCGTCGAGCGCGCCGAGGGCGCAGGAAACGGTGCCGGCGGCCGCGGCGCATACTGGGTCGCCGAACACGACATATGCTTCGCCAGCCGCGTTCCGCCCACCCGGGTCGGCCTCGAAGGCGCCAATTACAACATCGACTATCCCGTCGTTGTTGAGGTCGCCGACCGTGACGCTGTCACCGGACTGGTCTCCAACATCGATTCCCTCATAGGTGATATCAGCCTCAGCGAAAAGGTCGAAATCCGATCCCTGGAAGGGTCCAAACACTACGTAGGTCTCGCCGGCTTCGATCCTTCCGTCAGGTGCGGCAAACTCCGCGCCTATAAGCAAGTCATTCGATCCGTCGCCGTTCACGTCTCCGATGGAGATGCTGCGCCCCGAGTTATCTCCCGCGTCGATTCCACTGATCGTGATAGCAGCAGATGTAGACAGCTCCAAAGCCCCGGCGACCAGGGGTCCGTAAATTAGATGCGTCTCTCCTGCGCCCGACCTGCCGTCCGGGTCGCCTCCGATTGCACCAACAACCAGGTCCGCTACGCCGTCTCCATCGATATCGCCACTTCCGACGCCGTTGCCAGCTAGGTCCTGTGGGTCGATACCGTCTACTATCACGTCTGCGACGGCGGACAGTTCGAAAGTACCAAGACCAAGCGGGCCGAATACGACATAGACCTCTCCCGCATTGGACCGACCGTCGGGATCAGCGTCTCGTGCCCCGATGACGAGGTCGGAGAACCCGTCGTTGTTAATGTCTCCGCTCGCCAGGCCTCTTCCAGACCGGTCGTTGGCGTCGATTCCGTTAATCGTGACGTCGGCTGCTGACAGCGCTACGGTCCCCGATACGAGCGGCCCATAGAGCACATGTGTCTCGCCCGCATCGGTCCTGCCCCCAGGGTCGGCCCGCCATGACCCGACAACCAGGTCGTCTTTCCCGTCGTTGTTAACGTCGGCGACCAAGACACCTGCGCCGGCGTTATCTCCAGGGTCGATGCCGGTCACGGTGATATCTGCATCGGAAGCCTGCAAGCTCCCTGTCGCGAGGGGCCCAAAGAAGACGTAGATCTCCCCAGCGTTCGCCTTGCCGTTGGGTGAGGCGAGGTAGGCGCCGACTACGAGATCGGCGAGCCCATCGTTGTTGAGGTCACCCGTAGCAGCGCTACTACCCAAGCGGTCGGCGGGGTTGATGCCATCGATCGTGATATCGGCCTGTGTCGCGAGGTCGACTGTAGAGGTGGACGGGTTGGCCGGGTTTCTGGTCGCCGAGACGAAGATCACGCCGGCTGGCAGCGCGTCGGTGAGCGTAACGCTCTCGGCCCGCGAGGGGCCGTCGTTGACCACAGTGACCGTATAGGTCAGCGTCCGGCCCGGGTCGACCGGGTCGGGGGAGTCCGATTTGGTCACCGACAGATCGGCCTGCCTTGTGACGGTGGTCGTGGCGGTGGTGGTGTTGTTGGCGGCGACGGGGTCGGCCTGATTGCCGGTCACGTTGGCGGTGTTGACCAGGACTGTCGAAGTGGCCGTGGAGGGGACCGCAACTGTTATCGTCACGGTGGACGTTCCGCCGCTACTTATCGCCGAGAGTGCGCAGGTCACTCTGCCGCTCGACTCAGTGCAGCCGGCGGCGAACTTGACCAGGAACGCGTCCCAGTCGCCGGCGTTCGTTTGACCTTCCAACGAGCCCTTCGTCTTGCCCGCCGCGTATACGCCGGAGGAGTCGGCGGCAATCTTGTAAAGCTGGTCGTCGGAAGGTGAGCCGATCTGCAGGGTCTGCACGACGTTGCCACCCTGGTCGTATACTCGAACAAACGCGTCGTCCAGGCCCTGGTTCGCCGCGCTACCCACTGCTCCGCTGGTCGGCCCGGACACGTACACACGGGAGGAGTCCGTGGCGACGCCGATGGCTTGCTCCGTCCCGGCAGACCCAAACTGTCGAGTCCAAAGCGTCGTGCCGCCGAAATCGAGCTTGCGGATGAACGCATCCAACCCACCTGCGCCGCTCTGGCCCGGCAGCGCCGCGCCCGCGTAGCCGACCACGTACACTCCGGTAGAGTCGGTGGCTGCCTCCAGCCCCCTGTCCGCCGCGCTGGAACCGAACTGCCGCGTCCACACCTCGTTACCGCTGCCATCGTACTTGCGCACGTAGGCGTCCAGGTCTCCAGCGCTCGCCTGGCCCGGCATGGCGCCGCCGGTGTAGCCGGCTACGTAGATGGCGCCTCCCGCTAACGCTACGCCAGAACCGGAGTCGAACCCCGAGGTGCCGATCTGCCGGGTCCAGAGGGCGTTGCCGTCGAGGTCGTACTTGCGCACGAAGCCGTCCCAGCTCCCCTGGTTAGTCTGTCCCGGCAGCGATCCGTTTGTATCGCCGACGACGTACACCGCGGAGGAGTCTATGGCTACTCCAGTGGGGATATCTGAGGAGGAGGAGCCGAACTGCCGTGTCCAGACCACGTTCCCGTCGAAATCGTACTTGCGGAGATAGGTGTCCTCGCTCCCAGCCGACGACTGGCCAGGAAGCGCTCCGCTCGTCCTCCCGGCGACGTACACGCCGGACGAGTCCACCGCGAGGCTGGCCGCGTTGTCATAGGCCGATGTGCCGAATTGGCGTGTCCAGACCAGGTTGCCTTCGAGGTCATACTTGCGCACAAAGGCGTCGACGCCGCCCGACGCGGCCTGGCCGGGCAGCGCGCCCAGGGTGTATCCCCCCACGTACACGCCGGAAGAGTGGACGGCCACCGCATACCCTTGCTCCTCCGCAGCCGAACCGAACTCCCGCAGCCACTGCAGTTCCAGCGACTGCGATGCGCCGGTCGACGTCGCCGACACGAAGCCCACGCCCGCCGGCAGCGTGTCCGTGAGCACTACGCCCGTCGATGTGCCGGGGCCGCTGTTGGTGACCGTCAGTGTGTAGGTGAGGCTGGTCCCGGCGACCACCGGGTCAGGCGAGTCGACCTTGGTGACGGCGAGGTCGGCGCCGGGCGTGAAGACGTAAGCCGAGCCGGAGTCGGCACCGCTGTCGTCGTCATGGTGAGCTCCTACTACTGCAGTATCGCCGTCGATCGCCACCGACAGTCCCAATTCGTCATTGGAAGCGGCGTCACTGGTAGCCAGCTTTTGGCTCTCGGTCCACGTGCTCCCGTTCCTCGTGAATACATAGGCCGAGCCAGAGTCCGTGCCGATAGCGTCGTCGAGCCACGATCCCACCAACACCGCGTCTCCCGCAACGGCGACCGAGCGCCCAAAGACGTCGCCCGACGCGCCGTCGCTGGCGGTGAGTTTTGCCTGCTCCGTCCACGTGCTGCCGCTGCGCACGAATACGTATGCTGAGCCCGAGTTCAGACCCGCATCGTCGTTCTGGTCAGCGCCCACGACCACAGTGTCGCCGCTTATGTCGGCGGAAACTCCCAGGTCATCACTTGCAGCGGCGTCGCTCGCCGTTAGCTTAGCCTGCTGACTCCACGAGGAGCCGCTGCGCACGAACACATAGGCCGCGCCCGAATCGGTGAAGGTACCATCCTCTAGATACGCTCCGACCACCAGCGTATCCCCGCTGATACCGACTGAATGGCCGAAGTGGTCTCCCGCTGCAGCATCGCCAGCCACGAGCTTAGTCTGCTGGCTCCAGGCACCGGCGCTGCGGCCAAATACGTAAGCCGAGCCTGAATCGACTCCCGCGCCGTCGTGGCGGAAGGCACCCACGACGACCGAGTCCCCGCTAATCGCAACGGATGCTCCAAGCTGGTCACCCGCCGCACCGTCGCTGGCAATCACCTTAGCCCGAATCCACCGAAGGACGTCCTTGGGGACAGCCCTTGAAGAAGCCAGCGGGTGCTCCTCTGAATCTGGGATAATGGTTTTGGAACAGAAACCCGCCCGGAAACAAGGAGCACCCAATAGATGCTGCCACAGAACAAACCCGACCGTATCCGCATCCTCTTTGACGACCATCGCCTGGTGGCCAATGCCGGCCTGCTCCTGCCGGCCACCCTAGCCCGGCACCTGGGCCTGCGGGAACTCGTCGACCATCACCTTGACCTCGGCGGAGCGCCGGGACGGGCGAACACTGGGGACAAGATGCTGACGCTGGTCGCTTCCGCGCTGGCAGGCGGCGACTGCATCGACGACGCCGATGCGCTGCGCGCTGGTGGGACGGTTGGTGTTCTAGGCTGCGTGGTCAAGGCGCCATCCACCCTGGGGACCTTCCTGCGCAGCTTCCGGTGGGGGCATGTCCGTCAACTCGACCGCGTGAGCCGCCAGTTGTTGGCCCGGGCCTGGGCCGCTGGGGCCGGACCCGGCGACTCGCCCCTGACCATCGACCTGGACTCGACCATCTGCGAGACCTATGGACTGGCCAAGGAGGGAGCGCGCCACCACGGCTATACCGGCGCCCGCGGCTATCACCCGCTGCTGGCCATTGCCGCCGGCACCGGCGAGGTGCTGATGTCCCGGCTGCGCGAGGGCCGGGCCAACACCGCCCGTGGCGCCGCCCACTTCCTGCGTGAGACGGTGGGGCGGGTGCGCTACGGCGGGGCCAGGGGACAACTCACGGTGCGGGCCGACAGCGGCTTCTACGCCCACACTGTCGTTGCCGCCTGCCGGGAAATGGATGTCCGCTTCTCTATCACCATCCGCCAGCGCGCCAGGCTGCGGGATCTGATCGAGGCGATACCAGAGGAGGACTGGACTCCCATTCCCTACTGGATGGACGGCGCCGCCGATGTCGCCGAGACGACTTACACCCCGTTCCAGACCAAGCCGGACGCCGCGCCGGTGCGGCTCATTGTCCGGCGGGTGAAGCCGACGCCCGGTTCCCAGCTCGCCCTCTTCGCCAGATACAGCTATCACGCCTTCATCACCGACCGCGATGGGGAGACGCTGGAACTGGAGGCCGATCATCGCCGCCACGCCGAGGTCGAGAACGCCATACGCGACCTCAAGTACGGCGTCGGGCTGAACCACATGCCGTCGGCGCGCTTCGCCGCCAACGGCGCCTGGCTGGCGGTCCAGGTGATGGCGCATAACCTGGCCCGCTGGACGGCGCGGATTGGTCTGGGCGAGCGGACCGTGATCACCAAGACCCTCAGGCGGCGGGTCTTCGCTCTGGTGGGACGGATCACCCGCTCGGCGCGCCGCCTCACTTTGCATCTCCCCCGGCGCTGGCCTTGGGAAACCCAGTTCACTCGCGCCTTGGCCCGGCTGCAAGCCATTCCGTTCCCGGCCTGACGGCCAGCCTGCAACTGACCCAACGTCCCCGCAATCTCGCGCCACCCCGGTCGCGAGAGTCCCCTGCTGCGTATCCTCTCGCCTTCCCGCGCATCGCAACTCCCGCATAGGGCCTTAGGGGCCCTGTGCGGCCACTGAAGACCGCCCGCCGGCCTCCCATCTACCCCAAGACCCCAGGCCATCTCCCCTGTAGCTCCCTCACCCACCCCCTTCCGCTGCCCTCACGCCGTCCATCGGTGTCCTTCGGTGGATTCGGGCTTAGCCTGCTGAGTCCACGTGTTCCCGCTGCGTACAAAGATATATGCAGAGCCAGAGGTTGTACCGACGTCGTCATCATCAGGAGCCCCGACTACTACCGTGTCCCCGTCGATTCCCACAGAGTAGCCGAAGTCGTCACCAGCTGCACCGTCACTGGCAGTGAGCCTTGCCTGCTGGGTCCAAGCGCCAGCGACCCTGACGAAGATGTAAACGGACCCTCTGCCGTCGTCATACCGCGCCCCGACCACGGCAGTGTCGCCGCTAATGGCGACGGATACTCCAAAGTCGTCGCCCGTCGCACCGTCGCCGGCTAGGAGCTTCGCTTGCTGCGCCGTGGGCGGCCCGAAGGCGCGCTCCTGCACCACCGTGGTCGCAGTGGTGGTGTTGTTCCCCGCTACCGGGTCGGCCTCGGCAGACGAGACGCCCGCCGTGTTGGTGACAACGCCGGCCGTGGTAGTACCAGCCGTTGCCGTTATCGTTACTGTGGTGGTCGCGCCCGCCGCCAGGTCGCCGAGTGCGCAGGATACGACGCCAGAGGAGGCGCTGCAGCCGGTGGTTGGCCCCCAGAAAGCGCCGGAGTCCTGCTGGGCGACATTGGTTAGTCGCGTCAGCCCCGAGCCGTCGATCGCGCTGACGGTGTATATCTCAACGTTGCCGTCTCTCTCGCTATGGAACGAGATCCTTGTCCCGTCTGGAGACCAAGAGACCGCTCCGTGCCCAGCTCCGTTGCTCGTGAGGTTGGTCTGTCCTGAGCCGTCGGCGTTCATTACGCAGATGTCGGCCGACGGACACGTCCACGCGATCTTCGTCCCGTCCGGCTTCCAGGTCGGGCCAGAGTCGCCCCCGGCACTGTTTGTCAGCCTGGTCTGGTTGGACCCGTCGGCGTCCATCACGTAGATCTCGGCGTTCCCGTCCCTGGCGGAGTCGAATGCGATCTTGGTCCCGTCCGGAGAGCACTCCGGGGTCGTCTCGTGCGCCGCATTGGAGGTGAGCCTTGTCTGGCCCGACCCGTCGCTGTTCATGATGTAGACCTCCCACTGCCCGTCGCGAATCGACGCGAAAGCGATCCGCGTTTTCGAGCACCAGGAGGGGTTGTTGTCGTCGACGCTGTTCGTAGTGAGCCGCGTTACATTGGAGCCGTCGATGTCCATCACGTAGACCTCGATGGTCGCTCCGTCCCGAACCGACCCGAAAGCAACCCTGGTCCCATCTGGGGAGATCGAAGCCGCCTGGTCCTGGCCAGGAGCGAAGGTCAACCTGGCCTGTCCTGAGCCATCCCGGTCCATAGCGTAGAGTTCAAAGTCGCCGTCCCGGAACGACTTGAAGACTATCTTCTCCGTCTTGGGTGGCGTGCTGGACGTGAAGGTCACCCCCGAAGGCAGGATGTCGGTGAGCGTGACCCCCGTAGCGTCGGAGGGGCCGTCGTTGGTGACGACGAGGGTGTACATAATCTCCTCGCCGGCGAGGACCGGGTCGCGTGAGTCGGTCTTGGACACCGACAGGTCGGCCTGCCGCGTGACCGTGGTGGTCGCGGTGGTGGTGTTGTTGGCGGCGACGGGGTCGGTGACGGCGCTGGACACGCCGACGGTGTTGCCGATGGCGCCCATCGTAGTGGCGGCCACCGCAACGGTGATGGTGACCGTTGTGCTAGAGCCGACGGGAAGTGTGCCGAGGGAGCAGGTGACGGTACCACCGGACTGGCTGCACGCGGAGGCTCCTCCCCACGAAGGGCCCCCGTCGACCCCAGGGACGTTAGTGATCCTCTCTATCCCAGTCCCGTCGATGTTCATCACGTAGATCTCACTGTCGCCGTCTCGGTTTGAGTGGAATGCTAGCTTCGTGCCGTCCGGCGACCAGGCCGCAGGAGCAGTGTCGACATTGGAGCCGTCTGTGATGGTCGCCTGCCCGGTGCCATCGGAGTTCATAACGCAGACGTTGCCCTTGCCAGGGGGAGCAGGGCAATTCCACGAGATCTTGGTGCCATCGGGGGACCACTCCGGTGTACTATCCGATCCAGCGGAGTTAGTCAGCCTCGTCTGGTTGGTGCCGTCGGCGTTCATAACGTATATGTCGGCGGCCGACTCAAACGCGATCTTGGTCCCGTCACGGGAACAGGCGACGGTGGTCTCATGCGCGCCTGTGAAGGTAAGCCGGGTCTGGTCCGACCCGTCGGCGTCCATTACGTAGATCTCCCACTGACCGTCTCGAATTGACGCGAAGGCGATCCGGTCGTTGCCACACCAAGACGCAGAGCTCTCGTCGACGCCGTTGTTGGTCAACCGCGTCTGACCCGAGCCGTCGACGTTCATCACATAGATCTCGTCCGAGGCCCCACCGCGCGTCGATTCGAACGTGATCCTCGTACCATCCGGCGAGATCGAGGGCGACTGGTCGGGCCCGACCGATGACGTCAGCCGAGTCTGCTGTGAGCCATCGGCGTTCATGATGTAGATCTCTGTGTCCCCGTCTCTGTTCGAGGAAAACGCGATCTTGCTGGTCGATGTCGCCGACGATGTGACCGACACGAAGCTCACCCCCACCGGCAGCGTGTCGGTCAGCGTGACCGCGGTGGCGTCGGAGGGGCCGTCGTTGGTGACGGTAATCGTGTACGTGAGTGACCCGCCGGATGCCGCAGGGTCAGGTGACGCGACCTTGGTCACCGAGAGGTCGGCGAGTTGGACGACGGTGGTGGTGGCGGTAGTGGTGTTGTTGGCGGTGACGGGGTCGGGCGTCGTGCTGGTGATGCTGGCGGTGTTGGTGATTACGCCGGTGGTGGTGGCGCCCACACGGACAGTGATGGCGACGGTGGTCGTGGAGCCGGCGTTCAGCGTGCCGAGGGCGCAGGTGACGGAACCGGCGGCATGCGTGCATCGCTTAGAGCTGCCGCCAAACCAGTCTGGGTTGGAATCAGAGGCTAGGTTGTTGCTGAGGCGGGTCTGGTTGGAACCGTCGGCATTCATCACGTAGATCTGTCGGTTACCGTCTCTATCAGAGATAAAGGCGATCTTGGAGCCGTCAGAAGACCAGGCTGGTGAATTATCAAAAGCCGAGTTGTTGGTCAGGCGGCTTTGGCCCGTGCCGTCGGCATTCATCACGTAGATCTCTCGGTCTCGGTTACAAGAGGCAAGGCTCGCGTCACACTCGCCGTCCCTTGTGGAGACAAAGGCGAACTTACTGCCGTCCCAGGCCCAGGCGGGTTGGAAGTCATCGTATTGGTTGAAGGTTAAGCGGGTCTCGTTAGAGCCGTCGGCGTTGATCACGTATATGTCCCACTGGCCGACATGGGCGAGTTTGGACATAAAGGCGATTCTGGCACCGTCGGGTGACCAGGAAGGGCCCTCCTGATGAGTTGTTTTGTTGGTGAGCCTGGTCTGATCGGAGCCATCGGCGTTCATCACATAGATCTCTCCGTTGCCATGACGGTTAGACCAGAAAGCGATCTTGGTACCATCGGGAGACCAGGCGGGATCTGCATCATTACCGGAGTTAGTGGTGAGTCTAGTCTGGCCGGAACCGTCGGCGTTCATCACATATATCTCACCGTTGCCGTCCCTGAAGGACTGGAAGGCTATCTTGGTGCCGTCGCGGGACCAGGCAGGCCCATAATCAGCGGCTGAGTCATTGGTGAGACGCGTCTGGTTGGAGCCATCAGCGTTCATAACGTATATCTCAAAGTTGCCGTCCCTGTCGGAGCGGAAGGTGATCCTGCCGCTAAGCGGGGGCGACGAGGTCGCCGAAACGAAGGTCACCCCTGCCGGCAGCGTGTCGGTGAGCGTGACGTCCTCCGCGGGCGAGGGCCCGTCGTTGGCGACGGTGATGGTATAGGTGAGGGTGCCTCCCGACGCCGCCGGCTCCGACAATGCGCCCTTGCTCACCGACAGGTCCGCCTGCTGGGTGACGGTCGTGGTCGCGGTGCTGGTGTTGTTGGCGGCGACAGGGTCGGTGGCGTCGCTGGTGACGCCGGCCACGTTGGTGAGCGTACCGGTGGTGGTGGCGTCCACCGTGACGGTGATGGTCAGAGTGGTAGTGGCGCCGCTGGCCAGGGTGCCCAGGCCGCAGGAGATGCCGCCGCCTGAGCGGCTGCAACCCGGCGGCGCGTCGTTGATCAGCGTGGCGCGCTCCGTGATCTTCCACCCATTCAGTCCGCCCGCGTCGCTGGCTCCCCCAGTGACGAATAGGTAGCTGCCATCGGTGAACACATTCGAGTGGAATCGAGGGACCGTCATGTTAGGCTGGGCGACTACTTCGACTACATCCTCGTTGACGTCCAAGCGGATGCAATCGACCTGATCGCCGACTGTCGTGTTGTGCTCCCCAACGAAGAAGATGCAGTTACCCACGGCGAGAGCTGATGGCAGCCAGCGCGTCTCGACGCCAACGGAGAGAGTCTCCCACGGCCCGACGGCCCCTCCGGGCAGCAATTTCGCCCTGACGGTAGTCGTGGCGAGCCCTGACGGCGTGTCGCCCCCCAGAAGCCAGACGTATTTGGCCGTCTTGGCCAGAGCGAACGCTGACAGCGGCGTCGGTAGTGATGGCAGCGTCTCCCAGGTTCCCAGACTGCCGCCCGCGTTGATGGGAGCGCGCTCTACGGAGTCCAGGTGGGCTGGCGACAGCGCGTTGTCGGCACCGCCGATGATGTAGAGGAACCCGCCGTGCACCATGGCGCCTCCGCGGTACCGAGCCGTAGCCATGGCGCGATCGGTGACGGGGGCGCCAAGAGAGCCGTCGGCGGCCACCGGCACCCGCTCCACCAGCGTGCTGCCGGGGTGGTCGCCGAGGATGTAGATGTCGCTATCGGTGGCTGCTACGACGGCGTTGTCTCTGGACGCCGGCAGCGTTGCCGCCACCTCCCACGGTCCCAGGTTGCCGTCCCCAAGGACCTTCGCCCGCTCTATTTGCGGCGTAAAGACCCCGCGGCTCTGTATCTCGCCGGACACTACGTAGTAGTAGTCGCCGATACGCACCCCGCCGGCGCTGGGATGCAGCAGACGCAGGTCCGCGCCCGAGACCTGCGCGAACTGGCCGACGCCGGTGGTCGTGGCTATCGCGGTCACCCCCGCGGGCAAGGTGTCGGTCACGGTGACGCCCGTGGCCGACGACGGGCCCGCGTTGGCGACGGTGAGCGTGTAGGCGAGGGCACCGCCCGCGGCCACAGGGTCGGGCGAGCCCGCCTTGGTGACCGACAGGTCAGCGCGTTGGACGACGGTGGTCGTCGCCGTGCTCGTGTTGTTGGCGACGGGATCGGTCTCGGTGGCGGAGACGCTCGCCGTGTTGGTGAGCGTGCCGGTCGTGGTGGCGGCCACGGTGACGGTGATCGTGACGGTAGTGGTGGCGCCGGCGGCCAGCGCACCCAGGGAGCAAGTGACGGCGCCGCTGGAGTGGCCGCACGCGGGGGCTCCTCCCCACGAAGCGCCTCCGTCGAGCCCAGAGACGTTGGTGATCTTTTCGACGCCGGTACCGTCGGGATTCATCGCGTATATCTCAAAATCGCCGTCGCGGTTGGAGTGAAACGCGAGCTTCGTGCCGTCCGGCGACCAGGCCGCAGGAGGATTGTCCTGAGCCGTTCCATCCGTGATCTCCACCTGTCCTGTGCCATCGGCGTTCATCACGCAGATCACGCCCATGCCAGCGGGAGCTGGGCAGGCCCAGGATATCTTTTCGCCGTCCGGAGACCACTCAGGCGAGTGATCCGAACCACCCGAGTTGGTGAGTCTGGTCTGATCGGTGCCGTCGGCATTCATGACGTAGAGCTCAGCGTTGCCATCTCTGCCCGAATCAAACGCGATCTTGCTCCCGTCCCCGGAACACGCGACTGTCGTTTCGTGGGCGCCAGTGGAGGTCAACCTGGTCTGGTTATCCGCGTTGCCATCGCCGTCACTGTCAACCGCGTCCATCACGTAAATTTCCCACTGGCCATCGCGGATGGACGCGAAGGCGATCCGGTCGTTCGCGCACCACGACGGAGAGCTCTCACCGGCGCCGTTATTGGTCAGACGCGTCTGGCTTGATCCATCGAGGTTCATCACGTAAATCTCGTCCGACGCGCCACCTCGCGTCGACGAGAAGGTGATCCTCGTGCCGTCGGGCGAGATCGAGGGTGACTGGTCGCTCCCTGCAGAAGACGTTAGGCGGGTCTGGTCGGACCCATCGGCGTTCATTATGTAGATCTCTCTGTCACCGTCGCGGTCAGAGAAGAAAACGATCTTGCTGGCCGATGTCGCCGACGATGTCACCGAGGCAAAGCTCACCCCCGCCGGCAGCGGGTCGGTGAGGGTGACGCTGGTGGCCTCCGAGGGGCCGTCGTTGATGACGGTGAGCGTGTAGGTGAGCGTGCCGCCCGCGGCTACAGGGTCCGGCGAGTCTGTCTTAGTAACCGACAGGTCGGCGCGGCGCTCCACCGTGGTCGTGGCGGTGGCGATGTTGTTGGCGCTATTCGGGTCGGTCTGGTTGGCCGTCGTGGTCGCGGTGTTCGTCAGGATTGTGCCGTGCGTCGTCGTCGCGGGCACGCTTACGGTGATGGACACGGACGTGGTGGCGCCTGGACCAAGCGAGCCGAGAGCGCAAGTGACGGCGTCGCTCGAATGCGTGCAGCCGGGTTGCCAGTCCGGAGCGTGGTCGTTGGCAGCGTTGTCGGTGAGCCTGGTCTGGCTCGACCCGTCGGCGTTCATCGAGTAGATTTCGTAGTTGCCGTCCTGGAGGGAAGGAAACGCGATCTTGGTACCGTCGCGGGACCACACGGGGTCCCCCTGGTCCGCGGGAAGATCCGCCAACTGGGTCTGATTGGACCCATCGGCGTCCATTACGTAAATATCCTGGTCGCCATCTCTGTGCGAGCGGAAGGCTATCTTGGTGCCGTCGGGCGACCAGTCCGGCCCCTCGTCATGGGCAGAATGTGAAGTCAGGTTGGTCTGGTTGGAGCCGTCGGCATTCATCACAAAGACCTCTTCGTTGCCTCCGAAGAGAGAGAAATAAGCAATCTTGCTGCCGTCAGGTGACCATACCGGCCCTTCCTCTTGGGTGGGCTGGTTAGTGAGATTGGTCTGATTGGAGCCGTCCGCGTTCATCACGTAAACTTCCCAGTTTCCGTCTCTAACGGACTGGAACGCGATCTTCGCGCCATCCGGTGACCAGGCTGGCCTGCGATCGTCCGCGGTGTTCGTCGTGATGCGCGTCTGGTTGGACCCATCGGCGTCCATTACGTAGATCTCCTGGTTACCGTCGCGCTGTGAATAGAAAGCGATCTTGGAACCGTCAGGGGACCAGGCCGGCTCCGCGTTGCGCGCCGAGGTGTTGGTGAGCTGTGTCACGTTGGAGCCGTCGGCCTCCATCACATATATCTGAAAGAAGCCGCCGCTCCGGTTGGAGTGGAACGCGATCTTGCCTAGACCGCCGCCAGTGCTCGAGACGAAGCTCACGCCCGCGGGCAGCGTGTCGGTGATGGCAACGCCGGTGGACGTGCTGGGGCCGGCATTGGTGACGGTGAGCGTGTAGGTGAGCGTGCCGCCAGCGACGACGGGGTCGGGCGAGACGGATTTGGCGATGCGGAGGTCCGCGCCGGTCTCGAAGACGTAAACGGCGCCGGCGTCGGTTGCCCTGTCGTCGTCAAGGTATGCCCCGACCGCCGCGGTACCATCGCTGAGCGAGACGGCTCCTCCGAAGCGGTGCTCCGCAGAGGGGTCCGCAGCGGCGAGCTTGGCCTGCTGCGTCCACGTGCCTCCGGTCCGGACGAAGACGTACGCGGAGCCGTCGCTTGTAGCTGCGTGGTCATCGTTGAGAGCCCCGATAACTGCGGTATTGTTCCGGATGGCGAGCGAAGCCCCGAAGGTATCACCTGCAGCAGCGTCGGAAGACGTTAGCTTCTGCTGCTGTGTCCAGGTACCTCCGCTCCTTACGAAAACATAAGCCGAGCCCGAGGAGGTCCCTGCGTCGTCGTCGAGTATCGCTCCGATTACTGCGGTATCACCCGACACGGTGACAGAGTAAGCGAACTCGTCGCCCGCGGCGCCGTCGCTAGCGGAGAGCTTGGCTTGCTGGGTCCACGTGGTACCGCTTCGGACGAATACATAGGCCGAACCAGAGTCGGTCCCGTTGTCGTCGTCGGCGCGCGCCCCGACTACAACGGTGTCCCCTTTGACAGCCACCGACCAGCCGAAGTTGTCCCCGGCCTGGCCGTCGCCGGCAGTGAGTTTGGCCTGCTGAGCCCAGGTGGCGCCGCTCCTTACAAACACGTATGCCGACCCCGAATCGCCGCCATTGTCGTCGTCGAAGCGCGCTCCCACGACGACCGTATCGCCGTCGATGGCCACCGACTCACCGAACTGGTCGCCGCCAGCGGCATCGGCCGAAGTCAGCTTTGCCTGCTGGCTCCATGCGTTGCCGCTGCGGACAAAGACGTATGCGGAGCCTGAGTCCGTGCCGGCATCGTCGTTGAGACGCGCCCCCATCGCGATGGTCTCCCCGCTGATAGCGGCGGAACCTCCGAAGTTATCCCCGGCGCCGATGTCGCTGGAAACAAGTTTCGCCTGCTGCGTCCATGCGGCTGACGAGTTGACGAACACGTACGCCGAGCCGGAATCGCTCCCGTTATCGTCATCGGTCTGAGCGCCCACTACCATCGTGTCGGCGCTGAGGGACACGAACTGCCCGAACAGGTCGCCCGACGCTCCATCGCCGGCAGTCAGCTTGGCCTCTTGGGGCATCTGGAAGAGTTCGAAGGCGCCGATGTCGCAGCGGACGCCGTGAGGGCGAGAGAAGCCGCGCTGGTCGACGGCGGCGCAGGCGCTGCCGCCGCTTCCGGGCAGCGCTGGGTTGCCGGCGTCGATGGCGGGGCTGCCGGCCAGCAGCGCGTGGGTCTTGGTGAGGCCGCCGTTATCGGCGAGGGCGCCGAGGCTGGCGGCGACGTTGGTCAGATCGCCGGTGGTGGCGGTGAAGCTGCAGCCGGAGGTGCTGCCGATGAGGTTGTAGCCCTGGGACGTGACAGAGCCGTCGCAGTCCGGGCTCGAGGGCGCCGAGTTTCCAGCCGCGATCGTGTTGGCGAGGGTCGTCGTCGCCGATGAGTCGTGGATGCCGCCGCCAAGACTGGTGGCGGTGTTGCCGCTGACGGTGCTGTTCACCAGGGTCAGCGTGTCGGCGTTATATATGCCGCCGCCGAACGTGGAGGTGTTCGCGCTGATGGTGGTGTTTATGAGGGTGAGCTTGCCGCCGATGTTGTTATTGATTCCGCCGCCATTGCCCGTACCGCTTGGCTTGGTGTTCTCGCTGACCGTGCTGTTGGTCACGGTCATGACACCCTGGTTGCGAATTCCGCCTCCGGCGGTCGAGATGTTGCGGCTGATGTCGCTGGAATCGATTGTGGCCGTTCCCTGAATATTCAGGACGCCATGGCCGCTGTTGTCGCTAACGGTGCTGCCGGTCATCGTTAGCGTTGCGGGTGCGCCCGCGTTCCGCACGCCGGTGCCGTTGTTGTTGCTTACGGCGCTGCTGGCGATGGTCAGAGTGGCGAAGTTGTTGTGTACGCCGGCGCCGAACGTGGCCGTGTTCTGGCTTATGGTGCTGTTGCTCACCGTCAGAGTGCTGCCGGAGTTTGTGTTGATTCCCCCGCCGTTGTTGCTCGCCGTGTTGCTGGCGATGGTGCTGCTGTCCACGGTTAGCGTGCCGCTGACCGTGATCCCACCCCCGTTGCCTGTGACGTTGCCGTCGCGGACGGTCACGCCGGAGATGGTGGCGGTGACCCCGCTGTTGACCTCGAACACGCGGCTGGCGTTGTTGCCGCTGATGCTGAGGCTCGACGCCCCTGGGCCCTTGATGGTGAGGGCTTTGTCGATGGTGAGCTGGCCGGACGTGAGGGTGATGGTGCCGGTGACGTTGAACTTGATCGTGCCGCCAGGGGTGGACTCGGCGATGGTCCGGCGCAGTGAGCCGGGGCCGCTGTCGTTGAAGTTGCTGACGGTGAGCGCGGTGGCAAGGGGCGACTCGAACGCCCCGATGTCGCACCGCGCTCCTTGCGGACGGGACGAGCCGCGTTGGTCGGTAGCGTCGCAGGCTGAGCCGCCGCTTCCAGGCGCCGCGGGGTTGCCGGCGTCGATGGCGGGGCTACCGGCGGGGAGGGCGTGGGTTTTGGTGGGGCCGCCGTTGTCGGCGAGTGCACCGAGCGAAGCGCTGACGTCGGTGAGGTCGCCGGTGGTCGCGGTAAAGCTGCAGCCGGTGGTATCGCCGATAACGTTGTATCCGGAAGACGATATGGAGCCGAAGCAGTCGGGGCGGCTGGGAGCCGTGTTGTCGGCGACTATCGTGTTGACCAGGTCCACAATACCGCTGTCGTTGAACAATCCCCCGCCGGTGTTGCTGGCACTATTCTTGCTTATGGTGCTGTTGGCGATTGTCACGGCGCCTTCGTTGTAGTTGTAGATGCCCGCGCCAGATGAGTTGCCGTTACCGGTCCCACTGTTGCCGCTGATGGTGCTATTGGTAACGGTGGTCGTGCCGCTGTTAATAATTCCGGCTCCGCCTGTGCTGCCCGACCCACTGGCGGTGTTCCCCCTGACAGTGCTTCTGGCTAGCGTGAGCGTGCCGATGTTGAATATGCCGCCGCCGTCGCCGGTGGTAGCAGTGTTGCCTGTCACGGTACTGTCGCTCAAGCTAAGAGTCCCGTTATTTACAACGCCACCGCCGGATGCGCTGCTGCCGTCCTTGATGGTGACACCGGAGATCGCCACGGTGCTCGTGCTGCTGATCTCCAACACGCGGCTGGCGTTGTTGCCGCTGATGCTCAGGCTCGACGCTCCATGGCCCTGAATGGTCAGGTCCTTGTCGATGGTGAGCTGGCCCGAGGTCAGGGTTATGGTGCCGGTGACGTTGAACTTGATCGTGCCCCCGGCGGTAGAATCGGCGATGGTCCGGCGCAGTGAGCCGGGGCCGCTGTCGTTGAGGTTGCTGACGGTGAGCGCGGTGGCCACGGGCGATTCAAAGGCCCCGATGTCGCACCGCGCTCCTTGCGGACGTGACGAGCTGCGCTGGTCGGTAGCTGCGCAGGCTGAGCCGCCGCTGCCGGGCAGCGCGGGGTTGCCGGCGTCGATGGCGAGGCTGCCAGCGAGTAGGGCATGGGTCTTGGTGGAGCCGCCGTTGTCGGCCAGGGCGCCCAGGCTGGCGCTGACGCCGGACTTGTCGCCCGTGCCGGAGAGGCCGCAGCTCCCGTCGCTGTCCAGGTTGTATCCGAGCGAGTTGACGATGGACGTGGCGTCGTGCGGGAAGCAGTCGCCCGAGTTACCGGCGACGATGGTGTTGGCCAGCGTCGCGGTGGCGTTGGGCCAGAGGTGGATACCCCCGGTGGAGTTCGTGGCGGTGTTTCCGCTGATCGTGCTGTTGTAGGCGGCCATCGTGTGACTGTCATACACGCCGATTCCGCCGCTTTTCCAGCTCGCCGAGTTCCCGCTGATCGTAGTGTTCGTGATGGTCAGGGAGCCGTTGCTCACATAGATCCCGCCGCCCCAGGTCGTAGAGTTGCCGCTAATCGTGCTGTCGCTCACCGTGACCACTCCGCCGGACACGATCTCGATGCCACCGCCCTCGCTGTTACCCGCGCTTCCGGTGGCGCTGTTGCCGCTTATCGTGCTGCCGGTCACCGTCAGCGACCCCGTGTTGTTGATGGCGCCGCCGCGGCCATGCCCGCTGCCCCCAGTCGCGGAGTTGCTCGTCAGGGAGCTACTGATAACGGTGAGCGTGCCCGAGTTATGGACGGCACCCCCCTCTGCCTTGTTGGGGCCGGAATCGAGAGTGACCGTGTTAGCCGTGAGCGTGATGTCCCTGAGCGTCAGTGTGCCGCTGTTGCGCACGCCGCCGCCGGTTCCCACGACGTTGCCGTTCGTGATCGTGACGCCGGAGATCGCGACGCTGCTTGTGCTGCTGATCTCGAATATGCGGCTGGCGTTGTTGCCGCTGATGCTCAGGCTGGACGCACCGGGGCCCTGGATGGTCAGGTCCTTGTCGATGGTGAGCTGGCCAGAGGTGAGGGTGATGGTGCCGGTGACGTTGAACTTGATCGTGCCGCCGACGGTGGAGTCGGCGATGGTCCGGCGCAATGATCCGGGGCCGCTGTCGTTGAGGTTCGTCACCCACAGTGGAGGCAGCAGCGGCGAGGTGGCCTCACCCGATGCGAAAGCCTGAATTCGATGGTTCCCAGTATCGGCTACGAAAGCATTCCCCTCAGAGTCTACGGCAATCCCTTGAACATTGGAGAACTGACCATCCCCGCTTCCCGAGCTGCCCCATTTGGCGAGGAATGTACCGTCCGAACTAAACTTCTGAATCCGGGAATTCCCTGAGTCCGCGACATAGACGTTACCCCAGGCGTCCGTTGCTACCCCATCGGGGAAATCTAGCTGGCCATCTCCACTTCCCTGGCTCCCCCACTTGGTAAGGAAGGCACCGCCGGACGTGAACTTTTGAATGCGATGGTTGCCGGCGTCGCCAACATATACGTTGCCGCTGGCGTCTACTGCTATCCCCCTGGGACTGCTGAACTGGCCATCGCCCGTGCCCTGGCTTCCCCACTCGATCAAGAATACCCCTGCGGAGGTGAACTTCTGAATTCGATGGTTCGAGCTGTCCGATACATACACGTTGCCGTCTGAGTCAACCGCGAGACTCCACGGGCCGTTGAACTCACCGTCGCCGACGCCATTGCTTCCCCACTTGGTAATAAACGTACCGGCGGAGGTGAACTTTTGGACCCGGTGGTTGGAATAATCGGGGACATACACATTTCCATCGCCATCAACTCCGATGTTCCTGGGGGTGTCGAACTGACCATCTCCCACGCCCTGGCTCCCCCACTTTGTGAGGAAACCCCCCGCGCTGGTGAACTTGTGTATCCGGTGATTGCCAGTATCTGCTACATAGACGTTGGCCCCAGGGCCCACACCCACTCCCGCTGGAGCATTAAGCTGCCCATCGCCACTACCCTGCGTGCCCCACTTAAATAGGAAAGTCCCAGCGGGCTTCACGACCTCGCTGTGATACACGAAGGCCCGACCCTCGTCGGTCTGCCCGTTGTCGTACAGCCATGCCCCGACGATGACGTCGGAGTAGCCGTCGCCGTTCACGTCTTCCGCCGTACCCACCCACCAGCCGAAGTTGGCGCCGGCCTGGTTGCTCTCGGCGGTCCAGCCGGCGGTGGCGATCGGCCCTGCCGCCGAGCCGTGGTACACGAAGGCCCGGCCCTCGTCGGTCTCCCCGTTGTCGTAGCGGTAGGCCCCGACGATGACGTCTGAGTAGCCGTCGCCGTTAACGTCTCCCGCCGTGCCCACCGAGATGCCGAAGGAGGCGCCGGCCTGGTCGCCCTCGGCCGTCCAATCGGCCGAGCCTGCAGTGAGCCCAGCCGAACTGCCATGGTGCACGAAGGCCCGACCCTCGTCGGCCTCCCCGTTGTCGTACAGGAATGCCCCGACGATGACGTCTGAGTAGCCGTCGCCGTCCACGTCTCCCGCCGTACCGACCGAGCGGCCGAAGCGGGCGTCGGCCTGGTTGCTCTCGGCCGTCCAGCCGGCGGTGGCGCTCAGCCCCGCGGCCGCGCCGTGGAACACGAAGGCCCGGCCCTCGTCGGTCTCCCCATTGTCGTAGAATTGCGCCCCGACGATGACGTCGGAGTAGCCGTCCCCGTTCACGTCTCCCGCGGTACCCACCGAGTAGCCGAACTGGGCGACGGCCTGGTCGCTCTCGGCCGTCCAGCCGGCGGTGGCGCTCAGCCCCGTGGCCGAGCCGTGGTACACGAAGGCGCGGCCTTCGTCGGTCTGTCCGTTGTCGTACTGGTATGCCCCGACGATGACGTCGGAGTAGCCGTCCCCGTTCACGTCTCCCGCGGTACCCACCGAGTAGCCGAATCTGGCTCCGGCCTGGTTGCTCTCGGCCGTCCAATTGGCCGAGCCTGTAGTGAGCCCAGCCGAACTGCCGTGGTACACGAAGGCCCGGCCCTCGTTGCTCTCCCCGTTGTCGTACTGGTATGCCCCGACGATGACGTCTGAGTAGCCGTCGCCGTTCACGTCTCCCGCCGTGCCCACCGAAACGCCGAACAGGGCTCCAGCCTGATCGCTCTCGGCCGTCCAGTCGGGGGTGGCGCTCAGCCCCACGGCCGAGCCGTGGTACACGAAGGCCCGGCCCTCGTCGGTCTGCCCGTTGTCGTACTGCCATGCCCCGACGATGACGTCTGAATAGCCGTCGCCGTTCACGTCCCCCGCCGTGCCCACCGAAACGCCGAACAGGGCTCCAGCCTGGTCGCTCTCGGCGGTCCAGCCGGCGGTGGCGCCGAGCCCCGTGGCCGCGCCGTGGAACACGAAGGCGCGGCCCTCGTCGGTCTGCCCGCTGTCGTACTCGGGTGCCCCGACGACTACGTCCGAATAGCCGTCGCCGTTCACGTCTCCCACCGTACCCACTGAGCTGCCGAAGTGGGCCAAGGTCTGGTTGCCCTCGGCCGTCCAGTCGGCGGTGGCGCTCAGCCCCACGGCCGAGCCGTGGTACACGAAGGCCCAGCCCTCGTCAATCTCCCCGCTGTCGTACTTATGTGCCCCGACGATGACGTCCGAGTAGCCGTCGCCGTTAACGTCTCCCGCCGTACCCACCGAGACGCCGAACCTCGCGTTAGCCTGGTCGCCCTCTGCCGTCCAGTCGCCCGAGCCTGTAGTAAGCCCAGCCGCACTGCCGTGGTACACGAAGGCCCCGCCCTCATCGGTCTCTCCATTATCGTACAGCCATGCCCCGACGATGACATCAGAGTAGCCGTCCCCGTTAACGTCTCCGGTTGTACCCACAAAGTAGCCAAACCAGGCGTTGACCTGGTCAATTTCAGCCGTCCAGTCGGCCGAGCCTGTAGCGAGCCCAGCCGAACTGCCGTGGTACACGAAGGCCCGGCCCTCGTCGGTCTCCCCGCTGTCGTACCAGGGCGCTCCTATGATGACGTCCGAGTAGCCGTCGCCGTTCACGTCACCCGCCGTACCCACCGACCCGCCGAACGCTGCGCTGGCCTGGTCGCTCTCGGCCGTCCAGGCAGGAGTGGCGCTCAGCCCCGTGGCCGAGCCCTGGTACACGAAAGCACGGCCCTCGTCGCTCTCTCCGTTGTCGTACCACTCGGCCCCGACGATCACGTCTGAGTAGCCATCGCCGTTCACGTCTCCCGCCGTACCGACCGAATGGCCGAACTGGGCGATGGCCTGGTCGCTCTCGGCCGTCCAGGCGGCGGTGGCGCTCAATCCGGCGGCCGAGCCCCGGTACAAGAAAGCACGACCCTCGTCGGTCTCCCCGTTGTCGTAAGCCTGGGCCCCGACGATGACGTCTGAGTAGCCGTCGCCGTCAACATCTCCTGCGGTACCTACGGAGACGCCGAACAGTGCGCTGGCCTGGTTGCTCTCAGTAGTCCAGTGTGCGGTGGCGCTCAGCCCCGTTGCCGAGCCGTGGTACACGTAGGCCCGGCCCTCGTCGGCCTCCCCGTTGTCGTAGCGGTATGCCCCGACGACGACGTCGGAGTAGCCGTCGCCATTCACGTCCCCCGCCGTACCCACCGAGAGGCCGAAGTTCACGCTGGCCTGGTTGCTCTCGGCTGTCCAGCTCGGAGAGCTGAGCAGGGGATCGACCACGATGGGGTAGGTGGCAGAGCTGTCGTCCACAACGATCGAGATCAGCGACGAATCGATCGCCAGGTGTGCCGGAAGCTCCCGGCCCCTGGCGTCCTCGACGTACAGGCTCCCGTAGCGAAGCACCCGTACGCCGCCTTCGGTCGTTAGCTCGATGGCCTGGCCGTCCGATGTCAGAGTTGGGCTCAGATCGCCGGTTACGGCCAGTTGTAGCACCAGCAGCGAGGCTTCCTCACCATTCGGTATCCGGACCGGAGGAGAGGCAATGGTGAAGCCCTGCTCAAGACCTCGCTCGTCGTTGACGTACCACTCGGTCAGATCGCCGCGGCGGTACTCGACGCGGCTTCCCTTAACCCCGAATCCACCGAAGGACGTCCTTGGGGACAGCCCTTGAAGAAGCCAGCGGGTGCTCCTCTGAATCTGGGATAATGGTTTTGGAACAGAAACCCGCCCGGAAACAAGGAGCACCCAATAGATGCTGCCACAGAACAAACCCGACCGTATCCGCATCCTCTTTGACGACCATCGCCTGGTGGCCAATGCCGGCCTGCTCCTGCCGGCCACCCTAGCCCGGCACCTGGGCCTGCGGGAACTCGTCGACCATCACCTTGACCTCGGCGGAGCGCCGGGACGGGCGAACACTGGGGACAAGATGCTGACGCTGGTCGCTTCCGCGCTGGCAGGCGGCGACTGCATCGACGACGCCGATGCGCTGCGCGCTGGTGGGACGGTCGGTGTTCTAGGCTGCGTGGTCAAGGCGCCATCCACCCTGGGGACCTTCCTGCGCAGCTTCCGGTGGGGGCATGTCCGTCAACTCGACCGCGTGAGCCGCCAGTTGTTGGCCCGGGCCTGGGCCGCTGGGGCCGGACCCGGCGACTCGCCCCTGACCATCGACCTGGACTCGACCATCTGCGAGACCTATGGACTGGCCAAGGAGGGAGCGCGTCACCACGGCTATACCGGCGCCCGCGGCTATCACCCGCTGCTGGCCATTGCCGCCGGCACCGGCGAGGTGCTGATGTCCCGGCTGCGCGAGGGCCGGGCCAACACCGCCCGTGGCGCCGCCCACTTCCTGCGTGAGACGGTGGGGCGGGTGCGCTACGGCGGGGCCAGGGGACAACTCACGGTGCGGGCCGACAGCGGCTTCTACGCCCACACTGTCGTTGCCGCCTGCCGGGAAATGGATGTCCGCTTCTCTATCACCATCCGCCAGCGCGCCAGCCTGCGGGACCTGATCGAGACGATACCAGAGGAGGACTGGACTCCCATTCCCTACTGGATGGACGGCGCCGCCGATGTCGCCGAGACGACTTACACCCCGTTCCAGACCAAGCCGGACGCCGCGCCGGTGCGGCTCATTGTCCGGCGGGTGAAGCCGACGCCCGGTTCCCAGCTCGCCCTCTTCGCCAGATACAGCTATCACGCCTTCATCACCGACCGCGATGGGGAGACGCTGGAACTGGAGGCCGATCATCGCCGCCACGCCGAGGTCGAGAACGCCATACGCGACCTCAAGTACGGCGTCGGGCTGAACCACATGCCGTCGGCGCGCTTCGCCGCCAACGGCGCCTGGCTGGCGGTCCAGGTGATGGCGCATAACCTGGCCCGCTGGACGGCGCGGATTGGTCTGGGCGAGCGGACCGTGATCACCAAGACCCTCAGGCGGCGGGTCTTCGCTCTGGTGGGACGGATCACCCGCTCGGCGCGCCGCCTCACTTTGCATCTCCCCCGGCGCTGGCCTTGGGAAACCCAGTTCAGTCGCGCCTTGGCCCGGCTGCAAGCCATTCCGTTCCCGGCCTGACGGCCAGCCTGCAACTGACCCAACGTCCCCGCAATCTCGCGCCACCCCGGTCGCGAGAGTCCCCTGCTGCGTATCCTCTCGCCTTCCCGCGCATCGCAACTCCCGCATAGGGCCTTAGGGGCCCTGTGCGGCGACTGAAGACCGGCCGCCGGCCTCCCATCTACCCCAAGACCCCAGGCCATCTCCCCTGTAGCTCCCTCACCCACCCCCTTCCGCTGTCCTCACGCCGTCCATCGGTGTCCTTCGGTGGATTCGGGCTAAGCCCGAATCCACCGAAGGACGTCCTTGGGGACAGCGCTTGAAGAAGCCAGCGGGTGCTCCTCTGAATCTGGGATAATGGTTTTGGAACAGAAACCCGCCCGGAAACAAGGAGCACCCAATAGATGCTGCCACAGAACAAACCCGACCGTATCCGCATCCTCTTTGACGACCATCGCCTGGTGGCCAATGCCGGCCTGCTCCTGCCGGCCACCCTAGCCCGGCACCTGGGCCTGCGGGAACTCGTCGACCATCACCTTGACCTCGGCGGAGCGCCGGGACGGGCGAACACTGGGGACAAGATGCTGACGCTGGTCGCTTCCGCGCTGGCAGGCGGCGACTGCATCGACGACGCCGATGCGCTGCGCGCTGGTGGGACGGTCGGTGTTCTAGGCTGCGTGGTCAAGGCGCCATCCACCCTGGGGACCTTCCTGCGCAGCTTCCGGTGGGGGCATGTCCGTCAACTCGACCGCGTGAGCCGCCAGTTGTTGGCCCGGGCCTGGGCCGCTGGGGCCGGACCCGGCGACTCGCCCCTGACCATCGACCTGGACTCGACCATCTGCGAGACCTATGGACTGGCCAAGGAGGGAGCGCGTCACCACGGCTATACCGGCGCCCGCGGCTATCACCCGCTGCTGGCCATTGCCGCCGGCACCGGCGAGGTGCTGATGTCCCGGCTGCGCGAGGGCCGGGCCAACACCGCCCGTGGCGCCGCCCACTTCCTGCGTGAGACGGTGGGGCGGGTGCGCTACGGCGGGGCCAGGGGACAACTCACGGTGCGGGCCGACAGCGGCTTCTACGCCCACACTGTCGTTGCCGCCTGCCGGGAAATGGATGTCCGCTTCTCTATCACCATCCGCCAGCGCGCCAGCCTGCGGGACCTGATCGAGACGATACCAGAGGAGGACTGGACTCCCATTCCCTACTGGATGGACGGCGCCGCCGATGTCGCCGAGACGACTTACACCCCGTTCCAGACCAAGCCGGACGCCGCGCCGGTGCGGCTCATTGTCCGGCGGGTGAAGCCGACGCCCGGTTCCCAGCTCGCCCTCTTCGCCAGATACAGCTATCACGCCTTCATCACCGACCGCGATGGGGAGACGCTGGAACTGGAGGCCGATCATCGCCGCCACGCCGAGGTCGAGAACGCCATACGCGACCTCAAGTACGGCGTCGGGCTGAACCACATGCCGTCGGCGCGCTTCGCCGCCAACGGCGCCTGGCTGGCGGTCCAGGTGATGGCGCATAACCTGGCCCGCTGGACGGCGCGGATTGGTCTGGGCGAGCGGACCGTGATCACCAAGACCCTCAGGCGGCGGGTCTTCGCTCTGGTGGGACGGATCACCCGCTCGGCGCGCCGCCTCACTTTGCATCTCCCCCGGCGCTGGCCTTGGGAAACCCAGTTCACTCGCGCCTTGGCCCGGCTGCAAGCCATTCCGTTCCCGGCCTGACGGCCAGCCTGCAACTGACCCAACGTCCCCGCAATCTCGCGCCACCCCGGTCGCGAGAGTCCCCTGCTGCGTATCCTCTCGCCTTCCCGCGCATCGCAACTCCCGCATAGGGCCTTAGGGGCCCTGTGCGGCCACTGAAGACCGCCCGCCGGCCTCCCATCTACCCCAAGACCCCAGGCCATCTCCCCTGTAGCTCCCTCACCCACCCCCTTCCGCTGCCCTCACGCCGTCCATCGGTGTCCTTCGGTGGATTCGGGTTAACGCTTAGGCCAGCCGAGTCGGCGGGTCGAACGGAGCCCTCGTAGCCGTAGCCCGCAAGCGCCATGCCCCACTCCCAGGCGGCGCTGTCGCCGGTGCGCGGGACGGCGCGGATTCCGGTGGGAGTGAAGTAGGTGCGCAGGTTGTGCGCCCGGTTGGGGGCCTGGTACGCCGCGGGGAGGTCGGGGAGGTCGGTGCGGTCCTGCCAGGTGACGCGGTACTCGGACCTGCCGATGTCATTCTGCACGGCCGCCCACCAGTCCGTGGATGCTCCGTCGGGCAGTGCGACCGATTCGTCCGCCTCGGGCGATCGTGCGTCTGGCTGCAGTTCGGTGGAGAGCGCGGCACCCTCGATACGTGGCGCCTGCATGCTCGCGGGAACGAGCAGCAGCATCGCCAGGCTAAGCAGCAGCGCAGCGACCGCAGAGGCGCCTCGTGGCGCTGGCGCGGGAAGCCGACGGCGTGCGGGCCGGACCCTCATGCTACCCCCAGGGTTCGGTTGGTGGAGCCACTAGGACGGACAGGGGGGATTCTACAGTGAAACGCCTATCGACTCAACGCCCTTGGAAGAATGATGAGCTGGCATTGTCTGGAACCCGTGTGGGTCTCGTTCCTGTGCGAGATTCGCTCGCGCGCAGCGCGGTGTTCGCTCGCGCGCAGCGCGGTGTTCGCTCGCGCGCAGCGCGGTGTTCGCTCGCGCGCAGCGCGGTGTCTGTGGCGTCCCTCCAAGTTAAGACAAGACTCATCATGACACGTCATGAACGTTCAGCTGATAGTTGCCCGCCGCTAACCACTACGGCTATGACCTGCGTCGATCTACTGCCACGTGCTGACCATCCGTTGGTCTATCGCCTTGAACGCGATAAGCCCCACAGTATTACCGCCTTGGAGAAGGTGCAGCCGGTGATCGTGTGTGACTCGCCCGAGGTCAGATCGTCGCTTTGGCAGTAAGCGATCTGGCGGTCCTCGCGAGGAAAAGTAGGACCTTCGGCTACATGCCAGCGTGGACTGTCGGTGGGCTTCACTATCGCTGCCGCCCTGGTACACGCACTGAATGAGGCCACGGACGAACGACTTCTGCTCAACCTGCAGAGAAGCCTCGAACTCCTGTTTCGCTGGCTCGGCGTCCTCTAATTACGCAACTTCCTCAGCGATGTGGGGTAACAGTTCGCCTATTTGCCTTATTCCTCGTTGAGGCTAGTGGTCCAACATCCTAGTATTGAAGGGTTCTGAGGTTACGGCTTGGTAGGGGCGGGTTTGAAACCCGCCCTGTCGTCGTAGCACGCCAATCTCGGCTACCCCTCATTTCAAAGATTTCGGTCTACTAGTGGTCCAACATCATTGAAATGAATACCATGATAGTCATTGTTCCTCTTGGGGGTTCAATCGTAACGTTGAACCGAGGAGGAACCATGATGTCTACCAAGAAGTACCGTATCAGACTGACTACCGACGAACAACAGGAACTCAACGCCTTGGTCTCACGCGGTCGGGCTGCGGCGTACAAACAGACCCATGCGCGCATTCTGCTGATGAGCGATGAGTCACGCTCGGACGGGGGAATGAAGGACGCGGACATCACCAGCGCGCTCGGTGTGGGACAGTCAACGGTCGAGCGAATACGCAAGCGCTGTGTGGAGGAGGGGGTCGAGTCTGCGCTGAATCGCAAAAAGCAACTGCGTCGGCGTCAAAAGAGACTGGACGGCGAAGGTGAAGCACGGTTGATAGCGATGGCCTGCGGGGAACCGCCGGAGGGGCGTGCCAGTTGGACCCTGAAGCTGTTGGCTGACCAGTTGGTCGAGTGTGAGATAGTCGGGACCATTAGCACCGAGACGGTTCGCCAGGCGCTTAAAAAAAAACGAACTGAAGCCGTGGCTGAAGCAGAGTTGGTGCATCCCGCCCGGTCAGAGCGCGGAGTTTGTGTGCGCGATGGAAGACGTACTGGAGGTCTACCAACGGCCGTACGATGGGAATGAGGTTCTGGTGTGCATGGATGAGACGAGCAAACAGCAAGTCAAGGAGACGCGAGTGCCGCGTCCCGCAGCGCCCGGCTTATCGGCGGCATACGACTACGAATACGAGCGCAATGGAGTGAGCAGCCTGTTCATGCTGTTTGCACCGTTGGACGGATGGCGCCGAGTCGAGGTCAGAGAGCGTCGCACGAAGGTGGACTGGGCGCATGTGATAAAGAAACTGGTCGACGAGGACTACCCTGACAGAGACCGGATCGTGCTGGTAATGGACAATCTCAACACTCACAAGCTGTCCTCGCTATACGAGGCATTCGAGCCTGCTGAGGCGAGGCGTATAGCTGAGCGACTGGAGATACACTACACTCCCAAACACGGGAGTTGGTTGAATATGGCGGAGATAGAGATCGGTGTGCTGGCTCGACAGTGCCTGGACCGACGGATTGCCAATCAAGACATCCTGCGCGGCGAGGTCAATGCTTGGCAGAATCAACGCAACCGGGATGTGATACGAGTGGATTGGCGCTTCACTACCGAGGATGCGCGCATCAAGCTAAAGTCACTCTACCCATCAATACAAAAACGTTGAACCACTAGTGGTCCAACATCCTAGTATTGAAGGGTTCTGAGGTTACGGCTTGGTAGGGGCGGGTTTGAAACCCGCCCTGTCGTCGTAGCACGCCAATCTCGGCTACCCATCATTTCAAAGATTTCGGTCTACTAGGGCGTTAGGGGTTGAGCACTACGGTGCGGCCGTTACATTCGAGAGCACGGAACCTCACGCTCATCATGACAGACTCCCAACGGTGAACTTCTATAACAAAAAGTTAGAAAAAGTCAAGTTGGGTGTCGAAGTCCGGCGCTCATCTGCGAACACACAACGATTCACGAATCGCCCACACGAGCTAATCAACAACCTCTTCGGATGCAGGTACGGCTTTGGCCGACACTTCCTCATTGGCCTATTCGAGACTGTGGGCGAGGCGGCGATCTCATCAGCCTTGCGGGAAGTGTACCTGCAAATTTTGGCTGCTCCTGATCCGACCGAGGAGGAAGTATATCGGACATTTCTGAAATACGTGCCGCCAAGCCTAGTAGACCGAAATCTTTGAAATGATGGGTAGCCGAGATTGGCGTGCTACGACGACAGGGCGGGTTTCAAACCCGCCCCTACCAAGCCGTAACCTCAGAACCCTTCAATACTAGGATGTTGGACCACTAGTATCCATCTAGAGAAGCGAAGTAGGCATGTCGCAGGAGGTGGCGTGGCATGCCGAAATTACAGCATATCCACCGGCTTGTGATGGTCGGTGCCTTTGGCATCGCGGTAGCCTTATCCGCAGTGGCGGCGCAGCGGCCTGAGGGCGATGATACCGGCCAACGTGACGACGATGTAGCCCCCGCAAGTTACCACTACGGGGCATACGAAGAATGCATCGACGATGGGATGCCGGAATATCTTTGCCGGCAGCTGTTCCCAGCAACGCCGACACCCACTAGTACGCCCACACCGACATCCGTAGCCACGGCTACCAACACGCCCACACCCGCGGCTACCAACACGCCCACACCGACATCCGTACCCACGGCTACCAACACGCCCACACCCACGGCTACCAACACGCCCACACCCACGGCTACCAACACGCCCACACCCACGGCTACCAACACGCCCACACCCACGGCTACCAACACGCCCACACCCACAGCTACCAACACGCCCACACCCACAGCTACCAACACGCCCACACCCACAGCTACCAACACGCCCACACCCACAGCTACCAACACGCCCACACCCACGGCTACCAACACGCCCACACCCACTCCGACGCCAACCTGTAGCGTGACATCGCTTGGGACGTTCCCGGGAACGATCACACGAACCGGAAGCTGGAGCAACAGCTGCAACTCGACGCACCGCTATGGCAAATACGCGCGCTTCTATAGCTTCACCGTAAGCCCATCAACGCAGACTAAAATAGATCTCACGTCCTCTGTGGACACCTACCTCTACCTGCTGCAAGGCAGCGGCACTTCAGGGTCGGTGATCGAGTCTGACGACGACGACGGCATCGGCACCAACTCGCAGATAGTCCGAACGCTTTCGTCGGGGACGTACACGGTCGAGGCGACGACGTTCTACAGCGCCCAGATGGGGAGCTTCACGCTGACCATAACGCCTGTGTGCAGCGTGACGTCGCTTGGGACGCTCTCGGGGACGATCACGCGAACCGGAAGCTGGAGCAACAGCTGCAACTCGACGAACCGCTCGGGCAAATACGCGCGCTTCTATAGCTTCAGCGTAAGCCAATCATCGCAGGTTACAATAGACCTCACGTCCTCTGTGGACACCTACCTCTACCTGCTGCAAGGCAGCGGCACTTCAGGGTCGGTGATCGAGTCTGACGACGACGACGGCAGCGGCACCAACTCGCAGATAGTCCGAACGCTTTCGTCGGGGACGTACACGGTCGAGGCGACGACGTTCTACACCGCTCAGACGGGGAGCTTCACGCTGACCATAACGCCTCCCACACCGACGCCCACACCCACGGCCACGCCCACGGCGACTCCCACGGCGACTCCCGCGGCTACTTCCACGCCAACTCCGACAGCCACTCCGACGGCCACGCCCACACCGACGCCCACACCGACGCCCACACCCACGGCCACGGCGACTCCCACTCCGACGGCCACACCTACACCGACGCCCACACCCACGGCTACCAACACGCCAACGCCTACCCCCACACCAACGGCTACTGCTACTAACGCTGAGTGTCCCATCGACGAAGGAGTTCAAACCTACCAGTGGTCTGGATTCTACGATAATTCTGCTTCATTTAGTGGCGGCAGCAGGGCCATCAAGGGTGACTTGTGGAACTACAACCCCGCACCAGTTTTCGGCGCTGTGATGTTCTGGGTGATGCTGGTTGACTCAAGTGTCACCAACTATGCCCAGGTCGGTTGGTTGAAGGATAGTAACGATTCGGTCGAGTATATTTTCAGCGAGTTCATTGGCGCAAACGGTTGGGAACGCTATTTCTATGATGCGGACGATGACGAGTGGGGCGGAACGAAAGCCACGTCTCCCACGAGTTCCAAGAATTACAAAGTCACCTGGGTAGATCTCACCCCGAACGATCAGATCCAGATCGTCTATGACGGCTCGACTTCTCAGAGCGTAACCGTCAACTGGACGGCGGCTGGATATCATGTTATGGGAGAAGTGCATAACTATGAATCAGTTGCGGGGACGGACAAGGGGGATCATTCCCCCGGACACGGCGGAACCCCAGGAAACAGAATCCACGCTGAGAATCTGAAAGCAAAGGGCGTCAACGGAGGCGATTGGGCAAACATTTCTGGGTATACGACTACAACAGCAGGGAATGTCCCAGAGGGTAACATGTCCAGAGACACGACTTCAGTGTCTGGAGTGGGATTTCGGATATGGGATGACCGCTGCGAGGAGTGAGGAGCAGAAGCACGCCTCGCGACCTTACTGTGAAAGGAAGTTGCTGACATGGTAAACAATAGAGTCCTTAAGTTCCTAGCTGGGATTGCGGTAATCGGAGCCATCGGCGCATTCACGACCGTAATTCTGGCAGCTGGTTCAGGCGAGCCGGCCGCGGGTGAATCGACAGTTACATTGGAAGAATCAGGGGCCCGCAGTGGTCAATTCGCTGACCTATCGAGTGCATCCTTTACGCCGAAGTTACGCAACGAACAGGCGTTGAGTCTGGCTCGGGAATTCGTAAGGGACGGTATGAACTTAAATGATGTCGAGAGCCTTCCAACGCGCATTGGTAACGCCAGGTTCGGTGGGCGGCGCCATGATAACGGTGAGTATGCCGCAGACATGAACGTAAGAGTCGTTGTTTTTCATGACTATCCGGCTTGGCCAAGCCTGCCAGTGGGCTATGCGGGCCCCAAACCAATCGAGCCTCGGTACACGGTCGTGATCGACGATCAAACGCGCGATGTTGTATTCTCGGTGCTGACCTGGGGGCGAGAAGGCGAATAGGTGAGAATCAACGAGTTGTCAGCTGGGCCAATGGCCATCAGTGGTTGCAGCACACGTCATAGAAGTCTCGGTAAATCCTTGACTGCCATGCTATTCCCCCTTTCCTACTTCAGGAAGTCCAACCACAAGGGAAAGGGAATCCCTCCCGCCAGCCCGGAGCACGGATCGGGGCCGTGGGACCCAGGATGATAGCGAGGCCAGGCTCTGTCCTCACTCACTTCACGGCTGATTCGTACTCGCAGGCCGACTCCTACATTCCCCATGCCGAGGACTGTGAATCTGTCGCTACTGTCCACTACATCCCACTCCACATCATCCGGTATCCCCGAACCGCCACACCCTGCGACGCTAGCCACGCCGAGGACGCTCATAAACACGAGCACCGTGATCGCCAGCCATCTACTCATCGTCGTCCTCCTTCATATCCGTGTGAAGTCGTTGACCTGCTGTTCCGCGCGGCGCAATTCTCGGTTGCTGGTGTTGTATCTGATGATGGTTACCAGCTCATCTATGACTCGTCCTGCCATAACTAGTAGACCGAAATCTTTGAAATGAGGGGTAGCCGAGATTGGCGTGCTACGACGACAGGGCGGGTTTCAAACCCGCCCCTACCAAGCCGTAACCTCAGAACCCTTCAATACTAGGATGTTGGACCACTAGTCGCAACAGCGATCTCGAATCCCGCCAGCCGAAGGGGAGCTAACGAGTCAAAATCCCATGGCCACTTGTCCGAAGCGTCGATGATAACCAGCCCTGGATTCATTTGACTCCTCCCTTCACTCTGATTGGCGACGGGGGTTGGGTGTTCGACGGAGAGATCGACAGCAATGGTCGACGACGATCGACGCTTGACGGGGTCCCCTTGTTGCCCATCCAGCCTCCGTAGTTCTACCATCTCCGACGAGGCCCCTCGGATTCCAGCGGTCGTCGACGCCGTCGGTACCGTTCACTGGCCGTCGACGACGGCTCGCACTCCCCAATGTTGCGCGAGACGAGTTGACGCTCGGTGCGTCCGCCATCGACGGAGACGGCAGCAACTAACCCGATGTCTGGCGCCGCTGGGTTCTTGTCATCCCGAACACTCGGGTTCGGAAACGCGGCGATATTCGACCTAAGGGACGGGGCCCGCCGTCCCGCTGTTTCCGCCAAGAGTGGTTTCGTTCCTCGTTTACGCGTTGTATGAACTGCATCAGCTTCGACGGTTGCCCGGCTTCAGGTCCGCTACCAGCAACAATGCGAGAACGTTCTGACGGGGACATCCCGAGCTCGGACCCCAGCTTATTCAGCCAGTTCACTGCTTGCCGAGCGATCGCCAGATAGGGGTTCGGAATCAGTTTGTTGTTTGGTGCTCTTAGAGTCGGATGAGGCCCGGGACAGTTTATTCGAAGAAGGTATCCGACGGCTCTTGAATTGGCGGCGTTTATTCTCTCCAGGTGCCATAGCCCGACGTGCTCACGCTTGATCATTCAGGGGAGTGTCCCCGCATTGGTGGGCGATAGTCTCAGGGGTGTCGCCCACGAACTGTTGTTGGAACAGATGTACGGTGACAGCCTCGACCTGTCCATAATCCGTTAGCCACATTCCGGCGGGGCCGGCATAAGGGCTCGGGCGGCCAGCACCGGTCTAATCACTCGTCCCTTTCCCTCGTTTCCAAGCTGGGGTCTTCACCAGGCTTCGTGCTAGCCTCTTCGGTGTTCTCCCTAATGAATTCGGCGAATTCCTGTTGAATGTGCGCAATCCACTTATCGTATTTCGTCTCCAAGTCTTGTCGCCTTACGTTCCTCAAGCTGAAGCCAATAGATACGGGGCTCCAAGGTCTGGTCGTCGAAGCGACCCACGGCCTAGAGCCTGAGCAGATGGCAGATGCGCAGCCAGTTGAAGTTCGAAGGCCGGCGCCGACGAGAGAACCAGGCCTAGACGCACGGCGCTGAGGGCAAACCAACCAGTACGCCGAAACGGTACTTCGATACGCCCAGGACCCGTCGGGCGGCGCGCAGTTCATCCAGCACCAGCCTGCGCCCGGGAAGCGAAGCGAGGGCGATCTCCTGCTGTCTTCTACTGTATAGCCCCGACTTCATATAGTCGTACTGTGTGTGAGGGGTAACACCGGCCCGGGTGGGCTATCTACACTCTGGCGCAGAGTCCCAAAGCTCGCGCGGGGACGTTCGGAGCTCTGTAGGAGATGGGGTATCACGCCAGCTATGGCGCTATGGCAGCGGCACCCTGAGAACGCGGTTGTCCTTGCGGTCGGCGAGAAAGATGTCGCCGGTGGCATTGATAGCGATCGAGGCCACCTCTCCCAGGCCAGTAGTGATAACCAGTACCTTTCCAGTTTCGTAACTACTTTCCGACTCACCCGTTGCGACAGTCGTGATGATCCCTGTCGAGGTGTCGATCTTGCGGACGCGTATGGCGCCGTCGGCGACGAATAGGTTCCCGTTCGGGCCGACGGCGACGCTGGTGGGCGCGGTGAGCTTGGCGGCGTTGGCGGGTCCGCCGTCGCCCGAATACCCCGCGCCACCGGCAGCCAGGACTGCCTGGTTTTGGGCGACGTGAGCTGTGTAGAAATTTCCGGATCGCGCGTGAAACTTGCCGATGCCGGCAAGAGTCGTCATTGTGCCGGTATCGATGTCTAACTTCCGGACGCGGTGGTTATCGCGGTCAGCGATGTAGATGTTGCCTTGACTATCTATCGCCAGGCCGACGGGCTCGGCTAGACCTACCTCGGTCGCCTTGCTTCCGTCGCCAACGACCCCTCGGTCTCCGGTGCCAGCTATCGTATCGATGATGCCCGTGGCCGAGTCTACCTTCCTGATCCGGTTGTCGGTGGCGATGTACAGGTTTCCTTCGCGGTCGATCACCACATCGTCGGGCAGCCTGACCATGGCCTCGGTCGCAGCCTTGCCGTCGCCGAAGATTTTCTTCCGGGGGTTTCCGATCCCTCCGCCTGCCACAGTCGTGATGATCCCTGTCTGGCCGTCAACCCTGCGGATGCGGCCACTGCCGTTCTCGGCGTAGAACAAACTACCCTCACTATCCACCACCAACCCCCTCGGATCACGCATCGCCGCTTCGGTGGCAAGACCGCCGTCGCCGTCGCTCCGGTTACTTCCTGTTCCTGCGAGGGTAGTGATGATGCCCGTCCCGACATCAACCCTCCGGATGCGGTTGTCAGCGGAAATGAAGAGGTTGCCTTGATTGTCCAGCGTCATACCAGCAGGGGCAAAGAATCCGGCTTCGGTCGCGGGGCCGCCGTCCCCGCCGTACTGGGCAGCGCCGGAGCCTGCGTAGGTCGTGATCTCCCTCAGGGTGGGCTCGGCGGATTCGGCGGCACCGGCGGGTGCCGGCTGGGCAGCAGGCGCCGCCTCCTCTGCAGAGCCGCACGCCGCGAATAGCGCCGCCGCCGTCAGCGAGAGTAGCCATAAGTCGAAGACGCGAGTCCAGCTCAGCGACCTGTAACCCGTGGTCGTAGTATGTCTACGAGTCATCACCTTGCTCCTCCTAGAGGACTCCGTGGTCAAGGTAGCATCCGACGCGCGGTGCGTCAACGAGTCTTGCGGGGACTTCGAGAGGGCTATTCAAGACTATAACGAGGCGATTCGCTTAAACCCCCACGAGTACTGGTTCTACCTGAACAGGGGTAACGCCCTATTCCTCCTCGTTGCCGGGTTCATAGCCGACGCCGCGGGGGGAGCTTTCTACCTCCTCGATTTTGGGGTAATGTTGACCATGCTGGGTCTTTCGTTGGGATGGCAGAAGCTTCGGAGACGCCGGGGTTAATTTGCGCAAAAGGAGCGACGTCTAATGGACCTTGTTGAAGCCATCCACACCCAGCGCGCCATCCGCAGGTTCAAGCCCGACGCGGTGCCTGACGACCTTATCCAGAAGGTGCTCGAAGCGGCTGTCCGCGCGCCCAGCGGGGGCAACCGCCAGCCATGGGTCTTCATGGTGCTCAAGGACCCCGAGGTGAAGCGCGGAGTCGGCGAGTTCTACAGGCGTGGCTGGGACGACTCTAACAACGTGCGTTTCACCGTCGACCCGGACCCGTCGCTTTCGCGCGTCTACCGCTCCTCCCAGCACCTGGCCACGACGATGGGAGAGGCCCCGGTGCTAATCTTGCCTTGCGTACGCCCGACGGCGCCGCCAGCACGATGACGCGAGGCGCTTCGATCTACCCGGCGGTGCAGAACCTGATGCTCGCGGCCCGCACGGTACTTGGTGAGGTCGCCCAAGGTCGCACTCAGTGGGCCAGCGACCACCAAGTAGAATGCCGGCTGGGTTCCAATCAGGAACACCCAAATTAGAAACTTCGGATTCTGTCGTATGACCTCGCGGGTTTGTTCGCTCCAGGTAATCACAGCCCCAAGGATTACTAGGACTCCGACCATAACGCCTACAGTCCCGAGGAGTAGTGCCTCGTGCAGCGGTCGGAGTGGCGGCCCGTATCTAGGTTGCGGCCAGATTGAAGCTGCGCCCGTGCAAGCTCTATTGTGGTAACATCCCGCCGACTACGCTGCACGGGCCCTAAGCGCCGTGCAGCAACTACTCGAGCTAACACCCGGAGAGTTGATGGACGAATTAAGAGCGAGGAATTTCTTGAGGGAAGTTAGTAGATCGGGGGTTGTCTCATGGCAAAAGACAAGGACACCATAATAGAGCTGGACTCACAAACCCTGAGCTACTCCGGGAAAGTGTTCCCGTTGCGGAATATCGCCTACTTCGAGAAACACAAGGTTAAGCGGAAGTCCGGCGTCGGCTGGATATTGACCTTAACAATCCTAGTAGTAGTCGGAACGGTGCTGGGGGCGGGCAGTAGTGACGAAGACCCTGCGTCGTTCCTGGCCGTGGGCGCGGCTAGCTTGAGTGGCATATATGTAACGTGGATCGTCTACCTGATCTTTAGCCCGAATCCACCGAAGGACGTCCTTGGGGACAGCCCTTGAAGAAGCCAGCGGGTGCTCCTCTGAATCTGGGATAATGGTTTTGGAACAGAAACCCGCCCGGAAACAAGGAGCACCCAATAGATGCTGCCACAGAACAAACCCGACCGTATCCGCATCCTCTTTGACGACCATCGCCTGGTGGCCAATGCCGGCCTGCTCCTGCCGGCCACCCTAGCCCGGCACCTGGGCCTGCGGGAACTCGTCGACCATCACCTTGACCTCGGCGGAGCGCCGGGACGGGCGAACACTGGGGACAAGATGCTGACGCTGGTCGCTTCCGCGCTGGCAGGCGGCGACTGCATCGACGACGCCGATGCGCTGCGCGCTGGTGGGACGGTTGGTGTTCTAGGCTGCGTGGTCAAGGCGCCATCCACCCTGGGGACCTTCCTGCGCAGCTTCCGGTGGGGGCATGTCCGTCAACTCGACCGCGTGAGCCGCCAGTTGTTGGCCCGGGCCTGGGCCGCTGGGGCCGGACCCGGCGACTCGCCCCTGACCATCGACCTGGACTCGACCATCTGCGAGACCTATGGACTGGCCAAGGAGGGAGCGCGCCACCACGGCTATACCGGCGCCCGCGGCTATCACCCGCTGCTGGCCATTGCCGCCGGCACCGGCGAGGTGCTGATGTCCCGGCTGCGCGAGGGCCGGGCCAACACCGCCCGTGGCGCCGCCCACTTCCTGCGTGAGACGGTGGGGCGGGTGCGCTACGGCGGGGCCAGGGGACAACTCACGGTGCGGGCCGACAGCGGCTTCTACGCCCACACTGTCGTTGCCGCCTGCCGGGAAATGGATGTCCGCTTCTCTATCACCATCCGCCAGCGCGCCAGGCTGCGGGATCTGATCGAGGCGATACCAGAGGAGGACTGGACTCCCATTCCCTACTGGATGGACGGCGCCGCCGATGTCGCCGAGACGACTTACACCCCGTTCCAGACCAAGCCGGACGCCGCGCCGGTGCGGCTCATTGTCCGGCGGGTGAAGCCGACGCCCGGTTCCCAGCTCGCCCTCTTCGCCAGATACAGCTATCACGCCTTCATCACCGACCGCGATGGGGAGACGCTGGAACTGGAGGCCGATCATCGCCGCCACGCCGAGGTCGAGAACGCCATACGCGACCTCAAGTACGGCGTCGGGCTGAACCACATGCCGTCGGCGCGCTTCGCCGCCAACGGCGCCTGGCTGGCGGTCCAGGTGATGGCGCATAACCTGGCCCGCTGGACGGCGCGGATTGGTCTGGGCGAGCGGACCGTGATCACCAAGACCCTCAGGCGGCGGGTCTTCGCTCTGGTGGGACGGATCACCCGCTCGGCGCGCCGCCTCACTTTGCATCTCCCCCGGCGCTGGCCTTGGGAAACCCAGTTCACTCGCGCCTTGGCCCGGCTGCAAGCCATTCCGTTCCCGGCCTGACGGCCAGCCTGCAACTGACCCAACGTCCCCGCAATCTCGCGCCACCCCGGTCGCGAGAGTCCCCTGCTGCGTATCCTCTCGCCTTCCCGCGCATCGCAACTCCCGCATAGGGCCTTAGGGGCCCTGTGCGGCCACTGAAGACCGCCCGCCGGCCTCCCATCTACCCCAAGACCCCAGGCCATCTCCCCTGTAGCTCCCTCACCCACCCCCTTCCGCTGCCCTCACGCCGTCCATCGGTGTCCTTCGGTGGATTCGGGCTTAAGGACCGCAACCGATATCGGATCACGAGTAGCTGTCGAAGCCCTCAAACACGCGATGACTTTGTAGGAGATTGCAGCCGGTCGACGGCCGGCGAGAGGGGCGGACAGAGCAAGGAGCTCCCTTCCTCAAGAGCAAACTGAGCAGGGCGTGCTCGCTCAAAAGCCATGCCATTCAAGAAAGGCGTAACCGTCAATCAGGTCTACCACCTGTTGAAACGCCACCAACAGGCCAAGACAGACGAGGAGCGACAGCAACTCGTTGTCACTCTTAAAGACCTGCATGCTTCGAAGATCTGCCTCTTCTGGAAGTGTGAGCGAACTATCCCAGAAGAAGAGGTCTTGTGCCGTGAGCACGCAGCCGACCTGAAGAACGGCCTAATAGACGAGTGCCCTAACTGCGGCCAAGCCAAGAGTGTTAGGTACAAAGTCTGCGCGCAATGCCACGATAAAGCCCAAGCCGCTGCTGTTGATGCGGAAAGCAAGGACGCGAAAACACCTACTGGGCCCGATCAACTTGAGTACTCGGCGGCTTGGGACAAATTAGATGCCCAATCAGACCAGTTCTTTGCATACGTCCTTAGGCTGGACGGAGGCAAGCTTTACGCTGGGCACACGAGGGAGCTACGGGAAAGGCTGGAAGAGCATAGGACAGGAACTGGTGGACGTGCGACGTCTGGCAAGAACCCTAGACTTGTCTGGTTCGGAATGCTCCCCACCCGTGAAGCGGCCACCGATATGGAAGCTAAGCTTAAAAAGCTCATTGCCTCCAACCCGCGGCAAATCAACCGGATGATAGTCGGCTTTCGCGACCTCGTGAACGAGCTCGACTACAGCTGAACCTCCTCGTAGCCCCGGCGCCGGTGGTGCATAATTGAGTCCCGTACCCCGCCCGAGCAGGAACCAGAGTCCGGGCGCAGGCATGACAATAGCGTAAGGAGCGCCGCCTAAATGGACCTCTTCGAAGCCATCCACACCCAGCGCGCCATTCGCAGCTTCAAGCCCGACGCGGTGCCTGACGACGTTATCCAGAAGGTGCTCGAAGCGGCTGTCCGCGCCCCCAGCGGCGGCAACCGCCAGCCGTGGGCCTTCCTGGTGCTCAAGGACCCCGAGGTGAAGCGCGGAGTCGGCGAGTTCTACAGGCGTGGCTGGGACGACTCCAACAACGTGCGTTTCACCGTCGACCCGGACCCGTCGCTTTCGCGCGTCTACCGCTCCTCCCAGCACCTGGCCAAGACGATGGGAGAGGCCCCGGTGCTAATCTTGCCTTGCGTACGCCACGACGGCGCCGCCAGCACGATGACGCGAGGCGCCTCGATCTACCCGGCGGTGCAGAACCTGATGCTCGCGGCCCGAGCCCTCGGGCTGGGGACCGTGATCACCACGCTGCACAAGTTCTACGAGGCCGAGATCAAGGAGCTTCTCGGTATCCCGGAAGACGTGGAGACGGCGGCGCTGATTCCGCTGGGCTACCCCGCCGAAGATGCCCATTTCGGCGGGAGCAGACGCCGCCCGGTGGAAGAGGTGACTTATCTAAACCGGTGGGGCAAGCCGGTATAGGTGTGACCTACCGGGCGCCCACGTTGGGGCGCCCCTACCCGGGGGCCCCGTGGCTCACACGCTCGGTAGCGGGGCGCTATCTCCCGTCTCGTGCTGCCAGACGCGGATTCGGGCCGCCAAGTCGCGCACGCGGTCGCGATGGGCCGGCTCGTCGAAGAGGTTGTTCATCTCATAGGGGTCTGAGTTCAGGTCGAACAGCTCGCATTGGTCGCCCGCGCACAGATTTAGCTTCCAGCGCTCCGAAACAATCGATCGCCAGGGCAACGTCAGCATGCGGTTGATGGCCGGTGAGCCCAGGTCGCGGTCATCCAGCGTCTCGCTGGTGCCGTTCCACTCGATGAACACGTCGTTGTCCTCGAGCGGCCCCTCGCCACGCACGACCGGCGCGAGGCTCTTGCCCTGGAGCGCCTCCTGGACCGGCTCGCCCAGCAGCTCCAGCACGGTGGGCACGAGGTCGATGTGGCCTACGCTCTCCCGGATTAGGGTCTGCTCACGGGCCAGCCAGGGGATGCGCATCAGCAGCGGGACCCTGGACGACTCCTCGTACAGCGCGCGCTTCTCGAGCATGCCGTGGTCCCCCAGCATGTCCCCATGCTCGCTGGTAAACACCACCATCGTGTCGTCGGCCACCCCCGCCTGGTCGAGGGCGGCGGTGATCCTCCCGACCATCCCGTCCACCAGCGTGATGTTCGTGAAGTAGTGCGCTCGGAGACGCCGCCAGCCTTCCTCGGTGCTCACATCCTCCTCGGGCGCCGCGTAGTCTCTCATGTATGGGTCTTTGGTCTGGTCGCCGCCCTCGCGGAGGTACTGAAGGAAATAGCCGGCCCGGGCCCGGTTGACCAGCGATGCCCCGTCCGGGCTCTTCAGGAACGCCGGACCGACGGGCAGCTCTGCCGGGTCGTACATGTCCATCAGCGGCCCAAAATACGGCGAGTGAGGCTCAAAGGTGCTGACGTAAAGGATGAACGGCTGGTCCTTATTCTGGTCGATAAACTCAGCAGCCTTGTTTCCCAGAAACGAGGCCATCTGGAACTCCTCGGGAAGTCTGGCCCTCTCATCGGAGGAGAAGACCATCGCCCCCGATTTCTCTATATCGGGCTGAAAGCCGTTGGCGATTAGGTGTTCGTGATAGTCCGAGAAGCGGTCCAGATACTCGGGTTTCGAGTAATGCTCTCGATGCGATTCCTCAGTGCTCACCCAGGTGTCGAAGCCGTGCTGGACGATAATGTCGTCTCCAAGGTGCCACTTGCCGAAATAGCCGCGCACGTAGTCCGGCGAGACCATCTCGGCGATCGTCGGAGTATCGAGGGGTAGGTGCAGCTTGTTAACGATGGGACCCGCAGAGTGGGGATACAGCCCAGTCATGATGGAGGCCCGGGCCGGCGTGCACACGGGCTGCGTGACGTACGCGTTCTCGAACACGAAGCTCTGCGAAGCCAAGGCGTTGAGGCTAGGCACGCGGATCCAGTCGTTCCCGTAGCAGCTTAGCGTATCGTAGCGCTGCTGATCGCTCATGATGAATACGAGGTTTCGCTTCTTAGGCATCCCGTTCCCTTTCTGCCCGACGCGCCCCCGCAGGGTGCTGGCGTCTGATAATCTAACACACTGCAAACTGACATCGGCGTCCTCTCGCCCCCCCGGGGGTAAATCCCCCCTTGGCCCCCCTTTTTCAGGGGGATTACGGTGAAGGGGGCGAGAGGGCCGGTAGCGAAGTTCCCACGGAGGCAAATCAATGGATAGCTGGACCCCTGCGCTGGAGTTGGATAGCAGCCGTTCGGTAGCCAACGGCAGTCAAGTGGCGCTCCGCGACGCCATCCGCCGCGGCGCCGACCTAAGAATTTACACCGAGTTCCGCCACAACGAGCACATCGATACCTCCTCGGACAACCCCGAGGTCATACGAGAGGCGGCCGAGTTCAGGGCAACCTACCTTGTGGACGACCGGTGGGTTGCCGGAATCATGACGCAGCGCCAGCCGGTAGACCTGCCCGAAGGCTTCGGCGAACGCCCATCCATGTCATTCTTCATGTACAACGAAGATGGCCGGCAGGCCCTGGCACGGCCGCATCTCGACGGTGGCCCGGCCGCGGGAGCCCCCGGCGCTTCTGAGGCTACAGAGAACCCGGATATGCCCAAGTCCCACCTATCCAATAGCTGGGATGCCGGTACCAACGCGCCAAGCCGCAACTTCGTCTACGACTTCGACGTGTTTCGCTACTGGGTGCGCGACGACTGGGAAGAGGTGCTGGCCCACGACGACGAAGGTTCGGTGAGCTCTGGCTCCGTGGACCTGTTGGCCGACGCGTTCTCCCGCGGCGCTGAGGTCAAGGTCGGCATACGTGACCTGTGCGGGGACCTCGCCGAAGACACGGGTGATTCGCCGCGCCACGAGGTGTTCATCCAGCTCAACTCTTGCTACTACTACACCGACCAGAAGCTCTTCATCGGCGCCACTCATCCCCTCGTACGGGTCCGTCCGGCGATACCTATGGCGTACAGCAGCAGAGGCTGGGACTTTGGATGGGTGGTGCTCCGCACCGACGGACATGCCGCGCTCCGTCTCGCCGACCCGTACACCCTCGGTTTTCGCGACGACGAGGGGCGGTACGCTCTCCGCTGGTTCGTCCGATGAAGGGTAACTTGTGCCGCCACAGCCGAGGATATACCATTCCGATGCCCCGGCGTTGCGGCGTCGAACCCGCTGGCTCTGCAGCGCAGGACTAACCCCTCGGAGGTCTCGTAAAAATGACTGGCAAAGCTTCCTTAGACGGCGTTGCATCGGTAAAGGCGACCGAGACGGCACCTCCTCCTGCTTGGGCGCTGTTGGAGAGAAAGCTCATGGCACTCATGGAGGAAGCCGCGCCCATGATGGTGGAGAAGTACGCGGAGAGGGGTGGGGCCTGGCTCTGGTACGACGACATGGACGACTACTACGAGCGGTCGTACAACTGGTGTCTCCTCTACGCCATGGGAGGCGGAGAGCACCTTCTGGAGCTGGCGCTTCAGCAGTGGAACGCCACGACGCGGCTGTTCGACGTCAACAACCAGAACCGCGCCGACAAGCTCGAGTACTTCCACGGCGTTCATCCGGTGAAGTTCAAGCACAGCAACTACAACGAGTACTTCAGCCTGGCCGCACCGGGCGACGCCGAATGGCACCACACCGGCGAGGGCAACATGGCCTTCTACGACTTCGGGGTCGCCGACCCCACCATCTCCGAGAATGTTCGCAGGTCGCGCAGGTTCGCCGCCATGTTCATCGGAGAGGACCCCGAAGCCCCCAACTGGGACGCCGAGCACAAGGTCCTGCGCTCTCCCGCCCAGAGCAGCCAAGGGCCCTGGTTGCACGCGGACGTCAGCCAGGTGAGAGCCTACCTACAAGGAGGTAACGCCGAAGACCCCAACTGGACCCCTAAGTCCATGGGTGTTCGCGCATCGCTATACCCGGTGGTCAAGGAACTCGAGCCCGACTGGTACAAGGACCCAAAGAGACGGGACGAGATCGTTAAGCTGTTCGACAAGGTCATTCTCAACAGCGACTCCGCCGCCAACCTGGCCGCCACCGGCCTCGTCACGAACGCCTACCTCTACACCGGCGACGAGAAGTACAAGCGCTGGGTGCTCGAATACGTTGAGGCGTGGATGGACCGGATCAAGCAGAACAACGGAATCATCCCCGACAACGTCGGGCCCACCGGAAAGGTGGGGGAGAGCAGGGACGGTGGGTGGTGGGGCACGCTGTACGGCTGGAACAGCTATGTGGGCTGGAGTCACATCTTCCACTCATTGGGCGTCGCCTCGGAGTGTGCCCTCCTCCTGTCCGGCGACTTCGGGTACCTCGACCTGCTCAGGTCGCAGATCAAGGTCCTCATGGACAACTCCATCACCCGCGAAGACGGCCAGCTCCTGGTCCCTTCGCGGGCCACGCCGGACGGCTGGGTCCACGGCCACGTTGAGGTTTGGGACGCGACCTCCTCACCCAACATGCGGCTATACGAACTGGCCCATCTCTACCACGCGTCGATGGCCAAGGATGACTACGACATTATCACTCGCGTCCGGGACGGCGACGTGGAGCGCGACTGGAACGAAGAAGCGATTGGGCCTGCAAGGGCCGAGTGGGACACCGAGTACAGCCGGTTCCAGTACTACGACGGCCAGAACCCCAACTGGCCCGAGAAGATACTCACTCTGCAGTACCAGCGGGCGCTCGAGGTTTACCACAAGATGGACCAGGACTCCCGCACCCAGGCGGAGGTCATCGCCGACAACCAGGAACCCGTGAACCCGGTTTTCACGAAGACGCTGATACAGGTTATGCTGGGCGGGCCGTCTACGATGTACCACGGCGGAATGCTGCGAGCGACCGTCCGCTACTTCGACGCCGACCGCGATCGCCCCGGCCTTCCCCTCGACGTCGCCGCCCTGGTCGACAAGCTCGGCCCCGACGTTGTCGGCGTCCAGCTCGTCAACCTGAGCAGGACCGAAACCCGAAAGCTGATCGTCCAGGCGGGCGCCTTCGGGGAGCACCAGTTTACCGAGGTCCGGCACACCGAGGGTGAGAGCGAACGCCGCGTACCCCTTGACGGAAAGTACTTCCGCGTCGAGCTGCCCCCGTCGACTTCAATACGGCTGGAGGCGGGCATGAAGCGCTTCGTTAATGATCCGAGCTACGCCTTCCCGTGGCACGGCGGTGCGATACCCGTGCCGTTCCAATAGCCCAATCGTCGGGCCCGAATCGCATAACGCCGGGACTTCGGTGGAGGGACGTATGCAGGACGGTCCCATGGTAGGACCACATTTCAGCATCAAGGGCTCGCATAGAATCACCCCGTCCGACCCTATCGTAGTGGGCAGAGAGCGCCAGCTCCTGATGGACGACTTCGTCGTCGACGACTGGTGGGATTGCCGCCGTACAGTCCACCAGCCCGAGAAGCATCCCGCAAACCCGCTCATCGAGCCCGAGAAGTCGTGGGAGGGTTCCGGCCCGGGCAACGGCACGGTCCTCTTCGACGAGTCATCACAGCGGTTTCGGCTGTGGGGCGGTGTCTGGGACCCGCAAATGTCTAACCCCGACGGCTCGAAGGCTCCCTGGTCCCTAAGGGGAATCTATTATGAGTCGGCGGACGGAATTCACTGGGAGCGACCTGAGCTGGGGCTGTTGGAGTGGGAGGGGAGCAAGGCTAACAACCTGATTCTGGGCGGGGACTTGCTGTACGCCGCTCTATCGGTGATGGAGCTTCCGCCCAGGCTATCCTCCCGGGGACGCTATGTGATGCTGCAAGGTGTGGTACGGCCGGGCCGACAAGCGCTCGCCGACCACACCATGGACCAAGTCATCGCGTACAGCGACGACGGGGTGCGCTGGATGGACCAACCCGAGAACCCGGTGTTCCACGCCCGCAGCGATACCTACAACAACCTTGTCTACAACCCGGAGCGCGACGTTTTCATGATGTACCGGCGCGCCTCTGTGAACGCCAACGAGATCAGGCGGATCGCCTACTCGGAGAGCCAAGACCTCGTCACCTGGACTCAGCCTACGGTGGTCATCGCCCCCGACGACCTCGACCCGCCAATGCTCTACGGAATGGCGGTGTCGCGATACCAGGGAGTCTATCTGGGGACGCTCCAGATGTTCTACTTCGATGTGCACCGCCGGCATCCCAAGACACACCAGCTCGACGCGCAGCTGGCCTGGAGCCGCGACGGCGTTCACTGGGACCGGCACCCCGCACGCCCGTTGTTCATCGAGAATGGCCCTCTTCCCGGGTATGACTGGGGGATGCTCTACGCCTGGAACGAAATCATCGAGCGGCCCGAGGGTATCTTCATCTACTACCAGGGCGCCGACACCCTCCATCACCGCTCCGTCCAGGGGAGCGGCGTCCGCCACCTGTGCCTGGCGACGCTTCGCAGGGATGGCTTCGTGTCGGTGGACGCGCTCGAGGGCCGCGACGGCTACCTTTTGACCAGGCCCATCGAGTGCCCCAGCGGTAAGCTTCACATAAACGCTCGAACGGGTCCAGACGGGTACGTCAAGGTCGCGGTCCGTAGCGGCGACGGCGAGCTCGACGGCGACTGGCTGGCCGAGTGCGGTTTCGATGCCAACACGCCGTTCTCCGGAGACTCCATTGAGCACGTTGTCTCTTGGGAAGGCCGAGATAGCCTCGGCGCCATCGGGGACCGGCCAGTCCGGCTCCACTTCTGGCTGCGAGACGCCGAGCTTTACTCCTTCTGGTTCGAATAGCGCCAGGGCTAGCGACCGGCCGACGAGACACTGCCCTCCAGGCCTATGACGGAGGAGGTAGCGTCCCCAGGGATTGCCGGGAATTGGCCGGCATCATAGAAAGGTAACTGCGATGAGAAGGCCCCGACTGATCTACTACAACGATGCGCACCACTTCCACGGCAAACGCGTTGACCCGCCGGTCAGCATACCTAAGCTGCGCTGGCCCGTGGACGAGATCACGGGGACCGGGGTCGAGATGCTGTCCTTCGGGATGGGCTACGGCGACGTCTTCTTCCACAACTCGAAGGTCGGCAAGAGCATCCTGCAGTCGGCCGACGTAATCCCCAGCCCTATAGACTGGCGCATCAAGGCCATGGCCCGGGACGCGGCCGCGATGGGTACCGACCAGATGCGCGAGGTCATCGGTAGGGGTAAGCAGCTGGGCATGCCCGTGCTGCCGAGCCTCAAGATGAACAACGGCCAGGGGCCCGGCGCCCATCGCTGCGGCAACTTTAAGGCGGAACGGGGACAGGAGGTCTGCCTGCGAGAGCCGCCGAACGAATGGGCCTACGACTTCACACACGCGGATGTCCGCGCCTACAAGCTGGACCTCATACGCGAGATGCTCGACGATTACGACGCAGACGGCATCGAGCTTGACTTCCTCTTCTTCGCGTCTTACTTCCGCGACGAAGACGTCGAACGAGGCAAACGTGTGATGAGTGACCACGTCGCCGATGTCCGGAGCCTGGCCAAAGAGGTGGGCTCCCAAAAGGGTCGCGATCTGACGGTGATGGCGCGGGTCTTCGGCACTGAGGAGGAGAATCTCAGAAGCGGTCTGGACGTGAGGGCCTGGCTCGACGAGGGCAGCCTGGACATCGTCGTGGGCGAGCCGTCAGACTCGCTGTTCGAGACGTGGATGCCTGATGCAACGTGGCTTGCGAAGGCGGCGAAGGATGGGGGTGCGGCGGCATACGTGCGCCCGCCTCTGCGAGTCTACGACGAGCGGACGGCGTCGCCGGACATCGAGATGTACCGGGCGCTCAGCCATAGCCTTCAGTCCCAGGGCTTCGCCGGAATGTATCTGGGGTATCTATACTGGCCTCTCCGCAACGTCGAGCAGCAGATTCTTCGCGACGCGGCCTACCCGGAGATCACCGATCGTCTCAACAAGCGCTACATCCTTCAGCCGCAGGAGACGCCGAAGGAGAGCTCACGCGGTCTCCAGTCAGTCGTCGCGCGGCGGGACTTGCCGGCGGTCCTCGAAGAGGGCAAGACCGCTTCGATTTCGGTGGTCATCGCTGACGACCTCGAAGCGGCCGAGAAGGACCACGATTTGCGGCGATCGGTCCTGATGGTGCGGTTCGCCAACCTCTGCATTGAGGACGAGATTGAGTACCGCTTTAATGGGGAGAGGCTCGATCTCGACGATGCCGAGCTAACCGACTACCGCGGCGTCACCATTCGCGCGTGGAGCCGGCTGGAGTCTTTCGGCAACCCCATTGACGCAAGCAACGGCTTTATCGCTCACTGGTTTCGGTGGAAGCTCCAAACTGGACTTCTCCGTCAAGGGGAGAACCGGCTTGAGGTAGAGACGAAACGCCTTGAGCCGAGTGCCGGATACGAGCGCAGCGTCAACGGCGTCGAGGTCCAGGTCCGCTATAACGAATTTGTCTGGCCCGAGGGACTTGACGTGGAGCGCGTGGAGCCAATAGCGCCGTAAACGCGCTTCTGGGAGCTTATGCTGCGCCTGGGTTGTCAGCGATCAACTCAGCGCACTGCAAGTCTCTTAGCGTAGGAGCACAACAAAAGACGCCGCGTAGGGGAGCCCCCAAGTGGGCGCCCTCTTGTCCGGCCATCACGACAGCACCAAACGGGAGTGACCAATGCCAAACTTGCCAAGCTTAAAGGCCACGACAGCCGGAGCCCCACCCCAGTGGGCACGATTGCAGCGGCGACTATTCGCCGTTATGGAAGAGGCGGCATCCCTCACGATCGACAAGTACACCGACGCCGATGGAGTCCCGTACTTCGGCGATGACGTGGACGACCTCTACGAGCGGTTCTACAACTGGGGGCTCTTCTACTCAATGGGCGGCTCTGACGAGGTATCGCGCCTCGCCTTCCACGAATACGAAGCCGTCACCCGCTCTAACGGCGACGATACCCGCAACCCACACTACCCGCAGCTCTTTCCCCAGCTTCACAACGAGTACTACAGCCTGCGCGTCCCGGAGGGTGAGGAGCCGTCGTGGATTCCAGGCCGGCGCATCATCACCGACTGGCACCACATGGGCGAGGGCAACCAGCTCTTCTACGGCCTGGGGCTCGCCGATCCTACCTACTCAGCGAACATCGACCGCGCTCGGCGCTTCGCCGCCATCATGATAGGCGAGGACCCGGAGGCGCCCAACTACGACGCTGACCTGAACCAGTTTCGGTCGGTCTACACAGACGGCAAGGGTCCGATCTACGACGTTAACATCGAGCAGGTAAAAGGCTTCCTGCACGGGGGCAGTCCCACCGAGCCCGGCTGGGCGCCCAAGCCGATGGGCGTGCGTACGACGCTCTACCCCGTCATCAAGGAGCTTGAGGGTAACTGGTTCGAGGACCCGGCGCGGGCCGACAAGGCGGTGGAAGCCTTCGGCAGGCTCGTTATGCGGGGGGACATCCCACACAACCTCGCAGCGACGGCACTTGTGACCAACGCGTATCTGTACACCGGCGAAGAAAAGTACAAGGCGTGGGTGCTTCGCTACGCCGAAGGCTGGCTCGACAGGATGCGCCAGAACGGCGGGATTATGCCCGACAACATCGGCCCCACCGGCAAGATCGGCGAGCACCGGGATGGTCAGTGGTGGGGCGGATGGTACGGCTGGAATTGCTACAAGGGCAACACCATCGGACTAAACTCGATCACGATCGGCGCCGAGTGTGCGCACCTGCTGACAGGCGACGACGGATACCTCGACCTGGTCCGATCGCAGATGGACGTGCTTCTAGAAAACGCAAGAGAAAGGGACGACGGGCAGGTCGTTTTCTCCTGGCGATACGGCCCGGACGGCTGGTCCGACTACCAGCCCATGTCGAGCAACTGGCTGCCACATCTTTATCACGCGTCCATGTCCGCCGAGGACCGGGAAAAGATGGTCCGAGTGCGTGAGGGCGACGTCGAGCGCGACTGGGGCGCGGCCTCGGCGATCAGCGCTAAAGCGGGCGGCGACTGGGCCCTTTTCAACTATCACGATGGAAAGTTCCCGGACTGGCCGGAGTGGCTGATGGAGTCCGAGCTGCGGCAAGCCGAGGAGAAGCTCGACGCCGCGCGATCGGAGTCGCGTACGCCGGAGCAGATCATTTCGGACAACAGCGGGATCCCCAATCCGGTGCTGACGGAGGGCCTCACGCAGATGATGCTCGGCGCTCCGGGGACTGTGTACAACGGCGGTCTTCTCCGGGCCACGGTGCGCTACTTTGACCCCGCACACCAGCGTGCAGGACTCCCTGCCGATGTCGCCGCGCTGGTCGACGGCCTCGGCCCCGACCGCGTCGGCGTCCATCTCGTAAACTTGGGTAAGAGCGATACTCGGCGGGTTGTCGTCCAGGCCGGAGCGTTCGGCGAGCACAGCTTCACGAACGTAACCGTCAATGACACGGGCAGCGCGGTTAACGGGAAGCATTTCGCCGTAGAGTTGCCGCCCGGAACTTCAATCCGTCTCAACTGTGGACTGCAGCGGTTCGTCAACGACCCGACTTACGCTTTCCCGTGGCACTGAGATTAACCAGGGTTGAGCCGAGGTGCGCGCAACGGTCCCTGTTGATCAGGAAGGATGGCCCATGAGCCTCGACTGGAAACAGGTAGACCGGTGGCTCATCGGTGAAGCGTGGGTGGGGTCCCAGATCGACGCCCACATAGCCAAACTTTGCCGCGACATAGGGCCAAGATGGTCGGGGTCGCCCGAGGAGAAGAGGGCGGTAGAGTATATCACCGCGCAGTTGGCGGCCGGCGGCCTGTCAGACCCCCACACTGAGGACTTCGAGCTCGACACCTGGGAGCACGGTCAGGACGAGGCGTCGATAACTGAGGACGGTCGCCGTATCGTCGTGCAGCCCCTGCTGAACTGCCCAGCGGCGAGCATCGCCGGCCGAATCGTCAATGTCGGGTTCGGCATGGAGCGGGATGTTGAGGTAGGCGGAGCTTCACTGCAAGACGCCGTCGCCGTCCTGGACCTCGGCTATGAGCCTTTCAGCGTCCCCATACCGCTGCCGGAGCGCCTCCGTGCCCTTGCGAAGGCCGGGGCCGTGGCAGCGGTGGTGGTCGAGCAGAAGAGCGGGGGCCGGCTGGAGTACCGGCATGCCACGGATAAGCGCTGGAGCGACGTTGCCGGCGCCGTGTTGCCGCACCCCGTTCCAACCGTGCTTACCTCTCGGGAGGATGGGGCACGGCTGCGCGCCGCTGAAGGCAAGACCCTGGCGCTCAAGGTGGAGAGTCGCTCGTACAGGTCCACTGGCTATAACACGCTGGCCGACCTGCCGGGCCGGTTGGAGCCGGACGCGTGGGTCGTCGTAGGCGCTCACCATGACACCGTTCTCAACTCTCCAGGCGGCAACGACAACGCGTCGGGTACGGCCGTCGTCATGGAGTGCTCGAGGCTGCTGGGCCTTCTATCACAAGAGCTCGACGTCCACCCAGGCTGCAACATCCGATTCGTGACCTGGGGCGCCGAAGAGCAGCACCACCAGGGGTCGGCCGCCTACGTGCAACGCCATCATGGCCCAGAGCCGAACCCTCGACTTGTCATCAATTTGGACGAGCTTGCGACCGGGCCAATTAAGGGCGTAGTGCTCCAGTTCCCTCAATTGCGGCCCTTGGTGCAGCACGCCCTCGATTCGATGGGCGACGGTCTCCGCTGCCACGTGCTGGACCACATCGACCCCAGCGCGGACAGCTTCTCGTTCGCCCGTGCAGCCATTCCGACCGGCATACTCTGGCGATGGCGTTTCGTCGGACGCCACCCCGACTCCGACTTTCACCACGAGCCCGGCGACACGGCCGATAAGGTGCGGCCGAAGGAGCTCCGGGAGTACGCCTGGCAGCTGGCGAGGCTTCTGCTGAGGCTGTCTCACGTGCCGGCAGGGGGCTGGCCGGCCAGCCCGCTTCGGATCGAGGAGGTAGCGGCCAGAATCAGGCGGGAAACAGGGGCCGTGGGGAGGACGATGTGAAGGGGGCGTGTTTTGTTTGGTGGGTCAGCTCGGACGGGGGAACGCGCCACCTGTCTCGCCTCTAACCCTCGATCCCGAGCACACTCTTCAACCTATCCGCGACGACGTGCTCCTCGCGGTCGTTCAACGTGTGGACGTTGATGTTGAGCGTGTCGGTCCCCGCGCTTAAGACCCTGACGCTTGGGTTGCCATCTCGCAATTCCGCGATCACCTGTTGGACGGTCTTGCCCAGCGCCTGGGTGTCCAAGCTGGCGAGCAAGGTGACTCCGGGATGCCGTGCGACCTGCTCTACCCTGGCCCGGCGTACTGCCGATAGACCCTGCAGCGCACCTTCGATTACGTCGAACTTGGCGCCGTAGCCCTCAAACCGCTCCTCATGGTCCATCGAGAACCAGTCCTCGAGGGCCGTGACCAGCCCAACGATCTCCTGCCGGTCCAGCTTCATGGCCCGGCCGAATGGGAACCCTTGGGCCGAAGCGGCCCGGACGAGCTCCGCCTTGCCGCACACGAACCCGGTGGACTGGTGGGCCCCCAGGTACTTGCCGCTGAAGCACACCAGGTCCGCCGACTGGGCGGTCCTCTTGAAGTCGTCCAAAGGGTAGTTACGCGACGCGGCGTCGGCGATGACCGGTAGGTCGTGGGAGTGAGCGACCTCCACGGCCTGCTCCAGCGTCACCACGGGTTCGGGCCAGTCCGGCATAACGAAATAGGCCACCGCCGCCGTGCCTTCGCCGATCGCGCTATCGAGCTGGTCCGCGGTACAGCTATCCGCGTCGCCGACCTCGATCAGGCGGGCGCCGGGCACGAGGTAAGCTCGTGCGAAGCCATAGCGCTGCGGCCTCGGCAGCAGAATGTCGCTTTTCATACCGGTGGTGTCTGGGAGCCGTGCTCGCTTCTCAGGGTCGTTGCCGGCGATGCACGCTGCGGCGCTCAGGGCCATGGCGGAGTAACATCCCGCCGTCACTTGGGCAGCCTCCACGCCGAGAATCTCGGCGACGATCTCCCCCGCCTTCTCATGAAGCTCGGACATCTCCACCCACGACCTGTTGGCCATCTCCATCGCACGGGCGGCTGCGCTGGACAGCGTGGAACCGCCAAATGTCGTCGTGTTCCCGCCGGCGTTAATCACGGGCCGTGCGCCCAGCCTCTCGTAGATACGACCTTCATTCACTCCTGTCAAAGCGACCTCCCAGATACGTTCTAGTCCCTAGTGCACTGCGCTCAAGTTCCCCCTTTTGGAAAAGGGGGATTAGGGCGGATTTCCGACGTCGGCCGGTACACCTTTCCGCTCTTGATCGTGAGGACATGGCTGAGCCTCTGCTTCGATTGGACCGTCCTTCGCCCGCCCGAATCGGTGAGGTCGAAAGCGCCTTCCTCCAGCCTCATGACCGTGGCGTCACCTTCGGCGCCGGTCCTGAGAGTCCCCAGTCTATCGCCCATGCCGATGATCTGTGCGGCGGTCTCTGTGCTTCGCCGGACCACATCGTAAACGGACATACCCAGGAACATGAACTTCGACAGCACCGTCAACAGGTCAAAAACAGGGCCGTCGACATTTCGGTTATACAGGTCGCTGCTGATGTTGTCGGGCATGAAGCCCTGGGCCATGGCCTTCTCCGCAACGTCGAAGGAGAAGCTGCCACTCCCATGGCCAACGTCGAATACGACACCCCGCTGTTGGGCCTCCCTTAACCCTTCGATCACACGTCCGCCGTCATCGAGCAAGCCTTCCGACTTGCCGTGGAAGGCGTGCGTTACCACGTCGCCGGGCCGGAGCATAGCCACGAGGTCTTCGAGGGGAGTCACCGTGTCTTTGACGTGGACCATGACGAACGCGCTCAACGCCTCAGCGCACTCCACAGCGCGATGCAGCGCTTCGACGTCATTGCTTCCGGCGTAGGGCCGAGACACCCGCGCCTTGATCCCGAGCACCACGTCGCGGTTCTCCCGGCCTACGCGTATGGCCTCGTCGACGTCGGCCCAACGAAGGTCCTTGAGCTCGCCAAACCTGGCGGGCCACAGCATTCCCATCCCGGAGAGGTTCAGGAGGGCGAAGAGGCGGGTGTCGCACTGCTCGATCACGTAGCGCCGGAAAGCTGGGAACGTCCTCGCACCTGACGAGCCCGCGTCGACCGCGGTCGTGACGCCATGGGCGATGCTGCCCTCGTCCGGGTCCATCCCATACTCAGAGGCGCCCCAGAAAGCGTGCACGTGGAGGTCGATAAGCCCCGGCGTGACGATGAGTCCCGCAGCGTCCACCACCTCACTCGCGCGTTCCGCCGCAATTCCCTGTTCGACTGCTGCGACCTTGCCGGCGCGGAACGCCACGTCGCGCAATTCGTTCAAGCGCTGCGACGGGTCGATCAGCGTCCCGCCTTTCAGCAGGAGGTCATATTTCTTGGTCAATTTGCCTGTCTTTCGTCATGAACGATGCCGCGGAGATCTCGTCTGACGCGAAAGGACCCGACCGGGATGAAACGGCAACGACGGCAGCCGACTGAATCGGTTCAAGTCGAGACTGTCCGGGCCGGCTCAAAGTTCTCACAGAATGACAGCCGTGCGCAAGCCATGTCCAAACCAGAGAATGTGATGCAACGCAGTGCACCACCACGTAGGGGCGGCCCAGCGTGGCCGCCCGTTCTTGTGAGGGCCGACGGATGCCCACGCTAGGGCCTGCGCGTTCCCGACATCCGGGTCACGGCCGACCAGCCGCCTCTGATGGCGGCCATGATTAGCAGGATATGGACCTTCGCGGTAGAATCGGTGGCGCATTAGAGCGACCACTGCGTCCTCTACTGGTCCCGATTCACCCTACTATCACGCTGGAAATAGCAGTGCCGCAAGCTGGAGTACTCCCTGCCGAGCAGTTGAAGGCGGTTGCTCAGGACTTTCCGGGCAGCCTGGGGTTCTACTTGGAAGACCTTACGAGCGGCGCCGTCTGCCATCACAACGCCGACCGGCGATACCCAACCGCCAGCGTCTGCAAGGTCCCGGTGATGATCGAGCTGTTCAGGCAGGCAGGGGAGGGCAGCGTCGACCTGATGGAGAGGCGCCGCCTCCGGCGAGACATCTCACATCACGGGACCGGCGCGCTGTCGATGCTGAAGGACGACCCGGAGCTGACCACCTACGACTACGCCCGCCTGATGGTGAGCTACAGCGACAATATGGCGACGGACATGGTCATGGAGGCGGTCGGGCTGCACAACGTAAACCCAACTATGGAGAAGCTCGGCTATCCGAACACCAGGGTCAACATGACCATGAGCCAGTGGCACTATGCTATCTCGGGACTGAGTCATCTCGAGCAGACGCCTGAAAACAACGAGTACGTCCATCAGCGGTTAGTGGTTGGCGACCAGGACTACCATGGGATTTCCTACACGGACTCGCTGGACAACAACGTGACGACACCACGAGAAATAGCCGGCATCCTGAGACGGCTCCACCTGGGGGAAATAGTCTCACAGGCGGCGTCTACGGCGATGATGGAGATGCTGAAGCGCTGTACGAGCAACGACATGGTCCCGCGTTTTCTTACGGACGATGTAGTTGTGGCCCACAAAATCGGGGTTAGCCGCCGGATAAAAGCGGATGCCGGCGTGGTGTACTTACCCGCGGGGCCCCTGGTGATCGGCGTCATGGCCCTCGCCGAAGGCGACGACGACCGTGGCCGCGAGGCCATCGCGGAGATTGCCCGCATCGCGGTATCGGCGCTCGCGCCCGATTGCATAGAAGCGAAGGCCTGAGCCTTCCGGCTCATTGGATTTCGAGCTCAGGCCCTCTCGGCCGAGCTACCCCTCTCAGTTTCTCTACGAGGCATCGTAAAAGTATCTTGCCGCGCCGGAGATTGCGGGCATAGCACCACGTTGCTACACTCTCGGAGTCACAATCCGGAAACGCGAGACGGGCGAATCGGAGCCCGCCATCACGTCCGGGCCCGATCTAAGTCCAAGTGTCTGTGAGGCGCGAACGGTAATATGACGCAAGGTGCCAGCCGTCCGAACATCCTCCTGATAATAACGGACCATTGGCGGGGAGATTCACTGGGAAGGTTGGGGCATCCCGCGGCTGAAACGCCCCACCTGGACGAGCTTTCGACCCAGGGAATCACCTTCACCCACGGCTACACGCCGTCCCCTTCGTGCATACCTGCGCGCCGGTCTCTGATGACGGGCATGACGCCCAGCTCTCACGGCATGGTTGGATACCTCGACGGTAAGCCGTGGTCCTACGAGCACACTCTTGCCGGGGAGCTGGCGAAGGCGGGCTATCAGACGATCAATGTGGGGAAGACGCATTTCCACCCCAAGCGCCTGCGCCTCGGTTTCCATGAGCTGGTCACCATCGAGGACTACGACGAGTGGGTGGACGCGGAAACCGGAGTGGCCGACGCGAAATGGGCGCACGGAGTGCCTGCCAATGCGTGGTTCGGCCGTCCAAACCACCTGTCTGAGGACCTGATGGAGGAGTCCTGGCTCGTTGGCCGCGCCATCGACCTGCTCCAAAAGCGAGACCCAACTCTCCCGTTTTTCCTCTGCCTGTCGCTCAAGGGACCGCACCCACCCTGGTGCCCACCCAAGAGCTACTACGATATGTTCATAGACAGGCCGATGCCGGGACCCGTAGTCGGGCAGTGGGCGGAGCGTCACAAGGACGACGCGATAATGCCGATGCCGGCGGAGGCGTGGCGAGGCGTCGTGCCGCCCGAAGTCATGCAGCGTTCTCGAGCCGCCTACTACGCCTACCTCGCCTACATTGACGCGCAACTTGGCAGGCTCTTCCGCTCCATGGGCGACCTGTATAAAGACAACTGCATGGTCGTCTTCACCTCCGACCACGGGGAGATGCTGGGCGATCACAACCTCTGGCGCAAGACATACGGATATGAGGGCTCGGCTCGCATACCCTTCATCGTACGGCCTCCCATCGATAGGTCTGCGTTCCCAACGGAACCGGAGGGAATATCGGTCCTGGATACCACGGAGGTACTGTCCGGGCGACGCAACATCGAGATGGAGCAGGTCGTGGGATGGGAAGACATCATGCCGACCTTCCTCGACGCGGCAGGGGTGTCGATCCCCAGCACTGTAGAGGGGTCAAGCCTGATGCCGTTGATCCGTGGCGAGGATGTCTCCTGGCGCGAGTTCTATCACGTAGAGCACTCGCCGTGCTATCACCCGGAGAACGCTCATCAAACGCTTACCGACGGTAAGTGGAAGTTCATCTGGAATCCCATAACCGGTGAGGAGCAGCTGTTCCACCTGGCTGACGACCCGGGCGAGCTTGAAGACCTCGCCTCCGACGGTGATTACAATGGGGAGCTATCGGCGTGGCGAAGGCGGCTTGTCAAACACCTCGAGGGGAGACCGGAGCAGCTCTCCGATGGAGAAAGCCTTACGCCAAACCACGTACCCACGTGGCGGGGAGGGTAACTTCCGAACTGGAGACCCATCCAGGAGCAATTAATGACTCACAGAAGTACCGCTGGGACCTCAGATCGGAGGCTAGCCCGCCGGGCTGGAGCTCTCCACATGCTCCTGTTCTCGTCGTTGGTACTAGTGCTCACGGCCTGTGGCGCGGCTGACGATCCCGAGGAAGTCGGGCTACCTGCGGACACGCAGAACGCCCGGCCGACGGCATCGGAGGCTACCGAGCCCGTTCCCAGAGACCTCATTGCCTATGCGGGAACAGGCTCGCCCAAGTTCAAAGGCGACGGCGGCCCAGCGACGGAAGCTGGACTCTTCGCGCCATCCGGTGTCGCGCTCGACGCCGCGGGGAACCTCTACGTCTCGGCGGACAGGCGTATCCACCGCGTAGACGCTGCCACTGGCGTCATTACGACGGTCGCCGGGACGGGCGGTAGTCTCACGCTGGGAGACGACGGCCCGGCCTTGAAGGCCGGATTTCGAGAGGCCCGTGCCCTCGCGGTCGACAGGTCTGGAAATATCCTGATCGCGGACAACGGCACGGGGCGCATTCGCAGAGTCGACGGGGCGACCGGTGTGATCACAACCGTTGCCGGCGGTGGGAAAGGGAACCCCATGGACCAGGTCTATGGGGACGGTGGGCCTGCAACGGAAGCTCTGGTCCGCGCGCCTGACGACGTGTCTCTGGATTCCCAAGGAAACCTCTACATAGCCACGGACAACCGCATCCGCAAAGTGGACGCCGCTTCGGGTGTGATCGACACCGTCGCCGGGACCGGAGAGAGGGGGGTGGAAGGCGACGGGGGCCAGGCCACCAAGGCAATGCTTGCCGAACCCGCGGGCGTGGTCGTAGACGGCCAGGGGAATATGTTCATCGCCGACCGAGACAACCACCGAGTTCGCCGGGTCGATGGCGCCACCGGCATCGTTAGCACCCTGGCTGGGATAGGCAGCGCCTTCGAACGCACCCCGTATTTCTACACCGGAAGCAGGCGGCTCCCCCAAGCGGCCTCCCCCTCAACGGGTGCGGGCTACGCGGGCGATGGGGGACCGGCCGCCGAGGCGACGCTACAGGTCCCATCCAGCGTGGCCCTGGATGGGAGTGGCAACCTGTTTGTGGCCGATGGGGGCATTCACGTCCGCAAGGTCGACGCAGCTACAGGCATTATCACCACGATCGCAGGCGGAAAGAGCAAGACGAGCTATGAGACGGGCAAGGTGCAGGTCCGGACGGGAATCGTGGGGGAGATTGCTTCCATCGCGGTCAACGCTCAGGGCGAGATTTTCCTCGCCGACAGGAAGAACAACGTCGTTCACAAAGTCTCGGCGCCCGGAGCACCGTAGTCGGGGGCTGAGTGTCCATCGCTGCCTGCTTTTCGGAATGGCCACGACCGCGCTCGGGCGGCTTGTCTGAAGATGTTCCCGGCTCCAAGCCGGAGGCGCTCCCGATTCACGTTGGAACCGATTGGGATGGCTAGGTGTTAGTCTTAGCCCGAATCCACCGAAGGACGTCCTTGGGGACAGCCCTTGAAGAAGCCAGCGGGTGCTCCTCTGAATCTGGGATAATGGTTTTGGAACAGAAACCCGCCCGGAAACAAGGAGCACCCAATAGATGCTGCCACAGAACAAACCCGACCGTATCCGCATCCTCTTTGACGACCATCGCCTGGTGGCCAATGCCGTCCTGCTCCTGCCGGCCACCCTAGCCCGGCACCTGGGCCTGCGGGAACTCGTCGACCATCACCTTGACCTCGGCGGAGCGCCGGGACGGGCGAACACTGGGGACAAGATGCTGACGCTGGTCGCTTCCGCGCTGGCAGGCGGCGACTGCATCGACGACGCCGATGCGCTGCGCGCTGGTGGGACGGTCGGTGTTCTAGGCTGCGTGGTCAAGGCGCCATCCACCCTGGGGACCTTCCTGCGCAGCTTCCGGTGGGGGCATGTCCGTCAACTCGACCGCGTGAGCCGCCAGTTGTTGGCCCGGGCCTGGGCCGCTGGGGCCGGACCCGGCGACTCGCCCCTGACCATCGACCTGGACTCGACCATCTGCGAGACCTATGGACTGGCCAAGGAGGGAGCGCGCCACCACGGCTATACCGGCGCCCGCGGCTATCACCCGCTGCTGGCCATTGCCGCCGGCACCGGCGAGGTGCTGATGTCCCGGCTGCGCGAGGGCCGGGCCAACACCGCCCGTGGCGCCGCCCACTTCCTGCGTGAGACGGTGGGGCGGGTGCGCTACGGCGGGGCCAGGGGACAACTCACGGTGCGGGCCGACAGCGGCTTCTACGCCCACACTGTCGTTGCCGCCTGCCGGGAAATGGATGTCCGCTTCTCTATCACCATCCGCCAGCGCGCCAGGCTGCGGGATCTGATCGAGGCGATACCAGAGGAGGACTGGACTCCCATTCCCTACTGGATGGACGGCGCCGCCGATGTCGCCGAGACGACTTACACCCCGTTCCAGACCAAGCCGGACGCCGCGCCGGTGCGGCTCATTGTCCGGCGGGTGAAGCCGACGCCCGGTTCCCAGCTCGCCCTCTTCGCCAGATACAGCTATCACGCCTTCATCACCGACCGCGATGGGGAGACGCTGGAACTGGAGGCCGATCATCGCCGCCACGCCGAGGTCGAGAACGCCATACGCGACCTCAAGTACGGCGTCGGGCTGAACCACATGCCGTCGGCGCGCTTCGCCGCCAACGGCGCCTGGCTGGCGGTCCAGGTGATGGCGCATAACCTGGCCCGCTGGACGGCGCGGATTGGTCTGGGCGAGCGGACCGTGATCACCAAGACCCTCAGGCGGCGGGTCTTCGCTCTGGTGGGACGGATCACCCGCTCGGCGCGCCGCCTCACTTTGCATCTCCCCCGGCGCTGGCCTTGGGAAACCCAGTTCACTCGCGCCTTGGCCCGGCTGCAAGCCATTCCGTTCCCGGCCTGACGGCCAGCCTGCAACTGACCCAACGTCCCCGCAATCTCGCGCCACCCCGGTCGCGAGAGTCCCCTGCTGCGTATCCTCTCGCCTTCCCGCGCATCGCAACTCCCGCATAGGGCCTTAGGGGCCCTGTGCGGCCACTGAAGACCGCCCGCCGGCCTCCCATCTACCCCAAGACCCCAGGCCATCTCCCCTGTAGCTCCCTCACCCACCCCCTTCCGCTGTCCTCACGCCGTCCATCGGTGTCCTTCGGTGGATTCGGGCTTAGCCGCACGGTATTAGCCGCAAGTCGCGGGAGAGGCGCCGGAATGGCCCATAGAGCCGCTGATGCACATGACCCCTTGCCGTACACCTGGACGGGACCTCTGTGTGTCTTTCTCGCCTCGTTAACGGCTCTCGCCGTAGTCGTGGCTTGTGGCGCCTCTGATGAGCATGAGGGAGTCGGTCAGCCGGCGGCAGCAGGGGCGCAGCAGTCTCTGCTCCCAGGAATCACCGCCTACGCGGGCTCCGGCTCTCCCAGGTTCAAAGGCGATGGAGGGCCGGCGAACGAGGCTGGGTTATTCGCGCCCATCGGTCTGGCAGTAGGCGGTGACGGTGACCTCTACATCGCCGCTGATAAACGCGTCCGCAAGGTGGACGCGCTCACCGGCATTATCACAACCGTCGCTGGCAGCGGAAGCAGCTTCGGAGTAGGGGACGGCGGTCCAGCTCTACAAGCGGGCTTGAGAGACATCCGCGGCGTGGCTGCGGACAGCTCGGGGAACGTGTTCATCGCAGACAACGCGTCCGGCTCGGTCCGAAAAGTCGAAGGCGCCACCGGGATTATCACAACCGTGGCCGGCGGAAGTGGGGCGGCGGGGAACAGCGGAGGCGCCACCCTGGCCAATACACAGGAGGTCGGCGACGGGCTCCCGGCCACGCAGGCCCTGGTCCGCCTTCCGGACGATGTAGCTGTGGACAACCACGGCAACATCTACATTGCCGCCCTCAATCGAATCAGGAGGGTCGACGCAGCCACGGGCATCATCGAAACCGTCGCGGGGATCGGAGATAGGGGTCTGGAGGGCGACGGAGGCCCCGCTAACGAAGCGGGCCTGGCAGAACCCGTCGGGGTCGCCGTGGACGAGGCGGGCAACGTCTTCATAGCCGACCGCGATAACCACCGCATCCGCCGCATAGATGCCTTGACTGGAATCATCACGACGGTTGCGGGCATCGGGAGGCACGCACGGCGCACGGATTATGCCTACATGGGGAGCGCTGATTCGGATACCGCGACGGTCCGATCGGCCGCGTTGGGAGCGGGCTACTCCGGCGACGGCGGTCCGGCCACCGAGGCGATGATGAGCATGCCCACCAGCATTGCCGTGGACCACCTGGGCAATCTCTACCTCTCCGAGGGTACGATCCGTATTCGCAAGGTTGACGCGGCGACCGGCGTAATCACCACCATCGCGGCAGGCGAGTTTGAGGGGAGCTACGAGACCGGCAAGATATTGGTCCGCACGACCGTCTTTGGTGAGCTCGTCTCAGTTACCGTAGACAGCGACGGAGCTCTGTTCTTTGCCGACTTCAAGAACAACGTGGTGCACAAGGTCTCGGCGCCGGCAGCCCGCTAGACCCTTCACGCTGAGGCCGCGGTGTTGACATGGGGTCGCCCATGGACGCTGCGCCCTGGGCGGGCCTCGACGAAACTCCTGAAACGAGAGCCGTTAGGGGAGATAGAGGATTTGAGCGGCCCGCGGCGAATCCCCCTTAATCCCCCTTTTCGAAAGGGGAGACAAGGCTGGCCTCCCCAGACTCCCGGAAACGAGCAGTTACTTGAGAGCGACCTACGTCCCGATGCCGCGTCGGGACCGAACGTCGGAAAAGTTACTATGCCCAAACGTCGTAGGGGCGCCGCTTGCCGCGCCCTCGCCTACTTCTCGCAGCACTCGTTGAGACAGAGCAGTTACTCGATAGCTTGTCGAAGGACGGTCCGCCGTGAGCCACACGTATCGTGGTTAGCCCTATCTCCCCAGGCCGAACAGCGCGTCGCCGAAACTCCTGAAACGAGAGCCGTTAGGGGAGATAGAGGATCATAGCGGCCCGCGGCGAATCCCCCTTAATCCCCCTTTTCGAAAGGGGGAGACAAGGCTGGCCTCCCCAGACTCCCGGAAACGAGCAGTTACTTGAGAGCGACCTACGTCCCGATGCCGCGTCGGGACCGAACGTCGGAAAAGTTACTATGCCCCAAACGTCGTAGGGGCGCCGCTTGCCGCGCCTCGCCGGCCTCTCGCAGCACTCGTTGAAACAGAGCAGTTACTCGATAGCTTGTCGAAGGACGGTCCGCCGTGAGCCACACGTATCGTGGTTAGGCCTACCGCCCCAGGCTGAACAGCTCGTTGGTCGCCTCGTATTTCACGATCTCGGAGTAGTGCAGCGTCTCAGCCCGCCCCTCTTCGCCCACTGGCGTCGGCTTTCTGAGCGCGAACTCCGCCCTGTCGAGCTGGTTGTACATTACGTAGGCATAGTCCAGTCTCGACACCAGCTCCTTCGCCTTCGAGCCGGGGTCGGGCAGCAGCACCGGCCCGGCGTCCACCTGAATGCCATCTATCGGGGGATGCACGTTCATATACATGATCGGGTACTCTACCACCGCGTTCCACGCCCCATCGTCGCTGCGGAGCGTGGTGCGGCCCGTCATCGGCTGAAGGTCCAGCGTGGCCTCGATAATCTCGTCCCGACTCTCTAGAGGTCGGGCCTCCGCCTTCTTCAGATGGAAGCGCAGGTCGGTCCAATAGGCGTAGCGGCCGTCATGACTACGCCTCCTGACGGCCACGTCGCCGACCTGCGAAAGGTCGTCTTTGTGGTCGGCGTACTTCTTGATCAGGGCGTTGCTCCCTTCGCTAAAGATGACGCTCACCTCGAAAGCGGGCAGGTGAGCGACGTGGCTATCGTCGTACACCGCTTCGCCAATGCACTCCTTCCCCAGGAAGAAATCGCCCGACTCCCCCGTCCGGTCGTCACTGACGACGCACCGGGACAGTATCTGCGTCCGGCATGTATTGATCTCCACCCCATCGACCGCCCCCGTGTAGATAACGAAGCTCGATCCGTAGTCCAGTACGTCCATGGCTCTCCTCCGCGAGATATGCCCGAATGATACGCCACTTCGAGTAACGCTCGACGAACAATTCATTCTCTTCGGCCCACGCCCGTCGAACCCGCGACCATCTCCCATTAGGCGGACAAACGTGCCCGGCGGAGGAGCTGAGCATTGATGGCGACGATGACGGTGCTGAGAGACATGAACAGAGCGCCAACTGCCGGCGACAGCAGGATGCCGATCGGGGCCAGGACACCGGCGGCCAACGGCAGCGCGACCACGTTATAGCCGGTAGCCCAGATCAGGTTCTGAACCATTTTCCTGTAGGTGGCTCGGCTCAAGGCCACCATTTTGACAACGTCAACCGGGTTGCTTTTCACGAGGATGATGTCCGCAGACTCTACGGCAACATCGGTGCCGCTGCCGATGGCAATGCCTATGTCCGCCCGTACGAGGGCGGGGGCGTCGTTGACGCCGTCTCCTACCATCGCCACCCGCTTGCCCTGGCCCTGAAGCTCAGCCACTTTCTGGTCTTTGTGCTCCGGAAGCACCTCGGCAAAGTAGGTGCCTATCCCCAACTCCCTGGCCACGGATTCGGCAACCGCCTTACTGTCGCCGGTAAGCATCGCTACCTCGATGCCCATCTGCTCCAATCGCCGCACCGCCAGTCTGCTTTCTTCCCGGATCACGTCGGACAGAGCAAATGAGGCTATTATCCGGCCATCCCCGACCAGATAAGCCACGGTCTGGCCTTGGGTCCCTGCGGCTTCGGCAAAGTCGGTGACTGGCTGTGGTGGGACCGTCTCCAGCATAGCGAGCAACTGCGGGCCTCCGACGTAGAAAGTGCGACCATCGACTTCAGCGCGGACCCCACGTCCCTTGATAGCCTCAAAGCCGGTGACCTGTGGGAGGGATAGTCCTCGGGCTTCCGCCTCCTGTCGGATCGCCCGCGCGATGATATGCTCTGAATCGCCTTCGATAGCAGAGGTCAAGGCCAACGCCTGATCATCGCTCAAGTCATCGAACGCGACCATTCCAACTACGCCCTGCTCTCCCTTTGTCAATGTCCCGGTCTTATCAAAGATCACGGAATCAATCGACCGCGCCGCCTCCAGGGCCAACCGGTTCCGCACCAGGATGCCGTTGTTGGCCGCCTGAGCCGTGCTGATGGCCACCACCAGGGGTATCGCGAGACCCAAAGCGTGAGGACAAGCGATGACCAGGACGGTCACCACCCGTTTGAGTACCTCTCCTTCAAAGCCCACAGCCGCGATCCAGATTACCGCGGTGAGGGCCGCGACGGCGATGGCCCCGTAGAAGAGCCAGCCGGCAGCCTTGTCAGCAAGTACCTGAGTTCGGGACTTGCTCTCTTGAGCCTCCGCTACCAGCCGCATGATGCCCGCTAAAGCAGTCTCGTCGCCGATGGCCGTTACCATCACTCGCAGGCTACCAGCCCCGTTGATGGCGCCCGCGATCACCCCGGCGCCTTCGCTCTTCTTCACCGGAGTCGACTCACCGGTTATCAGTGCCTCGTTGACCTCAGACTCACCGTCGATGACCGAGCCATCGGCCGGGACCTTGGCCCCGGGCCGTACCAGCACCGTGTCATGGCGCCGTAGCTCGCTCAACGGCACCTCTTCAATATCACCACCGGCGCCGACGCGTTCCGCAGTGTCAGGCATCAGCTTGGCCAGCTCGTTCAGCGCGCCTGAGGCTTGTCTGATGCTTCGCATCTCAATCCAGTGTCCCAGAAGCATGACGTCGATGAGGGTTACAAGCTCCCAGAAGAACCCTTCCCCTAGGTCCAGGGAGAAGGCTAGCAGGCTGTAGACAAGCGCAACGCCAATGGCCAGGGAGATCAGGGTCATCATGCCTGGCTGTCGCTGGCGGAGCTCCGCCGGCGCCATTTGTAAGAACGGCAAGCCACCGTAAAGGAATATGACCACCGCGAAAACGGGCGTGACCCACGAGCTGCCGCCGAATGTCGGCATTGTGAAGTTCAGCCAGCCTTGGACCGTCGAGCTGTAGAGGAGCACGGGGACCGACAGGACGAGGGAGACCCAGAACCGGTTGCGGAACATCCGCTCATGGCCCGTGTGGTCCATACCCGTGCCATGCCCTTCCGCATGACCCGAGTGGTCGGCATGCTCTGTGTGAGCGGTGTGGTCCATGGGAGCGTCGGGCTCCACGGCCTCGGGAACGTGGCCCGCATGCTCTTCGGGGGATACACCATGGCCGGTGTGGTCCATGGGAGCGTCGGGCTCTACGGCCTCGAAAACATGGCTCGCATGCTCTTCGGGGGATACACCATGGCCCGTGTGGTCCATGGGAGCGTCGGGCTCCACGGCCTCGGGAACGTGGCCCGCATGCTCCTCGGGGGATACGCCATGGCCGGTGTGGGCCACGGGAACGTCGGGCTCCACGGCCTCGGGAACATGGCCCGCATGCTCTTCGGGGGATACGCCATGGCCGGTGTGGTCCATGGGAGCGTCGGGCTCTACGGCCTCGGGAACGTGGCCCGCATGCTCTTCGGGGGATACACCATGGCCCGTGTGGTCCATGGGAGCGTCGGGCTCTGTGGCTTCAGGAACATGGCCTGCATGCTCCTCAGGGGATACATCGTGGCTAGTGTGGTCGATTGGAGCATCGGACTCCTCACTATCGGATGAGTGGTTAGCATGCTCGGCGTGGGTACCGCCATGACCGGTGTGCTCCACGGGAGCGCCGCGCTCCTCACTATCGGATCTCTGGTGGGCATGCCCGCCAATATCTCCGGTATCCTTGTCATCGCGACTATGATGTTGTCTCTGGTGCTTGTGTTGTTCGTTCATAGTGCCGTCTCCGCCACATGCTCTAGATTTTCCTGCATTCCGGTAGAGCGCTCATGCTCTCGGCTGCCCTTCAACATTGTATCCAAGGATTCATGTGTTAGTCGCCGTCCCCCGCGCCGGAGGGCTCACTTATGAGCGGGAGCGGGCCTTCAAGCTCTAGCTCTCGCAGAATGGCCTCGTCATCCTCACTTTCATTAGTGCCGCGCGCCGGCATGAACCTGGCGACGACCAGCGCACCGACGGCTGAGGACACGGCGCCGATCAGCATCGCCAGACCCAGCGCATCCGTGAACGCCGACTTCGCGGCGGTTGCCAGCGCGAATGCGTCCTCTTGTGGCAGCGAGGCCGCCAGATGGACCGCCGCCCCGATTGAATCTCGTACTACCTCTCTCGCCTCGGCGGGCAGCGATGCAGCAGCGTCTCCGAGCCTGGCGGCGTAAATCGAATACATCACGGACCCGACCACGGCGATACTCAATGCGCCTGCCAGCATCTGGGTCACGTCGTTCATGGCTGACCCAACTCCCGCCTTCGCTACCTCAACCGCGCCCATGACCGCTTCGGCTGCCGGAGCGAAAACCCGACCTACGCCCAGCGCGAGCATGGCCACAATAGGCCCGATCACCAGGTAGGAGGTGTTCACCTCCCAGAGGAGTACGAGCGGCATCGTAGCAGTCATGATAACGAGGCCAGCTGCCACGACTCTGGTGGTGCCGAAGCGGCGCACCAACTCCTCACTGGCTATGGCCCCCAACATGAAGCCCCCCGCTGCCGGCAGGAATCGAATTCCGGCGGCCAACGGAGTGTGTCCCTGAACGAACTGGAGGTATTGCGTTAAGCCGAAAATGAAGCCGACCATCGAGAAGAACGCCAGACTTACCGCGGCTGCTCCGGTCGAAAACCGCGGCAACCGGAACAGCGCAAAGTCCAGCAGGGGATATGCGGCTTGCCTCTCTCGCAGGACGAAGCCCAAGCCCAAGATGACAGCCGTGCCTACGCTAATCGCGAGCTGCGGGGATGTAGCCCCCCACCCGGGACCCTCGATGACGGCGAGGATTAGAGCAGAGACCGCTCCCATCGATAGAAGTGCGCCCGGAATGTCGAGTGGCCCGCCCTCAGGGTCTCGGCTATCCGGCACGAGGAATAGGCTTGCTGCAATCGCGATCGCGGCAATCGGCACGTTCACCAGGAAGACCGACCCCCAGTAGAAGTTCTTGAGCAGCGCCCCTCCAAGGACCGGTCCAAGCGCGACGCCGATGCCTGCCATCATCGCCCAGATCGCGATCGCTTTGGGCATCTCCTTTTCTTTGAACACGTTCACTATGACGGCAAGTGTCGCCGGCATCATCATCGCGCCACCCATGCCCATAATTGCCCGGGCACCGATCAGCTGCGCCGGAGATTGAGCCAGCGCCGCGCCAAGTGAAGAAAGGCCGAAGACCGCGAGCCCATAACGCAGCATTCGGGCCCGCCCGAACCGGTCACCGAAACCGCCCATCGTCAGCAGCAGGCCGCCGAAGACAAGCATGTACGAGTTGAGCATCCACTGGAGCGACGAGGCCGACGCTCCTAGGTCGCGCTGCAGCGATGGGATGGCCACGTTGAGAATCGTTTCGTCGATGGTTGCTAACACGACAGTGACCGAGACTACTGCTAGCGTCCACCAGCGCATCCGATAATCGCGCGACTGTGTGTTTTCCTGGGTGGTGATGCCGTCCATGATTGCCTCCTTGCGATGCTCCTGATTGTTTAGCCTAGGTTCGTTTCCCGCTGCTGTTCTCATCTGACTGTCCTTCCTCGGTGATTTCATCTGGCCGTATGACTGACCCTCAGTCATTGCATCGCAAAATAGTAGACTCTTTGCCGGCTCTTTGTAATCGGTAGGGTTGATGATTTTGCCATGGCCAGAAGACTGACCTCTCTATCCTCCATAAGTATGACTGACCCTCAGTCAGTATAATGCAAAAACTCTAATCGGTTCTTCGTCTTAGCCCATTTAAGAGCAGTGCGGAAACTCCTTGCTCAAGCCGGTCGACTGTTCACCGTGACCGAGACGGAAGGCCTCACCGCGTGTTGCAACAGACCAATCACCAGCCGCGCCGCGATCTCTGGTCCATCGCCTCCATCTCGCCCGCGTCGTCCGTGCCCCTCTATAGATTCACGAGGATTTTCAGGAATGAGGCGTGCTCCGGGGACTCGCTGTGCAACTCGGGGTGCGCGTCGCCAGCCGCAATGAACGCCAGCTTGAAGAAGGTCGGCGTTCTGCCTGGCCTTTTGACCGGTTGTCCTACCCTAGGGTAGTCTGGTTATTCAGCAGCCTACGCTCAGTCGCGACTCGCACCGCATGAGTCCGGCTGTGTACGCCCAGCTTCTGATAAATGTTCTCGATGTGAAATTTGACGGTGCGGGCCCCCACGTGCAATTGTTGAGCTATCTCCTTGTTGCGTGCTCCTGTCGCTACGGCTAGCAGTACTTCCAGCTCCCTGGTGCTAAGACGCGCGTCATCTCTCACACCGGGTTGCTCCGAATGTACTTCAGACCTACACACTTCCACCAGCCGAGTATCGGCTAAGTCGAATTGGCTGATCTCCTGGTCCATACCGTTTTCAACCTGACTCTGCATGAGTATAAGCTGGCGGAGAACCGCCATAGTTGAGGACGCTGCCGCCCGCTCAGCAGGGTTATGAGGGTCGTATATGGCCGCAAATCCATGTACGATCCCCGTGGTGTCGAAACTGGCCTCGGCGTCCAACAGATAGTTAAGGGCGCGGCCATTCTTAGTTGTCAAATCCACCGCGACGCCATGGTCCGATCCGACGCGAATGAAGACGGGTAAGATATCCGAACCGACCAGGCGGCGGGACTCCTCCGTCAGGAACTCAGTCGGTCTGTGCCCCAACACCTCTCCCTCGTCGTACCCCATGACTTGAAGCCAACGCCGGTTAACTTTGACTATATTGAAATCCCTGTCCACCACGTGCATCATCACACGAGAGCCGTCGAATAGAGCCTCCACGTAGCTGCCAAGGAGGTCCTCTTTGTCCCGAATTGGTTCAGTACTCGTGTCCTCCTGACTAACAGTCGATGCTTCCTTCATCTCCGACCTTTCTTCTAGCTGGAATTCTTCTTAAACCCGAATCCACCGAAGGAGGGCGTCGGGTTAGCGTCCTGAAGCAGCAAGAAGGTGCTCCTGTGCTTCTGGGATAATGGTTTTGTAGCAAAAAACAGACCCTGGAAAAGGAGCACCCAATAGATGCTGCCACGCAACCACCCCGACCGAATCCAAATCACCTTCGACGACCGCCGCTTGGTGGCCAATGCCGGGCTGCTCCTTCCGGCCACCCTGGCGCGGCACCTCGGCCTGCCCGAACTCGTCCGGCAGCGCCTCGACCTGGGCGATGCCCCGGGGCGGGCGAACACGAGCGACAAGATGATGACGCTGGTGGCGTCTGCGCTGGCTGGGGGCGACTGCATTGACGACGCCGATGTGTTGCGCACCGGGGGGACGGCCAGCACCCTGGGCGGCACGGTGAAGGCGCCATCCACCCTGGGCACCTTCCTGCGCAGCTTCCGGTGGGGCCACGTCCGTCAACTCGACCGGGTGAGCCGCGAGTTGCTGGCCCGGGCTTGGCAGGCCGGGGCGGGACCCGGCGACGGGCCCCTGACCATTGACCTGGACTCCACCATCTGCGAGACCTACGGACTGGCCAAGGAGGGCGCACGCCACCACGGCTATACCGGCAAGCGGGGCTATCACCCGCTGTTGGCCGTCGCCGCCGGCACAGGCGACGTGCTGATGGCCCGGCTGCGCGAGGGCCGGGCCAACACCGCTCGCGGCGCCGCCCACTTCCTGCGTGAAACGGTGAGCCGGGTTCGCTACGGCGGGGCCAGCGGGCAGCTCACCATGCGTGCCGACAGCGGCTTCTATACCCACGCCGTGGTCGCCGTCTGCCGCCGGATCAATGTCCGCTACTCCATCACCATCCGCCAGCACAAAAGCCTGCACAATCTCATCGAGGCGATACCCGAAGATGCCTGGACGCCGATTCCTTACTGGATGGACGGTGCCGCCGATGTGGCCGAGATCACCTGCACCCCCTTCCAGGCCGAGGCAGACGCCGCGCCGGTACGGCTCATCGTCCGGCGGGTGAAGCCGACGCCCGGTTCCCAACTGGCCCTCTTCGCCAAATACAGTTATCACGGCTTCATCACCGACCGGGACGGGGAGTTGCTCGAACTGGAGGCTGACCATCGCCGCCACGCCGAGATCGAGAATGCCATACGCGACCTCAAGTACGGCGTCGGGCTGAACCATCTCCCCTCGGGCCGCTTCGCCGCCAACGGCGCCTGGCTGGCCGTCCAGACGATGGCCCACAACCTGGCCCGCTGGACGGCGCGGATCGGTCTGGGAGAGCGGATAGCCACCACCAAGACCCTCCGGCGGCGGTTCTTCTCCCTAGCCGGACGGCTCACCCGCTCGGCACGCCGGTTGACCCTGCATCTTCCGGATCGCTGGCCTTGGGCTGAGAAGTTCAGCCGCGCCTTGGCCCGGCTGCGAGCCATTCCACTCCCGGCCTGACGGCACCGTCGGCGACCCACCCACCGGACAACCGAAGATCCCCGCAGACTCGCGCCAGCCCGGTCCGAGAGAGTTCCCTGCTGCGTATTCTCTCGCCATCCCCCGCATCGCAGCTCCCGCAGACGGCCATAGGGGCCCCTGTGCGGCGATGAAGACCGTCCGCCGACCTCCCTACCCCAAATGGAACCCAGGCTATTTCCCCTGTAGCTCCCTCACCCCCCCTTCCGCTTTCCTCACGCCGTCCATCGGTGTCCTTCGGTGGATTCGGGTTAAACCATAGCTCACGCCCTCGCTTTTGTAATCGGTAGGGTTGATGATCTTGCCATGACCAAAAGACTGACCCCTTCATCCCCCATAAGTATGACTGACCCTCAGTCACTCTGATGCAAAAAAACCCTAGTCAGGTCTCCGTTTTAGCCCATTTAAGAGGAGTGCGGAAACTCCCTGCTCAAGCCGGTCCGATTGTTCACCGTGACCAAGAACGAAAGCCTCGATCACCGCATGTTGCAAAAGACCTATCGCCAGCCTCGCCGCGATCTCCGGGTCCATCGCCCCCAACTCACCGGCGTCATCCGCGCCCCTGAACAGATTCACAACGGTATTCAGGAATGAGGCGTGCTCCAGGGACTCGCTGTGCATCTCCGGGTGTGTCTCGTCAGCTCCAATGAACGCGAGCCTGAAGAGGTCAGCGTTCTGCCGGGCTACCCGGAAGGTTACTGCGATCACAGTCTCGAGCCGGTCCTCAAAGGACGTGCCCGATTTCACAGCGGTTGCCACGGTCTTGGCCATCGTCTCCATCACTCCGTCGCGCAGGGACACGGCGGCGTCCCTCTTCGACGGGAAGTAGAGATAGAAGGTCCCTTGGGCCACCCCTGCCTCACGCACGATCTCAGAGACAGTCGCTCCTTCGTATCCCCTCGTACGAAATACCTTTCGAGCTGCTCTGAGTAGCTGTGCCCTTCGCACCCCTTCGCTCTCAGTTCTTCTTGGCTTCGTCGCCGGCACTGCCTCACCTCGTCCACGTGATGCATCTTTGAGTATGACTGACGCTCAGTCAGTTGTCAAATGGGGATACTCGCCGCCGAGACACTAAATACCACACTCCTTTCTGGACCAACAGCAGGTAGCCCTAGGGGGAGGTGTACAACTGCGTCGATGAGCGCGACGTGATAGTCTCAGCCGCAGGCCTCCCGCGTAGGCGCATCGATGGCCTATAGGATCACTCGTCGGCCTAGTTCATAACGCGCCTGCCGAGATTCAGCAAGAGGGGCCGTGTGGGCGATGCGCCCAGGCGCCGTTCCGCCTCACGGAAAATAGGACAGGGATGCAAAAGTGCCTGAGAATAACATCAACCTCTTGATGCTGATGTCGGACCAGCACAGCAAGCGCCAGGTCGGATGCTACGGCGACGATTTGGTGCGGACGCCCAACATGGACCGGCTGGCGGCCGAGGGGATGCTATTCGAGAACGCATACACCCCGTCGCCGTTGTGCGTGCCCGCGCGGTCCTCGTTCATGACGGCACGCCGTCCAACCGCCAATCGCGTGTGGAATAACAACCACGTGCTCGGCTCGGACATCCCTACCTGGGCGCACGTCATGGGCGCCGGCGGCTATGAGACCGCGCTGATCGGGCGCATGCACTTCGTCGGGCCCGACCAGCGGCACGGCTTCGAGCGGCGGCCCATCGGGGAGTTTCTTGCCCTTCACCCCGGCGCCGACATCCCGGGTGCGCCGCTATTCGATCTAATTCCCAAGGCCACATCCGACCAGCACCGGACTTCTGTGGAGATGGCCGGTGTGGGCAAGACAAACTACCAGGTGTCCGATGAGATGGTCGAGAGCAGCCTCATCGAGTATCTCAGGGAGAAGGCCCAGGGCGGCGATGGCCGGCCATTCGCCGCGGTGGCGGGAATCTTGAACCCCCACTGTCCCTTCATCGCGCCCAAAGAGCTATTCGACTACTACTACGAGCGCGTCGACGTCCCCCAGCCCACACCGGATGAGCTCGAGCGAGAGCCTGGTCCGATCAAGAGGTTCAAACAGCTTCGGAACATAGATAGGCCCCTTACCGAACATCAGGTCCGAGTAGCGAGGGCAGCCTACTACGGAATGTGCGAGCTGGTCGACAGACTACTGGGTAACGTTCTTCAGGTGCTGGAAGATACCGGTCTGAGCGAGAACACTCTCGTGGTCTACACGACCGATCACGGCGAGAGCGCCGGCGAGCATGGCTGCTGGTGGAAGGCCAACTACTACGAGGAGTCGGTGGGCGTTCCGCTCATCGCGCGCCTCCCCGGCGTGGTGCCATCCGGCGTCAGGAATCCGGTAATCTGCAACACCATCGACCTTGGCCCCACCATCATCGAGATGGCCGGACTGGACCCATTGCACGAGGTCGACGGGCACTCGCTCTGGACTGAGCTGCGTGGGCAGAACGACGAACGCCGGCCCAACGAGACCTTCAGCGAGCTTATGTCGCCCCAAGAGCGCGTGCCGACGCGCATGATTCGGCGGGGGCCGTGGAAGTTATACAGGTACGTCGACGGCTCGGCCCCTGTTCTATTCAACCTGGAGGAAGACCCGCGCGAGCTAAACGACCTCGGCAGCAACCCTTCCTATGAAAATGTGCGCGACGACTTGCTGGGCAGGCTACTCATCGGCTGGGACCCCCGACCGGGTCCTACGTGAATGCGAAGCGCTGGAGAGGGACATGAAGCTGGTCTCGCAGTGGGGTAGAGTGGTCCAGCCCAGTTTGCATGACACGCTCCCCGTACCGGAAGGCGTCGAGCACATCGAGCTACGCTAGCTCCCCAAGGGGCGCGCCGCGGGCCACCGTCACGCTACGCCTGCCATCGAGTCGCAGCGGTGTGCGTGATCCTGTCGGACTCGGTGATGTAGTAGGCGGTCAGGATGCTTTCGTCGTCCAGCTGCACCGAGACCGGATATCCCACGTCGCTTTTCCACGCGGAAGAGTCTGGCCTGAGGCCGGTGGAATAGCCGCCGTCCTCTCTGAGCACGACGGTGTTGTCCTTGTTCCACGTCTTTCCGCCGTCTTCGCTCAGTACGGCCCGGACCCCGCCCGGCTCGCGACGGTAGCCGTACGCGCAGAGGATGCGGCCGTCGCGCAACTTAAGGAGGTGGGCGGGATAGCCCCAGATGTCCGTCTGGAGGGGGTCGGTCCAGGTCACGCCTCCGTCGTACGACCACCTCTCTACGAGATACTGCGGGATGTTCTCCACCCGCTGATGTGCGAGGATCGTTCCTGGAGTCACCTCCACCATCGCTGTCTCGTTGATCGCGACGCTCAGCAGATGCGTCCCCATGGGATGTAGCCGCCACGTGTCCCCGTGGTCCGTCGACCGCCAGATGTGGTTGTGGCTGTCGCCGCGCACGTCCGTCGTGTAGATGTGAATCAGGATGGTCCCATCCTCCATGATCGTTGGCGGCCGGTTGCCGCTGACCTGTGCCGCTCCGGGCATCACCCACTCGCGCCTCGACCACGTCTTGCCCTTGTCGCTGGACCGCGCAACGAACAGCTTGTCACCACCCACCGATATCAGGCCGGCGCCTGGGGGATGCTCCCGTATCCTGAGGCCCCGGTCCTCCGCCTCCGCCCTCCGCTCGGCCGGCCAGTACTCGGCCCCCTTCGCGCCGGCGCAAACATAGTCGCCATTCGGCTGCACGATCTCCGCGCGCTCCATCTTCTCCCTGGGCGTCGTGCCGGGCCAGTTGTACGGGATAGTTGAGTCGTCGGTCTCGTTCCACGTGGCTCCGTCGTCCTCGGAGACGAAGGCTCTCCAGTCGCCCACGGGCTCATGGGAGCCATGTGTTTGCACACGAGCACCAGCGGCCAGGCGGCCGTCAGCGAGGATGGCTAAGTTGGGCATTCCCGAGTAGTGCCCGTCGCGCTTGAAGATTACGTTGTGTCGCATCGATACCTCCCTATACATGTAACAGACTGACCGCTGCGGTCCTAATGGTTTCTCCCTGCTATCATAGAAGATAGATCTGCCCTGGGGTCATGTCCGGCCCCGGGGCAGCGATTCGTTCGAAACTATAGTGAAACAGACGCCTTCGTCACGCGGCCCTATGGGCCCACCAAAGTGCTAAAGTCCTTCGACGCGCCAGGGTTTCGGGTCTTTTTCGTCCACAGTATCTTCGCTTCGGTCGATATGACCGTCCGCATCGCTGTTCACGGATGGCTGGTGCTGGAACTGTCGGACGACTCCGAGTTTTGGGTGGGCATATACGCCTTGTTCCTAGGGATGGGGCAATTCCTCTTCTCGATGCTCGCCGGCGCGATCGCAGACCGGTTCCAGCGCAGGACGGTGCTGCTGATCGAAGGAGCGGTGAGCGCGATCCTCGTCTGGGCGTTCGCCGTCGTGACCTTGCTTGAGATCGCCGGTCTGTGGATGGCGATCGGCGCCGCCTTCGTCATGGGGTGCCTGCAGGCCGTGCGGTTCACCGCCAACAATCGCCTTATCTACGACCTGGTCGGGCCACGGCAACTGGTGAACGGCGTCTCGCTTTGGCGCATCTCGGCGGCCCCAATGATGATCTTTGGCGCGGTATTCGCGGGCGCGCTGATCGAGTGGTCGGGCGTCTGGGCAGCCTATGCGTTCATGGGAGTCAGCTTGGTCGTCGCCCTGCCATTTGTTGCCCTGATCGGTGTTAGAGGCGACGTGGACCGGTCCGATATCGGCTTGCTGCGGCAGACGGTTGAGGGGGTCCAATACACCGCGCGGAACCGGCCCTTGCGCACGCTGTTCACAATGAGCGTAGTTATGGAATCCCTGGGGTTCGTCTTCCTGGTCATGATCCCCATCATGGCGAAGAACGTGCTCGGGGTTGGCGGCGCGGGGATGGGCTTTCTGCAGGCCGGTGTCGGCATAGGAGCGGTCTTCTCGATGCTTATACTGGCCGCAAAAGGCGACTTAGGAAACAAGCCAAAGATCATCTTCTTCAACGCGTTTTGCGCCGGCATAGCCCTCATCGGTTTCGCGCTGTCCCGCTCGCTTCCCCTGTCAATCTTGCTGGCTATGGCCGTCATGGCATTCCTGAACGCCTACGACCTTACGCTTGGAGCACTAATACAGCTCGTAGCCCCGGCGAATCTCCGCGGGCGGGCAGTCAGCGTGCATAGTCTGGCGATCTCGTTCACCGCGCTGGGTGGCTTCGTAATGGGCGCGGCCGGCAGCATCGTCGGCGTACCCACGATGCTCGCTGCGGGCGGTGCCGGCATCGTCGTCAACTCCGTTGCTCGCAGGCCTGCGCTGATGCGGATTCAAGAGGATCCCCATGATTCCGCAGTAGAGTCCCGGCCCACGAACCCGGCATCAGTCGAAAGCGAAAGTGGCGGGGGTCTCGGCCCGAAGAGGCCCAGACGCCATTGAAAAGCGAACTCACGTCGTCTCTTACCCGCTTTGCTCTCGAAGTGCCGCTCAAAAGTGACTTTCCTTCGACGGGCTCTCAAGTAACTGCTCGTTTCCGGGAGTCTGGAGAGGCAAGCCTTGTCTCCCCCTTTCGAAAAGGGAGATTAAGGGGGATTTCCCGCGGGACGCTCCTCTAGCCCGTCTGCTCCACGTCCACCACAGAGGCCTTCCTCGCGGCCGACAGCAACGCCACCAGCGCCGCAGTGTTCGCCAGACCGTCCTCAGCCGGGAACTCCGGCGGCTTGCCGGTTAGCACGCAGGTGGAAAACTCGTCTAGCTGGACGCGGAACCTGTCCGGCGCGGGAACAGCCTCGATTCGCTCGTCATCACCGGTCTTGACCACTATCGGACCGCTGTCGTCGAACATGTCCGGTATCTCGATACGGCCCTCGGAGCCGATCGCGATTAGCTCACACCGCCTGGGTTGCTCCATACTGCTGCCGACGTTAGCAACGGCGCCACTGGGAAACTCCAGCATCCCGTTAAACGTGCTCTCCACACCATATGATCCCGAGTCGTAGCTGAACGTCGCCGCCCTCACGGGCTCTTCGCCCAGCACAAAGCGGGACGCGTAGACAGCGTAACAGCCAGCGTCCATCAGACTGCCCCCGGCCAGCTCAGGCGAGAACCTGATGTTGCCCTTGGGTTCGTCGACCGTAAACGCCAGGGCAGAGTACAGAGTCGTTACGTGGCCGATAGCGCCCTCGCCGATCAGCCTCCGCGCTGTTCGCAGGTGCGGGTTCCAACGGTGCGTGAAGGCCTCGACCAAAACGACGTTGTTCGCGTTGGCGGCGTCGATCATGCGCCGCGCCTCGTCGGTGGTCACCGCCAGCGGCTTCTCGCAGAGGATGTGCTTGCCAGAGTCCGCTGCCTTGATGGTCCACTCACAGTGCATCGAATTGGGCAGCGGGTTTATGACCGCGTCCAGACCTGCGTCGTCGAGTAGCTCGTCGTAGGTCCCGTACCAGGTCGGGATGCCGTGCTGCTCAGCCGCCGCGCTCGCCCCGGCCTCGGTCCGGCTGGCGATCGCGACGATCTCCGAGTTGGCGGACCCTAGAGCGGCGGGGATATGCCGTGTGAGGGCGATCCGCGCCGTACTTATCACTCCGTATCGAACAACGTCATTAGGCATCTGAGCCTCCCGCTTACCGGAGATTTGCGATGGACGTCCTGGCAGTCGCCGAAAATGACCGACTACGAGTCTCTTACTTCTGACGACGCACTTACGCCATGCCTGGTGCTGCTTCAGACCTCCCCGCGTCGAACTGCGTGACAGCAATCTGTTGGGGCGTAGCTATGCCGCCGGAGAGCACCATCGTCAGAGCGTCCTGGACGGAGAGATCGGTGTCGTAGATGTCTTCGGTCGGAATTATTGCGACCCAACCGGAATTTGGCGTCGGGGCGGTTGGAATGTACACCACGCCCATCTGCCTGTTGTCTTTCGCCGTCGTTATGGCGGTCAGAAAACCGATCGTCCAGGTACCCGGCCGGGGGTACTCGATCGAGACGACTCGCTTGAACCCCGCCGAGCCTGATCCTGTGAACGAGTCGATGAGCTGCCGAGCAGGTGAATAGACCGCCCCGACCACGGGCAGCTTGAGCAGCAGTCCTTGCCCTCCATGCAACACCCGCTTACCGAGGTCGATGTCCCAGAGGAGGCCGAGGAAATAGATGAGGACCAACATCGCCAAAACGCCGAGGCCGGGAAAGCTGACACTCAAAGCCGTCTCAAAGGTCCCTCGGAGCACTCCATCCAAAAAGTCCCACACAAAGCGCAACACCAGGAACGTAATGACAATGGGCACCAGGAGCAGCAGGCCTTCGACCATGGTCCGCTTGAAGTGAATCTTGAGTCTGGCTCTGGCAAAATACAGCCGCCATTTCAAGCCTGTGAACAATCTCATCTCATTTCTCCCTTGCTGTCACAACGGTCCTGACCGGTAAACTGCCCTTGTCGCTCGTGAAACTAAAGCGCATGCCCAGGGGAAACAAAATATGGCTGTTCCGACCCTCATCTTCTCACAATGCGGCTGTCCCAAGTCCCACTGGGCCACGTGGTTGTGGAGCACATGTGTGACGCTAGGGCTAGAGGCCCCCTAATCTGCGCGCAACAAATCGCAGCAGTTGATGAGATGGAAGCCTAGGACTCAAACGTGAAAGGCCCGCATGTTAAGAGGAGAAACCCGTCCCGCGGCCCGGCACTTGGGAGCATACGCTTCAGGAATGCCCTGGGGTCGCTATGGGCCAGACCAGAGGGACCGCGGGTGAGGGCGGGGGCTCCATACTCCACGGGGCGGTCTACCACCGTGTCCAGGAAGCTCGTACTGAGAGGAGCAGGGGGTGCCGGGCTATCTCCCCATTAACGCCTAGGTCTGTCTGCGCAGCAGCACGACTCGGTAGGCCACGACGCCGTTAGAGACCAGTGCGACCAGGGCCAGGGTGGCCAAAGCCTGCCCCACCACGGCTCCTATCATGACGACGATCAGCCTCAGGTCCCGTGAACCTAGGAACAATGCCACGCCGTCGAATGTGGCTCCAAGCGTCGCCTCCGCCCGCGCGCGGGTGTAGCTCACCATCAGCGAGCCAGAGATAGCCAACAGCCCGACCGTCCACCCCACGTCGGCGGACGATGCCTTCTCGAACTCAATCGACCAATAGACTAAGCCCCCGAGTATGGCGACGTCGGAGTATCGATCCAGAATAGCATCCAAGAAGCCGCCGAAACGCGTAGCCGTATTCTTGAGGCGGGCCAGATCGCCGTCTACGCCGTCTATGATGGAAGAGGCCTGCACCGCGAGGCCTGCCCAGACGTTGTGGCCGCTCACAAACAATGCCAGACTGCCTATGCTGATCGCAAAGCTGGCAAAGGACACTTGGTTAGGAGTGACAGGACTGCGGGCCAGAACTCGGGCTAGGGGACGAGATATGCGCCGATTGAGGTGCTTTGAGACCAGCCCCTCTTGCGGTCCATCGACGGACATCAGCCCGCGACCGCCCTCCGCACGAGGTCAAGGTCCTCCACTGTGTCGACGTCCTGCCAGAAACAGTCCGAGACGTCGCATGCGAAGAGCGTCTGGTCAGCGAGAAGCATCCGTCGGATGGCGTTAGAGAGCTGGTACTCAGGCCGTTCGAACGCCATGGTGTTTTCGACGGCCTCGAAAACGGCGGGAGTCAGACGAAAGACGCCGGTGTCTATCCCGTTCCAGTCGTTCAATCCCTTCCCGATCTGCTCTACCACGCCTGATCTAACCATCACCCGGGTCCCCTCTGCGACTTCATTGGGGGCCGGATCGAAGTCCACGCCAAGCACGCTGCCGGACCCAGGGTAATCGACTATTCGGCCTAAGAGATCTGCAGATAACATGTGGTCGGCCATGGATAGAATAAACGAGTCGCCGTTCGTGAAAGAGCGGGCTGCATATAGTGAGACCGCGTTTCCAAGCCGGAAATCGGCGTTGTGAGCGTATTCCACGCGGAGGCCGTACCGTGCTCCGTCGCCTATCCATTGCTGCACGGCTGCAGCCTGGTAACCGACCACTATGACGACGTCGAATATGCGACATTGCGCGAACGCGCTCAGGGTATACTCGATGACATTAGAGACACCGACCGGAAGGAGAACTTTCGATCCCTGCATCGCGCGGCCGTTCATCCGAGAGCCACGTCCCGCAGCTAAGATAATGCCTTTCAAAAGTCCTCCTTTTTCGTCCCTGACCGGCACGCGCAGGCGTAGAAACCTTGCTGTACCGTAAGATGAATCACCAGCCAGTCGCGGCGGAGTCGCAGTGATAGACGATAGGGTGACGCGACCGCAGACCGGAGGGGCTGAGTGGACGAGTGGCTTAACGACTGTTTCTTAAAAAGCCGGGGGCGTCCTGCCGGCCCAAGGCTATCGGTTCAGACCCACCATGTCAAACCAAGGTCACACCTACAATCTCGTCAGACCTGCGGCCGACGGGTGCCTGCTTGCCCGTCGGTGATGCCCCTGTTATCCTCCCGTCCGGACCCGCATCGGCCTGAGAGAGGCTCGGATTCGGGTAGCCCCTTACCCCCGACCAGCGTCGCGGCCCCAAACTTCCCTGGCCGTTTAGCGCGCCGAGATTGAGCGCGTCGATACAGCGTATCGGACACCAGACTGGATTCCCGCAGGCGGGTCCCTACCAGAGGAGGCAGGTTCTTTGAGCTCATCAACAAGCGCTGACGTGAACGGGCCGGAGCCCATTCGGGAGCTCGCTCGCAGCTTCTGGTATTCGGCCATCTTGAGGGCCGCTATCAAGCTTGACGTGTTCTCCCTGCTCGACCCGGAGCCGATGACCGCAGAGGAGGTAGCGCGGAACGTCGGCGCATCGCCGCCACACGTGGCTGCGCTTCTGGAAGCGTGTGCCGTGCTCGGCTTAGTTGAGGAGCTAGGTGACCGGTTCGGTCTTACTCAGTTGACCTCGCGATTTCTTGTTCCAGGCAGGCAGGAGTACGTAGGCGACCACGCGCTCCATCACACAAACGCCTGGGCGTCATTCGGTCGCCTTGACGAGATTATCAGGGAGGGCAAGACTCTGCTTCCCTTCGAGTCGGGCTTTGTGGACGCGGACACCTACTGGAACAACTACATGATGGGCCAGCACAATCGGGCGGCGTCCGGGCAGGCGCATCAGCTCGTCGGGAACGTCGATCTCCGCGGGAGACGAAGGATGATCGACCTGGGTGGAGGCGCGGCCAGCTACAGCATCGCTCTCTGCGAGGCGAACCCCGATCTCACGGCTGTGGTGGTCGATGGTAAGGAACCTCTCGCCATCGCCGGCCGTCTGATCGCCGAGCACGGCCTGCAAGATAGGATTACGCTGCTAGAGGGCGACTTTGCACAGGTCGAGCTGGGTGCGGGCTACGACGTCGCGCTAATCTCGGGTGTGGTGCTGATTAAAGGTGAGTCGGAGTGCCGCCGGCTCTTTGATTTAACCCACAGCGTGTTGGACCCCGGAGGTCTGGTTATCGTTCAGGACTACATGCGTATAGACCACAGCCCGGAGCGTAGGAGGCTGGACACCCTGGAGAACCTGTATGTGCTTGTGGCTTTCGACCCCGGCGCTGGAGACAAAGAAGGGGAGTTAGTTGCCTCGTGGCTAGGAGATGCCGGATTCTCAGACACCAGGCTGGTCGCACTCCCGACCCAGCTAGGCCTGGTCACTGCGCGCAAGCCCTGAGTTCGCCCTGGCCCGAAGACGCTCATAGGACACGAGGCACACGCTAGGGCCGAAGAGGGCCAAGAGGGAGGGAACGATGTCGCAGAAGGTAACCGTGCGTGTCGCCGCGGCACAGATGGTCTCCAAGCCCGAGGACGTGGCGTCGAACGTCGCGAAGGCGCTGTCTTACTGCGACAGGGCCGCCCGGAAGGGCGTGCAGATACTTTGCTTCCCAGAGTGCGCTAGCACCGGATACGACTGGATCACGGATCGCAAGCCGGCCGACAGCATCCACGCCGAGCCGGTGCCAGGTCCTATGGTGCATACGTTCGCCGACAAGGCGAGAGAGACCGGCATGTACATCATCTTCGGCGTCGTCGAACGGCCAGAAGACTCGCCGAGGGTCCACAATACGGCCTTCCTGGTGGGGCCCGAGGAGGGCTACATCGGCCGGTATCGCAAGGCCTTGACCGGAGGCCCATTCACTGACGGCGCGGAAGCGGATGTATTCACTACCCGCTACGGGAAGATCGGTATTTTCATCTGCGCAGATATGCGCTCCCCTGAGTTGTCCAGGCTGCTGGTCTTGAGGGGCGCCAGGGTGCTCTTCCAGCCCACGAACTATTTCTACCGAGACGCCGTCGACATCAAGCGTCGGTACCTGGGTAAAGTCGCCGCGCAGAGGGCGAGAGCCATGGACAACGGCGTACACGTTGTGGTCGCCAACGCCGGCCGGTCGGAATATGTCAACAACAGCCGAGTAATCACGCCCGCTCATCAGGGGCCCGAGAGGAACCTGGCGCGGGCGACGCGACGGGAACAACTTGTCGTAGCCGATATCGAATACGACCTCGAAGACAACGCCGTCCTGAATGCAGCCGGGAAATCACCGTGGCTGTTCAGAGAGCTTGGTGAAGAGATGCTGAAGGCCGCCGAGCGCTAATACGCCTTCGAGCTCGCGATCCTGCGACGTGGAGCCGGACCGTAGAGATGTATCCGCAATTGGATATAATAGTTACCTCGCGAGTGACGTAAACCGGAGGCAACGTAAGTTGGGTTACGATACTGAAGACTTCGCAACAGACGTTATAGACCGTAGCTTCACGGTCCCCGTGCTGGTCGATTTCTGGGCCGAGTGGTGCGGGCCCTGCAAGGTGCTGGGACCGGTACTGGAGAGACTGGCGCAGCAACAGACCGGCAGCTGGGTCCTCACCAAGGTCGACACGGAGAGACACCCCACCATCGCCGCCCAATACGCAATCCGCAGCATCCCTAACGTCAAGCTCTTCGTCGACGGGAAGGTGAGCAACGAATTCGTGGGGGCCCTGCCGGAACCGCAGGTCGTCGAATGGCTCCGTCAGGCCCTGCCCAGCAAGTATCGGACCCAGTTGGACGGAGCGAAGCAGCTCCTCGAGGAGGGCAGCGCCGCCAAAGCCGAGGAGATTCTGCAAACCGTGGTTGCAGCCGAGCCCGGCAACGATCAGGCCATAGTGCTGCTGGCTCAGGCCGTCCTCAGCTCGGACCCCTCGCGGGCAGTTGGTCTGGTCGCGCCGGTGGCGCTTGGCTCCGAGTATTTCGATTCGGCTGAAGCGGTCAGAGCGCTCGCTAACATGTTCACGATCGAGGAGGACTTATCGTTGCTTCCCGTCGACTCGGCCAGAGACGTGTATCTCGCGGCGATACGCGCTGCTCGCGCCGGGGATTTCGAGGCGGCGATCGACGGGTTCGTGGATGTGATTCGGCGGAACAGGTACTACGACGACGACGGGGCACGAAAAGCTTGCATCGCGATCTTCAGATTGCTGGGCGAAGACCACCCGGTGACGAAGAGTCAGCGTATCGCCTTCAGCAGCGCGCTGTATTGAGTGAGACACAAACAGCTACCGACCGAAGAACGCTCCGCAGAGGGTAGCAGACTTAGAGGTAGAAGCAATGACCACAGCGGCTAGGGTTCCCGATATGCCCGGCGTCACCGCCAGGGAGGTTTCGGCTCCACCCAGGTGGGCGCTGTTGCAGCGAGAGCTGATCAGCGTGATGGAAGAGGCGGCGGAGATGATGGTGCGGAAGTACGCGGAGCGCGGCGGGTTGTTTATCTTTGCCGACGACCTGGACGACTTCTACGAGAGGACGTACAACTGGGGCCTGTTCTACGCAATGGGCGCCGACGAGAGGGTGCTGGAACTGGCGCTTCAGCAGTGGAACGCCAACACTCGCCTTTTCGACGACAGGCTGATGAACCGCGGGGAGAGCACCTACGACCACGGCTCCACCCTGATGCGGTTCAAGCACTCGATCCACAATGAGTACTACAGCCTTGCCAACCCGGGGGACGCGGAGTGGCATCACAAAGGCGAAGGTAATCAGGCGTTCTACGACCTCGGAGTGGCGGACCCCACGATTTCGGAGAACGCTCGCAGGGCCAAACGATTCGCGGCGATGTACATTGGCGAAGACCCCGAGGCGCCAAACTACGATCCCAGGCACCGTGTTCTTCGCTCTCCAGCCCAGACCAGCCAAGGCCCATGGCTAAAAGCGACGGCCAATCACGTCAAGAGCTATCTTCAAGGCGGCAGTGCCGACGACCCGAACTGGACGCCCAGGTCGATGGGGGTCAGGGCAAGCCTCTATCCGGTGGTCAAGCACCTGGAGCCCGACTGGTACGAGGAGCTCGAGCGGCGCCAGGAGATTGTCGAGTTGTTCGAGAAGATCGTGCTGAGCAGCGACTCACCGAGCAGCCTGGCGGCTACCGCGCTGGTTACCAATGCCTACCTGTACACCGGGGAAGAGAAATACAAGCGATGGGTCCTGGAGTACACCGGAGCTTGGCTGGAGAGGATCAGGGCGAACAACGGGATTGTCCCCGACAACGTGGGTCCCACGGGGAAGGTGGGAGAGCACCGGGAAGGGCAGTGGTGGGGAGGCCTTTACGGCTGGAACCACTACCAGGGATTCAATATCATCTTCGACGGCCTCGCCACCGCCGCCGAGTGTGCCGTCTTATTGAGCGGCGACCTCGGCTACCTGGACCTGCTGCGGTCGCAGATTCAGATGTTGCTGGACAACTCGATCACACGGGAGGATGGCCAACTCCTGGTGCCAACGCGATATACGCCCGAAGGCTGGGGGTACACGAAGCCCGATGTGTGGGGGACGGGCCCGGCCCCCGTCAGGGCGCGGGAACTGGCCCACCTGTACCACGCTTCGATGCTCCCGGAGGACTACGATCTGATCGCGAGAGTAAGGGCGGGCGACGTCGAGCGCGACTGGAACGGCCCCATAACGGGGGGCCAGATCAAGGGTGGACAGATCGACCTCGCGCGTTTCCAGTTCTACGACGGTAGGATGCCGGACTGGCCTGAGAGGGTACTGGAGGCCGAACTCGACGTCGCGGTAACGACATATGACTCAATTCGCAACGACACGCGTGACATGCAGACCATGGTCGACGAGATCGGCTCGGTGCCGCCCAACCCCGTGTTCACCGTAGGTCTGACCCAAGTCACCATGGGGGCGCCGCAGACGGTGTATAACGGAGGCCTTCTGCGGGCTACGGTTCGCTATTTCGATCGAGAACGGGCCCGGCCCGGTCTCCCTCCGGATGTCGCGGCGCTGGTCGACGAGCTCAGGTCCGACGGCGTAGGCATCCAGCTCGTAAACCTGAACCGGCGCGAGACTCAATCCCTAATCGTTCAGGCGGGCGCTTTCGGTGAGCACCAGTTCACGAACGTGAGGTACTTGGAGGACGGAGAAGCGAGGGTCGTACCCGTCCATGCGAAATACTTCAGGGTCGAGCTTCCGCCTTCAGCGTCGATTCGCATCGAGGCTGGGATGCGTCGTTTCGTCAACGATCCCAGCTACGCATTCCCGTGGCATGGCGACAGGGTTCCCGTGCCGTTTCAGTGACTCAGCGAAAGCAGCCTGGGAGCCACGGGGCGTCGCGGACACCAGGGGAAAGAACGCGACGGGAACCTGCTCCGAGGGAAGGAGGGCGCTAATAACGACCTCAGCATCAGAATTCAGAATTGGGGTCCTCACACACCACTGGGCGAAGGAGGAGACGCTTGCCGAGGCACGCGGACTCCTCGACGGCAACGGAATGGCGCAAAGCAAGGCGCCCGGCTTCGTCAGCCGCCGGACGCTGTACTCCCTGGCCGAGCCGAACAAGATCACCACGCTGGTAGTGTGGGAGAGCAACCAGATCTACGACGCTTGGCGCTCGAGCCCTGAGCGCGCCGTCGCCATGGCCGGAGCGAACGAGCTCTGGGCCAGGCCGCCCGAGTCGGAACGGTTCGAGCTGGCTGGCTAGTAGCGCCGCCGCGCGGTCCCCGAGCCAGCCTCCTGAGCGAAGAGGTGTCTGCATGCGGAAAGCGCGAGTCGGGGTGATCGGCGCCGGGTGGTGGTCCACCGAGCACCACATACCCAGTCTGCTCGGCTACGAGAGGGCGGAGTTGGTCGGGATCGCGGACCCCAAGCCTCAGAAGCTCCAACAAGCCGCCGAGCACTACGGCGTCGAGGGCCGGTACGAAGACTACCTCGACCTTCTCGCAGCGCCGGACCTGGATGGCGTCGTTATCGCAATCCCGCACGCCTACCACCACGAGGTCGCACGGGATGCGCTAGACGCGGGCCTCCACGTCCTCGTCGAGAAGCCCATGGTCTTGAAGGCCGCCCAGGCGTGGGACCTTGTGCGAAGGGCCGACGAAAAGGGACTGCATCTCTCCGTTGGCTACACGTTCCAACACACCCGGCACGCCAAAAAGGCCAAGGAGACCATCCAGTCGGGCTCCATCGGCGAGATACAGTTCGTCTCCGGGCTGTTCGCATCGATGGTGGAGAGGTACCTGCGCGGGATCGGCGACGCCTACAGGGGAGTGTTCGGCTACCCGGTGACGCCTCCGGAGGACGACACGTACTCGGACCCGAATATCGCGGGCGGCGGCCAGGGCCATACCCAGATTACCCACGCCATGGGTATGGTGTTCTGGGTGACGGAGCTGAGGGCGGCCGAGGTCTTCGCCCTGATGGCGAACTTCGACCTGGCGGTCGACCTGGTGGACGCAGTTAGCTATCGCATGGATAACGGCGCCGTCGGCACTATGGGAGCGACCGGCAGCCTTCGCCCGGACCAGCCCCAGGTCCACGGCCTCATCTACTACGGATCGCAGGGGTTCCTGCGTCAGGACCTGGCTAACGGCCGGATGGACATCCATTACAACGACGGCACGTCCGAGAAGCTGGACGAGCTGGCCGATGGTGAGCTCTATCCCGCTCACATGCCAGCGAGGTCTTTCGTTGACTTGATACTCGGTGATGCCGAGAACGTGGCCCCCGGCAGGTTCGGCGCCTATACCGTCGAGTTTCTCGACGCGGCGTACACGTCGGCGGCGTCCGGCAAGCTTGTCAAGACCGCGTCACTCGACCGATGAAATAGGAGACCATCACATGGAACGCGCAGCCTTCCTCCTGAGGGTCCGTAAGGACAGGATGGAGGAGTACAAGAAGCACCACAAGGCGGTGTGGCCTGAGATGCTCGAAGCCCTCCGTCGGAACGGGTGGCGCAACTACAGCCTGTTCATGACCGAGGACGGGCTCCTGTTCGGGTACCTCGAGCCCGAGGTGAGCTTCCGGGACAGCCAGGATAGCATGGCCGAGGAGGATGCCAATACCCGGTGGCAGGAGTTCATGGCGCCATTCTTCGAGAAGCTGGAGGGGAGGCCCGACCAGTCCATGGCACGACTGGACCAGGTCTTCTACCTGGAGTGACGGAGTCGAAGACCAGGGACATGGAGAAGCTCGAGTTCGTCGACGCGCACGTCCACTTCTACGATATGCACCATCCCGAGCTGGTCTACGCCCACTGGCAGCCGGGCGTCCCGCATCCCTTCCTCGGCTCGCAGATACAGAAGCTCGCTGAGCGAGACTACCTTGCCGAAGACTACGTCGCTGAAACCAGAGACGCCAACGTAACCAAGGCTGTCCACGTTCAGGCGGCCATCGGGAGCCCGGACCCGGTGAAAGAGACCGAATGGCTCCAGGCTGCCGCCGACCGCTCAGGGTTTCCACACGCCATCGTCGCCCACGCCGATCTGAGGGACCCCGGGGTCGAAGCAGTCATTGAGCGACACTGCCGGTACCCGAAGATGCGAGGGGTCAGGGACTTCTCACACGGCGACTACCTGGTGGAACCGGACTTCCATCGCGGCTTCGCCCTGCTGGAGAAGTACAACCTGGTCTCCAGCGTCGGCGCACAGTGGCAGGACATGGAGAAGCTTCGGGGCCTGGCGGCCAAGTTCCCAAATACACACATCGTGATCGATCACGCCGGGTTCCCAACGGAGAGGAGCGAGGGGTACTTCGCCGACTGGCGTCGGGGCATGGCCACGGCGGCCGAGGCCGAAAACATCATCTGCAAGATATCGGGACTCGGCATGGGTGATAATAAGTGGAGCGTCGACAGCATCAGGCCGTACGTGCTTCACTGCATCGAGACGTTCGGGGTGGACCGCTGCCTGTTCGCCACCAACTGGCCTATCGATTGGCTATGGAGCACCTACGACGCCGTCGTCGACGCCTACCGCGAGATCATTTCGCGCTTCAGTGACGATGAGCAGGTCGCCATGTTCTCCGGGAACGCGGAACGGCTCTACAACATTTGAAAGGTACTGAAGATGATCAAGCTAGGCTGTTTAGTCGACCCTGAGATACGGCAGCGCGACCGCGACCACACCGACCTCGTATCGGTCGAGGAGTTCCTGGCGTTCGCTCACGACCTGCGGCTGGACACTGTCGATTTCCACCTATCCCGCATCCCTCTCGAGCGCGACGATCTCGTGAAGCTGAAACGGCTGTGCCACAGGTACGGCATGCCGATCGGGTACATTGGGCGAGGCGGCGGCCTCTTTGGCCACGAGATCGAGCCTGGACGGATGACCGTCGAGGACGCCAATCGAGAGGTCGATGCCGCCGTGATCATGGGGGTCCCGATGACACGCCTGCGCATCGGCGGCCCGCCTGTCGCACGGACGGACGAAGGCGAGCTCATCGAGGAGTACTGGCCCGGCATGATCGAGCGACTTCAGGAGATATGCGACTACGCCGACGAGCGCGGAATCATGGTCGGGGTCCAGAACCACGACAGCGGCGCTCCGCTCTCGACGGCAGACGACGTTCTCCGAATGATCTCGGACGTCGGTCGCGACAACCTCACGTACATCATGGACTGCGGGCAGTGGATGGGCTCCCCCGGCGGAAACGCCATCGGCGAGGTCGACCCCGACGTCGACATATACGCCTATATGGAGCGAGTAGCGCCCTACGCCTCATCTGTTCGGGCCAAGATCTATCGTATCGACAGCGGCTACGAGGAGTGGCTGGATTACGACCGCATCATTCGCATCCTTAAGGGCGTGGGCTACAACGGCGCGATCTCGATGGTCTTCGAGCTACGACGCGATACCGAGACCACCACGCCAAACGCCGTCCGGATGGCGACGGCGCATCTGAGGGAGCTGCTGGCTAGGCATGGGGTGTGAAGGCCGTCTCCCGACTGTGGTTCCCTGACTGGAACGGGAATGCGGTAAAGTCAACCAACAGCTCAAAAGTGTGTTGCAGAAGAACTCCTCGCTTGAAACTCGTTCCCGTTATTGACGTATCACGTCACGCTGAGGCAAGTACATCTGGCTAGTGTGGTGACCACTTCCAGAATTGAAAGGGCCGTCAGTTCTGTGCTAGATTATTGAAACGAGAATGACTTGTTGGTTCACACGAGTACTAGCCAACAGATGAGGTGTTTCAGATGGGCCAGGTAATCAAGGGCAAGGGTGTAGTGCGCGGCAAGGCCGCAATGGCCCTACGGCAGGCACTAGAGGAGCCCAAGGACGATCCAGATAAAGTGAAGAGACTTAAGTCAGCGTTGCAGTTTCACCGTGGAGTTAAGATGACGACTAAGTAGTTCCGGTATCCGAAGGGTGACCGAGGTAGCAGGAGGGGACCGAGTGGTCCCCTCCTACTACTTTCCAGCTAAGTGTCAGCTACGAATGGGTACAAATCGAGCCACATCAGGATGCGCTTCCCCCCTGATCCTTTTCGAAAGCCACACGCGCTCCAGAACGCTTGTCCCCCTCTATTCTCCTTCTCCACGTGCAAGATCAAGAATCGAGCCCCGATATTGCTCTGAACGACATCAGCCAATACCCAGTCGAATATCCTGCGGCTGTATCCGCTACGCTGGTGGTTCTTGTGGACGCCAAACCGTGCGATTAGTACGCTGGGAAACACATCACGGCCAATTTCCGCGATGCCGGGTTGTCCTGCAACAGCTTTGGCATGCTGAAGCTCCAACGATGATGCAACGAGCGTCGCAAATCCGACTAGTTCCTGGTCGTAGTAGAACAACGTGGTCTTGCTGGCAAGCAGTTGTTGCTGCTCCAGGGCGTCGTCTATCAGGAACTCGGTTACAGATTGCCCCCACGGTTCATCTCCAAAGTCGATGCCGCTGACGACCGCGTCGCGATCAAGTCGGCGCACGCTCCATCGTCGTATCTCTTCGACCATCTCACTATCTCCCAACGGGCTCAGCCCTCGACGCCACCATTCTCCCGGGTCGGAGCGCTAAGCCACCACGTCTCTGGCCAGCTCGATGAAGAACCGGAGCGCGTCGGGGTTGCTCAGGGCGCCCTCACTGACCGCTTCCTCCGGTGGCGTCCCGGCAAGGATGCGCCTGACGGGCACCTCGAGCTTCTTGCCGTTAAGCGTCCTCGGGACCTCCTGGATAGCGTAGATCTCGTCGGGGGTGTGCCTGGGAGACAGCTCGCGACGCAGCTTCGTCCTGATCCTATCTCGCAGCACATCGTCGAGAGTTACACCCTCGGCGGGTACCAGGAAGAGCAGCAGGCGGTCCTCTCCCACGCTGGCGGATTGGACTATCAGGCTGTCCAGCACATCATCCATCTCCTCGACCACGCGGTAGAACTCGCTGGTGCCCATGCGGACCCCGGCGCGGTTCAGCGTCGAGTCGGAGCGCCCTGAGATGACGCAGCTTCCTCGAGAGGTGACCTTGATCCAGTCGCCGTGGCGCCAGACTCCGGGGAACATATCAAAGTAGCTCTCTCTATAGCGGCTGCCGTCGGAGTCTCCCCAGAGATGGAGGGGCATCGACGGGGCCGGCTGCGTGATTACCAGCTCGCCGACTTCGTCCACCAGCGAGCGACCTCGTTGGTCGTAGGCCTTGACCGAGTTGCCGAGGCACCGGCACTGGATCTCGCCCGCGCGGACCGGGAGGAGGGGACACGGTCCGACGAAGCCGGTGCACATGTCGGTCCCGCCGCTGTACGAGCCCAGGTGGACGTTACCGACGTTTTCGTAAATCCAGCGGGAGGCCTCGGGAATGAGAGGCGCCCCCGTCGACCCCACCCCCCTCAAGCGCAGTAGGTCGAATTCGTGCGACGGGCGTACACCCGCCTTCATGCACGCTTGGACGTAAGCCGCGCTCGCGCCAAAGTACGTCATCCGTGTCTCATCGGCGAACCGCCACAGGGTGTCCATATCGGGGTAACCCGCGTCCCCGTCGTACAGGAGGACCGTAGCGCCGAGCAGCAGCCCTCCCATGAGGAGATTCCACATCATCCAGCCGGTGGTGGTATACCAGAAGAACCGGTCATCCTCGGTGACGTCCATGTGCAGGGAAAGCGTCTTCATGTGCTCGAGCAGGATGCCGCCGTGGCCGTGGACGATGGGCTTTGGAAGCCCGGTTGTGCCCGAGGAGTAGAGGACCCACAGAGGGTGCTCGAATGGCACGGGCTCGAAGACCAGCTCGCCAGAAAACGACGACCGCAGCTCGCTCCAGGAGATGGCGCCCGGCAATACCCGCGCGTCCGCCCGCTGCTCCAAATACGGCACGATCACCGTGTGTCGCAGGGTTGGGAGATTGCGCTGTATCTCCGCGACCTCATCGAGCCGGGGATAGTCCCGGCCACCGTAGCGGTAACCGTCGACCGCAAATAACACCGCCGGGCCGATCTGCCGGAAGCGCTCCAGCACCGTGCGCGTGCCGAATTCGGGCGAGCAGCTCGACCATATTGCGCCTAAGCTGGCGGTGGCGAGGAAGGCGACGACGCTCTCCGGAATGCTGGGCATGTACGCGACGACCCGGTCGCCCCCACGCACTCCCCGCGAGCGAAGACCCTCGGCTACCGACGCGACCGCATCGTGCAGCTCGCCGTATGTCATGCTTGCGAGCGGGCGGCCCTCGGACTGAGACACCAGCGCCGGGTGGGCGTCCCGGCGGCTCAGCGCGTGCTCGGCATAGTTGAGCTTGGCCCCCGGAAACCACTTTGCCCCGGGCATCCGTCGCTCCGCGAGCACACTGGAATAAGGGCTATGGGCCTTGACTTCGAAGAAGTGCCATATCGCCGACCAGAACCCGTCCAGGTCGGAGACCGACCACCGCCACAGCTGATGATAGTCGTCGAAGCGTAGACGCCTGGTGTCGGCCAGCCAGCGCATGAACCTGGTGATGTTCGCGTTGGCCTTGGCTTCCTCTGAGGGCTCCCAGAGCACGTCTCCTTCGGAAACCGGCCGCGACCTAGCATCTGGCCCCAACGCTATACCCCTTGAGTAGGGCTTCGAATACGGCCCTCCGGTTCAACTGGAAGTCGGACCAACGCTACCGGGCCGTCCAACCGGCGTCGATTGCGATAGTCGCGCCGGTGATCGACCGGGCGTCGTCGGACGCAAGGAAAGTGGCTAGCGCGGCGACCTCCTCCGGATCGATCAGCCTTTTGATGGCGGCGGGCTCCAGCATCACCTTCGTCACAACGTCATCCTCCGATATACCGCGAGTCCTCGCCTGTTCGCCGATTTGCGACTGGACCAGTGGCGTGTCTGCGTAGCCGGGGCATATGGCGTTGACGGTGATTCCGTGCTCGCCGACCTCCAGCGCTACCGTTTTGGTCAGTCCGACGATGCCATGTTTGGCCGAGGTGTACCCCGACTTATACGGGCTTGCTATGAGGCCGTGGATGGAGGACATGTTGATGATGCGGCCCCAACCGCGCTCCTTCATCCCTGGGACGAGGTGCTTGGTGAGCTGAAACGGCGCAACGAGCATGATCTGGACCATTCGCGCCCACTCGTCCTCCGGGAAGTCCTCGACGGGGTCGATGTGCTGTACACCTGCGTTATTGACGAGGACATCTACCCGGCCGGCCTCGTCGATGGCGCGACGGGCCAGCTCCCTCGTCTCCTCCATGCTTGATATATCGGCCTGGAGGAAGACGCCGTCCACTTCGTCAGCGACCTCGCGGCCCGACTCTCGCACGTCGCTTACGATCACGCGAGCGCCCTCTCCTGCGAACGCCCGGGAGATCGCGCGGCCGAATCCGCCCCCTCCTCCGGTAACAAGCGCAACCCTGTTTTTCAATCGCATCTCAGATAGTGACTCCTGGACGATCAGCCGGACTCGGTCGGAGTATACACCGATGCTAGCCGGTGGCCGCAGCGGGTGACAACCGCCAAACAGTGTCACCCTGAGCGAGGCGAGGGGGTCTGGGGTGGTGTTGGGTCTTGGGCACGCTTGCACACGGCTGGCCCTACCCCAGATGCTTCGTCGGGGACTCCTCAGCATGACAGAATCGTGGCCGGGGCCGCACATTCTGAGCTCAGCTGCCACCTCCTGTCACCCTGAGGCCGCCGCGGGCGAAGGGCCTGGGGCGGGGTCCACGTGTCTCAACGTCGCAAGACCCCCAACCCCAGCTCCTTCGTCGGCAGCCGCCTCAGGACGACATTGGGGGAGCAAGGTCATCGGCTGAAGGTCTCGCTTCCGCCGAGTGCGACAAAAGGGCCAGCGAACCCACTCTGAAAAACGACTCGCTAAAAATCGTGGTTTGACAGCGTTTAGGAGCAACCGTACCATCATGACCGACAAAGACCGAGATCAATGAGGTAGGTAAGCTAGCACATGACAGTCGCGTTGGAAAAGGAGTCAGCGGAAACTCGATTCGCCCGTGAAGTGGCCGAGGCTTTGAGGAGCAACGGCGTCCGTTTCGTGTTCGGAATCCCGGGCGGCGGAAGCTCTGTCGATCTCATCGAGGCGTGCCGCCTGGAAGAGATCCCGTTCGTCCTGGTCCAGCACGAGACCACCGCCGCCATGATGGCCGTGGTAAGCGGGGAGCTCACCGACTCCTGCGGGGCCTGCATTTCGATAATGGGCCCTGGCGCTACGAATCTTACGAGTGGGGCCATCTACGCGTACCTCGAGCGACACCCACTCCTCTGTTTCACCGAGACCTACGGTCCCGGGCAGGGGCCGCTCACGTCCATGCAGAACATCGACCACGGGGCGATGTTCGGCCCCATGTGCAAGGCGTCTATCACTCTGGATGCCAGCGACCCCGGGGCCCGCATCGCCGAGGCGATTCACATCGCCACCGCGGAGCGTCCCGGCCCCGTACACCTCGATCTACCGATGGACTTCGCTCCCAGCGTCGGAGCGGACGGCAATACCGTCCAGGAGCAGGCGCTGGCCGCGCCGCGGCGAATTGAAGGCGACCCTGAGGCAGTAGCAGCGACCATCGACAAAGCCGAGAAGCCGATTCTGATCGCCGGTCCGGTGGTGCTGCGCCAACGAGCGCAGGGCGACCTGGTAGCCTTGGCGGAGAAGCTTCAGGCCGCGGTCTTGGTGACCTCCAAAGCGCGCGGCGCCATCCCCGAGGACCACCCACTCTACGCCGGGGTCATGTCCGGCGTGTACCGCGAGGAGACCTTCGAGGGCCGCATGATGGCTAAGAGCGACCTCGTCGTGGGGGTCGGGTTGGACCGCGTGGAGCTGCTCAGTCCCTGGAAGCACCCCCAGCCGCTGGTGACTCTGGACGCCGTTCCAGTCGCAGCGGACGAGACTGTCGGGGCGCCATCGTTGGCCCCGACCGGCCCTCTTTCAGAGCTCCTAGTCTCGGTGGCCGGCAGTGTAGGAGAGCGCCGGACGTGGGACGAGTCTGAGATCCAGGACTTCTGGGAAGACGTCATGAGGGAGCTCGGGGCCGATAAGTCCGAGCTAAACGCAGCCTCAGTCCTGGCTCTCGCGCGCCGGATGGCCCCCCGCGACGCGATCCTGACATCCGAGGCCGGCATCTACGGCAGGGTAAACCTGTACGCGTGGAAGGTTTACGGACGGGGCACATACTTCGACTCCAGCGGCGCCAATACGATGGGTTACTCGTTGCCCGCCGCCCTCGCCGCCTCGCTGGTCAGGCCGGAGCAGAAGACTATCGCTCTGGTGGGCGACGCCGGGATGCTGATGCGCGCCGGAGAGCTGGAGGTGGCGGCGCGATTGAAGCTCTCCCCCGTGATCATCGTCTTCGACGACGGTACGCTGGGAATGATCCGGATCAAACAGCGGGCCAAGGAGTACGCACGTGAGGGCGTGGACCTCGAGCAGACGGACTTCGTCCGCCTTGCCGAGAGCTTCGGAGGCGTTGGCTCGGAGGTGCACACTCTGAAGGAGTTCGAGACCGCCTTTAGCACATCTCTGGAGTCCGACCGGCTACACCTCATCGACGTGCGAGTCGACCCGGACGTGTACGCGGCTCACACCAAGCCGATCAGGGGCCAGTAGCGCCAGCCTAAACCGCGACACGGGCGCTGCGCCTCACGAGGAACTGTCTACGTCCCTCGGCGAGTGAGCGTCGGGTCGCTCCTTCGGTGACCCGCCGCGTCAGGAACCAAACCATATCTCTCAGGAGGAGTAATCATGGGCGAACTCGACGGCAAGGTCGCAATAATCACCGGAGCAGGCAGGCGGCGGAGCATCGGATACTCGACCACTATGGCTCTGGCGGACCTCGGGTGCGACGTCGTCGTGACCGGGACCGGGAGGGATCCTTCGACCTTTCCAGCGGACGAGAAGGATATGGGGTGGAGGGATATCGAGAGCACCGCGGATGACGCACGCGCCAAGGGCCGCCGCGCGCTGCCGATCGTGGCGGATGTAGCCGACGTCGACGCGGTCGACGCGATGATGGCGCGAACGCTGGAGGAGTTTGGCCGCGTGGACATCCTGGTGAACAACGCTGCGATGGCCATCGGCGCGGACCGCGTGCCGATCGTCGACCTGGACCCCGATGTATTCCAGAAGGTGGTGGACATCAAGGTGCGCGGCACATACCTCTGCAGCAAGGTAGTGGCGCGAGAGCTGATGAGGCAGGGCGAGGGCGGCAAGATCGTCAACGTCGCGTCGGCGGCCGGCAAACGCGGTTCGGCCAACACCCTCGCATACAACGCCGCCAATTTCGCGCAGATCGGCATGACCCAGTCGCTGGCGATGGAGCTGGGCCCGCACCGAGTTAACGTGAACGCCGTGTGCCCCGCCACCGTGGACACCGCGAGAATGGACAAGTTCGGTCGGGGCGAGGGGTGGGAAGAGAAGGCCAAAGCGCACCCCATAGGCAGGGTAGGCACACCCGATGAGGTCGGCGGGTTCATCGCCTACCTATGCACGGAAGCCGCTTCATGGATCACCGGACAGGCGATCAACATCGGCGGCGGCACGGTAATCGAGCATTAGTGTGCCTGTTTGGCGGTCTTCGACAGGCTCAGGCCGAACGGAACGGTGCCGTCTCCGTTCGCCGTGAGGTTCGTAGCGGGGTGTGCTTGCGGAGCCCACGCTGTTGTTTGGCCGAAGGGGGAGAGCTCACACGGGAATGCCCACTAAGAAGAAGGTGACACGACGCCGCAGATCACGACGTAGGGGCGGCCCAGTGTGGCCGCCCGTCTTGTGCGAAACGTGAGGGCGCTCACACGGGAGCGCCCCTACAGAAGAGTACGCTGAGCGTCTACCCCTTCACCGCCTCCAGGAAATCGCCGCTGGCGTCGCGGAGCAGGGTAGGGACGTGAGTGTAGAGGTAGAGCGCCCCTTTGCCGAGATACCGTCGCACCGCCTCTGCGTTTCCCGCCGAGCCTGGCGCCTTCCCGGCCTCGACGATCTTGGCAAAGGCCCTGTCCATCGCCTCCCGGACCTCGGGGACATCTGAGCGGCCCGGGTATCCCATCGACTGCGATAGGTCCGATGGTCCGAGGAAGAACACATCCACCCCGTCTACCTTGAGTATCTCATCGATATTCTCCAACGCCTCCGCGTCCTCTAGCTGTACGCAGACCAAGGTCTCTCGGTTGGACTCTTCGACGTACTCGGACATGGGCAGCCCGAACCCGTAGTCGGACGAGCGTGTGCCCGCCGCCATCCCGCGGCTCCCCAACGGGTGGTACTTGGCCGACTCCACCGCGCGTTGCGCCTCCTCGGCCGTGTTGACATGCGGTACCTGCACACCCATCGCGCCGCGGTCCATCACGCGAAGTATCGCCTCCGGACTGTTCGTCCAGGGACGAGCGATAGGGGTCATGCCTGTAGCCTCGGCGGCCAGGGCCATCATCTCGACGCTCTCGGGGGACGTCGAACCGTGCTCGCAGTCGATGAGTACCCAATCGAAACCGAGCTTACCGAGCATCTCGACCACCTGGGGCGATGGGAACATGACCGAAACGCCAAACGCCGGCTCGCCCGCCAACAGCTTCGATTTCATCCTGTTCTTTTTCATATTCATCCCCTGGGCGTGCTATTGGAGCGGCACATAGTTCCGCCCACGCCTACCCCCACGCCTCCCGGACCTTGCCGCCCATCGGCGCCTCGATGCGCCCCGTGCGCAACGCGTGGGCGTAAAGGGCGCCTACGACCGGGACGTCCGTGCGCTCGTATCGCAAGGGGTAAAGGTCGGCCAGTCGCATCGTGGCGCGGCGCCACACCTCCGCGCGCTCGGGTACCTGGCCCTCCAGCGCGACGCGGTAGAGGCGGCTCTCGTCGATGTCGCACTCCACGACACGCTGGCCGTATGGCCGCGCTCGGTCGAAGGAGTAGCTGAACCCGGACGGCTGCACCAGGAACTCCAGGTTCTCGCCCCCGAAAGTCAGCGGGAAGCTGTGGCGGAGGGTATCGGGCACATCGACGTTGTCTTCCAGGATGCGGATGATCTCACCACCGGTGAGCTCGGCGACGGCCAGCTCTTGATTGGCGGGACGCGTACATTGCAACAGGTCGACCTCGTCCACGACGCCCCTTGGTATGGGCAGCCCCCGATAGTACCTGCGGTTGTACATAGCTACGTCGGCGCCGGTGGCTGCTCTCATAGCGTCGGCGATCCATATGGCCAGCGCCGCTTCTACGCCCTCCATCGTCAACTCCTCGGGCGCGTCGGCGACCGGGTTGTTGCGATACCCGGTCAGAGATATCTCGCGGCGTGGGGCAAGCGTCGCGAGCCACCTGGCGTCTTCGCGGACGAACTGTACCTCCTGATCGGCCTTGACCACGCCGTCGAACGCGTCCGTACCGTCGACCTCCACGCTTATTGGCCGCGTCAGGTCGGATAGCTCCGGATCGGGCAGCACGGTGACGGCGACGATGTTGTCGGTCTCGATGGCGATGCGGTTGGCGTCGACCATCTGGGCGCGCGCCGTGCCGATCGTGCCGGGGCTCTCGATGGCGTCGATCGCCGTCCAGTAGGCCCGGCCGAACATCGGCAGGAGGGTGCTGCTCGAGTACTCTGTGGGGTGGCGCGCCACCCGATGCTGCACCAGCCACTCCACCACATTGTCGAAGAACTCCGGCACGAAGTCGGAGTGCTCCCGCGTCTTCAGGACGTCGAGCCGGCAGTCGAAACCCAACTCGATCATCTTCTCGGCGCACTCGAGGCCGCCGTTCTTCACGAAGTCGCGGTCGAACTCCCCGCCGATGCACCAGAAGGGTGTGTGCTCGCCGTTGGCGGCCAGCCAGTGGAAGCTGTGGGCTGCTCCGATGGGGGCGACGGCGGAGAATACGCCGGGGTGGTCCAGACCCAGCTCGAAAGAGCCCGTCCCACCCATGGACAGCCCGGTAAGCGCGATCCGTTCGGGGTCCACTCGGTATCTCTGCTGTACGTCAGCCAGCACGCAGAAGACGTCGTTGTCTCCTATGCCGCGAAACTCGGTGACTCCGCGGCCGAATGGGGTGGCTAGAATCGCGCCGTGACGCTCGGCCGCCCAGAGGAACAGCGCGTTTCGGTCCGCGCTGTAGTTCTTGGACGTCTGGCCGACCATCTCTTTTCCCATGCCCGCCGAGGTGCCGTGGAGATTGACGACCAAGGGCCACGTTCGCCCTTCGTCGTAGCCGGCGGGTACGTATAACGCGTAGGGCTGGTCGGTTCCGTCGATCTCCGACCGATAGCTGAGGCGAAGGTCCTGGCCCGGCGGGGGATTGCGCGCCAGACGCGTGTCACCGGCCGCGAGGTGTTGCGTCTCCTCGGGGCTTTGACTATCGATCACGCGTGTCCTCCGTGAATTCGTGACGCCGTTCGACCGGGCAAAGGGCGGCCCGTGACCTTCCCATGCGACGTACTGCCAGTTCGTGAACGCGCCGTCGTTCCTGCGCAGCAGCCGTGGCCGGCGGAATAACTGTGGCACTGCTCACCTTCATCGCAGACCCTCCCAGGTGCGCCGCTCACGATAGCTCAGGGGGATAGGGCGGTCAAGGTCTGCGACAGCCAGGCACGAGGCCCTTTCGAAGTGGCGCGATGAGCCTCCTTCGACAAGCTCTCAAGTAACTGCTCGTTTCCGGGAGTCCGGGGAGGCCAGCCTCGTCTCCCCCTTTCGAAAAGGGGGATTAAGGGGGATTGGCCGCGGGCCGCTCAATTCCTCTATCTCGGGACGAACGAATCCTCACGCCCACCTACGGCCTCGGAGGCAGGTCCCGAATCTTGGTCAACAGCGTGCTCTGGGCGTTTGGGTCCATGCCGCCATAGAACCAGGAGATTGGCAGCACCTTCAGCTTGTTCTGCCGGCCCGTCTCCTCGCCCGTCTGAGTGTCCTGCAGGGTGTAGTGGTGGGCGATGAGTACTCGGTCCTCGGCCACGTACACGGCGGGATAAGACCAGCGCCCGTAGCCCTCAGGGAGGGGGACCGCGTACTCAGAGTCCACCTCCTCGGCCGCTCCGGGCAGGATTGAGTACCGGCCCTCAGGGCGCACCATCCTGATCGGTCCCGGCTCGACGTGGGTCTCCTCGTGTATCGACTCCACGTTCTGGAAGCACTCCCAGATGCCGCCGCCGTTTCGACTGATGGCGGACGACATCCGCGTGCGAATGAAGCCTTCCCTAATCTCCTGCTCGCTCTGCTGGTTCCACACCACCAGCAGATGACCATTGGGCAGCCTGCGTATCTGTCCCGGCGCCGTGCTCGCGGCTAGCTGGGTGGGCTCGGGCCGCGACCACGTGTCACCATCGTCTTCCGACCATGCCTGGAAGAGCCGCCCTACCGCGTTGCGCATGATCATCAGCAGCCTGCCCGGCTCTACCTCGGCCACTGAGGGCTCGTTGGTCCTGGCGACCTGCCCGCCGGGCTCCAGTTGGATCAGAAGCTCCCCATCGCTGTTGGTGCGCCACGTCTCTCCCTCGTCGTCGCTGTAGAGCACGTAGCAGACCGTGAAGTGGGGGTCGTAGTAGTGGGCGTCGGTGGAGACGAACTTGCCGTTCAGGTAGCCGCCCACGAATGGCGCGTCCTCGTGGTGCCACGAGCCCTGGCCTACGGAGAAGTACGCCGGCTGGATGATGCGGCCCGAGGTGGTCCGGAGCAGGGTGTCTTTGACAGCGTGGGCGCGGATCAGGCCCGTGTTCATTACCACTGGCGCAGACCAGGTCTTGCCTTCGTCGTCGGATCTCCGGAAGAGCATCTCGTCGTCGTGCCGCATGAACGCGCCGGGCTTGTGCCGGCCTTCGGACCTCCCCACGGCGCCACCGGGTAGGCTCACCAGGGCCTTGGCATCGACCACGGGGTCGCCGTTCTCGTCCCTCCCGGCAAAGGGCTCGTTCCAGGTCATGCCGCCGTCGTCGGAGATCGAAAACCCCCTGGCGCTGGCGCGCATTATCCGGCCGCCTTCCAGGCCGGCGAAGGTCTGCGAGGCGGGGAAGTCGCTGACCTGGATCGACAGCGCCTCCTCGGGTCGCGTCATCGGCACGTTACTCATTCTGGTGTCCTTGCGAAGCGGCCTCGACGTCTGCACGAGGTCCCGGTCGTGATAGCACGATGAGATGGCAGCTTGTTGTTGAGTCGCCGTACCCTGATCGCAAAGGGACTTCGATTAGTATTCCGATATGACGTAGGCGGTCACCGGCTCGTTTTTCCCCTTCAACTCTAGGACTCGCTTCTCAGTGGCGCTTACGTCAAGGCCCGCTGCCGCCGAGCTCGCTTCGCTGACCAGGATCTCTCCAGCCGCAGCGCTGGACGAAAGCCGGGCTGCTGTGTTGGGCGCATCGCCGAGGACGGTGATGTCGGTCGTGCCCTCTTTGGAGCCGACCGAGCCTACGAATGCAGTCCCGGTGTGGACTCCCGCCCCGAGGGGAATCCATGGTCCCCCAGAATCACGATGACCGGTAACACGGAGGACTTCTTTAGCGGCCTCAACGGCGCGCTCGGCGTGGTCGGCGCCCGCGAAGCCCGGAACGTACATGCCTGCCGCCTGATCGCCGATGAGCTTGTCGATCAGGGCGTCAGTCCGGATCAGGACGCCGGTCACCGCCTTGTAGAACCTGTTAATTAGTTGGCTGAATTCCGACGTCGTCATGTTCTCCGCGAGGGTCGTGGACCCGCGCACATCGGCGAATAACAGAGATAGTTCGATTTCGGCTCCGCCCTGATACTCGGACGCGAAGTGCTCACAAGCATCGCAAATGACTGGATTGAGATTAGACCGACGCTTGTCAAAGATTACCTTCATCAGCCTCCCGCCGAGGCCGCGAAACGGAGCATTACAAAACCGACATCGGGGGTTGGAGGGAAGTAGACCGAACATGTGGCGGTAGCGGAACTCCTTGGTGTGCTTTCCTTCCGTCAGGAACATCCGCCAAGTATCCTCGACCATTTTTTCGTGTTCTTGTTGGTCGGACATGGATTGACCTACTCCCTGAATCGGCCAGATTCTACCACTGCGAAGGCTCTCGCTTCATAGATGATCCCGCTTGATGAGTGGACGGCTGCTGTTAGTCTTCAGTCGGGCTCTCGTCCTGTTGCGACACGCCATGCGTCCTGGGCGGTTGCGGCAGCTAGTATCACCGGCGGCGAGACTATGATGAGGAGTGGGACGTACTCTGCTATGGAGTCTATCGAGCATCCCGCATCACCACAGGCGAAAGCGAAGCCGTACATCAGGACCACGCTCACCCCGACCGTCACGAGCCCGCCGACCAGCGCGGCGTCGAGCCGGAGCCATCGCCGGAGATAGATATACCCAAGTCCCAAGGGGACAACGTTCAGTGCCGCCGCAAGCCACGGATTCTTCATGGGTCGCTCTGAGTTCGTCGAGATTTCCTTCACCGCTGCGACCCCCGGGTTTCCGGCTCGTAGAACCAACCGACGGGCATCACCTTGAGCCTCACGCCAACATGCTCCCGCACTCGTTCGCCGTCGACATATCTGTACGCCCGGTGCGTGTAGCCAATGTATGCCTTGTCGCCGATGAACTGCACCCGCGGAGCCCGGTTCATATGGAACTCGTCGCTCACCATGTGCTCCTCCGGCGGCACGGGCCACGGTGTCACCAGGAGCGCCGGTGGGTCCGGGTCTTCGATTCGGCCCACGAGCGGCTGGCCGGGCGACATAGCTACGGTGCGAAAGTTACCCCACGTGGCTCCGCCATCGGTTGAGATGGCTGCTGTCAGCCTTGCGCGGTAGAAGCCAGTCTCGATCTCCTCGTTGCTCGCCTGGTTCCAGACGCAGAGCAGGTCGCCGGTGGACGGCACCCGCGTGAGAAAGATCTCGGCACGGCTGCTGATGAGGTCGTTGAGGCGCGCGTGACTCCATGTGCGGCCGCCGTCATCGCTGGCGCTCTCGGCGATACGCGGGTACTCGCTGCGCATGAACATGAGGAGGCGTCCTTGGGAGGTCTGCGCCACCACCGGCGCCTCGCACAGTCCCTGGACCGCACCGCCATCCTCGTGAACCCAGAGATTGTCGTGCGAGTCGAGCCATGTCGCGCCCCCGTCGGCGGAGGTGAACGCGCCGCATACACCCATCTTTGAACGTTTACCGCCAACGCCGGGTTGGTAGAACGCGTACTCGTTCGGAAGCACCAGGCCGCCCTCATCGGTCTCCAGCAGGAACGTCGTGTTTGGATGGACACCGGCGGGCGCCACTCGCACCGGGTCCGCCCAGGTGGCCCCGCCGTCGCGGCTCCTGGCGAAGTAGGGAGCGAAGAGCGAATTCACCCTCTTGTTCGAGTTCCCCCTGTACCACTCACCCTCCCTGACTTCGAACTTCAGAGCGATTTCGCCCGAGTTGAGCTTTAGCAAATGCACTCGCCGGGTGCGCTCGCCGTTCACGAGGGGACGGCCGCGAGCGTCGCGGAGCGGCCCTTTGTTCTCCCAGGTCCTGCCCCCGTCGGCGGACATGAGGGAGTGCATGTCGGCGGAGTCGACCGCAAGAAGTGGCCCGTCGTCCAGCCCAACCGGGACGACGAACGTTTCGACTAGATCGATTTCTAACATCTTCTTTGCCTCCCGGGGTCAGTCCGCGAGACTAGTCACGCGCGACAGTATACTTCGCGACCCCGATACAGAACATTCGCCCCTGCGTTGGGTACCGGGCGAGAAGGACCTCCGGGCGGAGTGACCGGGCAACGGGTATGTTATCCTCTCGCGGGGCCTACCTCACCCCAGCCGAAACAGCTTGATGAATTGTGCGTTCTCCCCCCTCCGCAATTGCGGAGAGGGGCCGGGGGTGAGGTCTCCCTACGGCGCAGCACGACAAGTCGCCTTCCAACACCGCGACGAGAATAGAGAAAGGTGACGAACAGTTGGCAGACTCACGATCGATCGATTTGAGCCGCTTGGAGGCCGTCGATCGATGGCGCACCATGTCCGATGCGGAGCTCATCAATCCGTTCCTGCGCAACCACTCAAGGGAAGAGGCGACTCGACGGCTGGAGAGAGTGGATGAGTGGATAAAGGGGATCAATACCCAGAACGTTACCGGCGTGAGACTGACGGCGGTACTGGTCGAAGCGCTGGCGAAGAGCTCGGAGCTGGAGTCGACGCTGGCGGAGCTCGACCGGCTGCGGCAAGAGACGCAGGAAGGTCGCTTCGATCTCGATAACCCGTTGCAGAAGGACCTGGAGTTTCACCGGTTCGCCGCGATTGACGCCAGGGTGAACCCCGCCGAGGCCGGCAACCAGGACCAGTACGGCCGGTTCCACCGGCTACGACCGCTTCCACCTGCCGCAGCCCCAGCCGAGTATGAGCTGGACCCCGAACAGCTAGCGGAGGTCAAGCGCGCGGGCTACGAGGCGTTCTGTCTACTCCGATTCCTTAGGAGTTTCAGAGATCGGACCGCCCGGGACATAGTCGTCGTGGGGAACCACCGTTACGGGAGACAGTGGCTGGTAGAGCCTTTGGATCACTACCTTCAGGAAGGCTTTACGCTCCGATATGACCGGGTCCCCTCACACCACTCTTGGACCCTGACCGTACCCTACCAGCTGGAGCGCCAGATAATATCGGGCTTTCCTCCGGAGTTCGCCAGGGAACTGAGCAAGACAATGCCGCACGTCATCCTGGTCGATACGAGCAGTCCAGGGCGGACCGAAGGCGTGACCAAGTACACGCGGGCCCTGCGGGACTACGTAAACTGGTTCATCTTATTCAACGACATCCGCTCGATTGGCCGCGATGAGCAAGAGACCCGTAGCACTCTCCCACTCCACCACTTTCCCGAGCTCAGAGAGTGGTACGAGTACGACATCGTCCGGCGCATGACGGCGAAGTGGGTGGAGCCGGGCCCAACCTACACGGTCGTGCACTGGGCGCCGGAGCTCCAAGAGACGGTGCGCGCCGGCGATTTCGTAGTGCCGAGCAGGCCCGTGGATGTGAGTACCGGAGAGGCCCTTGTCGTTCTCGCGAACCCAGCGATATACAGGACCGAGGGCTCGGACTTGCCGGCCTTTCTCCGCGATACCCAGCCGTACTACTTCAACGACCCTGAGAAGCACGTCCACGAGAAGATCGTCCTGGGGTTCGGTCCCCGCGGGCTGGCCAGCAGGGTGGAGGGCACCACGACTGACGAGTTCGTGGCGGCGGTGCAGAGGCACATCCGCGCGGAGGTAGACGCGCTGTATGCCGGTTGGATGGCAGACCCGAACGACACCGCGTTCTCGATCGGCAGGGGCGCTGAGTTCTAGCACTCTTTTTTCCTCGGTGGGCCTCGCGTTAAAGAAGTGTCGTCCGCGCCGCGAATCCTCAGACAGGTGTTGGACGACGTCCGAATTTGAAGCCGCTCGTATCCCCTTATCGCAGAGGGGGATCACGGGCGATTCTGCCTACGGAATTGATGAGCCTAGAACCGGAGGCATGTTTGAAGCTAAGTTCGTGATGGCGCCCGCGCGGCTCGTATCCCCCTTTCGCAAAGGGGGATTAAGGGGGATTTCCGGCTTTACGGACATTAGTTGCCCAGTACTAACGATGGTTTGAAAACTACTTTCGTGGCGCGTGTCCAACACGGCCGTGCATTGCGAGATTCTGCGCAAAGCCGCAGGGATCAAAGGAACTCCTTCAACCATGGCTGACCACTACCGAAAGACCACTTTGGTCCTGGTCCGGCACGGCCAGGCCCGCCCCGACGGCGGGTCTGGGAGCTACCGGGAAGCTCCGCTTACCCAGCTCGGCCGCCGACAAGTCGCAGCTCTCGCCTCTGAGCTCTCCAACAACGGACCCATCGACGCTGTCTACGTGAGCCCGTTTCCCAGAGCTTTAGAGACCGCTCAGATAATCTGCGACAAACTTGGCCTGGAGCCGGTGGTCGATCCTCGCCTCGCCGAGTTTCAGCTGGCGGGAATGTCGGTCGAGAGCGCTACGGACAGGCCCGACCTGCTGACATGGAGACCTGAACACAAGGGCGCTACCGGGGAAACACTCGCAGAGTTCTGCTCTCGGGTGGCTACGTTCTGTGAGTATGTCGTGAAACAGGACCTCGGCCAACGCGTGGCCGTCGTATCTCATTCGGGCACGATTGATGCGCAGGTCCGCTGGGCGCTAGGTATCGGACCGCACGTGCCCTGGGAGCACGACTTCGAGGCGCCCAACGCCTCCATCACGGAGCTGGAGTACTGGCCACGAGGCCGAATCGACGGAGGCCCACCGCGTTATACGGCGGTGCTACGCGTCGGGGACGTAAATCACTTGGGCGAGATGGCCACGGACATCTGACTGGCGCTAGACGAGTGTGCTGAGCACGGTCAGGCCAGCTCGCTCAGCCGCTTGGCTTCGCCGAGTGCGGGGCACAGGTCGGCGATGGAGACAGGCGCGCCCGCCTCCATCGACCTGTTGGCCGCGATCCCGATAAGCACCGACGCGGCGCCCTGTCCCTGACCTGCGTCGCGACCCATGGGGTCCGGCCTCCCGTTTCGCGAGAAGATCTGGTCTTGCAGCAGCGGATCAGCCCCGCCGTGGCCGCCGATGCCGCCGGCCGGGATATCGACCTGGTAGGGTTCGCCGAAAAGCGGATGCACCTCAAGCTGGCTTAGCCACTCGCCCTTCCTCCGCTTCCTATCGCCCTGGCCGGCGACGATGCCGGAGGGGTGCTCCTCCCGATACTCAATGCGACCCTTGGTCCCGTTCACTGACACGTTGAAGCCCTCGCGCGGCATATAGGCGTTGAGCGAGTAGTTCAGCACGACGCCGGTCCGGTATCTGACCATCACGCTCATCGTGTCCTCTATGGTGATGTCGTCGCCGAACACGTTGCGGTCGCGGAAGTAGCCGTCGTGCGTCTCGGCCTCCAGGTAAAGGCGGCGAAGCCGTTCGTCGGCGCCGAGGTCGATGGCGAACGGGTCGCCCTTCGTGTCGCTGCCGGTATAGCGGTCGTAGCCAACCTCCACACCGCGCTGCTCCGCATTCTCGCGGCCGTAGAACGCCAGCCGGCCCATGCCGAACACCGTCTCCGGCACCGAGTCGGTCCACCAGTTCACCAGGTCGAAGTGATGAGTCGCCTTGTGTACGATCAGGCCTCCCGACTTGTCCTTCTCGCGGTGCCAGCGGCGGAAGAAATCGGCGCCGTGACTCGTGTCCAGCAGGTATTCGAGGTCGACGTGGATGACGTCTCCTATGACGCCTTCGCTCAGGAGCTTGCGCATCATCGTCGCTCCGGGCGCCCAGCGGTAGTTGAACGTGACCCTGACGCTGCGCCCGGTACGCTGCACCGCATCGAGGATCGCGTTGCACTTGTCCGCGTCGATGGTCATGGGCTTCTCGGTGATGACGTCGCACCCCAGCTCCATCGCCCAGACGATATATCTGTGGTGCTCGGCGTCTATGGTCGTCACGATCACGGTGTCGGGGCGGGTCTGCCGCACCATCTGCTCGAACTGGCCCGCGGGAAACGTCGGGACCTCAGCATACTCGAGCTCCTGAACGAGACGGTCGCGGTGGTAGGCAAGCCGTGCTGGGTTCGGATCGCACAGGGCGACCAACTCAGTGTCATTGCGAAAGCGCGTGGCCAGCGGGTCGAGGAACATCACCGCCCGGCTGCCGGTGCCGACGAGGGCGTAACGCCGCTTCTCGTTTGTACTCTTTTCTGGCATAGGGCCCCCCGATGCAGTTCCGTATGGCGTCAAGCTAGCACGGAGCGGTCGGAGGGTCAACCTAGCGCGAGGGTAGTGTCATTCCGAGCGCGGTAAAGGTACTGTCATTCCGAGCGCAGCGAGGAATCTAGGCGCCACGGCAGCCCTGCAGCGGCGCCAAATCGAGCCGGCGTCGGCCTTAGACCCTTAGCCCGGACGCGGGAAAGAACCGTTACCTCACCGCGATCGCGACCCCTTTACCCCTCTACTCCGCCGTTTTCTTGTAGTGACAGATACGACACAGTGGCAGGTTGCACCAGTCTAAGCGCGCCACCCGGATGGGGCAACATGTGGCGCACTCGGTTTCGGATGACAGTCGAGGAACACCTTTAGGGACTCGTCACGAGCCCGCCCGCTACCAGAGGGCTCAGCTCATGGGTTTTTAGGGAACATAGATGAGGGCAGAACTCAGATCTTGGCCACCCTGCCTATCTGCGTTGAGAACAGATCCGCCTATGACTAGAACCTCGCCTGTTGGCAAGAGTGTTGCTGTATGCTGCTGGCGGGCTTCTGGCAAGGTGGAATGGGAAGTGAAACTTCCCGTCTTAGGGTCGTATAACTCGACCGCGGTTGTCAGGACACCCCCCGCGATAAGTACCGTTCCATCCGTCAGAAGTGTCGCCGTATGACTGCGGTGACCTGTGCCCATATCTGGTGTGCGGGCGAAGGTATTCGTGTCAGGATCGAATACTTCGGCAAAGGTGCCTCCGGGCAAGAGAACCTTCCCACCTCCTAGGATCACGAGTCCCGAAAAGAACAAACTTCGTGTACCGGCCGTCTCAGCGATCACACTAAAGCCTCCTGTCGCTGGGTCATAGATTTCAGCCGTTTTCAGAAGAACCCCACGGCCCGGTTCCGTGGTCTGGGTTCCGCCCACGATTAGCACTTTCCCCGTTGGTAGCAAGGCTGCTACATTCCCGCTGCGGTGTTCGTTCAGGCTCCCGATCACGGTGAAATCTCCTGTAGCAGGGTCGTACTGCTCTGCTACAGCCAAACTCTGAGGACCCCCATTCGGGGCTCTCTCCTGACCTCCGGCAACAAGCACCTTGCCGCTAGCAAGAAGGGTCACCGACGAGTACCTGCGGGCTACGTTCAAACTGCCGGTGGGCGTGAACTGTTTAGTGGCGGGGTCGTAAATCATCACCGCCCGCCCCGGAGCAGACTCGCCCACGACTAGCACCCTTCCAACAGGTAGTCTAGTAGCACGAACTCCCTGACTAAACGGCACGCTTCCCAGGGGAGTGAATGTTCGGGAAGCCGGGTCGTACAGCTCCGCGGTTGACCTCGTGCCGCCGACGATCAGCACGTTGCCGTCGTCCAGCAAAACAGCCACGTGGTCGCGGCGCGGTTCCTCCATGTTCCCGGCTGGCATCCACTCCGGTGGGACCCCAACTAGCGCTGTGCCAGTGCGAGAGCTGTCCCGGAACTGCGCCGAAGCCATCACTTCATAACGGCTTCCCTTTGCTCCGCCGTGGAAGTCTGCCGTCCCAGTTGCGAACCGTTCTATCACACCCCCGGTGGCCTCCCAAACGAATTCCAGCCCAAGAATTGCGTTTCCAAAGAAATCGAAGCCGGTGGCGACGAATTGGTGTGTGTCTCCGGGCCTGACGATGGCTATGGCTGGCTCTATAGCCACGCTGAACACTGGGTCTGGTCGAATGGAGAAGTCAGCGGTCGTTGTGACCACTGCAGTGTCCTTGACCACCGTTAGCAAGACACCGCCGGGAAACACTCCGGCCTCTGTTCCAGCCGTGAGAAGACCGGCTGAGTCAATGGTGACTACATCGGGAGTCACCCTCCAGGAAGCGATACCTCCAGGTACCTTGTTCCCGAACTCGTCCATGGCTGTGAAACTGAATCGTTGCGTGGCGCCTAGGTCCAGCGTGGCTTCATAGGGTTCTACCGTAAGACTCGACAATGGGCCCGCTTCCACTGTGACCGATGCCGTGCCGAGTAGCCTACTCGACTCTGTCTGGAGAGACGCGGACACGCCGTTAGTGAAGGTGCCAGTAGAGGTGCCGGCGGTTAGCAGGCCGTTGGCGTTCAAGGCGCCAACTCCTTCGGAAATAGCCCAGGCAACTGTACTGGATACTAGGTTCCCGAACTCGTCTCGCAGGCCTGCAGCGAACTGAATATTCTCCTGAACGGCAATGGTCGCGCTGGGCGGTGAAATCTCGACGCTCACCGGCGGTCCGGGCTGTACTGTGACGAGGTCGACCATCACGCTAGTATCAGTCCCACCCGGACCAGACACCGTGAGCTGCACGGTGTAGGTACCGGCCACGGTATAGCGATGCGTTGGTGACTGAGCGCTGCTGGTGGAGTCGTCGCCAAAATCCCATTCCGATGCGGTTATCGCTCCTTTGGATGTGTTACTGAATTCGACCACAAGAGGGGCGCCCCCGAACTCGACGTCAACTGAGAGGGCCGCCGAGGGTGGTATTGGAGTAGGAGTAGGGGTTCTTGTAGGTGTAGGTGTGGCAGTGGGCACTGCGATCGGCGAGGGTGTAGCGGTCGCGGTTGGAGTGGGAGTTGGGCTCGCTGTGGGCGACGCATCAGGGGTTGGAGACGCTGTTGGCGTTGCCGTCTCCAGAGGCGAACCCGTTGCGTTGGCAGCTGGCGTAGGTGTCGTCTCGGGGACTGAAAGCGGCTGGGCCGGCCCCGGTGTTTCGGCCGGCATCGGAGTTTCGGGGAAGACCGATAGGGCCGCGACCCCTGGGTCCTCCAACGAACCGGGCGGGGGCTGCGTCTCCCCACAGGCCTGTAGGACGAGGAAGGCTAGGACGGCCAGCAGTACTGACGGCGACCGGGTTCGCAGATTGAGCATCGGGCTAGCTGCGCTTGAAGACTGAGTCTAGGCCGTGAGGCTCTTGGCCACCGCCTCAGCTACCTGCTCGGTAGATACGTCGGTCGGGGCCGGCTGTACGACCTTGCCCTCAGCGATGTCCTGCTCAATTCGGTCGTGAAGGGCGCGGCAGCCTTTCGTCAGGTCATCGCGCTTAAGGAAGAAGGGCATCGCCAGGTCGTTCGCTTTCCGGAGTAACAGCGGACCGCGGGACTTGCTCACCAGCATCGTCGCTCGCGTGCCGCTCTCGGCGCTGGATAGTCGGACAGTGTATAGGCCGTCTACCTTCGGTATCGGCGACGCCACCTGGATCGTCATCTGCTCGAACGGCTCCCAGTCCACGATAGTCTGGGGGTAGACGGTCTCGCCGTGGGCGCAGTAGTAGATCGATCCGGCACCGACGCGGCCGTCGGAGCGAGCCTCCACCGTCTGGCTATCCGAGTCCATCAGGATTGCCCTGTACTCCGGCTTCGTGAGGTAGTCCCACAATAGCGCCCGCGGGTATGGGAAATCGTACTCGCTGGTGAACACAGCGTCCTCCGCCTCCACCACAACACGCTGCCGATCACGCTCGCGCTCCCAAACCTCCTGCAGGTCCTGGACGAATATCGAGGTCATCCCGAGGTGCTCGTACTCCTCCGCGTGCCGGATCATGCGACCGCACAGGTCGCCGATGCCAAGCGCCTCGACTGCCGCCTCCGTGTACACGCCGTAAGCCTTCAGGCCGGTCTTCTCGGTGATCGTGTTCTTGGTAAGGCGATGGACCAGGTTTACGTCGCTGCCGATCAGCTCGGTATAGTTGGCGAGCTCCTGGAGCATGAAGCTGCCGTAGTGGACAAAGAACTTCAGGTCCAGGTTGGGAATGTTCCGGCAGGCGTTGCAGGTGCACGTCGTATTGAGCACCATGCGCTGCAACGCTTGCCTATAGGCCACATAGGTGCTCTCCAGGGTCTCGACGAGGGTCTGCCCTTGTAGGAAGCTCCCATCCAGCGCGTAGCTGATGACGGCGTCGCCCTCTAACCGCGAGACGATCAGGGGCGGCCGCGTGTGCTCCAGCAGGAGATTAAGGAGACTCCGCAGGCTGTCTTCCGCGTGTTCGAGTTCCGACTGGCTGAGGAACTCGGTGTAGCCGGTTATGTCCGAGATTACGATGTGCCCAGCATCCGCCATAGCGTCACCCGGTGCCTGTCGAGGTGTGCAAGAAGCTGGAGGGTCCCTGTATCGCTATATTAACACGGCTAGAAAGGCGCCCATGGCGCGGCTGCCAGGCCTTGTCGCCCCAGGTGAGCCTGGCATTGAAAGGCGGCCGGCTGCGGGTTGGGATCGCTTAGCGGAACGTCAGGACGGTGCGCGCGGTCACGCCCCTGTTCATGTCGTCGAACGCCTCGTTGATCTCGTCCAGGGGCCGGTACCGCGTGATTAGCTCATCAAGCTTCAGACGGCCGTCCATATAGAGGTCGACCAGCCAGGGGAAGTCCACCCTGGCCCGGGCCGCGCCGTGGAACGCTCCCATGAGAGTGCGGTCCATCATGAGGTCCCAGCCGTCGATCGAGACTTCGGCGCCGTCCGGCTGCACCCCCACCATCACCGCGGTGCCGCTTGGGCGCACCGAGTCGAACGCCTGGCGCACTATCGAGGGGAAGCCCACCACCTCAAAAGCGTAGTCGGCGCCGCCGCCGGTGATATCGGCGATGCGGGCCACAGGGTCCTCCCTGTCCGCATTGACGAGGTGTGTGGCCCCAAACTCCTCGGCTTTCTCCAGCTTGAAGTCGACCGTATCGACTGCGATTATCTTGGCCGCCGATGCGAGCACCGCGCCCTGGACTACGTTGAGCCCCACCCCTCCACACCCGAAGACGGCCACGGTGCTGCCCTCTTCGACCTTGGCGCGGTTGACCACGGCGCCCACGCCCGTAATCACGGCGCAACCGATCAAACACGCCTTCTCAAGCGGTGTGTCCGGGCGCACCTTGACCACCTTGTCGGAGTGCACCACTGTCCGGTCGGCGTAGGTCCCCACGAGATGGTAGTAGGGGACTCCTCCTTTGCTGAATCGGGTGGTGCCGTCAGGCATGACCATCGACCGGCCGTACGTCTCGCACAGGGTAGGGCGCCCCACGGTGCAGTTGCGGCAGTGGCCGCACATCGTGTCCATTGAGAAGATGATACTGTCGCCCGGCGCAACGCTGCTCACCCCATCGCCGACCTCGGCGACCACCCCCGCCCCTTCGTGGCCCATCACGATCGGAGACTTGGCGGGCGTCATGTGGCCATCGATAAAATGGTAGTCGCTATGGCAGACTCCAGCGCCCACCAGGTCGACCAGCACCTCGCCGGCCTTCGGGCCATCGAGGTCCAGCTCCTCGATTGCGAACGGGACGTGGGGCTCGTGAAAAACGGCGCCTTTCATTGCTTCCTCCATGTACGAGCACTTAAGCGGCGTGACCTGAATCGACCAGCGAAACTAACCTGCGCGACGCGGCGCTTAGCCCAGATTGTAAAGCCGGGCACAGTTGTCCCAAAGTATCTTCCGCTTGCTCTCGTCCGGCACGCCCGGCAGGCTCATGAACGTGTCCATGCAGTGCGGATAGCCGGAATCGTCGTGGGGCCAGTCCGTGGAGATAACCATATTGTCGTCACCCATCGCCTGGATGGTGTAGGTGAGCAGCTCCTCGTCGGGGTCGACGGAGACCCAGCACTGGCGGCGGAAGTAGTCGCTGGGATTCATCGTGAGGCCGAACCTCTCGGAATCACCGAACTTCTCATAGTGCTCGTCGAGGCAGTAAAGCCACCAGGGCACCCAGCTGCAGTGTCCCTCCAGGAACGCGCCCTTGAGATTAGGGAACTTCTCGAAGACGCCGCCTGTGAGCATGCTGCCAAGGCAGAGCATCAGCTCCACAGGATGGGCGGCGGCGTGCGCCAGAGCGAAATTGTCCATATACCGGCGCCCCAGGTGTTGCTGGCGGGCCATCTGAATGCCGTGGAACGCGACCGGGACGCCTAGTCGCTCCGCCTCGGCCCACAAGGGATGGTAGTACTCGTCGTACCACGGCCGCTTGTTCACGGACTGGTTCGGGAGCACCAGCACCACGGCCCCGAGCTGGCTGACTACCCGCGAGGCCTCCTTCACGGCCTCGTCGACGTCATGCACTGGGACCAGCGCCGACATCTTCAGTCGCTGTGGGTCCTCATCGCAGTAATCGCGCATCCAGTTGTTGTGTGCGCGGCAGATCGCGGCGGACAGCGGGCCGTCCATCCCGTCGTCGGCGTCGAAAGCCAGCACGTGGGCGCCAAAAGTACGGAATACGATAGACACATCGACCCCTTCCACCTCCATCGCGGAGAGCATCGCCTTTGGGTCGCTCCCCCCACCCGCGGCAGTGCCCGTGAGGGCCGTTCGCCCACTCTCCGTCGCCCGTTCGTCCGCCAGGTCCCGGCGGATTTGCGCCTGCTGCTGCCGGACAGGAAGCTCCTGATACCCGGTAGTGAGGGCACCCTCGGTGACGACGATGCTGCCGTCCCCATATAGCTTGGTCTCGCCCTGCTCGGTGAGCGGGATCATCCCACCTACTACCGCGTCTGCGGACGCCGGCCTGGGGCCGCGGCCCCTGAATTCGGGCTCCAGATAACGCTGCCACATATCGGGTGGCTCGATCGCGTGGATGTCGCTGTCCATCACCTTGAACCCGTCTTTGGCCATCGTTTTCTTGGCCTCCTGTCTTTTCTGGACTGATTGGTACTCCAGCACACCGACCGCAAGCGTGGCCGATTATAGCACCTCGCTAGCGCCCCTTAGCCGCCGCTGAGGCGCGCAGGTCTCCATTTCAAATTGGCCCGTCCCAGGCTACTAATACTGTCGCCCTGAGCTTGCGAAGGGCCTGGGGCGGCGTGGGGTCAGCGCGTACCGCCGTGGACGCCACCACCCCAGGTCCTTCGTTTGCGGCCTCCTTAGCACGACATTTGGGCATATGGAGCGTCCGAATGCCTGGTTTGGAGTTCACGGGCGAAAGGACTCTCTAAACGGAGTGCCTGCCACCGTACCGTCATGCCGAGGAGTCGGCGACGAAGCATCTGGGGTGGGGTCGGCCGTGCGAGGCCAAGCATCCGGTCTCAGACGGCCTTCCGACATAGCCCGGCAGCTACTGGAACACTCCTGATTGTGATAAGCTGGGGCGCCAGCAAATCAGCGTCATACCACCGAGGGCGGAAGGGGGTACACAGACCATGTCGGACTTCCAATTCGAGGGCACTTGGCCCATCGTTCCCACTCCGTTGACGGAGGACGAAGAGGTCGACGAGCCGGCCCTGCGAAGGGTCATCAACTACGAGATCGACGGCGGCGTCGAAGGCCTGTGGATGTTCGGCACACGCGGGGAGGGGCCCAACCTGCGGGCGCGTATTCACCGGAGTGCCCTGGAGATCGCGATGGACGAGGTGGCCGGTCGCGTGAAGGTGGTGACCGGTTGCGGCGCCCCAGGCACCCAGCAGACCATCGAGAATATCCGACTCGCTGAGGAGTGCGGCGTCGACCTTGTTCACGTCACCGAACCCTACTACTACAAGCTCGACGGCAAGCCCTATGGCGAGCGCGAGCTGGAAGCGCACTACCAGGAGGTCGCCGATTCGGCAGGGGTCCCGGTCGTACTCTACTTCCACGACACCAAATGGCCGGGCATCACCCCCGGCATATGCCCGGAGCCGATAACCAGGCTCGCTGCCCATACCAACGTGGTTGGGTTGAAGGCGTCGGTCGGGGACCAGCGCATCATGCAGTCCCTCGTGTGGGAGACACAGGACGAGAACTTCGGCGTGATGATCACCCACGGCGCTATGGTCTTCGCCGGCCTAGCCATCGGGTGTCACGGCACGACCACCCCGGAGGCCGCCTTCGCGCCAAGGCTCTTCGTCGACATGTTCATCGCGATGAGAGAAGGAGACCTGGCAAAGGGACTGGAGCTCCAGCAAAAGGTCATCCCGCTGTGCAACGCTATCAGGGGCTTCGACGCCCCCTCCAGCAAGGTCGCGCTTGCCGCCATCGGACTGATGGACGAACGCCTCAGCATGCCTCTCCAGCCGATGCAGGAGCCGTATCGGCAGCGCCTAATAGACTTGATGCAGTCCGGCGAGTATTTTTAGGAGGCTCGCCAAGGTCGCATAGCACGCTCGCGAAGGGAGATAGGCTCGCTTTATGTTGGTTGTGAAGCGGCCGCGGAACAGCACAGCGAACTATATCGCAAAGCGGATAATCCGGTCGAGAAACAGTAGTGGCCTGGGAGCGAGCTTATGCCGGCGCTAGTACCCGTAAGAACATACACCGGCAGGCTGGAAGCGGAGATTGCCAGGGGTGTACTGGAGGCCCATGGTATCAAGGCTATGCTGTCGGCAGACGACGCAGGCGGCTGGCGCCCCGAGTTGACTCTCGTGCGTGGGGTACGGCTGCTCGTCAAGCAAGAGAACGCCGAAGAGGCGATTGGGGTTCTGGACCACGATCATGAGAGCGGCGATGAATTCGCCTCAGAGTCCTGCTGATCACGGATTCGAGCGATAGGCTCACGGGTCGAGCTCTTCGTCGATGACAGGCTCATAAATGCGGGTTAGGAGTATTGCCGCATCCCTCACGCCAATCCCTCGAGCCAGTCAGCCTTCGAAGGAGGAAGAAGCTATGATTCAAGAGCAGATTCGTCACTTCCAAACCCTAGGGTTCCTTCAGTGCAAGCAGCTTCTGGCGCCCGAAGAGATTGCGACCATCTCCGCAGCCTTCGACGCGGCAATGGAGAGGGCACGTAAAGGCGCCCCAAAACCCAAGCACGGAGAGAAAAGGCAGCAGGTTGTCCCCTTCTTCGACTACGACCCCGATGTCTTCTACCCGCTGCTCGATGATGACAGGATCGTTGATATCTTCGAGAGCTTGATGGGGGAAGACTTCATCTTGACCGTTAACGAGGGGATTCTCCATACCGGCGGGAGTCCATGGCACCACGACGCCTGTGCCCCCGACGGCCTCTTTAGCATGAGGGCGGCGATATATCTGGATACGCTCGGCCCCGATGACGGTGCCCTCAACGTCATCCCGGGAAGCCATTTCACCGAGCTCCGGGAGGCGCTCGTCAAGAACCTTGGCGAGCTAGGCGTCAGTCCGGAGAAGGTTCCGGGTCGGTATCCGCTCATAAATGAGCCGGGGGATGTGATCTTCATGAACCACAAGACGTTTCACTCCGCTTTGAGTGATAAGCCCGGGCGGCGAGCAATCCACATCAACTGCGTACAAAATACGACGCCCGAGAAAAACCGGGAGCACTTCGAATGGCTCGTTGACTTTCTCGAAGGCGAGACCACTCTCTGGGGCCCGTTTTACAGCGGCCAACTGATTGCGACCGCCGGACCACGCCTGAAAAAAGTGCTTCAGAGCGCAATCGGGCTGGGATTCGGAAGCGCAGACCCCAACACTCACGTACAAGACTGACGGTTGCGGAAGCCCCCGTGGCTTCGATGATGCAGCGTAGATCGTGGCGGCTCTACGTGACCGATTGAACTCGGACTGCCTGGAATAGAGGAACGGCCGCAGCATGCCGGTAGTCCAACACCACGTCCTTCGCGGGCTGAGCTTCGATATCTTCAAGGCTGCCGGTATCCCCGACGAGGACTCCCAGCTCATAAGCGACCACCTGGTGGACGGCGATCTATATGGCCACGAGTCGCACGGCGTTTGGCGAGTGGCCAGATACGTCGAGAGCGCCGCTGAGGGGTACGTTCCCTGGGATGAGCACGAGGTCGTGCGTGAGAACCGGGCCATGGCCGTCATCGACGGACGCGGCGCCAACGGCGTCGTTGCGCTGACCAACGTTGCGGAGATCGCTGTACGAAAAGCGGGTTCCTCCACCATCGCCGCGGTCGGCGTCCACGGGCTAAGCCACGTGGGCCGCCTCGGCGACTATCCGCGGCGCATCGCCGAGGAGGGCATGGTCGGTATCGTCTGGTCCAACGTCGGCGGGGTCTTCGTCGCCCCGTTCGGCAGCGCGGACCGGCGCCTCGGCCCAAATCCCATCGCGTTCGCCGTCCCGCGTCGGCATGGCCCGCCGTTCGTGCTCGACATGAGTCTGAGCGTCGTGGCCGGGACGAGGGCTCGGCAGAAGATAGAGCGCAACGAACCTGTACCAGAGGGCTGGCTCATCGACCAACAGGGGAACTACGCCACCGATGCCAGGCAGTACGAGGACCCGGACGTCGGGGTGCTGCCTCTCGGCGGGCTGCAATTCGGACACAAGGGTCACGGGCTGTCGATGATGATCGAGATGATCGTGGGGCCCCTTTCGCTGGCCGGTTGCACTACGGGAATGGGGCCCGCTCAGGGCCTGGGCGCGGGCAAGAACGGGGGCGGCGTGCTGGTACTGGCCATCGACATCGCGCAATTCACGGACTTGGAAACGTACAAGGACCAGATAGAGGCGATGGCGAGCTGGGTGAACTCCGCAAACCCGCTCCCCGGTGTCGACCGGCTCTACGCGCCGGGTGAGAGAGGCGACGAGAGCTATCGCCGCACGCTACGTGAAGGGGTGAATGTACCTGAGGCGACCTGGGATAAGCTGAGCGCTGTCGCATCTGAGCTGGGCGTCGATATGCCGAAGTTGTAGGGCTTGCCCTGAGTCTTCCGAAGGGATGGGGGCCGTGGCGAAAATCACTGACGTAAGGCCGTTCGTCATGTGGGGTGGCGGAGCTGGCCGTAACTGGCTCTTCGTGAAGGTCGAGACCGACCAGGGCGTGCATGGGTGGGGCGAGGGTTCGCTGGTCAACCAGACGTCGACCATAGCCGAGGCCGTGCGCATGCTCGCCTCGCAGATCGTCGGACACGACGCGGATGCCATCGAGCGCCACTGGCAGGTGATGTACCTGCACAACCGGTATCGCGGTGGCGTGATTATAAACTCGGCGCTCAGCGCGATAGACCAGGCACTTTGGGACATCAAGGGCAAGACTCTTGGCGTTCCGGTGTACCAGCTCCTCGGCGGCGCTGTCAGGGACCGCATTCGAGCCTACACCTCCGCCGGCAACCCCGAAATCGCCCGGGAGCGCGTCCAAAGAGGGTTCACCGCCGTCAAGACGGCCGGCTGGGACGTCGACAACGACGTCGACGAGCGAAGCCTGCCGGCCTGGCTGACGAAGCACATCGAGGCCATGCGGCGGGCCGTGGGCCCCGACGTCGATATCATGGTCGACAACCACGGGCGTTCCACGCCCGGGCTGGCCATCAAGCAGATACGGGCCATCGAGGACCTCGGCGTGCTGTTCTTCGAGGAGCCTGTCCCGCCGGACAACGTGGATTCGCTGGCACTGGTGCGCAGCGCAGCGCTCGGGACCGAGCTGGCTACTGGCGAGCGGAAGCTCAATCGATGGGGGTTCAAGGAGATCATCGAGCGCCAGCTGGTGGACGTCGTACAGCCGGACATATGCCACTGTGGCGGGGTCTCCGAGATGATGCGGATCGCCGCCATGGCCGAGATGTATGACATCCGCGTAGCGCCACACAACCCCAAGGGCCCCGTCGCCACCGCCGCCAGCGTAAACGTGGCCGCGACCATACCCAACTTCCTCATCCTGGAGCACACGAGGCCCGATTCCTTGTTCGACGAGGTCCAGCTTGAGCCGATGCAAATGGACGGCGGTTACTACGGGCTTCCGGACAGGTCCGGTCTCGGCGTCGACCTGAACGAAGATGTAATAGTGGCGAACCCGCCCCGCGACCGGCCCGTCATGCAAGCCTTCCACCCCGACGGCACCCCGGCGAACCCGTGAAGGCGCTAGCGCGTATTGCGGACCGACTGCGCACCACAGCCGCCGGTGCGAAGGTCCTAAATCTAAGGAGCCAACATGGCCACGCTGCTCAGAAAACCTCAGATTAGTAAGATAAACGCCCGCCATCTGCTGGATGACCTGGCGTCCAGCTACTCGTACTCTCTGGAGGAGGCGGTCCTCGTCGAGCTGATCGCCAACTCCCTGGACGCCAAGGCGGCCAACATTCGTGTCGACGTAGACCAAAGCGAGGAGAGTGTCACAGTCCTCGACGACGGCGAAGGAATGGACGAGGAGGAGTTTGAGAAATATCACGACCTCGCCGAGAGCCACAAGGTCCGGGGTCGGGGTATCGGGTTTGCCGGACTTGGAGCCAAGCTGGGCCACAAGATGTCCTCGAAAGTCATCACCGAGACCCGATCAGGCAAACACGGTCTTGTCTCCGAATGGCGCTTCAAGGGCAGTGATCTCCAGTGGTTGGCCAAGAGGTCGAGAACGCCAAAGAAAGACGGGACCAAGGTCAAGCTGCTCCTGGGCAAGAGGCGACGTCGGCTCCTTAGCGACCGGTTTATCGAAGAGACTATTCGGCTCCATTATGGCGCGTTGCTGGAGCCGTACCTATCTGACCTGTACATTTGGGAACCGATCTACCCAGCAGGAGTGACCTTTCACGTAAACGGGCGGCAGCTAACCGCAAAGCCGTCGCTCGCTCCTGACTTGGTCCTACGGAGAAAAGAGGTTGAGCTACAGAGTCGGCGGAAGCGCCGAATCGCGCGAGCCGTGTTCATTCTGGCTAAGGAACCTCTTCCCGAGGAACAGCAAGGCGTCGCGTTGGCCACCTATGGGAAGACCATCCGCCGCGATACCTTGGGTGTACACCCGCAGCACCCGGAGCTGCTAACCGGCTGGGTCGAGGCGCCGGAGCTCGTAGAGTGTCTCACTCTCAACAAGCAGGACTTTCAAACAGCGGGGTCCCAGGGCAAGAAGTTCAGCCGGGTCAGACGAGAGCTGCAAAAGGCGTTCAGTGAATGGCTCAAGGAGATTGGGGAGACCAGGGAGCCGGAGGCGACGAGGCGGGCGCCTCGGAGACTCGAACTCGAGACCGCTACGATCCTCCGCCGGATACCGGAGCTGCGCTTCCTGTTCGGCGCTCCTGTCCGGGATACGGTGAATACACCCGACCCGCACGGCGATGCGCAGGCGGTCCTAGACTCGATGTCGCAGCAAACCTTGGGCGAAGGCCCGTCTGGGCTCTCCGGAGAGGGCATCAGTGCTTCCCCCGGACCCGACGAAGGCGAGGCGCCGCGCGAGGATGAAGGCGGGCCAGAGCGCGTGCGGCGGCGTCCACGCACGACCCGGGGCGGACCACGCATCGCACGGGTTGCTGACCCTCAAAGGGCCGACGTTAGTTGGGTGGACGCGGATACCGTGGCTATTAACACCGCTCACCCGGTCTACCTTCTAGCCGGGCGTCGTAACCTCCTCTCCTATCACGAGCGGCTGGCCGTCTACCTGGCCTTATGTAAGGAGGCTCCGGTGGAGCCGGACGAGCGGTTAGGCCTCCTGAGCCGGACCCTGACAGAGTGGGGCAGAATGAACGCGTGATCTGATCGCTGCGGTTTGAAGCAAACCGCTTTCGCGTGGCGGGCCGTGGGGGAGGCCGCGCGGCCTTGCGCATTTCTGCACCACCGTAGGAGGCAATATGGCCGACGGGATGACCCACAGAGAGCGCGTCCTGGCGTGCCTTACGTGGGGATGAGGTGGACCGGCCCCCCGTCAGCATGTGGAGTCATTTCTTCGCTGAAGAGACCTCTGCCAAGGGCCTCGCCGATGCCATGCTGGACTTCCAGCGCCGCTTTGACTGGGACTTCATGAAGGTCAACCCTCGCGCCTCCTACCAGGTCGAAGACTGGGGAGTGGCGATGAGCTATCCGCGCGGGGGTACTCCCCGCGTGCTAACCGTGCCTGTAACCGGGCCGGAGGACTGGCGCAGACTGGAGGTGCTGCCTCCGGACCAGGCCGCCCTCGGAGAGCATCTACGCGCGCTGGAGACGATAGCAGACGGCCTCAAGGGCGAGGTACCCTTTCTCATGACGGTGTTCACGCCGCTCTCAGTAGCATCTCGGCTGGCTCCCTCCGAGGACCTATTCATGACCCATCTGCGCGAGTATCCCGAGCGCGTCGAGTACGCCCTCGAGGTAGTCACCGAGACCTTCAACCGGTTCTCATCCGCCTGCCTGGACAGGGGCGCTGGCGGGCTATTCTTCGCTACGACGTCCTGGGCCACTCGCGACCGGATGACGGACGACGAGTACAGCCGGTTCGGCCGCGCCTACGATCTCAAGCTCCTTCAGGCCCTACCTGAAGCTGAGTTTCACGTCCTGCACGTCTGTAGGGAGAACAACATGCTCGACATGCTTGCGGACTATCCAGTGCGCGCCTTCAACTGGGACGTCCACGGGTTCGGTAACACCTCGCTCGCCGAGGGCAAGGAGCTGGTGGGCACGCGGGCCGTCATCGGCGGCGTTGACCACGGAGAGCGCCTCGTCCGGGCGACGCCTCAGGAGCTCGCAGAGCAGCTACGCGACGTATCACGGGCCATGGGCAACAGGGGCTGGATGCTCGGCACGGGCTGCACATTCCGCCCCGAGACCCCGGAAGCTAATGTCCGAGCCGTCCGCGAGGCTGTGGGGGCTGGCCCGGACGGGTAGCCCCGACCGTCATTCTGAGGAGCCGGCCGACGAAGAATCTGGTGGCTGGGTCCTCGTCTGCCCGTCCTGTCGACGCCCGGTCCACCGCCCCGGATTCTTCACTCGTTCAGCACGACATTTCAAGTCTTGTGTGCCTTGCTCCGACCGTCCTCTATGACGGGCCGTTAGTTCCACGCCAGTACCCGCAGCGCCTGGCCTATGCCAAGCTCCAGCCAGCCGGCGGGCCTGCCTGCCATCCCCATCGCCATGCCTTTCATTCCGCGTCTGCTACTCAAGCTCGACGTGGAACGCGTAAGTCCCCGTTTCGAAGTCGGAGAGATACACCACCCCTCCCAGCACCCGGACGCCGAAAGCGCCCTGAACGATTCCACGTTCCTCCTCCCACGGGACGGTGTCGTAGTGTCCGACCTCTATGGGGCTCTCCGGATTCCGCAGGTCGACCACCCGAAGGCCATCGATGTAGTACGAGATGTACGCGATGCCATCGACTACTTGCATATTGTGAATTGAGATACCCGCTCGGGTGCGAAAATGCGAGACGATGACAGGGCCTGCGAGGTCTGTCATATCCAGGACCGTAAGATGCCGGTCGTACCCTTCGGAGGCGTGGGCGTAATAGAGCCTGTCGTCCAGGGCGAAGGGCCATCCGCTATGGCTGAAGATTCCGTCCCACTCGATCGAGCCGAGCACGAAAACCGACGCTGGGTCCGTAACGTCAAGCGTCCAGAGGCCGGCCTCCAGATAATTGAGGAAGGCGATGAGCCGCCCGTTGCGCTCGACTACGTTGATGTCGTGAGTCGCCCCTTTGGCGGCGTCTAGTTCGAAGCGCCCCGCTTCCCGGGGCGAGGTCGGGTCGGAGACATCGATGATTCGCATGTCAGAGTCAGGGTAAGAGTAGTGATTGATTGCATAGACGAAGCTTCCTCGAGGTGACAGGAAGATGTTGTGTATGTCGGTGAAGTTTTCCGACGAGTCCTCCTCGACGAACACGTGGTACTGCCCGATGCGTTCGGGTGATTCGGGCTCGGAAACATCGAAGATTACAAGGCCGTTGGAACCGGTCGCCACGTACATCATCCCGCCCGCGGCCTTGACGTCGAAGGCGGTGTTAGAGCCGGGCTGCTCTGACTCGGGCAGCCTTGCGACGCTTAATATCCGACCCGACTTCGCATCCAGAATCTCGACAGTGCCGTTGAATTTCGGCGCGAAGACGAGGCCGTCCGCGGCCCAAACGTCTGAATGGAAACTGCCTGAGCGACCGGGCTGATGCCACAATAGCGAGACGTTATCGGAGGCCTGCCGCTCATCCCGCTGCGAAATACGAGTCAGTGTGCTCGTAATCGTCGGGCGTTCGCGGACCTGAAGAGTGACCTGAATTCCGCCCTCAGCCTTCTCGGAAACGAAGGCCGAAAACCTCGCCCCGCTACCTCCGGAGCAGTCCACCAGTTGCCAACCGTCTTTCTGCCGCTCAGGACTACATATGAAGGACGGTGGCGTACCGAAGGGGCCGCCCTCGACTAGCCATGCATCGGAATCGGGGTCCCTGCCGGGCACAATGCGCATCGCGAGCCAGGGCGCCGTTAGCTCTCCTAGCTCACTTGTATCAACCGGACCGGCCCATAGCCCCGCTGGGTGGGACGCTGGCTGGGACTCAGGTGGTGGCGTTGGCACCGGAGTAGCGGTGGGTGGCGGACGTGACGGTACGGGTGTAGGAGTCGGTGGAGGCGTTGGACGGGGCGCTGTCGTAGCTATGGGTTGGGGCGCCGGTTCTTCGCTAGGCTGCGGCTCTCCGCAGGCCTGACATATTAGGCCCACCGATACTATCGCGAGTACGATTACATAGCCCGGCGTCAAGCCGGCCAACAGCGCTGGTTCCTCATGAGATAAGCGTGCGCCTACCAGCCCGGGTGTTCGGTAGCTTCGGCCATCATGTGCCCACCATGGGAGATCAAGACGCCGGCCACTTGTTAGTCTGTCCTTTTTTTCCTATACTCGTAGCTAAATTGGAAGGTGCTTCGGACAGCCAGATGCTGCCATGGCGAAGCAACTCGTGTCAACCGAAATCCTGTGAACGACCGATGAGGAGATAGTCATGCGGAGGCCTGAGGTCACGCGGAAGCTCATCCTATCCGCCGTATTCGTGGTTAGTGGACTCGCATTCGTCACTGCAACCGGCCCGCCTGTACGGGCCGATGGCGAGCTGCTGCTGACCGCCGACTTCTCGCACATCATCTACGAGGCGGGCAAGCCCGTCCAGATCAACCTGCAGCTAACGAACTCGACGGAGTCGCCGATAGACGTGGCCCTCGAATTCGTCGAGACGCCGGTGCAGGACTGGAACCCCAGGCTGATGGGCAGGACCATGTCCTACGAGGTCCGGCGAGTCTCCGTCCCGCCCGGCGACGACGTTACGAGACTTCGCCTTGTTCTGGACGTTCCTGAGGACACCGCTCCCGGAACCTACGCCGTCATAATCGGGGCCACGTCCATCGACGGCCGTTTTCAACAATCGCTGACCATCGATATCACCATCAAGGGTGGGGGAGGGGAGTCTGGCGCTATCGAGCTCGAGTCCAGGTTCCCGTTCGTCAGCGGCCCAACGGGTGCGATCTATGAGTTCAGCGTCACCTTCGAGAACCGCGACATCGACCCCACCACGGTAGACTTGAGCGCCGACGGCCCGCCCAACTGGGAGGTGGGGTTCAAGCCGGCGTTCGAAGACAAGTTCCTGACCTCCCTGAGCCTGCGGGGACACCAGACCGAAAGCCTCAAAGTGCTGGTGACGCCGCCGCGCGACGCGCCACCCGGTGAGTACACCGTTCAGATCATCGGTAGCTCCGGCGAAACACAGGTCTCGACGGACCTCCAGATCACTCTGACTGGGACCGGCGAGCTGCTGCTGGGCACGCCATCGGACCGTCTCAACGCAAACGCGGCCGCCGGCAAGGAGACCCCCATCTCGCTGGTGATAGCCAACGTCGGTTCCGGCGTCGTGAAGAGGGTCGACCTCGTAGCGCGCGCTCCGCGGGGATGGGAGGTCACATTCGAGCCTGAGGGAATGGAGGAAGTCCAGTCCGGCGAGCTGAAGCAGTTCATTGCCAAGCTGAGCCCCCCCGGGGACGCGATTCCGGGGGACTACACCGTGACCGTCATCGCGAGCTCGCAACTGTCTGCGGATACAATGGAGCTCAGGATCTCGGTGACACAGTCCACCCTATGGGGCTGGGTTGGTCTAGCCATTATCGCTCTTGTGGTAGCAGGGCTCGGCGTCATGTTCGTACGGCTTGGTCGCCGATGACCCCCGGCATCGTCCAGGCTGAGGGACTTACCAAGCGCTACGGGTCTCGCACCGCGGTCGACAGCATGGACCTGTCCGTGGCGGAGGGGGAGGTGTACGGGTTCCTCGGGCCTAACGGGTCGGGGAAGACGACGAGCATTCTGATGTTCCTGGGGCTTACCGAGCCTACCTCCGGGACGGCCAGGGTGTGCGGGTTCGACTCCCTTCGGGAGCCCCTCGGCGTTAAGCGCCTAGCCAGCTACTTGCCCGAAAACGTCGGCTTCTACACCGACCTGACGGCACGCCAGAACCTCAGGTATACGGCAGATCTGAACCACTTACCGCGCGCTGAGGCTAAAGAGCGGATCGAGCAGCTTCTTGGCCAGGTAGGGCTCACCGACGACGCCGACCGCCAGGTAGGGCAATTCTCGCGAGGGATGAGGCAGCGCCTCGGCATCGCCGACGCGTTGGTCAAGCGGCCCCGAGTGGCCTTCCTGGACGACCCCACCATCGGCCTCGACCCGGAGGGAGTGCGAGAGCTCCTGGAGCTTATTGTGAGCATGAGCCGCGACCAGGGGATTACCATTTTCCTCTCGTCACACCTGCTGCACCAGGTCCAACGCATCTGCGACCGTATCGGGATCATGTTCCGGGGGAGCCTCGTCGCTCAGGGCACGGTGGAGGAGCTGGCCACCTCCGACGGCGACGAGGGCGTTCGCATCGAAGTGGAGGTTGTGAGGTCATCTCCCGAGCTTGCGCGGGCACTCGAGGGTCTGGACGGTGTGAGGGAGGCAACCGCGACCGGGGACCACATGAGCCTCGACTGCGAGCGCGATGTCCGGCCTCAAGTGGCGGAGGCGGTGCTTCAGCAGGGCGCCGAGTTGCTTTCGCTCAAGTCGGAGGACCGAACCCTCGAAGACATCTACTTGCGCTACTTCCGCCGCTCGGAGGAGGAATGGCGACACTGATGGCAGTATCGCAGATAGCTATGGCCGGCGCGCCCCGGAATGTCATTCAGGGTCCGCGAAGAATCTGGGGTGGAGACTGGCGCGCAATCGTCCATGAAGCCCAACTTGTGAGAACTAATGGCAACCGTCTTCTACAAAGAGCTCGCTGACAACTTCGGGCGCCGCCGTTTCATCATCTTTGTCGGGATGATCGTGTTCGCGGGGCTCTGGGCGGGCTACGTTGCGTACCGCACGATCCGGGGCGCCTCGGGCGATCTTCCCGCGGAGCTGATCTTCCTCAACATGTTCACTTCCAGCAGCGGCCTGCTGCCGCCGTTCCTGTTCTTCCTCAGCTTCTTCGGGCCCCTCCTGGGCATATCCCTGGGCTTCGACAGCGTCAATAGCGAGCGTACCCAGGGCACCCTCGCGCGAACGCTGTCCCAACCCATACACCGCGACTCCTTGTTCAATGCCAAGTTCCTTGCCGGAGTCACCACCATCGCAGTCGTGCAAATAAGCATCGCCCTCATCGTGGTCGGCATCGGCATGATAATCCTCGGCTATGCCCCAAGCATGGAAGCCTCGATGCGGATCTCTCTCTTTACAGCCGTGACCATCGTCTACATCGCGTTCTGGCTTGGGCTGGCGATGCTCTTCTCAGTCTGGTTCGACCGCGCGGTATCGTCAGCGCTCACCTCCCTCGCCCTCTGGCTCTTCTTCGGGTTCATTATGATCATCGTAGCCGGCGCTGCAGCCGACCTCACAGTTCCCGACGTCGTCGAGCCTGAGGACACGATCCGTCACGCGCGCATCAACGACGCAGTACGACGCTTCTCGCCCGTCACCTTGTTCCAGGAGGCTACGGCGACTCTACTCACGCCGACCGCGCGGAGCCTGGGACCGGTGCTGGTACACAGGGTCGAGGGGCTCGACCTGGACGCGCCTCTACCGTTGAGCCAGAGCTTGATGCTTGTCTGGCCGCACCTCGTCACGATTGTGGGGCTGTTGAGTATCTGCTTCGCCTTGTCCTACGTTCGATTCCTCCGGGAAGAGATCAGGACATGACCCCATTTGCCCCGTCGCCCTGGCTATTACGAACGGCCTGGGCGGCTGGGCCGACCTGCCGGTACTGATAACCCTAACGCGACAACAAGAACACCTCGCCTTGATCCGCTAGGAACGCCACCATGAAAATCACCGAAGTCCGCGCCGTCCCTCTCTCCAGTCCTGTCCCTCCAGACCGACAGCACAGGTCGGACCTGGGGACCAGGAAAAAGGTGGACTCGGTCCTCGTGTTCATCGACACCGACGAGGGGATCACCGGTATGGGCGCGTCCCTGGGGATTCCTCCGGTGGTGGTCGCTATCATCGAGCACGAGCTGGGGCCCGCGCTGATCGGCGAAGACCCCATGTTCTCGGAGCGCATCTACGAGAAGATGTACAGCGGCTCCCGCTGGGAGCCGGCGCTGGAGCGAGGCCACTCCCAGCCCGGTCGCGGCAGGCGCGGTATCACTATGGAGGCCATCGCCGGCCTCGATATCGCCGTTTGGGACGCGAAGGCGCAGGCGATGGGGGTGCCGCTCTACAAGGCCCTTGGCGCCGCACGAGACTCCATCCGCGCCTACGGCTCCGGCGGCTGGGCCCCCGGCGATGAGGCTGAGCAGGAGATGGCGGGCTACGTCTCACGCGGCTTTGGCGCCGTCAAGATGCGCGTCGTTGGGCATGAGGGGTTCTCGATCGAAAACACGCTGCGTCGCGTGGAGGCCGCCCGCCGTGGCATCGGCAAGGACGTCGAGCTTATGCTCGACGCCCACGGCTCTCTCGACGTCTCCACGGCCATTCGGCTGGCGAGGCGGCTCGAGGAGCACGATATCGCGTGGTTCGAGGAGCCGGTCTCCCCCGACGACCACGCCGGCATGGCCGAGGTTCGGGGCGCCACCACAATACCCATAGCCGCCGGCGAGAGCGAGTTCACCCGGTTCGATTTCCTGAGCCTGTTCGAGCACCGCGCGGTGGACATCGCGCAGCCCGACATCGCCCGGGCGGGCGGGATCACCGAGGTACGTCGTATCGCGGCGATGGCCTCAGCCAGGGGTATCAGGCTCGCGCCCCACGCATGGGGCTCCGGCGTCCTGTTCGCGGCATCCACTCACATCGCCATGGCGACCCCGAGCTGCCACATCCTCGAAGTCAGCCAGGGCTACATGCCGATGATGTACGAGATGTTCGAGGAGCCCTTCGACATCCGCGACGGGAGTGTGTTCGCTCCAGAGAAGCCCGGGCTGGGTTTCACGCTCCGCGACGACGCGGTGGACCGCTTCAAGTACGTCGAAGGCCCCGAGAACGTCTTCTAGTGGGACGTGCCCCGGATTGAGGTGATGTTGAATGAACACCCAAATGAGCATATAGCCCCCATGGCTTAGACATATCGCTGGTGGGGTGATGGATACCCCATTTAGATTTAGACTCCCGCCCCGGGACAAGACGGTGATTTATCCAGGATAAGTCTCCAGCCGCGTCCCATCTGCTAACATGACGCGGTTCCGACTCACACACTGGCAGCTATTGGAGGACTAACTTGCGTGGCGCGGACCTACTCGTAAACACTCTATCGGCGGCCGGGGTCGAGCGGCTCTTTACGCTCTCCGGCAATCAGATCATGCCCATCTTCGACGCGTGCGTGGACGCGGAAATCGACCTGGTGCACACACGCCACGAAGCCGCGGCCATCCACATGGCCGATGCGTGGGGCCGGATAACCGGTGACCCCGGAGTGGCCTTGGTCACCGCGGGCCCCGGCATGGCCAACACCGTGTCCGCGCTCTACGTCGCATTGATGTCCGAGTCGCCGATGGTGGCCCTCAGCGGCCACGCACCCCTCGGCCAGCTTGGCCGCGGCGCCTTCCAGGAGATGGCGCAGGCCGAGTTGGCCGGGCACGTCACAAAGGCGTCGTGGACCGCCCAGGACGCTTCTCAGTTAGGCGAGGATATCGCCAGGGCCTTCAGGATTGCGCGGTCGGGCAGACCGGGCCCGGTGCACATCGCGGTTCCCTTCGACCTCCAGGAGGCATCGGTGAACGGCGCCACGGTGCCAAGCGACTTCGGCGCGGACACGAACGGCATCACCGACGCGGACTCCCAGGCGGTCCTGGATGCGGTCGCGGGCGCCAGCAGCCCGATAGTACTGGCTGGGTCGGCGATGATGAGGGGGGCAGCCCGGGAGGCGCTCTCGGCTCTCGCCGAGGCCACGCGCGCGCCCGTGGTCTTTATGGAGAGCCCGCGCGGCATCAACGACCCGAGCCTCGGCGCCTTCGCCGAGGTATTGTCCGAGGCAGACCTGATCTTGCTGATCGGCAAGGAGCTCGATTTCACCCTGCAGTTCGGTAGCGCCCCTGGCATCGGCCGTGATTGCCGATTCGTCCAGGTCGACGCCGACGGCTCCGTGCTGGACAAGACGAAGACTGTGCTCGATGACCCCAAGCGGCTCGCTATCGCGCTAAACGCCGACCCGACGTCGGCGGCCCAGCGACTCCTGGAGATGGCAGGCCGGATGCAGTGGCCCAGTAGCAGCTGGCGCGATGAGGTCCAGGACGCCGTTGCCTACCGGCCTGCCGAGTGGCGGGAGCTGGAGTCCCCCCCGGAGGGGCCGTTGCACGCTGTAGAGGTTTCACGCGTGGTCCAGCAGTTCCTCGACAGCGACCCACACTCGGTCTTCATTTCGGACGGCGGTGAGTTCGGCCAGTGGGTGCAGGCGTGCGTCTCGTCTCCGCGCCGCGTGATCAATGGGCCCGGCGGCAACATAGGCACCTCGATTCCGTTCGCTATGGCGGCCAGCCTGGCCTATCCGGGCTCCCGCGTCGTGACGCTGCTCGGCGATGGCACCTTCGGGTTCCACGGAATGGAAATCGACACCGCTGTGCGCCACAACATTCCGTTCATCGCGGTCGTCGGCAACGACGCCATGTGGAACGCCGAGTACCAGATCCAGATCCGCGAGTACGGCCCCGAGAGGGCCTTAGGGTGCGAACTGCTTCTTTCCCGGTACGACCAGCTCGCCCAGGCCTTGGGCGGCCACGGCGAGAACGTCACCAAGCCCGCCGAGCTGGCGCCTGCCCTGGAGCGGTCTCTAGCCTCCGGCCTTCCGGCTTGCGTCAACGTCTCGGTCCAGCGCACTCCCGCGCCGGTGGTGCGGCGCACCGACGCGCAACAGGCCCGGGCCGGCGCCGGCCACTAGCGGCTCAGATGCCCGCAATCGACCTACTCCCGTGCTGCACCCCCGACAGGGAGCCGGCCCCTGGGCATTCTCTCGCCCCTGAGCACTTCGATGAAGGTGCGCGCGCGCCAACCGCGGCCGACGGCATGGTGAGGCTGGACGGTGAGTTCCTGATGGGTACCGAGGACCGCGATAGGTTTCCGGCGGACGGCGAGGCCCCCGTCCGCGAGGTCACAGTGAGCCCCTTCCACATCGACGACGCCGCGGTCACAAACAGAGAGTTCGCTGCATTTGCCGACGCCACGCGATATGCGACCGAGGCCGAGCGATTCGGATGGTCTTTCGTATTCCACCAGTTCGTGTCCATGGAACCAGCGCAGGCAGTGACACAGGCAGTAGCCGAAACCCCCTGGTGGTGGAGGGTAGACGGCGCGTCGTGGCGTCACCCTGAGGGACCCGAATCAGGGGTAGAGGACCGGTTGGACCACCCGGTGATTCACACATCCTGGAACGATGCCTCAGCGTATGCTCGGTGGGCGGGCAAGCGGCTACCTACCGAGGCCGAGTGGGAGTTCGCCGCCCGTGGCGGTCTCGAGCAGAAACGCTATCCCTGGGGCGATACGCTGACTCCAAAGGGCGAGCACCGCTGTAACATTTGGCAGGGCAGGTTCCCGCGCCACAACACAAGGGCCGACGGCTACGCCGGCACCGCCCCCGTCCGAGCGTTCCAGCCCAACGGCCACGGGCTCTTCAACACCTCGGGGAACGTGTGGGAGTGGTGCGCGGACTGGTTCACCGCACGCCATTCTCGCTCATCGCGGACCGACCCCACGGGGCCCAAGAAGGGCGAGTCCAAGGTCATGAAAGGCGGCTCTTACCTCTGCCACGCCTCGTACTGCAACCGGTACAGGGTAGCCGCCCGCAGCTCCGCAACACCGGACAGCTCCACGGGGCACGTGGGTTTTCGCTGCGCGATGGATGGCGCGCCTTAGAGTGGCGAAGGGCAGGGGAGGCTGGAAGCCCTCCCCACTGGACTCTTCCCGCCAAATAGCACGCCGTATCGTCCCTGGGGTCGCCATCTCGTCTCTCTGTTGTGCAGACGATATTTCTGGGAATGCCCAGCCTAGCACCGTCATTCCTTGGACGTTTGCCGAGCTCGCGACTGTCATTCTGACGAGCCTGGCGAGGAAGAATCTAAGATCGCCGCTTCTGGGTGTCCGGCAAGTCCCTTTGTGAGGCTGCGCTTCTTTCCCCATCTCCGCAATTGCGGAGATGGGGCAGGGGTGAGGCTACGGCGAGCTACCCTCACCTACACTGAAAGCAGTCCCGCCCCGGCTACCGGCCGACAGACGTAAACACCGTCCTCCGGAACGCCCGGGTGACGGCTGAGCAAATCGACGAGAGCGTCCCGCGACTCCCGCCGGACCAGTACCATCATGCAGCCTCCGAGCCCCGCGCCGGCAAGCTGGGCTCCGACGACGCCTTCCGACCCAAGGGCCAGGTCCACTAGACGGTCGATCGCTCTCGTGCTGCAAGCATAGCGGCCGGGCTGCGACTCGATCTCGGCGTTGCGCCGCGCAAGCCGTCGCAGCGACGCCTCATCTGTTCGGACCAGGTGGCGCCGGGCCCCTCCGTTTGCGCCAAACCGCCAGAGACGGTCACCATCGTGGCTGGTCTTCATCAACAGTCCAATCTCCTCTAGGTCGCGGGCCCGCATCAGCGAGGCGAAGCGCTCGCTGCGAGCGCACTCGCTGATTCCGTACAAGGCTACCCCGCGCAGGTCGTATGTGCCCAGGTTTGCGTGACTTCCGAAGATCCTCCCCAGGTCGTCACTGTGCTCGAGCGCCAGCAGGCTGCCAATGCGCCTCCTCGATGGACGGTCCGGGAGCCTGGCGATAGCTTGGTACACCTCCGATGGCGCCACCTGCAGGCGCTCCGGGACGATATCCCTGAGGTGCTCGATTCCCGCCGTGGCGGCCCAGGTCTGCCGGAACAGCATCTCGCCTATCTCGTAACACGCCACGCGCTGGTTGAAAACGTCGCGCGCTTCGGCGTTCTTGACCGCTGTCGCCCCGCTATGGGCGATTATCACATCGAGCTCCGAAGGAAACTCTACCTCCCCCTCGACGCGGAAAGGGAAGAAGCCGATTCGCGAGACGGTGCCCACCTTGCTCGTGCGTATAGCCGCGTGATCGGCGCTTCCGCCACGCGACCCTACGAACCATTCGCCTTCGCCGCAAAGGTCGACGAAGTCCCTGATCGCTATGTTTAGCCCGTTGAGAGCGACGGCCGCCTCCGCAAAGGCGACCACCAGCGCTGAGCTGGACGACAGGCCGGCCCCGGTCGGGATGTTGCCGCTTACCACGCAGTCCATGCCTTTGAGTCGGTAGTCGCTGGCCTCGTGCTGCAGCCGCAGCAGAGGCGCCCTGGCGTAGTGACTCCAGTCCCCGGGGGCATTGTCCAGCACGCTACGTACCGTTCCGGAGTCTACGAAGTCGATCCAGTCTGTCCAGCTTGCCGCGCTCAACAGCTCTGAGATGCTGAACTCCCGGGAAGGATAGATGTCGTCCTGGAGATTGCGCACCGTAACCCTGTCATCCTCGCGAACGGCCGCCGTCAGCAATACCTCGCGGCTAATAGCCATCACGTTGACGTATCCGCCTCGGTGGTCTACGTGTCTACCCATCAAGTTGACCCGGCCTGGCGCGCGGCATACGATTGCCGGCCGTTCTGTGCCGAGAGTCCGGGCGGCGTCCGTCATGAGGGTGAGCATCGCTCGGCGCCGCTCCTCGGTTAGGCCGGCGTCGGCCCCGTAGATCTGCTGCAGCTCGTCTCGAAGCTCCCCGGGCCGCGTCTTTAGAATGTGCAGCCACTCTCCTATCGTCTTTTGGGTGCGCGTCCCCAGCGTTGTATCTGGCGAGACCAGCACCCTCGGTTGTCTCTCTCGCGCTTTCACGACCTCCTCAATTGCAAGCAACTCCGCCGGGGAGTTGAAGGCCATCAGGTCGGTGGGGTCGGAGAGCGACATCAGCTCGACTTCGCCACGGCCGGCGATATACTCCACGGTGTCTGTCAGATACAGCTCGGACTGGGCGTTGTCGGGTTCGAGCTGCCGCACCGCTTCCAGCAGGCGAGGGAACCGGAACGCGTACATGGAGATGTTGACCCGGGTGCTCCGTGCTTCCAACTCATCCGCGCTGAGCTCGACCGGGCCTACCTGCAACGACGTCCCGTCCTGCTGAGCGCGCTGGATGTCCGGCACCTCGACGATCCCGGCGGGCGTGCCGTCGTCGTTCAAGACGACTCTCCCCGCAGACGATTGCGTGCGTTTGGGAAGGGTGGTCACCACCAAGTCCGCTTTGCTCTGAGCGAAACGGTCCAGAAGGCCCCGGACCACCTCCGGCTTGGTGACCTGGTCTCCCATCACAACTATGATGTCACCCTCGTAGGCCTGCGTCGCCAGCGCCTCGGCTGCGACAGCGGCGGCGTGGCCCGTGCCTCGCGGATCAGGCTGGTACACGAACGTCACGTCGGGGTGCTTGGAGGATACGGTCGACATCACTTGGTCCGCCATCTGCCCCACCACTACCACGAATCGCCTGATTCCGGCCTGCTTGTGCGTGTCCACCGCCCTCACGATGGCCGGAATACCGGCGACGGGAAAGCAGGTCTTGTGCGTGTCACGCGACGACATCCGCTTGCCTCGTCCACCTGCGAGGATCACGCATACCGTGTCTGTAGGGTCTGCTTCGCGCTTCATCTTGCTCGTGAGTTTTGACCGTCCTCGGTGCCTAGCTCGCTGTTCCACGCCGGCCGACTACCGCTCAAACACTATCTAATGCACTCTCGAAATGGTCCTGAGGGTAGCCGGCCGTCTCTCCCGGGAACAGTATATGTTAGCTGGGATGGGTAAATCTGATTCTTGGTCCTAGTTTCCCTCGCTTTCGGCTTGGGGGTCGGGCCCGGCTTGCCTAAAGCTACGGACGAACTTGCGGAAATCGTCTCCGAATTCCAAACTGAGCGCTATCCTCGCCAATTGTAGCCGCGTGTCCAGTCGCCGTGAACGCCGGTCAGTATTCGCGGCAGAGCCGCCTTCTCCCGCTCCGCGGCCCAGAAACTCTCGGGTTAGCTCGGATCGTCTCCGCAACGCCGCCTCGCGCTGCCGGCGGATTATCCCGGTGAAAGAACCTGAATCCGCGATTCCGAAGTTCAAGAGCGCGTCCAGCAGAGAGCCATAATCACCAACTACCTCTTCGGATTCCCCATCTGGCAACTCTTTTTCAAGAATGCCCCTGAGATTTTCCGTATCCAGCGGTCCATCGAAGTCAGAGTTTCGGAGCCCTTCCACGTACTTTTCCCGCTCAGCCAGTACGCGGTCGAATTCCAGATCGACGGTTTCGAGCAGAGCGGCTACCCTATTGATGGTCCGTCTGAGCGGTAGGGGGACATGACTTTCGCGCTTATCCCGAATCCACCGAAGGACGTCCTTGGGGACAGCCCTTGAAGAAGCCAGCGGGTGCTCCTCTGAATCTGGGATAATGGTTTTGGAACAGAAACCCGCCCGGAAACAAGGAGCACCCAATAGATGCTGCCACAGAACAAACCCGACCGTATCCGCATCCTCTTTGACGACCATCGCCTGGTGGCCAATGCCGGCCTGCTCCTGCCGGCCACCCTAGCCCGGCACCTGGGCCTGCGGGAACTCGTCGACCATCACCTTGACCTCGGCGGAGCGCCGGGACGGGCGAACACTGGGGACAAGATGCTGACGCTGGTCGCTTCCGCGCTGGCAGGCGGCGACTGCATCGACGACGCCGATGCGCTGCGCGCTGGTGGGACGGTTGGTGTTCTAGGCTGCGTGGTCAAGGCGCCATCCACCCTGGGGACCTTCCTGCGCAGCTTCCGGTGGGGGCATGTCCGTCAACTCGACCGCGTGAGCCGCCAGTTGTTGGCCCGGGCCTGGGCCGCTGGGGCCGGACCCGGCGACTCGCCCCTGACCATCGACCTGGACTCGACCATCTGCGAGACCTATGGACTGGCCAAGGAGGGAGCGCGCCACCACGGCTATACCGGCGCCCGCGGCTATCACCCGCTGCTGGCCATTGCCGCCGGCACCGGCGAGGTGCTGATGTCCCGGCTGCGCGAGGGCCGGGCCAACACCGCCCGTGGCGCCGCCCACTTCCTGCGTGAGACGGTGGGGCGGGTGCGCTACGGCGGGGCCAGGGGACAACTCACGGTGCGGGCCGACAGCGGCTTCTACGCCCACACTGTCGTTGCCGCCTGCCGGGAAATGGATGTCCGCTTCTCTATCACCATCCGCCAGCGCGCCAGGCTGCGGGATCTGATCGAGGCGATACCAGAGGAGGACTGGACTCCCATTCCCTACTGGATGGACGGCGCCGCCGATGTCGCCGAGACGACTTACACCCCGTTCCAGACCAAGCCGGACGCCGCGCCGGTGCGGCTCATTGTCCGGCGGGTGAAGCCGACGCCCGGTTCCCAGCTCGCCCTCTTCGCCAGATACAGCTATCACGCCTTCATCACCGACCGCGATGGGGAGACGCTGGAACTGGAGGCCGATCATCGCCGCCACGCCGAGGTCGAGAACGCCATACGCGACCTCAAGTACGGCGTCGGGCTGAACCACATGCCGTCGGCGCGCTTCGCCGCCAACGGCGCCTGGCTGGCGGTCCAGGTGATGGCGCATAACCTGGCCCGCTGGACGGCGCGGATTGGTCTGGGCGAGCGGACCGTGATCACCAAGACCCTCAGGCGGCGGGTCTTCGCTCTGGTGGGACGGATCACCCGCTCGGCGCGCCGCCTCACTTTGCATCTCCCCCGGCGCTGGCCTTGGGAAACCCAGTTCACTCGCGCCTTGGCCCGGCTGCAAGCCATTCCGTTCCCGGCCTGACGGCCAGCCTGCAACTGACCCAACGTCCCCGCAATCTCGCGCCACCCCGGTCGCGAGAGTCCCCTGCTGCGTATCCTCTCGCCTTCCCGCGCATCGCAACTCCCGCATAGGGCCTTAGGGGCCCTGTGCGGCCACTGAAGACCGCCCGCCGGCCTCCCATCTACCCCAAGACCCCAGGCCATCTCCCCTGTAGCTCCCTCACCCACCCCCTTCCGCTGCCCTCACGCCGTCCATCGGTGTCCTTCGGTGGATTCGGGCTTATACTGGAGTTCGTGTGACCCGACTGCCCAGATATGTTGCGCCGCTGTTCGAACTTGGACTTCAGCGTCAAGCCCACGGATCAGTTCAAGGGACGGGACGGACAGATCTTCAGGGGCCAGACGAATTTGGAAATGGACCGACCCATAGCCGAACTGATCTGCGGCCAAGCGTCCCCCTGTGTCCTCCACCCAGGTGACCTCGAAGTTCCGGCGGATCAACCGCCGGACCCTTTCCATGTCTCTACGGTATACGACCACAACCCTGAGGCCGGCGAGGTCGTAAATCTCGGATAGAGCCGTCGGAGCCAGGGCTTCGCGATCGACCTTGTCCAAGATAGAGTCCCACGTCTTCGTTCTGGATGCGACGGGGAAGGCGAGGGCGATTGCCTCATCGCGCGCCAGCCCCGCTAGTCGGATCTCTAGCTGTCGGCACAATTCCTTATACGCCGGTCTCATCGACTCATAATCGACTTTGAGAGACCTTATCGAGTCTGTCATCTTTGCCCCAAAGCGGCTCATAGTCCGACGGGAGCGACGCCTGTGTCCGGATTATTATGCACTACTCATCGGCATGGAGTAGTGGACAAATAGCCAGTCTCATGGACTTCGGGAGCGCCGGTCTGGGATATCCAGCGGGTTTAACCTTTGGCCACAAAGGTCGTAGGCGGTGGGCCAAGTTCCCGGGGCGGTAGGAGCGATTTGCGAATTCGCCCCTACGCTCACTGAGGAGTATGGCGTTCCCGCACGCCGCCCTTAGGGCGCCAAAAGCGAACGCTGTCTCGAGTAGGTCAGGCCGGACAATCGTAACGGTGGAGGCCGTCGAGGATTTTTGATAAAGTGGAAGATGTGGGGTCACCCACTATGTGCCAACCCCTGGAGTCGCCCTGAATGGTCGAGAAGTCGACAGAAGAGCTGCAAGCGGAGCTAAGGGAGACTCGCCCTAAATACACCGCCGCCCACCGCGCGGAATTGGATGGAATCGGGAGCCTGAGATTCGCCAGGCACAGCTTCCTACAGGCTCAGTCGGGCCTCACCGACTCCAAAGAACGGCTCACCAACGCCGAATACCGCGAAAAGCGCGCTTACAGAGCTGCGCACGAGGCCAAACGCGATTTGCGGGACGCCCGCCAGAAGGGGACGCCCTTCCAGAATCTTCAGGCTCCCGTCAAGCGCACTGAGCAGGATGTGCGAAGTGCCGCCAGGGACCTCAAGCGCGCCGAGGACGCAGTGGCCGGCAAGCAGCGGGATCTCCAACGTGTGGAGGAGGAGTTGGTACGCTGGAGCTCCGAGATCGACACGCGGGTCAGACGCGCGCAGGTGCTCAGGAACCGGCTCAAGGACCTCCAGGTGCTCCAGGACGTCGCCGCAGCTAGAGAGGCGGAGGCAGCGAACGAGCAATCTGATATGAGACTTGCCGTCACCAGGCGTGCGGTCTCCGCGTTGAAGGAGCTGTTGGACGGCCTGGTGCATGATCGGAACCAGGCGATACGATTGACCTCTGCCTCTGAAAACGGGGCCCCGAAGCTCGCCCTGGACAACACCCAGGACGGAGACCAGATCGTGTCGCACGAGCAGGAGCCCGTCTTGCTCGTCGAGTCGCCTCTGCCCGAGAGGTTGAGGGGGGCTACGTTGGATGTCGGCGAGGAGCCGGAAGGCTCCGGGTTCTTCCTGTCCAGGCCCGTCGCTTCGGTGCCGGGCGGTAACTAGCCGCTACGGCTCCCTTCAACTCTGCCTGGCGAGAAGTGGCGGTCCGTCGGGCATGCCGGACTCGCTAGCGGCGTTGTACGAATAAAGCCGGGCGTAAAGCCCCCCCAACTCCATCAGCTGCGAGTGCGTCCCATCCTCCTCGATGCGCCCGCCGCTGACCACGGCGATGCGGTCCGCGTTTCTGATCGTCGAGAGCCGGTGTGCTATTACGACCGCGGTACGCCCCTTGAGCAGCTCGTCCAGCGCCTTCTGGATCCGCGCCTCCGTGTGAGAGTCGATATTCGCCGTCGCCTCGTCCAGGATCAAGATCCTCGGATCGGCGACCAGGGCACGGGCGAAGCTCAGGAGCTGCCGCTGCCCCATGCTCAAGTTGGATCCCCGCTCATAGAGGACCGTTTCGTAGCCACGCTCCAGCCTGCCGATAAACTCGTGGGCTCCCACCGCCCTGGCGGCGCTCTCTACCTGCTCGTCGGTGGCGTCCACGTGGTTGAAGCGGATATTCTCGGCGACGTTCATACCTGAGAACAGATAGGGTTCCTGGGTCACGGCAGCAAGCTGGCTGCTGAGCCACCCTAGGCTGACGTCTCGCAGGTCGTGGCCGTCCACCGTGATCTTTCCCTCTGTGACGTCGTACATGCGCATCAGGAGCGAGATCATGGTGGTCTTGCCGGCTCCGGTGGGGCCCACCAAGGCCAGCGTCTCACCGGCGCCTACACGGATATCGATGTCTTGCAAGACCGGGGCCCCCTGTTCGTACTGGAACCCAACCCCTTCGAACCTGACTTCTCCGCGAAGCTTGCTTCCGGTGACCGCGTTGGGTTTCTCCACCACCTCCGGCTTTACGTCTAGCATCTCGAAGATGCGGGCGCCGGAGACCATCGCCCTCTGGACCGAAGCGTACTGGCCGGTGAGGCTGAGCACCGGATCGAAGAACCGCTGTATATACAGCGCAAATGCGACCACCACCCCCGCTTCCAGCGTACCGTGCAGGACCATGCTGCCGCCAAAAAACACCAGCATCGCCAGAGCGGTCGCCACCAACACCTCTACCGACGGCGACAGGATGGCGGAGTATCGGACCGCCTGAAGGTTGGCGTCCAGGTTTTCATGGTTCGAGGCGTCGAACCGCTTCAGGTTTCGTTGCTCCCTGTTCAAGCTCTGAACGACCCGTACGCCCGCGATGTTCTCCTGCAGCCCCGAGTTCACTTCGGCCATCGAGCGGCGTACCCTCAGAAACGACGCCCGGGCATACCGCTGCCAGGTGAGGAGAATCAAGATCAATGGAGGGACAACAAGCAACGTCAAAACCGCGAGACCTTTGTCCATCCAGAGCATGACCGCTACGATTCCGACCAGACTCACCACGTCGGCCAGGCTCTGAACGACGATGCTGAGCAGGCCCTGTAGCTGGCGTACGTCGTTCTGCACCCGCGACATGACGCTCCCGACCTCGTGGCGGTCGAAGAACGACATCGACAGGCGCTGAAGGTGCTTGAACAGGGCGAGGCGCAGTGAGTAGATCACCCGTTGTCCCACCGCTGCTAGCAACCTCTGGTGCACATAGAGGGTCACCAGTTGAACGAGAGCGATGAGTATGAACAGACCGACCATCAGGTTCAAGCCGTACAGGTCGTTCTTGGCGATGAAGCTGTCGATGATCGTCTTGATGATCATCGGGAGCGCGATAACCGTGGCGGTGTATGCCATCATCGTCAGAAAGGCCAGCGTCGCGCTTCGCCAGTGAGGGCGCAGATAGGCGGCAAGTCTAACGGCGACGTCGTGGTCGTAGAGTCGGCCGCCTTGCTCGTCGAGGCCATGCGCGACATGGCCCAGGTGCCCGTGCCTCGACATCATTAGGCTACGCTTCCGACGAGCGGCGCGGCCACTCCATCGGCCTGACCGGGGGGTGGAGCCAGCTGCAAATCACACAGCCTGCTGTACGCGCCCCCCGACCTCGCGAGGTCGCTATGCGTCCCGCGCTCGACGATCTGCCCTTGCTCCATCACGAGAACTATGTCGGCTTCTCGCACAGTGGAGAGGCGGTGCGCGATAACGAAGGTAGTCCGTCCCTTTACTACCTCCCTCAGCGCCCGTTGCAGCGAGTGTTCCGTCTCGGCGTCTACGCTGGAAGTAGAGTCGTCCAGGATCAACACCGGCGGGTCCATCAAGAGGGTACGCGCGATGGCAAGCCTTTGCCTCTGACCGCCGGAGAGCGTCGCTCCCCTCTCTCCTATTCGCGTGTCGTAGCCGGCCGGAAGGGCGTCGACATAACGATGCAGCTGGGCGATCCCTGCCGCTCTCTCGACGTCTTCCAGGGAGGAGTTGGCCTTGCCATACGCGATGTTGTCCCTGATCGTGCCCCCAAACACAAACACGTCCTGCAACACGATACCGACGTTCTTCCGTAGAGACGCCAGAGTAACGTCGCGAACGTCGACGCCGTCGATCGAAATGTGTCCTCCCGAGACATCGTAGAACCGCGGAATCAGGTGAACGAGGCTGCTCTTTCCAGACCCAGGGCCGCCCACGATGGCCACCAGCTGTCCCGCCTCGGCCTCGAAGCTGACGTCCCGGAGCGCGGAGCTTGAGCCCTGATAGCTGAATGAAACACTATCGAACCTGACGTCCCCACGGACACGGGGCAACGCGCCGGCCCCAGCCCTCTCACGCACCGGGGACTCAGCGTCCAACACCCTGAAGATACGCTGCCCTGCGGCCGCAGCCATGGTGAAGCTGTTAACCAGACCGCCGATACTGCGAATGCGGCTTGTCAGCAGCGGCATGTAGAAGATGAATGCGGCAAGCTCTCCGGGGGTTAGCCGTCCTGCGATCACTTCCTTGCCCCCTAAGAGCAGAATGGCGCCGGTTAACGCGGTGAATACGAAAGCGAGCACGGCGCTGCGCGAGGCCCCCACGGCACTCGCCTCGAAGGAGTGATTCGCGACGGCCAGGGCCTCCCGCGCGAACCGTTCCTCCTGATGCCGCCCGGCTCCGAATGCTTTCACCAGCCGTATGCCGGTCAGATTCTCCTGAAGGACGGAGGTCATGTCTCCGGTGTGGGATTGGACGCTGTCCCACAGTCGACGAAGGTTTCGCTTCAGAGTCAGCGATAACCACGTCACCAGCGGGATAAGCGCCATGCACAACAGTCCCAGGCGCCAGTTGGTCGAAGTCAGGTGGAAAAAGACCACACCTAACATCAGCACAATCGTCAGCACCCTGAGCAGGCCATGGCTGGTGAAACCGCGCACGGCCTCAACGTCTGCCGTAGCGCTTGACATCAAATCGCCCGTCTGCTCACGGTCGTGAAAGCCAAAGCTGAGGGTCTGCAGCTTGCGGAAAAAGTCGTTCCTGATGTCGTATGCCGCTCTCTGAGAGACGGCTTCGCTCAGATATGCCTGCCCGTATGAGAAGAGCCCGCGCAGCACGCTGGCCAGGATAATCGCTCCGGCGAGTATCAAGAGTTTGCTCCTGAAGCCGCTCTCCAGGGCCTCGTCGATGGATATGCCCATGAGGTACGGCGTCGCCAACGCCATGATCGTCGCAGAAGCGGTTAGCGCGTAAGAGCCGGCCGCGCCCCACTTGTGGCGCCAAGCGTACCCAGTAAGCCGTAGTAATACCATCCCGCCTTGCGGCTCACGGCCCTTCGCCGGAGCCCCGTCTCGCGCCGTCTCCTCGCGTGACCGCGACGTGCGGCCATTTCTCAGGCCTCCGCTTGCATGGACTGCTGCTCTTACCACTTAATGGGACCTCCGATGACTGCGTGACATCAGCCCGCGACTCGATCTCTCCGTCTGGACCGACGCCTCCCGCGCTGGACGTAAAGCTCTAAGAAAAGTAGCCAGGCGACAATTGCGCTGTTCGCCCCTGGGGAGGGTCTATGGAGGTTGGGTCTGCTCGACTCGGTGACGCCGACGGGAATACCGCGTTTTGATTCATCCGTTGTGTTTCGAGAATGAAAGTACATTCATTAATACGAAGTATTTTAGCACGGCCTTACGAATCCCGTCAACGCCTTCGTGGGTCAGATTTCCTCTGCCTCGCGTCCACGGTCGGGTATACTGTGGCCGCGGCCCGGCCGGTGCACAGGGCTATTGCCGGTGCAGTGGCGCACAAAGGGCACGGGGGTGCTGAGCGATTATGATCAAGGCGATAAACCACTCCGGATTCGTCGTGGCGGATCTCGACAGGTCCGTCGCGTTCTATCGCGACGTCGTTGGAATGCGCATAATTCGCAATGTCGAGCGCTCCGGCGCACCTATTTCGCAAATCGTCGGATACCGGGACACCCATTTGAAGGGCGTGCACATGAGCAGCGGCAGCGGCCCCACACTCGAGCTCCTACAGTACCTGAGCCCTCGCTCTTCCGAAGGGGTGACCTCGGAGCGCAACGCTCTCGGCGCTAGCCACATCGCCTTCGAGGTGGACGATATCCAGGCGGCGTACGAGACTCTGAGAGCTAACGGCGCCCGGACGATGAATCCGCCGGCCGAGTTGGAGCCGGGTAGGTCCGGCTGCTACTTGCAGGACCCGGACGGCAATTGGATAGAGCTTCTCGAGATAGAGGAAGCCGCGGACTGAACACGTCCCTGCCGGATAGCCTCGACCTTCGACCTTCACATCTCTTTAACATTCGTTGGCTATGGTATGCGTAGTGGAGTGCTTAGGCGGTAGCCGACCTCAAAACCTAACGCATCCCATGGCTGAAGCGTTTTCAGCGTTGGTCAGTCGACACTCGGCAGCTACACGGTCTTGGTGAGGAAGTCCTATGAATTCGTTACTAACCGCCCTCGGAGAGCTCAAGGCCTGGCAGGTCGCATTGCTGGCCGTCATCGTGGCCGCTACGGGCGGGGCCATGTTCGCGGCGTACTCCCTCGCGACCGGCTCACCATCTGATGCGACCGCGGAGAACCAGCAACTCATACCCGTGCAACGCGGTGATCTCGTTAACGACGTCTCGATCAACGGCCAGCTGGTCTACGCTAACCGGGAAACCCTACGGTTTAAAGCCCAGGGCACCGTCGAAGAGCTCTCTGTCGGGGAAGGGGAGCGCGTCGACGCCGGTCAGGTCCTCGCCGGGCTTGACGCCGAAACGATAGCCGGTCTTGAAAAGGCTGTAGCCCAGGCTAAGATCAACTTCCGGAACGCCGAAGACGCGCTGGAGGAGGCGAGGAACCCGTTTTCAGAGAGAGACGTCGCCAAGGCCAAGACCGACGTCGCAAGCGCAGAGGTGAGTCTTCGGGACGCACAAGACGCCCTCGCTCTGCTGCTTGCCCCCAGCGACGTCGCCGCCGCGCAGGCGAGAGCCGCGGCTTCCAACGCTGAGTCTTCCCTGGCCAAGGCGCAAGAAGCGCTCGACGCGCTTCTGAAACCCTCTGCTCTCGATTTGGCCCAGGCCTGGGTAGCGGAGGCAAACGCCAAAGTAGCACTCGGCAACGCCGAGCAAGCGCTCGACAGCATCCTGAAACCGTCCGTGCTTGAGCTCCTCCAGACCGAGGGCGCCGTCGTCAGCGCGAAGCTGGCTGTCCAGGCTGCCAAAGACGCGTACGACGTGGCAACCAGCACCCCTACCGCGGACGAACTTGCCCAGGCCGTGGCGTCGTTGGACAACGCATCGAGCGCGATGGCCAATTCCCGCGCTGAGTTCCAGCTCGCCCTGCGTGATTCGGCCCAGAAGATTGAGGCGTCCAACGAGGCTCTTCAGACCGCCAGCGATGGCTACGCCACCGTCTTACGTCGTTGGTTTGGCGTGGACATCATAGATAACAACACCACCGGCCCCGACACGCTGCTTACCTCATGGGGAGCCGAGCTCTCCGCGATTTTCGATCCAAGGCCCCAGCTGCAACTGTTGCGGGACTTCTCCAGGGGTGTGGCTAAGGACGATCCTTCCACTCCTTGGAATGAGGTTACGGTCTACACGTGGCTTGCCCTCTACCCGGGTACTTTGCAGGCGGAGTGCGAGGGCCCTCCCGTGGGAGACACGCTCTGCATCAGGAACGAGTTGGACCGGGCCTGGGATACCCTGACCGCCGCGCAAGACACGGTGGACACTGTGACAACACAAGGCGCAAAAGCTATTACTGCTGCCGAAGCCGCTGTGAACTCGGCCGAGAAGTCGCACCTGGCCAAGGTTGAATCCCTCGCCGAGGTCCAGCAGGGACTGGGACCGCTGGAGATCGAGATCAAGAAGGCCGGTCTTGACACCGCGACGGCCAAGCTCGTCGAAGCTCAGGAGGCGCTCTCTTCCCTGGAGGGCGAGGCCGATGCCCTGGACGTTCAGGCGAAGAGCCAGCAGGTGGCCCTGGCCATAGCCAATCTGGAGAAGGCGAAGGACGGCCTGTCTGAGCTAACGGACGAGCCGGACCCGCTGGTGTTGAAGGTGCAGCGGTTCCAGGTCGCGCTGTCCAAGGCGAATCTAGATAAGGCTAACGAAGACCTAGCAGCGCTCGAGGCCGACGCCGATCCCCTCCTAAAAAGCATCAAAGAGGCGCAGCTTGCGCTCGCGAAAGCCACGCTGGCTGACGAACAGGCGGCGCTCGCGGAAATGCAAGCGCCTGACGAGCTGGACATCGCCCTCAAGGAAACGGCCGTGCGATCATCCCGCGCAGGCCTCGACGCCGCCATCGCAGCCCGTGACGGAGCGAGCATCACGGCGCCGTGGGCCGGAATCGTCGCAGCCGTCGACGTAGAGGTGGGACAGCAAATCAACCGCAACACCCCGATCCTCGAGCTTGTCGACCCCACTGTCGTCGAGGTCGACGGAATCGTCGACGAGATAGACGTACTGTTCCTCCGGGTGGGTGCAGCAGGCATCGTCACCCTAGAGGCGCTGCAGGACCAACAACTGGATGGCACCGTATCTGAGATCGCCTCGACGGCAAGGACCCAGCAAGGGGTCGTCAGCTACCCCATCCGCATTAGAGTGAACGTTCCGGAAGGGATAGAGCTGCCCGAAGGGCTCAGTGCCGTTGCCCAGGTGATAATCCGCGAGACGCGGGATGGCCTCCTGATACCTCTTCAGGCCCTCTACGGTACATTCGACGCTCCTGAGGTCCGCCTCGTGGTTAACGGCAGCACCCAGATTCGCCCCGTGGTCCTCGGTATTAGTGATGACTTCTGGACCGTGGTCGCGGAGGGGCTCGTCGAGGGCGATCTCGTGTCGATGGAGTCCCAGGAGGTCGCGACCTCGGGGTTCAACTTCCGAACGCTTCGCCAGTTCGGAGGAGGAGGGGCCGGGCGAGGCGGTTTTGGCGGCGCTGGCGGAGGCGGCGGTGGCGGAGCCGGGGGCGGGCGGAGGTAGCCTGGTGGTAACAGCAGCGTCTAACGGTCCAGTCATCTCGCTCGACAGCGTGACGAAACGATACCAGATGGGCAACGTGGTAGTCACCGCCCTCGATAATGCGTCGCTGTCCGTGCGCCAGGGGGAGATGGTGGCCATCATGGGTCCCTCCGGGTCAGGCAAGTCCACCATGATGAATATCGTCGGCTGTCTCGACGTGCCCACTTCCGGCCACTACCTCCTGGACGGAGAGGATGTCGGCAGCATGAATGACGATCGGCTGGCCGCCATTCGGAACCGCAAGGTAGGTTTCGTCTTCCAGGTCTATAACCTGCTGCCTCGGCTGTCCGCTGTCGCAAACGTGGAGTTGCCGCTCATGTACGGCAAAGGCGCCGACCGCCGCGCCAGGGCCCTGGACGCGCTCGCCCGGGTCGGCCTCGCCAAGCGTTCGGGCCACCGTCCCACCGAGCTCTCGGGGGGAGAGCAACAGCGAGTCGGGATCGCACGAGCACTGGTCAAAAACCCCACCATCCTCCTGGCCGACGAGCCAACCGGGAACCTGGACAGTGCCTCGAGTGAGGAGATCATGACTATCATCGGGGGTCTCAACCGGAACGAGGGAATAACGGTGGTGATCGTTACGCACGAGAGCGACATCGCCAGCCGCGCACGCCGAACCGTGAGTATGCGCGACGGAAAGATAACCGGAGATACCGGTGAAACCAATACACCTACATCGTAGCTGCCTCCCTGTCACCCGGCTTTACACTGAAACTCGCAATGCAGGCCCGTGGTTCGACAGCCCTGTCCTGAGCAAAGTAGCGAAGTGCCTGGGGCCGCTGGGCTCGGCCGCCCAGGCGAGAGACAGCGGCGAATCTCAGCAGCTGCGGTGGCTCCGGTACTCGTCTCACTTGATGAATTCGACTCCAGGTGATGACGTATGACTCCGCTCTTGACTATCAAGACTGCGCTAATCTCTCTGGGGGCAAACCGACTTCGAGCAGGCCTCGCCCTGCTCGGCATAGTCATAGGTGTGACAGCCGTCATCTCCCTGATGTCCATCGGGAGAGGGGCCCAGGAAGCCATCACCTCCAGGATCGAGTCCCTGGGAACAAATCTTTTGTTCGTCCGGCCTGGCGCGTCGACGAACCAGGGCGTCAGCGCAGGGCAGGGCAGCGCGACAACACTGACCCTGGAGGACGCCATGGCGCTGGTGGACCCCCTGTTTGTCCCGTCCGTCGACGCCGCGGCGCCCGAGATACAATCTCAAGCTCAGGTCGTGGCCGGGAGGAAGAACACACGCACCCAGGTGGTCGGAGTGACCTCCGACTACCTTTCCGTCCGCAACCTCACTCTCGGTGATGGGCTGTTCATCACGGCGCCTCACGTCGAGAACCGTGACGAGGTGGCGGTCCTTGGGTCCCAGGTCGCCGAGACCCTCTTTGGATTCCGGGACCCTATTGGCGAGAACCTTCGCGTGGCTGGGCGCCGCTTCACCGTCATCGGAACGCTGGAGAGCATGGGGGGAGGACCGTTCGCAAACTTCGACAACCAGGTCCTGGTCCCCATCACAACCGCCTATTACCGTCTCTCTTCCCAGCGGACGGCCAGCGGGGATGTGAACGTGCAGCTGATAAACGTTAAGGCAAAAGACACCCAGGCGACCGACCAGGCCATCATAGAGATTTCCACCGTCCTCCGGCTACGCCATCGAATCACAGAGGACGACGACTTCACCATCAGCAGCCAACAGGAGACCATCGAGACGCTCGAGGAGACCACGAACACATTCGTGATATTCCTGGGCGCCATCGCCGGCATCTCGCTTCTGGTGGGCGGGATCGGCATCATGAACATCATGCTCGTCTCGGTAACGGAGCGGACCAGGGAGATCGGTATACGGAAGGCTATGGGCGCCAAACGGAGGGATATCCTCTTCCAGTTCGTATCGGAGGCCACGCTGCTGAGCATCGGCGGCGGCCTTGCCGGTGTTGCCCTCGGCCTGTCCACATCGCGGTTCATCGACGGCCGCAGCCTCGGAGCGCAGACCTTTCAGACCACCGTAAGCGGTGACATCGCGGTGCTCGCCCTGGTGGTCTCCGCGGCAATCGGCCTCTTCTTCGGCATATACCCGGCCGTCCGTGCCGCCAGGCTCCACCCTATCGAAGCGTTGCGCTATGAATGACCTGCACCTCTCGAAACACCCGATCCTCAGCAGCGACGGCGCCCAGGGCGTCGGAAACGTTTGAAAGGACAATAGCCGGAGCATACGGAGGCAAAGCAATGAACTCGTTTGTAAGTTTGGCGGTCGGCGCTATAGTAATTGGGGCCGCACTCGCAGGAGCATTCGTGGCTGGTGTAACCATGGGAAAGGGCGACAAGACTGAGGCCGCGGTCATCAGCCTCCCGACGCCCACCGTGTCCGGTGCACGGGCCGCCCAGGATGCGCCAGCCGCGGCGACGAACGGCGGCGGGGTGGACCTCACTCGCCTGGCCGCGCTCCGCGAGAAGTTCCAGTCCGGAGAGATCACTGAGGCCGAGGCCGAAGAGTTCACAACGCTAAGGGCCCAGCTTGCGTCAGGCGGTCTCAGCGGGGAGCAGCTAGGACAGCTAGGACAGCGGTTTGGCGGTGGCGCCGGCGGTGGTTTTGGCGGACGCCGCGGTGGAGGGCTCAGAGGGACCATTACCGAGATTGCTGCTGGCAAGCTCACCATCGAGACCCCCCAGGGGCCCCTCACAGCGACGGTTGGCGCTGACACCACCATTCAGCTGTTCGTGGACGGCACCCTCGCCGACTTGACTACGGGCGTAACGGTGACAGTAGCCGGGGAGCGAGGTGAGGACGGAGGCGTGCAGGCGACCACCATAACGGTAGTCCCAGAGGGTGCGCTTGGTGGCGGAGGTGGAGGCTTCGGCGGAGGTGGTGGTGGCTTCGGTGGAGGCGGCGGATTCGGCGGCCAATAGCCCCGGCTCGTGTAGGGGCGGGTTTCAAACCCGCCCTCCGTCAACGTCAGCGAACGTATTGGTCCCCCTCAGGACCAGATCGTAAGCCACTCGGAAGGGCATATCTTCAGTCTCGCTGACGACGGCGCAGACTTCGAAGCCGTTCTTGGGTACGCTTGGTGGCGGCGGTTGAGGCTTTGGTGGAGGCGGCCAATAGCCCCGGGCTCTCGTAGGGGCGGGTTTCAAACCCGCCCCCGCTCAACGTGACCGAACGTACTGGTCCCTCCTCAGGACCAGTACGTGGGCGAATCCGGAGGGCACGTCCACGGTGTCGCTGACGACGGCGTAGACTTCGAAGCCGTTCCTCTCGAACGCTCGACGGCTTCTCGGGTTGTCCGCGGCAACTCCCACGGCGAAGATCGCGTCTGCCAGCTCGGACCCAAACCCAAAGTCCACCAATAGGCCAATGGCCTCGGTCCCGTAGCCGCGTCCCCACTGCTCCTTCTCGCCGATCATGATGTCTATGCGCCGCAGGTCTTCGCCCGGATACTGGTCGAGGATGCGCTGGAGGTTCATCTCTTGCAGCCAGCACTCTCCAATGGGAACGTCGCCCACCTCGATCATGAAGCAGAATGCGTGGGTGGAGATCCAGCGGTAGATCCGCTGCGCCTCCTCAAGACTCGATAACTCGAATGGATTGGCGTCGGCGTAAGACATCACCTCGGCGTCGTTGTTCCACGTCAACAGCACGTCCCAATCGTCCTCGGTCATTGGGCGCAGGGTGACCTTCTCACCTCTTAGCCACACGTCGTGGTCCCGCAGGCGGCCCACGCCTCGGTTGACGAACTCTGGCGCTACCAATCTGCTACCACAGCAATATCATACTGAGGAGTCCCCGACGAAGCATCCGGGGTGGGGCGAGCCGTGTACGAGCGTGCTTCTGACCGAGCGCCGCGACTGACCCCCCCCCCTATTCAAAGGAAAACCTACCTGAACCGCCATCCACGTTGATTGTTGAGGCCGCGGCTCCCCGGCGGGCGCGACGGCCCCTCGATCTCCGGCAACCCGACCAGCTTGCCGTTCTCGAGCCACTCCATGTCGCTCCCATACAGCCTACTGACCAGCAGGTCAGCCAGCTCGCTGCGCACCTTTTCGTATGCGGCGTCCTCCGACAGGTCGTGCATCTCCCGCGGGTCCGCCTCCAGATCGAACAGCTGGGTACGATTTCCGACCGGATAGTAGATCAACTTGTGCTTGCCCTTGCGAATCATCCTGGTGGCCGCCTCGTCCTCGAAGTGCTCGCCGTAGAGGTACTCGTGCTGCCCATCTCCCAAGAGAGAATGGCCCTCGACGGTGTCCGGAACGCGGATATCGCATAGCTCCAGTAGCGTAGGCATGATATCGGCCTGCGCCGCGAGCCTGTCGTCCAGCTTGTACTGGCCCAGCTCCTTCCGATCGGCCTGGGGCACCACGATGATTGGTAGCCTGGCCGCGTCCTCATAGAAGACGGCCTTCGCGGTCAGGTTGTGGTTGAAAAGCATGTCGCCGTGGTCGGCGGTGAAGGCGATGATCGTGTCGTTTAGAATACCCTCCTCGCGCAGCGTGCCAATGGCCAGCCTGAGCTGGTGGTCTATGTAGGTACACTGTGCGTAGAAGGCCTGTCGCGCCAAGCGAATCGCCCTCTCCGGGTACGTCCCCTGGCCGTGCTTCCTGGTCCGCAATGCGCGAGGCATCGCCTCGAAGTCCTGCGCCCACTCCCCAACGTACGGCGTATCGGTCTCCATGTCCTGGTACATCTGTAGGTACGCGGCCGGAGGCACCAGCGGAGGGTGCGGGTATTGGAACGACATGTACCAGAACGAGGGCCTGGTTGGGTCGCGCCGCACAATGATTTTACACATCTCGCGGACCGTCCAGTGGGTACTGTGCAGGTGCTCGGGCAGGTGCCACGGCCGGACACCGTAATCGTTAGCGCTCATCCCGTGCGTGTGCTCCTGCCCGGCGTACCCCTGCTCGTTGAGGTACATCTCGTAGTCGTCCTTGGGCAGGCCAAGGTGGTGACGCCCTTCCTCGTTGAGGATGATGTCGTCGAAGCCGATGCGGTCCCGCTGGGGGTAGACGTGCATCTTGCCCACACCGTACGCCTGGTAGCCGGCGTCCCGCAACGTCTGCGCCATGGTGGGCAGCTCCGGCATGGGCAGCCTCTCGGCGAAGACCCGGTCGCCGTGCGTCGGCGAGAAGGCGCCCGTCATTAGCTCGCGCCTCGACGGTATACACGACGGCGTCGACGTGTAAGCATTCGTGAAAACGATACCGTTGGCCCACAGCTGGTCCAGCGTCGGCGTCAGTATCGTAGGATGGTCCAGCGCGCCCAGCAGCGTGCCGGGCCAATGGTCAACGCAGATCAGGAGTACGTTCGGTCTGTCAGCCATCATTCACCCCCACTTCGTTAGCGAGAATCATCCCTTACCGTTCGTGGTGAGCCCGCCACCGTTCGTGGTGAGCCTGTCGAACCACGGGCCTTCGAAAGTTGAATCAATCGGTCCCAGTCCTGGGCGATCAATGCCTCCTTCTTGCTTCTGGACCAGCCCTTTATCTGACGCTCTCGCTCGAGTGCGTCTAGTCTGGAGGGCAGGGACTCCGCAAAAGCCAACTGAATTGGTCTTCGGCTGAAAGTATAGCCTTTGATCATGCCTTGGTCGTGCGCGGAAAGACGTGCTTCGAGATTATCGGTATGCCCTGTGTAGTAGGAACCATCCGAGCATCGCAATATATATACAAAGAAACTCATCGCGTCAGGCAGCGCTGCAAGCTCAGGCCTTCGACAAGCTCAGGCCGAACGGAGCGGGCTCATAGCCGCTCTGGTGAGCTCGTCAGCCCGTTCGTGGTGAGCTTGTCGAAGGAGTATCTAACGCCTGGGCGTCGCCGTTTCCGCTGCCGTTATGCCCGCGCAGTTGTGGAAACGGAACGCCATCGCCATCAGGCACGCTAACGTTGATTAGGCCACGCACTTCCAGACTCGCCGGCTTTGCCCAGATCTCAGCCTGAAGCCGGGCCAGCGCCTCGTTCAGCGTTCTGGCCGTATGGCTGGGGTCGATCTGTGGGAAGGTGTCGTACTCGTGGCTCTCTAGAGTGTCCTTATCGACGAAATCACCAGGTGGCCAGCCCGGTGGCGTCAGCACGTCCGTGAACCACATTGGCGGAGCTTCGGGGTGACTCCACCAGTTCACACCGGCCGTCTTTGCCATGGCCAGGGACGCCTGTGCCGCACCGATCAGGCTCCGTGTCCGCTCGAGGTCCTCCAGATCGCCCGCGCCAAGGGCGTCCAGCTGAGACTGAATCCGCTCGCGGCGAGCTTCGGCGTCTCGCTCCATTTCGACCAGTTCGTCATCGCTTAGTCGCCCCCTTATCCACGCACGGTCTATTTCTCTTGAGTTCCTCCTTCGCATCGTGTATTGCCTGCTCCAGTGGTCCGGCCTCGCGTTCAATGTCACTAACCCTCGAATGGAGTTCGGCTATGGAACGTTCCAGAGCCCGGGCGAAGTTGTCCGGCTTCAACATCGCGTTGCACAGACCCGCCAGCAACTGCTCTTCGACATCGTCCGCCCTCAGCCCTTTCAAATCACACCGTCTGCCGGTCTGTGAGAAGTCGCCCCTACGTCGGAGGTTTTGACCAAGATGCGGCGGCGGTGTTCAGGAGGTGCGCAGGGGTTCGATCGATGGCTGCCGGATGCTCCTAATCCATCCACAATCAAGCCTCGCCGAGGGTACTTCGTGAAGGTTTCGAGGGTCCAGCGAGTGGTGAGGCGATTATTACCTGCACGCCATGCGCATTGAGCGTTCCGCTTGAGGCCAAGCGATTGCCCAATGAGAAGCGGGCGTCACGGCAGACAGGCGGACATACCCGACCAGACCTTCTACCTTCCCCTTGTCGTTGCTCTTACCCGGACGGCCGAATGTAAACGGTCAGCGAAAATGGGACACCTGACAGGGGTGGAAAACCCGAGAGTCTGAGAGTGGTGTGAGCTTCTGAGTTGAGGGTAGAGTACCTCATGAAAGGAGCCGATGTGTCCAAGTCACAAGTAAGCAAAGCACAGGCCGCGCAGGAGCGGAGCGAGGAGACCAGGTCTTTCGTCCGCACAGTGAAGGCGGCACGCGACGTAAGTACACCCCTGAAGAGAAGATCCGTGTCGTCCTGGAGGGCTTCCGCCGGGAGGTCACCGTGAATGACCTATGCCGGCGGGAGGGGATTAAGCCCCACTCCTACTACGCTTGGACCAAGGAGTTCATGGAAGCGGGTAAGGAGAGGCTTACCCGTGACAGCGTGCGCGATGCCACCAGGCGGGAGATCCAGGCACTCAAGCGGGAGAACGGGGAGCTGAAGCAGCTCGTTGGCGAGCTCTCACTGCAGGTGTCCCGTCTCAAAGACGGAGTCGAGGGTATTGGCGAGTAGTAATCCGTCCCACTAGATTCGAAAAACGTCGCCTTCGCACCATGTAAGACGTACGTCGGCTCGTAGCGTCGAGCAAAGTGGCTTTTCGTGGATGGGACTACCCGTACTGGGATGAGAATGAACTCAAGAATGTGGGCGAGTGGGTCGAGTGTTCCATTGACTGGAACGAGATCAAGGAGCTCTCTCGATTCTATCGAAGCGGGCAGTTCCTTCACCTGTTTGCGGTGCACGAAGACCACATGCCACCGGACCGATTCCTGCCCCAGCAGTATCCGCCTAGACCAAATCGAAGTGGATACCTGGGCATGATCGGGGCCACCTACACGCTGACGGAAATCTTCGAGTTCGCCTCCAGGTTGGCGCTGAAAGGCATCCTCGAGCCCGTGGCAGAGATCTCGGTTAGGCTATACAACATGAACGATCATCAGCTGTTCACCCATTCGGTGTCGAGGTTCCTTCGGGACATCTACGTACGTACGTCTGACGAGCCTATAGTCGTTGAAACCTCGGTCACTACTACTGAACTTGTGAAGAGGAAGGACGAGTTGGCGCTGGACGCCACGTTAGAGATTCTGGAGCGCTTCCAACTGGTGGGGCCTTCACGAGAGATCTTGGCTGAGGATCAACGCAAGCTCAGGGAGCGTAGACTCGAGCGATGAGAGGCGCGCTCAAGCGCTTTGTTATCCACGACTCTCTACAAAACAGCGACTCGCGTGCGCGAGAGCTTGAACACTCACAATGACCAAGCCCGAGGCCCAACAAAAGCGCCAATCTAACTTCATCCCCGCAAGCCGGGTCAGAGCGGGAATCCCAGAGGCCGCCCTACGTTGGGGCAGTCCTTGGCTGAGCGCATCCGCGCTAGGACCAACAACTGCGGGGAACTGGGGGAGATTCTCCTCGAGATCGCGAGGGGCCAGGACAAAGACGGCAACCCCATAAGAGTCAAATCCAAAGGACCGTGTCTGAGCATGTGAAATCCTCCTCGAGCGCGCCATAGGTAAGCCGTTTTGAGACTCTCGACAACTGACACGGCGGAAGTCCCGTGATCTCTATTGAGGAGATGGCCGAGAGGGTTGAGGCTAGGTTGGGGGAAGCGGGATGGACGCGGCCCGAGGACCGTGGGGCAGGCGACGGTTCGATCCCGACCCCGGCGCTCCAAGATATATCTGATGCCGGGCCAGCTTCTCTGAGATGGCTTCCAGCCTATCCTCGGAGCGGAGCGAAGGGCTCAGAATGACACCCATCAGATTCAGGTGGACGAAGTACTGGGAGCCAATTCGTTTCCCTGATTCCTAATCGGACCAGCACCAGTCGTATGGTCCGGGCTACTGAGTCCTGCCGGCCCGTGGCACAAGGCCATTCCATTCCGAGGCCAAATCATAAGCCAGCTTGTATACGGGGAACAAGGCCTCCCACATGACGTTGCGGGCCCTGATGGCGGCGTCGTCGTCCTGTCCCGCCAGGGCCTTCTTCAGCGTTGCCGCAAGCTCTCGCTGCATCTTGGCATTGGCCTGGGCCGCCTCGGCAACTGCGTTGGCGGCGTCAACGTAGCGGTCGATTAAGACCTCAACGGGGCTGGTCGTGTCTGTCTCGTGATAAGCACTGGACGGCATGAAATGAAGGGGTAGCCGGTTACCTTGATCGTCCCACCCGGTGTGCGTCGGCTGGATATGGGGTGTGACCGACAGATACATTATCGCCGGTTCCGTCCCCACGGCCCATACTGCGTGCCTCTGGCCGGCCAGCGCAATGCACATCTGACCAGGACCGAGCTCCTCGGTCTCGCCGTCTATCTCAAAAGCCGCTCTGCCCTGAATGACGACAAACACCTCGTGGCCCAGGTCGTGGCTGTGGCCGGCGCCCCTCCCCCGACCGGGCTCCCGTCGCAAGAAGCGGGAGCGTATCTGCGGCGTGACCAGCACGTTGCGTATATCGGTCCGGTAGTCGTAGACGGGAAAGCCCATACGTGCCTCCAAAGCTGAGCGGTTCATCTCAAGCTGCGAATTCTAACATGCAACCGTCCTGTTCTGCACTCATCTCAGCAAGGAAACCCCTCGTAATCCAGTGTCTGTAGCCGACAGCCTGGAGGCCAGCCTTCGATTGGGCCATCGGCTTCGTCAGGGTGCACTTGAAACGCTGCTGTGCGGCATCACCGGTAGGCGATGTTCCTTCTGCCATGGCGTCCCTTGTCTCGGCAGCAGGCCATGGCCGGCTTCGGACGGTCGGTGACCTAGACCCTCAATTCAAATCTGCGCGAGAACAATGAAGCACAATGCAGAACCCGAAAGACGCTGCCCGACGTGTGGGAGGAGACCTGGGGGGCGCCCACGCCTCCAGGTGCCCGTCCAAAACGTTTTGAACGCGCTTGCAGCGGGTATATCGGTGACCAGCATAGACGTATAGGCACTCGTGCCTGGCCTCCCCAGCATAGTGGACAACCGCAGTGGTGCTTGCCACTACATACTCTGAGGAACGAATCGGCCGCACGGCCCGCCGTTTCTAGGAAGTCCACCCCCCCCCCGGCTTCCGCTGCTGATGTATCATGGTGCGGTTCGGACGACGGCGCGAATGAACGGAGACTCTCCTGATGAATATCCTAGTTACGGGCGCGGCCGGTCAGATCGGGGCCAAGGTTACTGCTGGTCTGAAGGACAAGCACTCTTTACGGGGCATGGACCGGCGACCGATGCCCGGCCTGGAAGACTCGCTGGTAGGCGATATCGCGGAATTCGACACGGTCATGAAGGCCACCAGGGGCATGGAGGCAGTGATCCACCTGGCGGCCTGTCCCGGGGTGACTGGCAGCGGTCGACGTATCGCCAAGCCACCGGGCGTCGATTCCAGTCTCAAATAGTTCCTGGGAGACCTGTCCCACCACTAAGTCGATACTGCCTTCCTTCAGCCACGTCTCCACGTCGAGGCCATAGTCCAGATTGTCCTCAAGCGTGTGACGGACGCGTGCCGAGATTAGAATCTCCCGTCCTTGCTGCTTCCCAATCTGCTTGGCCATCTCCTTTATCTGGCCGACGAACCCGTTCATCAGCGGGATGTTCCGCTCCGTCTCGGCCCTTCTAAAAAAGGGGCCGCCAAACATGAAGTCCAGCTCCATGCCATCCGCCTGGTAGTCCGACAGCATTTCTCTGATAAGTGCAAGCTTCTCATCCCGCACTATGTCGAGGGTAAAGTCATAGGCCCACTCGACTGGCTTGAAGGGGCCGAATCCCACGTCACCGTCAGCATTAGCGCGACGCTCGTCCGGCTCCCGAAGGCAGACTTCGAGGCCGTGCTTGAGCTTAAGCCATCCACAGCGCTGGTCTCCACCCGTTGTCAGTAGTCCAGGCACGGCGACATCCTGCAGCTTCAAGCTGGGAAACACTGTGAGCCCCGCCTCCCGACCTCCCTTAATAACTTCGCGTACCTGGTCGGTGCCCAGTTTCCTGGCTTCCTGTACCATTCGCATAATTCGCCAATCGATGTACTGCTCCCAGACTTCCTTGGCTTGGCCCACAACGCGACCGACCTTGCTTTCGTGGAAATACACGTCCCCATAGCCGAGGCCGAGGACCAGCAGGTCTACCCCCCGTGCCCAACAGCTCGTCCACTGGCCACCGGAGCTTATTTATGCTAACGGGCGGTTCGAGCCGTTTGGCGTGGTAGTGGTGCGCATCGTGGTAGTAGATCAACCTGGGTATCTTCATCGATTCCCCTCTCCTGGTGTCAATCCGTTCACCGAACGGGGCCGCGACAGCTCCTTGCAGCCGTGACCCTCGATCTATCGAGCCGTTGCCGCAATCTCGCGCTTGAACAAGCCGCGTGGTCGGTCGTGGCGTCGAAGTGTCACACTAAATTCGAATTGGCCATGCGCTCCCTGCTTCCGCACGCCAAGAGGTGTTGCGCCGTTTCGACCTCGTGCTATTATGGCGCATCGCAAGCCCGCAATGAGAGGAGACGTTGCCATGACTTCGCTCAAGAGCCGTGCCCTGGAGGAAATCGCCGCAGCGTGGCAGGAGGCTCGAGGACGTGCCGGCCATGTCTGCAACTACAACGAGGTGTCATGTGAATACCGATGAGATCGTACGACGCGTGCGCATGGACGGCTGGTGCGTGATTCGGGGTGTGATACTGGTCGACGAAGTGGCGGCCGTGCGAGAGATGGTCGTAGAGGAAGAAGCCAGGGCAAGCGAGGAGCGCGAGGCCTTAGTGAAGGAGATCAGGGCCAAGGGGCACCGGATCAGCGGGCAGGGGATCGGCTTCGCAATGGGCCTGGTGAAGCTGCTTCCGGATATATCCCGGTACTTAGCGAGCGAGCGAATCCTAGGCCCTGCCGAGGCAATGCTCGGTCAACACGTCCGCATCTCCACCGTCACGGCGCTCATCAACAACCCCGGCGTCAAGAGGGGCTGGTGGCACTCGGACTGGCCCTTCAACCAGACCGTCGCGTCACATGTGCCGGCACCGTACCCGGACGCTGTGATGCACCTGTCGTCGATCTTCATGCTGACGGAGTTCTCGACGGAGAACGGAGGCACGCTCATCGTGCCTGGAAGCCACCGGTCGCCCGACAACCCGTCCGGCGACAATGGCGTTGACGCCGAGGCGCCGTACCCGACGGAGATGACCGTTGTCGGCGGCCCGGGCGACACCGTACTCTACGACAGCCGCCTGTGGCACTCCGTGGCCGAAAACCCCGGTCCGACGGCCCGGGTGGCCATCAGCGTCCGGTACGCGCCTTGGTGGCTCAACCTCAACGTGCAGAGGGAGGGCCATCCCGACCGGCAGGGAATCGTCGTCGAAACCAACGGCAAGGACCTCGCCAGTCCCACGGCCCCGCGAGAGACCTACGAGGCGCTGCCCGACAGGGCGAAGCCGCTGTTCAGGCACTGGCTCGAGTAGGGCTGATCCCGTCACGCCGCGGCGGGCGCGCGGCCAACCGTCCCAATTGATGGCAAAAGCGTAAGGGGTTCTCTATACGTGAAAGCGTGACATCAGTCGGCGGTAGTGAGTCCTTGGCGAGCGCGGAGAACGACTCCCCCTTCTACCACCAGGCCGGCACGTTCGCCAGCTTCGTAGCGGGCCGGCAGGTCGCGGTAGATCACAAAGGACATTCCCTGTTCGTATCCCCAGCCCTTCTGGAACGTTTCCAGTTGCTCGGTCGCACCAGGCTCGACCATCACCGACGTGGGTTCTTCACCAAAAGGATGACCACTCCCCCTCAGCGCCGATTCTAGTTGTCTCGGTCGCAGTGAGGTCAAGAAGGAGGCAACCACCCCCATGTCCACCAGATCCCTGCCGGAGTTCCAGCGGAGGGTAGTCCCCGAGCGCCTTTGCAACTACGGGCGGCTCCTGGAGACGATGGAGGCCCGAGGTCTGGACGGCATCGTCTCCACCTCAAGGTACGACGCCTTTTACCTGAGCGGATTCCACCCCAACGCATACCATCAGGACGAGCCGCCCCACGCCGCCGTCGTGATATCGCGGCACGAGCCTGACCATCCGGTCATCGTAGTGGCCGAGCACCTCCTGGCGTTCTTCCTACTCCAGCCGACTTGGGTGAAAGACATCCGGCCTTTCCGCAGCGTCATCACCAGCCTGGACCTGCCACCGAGCCAGTCGGACGTGGACCGCTTCATTCCACGCTCGGCCATGAATCCGCCCTGGGTTAAGCGCGCCCGCGAGCGTTACTCGACAAACATAGTTGAGGCTCTCAGGGGCGCTATAGGCGATCTCGGCCTCGACAAGGGAACAGTAGGGTTCGACTATCCGGGACTGGCCGATCTGCTTGGCTTCTCGGGGCTACGGGAGGTGGACGGCCACGGCCCTGTTGTCTTCGCCAGGCAGGTGAAGACGCCCGAAGAGGTCCAGCTAATCCGGGAGGCTATCCAGATAAACCAGAGGTCCATCGACAAGGCTGTGAAGGCGTGGGACAAGGGCATGACCTGGAAAGAGCTCAACTACGCTTACTACAAGGCTACTGTGGACGTCGGCGGCATCATCGACGACCCCCGCGGACTCGTCTTCGCGAACCCCAGGGGGACTGACCCATATGTCACTCTACACAGCGGACTGGAGGACTACGTGATCGAGCCCGGCACAAACATCATCTTCGACTGTCACGGTACTTGGAATATGTACTGCTGGGACGGCGGCAAGACCTGGATAGTGGATGACGAGCCGAAGGGCGGGACGTACGAAGCAGCAAAGGCCACTAAGGCGGCGGTGAGGGAGCTGGAGCAGGCCATGCGGCCCGGGGCCAAGGTGAGCGAGCTTCAGGCCAAGACGAGACGGGTCTTCAAGGGCTTTGGTGTCAGGCCCGAATCGGTGTACATCTTCTTCCACGGGCTTGGTCTGAGCCACTCGGACCTTGAGCAGCATGTTGAGGAGGGCAAACCCCACCCGGACTGGGCTCTCGAGGAGGGCATGGTGGTGGCAACACATCTACTCTACCCCGGTGGCGACCGCGCGAGGTTTTGGGCTGAAGACGTCGTGGTCATACGAAGGGATGGCGGGGAGTCGCTTTACACCTGGGACTTCGACCCAATAACCGGCAGGGGTAACTGATTGTTGTTAGGCGTGGTTCTGGCCCTAGGCTTGGCGATTGGGGGGTCCCCAGGTCTTATGTTGGACAGGATAACGTCCACCTCTTGCTCGTTGAGCTTGTCCTTGGACGGCGGCATGAAAGTCGAAGAGCTCTCCCTATCTATGAGATGAGCATCCGGATGGTGCCGGGTATGGCCGCCCTGGTTATCCGTCGGCGCCCCGAGTTTCGTGCCTTCGCCGTCGCGGTCTCCGTGGCATAGCTGACAGTCGGCGACATACAAATCGGTTCTTCAGGTAAGCACGTTCTCAAGGCTACTCGACGCGGCAACTCCCGAACCCGGGGCGACCGCTGGGGGGAGGCTGGCCCGCAACGGCTAGGCTATGATTTCTCACGCATCCAGAACCGCTGCCCCCATATCCGACCACACTTTCGCCTGTCCACAAAATCGTGAGGGGGCCTGTGACCGCCCCAAGATCGCAGATACCGTGTGAACAGGAACGCGCCTCCGAAGCCGTCTAGACGGTATTGAGAGACGGAGACCTGGGCTCAGGTACAATGTGCGCCTCGTCCAGCGGGATCGCCTCCTTTTGATAGACCTGTACCCGGTAAGCCTGGAAGTCTGGCACGTACATTCGGCCCTGGTCGTCTACCCTAACCGATCTCGGAGTCCTGAAATACTTCTCTGGGTCCAGGTTGGCCATCTCGCGGAAGCGGTTGGGTTGAGCGTTCCCATACATATATGAGCGCGCGACCTTCGATAGAGTCGCATCACCCAAGAACTTCTGCACGTAGCGGCCCTCTTCATTGAAGAGCTGGACCTTGTTGTTCCCGCAATCCGCCACGTAGATGTCACCATCGTTGTCCACGGCCACGCCTGTTGGCCTGTTGAACTCGCCGTCTCCACTTCCGGACCTGCCGATCTTGAAGATGAACTCCCCGCCGGCGGTGAACTTCTGGAGCCTGTCGTTCCGCCAGTCGACCACGTACACGTCGCCCAACTCGTCCACCGTGATACCCCACGGCATGTTGAACTCCCCTTCGCCGTCGCCCAAGTGGCCCCAGTTCATCAGGAACTTTCCATCCTTTGTGAACTTCTGCACCCGGTGATTCATCGCGTCCGCGACGTAGATATTCTCATCCGCATCAAAGGCGATCCCGGCTGGACGGTTGAGCCGGCCATCCTGATCGCCGTGCTCCCCCCACTGTCCGAGGAACTCACCATCCTTGCTGAACGACGAGATGCGGTGGAGTTCCTCGTCGGCCACAAAGAGGTTCTCGTACCGATCGGGGATTATTGCAACCGGCCACTGAAACTGCCCGTCGCCCCTTCCGGGCCCGCCGATTCCCTGGAGCTCAGGCAAAGTCTCGTAGTCGTCGAATGCCCATATCCTGATGACTCCATTCCGCAACAGGACGTAGATGCGTCCCTCTGCGCCAATCGCCACGTCCACGGGAGAGTCCGTACACCGCCTCATGCCCAGGGTCTTTACGTACGGAAACCCTGCCCTTAGCAGTGCGTATGGCCTACCCATATCTCACCTCTGTATCGCTAATCCTTGTTGAATGGGTGAATCTGCTCAAAGGTGCCATCGACGATGGGCGTGGCGTCCAGACCCATCCACTGCTCCAGGATCGCGCTGTAGACGCCGCGAAAGTCGAAGGTGTGTTGCAGGTCCTCGCCTTGCGACCACTGGCTGGGATCAAGCGGAGGGTACTCTGCGTACAGGCCGCCATTGACACCTTCGCCGATGAGGAAATACCCGCCGCCCGCGCCGTGGTCCGTGCCGCTGCCGTTGTCCTTCATTCGACGTCCGAACTCGGTGATGACCAGCATCACTACCTCTCCCGCAGCATCGTGGTCCCTCAGGTCTTGCTGAAAGTCGGCGATGGCCGCCGACAGCTCACCGAGCAGCCTAGAGTGACCCTTGAGCTCGTTGGCATGGGTGTCGTAGCCACCGTGAGTCGTGTAGAAGATGCGACTCCCCAGACCTGCGGTATGGACTCGGGCGACATCTCTCAATGCCTTCGCTATGGAGTTGTGAGCGTACTCAACATCGGAGGAGTACATTGCAGGAACCTGCTTTAGCACGTCCGCGCCGGCGAGCACATCGGTTCCGGTTCGCTCAAAGTAGTCCGTGACGACGCCTGTACCGAGTGCCGGAGCATACAACTGCTTGAATATCTCCAGAGCTTCGTCTCTCTGTGCCGGGTCCGAGATGCTGGTCATGAGGCCGTAGTTGTCCAGGTCGCCCACCGATGTCACCGGAACGCCCCTGACCATCATCGCCCGATGCATACCCCTGCCGAAGTTGACTCCAGTCAGCACGTTTTCCATCTTGGGGTCCAGGTCTCTAATCGCTCGGCCGAGCCAGCCCTCGGTCCCCAGCTTCTCGGCGTCGCAGGTGTGCTCTACGTCCCTGGCGCGGAAGTGCGACCGGCTGGAGTTGGGCAGCCCGACGCCTTGGACTATGGCTACCTTTCCTTCGTCGAACAGCCCCTTGACGGGGCTAAAGTCTGGATGAAAGCCCAGCTCGTCGTTGAGAGGCAAGACCTGGTCCTCGGGGATATTCACGATTTTGCGGGCATCGTAGTAGTCCGCACTCGTGTACGGGATTAGCGTATTGATGAAGTCGTTGCCGCCTGACATCTCAACGACAACCAAGACCGGTGCTTTTCCGTTGCCATTCTTGCCAGCGCCTGCCATCTTGCGAAACCTCCTAACTAACTAGCACATCACCTGTTACGCGTACTGGTATTCGATTGTAGACACGACAAACTGCACCATACGAACAATCCGAGACACGCTCTCTTCGCGCGCCTCCTCCTCGAAGTCAAGGTCGCCACCCGATTCAGCATACTTGAGCAGCGTGTTGCGGGTCTTGTCGCTGACGCTCAGTGGGCCCACCAGATCCAGGCACCGGTCCGTGAATCTCTCCGGCGAGAGCCCGCCTGAGGCGGACGCTTCCGCACTCAGCCGGTCCACAATCGATCTGATCCCCGGCTTTGTGATATCTCCTACCTCAGCGACGGCAAAGTTGACTCGCTCCGTCAGGGTGCCGCTGTCTATCCACTCTTCACCTGTGTGCCAGCCTTCCACTGTAGGCGGGTCCACCAACACTTGACCCATCAAACCGGTGGCGCCCGCGTAGCTAGTCATCCCAAGCTCGGGGGACTGATACGTGTCGACCAGCTTGAGAACGCCCGTGACCAACTCGGTGGGGCTCTTCACTTTACTGAACCGGGGTTCCTTGAAGAATTCCGAATTGAACAGCACGCCCAGTATGGTGCGCACGTCGCCGCCTGAATCCATAAACGCCTCGACCAGCGCGTCTATTGCCTCTGGGTCCTTGGGAGGTACCAGCGGCCATGCCGGGACCTGGGGCTCGTCGGCGACGAAGAAGTTGTAGAGGTGTCTCGAGATGAACCTCGCCGTCGCCCGTTGCTTTACGACGATATCTACGATGTCCTCGCCGTTGAAGCGTCCCGTCTCTCCAAGGAAGGTCTTGACGCTATCGTCGTGTTCGTCTTCTCGGTATACGAAGCTCGAGGGGTACCACCCCTGGGGATATATCGGAATCGGTTGAGTAAAGGTCCACCCGGTGAAGGCGCGGGCTGCCATCTTGAGATCGTCCTCGGTGTAGTTTCCCGCGCCCATCGAGAACAGCTCGAGGAGCTCACGCCCATAGTTCTCGTTGGGCTCTTCCTTCAGGTTCTCGTTGTTGTCCAGCCAGTAGATCATCGCCGGGTCTTTGGACACTTCTAGGAGGACGGTCCGGAGGTCCGTCATACCGACACGACGGAACAGCTCGATCTGGTTGATCGAAGACGTGTAGTGCATTACCTTGCCAAATCCGGTGGCCAGCAGGTGGTGCCAGAAGAGGGCCATCTTTTCGGCCAGCGGGCGCTTGGTGTTGATCATGCGATAGAACCACAGCGCCGTGTAGTCACCAAGATTTTCTCCGCCGTAGTAGCGTTCGAAGACGTCGTCCTCGACCTGAGGGAATCGCTCTGGATGGAGCAGCTCATCCACCACGGCATCGTATCCCTTGGAGGCGTACGCCTCCAACTCTTCCCTCCTGGCCCCAAACCCCGCCCGCCTCAGCAAGTACGCGATCTGAGAGAGGTTATTCTCCGACATGGCAGCTCCTCGACAAATCCCTTCAATTCGAGCCCATGTCAGTCTAACTTCCTGTCAAAGCTGGTTGCAAGTTTGTGAGGGCACGGTGAGACACATCCGGCAAGCCTGGTCTGGTCGGCGCTTTAAGAAGACTTTTAGACCTTGAGAGTCACGATCGAGTGACGCTTACTTTCCAGACATCCACGACCCGCTTCAGGTTGTGGGACAGCTCCGAACGCCGTTGCGCTTTGGTTCAGTAGGTGGCTCAACGGCGAGTGAGTGCCGCGCCCGCGAGTGGCGCCCAGCTTGTCACTTTCTGGACGACCAGAACTGGAAAGCGGGCGCCGCAGTCAGGCGGCCAGCAGGATTGCCTCGTCGTGTTTAAGGTATAGTTCGACCTTGAGGGAGATCGTAATCATGGTTGGGCTCACACAAAACCCCTCACTTACGGGGTGTAGAGTCTCGAGAATCAAAGGGGCCCGTTGGAGGCCCTCAGAGTAGTGCTTCAGAGGAGAGACTCCACTCGAGCGTATCGCGAGGACCGCGCAACGGGCTACAGCAAGACTAAGAGACTCGCGCAGGTAAGTCAACACCCCTAAGCTACCGACGCAATACCATACCGACCGGGGTATGCCGACTCTGAATTCTGAGCTCTGAGCGTGCCTGAGGATTCCCCACCTCGAGCCTGAGTCTACAAATGACGGCTCCTGTGGTAAGGTCGCGGGTAGAACATCTGAATGCTCAATTCGCTGCTTTGCCTCTCTGTATGCATCGTCAAGTAGTGGGCTTTTCATCGCTACCAGGACGCCCATCGAGAGAGATTCTGTTGCGCTCAAACCATCGTAGTCGCCATTTGCACGAGCCTGATCCATCGGATCAGTGAAACTAAGTGTTGCGCTAACAACTCTTACCATCCTTCCAATACGAGGAAATAACTCTTCGACCACAGCTACCTCGCCTAGTCCTGTATCAGGTAGAATTCCTGTGTGTCGCGGTCGTAGAACGCCTGGGAAGCAAGGGCTGCAGCGGTGCTGGCGTCGACCTCTGGCGATCGAGATTCCCAGATTGACTGAGCTGCCCAATACGCTGGAGATAATGGAGAGTAGCCTGCACTGAGAGGCTGGACTGGAGAGTACCTATGGGTTTCCCCGTCTACGACTACCGGACGGACGCCGCCCGCTTACCGCGGCATTCGCACCTGACCGACGTCAACAATGTGCTCACCACTCCGCAGATCAGGTGCCGGTTCCTGCGGCTGGATCCCGGAGAGACGGCCGGGCCACACACTCACGACCTCGGCCACGAGGTCTTCCTCCTGCTCCAGGGCCGCGCCGTTTTCGAGATCGACGGCGACACCGAGGAGCTGGGCCCCGGCCAGTTGTGCGTGGCTCTGGCCAACCAGGCGCACGCGCTACGCGTGGTGGGCGACGAGCCGATGATAATGTACCTGTCGGTCACGCCGCACATCCAGCCGACCCACACATATGTGGACGAGCACGGTAACCGCCGCCCTCACCGTTTCATGGGGCCCGAGACGTACGACACGAAGAACGAGCGCTCAGTAACCAACGACCAGGTGGCCGATAGCTATCTGGACGCGCTAGGCGAGATGACGGAGGCGGCCCGGAAGGCCGCGGCTGCTGGAGCAGACATAACACGGAGGCTCAAGACGGCCATGGAGGAGGGCGACGGTGCTGCCATCGAAGAAGCCCGGAACGCGCTGTGGGACTCGGTATCCCCTGTCTACGAGCGCGAGGCTGAGATGGCTGGCATCTGGAACGACCTCGCCGCCAGGACCGTGGAGGCCGGCAAGCAAGTCCATTAGTCGTCACAAAGTCCGACGGCGCGGTGACACCGATGGAGGACTGCACCCGGCCTGACAACGATTGACGCGCCTGAGGGCTATGGCCCGGCGTTGACCGCCTGAAGCAGTGCGCGGATGTATCCATAGCAGTAGGCGAACCCGACGCGACGGGCCTGCTCCCCGGACAGCTCGGGCGCGTGGTCGGGCATGAGCATGTACTGGTAGTCAACCTCTTTGTAGACGCGCAGCGCCTTCATCATGTCGACGTCGCCCTCATCGGGGAACACCTCGACGAAGTCCAGCACGCCGCCTTTGATGTTCCGGAAGTGGACGTTGAAGATCTTGTTGCGCTCGCCAAAGTAGCGGATCACGTCGTATATCTCCTCGCCGGGCTTCTCCAACATCTCAGAGACCGTCCCCTGGCAGAAGTTCAGACCGTGGTACGGGCTCTCGTGCATGTCCACGAACCTCTTGAGGCCCTCGACAGTGCCCAGCACCCTGGCGACGCCCCGGTACGTCCGGTCGCCGATTCCCGGGTCCTGCGGATGGTTTGCCAGCCGCACCTTGTACTCCTCTGCAACCGGGACGATGCGCTCCAGGAAGTAGTCGATCCGCTCCCACACCTCGTCTGCGTCTGCCGGGCTGCCTTCGACGTCCGGCAGCGACTGGTCCAAGTCCGAGTAGCGGAAAGAGGAGAGCTTAGCGCCGCCCCGGCCCTCACTCTTCGCTGTCCGCAGATGTCCGATGATGGTGATGCAGTATTTCACTGCGGGAATACCCGCCAGCGACGCGTTGCGTATCAGCTGGCAGATCTGGTCGATTTCGCGGTCTCGCTCTACAGACGGCCCTTGCAGCACGTGAGGGACGTCGCTTCTGCCTACCCCTCCGGAGGACACGGGCAGAGTGATGATGTCCAGGGAAATCCCGTAAGACTCCACCTTCTCCCGGAAGCGCGAGATCGTGTCGACGTCCCACTCTTGCCACGGCCCCGGAGGGTCCGCGCAGAGGTGATTCACGCCGAGCTGGGCCAGTATCTCGAAGTCTGTTTCGTCGCGCACAAGGCGATCCTGTGTGCCTAAGTGCATGTGGGTGCCTCCCGCGGGGTATTTCCGACCAGCGCGGATTGTATCGTCTCCGGCCCAGGCCTACATATACACGAGTGCCACCTCCGCTGCTCATCGAACGCCAGTTCACGACGCCGACAAATGATCTTGTGAGCTTGTTTGGGTGATTGACTGCATTCGTGAGGGATCCTACCTTGACGACCGTCGAACCGTCATCTGTCGTCTAGTGCCTTGCGGTGGACTAGGCGCCTTGAGCGTCCTCCTCCTTTCACCTGACGCGCGTGAGTTACCCTACCGGCGGCCGGCGGAGGTCGCCGCGTGCGCCTTCAAGGGCGGTGGCGGCCAGAAGCAGGGTGCGCTCGTCGAAGTGCCGTCCCACTAGCTGCACGCCTATCGGCAGGTCCTCGGAGCTCCAAGCGAAGGGCACTGAGATGGCGGGGGACCCGGTCAGGTCCCAGGGCAGGGTAACGCGCAAAATGTGCCTCGCCCTCAGCGTTTGCCCCCCGATGGTGAGCTCGCTCTGGCCGTGGGGAAAGGCTGGCATCGGCAAGGTAGGGCAGAGAAAAAGATCGTAGCGGGCGAAGTACTCCGCCACATCTTTCCTGAGAGCCTCCCACTCGTTCGCGGCATCGAGGTACTCGTCTAGGGGCGCCGGTGTCATGTCTACGTACCGGGCTCGCAGGAGGTCCATCAGCTTCGATTCCTGGCCCGAGATGATGGGTTTCAGGTGCATCCCGGCTTCGGCCAGGTAGACGACCGCCGAGATTCGGTCTGCGTCGTGCTCGACCAGGCTGGGGATTTCCGTCTGCTCCACGTCGAGGCCCAGCTCCGAGAAGGCTTGAGCCGCCTTCGCCACCGCATCGGCCACCTCGGGCACGACTGGTATCCCGCAGGTGGGGCTCCAGCCGACCTTGAGCCTGGGCAGCGGCGGGTCCATGTCCATGTAGTCGGGGACGGGAACGGGCGGAGCGTAGATGTCGACCCCATCGGGTCCGGCCATGACCGACATCGCGAGGGCGATGTCCTTTACGTTACGCGCCATGGGCCCCACATGCATGGCCCTAAGCAGCACCTGGGGCTGGACGCCGGTGTAGGGCACGCGCCCGAGGGTGGGTTTAAGTCCAGCGATTCCGCAGAAGCTTGCGGGCTGGCGGATAGACCCCCCGAGGTCGGTGCCCACGCCCAGGGGCGAGAGGCCCGTCGCGATGGCGGCAGCCTCTCCGCCGCTGGAGCCTCCCGGAGTGCGATTGAGGTCCCAGGGATTGTGGGTCCGGCCGAAGACGAGGTTGTCCGTCTCCCACCAGAGTGCGAACTCGGGCATGTTAGTCTTGCCCAGAAGTATGCCACCGGCCTGCTTAAGTCGAGTGTATACGGTGGCGTCTATCTGTGAGGTGGTGTCTTCAAAGAGCCTGGAGCCCAGGGTAATGCGCAGTCCCGCCGTCTCCACACAGTCCTTCAGGGTGTAGGGGACGCCATGGAGCGGTCCGAGCGGAGCGCTGCCCATCACCGCCGCCTCTGCCTCCCTGGCCCGGTCCAGGGCGTCCTCGGCAGGGGTGACGATGGCGTTGAGCCGCGGGTTGACGGCGTCGATGCGCTCCAGGTGGGCCCGTACGATCTCGACGGGCGACAGCTCACGGTCGCCGACCTTCGCCGCCAGGTCGGCGGCCGACGCGTAGCAGATGTCTTCGTGCATAGGAATGGTCTCCGCGAAGAGAAGGCAACCCCGACGGCTCTCCAAAGGAGTGTATCAGAAGGTATAAGGTAGTATTAACTTTCGATGCACCGGGACATCAACACCACGTGCGTCTACTGGCGGTTAACCAGCGAGGATGTGATACGGGATGTGGCGAAGATAGAGTCCTAGGTCGAGGTCCTCCTGGCTCTCTTGACAACCGCATGCGTCCCAGAACTTGGAGATAATGTGAGGAGCATTCCGATGCCGGAACGACGTCCCAGACTGGAAGGGAAGGTAGCAATCGTCACCGGCGCGGGGTCCAGCGGCGCGGGTATCGGCAACGGAAAAGCCACCGCGGTGTTGTTTGCCCGGGAAGGGGCCAACGTGTTGTTGGTGGACATGGTGAAGGAGCGGGCTAAGGAAACCCTAGCCATGATCGAGGAGGCGAAGGGTGAAGCCTCTATCTTCCAGGCCGACGTTACCAAGGCCGGCGACTGCGTCCGAATGGTGCAAGCCGCGGTAGAGCGGTACGGTCGCCTCGACATCTTGGACAACAACGTGGGGATAGCGATGCGGGGGACGGTGCTGGAGGTAACCGAGGAGGACTGGGACCGGGTAATGGCCGTTAACCTGAAAAGCATGATGCTGGCCAGCCGCGCCGCTATTCCCAAGATGATCGAAGGGGGAGGCGGTGCCATCGTCAACATATCTTCCATCGCTGGGCTGAGGGCCGCCGGCAGTAGCGCCTACACGTCGTCCAAGGCCGGGGTCATCGGCCTCACCATCTCCATGGCGGCCGACCACGCCAGGGAAAACATCCGGGTCAACTGCATCGCCCCCGGCCTGATCTACACCCCCATCGTGGCCCCTCGGCTGGACGCGGCCGGGCGGGAGCGCCGCAAGAATGCAGCGCCCCTGGCCACCGAGGGTACCGCCTGGGATGTAGGCTATGCGGCCCTTTATCTGGCCAGCAACGAGGCCCGCTGGATTACCGGCGTGGTGTTGCCGGTGGACGCCGGTCTCCTCACGGTAACTCCGCTCACCTTTGCCCCCATGGGCCAGCAGACCCAGTACTAGCCGTTTCTGCATCTATCCGGTGACCGCATTGGAACGGCGCGGCCCCATGGTTGCCCACGGGATTTCCCAGGTAGAGAGTCTGCTGGTACAGGGGTCCTGAGGTTATGGCCCGCAGTCGGGATGAACTATTTGACGCACCGATGGGCCATTGCTACACTGACGCTACCAGCAGGCAAGGTGCTCAGGACGCAATGCCCGAGGGCTCGTCTGCGCCTCGCGTGGGACTTCCCAGATAAGGGCAATTAGGGCAAATGGCAGCGACTTGGTCAATGTCGTCGGGCCCGTCATCGGCTAAACGATGAGTAGGGTGTACCTCCAGATAGGGCACTCCATCTCTGGTCCGAAATGGCGCAGGATTGCCGCAGTTCTCACATTGGCCCTCACTCCTGCCCAGCGCGTAGAGGGCCACAGCTCCTCTGGCCAAGACGGCCGTATCACCTCACATGACGATGGGGCGTGACATTCAGCTATAGCTGTGGCCAGCAGCGATGTGCCACAAATAGCACACTGGTCAGCGTCGGATGCGTTCCAACATCGCATTGCAAAAGGCACGCCTTTACGCTGCGCAACCCGAGGACGTTCTGGCGCTTCCGGACAACGCGCTACGAGCGGATTTTCAGTGGTTCGAGGTCGATCACCGACAGGTGTTACGCCTGGCGCTGGAAACAGGACTGACCACTTATGACGCCACGTATCTGCACCTGGCTCGACTGCTGGACGCTCCTCTCGTGACATTTGGCCTGCGGCTGAGCAGGGTCTACCAGGGGCACCGGTGAGTCTGTGTGAAGGAGAACTCTAGCGTCACGTGAGACCAGACGGGAGGTGCTGTGATGGTGATGGGTAAGGCGGCGGTGTACGTGGAGCCGTACCACTTCGAGATGACTGAGCTCCCACCGGTGCCGGTCGAGGCGGGGGGAATACGGGTCAAGGTCACCTCCGCGGGCATCTGTGGTTCTGACCTGCATTACTGGCGGGGTGACTTGAAGCCCGTGGCCGCCGGCAAGCCCGGCCCTGTTATCCTCGGCCACGAGCTGACCGGCGTGGTAGACGCCCTGGGCCCAGACATCTCCACCGACTCCATGGGACGGGTCCTGAAGGAGGGCGACAGAGTGGCGTTCCCTTACTTCTTTCCGTGCAGACGGTGCTACAATTGCCTCAGGGGTGAGTTAAACCACTGTCCCGACCGGTTCCGGTTTCGAGCGTCCATCGAGGAGTACCCCTACTGCAACGGCGGCTTCTCCGAGTACTACTACCTCTACCCAGGGCACTTCGTCTTCAAGGTGCCCGACGAGCTCCCCGACGAGGCGGTCACGGCGGTCAACTGCGCCGTCTCTCAGGTCGTCTACGGGCTCCACCAGTCCGGCCTTAGAATGGGCGACAGCGTTGTGGTCCAGGGGGCAGGAGGGCTGGGTATCAACGCCACGGCGGCCGCAAGGGACATGGGGGCAGGGAGGGTAATCGTGATCGATGGCATGGCCAACCGGCTGGAGCTGGCCAGACAGTGCGGCGCCGACGAGACCATCGACTTAAACGAGTACACAACACCAGAGTCGCGGGTTGAGCGCGTTATTCAGCTAACCGATGGGCGTGGAGCCGACGTGGTGATGGAGGTGGTGGGCTATCCCCAGGTGTTTGCCGAGGGCCTGCAGATGTTGCGCAAGGGTGGCACCCTGGTCGAGATCGGCAACATCTGGCCGGAGAGCAACGTCACCCTGGACATATCCAAGATACTCTGGGGCAATACTCGCATCGTGCCCGCGGCCCACTACGATCCCTATATCCTGACCGTGGCCCTGGACTTCCTGGTCCGCACCAGGGACACTTACCCGCTAACCAAGGTCATGTCTCACAAGTTCCCGCTGGAGCAGATAGGCGAGGCGTTCGAGCAGGCCGAGTGGTACGGCAAAAGCGAGGGCACGGCCATCACCAGGGCGTTGCTCGCCCCGTGAGCCCCGGCTCAGTCGCCATGCGGTTCCTGACGACGGTCGCGGACCTACTGCCAGGCCGGGGAGCATCAGTTCACAGAGCTACGCCACGACGACGTCAACGGTGAACGTCGAGTACCCCTGGACGGCAAGTACTTCGCGGTCGAGTTGCCCCCATCGATCTCAATCCCGGCGGAGGTGGGGCTGCGCCGGTTCGTCAATGACCCAAGCTACGCCTTCCCATGGCACCAGGACAGGATACCGGTGCCGTTCCAGTAACGCGGCGTAGCTGTGATGTCACGCATAAGGAGGTAACCGTGAGCAACGTGCCGATGACGAGACCCAGAGAGATGTTGGCCGAGCATAAGACCTCTTTCTTTCACTCCTCCACCTTCGTGGAGCTGGAGGATGGCGGGATTCTACACGCCGCTGACACTACCTTCACCACTTCACGGGACGGCGGGATCACATGGTCTGAGCGGTTCCAACGTCGCGACGCGAACGGCGACTTGGTGGGGGTTCCGGGACCTCCCTTGTGAAGCTATCTAGGAGAGGTATAGGTCTGGCGGCGATGCGGCGGGATGATGATACAGCCTCGTCCAGGTGGAAAAACCACTCCATACTGTTTTGGCGGTCCGAGGACGGGGAGAGACCTGGGAGCCGCCGGTGGGCGTGACATCCCCGGGAGTAGCCACACAGGCCTATCAAGACGTGTTGTTACGCACCTCCTCGGGGCGCATCATCCTGCCAGTATCCCTCGAACTGGGGCATTCCACCCGCCCCAACGACATCAAGCCGCCGGCCTCCGGAAAGCTCGTCAATGGGCAGTGGGTGTCCACCGCAGCCCACTTCTTCGGACTGGTGCCAGGATGCGGTCTGATATGGGAAATCTCGGGTACAATGGCCCCCAAATGAAGCAGGGGGGAGTGAAAAAACTTGAGTTCGAACTATTATCGATGGACGAGCCGGCTCCCAGGAGAGTGATGGAGAAGAACTGGACCCGTATGTCGCCGGGCCGACTGGCTTATAGACGGTTCGAACCCGGAGAAGCGCTCGTAGCGGGACTAGAGTCCTTCGCTCGCTCCGAGGGCATCCGCAATGCGGTGATAACCTCCTGCATCGGCAGCGTCTCCCGGCTATGGCTGCGTAACCTCTGCCAAGATGGTGATGACGGACCGCTCGGCTTCCGTCAGGAAGTCGTCGACGAAGTCCTTGAGATCGTGAGCGCTGAAGGACACATAGTGCCTCTTGCGGATGGAGGAACGCGCACGCACGTTCACATCGTCGCTACGCGTCCATCGGGCGAAACGATCGGGGGGCACTGCGAGGAGGCGACGGTCTGCACCAGCGCGTATCTGTTCTTGCAGGTCCTTGAAGAGGGCGAGAGCCCCGATGACACGGAGGAGACACCATGAAGCTACGCTGGGGGATGATTGGCTGTGGGAGCGCAGCGGAGATCAAAGGGGGTCTTGGCATCAGGCGCAGCCCCAAGTCCGAGCTGGTTGCCGTAGCTGACACCGACGAGGTGCGCGCCCGCAGCTACGCGGCCGAGCACCACATCCCCCGCTGGTATACGCATGGCCAGGAGCTGGTCAACGATCCTGCGGTGGAAGCAGTCTATATTGCAGCGCCGAACAGCTTCCACTGCGAGTACACCATCGCAGCAGCCCTGGCAGGCAAGCACGTCCTCTGCGAGAAGCCCTTCGGGACCAGCGTGGAGGAGAATCGTCGGATGATTGCGGCCTGCAAACGGGCCGGTGTCATGCTGGCCGTATCGTACTACCGCAGGTTCTACCCCAACGTCCAGAAAGCCAGGGAGATCATATCGAGCGGCTCGATAGGCCGTGTCACGGTGGCGGGCATACATGCGGTACGCGGGACAGTTCTGGACGAGCCGCGGCGGTGGCTCGTCGACAAGGAGATGGCTGGGGGTGGGGCGTTTCAGCGATCGGGCTCCCACCGGATAGACGTGCTGGTGTACCTGCTCGGTCCGGTGAGGGATGTGCACGCGCTTAGTGAGCGCATGCTCGATGGCTACGATGTCGAAGACGCCTCTGTCGCGATCTTGCGATTCGAGTCCGGCGCGCAGGGATGGCTGGTGTTCCATACGACCGTTGGCGGCGCCGACGAGACAGACCGGATCGAGATATGCGGCACACGCGGCAGGCTGCTCCTGGACCCGCTGGGCGAACCGCCGGGCTCGGGGACCCTGCGGCTGGATACGGCGGACGGCAAGGAGGAGCTTAAAGACGACATCCCGGAGGCAGTGTCCCTCCCCATCATCGACGATTTCGTCTGCGCCCTCGCCGAGGGCAAGCCTCCGATATGCTCAGGAGAAGAGGCCCTCAAGACAAACCAGATCATATACGCGGGCTACCGGTCCGCAGAGCTGGGGCAAATGGTCGCCATTGGAGAATCCGAGGACTGAGCGAGCGCTGCGCAGGCGGAGCTAGACCGCGCACCACCTCGCACTATCGAGGGGCTTGCGCGCTTGCTGTGCGGACCTGGCGGACGATGGCTATCCGCGCGACGTCACGGCGCGCCCTTATTACTGGAGAAGCGTTGGCCGCGGTTGGTAAGGCTCTCGACGGCGTACACATTCTGATCGGCGTCGAAGGCGATCACCGTCGGGCCGCTGAGCTTCCCGGCCTCCGTGCCCCCCAAAGTCCGCAGGCGCTCCCCTTCGGGGCTGCAGACCGCCACGTGGTTCATGAACTCATCGGTAATGTAGACGAGCCGATCACCGTCGATGGCGATGTCGACGGGCCAGACGAACTCACGGACCCCGAAGTTACCCAGGTACTCCCTCCTGGCACGCCGCACCAAACGTCCACCTAACTTGAGCTTTATGGACTATGGCCCGGCGTCGACCGCTTGAAGCAGCGCGCGGATGTATCCATAGCAGTAGGCGAACCCGACCCGACGGGCCTGATCCCCGGACAGCACGGGCACGTGGTCCGGCATCAGCATGTACTGGTAGTCTACCTCTTTGTAGACCCGCAGCGCCTTCAGCATGTCGACGTCGCCCTCATCGGGGAACACCTCGACGAAGTCCAGCAGGCCGCCCTCGATGTTCCGGAAGTGGACGTTGAAGATCTTCTTGCGTTCGCCAAAGTAGCGGATCACGTCGTATATTTCCTCGCCGGGATTCTCCAACATCTCCGAGACGGTGCCCTGGCAGAAGTTCAGACCGTGGTACGGGCTCTCGTGCATGTCCACGAACCTCTTGAGGCCCTCGACAGTGCCCAGCACCCGAGCGACGCCGCGGTACGTCCGTTCGCCGATTCCCGGGTCCTGCGGATGGTTTGCCAGCCGCACCTTGTACTCCTCGGCAACCGGGACGATGCGCTCCAGGAAGTAGTCGATCCGCTCCCACACCTCGTCTGCGTCTGCCGGGCCGCCTTCGACGTCCGGCAGCGACTGGTCCAAGTCCGAGTAGTGGAAAGAGGAGAGCTTAGCGCCGCCCCGGCCCTCCCCCTTCGCTGTCCGCAGATGTCCGATGATGGTGATGGTGTACGCGACCGCAGGGATTCCCGCTCGCGACGCGTTGCGTATGAGCTGGCAGATCTGGTCGATTTCGCGGTCTCTTTCCACTGACGGCCCTTGCAGTACGTGAGGGGCGCCCCTTCTGCCTACCCCTCCCTGGAACCCGGGCAGACTGATGATGTCCAGGGAAATCCCGTAAGACTCCACCTTCTCCCGGAAGCGAGAAATCGCGTCCACGTCCCACTCTTGCCACGGCCCCGGAGGGTAGGCGCGGAGGTGATTCACGCCGAGCTGGGCCAGTATCTCGAAGTCGGTGGCGTCCTGTGGCTGGTCCTGTGTGCCTAAGTGCATGTCGGGTGCCTCCCGCGGGTTATTTCCGGCCAGCGCGGACCGTATCGTTTCCGACCGAGGCCAATATGTACACGAGTCCCACCTCCGCTACCCATCGAACGCCAGTTCACCACGCCGTCGTGGCTAACCCCCATAACGGACGTCCACCCGGCGCACGCGAGGTGTGCGTCCGCCGTTGACGGCCCCTAGGGCGAGGCGGTATTGCACCCACCTGCCGGGTTCCAGCTCCGGCACAGGTTCGCAGCGGGCGAGCCACCCACCCTGCCCGTTGCGGCCAACCCATGCCGATTCCCACAGGCTGTCCCTGGTCTCGGCAGACCTGACTTGAGCCTTGACCCAAGTCTTGGGCGGCACGTCTGCCTCCCAGGATATCGCAGTCGCTTTGACTCCCTCCGGCAACTCGAACGGCTCAGATGCATAGAACTCCTCGGGACCGCCGTCTGCAACATTACCTGGCCCAACCGACGACATCCCATGAGGTCCGGCACTTGGTATCTTCGTGGTTCTGCCATCGACGAAGCCGTCCGGGCCGTTCCACCATACCTCGGAGTAGGCTACCTGGTCTCCCCAAACCTTGTGGTTCGCAACCGCGATGTCCACCCAGCCGTCCTCGTTGAAGTCGGCGGCCACGCAGCCACTCGCGGAATGCGTGAAGAGTCGCGTCCGGTCTGTAGCCGAGAAGCCACGGCCCTCACGGTTCCAGTAGATGTAGGAGTCCAAATCGCGCACGCGACCGTCTGAATAGGAGCAGACAAAAAGGTCCAGGGCGCCGTCGTTGTTGAAATCGGCGACACTCATCGCGTTGATGTGGTTGGCGGGAAGAAGCGTCTTACGGTCCTCCCGCAGCCCGTCGGGGCCGTTCCAGTAGATGTACGCGAACGAATCGTGGGGCCCGTCCTTCGATGGCTTCATCCCACCGAGTATCAAGTCGAGGTACCCGTTGCCGCTGAGATCGGCCGCTCGCGCACAAGCGGTGTTGTACGCCGCCAGGAACTGAATGCGCTCCATGCTATATCCATCAGGACCTCCCCAAAGGACGAAGCAGCGCTCCGCCCCACCGCCTTGAGGCACCACCATGTCCAACCAACCGTCGTTGTTCAGATCCACCAGGAAGGGCCATAGGCAGTAGTCGTACAGTGAGCCTTCGTGCTCCATCCGTATGCGCTGCGGGTGGTCGGCATCGAACCCGTCAGGCCCTCCGTGGTAGATCAGGATGTCTGGATTCGAATAGCCCGTGAAGACCAGGTCGAGGTACCCGTCGCGGTTTACGTCGCCTGCCGCCGCGCCGTGGCAACGAGTCGTGGGCAGCTTCATGCTCGGCTCTTTAGGGAAACCGTCGAGCCCGGCCAAGTACACAAAGGAGCCGGGGTCCCGGTTCAAGCAGTTGTGAGAGCTGTTAGCCAAGACGAGGTCAACCAGGCCATCGTCGTTCAGGTCACAGCAGATAGCCTCGACCGATCCCACGCCGAATACGTCCTCTCTCCGTTCCGGCGAGAAGCCATCGGCACCCCCGTAGAAGATCGTCGGGTTAACCTCGAAGATCTTACGGCTGTAGTGGTTGATGAATAGAAGGTCCAGTCTTTCCCGCTCGGGCACCTTGATGATGAATACGCGCCTGGGGTCCTCGGCGGAGATCGTCGAGGGATTCGTCAGCTCGCGGTCTCTCGCTCCGAGGTAGATAAGGGAGTCTGCGGTGAAAGACTCGGATGTGTGGTTCTGACATAGCACGATGTCGTCGAGCCCATCGCCATCCAAGTCGCCAACCACGACATCGCATGCCCGGTTGCTCTCGAGCCGCGTTCGCGCAGACTCACCGAAGCCTGAATCGCCGCCCCAGTAGACCCAGGAGCACTCGGCATCACCGTAGAGCTCTCTACAGGCGACGACGACATCTTCGCTGCCGTCGCCATCGATGTCGCCCACGGCAGCGGCCATGGCTCGAGCGCAGTAGAGGACTATGGGCTCGCCCACGCTGCGGTCCTGGTCGACCGGCACAAGGTGAGCAGACCGGTGTCGGGCTACGAAGACGTGCGGCTTGCCGCCGATGCGGACGACGCTGACGAGAGGTGGCGCATCCTGATTGTACTCGGAATGCAGCATCTCCCGCCTTTGCTCTTCCGCTGATAGCACCAGGTCGTCCAGTGGAACATCGACCACGGTGCCACGGTTGGGATCGATCCCGTCGGGACCGCCCCAATGTATCGTGACCTTACCGTCGACCGTCCGGACCACGAGATCCGCATAGCCGTCTTCGTCCACGTCCTCGACAACGAGCTGGTTGGCCGAGATGTCCAGGTCCGCGAATTGCTTCAACTCAAATCCGAGCTCGCTCTGGTAGAAGATACGCACCCCACGGTCAGGAACGCGGCCCTTCCTCATGCACACCATCGCCAGGTCAACACGGCCGTTGCCGTTGAAGTCGCCCGCGCCGACCGAGACGCAGCCGGGGGCCGGTAGTCTCAGGTGACGGCGCTCGCTGAAGCCATCGGGTGAGCCGTAGTAGACGAACGCGTTCAGGTCGCTGCGCTCGCCGTTGGACGTCATGCCGATCACGACGTCGTCGTAGCCGTCCCCGTTCAGGTCCGCGACGGTCCCTGACCAACCCCCATCCGACGGCAGTTCGATGCGATCGCGCGCTCCCAGTGGGTCGACGTACAAGTACGACGGCGGCTGCTCGCCATGGGGCTGGCTGTTGCAGATCACCAGGTCGGCGAAGCCGTTCCGGTTCAGGTCGTACTGGTGAATCCGCTGCAGAACACCGGCCCGCGAGACGTACAGGTTCTGGCCGCCGTTGCCGAATGTGCCGCGGCCGAACGCCTCAAACCCCTCGGTCGTCCAGACGCCACTCACGGCCATCTAGCTCGAGCGGCCATGGTATTGATCATACGTGTCACTGGCACCCGACTGGTCCTTCCCTTGTCACTCTAGACCATCTCCGTTCGAGTCCCCTTAGCTGGAAGCGGTGCATCAGATGATCGAATCCCGACCTCTGCGGTGAGGTCGTTAGATGCCGGTGTTCGAATAGCGCTTGGCCTGAAAAACTAGTTGTACTCCACCAGGCCCGTGCGGTGCTTCTCGATGAAGTCCCAGTCGTACTCGACGCCGAGGCCGGGCCCCTGAGGCACCGGGAACTCGCCGTTCTCGTCGCAGGAGTCCAGCAGGTCGCTGTAGCCGTCCTTATATACGGGCACGTGGTTTTGGTTGGGCGCCTTGGGGTGGGTGCCCGACAGCTCGTAGAAGTTCGTGTTGCGTATGGCGGCGATGCACTGCCTCGGGGCCGGACCCGGGCCGTGGAACTCGATGTCGACCCCCAACCCCTCAGCGGCGTGGGCCAGCTTCATCGTTCCGGTGATCCCATCGTACTGCACGTCGCCGCGCACGAAGTCTGTGGCGTCGGCCAGTATGAAGTCCACGCGTGGTTCCAGCGAACGCACGTGCTCAGTCATTAGCAGCGGCGTCTTGACCAGCTGGCGCAGCTTTCGATGAGCGAACTGGGAGATCCCGCCGTCCATGTAGGGGTCTTCGTACCAGAAGTAGTCCTCATCGTCGCACGCGTGGCCAACCCTCACGGCGTCGCCAAAGGTTGTCAGGGCGTTAAAGCAGTCCAGCATCATCGCCATCTTGCCGCCCACTCGCTTGCCAACGGCGTGGACGGTGGCAATCTCCCTGGCTGCGGACGTCTCGGCCCAACCGTGAATCTTGAAGCCGGCGTAGCCAAGCTCCAGACACTGGTCTGCAAAATCCGCGAAGGCCTCCGACGTATCCAGCCCGCCCACATGATTCTCTTCGCCGAACAGGGTGGCGACGTAGGTGGGCAATGTTTTCTTGTAGCCGCCCAGGAGCTGGTGGATCGGGGCGTCGTGGTACTTACCGGCCAGGTCCCATAGGGCGATGTCCAGTGGCGCCAGGCCCACGCGGCCTATGGCGCGGGTCGTATGCTTGAGGTTGGCGTAGATGCGCTCTCTCTCCAGGGCGTTCTGCCCCAGGACGTGGCTCATAAACGATGGGAAGGCAGCATAGTCGACCACCAGCCCACCTACGAACTCTCCCGTGACCCCGACGTCGGTCAGTATCCGGAGCGCATGAGACGTCCGCATGAACTTGCTGCCGGGGGAGTATTCCACGCCATGCTTTCCCCGCGCCATATCCATCATCTCGAACTCGAACTGGTGCACTTCCAGCTTGGTTATCTTCGGTGCTGCCATCTTGTTCCTCCTTGGTGAGTTGGTGCTGGTCGACCATTCTGTCGTTCTGGTCCGGGGCGGGCTTTTCCCCTCCGCAGACATCGACTCCGGCATGTGGGCTTCTTGGCCCACCTCCTCGCGCTGCTGCACCGGTTGTCCTGGCCTATCACGTATGAGGGTACAGCAGGCGGCCCTGGCGTTCGGTCTGCGCCCTGAACAGGTACCCCTCGATAGTGGTGACGTATAGGGTGGTCAGATCCGCATGGGCGAAGGTGCAGTTGGTCGGCCGGTCGACAGGTACGGGATGGAGCTCGAGCACTTCGCCCGAAGGGGCGAAAACGTAGACCGTCGGCCCCGGGCCGCCCTGCCTCCAGCCCGCCGTGGCGACGATGTTGCCCTCGGTGTCCAGGACCATGCCGTCGATGCCTCGGTTCCGCCCGAAGTCGTGGAGCACGGTGTGCTCCCCCAGACTGCCGTCGCTCATCACCGGGTATGCCCGAAGCTCGCGTATCTCGCCCGGCTCCATGCCGCTCTGCGCCACGTAGAGGTTCTTGTAGTCGAGCGAGAAAAGGATGCCGTTCGGGCGAGGTGTGTCGAAGGTGGCGCGATTGATCGACCACCCCCCGTCCGGCTGAGGGTCCAGCCGGAATACCGATCCGTGGTCCAGGTCCATGTTATCCCCGGTCTTGCTCCCGGCGCTGTCAGACCTCGCGGAGTAGGGGTCGGTGAACCAGACCCGCTCCTCCTGGTCGATGGCGAGGTCGTTGGGGGCGTTGAGGCGCCGGCCTTCGAAGCCGTCCGCCATCACCATCGTGTGGCCGTCGGGCTCGTAGCGGACCACTCGCCTCGCTCCGCCTTCGCAGGCGTGCAGCCTCCCCTGGGTATCGAACACGGTGCCGTTGGCTTTATTGGTATTGTCGCGGTACACGGTCGAGGTTCCGCGGTCGGGGTCGTATCTCATTATCCTGTTGGCGGGGATGTGGGTGAACAGCAGCCCGCTCCCGTCCCATGCCGGCCCCTCGGTGGTCCCTCCATAAGGCCCGTCTACCTGCTCAAATTCCCAGCTCATAGCCCCCCTCGATCTCGCCGCCAAGGCCTAAGGGAGCGCCGAGAAATAACATATTCATGAACATCTATATGCCGGACCGGGCTGCGCGTCGCTATCAAAGATTCCAACCTTTTATTCCTGCGCTTCTGGTGGACAGGGGAGAGGCCTCGGGCATATAAGGAATGGTGTCTGCGGGCGAAAGCGAAGTCTAAAGGTTTAGCTGGGCGGACTGACCTATCCTCCGCGCTCTCTGCGTTCTCAGCGGTGAGCGTCTTAGATTCGACCTATCTCCAGCAAGACGGTAACGCCCATGTCGATGTATTTTTGCCGGTTGTCCGGGCGGTTGTTCCTGTAGCACAGCGCGACGTCGCTGCCTTCAAGCTCCTCGGCGACGTGGCGAACGCAGTCGTCCACGGTCTTGAACGGATGATTGGGGTGGGCGTCCAGGCTGAAGATCAGGTCCCTCGGGCCGAAGGATATGCAGTCGACCCCGGGCTTGGCCAGCCTCCTTACCTTTGTTACCGCCTCCACCGACTCCACCTGTAACCACAGGACCCCCGTCTCGGCCCACCACCTCGCATACTCGGGTGGGTCGGCTCCCCAGGCCTCGATTCCTAGGCGCTTGCTCCCTCCCCAGCTCCGTACGCCGGTCTCGGGGTAGTAGAAGTTCGCGACGGCCTCTGCGACCGTCTCCTCAGTCTCCACCTGCGGTATCTCGACGCCCGCCGGCCCAAGGTCCAGTAAGTTCCCCACCATGTACGTGTGTCGGGTGTGCTTGATACGGAACTGGACATGGACCCCGATTTCAGCGGCCATCTCGCAGAAAGCGACCAGGCGGTCCTCGTTATGCGGGTTGTGCTGACTGTCGACCAAGACGAAGTCGTAGGGTCCCTTCTCGATTAGGGCCTCAAGGCGGCCGCGCTCCAAGGTCATCGGCGCCGAGGCCCCGATGACGGTCTCTCCGCTGTGTATTCGCTTCTTCAGGGAAGCTGCTTTTTCGGTTGCCTCTGGCATGTATCTGTGCCTCCTTCAGGGCATGTACCTAGGCTAAACCCTCGCAGTAGTCTGCCTTGGGCGTCTAGGTTTGTAGCTCCGCTTTCATGTGTTGCCCGCCTCGTCGACCGAGCCCTCTTCCTCGATGGTGGTGATGTCGCCCGGGTCACGGTCGAGAATCACCGCCTTGAACACCCGGCGCATGATCTTGCGGCTCCGGGTCTTGGGTAGCGTTCCGACGAAATTCAGTTCGCCAACCACGGTCACAGGCCCGAGATCCCCTCGCCGCGGAGGTCGTCGGGCCAAGTGGCTTAACGCTAGTGGATGATACCAGATTGAACCGCTACCTAGCTGTTTGCCGGCACTGGTAGGTAGCACCATTGCTGGTCGAGTCGATGGATGGTCAACTCCGGCAACGATAGCTGTGAAGCTCGGCTCCTTCGGACTGCCGGAACGCCCAGAGCATCTGGAGCGGGGCGCCGCGATGGCGCTCCGGTCCCGCTTTACCGTGCCTGTTATTCGAACCAGAATGAGTACAGCTTCGCGCTCTTGAGATGGAAGGCAAGCCTCACGTAGCGGTCCTTGAACCGGGCCAGTGATTCGTGCTCTCGCCAGCGGAGTGGCGCCCTCGTCGAGTCCTCGGTCACCCCGACGCTGTCCTCCTCGGTAAAGCCTACAAGTTCTTCCGCCGTGTCTTCATCGACTACCGCGGCGCGAACGTATCCTCCGGTCGAAACCTCGGCGTTGACACGCAGCCTGCCATTGCCTTCGAAGACGAACGGCCGCGTAAACACCAACCCGCCGTCCTCGTCGGCGTTGAGCGAGGCGAAGCCGTCGCGGCGCAGGATAGCGATCCCCGTGGCACGGCCACCGCGGTAGTAGAACCAGAGCTCGTCGTCCTTGACGATTGGCCCGCAGGTCGTAACGAGAGGGACGGCGCGAAGGTACTTCGGCTGCCAGCTTCCCTCCTGACGAAACGGGATAAACGGCTTGCGGTCCCCAAAGTAGTACCAGTGCCTCCCGTCGCGGCTGGCCGCCAGCCGTATCCAGTTGTGCTTGATATACGGGCGTCTGGAGTTCCTCCCACGAATCTCCTCTTTCGAAGCCGGAGTCACGGTGGACATGGAGAAGTTGTTGAGCCACATGCTCTCGTAGGGAAAGCCGTCCGCCTCGTATATGCCCTGCATTCCATTGAGCGGCTCCTTAGCATCCTCGCCGTCGGGGTAGGCGTAGATGCGCGGGGCCGACCAGTGGACCAGGTCGTCGCTCTCGATCTGGCCAACAACCCGGGCGGCGCGGTAGATAGGAGACAGGCGTTTGTCGGGCCCAATGTAATGCTTGGTGTTGCCTACATATTTCCCCAGCTTGGGGTCCCAGCGGGCCCGGAAAACGTCGCCGCCGCCAAGCAGAGGAAAATCGTGGTTGTCCTGATACTGTCCCCAGGCGTCACTTGGGCCCTTCCAGTGATTGGTCTCGGCCTCGAAGGTCCAGCGAAGTCCGTCGGGAGAGACGTGCAGCTCGTAGGGAACGCCGGCGGCGGGATCCCCCGCAGGCAACCTTAAGTACGGCCAGGGTGTGTGTCTGAATGGACGCTGTTTGACGGGTCGGATGATCGCCTTCCAGCGTCGCTCGGGGTCAGGATCGTCCGGCTCGAAGAAGAGCCCGCTGAGCCCTCCCGTGGCGCTGACTACGTTGTTCGGCCCGCCCGGGAAGCTGCTGCGGTTGAAGTCGTCGAAGACGTTGAGCTCCGGCAGGTCCCAGTTGACGCCGTCGCTGGAGTAGGCCACGTGCAGCGGCCAGCCGCCGTTACCGCCTCCTCGAGGTCCGTTGTAGTAGAGCCGAAACCCGCGCTCGGGGTCCGGGCAGATGACCGACGCGTAATTATCGTAGGGGGCGAAGACGGGATTCGCCGGGTGCTCTCGCGTGGAGTGGGTTTCGCGGGTGAGCCCTTGCATATGGGCTATGATGTGGTTGTCGACGAATAGCTGCCGGCTGTGGTCCAGCTTCATGCGCACCAGGGCCATGTCCATGGGGAACTGGTAGCGCTCGTTGAGCAGGATGCCATAGCCGACGGGGAAGGGCGTCCAGTCCATCGGCGCGGCCGCCTCGTTCCAGGTCTCCAATACCTGGTCGTGGGAATCGGTCTTTATGGCGCTCATATTCGCCTCCCTCGTAGGCTACATGTGCTTAGCCGATCCCGTCGAACGCTCTCTGGAAGTACTAAGGGGCTCCTAGAGCTGAGACCTTGTGCACAACGTTGTTCTTCTTGTCGGCCAGGAAGAGCTCGCCCTGGTCGTTAATCACAATGGCCACAACCTCTCCCAGAGTAGTTGTCAGTACCTCTACCTTGCCGGTGCGGATAGTTGTTTCCGCCTCGGCGGCAACCACCGTGGTGATCACACCGGTGGCTGCGTCTATCCTTCGTACTCGAACGTTGCCGTCGGCGATAAAGATGTTGCCACCGCGGTCCAAGCCTATCGCGGACGGCGTCTGGAGCAACGCCTGGTCCGCCGGGCCGCCATCGCCCGCATAGCCGAATCCGGTCGCTGGGGCAGCGGATCGGTCGTAGAGGCTGGGGTCAAGCCCCTGGTAGGCATAGGACGTTCGTTCGTAGTGCTTTCCGATACCCGCCACAGTGGTCATGATTCCGGTGGCGGCGTCAACTCTTCTAATGCGGTGGTTCTCGCTATCGACGATATAGATATTACCCTGATCATCCAAAGCCACGCTCACCGGCTCAGCCATCATGGCGCTGGTGGCTGGCCCGCCATCACCTTCCACGCCCCTATGCCCGCTCCCGGCTATCGTATCTATGATGCCGGTGGCCGCGTTTACCTTCCTGATTCGGTTGTCGGTAGCTATATAGAGGTTGCCCTCGCTATCCATCGCAACGTCGTAGGGCAGCTTAACGAGGGCCTCAGTGGCGGGGCCCCCATCGCCAAATATCTTCTCCAGCGGGTCCCCTGCTCCTCCTCCCGCCACTGTAGTGATAACGCCGCTTGCCGCATTGACCTTGCGGATTCGGCCGGTTCCGTTGTCGACAATGAGCAGATTTCCCGAGCCGTCTACAGCTAATCCCCGGGGTTCCCGCAAGCCAGCTTCCAGCGCCGGGCCACCGTCGCCCAACGTGAGGCTGCCTCCGCTCCCGGCGACAGTCGAGATGAGACCGGAGCTGGCATCGACTTTGCGGACCCGTTTGCCGCCGCCTATATAGAGGTTCGCTTCGCCGTCCAGAGCTACTCCGGTGGGCGCATTAAACCCCGCTTCGATAGCGGGTCCTCCGTCCCCGCTGAACCTGGGGGAACCGCTTCCCGCATAGGTAGTGATTCCTGTAAGGCGAGGCTGCGTTGCGTCTGCGGCCTTCGGCTGGCTACCCGGCTCTGCAGCGGGCTGCCCGACTCCATCAGCCTGATCGTCAGCACCACAAGCAATGAGCACGGCGATTGCCGTTAGCGAGGCGAAAAAGGCGCGTAGAGGCCCCTGCCAAGGCTTGGTCCTGAAGCTACGGGGTCTCGCATCGCTATGATCCATCCACCTGCCCTATCGATTCTAGTGCGTTGAAACCGTATCAGTTGGAGCTATGTGGGTCAACGCGGAGAAAGCCCGGCGTGGTGCGACCTCCCTCATCCGCTGCTGCGGAAGCTGTAGAGGTGCGATTGGCGCATGTAGAAAACCAGCTTGATCCGCTGTCCCGTCCATGTTGCGCTGCCACCTCCGGCCGTCGTCTTCCGAGAAGCAGAGGTAGACGGCGGCGAAGCCGGGATCGAAGAAGTGGGCTGCGGTGGACGCCCACTGCCTATTCACGAGCTTTCCGGAGGCCGGCGGCTTGAGGTCGTTGGGGAGGTTGGACTGCCCTAGTTCGAGGGACACGGGCAGGATGATGCGCCCCGAGGAGGTGCGCAACAGCACTTCTTGATAGACCTGTGTGGCACTCCCGGGGATGACACGCCTACCGGCGGATCCCAGGTCTCGCCCACGTCCTAAGCCTGTTGCTCCCCTCACTCGACCCAGAAGGAGTACAGCTTGGCGCTCTTGAGATGGAAGGCAAGCCTCACGTAGCGGTCCTTGAACTCGCCCAGTGATTCGCGCTCTGCCCAGCGGAGTGGCGCCTTGGTCGAGTCTTCGGTGACCCCGACGCTGTCCTCCTCGGTAAAGCCTACAAGTTCTTCCGCCGTGTCTTCATCCACCACCGCGGCGCGGACGTATCCGCCGGCTGAAACCTCGGCGTTGACGTAAAGCTTGCCCTTGCCTTCGAATACGAATGGCCGCGTAAACACCAGCCCAGCGTCCTCGTCGGCGTTGAGGGACGCAAAGCCGTCGCGGCGCAGGGTAGCGATGCCCGTGGAAGCGCCACCGCGGTAGTAGAACCAGAGCTCATCGTCCTTGATGATCGGCCCGCCCGTCGTAGCGAGATTGACGGCGCGTAGGTACTGCGGCTTGTTCGGTATCCCGGCTTTCACCTTCCAGTTTCCCTCCGGACGCAGCGGGATAAACGGCTTGCGGTCGCCGAAGTAGTACCAGTGCCTCCCGTCGCGGCTGGCCGCCAGCCGTATCCAGTTTTTCTTGCTGTACTGCCGTGGCTTGTTCGTCAGCTTGGCTTTCTCACGAATCTCCTCTTTCGTAGCCGGGGTCACGCTGGACATTGAGAAGTTGTTGAGCCACATGCTCTCGTAGGGAAAGCCGTCCGCCTCGTAAATGCCCTGCATTCCGTTGAGCGGCTCCTTGGCATCCTCTCCGTCGGGGTAGGCGTAGATGCGCGGGGCCGACCAGTGGACCAGGTCGTCGCTCTCGATCTGGCCCACGACACGGGCGGCGTGGTAGACAGGCGAGAAGCGGCGGTCGGGCCCAATGTAATGCTTGGTGTTGCCCACGTATTTTCCGAGCTTGGGGTCCCAGCGGGCCCGGAAAACGTCGCCGCCGCCGAGCAGAGGATACTGGGGTACGTCACCAAGAACGGTGAGCTGACTATAAAGATCGGAGACACCACCGGAGTCCCAGGCGTCAACGGGGCCCTTCCAGTGATTGGTCTCGGCCTCGAAGGTCCAGCGAAGTCCGTCGGGGGAGACGTGCAGCTCGTAGGGCGCTCCGCCACCGGCGTGCCCCGGTGGCAACCTCAAGTACGGCCAGGGTGTGTGCCTGAGTGGACGCGATTTGGGCCGGTAGATGGCCTTCCATCGCCGCTCAGGGTTGGGGTCATCCGGTTCGAAGAAGATCCCGCAGAGCTCTCCCGCGGCGCCGACTACGTTGTTCGGCCCGCCCGGGAAGCCGCTGCCGTCGAAGTCGTCGAAGATGTTGAGATCCGGCAGGTCCCAGTTGACTCCGTCGCTGGAGTAGGCCACCTGTACCAGCCAGCCGCCGCTTCCGCCGACTCCGTTGTAGTAGAGCCGAAACCCGTGCTCGGGGTCCGGGCAGATGTACGCCGCCCACCCAAAACTGGGGTCACGAGTGAAGGCGTGACTTGACTTACCCTCCTTGTTGAAGGGCGAAAAGACGGGATTTTCCGGGTGGCTTCGCGTCGAGTGGGTTTCGCGGGTGAGCCCTTGCATATGGGCTATGATGTGGTTGTCGACGAATAGCTGCCGGCTGTGGTCCAGCTTCATGCGCACCAGGGCCATGTCCATGGGGAACTGGTAGCGCTCGTTGAGCAGGATGCCATAGCCGACGGGGAATGGCGTCCAGTCCATCGTGGCGGCCGATTCGTTCCAGGTCCGCTTTACGGCGCTCATATTGGCCTCCCTTGGTAGGTCTACATGTGCCTAGCTGATCCCTGCGACCGGCCTTCGTCGAGCGCCGCCAAGGCCTCCAGGGGCGCTCTTGATCAGACCTGCGGTTAGTCTGACGGGCAGCGAATGGCGCATAGTGATTAAGGGCTCCCCGGACGGCCGGGGAGCCCTTTTCATGCCTATCCTACGTTCTAAATGAGCTTGCTACTTACTAGTTCAGCGCGAAGCTCCAGCTCTTGTACTTCTTGGACCTGTTGCCGGGGTGGTGCAGGTTGTCGATGCCGTCCTCGAAGTATTGCATCGTGGTGTCGCCGTACGTCCCACCGTCGCAGCACCGGGCTATGTTCCTGAGGTTGTTGCGATACGGACCTAGGCCCTTGGCTGAGAAGCCCACGGTGCCATAGTGGTACTTCTCCAGGACGCTGGTCTTGTATATCTCACGCCCTATCTCTGCGCGGCGGGGATCGAAGAAGGAGACGGCGTGCCCCTCCTTGATCAGGTCCTGGAACTTCTTCAGGTTGCCGGAGATGTCCATGGGATAGGTACCAGCAGGGGCCTGGGTCCCGTAGATGTCGGTGTAGGCCGGGTCCGGGCCGGAGGGCGTGCAGCCCTCCTCACCGCCGGTGAAGTAGTAAGAGCCGGCGCACGGAAGCACCCCCAGGCCGCCGTAGATGGGCCACCATGCAAACCAGTAGACCCACCAGGGGCTATGGCCGTAGCTGTCGTCGGTGGGGTTGCTCATATGTGCGGCCTCAGGCGCCGTGACGCCAGGGGGCCGCGATGCGCCGGTCGTGACGTTAACGCCAAACTCCCTCCAGCCCTTGGCGGTCAGCGCCGAGACGGCGCCGCTGTTGTACCATGCAAACCCGAGTTCCCCGGTGCCGTCGAGACGGTTATAGATGCCGTCCGCGTTCTTGGTGTAACCCATCTTCTCCATGAGCTGGTTGGCGCGCGGAAGGTCACGCGGCACGGCGTCCAGGGTGGTCCACTCTGGTCCCGGGTAGTAAGGGGTTTGAGGATGGGGAACGGGGTTCATGGGAACGCCCAGCCCCAGGTATTGGATCTCGTTGATGGCCACCCGGTCCATGGCCAGGCTCATCGCGATGCGGAAGTCCTTGGTCCTCAGCAGCCTGGCCCACTCATCATCTCCCTGGAAGTCCTGCTGGACGGTGAAGGTGGCGTCGTTGCCCGAGAGCGACCTGCGCGTTGTGATGCTGAAGTCGCCCTTCACCATGTTCTGGTGGAAGACCGGGAGGAACTGTATGCTCATGCCCTTAGTATTAGGGCCGTCGCTCTCGCCGTTCAGGACGCGGAAGAGGGTCGCCTCTCGGCCTGAAAGCACCTGTGCTTCAAACCCGTCTAGGTATGGAAGCTGCTGGCCGTGGGGGTCCACGCCGAAGAAGTAGGGGTTGGCGACGCCCTTCTCGTAGGTAGTCGAGGTATAGTCGGTGCCGGTGTTCCACAGCTCGCCGTTGTGCGGCTTGACGAAGGGGCCGATCCACGGCACGTAGGCGATCCTGCCGAAGCAGCACTTGCGGAGCAGCGCGGGCCAGTTGTCCACTCCGAAGGCGTCCAGCTTGGCCTGAAACTCCTCGGGGCTTTTGGCGTACTTGGGTAGAAACTGGGAGCCATGCGGCTTGTGGCCGTACCAGGCCCTGCTCCGAATGTCCGGATTGCCCGAGAACTTGCCCTCCAGGAAGGTGAAGTTCGGCGTGTCGAAAGCTAACTTGAAACGCCACTCGTCCACGACGGAGAACTGGACCTCGTTGCCCGTGACCACGTCCTTGGTCGCGAACCCCTTGGGGTTTTTCTCCTTGTTGTAGTTGATGTCCTCCCAGACCCAGACGAAGTCCTCCATGGTGAGCGGCTTGCCGTCGGACCACTTGGCGCCTCTCCGCAACGTCGTGATGAACTCCCGTCCGTCCGCGCTCATCTCCACACTCTTGGCCACAAAGGGGACCTGGGAGATGGTGTCGTAGTCGTTGATGAACAGGGTGTAGTTGTTGGCGCCGTGGTAGAGGTTCGCGCCCCTAAAGCTGACCCACTTCTTCGTGCCGCCGTACACTCCTATTTCCTGAACGGGCGGGTAGATGAGGATGTCCTCTGGAACCGGCAGGCGCTCCATTAGCGATGCGCACTTGGCCGGCGGGGTATAGTCCTGGTACAAAGTGGGGTCGGCACACTGGGTACCGGCCTTTACCATCGCGGCGATCCGGGGGTTCTCGGTGAACGTGGTGGGCCTGGGTCCTGTGTAGATCTTGGTGGGGTACTCTGCGGGCCCCACTGCGGGCGCCGTAAACGGCGTGTAACCCAGGTCCGCCGCCATCTTCTCCATTATCACCGGAGCCCTCAGGGGAGCTGCTCCCGCCGCTGCCGCTCCGCCCGCCGCGGCCTTAGGCGCGTCAGGCTGAATAGCTGCAGCCGCAGGGGCCGCGCGGGCCGGCAAGGCCGGCTGTTGCGGCGTGGTATCGACCATCTCCGTCAGCGTCTCCTGCGCCACTGCGGCAGCAGCTGCCGCCGCGGGCTGCTGGGGCGCCGCGGGCTGTGCCGGCTCCTCGGCCGCGCAGGCGACGGCCCCCACCAGTCCTAGCGCTACGACTATCAATACGGCTAATCTCAAGCTCGGCAACATACGAGGCATGCTTCTCCTCCTCAAGTTGAAGTGCCGCCTACAGACGATTTGACGGCGTTACCTATCAGCGTTACTTTCTACGCCGTTTCTTAGTCAAAGTCAACATTGTGCAAGTTTTCACAACATAATTCGCAATGGACAGAATGGAGACGTGACTATCTCCACGATTTACGGCCGGATTGCCCATCCCCACATCAGATCGATCCGGAGACTACATGCCCGACCAGCTTGCCTCACCCCGAAGTAACATCACTTCTACCTGCCTTTCCCCCTTTCCGCATATGCGGAAATAAAGACAGAGGGCCCGGTCCGACCGAGCCCTCTGTTTCCTATTCCGCTATTTAGCCGGCCTACCTACGGGTTCAGCGCGAAGCTCCAGCTCTTGTATCGGCTTGACCGGTTGCCAGGGTGGTTGACGTTGTCGATGCCGTCTTCGAAGAAGAAGAGCTCCGAGCCGCCTCCTGCGATCTCCCCACCACCACCCGCCGTGCCTTGATACGAGAAGTTCCGCACGTTGTTCCTGACAATCCCGACACCACCGCAGCAGCCTGAGAAGCCAACTGTGTTGATCACGTACTTCTCTCTCGCATGGATCCTGAAGATCTCTTTGCCGATCTCGATCCGTGCCGGGCTAAGCCTCGGGAGTCCCCGGCCCTGGACTATGAGATTCTGAAGTTGCATCAGGCAGCCGACCTCCCCACCCCCCTCGGTCTTGCAGCGGCTGATGTCGGATGGGTAGCTTTCGCCCTGGGGAGACATGTTGTTGTAGATGTCCGTCCACTTGGGGTCTGGGCCCGACGGCTTCATTCCCTCCTTGCCGTTGGTGAAGAAGTAGCGTGCGATCTCCGGCCCCGGGGAGCGGCCCTCGTACTGAGGTGTCAAGTGGGTCCACGGCGGACCCCATGGCTCGTGAGAGTAGCTGTCTTGCCCCAGCAGCATGTACTGCCGGCCCTCTTCGTAGGCCTCCTCGGCAAACGTTCCCAGACGATAGGCGAGCTTCACGCCCAGCTTTTTCCACTGTTTCTGGATCAGGATGGACACGTTGATCTGCTCCGAGCCGGTCATCAGATTGGCGATGCCGACGCTGGCGCCCCCCTCGAGGTAGAGCGTCAGGTTGCCTCTGCCGTCCAGCCGGTTGTAGTATCCGTCGCCGTCCGTGTCCTTGTAGCCCATCTTGGCCATCAGCTCTTTGGCCTTGTCCACGTCGTGCGCGATCTCGTAGGTGGCCCACTCCCTGCCGGGATAAAACAGCGTGGAAGGGTGGGGCGCCCAGTTCTGAGGTGTCCCCAGGCCCAGGAACATGACGTTGTTGATGGTCTCCCGGTCCATGGCATACGAGAGGGCGAGGCGAAAGTCCTTGGTCCGCATCAGCTTGCCCAGCTCAGGGTCCAACTTAAAGTCCTGGTTGAGGGTAAACCCCGCGTCCAACCCCGAGTTGGAGGGGGCGGAGTAGATGCTGAAGTCTCCCTTCTCCATGTTGTAGTGGTACATCGGAAGCTCGGTCAGCTTGAAGCCGCTGCGGGACGGTCCATCCGCGTCGCCGGCCATATTCCGAAAGATGGCGGTCTCCCTGCTAATCACGCTCGGGTATTCGACCGCGTCGATATAGGGAAGCTGGTTTCCCTCAGCGTCCACGGAGAAGTAGTAAGGGTTGCGGATGAGCTTGGCGTAGCCTCTGCTCCAGGGATAGTCGGTGCCGTACCCCCAGAGGGTGCCGTTGGGGGGGTTGTAGTACGGACCGGTGAAAGGGTGGGAGAACTCCCGGTGACTGTCTAAGTAGCGGAACAGCTTGATCCAGTCCCCCTTGAAGGTCCTCGCGATCTCGGCCTTGAGGAACTTGGGTTCGGCATACCTGGGGTGGTAGATCTTCAGATGGTGCTTCGGGGCGTACCAGCACCACGACCTGCAATCTGTCGTGCCGAGGATCTTGCCCTCCGCCAGGGTGTAGTTCGGGGTGTCATAGGTGATCGTGAACGTCCAGTCGTCCTGAATGGCGAACCTGGCGTCGTTGCCCGTTACCGCGTCCCTGTAGTCCGGCGGGGTGTGGCGGTGGAACTCGGTGTTGAAGTTCAAGTCCTCCCAGGCAAAGCGGACGTCCTCCATGTCCACCGGCTCCCCGTCGGACCATTTGACCCCCCTGCGTAACGTAACGATGTAGGTCTTGCCGTCTTCGCTGATCTCCACGGACTTGCAGAAGTGCGGGACTCTGGTCGCACGGTCGTAGTCGTGTATGAGGCAGGCATCGGTCGATTCAGAATGGATCAACGCAGGATAGGTCCCGGTTAAACGCCGGGTGCCGCCGTAGAGTCCTATCTCCTGAGGGAGCGAGACGACCCGGACGTCCTCGGGGACGGGGAGGCGCTCCTCCAGAGGAGGGAGCTTGCCTTGCCTGACCAGTTCCGCCATCTCAGGGGACTCCCGGAACTTGGTCGGCGGTGGGCCGTCATATAGCTTGGTGGGGAACTCTCCGGGACCCACCGTCTGGGGGACGTACTCCCCCGTCCCTCCGCCGCCCGTCGCAGTTATGCGAGTCGCGGCGGCCCCTGATACGTTCGCACCCGCGCCCGGCCCATCCCCCGACCTTGTGGGACCCTCTATTTCAATCTGCCGCCGCAACCATTCACGCGACCCCACTTCAGTCTCGCCGCCTCCGTCACCGCATCCGACGACGACCGCAAGACCCACCGCGGCGGCTATGCCAAGCAGCGACTTTCCGATGAGGATCTTAACCAGCACAATACCCTCCAGCGCTCAAGTAGACACGAGCTGCTAACCTCAGTTTACCATCAAGTTATCGATAAGCCTAGCTCGTCTGGGCCGAGACAGGTATTCTTCGCTGGCCCGCCTCAGGTGATCAGTTCCCCACCGCCTCCGCTACCCTTCCGAAAACCGTCTCCAGCCGCTCGACATGCGCCTGCGGGAGCGGCCCTTTTTCGAAGAATTTGACGTTCTGCTCGAGTTGGCCGACCTCGATGGTGCCGGTCATCACTGTCGACACCGGGTCTGTGTACGCCGCGTACCGGTAGGCGGCCTCGACGACCGAGTCGCAGTCGCCTGACACCAGCCACCCCAGTGGGTCGTGCTCAGGCGCCATTCCCGCGTCCACCACGCCGCGACGCACCAGGTCGCCAACAACCTCCCTGATCCGAACGGGATTGCCAAAGACCCGCCGTACCGTAAAGATGTTCATTACACCGACGTTCTTAGTCTTGCAGGTCGGGAAGACGCTCCGCTTGGCCGACTGATTCACCATGTTGTGGGCCACCATGACCACGTCGAAGACGTCGTGTGCCAGCGCCTTGTCGAGCCACTCGTGGGCCCCATCGTCGACCGACGCCTCGGTCAGCCCGAGGAAGCCGATCTTGCCCTCGTCGCGCAGCTTCTCCAGCTCCGGCACGACGTCGCTAACCACCTCGCCGGCCAGCTCGGGCGACGAGCCTATTAACAGCAGGTCGACGTAGTCGACCCCCATGCGCACGAGGCTGTTCTCAACCGACGGCACTACATCGCTCTTCTTGAGATAGCTAGGATATCTGGGTGTCGGCCCGACGCCGACCTTCGTCGACAGGACGTACGTGTCCCGCGGCAGGCCACGCAGGACGTTGCCAAGAATCAGCTCGCTGTCCATGTAGCCTGAGGCGGTGTCGAAGAGGTTGATGCCCAGCTCGAATGCGCGCCTGAGCAGCCTCTCCGATTCCGACCGAGGCCTGCCCGCAACCTGCCCAAGTATGCCGGTGCCACCGGTACCCATGCCTGGCAGCGATACCTTGAGTCCCGTCCGGCCGAGTGTGCGGAAGATCACGGGAGGCTACTCCAGGCCGATGGCGCCGTCGGGCTGGATGATGACGGGCCGGTCGATGGGCTCGAAGGGCCAGTCCTCTGCCACCTCGTCGTTGAGTTCGATTCCCAGGCCGGGCCGGTCGTTGAGCTGCATATAGCCGTTTTCGACCACCGGCGGGTGGTTGAAGAGGTCCTTCACCCACTGGCCCTCCAGGTTCACATAGCACTCCTGGATCAGGAAGTTGGGGATACAGGCGTCGATCTGCGTCGCCGCGGCAAGCTGAACGGGACTACACGACTGGTGAGGCGCCATCACGATCTGGTGCATCTCGGCCGCTCCCGCCCAGCGAATCGTCTCGGCGATGCCGCCGCACGCGCTGGGGTCGGGCTGAAAGACGTGGACGGCCCGTCTTTCGAGAATCTCCCGGAGTAAGGACCGACTTACGCACCTCTCGCCGCCGGCTACGGGGATAGTCGTCATCATCTTGATCTCGGCCAGCGACTCCGGCACATCGGTCATCGCCGGCTCCTCGATGAACAGCAGCCGGTACCGCTCTATCGCCCGTGCGAATTGAATCGCCTCGGTCGGGCTGAAGCTGCGGCCGTGGTAATCCAGACAGAGGTCGATCCCGTCTCCTACCATCTCCCTCACCTTGCGCACGCGGTCGATGGATATCTCCATGATCTCGTTTGGCATCATATGCTCCCACTCCGGCGGGTAGTAGAGGGGAGTGAACTTGACCGCGGTGAAGCCCATGTCGACCGAGTCCATGATATCGTCGTACTCGGTCGTCCGGTAGACGCGGATCTTGTCGCGGACCGGTCCGCCCAGCATCTTGTAGACGGGCAACCCTACCGCCTTTCCGGCGATGTCCCATAGCGCCATCTCGATGGCGCTCAGTGCGGCCATCGTCTCGGTGCCCTGGGGATAGCGGGACCCCCGGTAGTAGGCGTACCAGTGACGAAGGACCTCGGTCGGGTCCTTGTCCTTGAGCCATCGTTCGAACTCGTATATCGCCGTCTCTGTCGTCCTGGCCTTGCCGTTGGCGAAGGCCTCACCCACCCCTTCGATGCCCTCGTCGGTATAGACCTTAACCAGGACGAGGTTCCACATCTTCTCGCCCTGCTCCTTCAGGCCCGGGGTAATGACGAAGACTCTAACGTGGGTGATCTTCAACGTTCACTCCCCCACCTATTCAAGCCCTATCGAGCCATCACGTTGAATGACGACCCGGCGGTCCTTCGGGACAGACCGATATTCGTTCGCGGCGTCCTCGTTCAACTCGATCCCCAGCCCCGGCCGGTCTGACAGCTCGAGGTATCCGTCCTTGATGGTGGGAAGGGAATCGAATAGATCGACGATCCACGGCGTGTCGAGGTAGATGTGACACTCCTGAATGAAGAAGTTGGATACGCAGGCGTCGATATGCGAACAAGCCAGTAACGACACTGGCGTCCCAGCATGGTGGGGCGCCAGGACGATCTGGTGCAGTTCTGCGGCCGCGGCCCACTTGATGGTCTCGAATATGCCGCCGTTTGCCGTCGGCTCGGGTTGGAAGATGTGCACTGCCCGGTGTTCGAGTATCTGCCTGAAGTTGTCGCGAGTGACAACGCGCTCGCCACCCGCGATGGGAATCGAGGTCTGCTGCTTGATCTCCGCGAGGGACGCCGGCGTGTCGGTCAGCGCCGGCTCCTCCAGAAACAGTATCCCGTATTGCTCGACCCCCTTCGCAAACTGCACGGCGTCCATGGGGCTGAAACTGCGTCCGTGATAGTCGAGGGCGAGGTCGACCTCGTCGCCGATCTCGTCGCGCACCTCTGCGACGCGCTCGACCGCGTCGGCGATCATCTGCTTGGGGTGTCGGCTGGCGAAGTCCATCTTCTGCGGATCGATCTTCACACCCGTGAAGCCCCGGTCGACGGCCTCCTTGTGTCCTTCTTTGGCGGTCGTCCTGTATAGCCGTATCCTGTCCCGCACCGGACCGCCCAGCATCTTGTAGATGGGCAGGCCCGCGGCCTTCCCCGAAATGTCCCAGAGCGCCTGCTCGATGGCACTCAGCGCTGCCATCGTCTCCGTCCCCTGGGGGTAGCGCGAGCCACGGTAATAGGCGTACCAGTGGCGAAGAACCTCGGTTGGGTCCTTGCCCTCGAGCCAGCGCTCGAACTCGTATGCGGCTGCCTCGACCGTCTTGGCCTTGCCGTTGCTGAACGCCTCACCGAGCCCATCGATCCCCTCGTCGGTGTAGATTTTGACGAAGGTCAAATTGATGTCCACACCGCCACCGGGATGCTGGGCAGGATTCACGATGAATACCTTCAGCCCGGCGATTTTCACTTTGCCTCACTCACGTTTCTAGGCCGCGACTTCACGTCTTGTCATGCGAGCGCCGTGGCTCGATGGACCGCAGTTGGAGGAGTCCTCATAGTGCCAAGACCCTTCAGCTAGCCTAGCTTGTCCTTGTGGGTCTCCATGAAGGCGGCGATGCCGTTGAGGAAGTAGTTGGATGCCCTGTCGGCCACCATTACGTCGGGGCCCAGGTATTTCCGCCCTTTGGCCTCGGCCGCCTTCCTCACCATGTCCGAGGCCTCTTCGATCCTCGGGTGGTCCGGCTGGCCAACCAGACCCATCGAAACGGACATGTCCTGGGGCCCGACATAGTAGGCCTGGATCCCCTCGACCTCCATGATCTCGTCCAGGTTCTCTAGCGCCTCGACGTGCTCGAGAAAGGCCACGACGAACATCTGCTCGTTGGCCTTGTTGATGTAGCCGGCGTCGGCCATGGTTACGTAGCTGGCCGCTCGGGGCGCTCCTCCGAGGCCTCGGGCGCCCTTCGGTGCGTAGTAGCAAGCGTCGACCAGCTGTTGGGCTTCTTCTTTTGAGTCGATACCCGGCCCGAAGACGCCCTGGACTCCGCGGTCGAGGTATCGCAGGATCGTCGATGCCTCGATGTTCGGGACCCGCGCGATCGGCGTGACACCGGCCAGGTCCGCGACCCGGCACATGTCGTCGATAGCCTCCCACGAGAATGTCCCGTGCTCGCCGTCGATCAAGACGAAGTCGATGCCCGCGATGCCCATCAGCTCCATTAGAGGCGTCGATGGGAAGGCGATCTGACACCCGGTCGAGGTCTTTCCGGCCTTCATATTCGCAAGAATCTTGTTCTCTCTCATAGCTCACCCTTGTGCGGAACGCTTCGGCTCAGGATGGGTGCATTCTATGTCCTGGAACTCACATGGGCAACCGCCGATTGGGACGCTGCAATCGCGCACCCGCCGTGACGGTTTACTATAGCACCGATTAAGGCCTTGGCTAATTGAGCGAGATTTCCCTATGATTTCATTGCTTTCGCGAACGCAGCATGCCCCCCAGGATAAAGTTCATCTGGAAGGTTCAAATTCACGTCGTGGTGAAGGCCAGCAGAAGTGTTTCGATCCGCTCGACCGGCAGCACTTTGCGTTGACAGTGGCTCAAGCTCAAGAGGTAACGGATTCGATGAAGCGTATACTTGTTGAGGAAGTTAACGAACGATACAGATCGGAAAAGACGAGATTCGAGAAGTCGAGATCATTCTTTTCGGTCGGACCCTCTTTGGTACCGGCTTGGGGCGTTTTCAACACGAGAGCGTGAACAAGTGACTTCGATCAGGCGGCGACGGTCATTGGTGAGATGACTTCGGACTCTGATGCTCAACACCATATTCGGCCGCTGCCCCGGGCAGCATTTGTTTTTGCCGTCCTGACATCGATTGTCGTCCTGGTGTCGAATTTTGTGCCCTGGGCGACCTGGGTGTTTTGGGATTCCCTTGGACCCAGCAGCGAGGACCGTTCGGTCTGGGAACTCAAAGGTGACTTCGCTTTTGTGTCCCTATACGGCAGTGTTCTGGGACTTTCATTGATCGGTGCGCTGTCAGCACTCGCATTGAATTTCTGGCCAGTTACAGCCCGGACGTTGAATCTGGACTCTCGGGCCAAGGGATTGGCATCATCCCTCTATGTATTAGGCTTGGTATCTGCACTGTGGGTCTTAGTAGCTGGGGGATTCGCCAGTTCGGTTGGTTTGCAACTTATACCAGAGTTCGATCTTGGACTATTCAGGATAGATCCAGCCGAGGCGTCCTACGGCCCTTGGGTTCTCGCGGTGGGTTCGGTGGCGGCGGCCGTTTATCTGTTTATATGTTTGAAAAAATACGGTATTAGGTTCAGATGGGACACAGAGAGACCGACGGAGACAAAAGAGGAAGTCCCTCCGGAACCAACGTGATCTCTCTCAAGCCGAGTTTGCCATAGGCGATCCGAAATCCGAAAGAAAAATCTCCATTGAGGTCATCAAACCCGGCGGTGTCGGGTGGTTGTCCCAATGTTGCTGATTGACAACACCGCTGGGAAACAATCTCTTGCTGCTCTAAATAGGTAAAACGGTTTCCCTGACGTTTAGCTCCTGCCTAATCGTCTTCGCGACGGCTTTCCCCAGGAGGACGTAACCCTCCGGCGTGAAGTGCAGGCCGTTCCGCGCCATGTACCGATCCATGCCGTTCTCGACGGTCACGCGGTGCAGGTCGACGATGGGCACGTCGTACTTGTCGGCCACTTCGACTGCTGCGGCGTTGTAGCCGAGTACGTCGGTCTCTTTGCGCCCGTAGCTATTGAGCTTGTCGCGCCGCTCGTGGAAGATTGGCGTCGTGTGCGCCCAGATTATTGTGGTACCGGTGTTCGCCTTGATCCGGCGAAATATCTCGTTGAGATTCGCCCTGAACTCCGGCAGCGGCACCGTCTGCGGGTTCTCTGGGCGGTACCGGCGAATCTCGTGAAGTCCGCAATTGAGGTGGATCAGGTCCGGCTTCGTCTTCAGCACCCACTCATCCAGGTGTTCCAGCACGTTGCGCGTCGTCTTGATGGTCTGCTTCGGCCCCCAGACCTCGGCTACGTCCGCAAGCTCCTCCTGGACGGTCGGCTGATAGTCTCTCCGTATGCAGTCCCCGATTAAAACGACTTTCTTCATACTACCCCCACTCAAGGACCGTTTGTGCTGAGTGCTTCGACAAGCTCATCACAGGCTCGTCGATGCACCAGTGCATTGACCGGCGAGAGAAGCCCAGTGTCTATCGCCTTCAGCGTACCTCAACAGCAGGTCTTAGATCTCGTACCTGGACCGAAGTCGATTCGGCACGGACGGTAGCGCCCTCAACGCGCCTCCGTTTATTCGACCCAGAAGGAGTACAGCTTGGCGCTCTTGAGATGGAAGGCCAGCCTCACATAGCGGTCCTTGAACTGGCCCAGCGATTCGTGCTCTCGCCAGCGGAGTGGCGCTCTCGTCGAGTCCTCGGTGACCCCGACGCTGTCCTCCTCGGTAAAGCCTACAAGTTCTTCCGCCGTGTCTTCATCCACCACCGCGGCGCGGACGTATCCGCCGGCTGAAACCTCGGCGTTGACATGCAGCCCGCCGTTGCCTTCGAATACGAACGGCCGCGTAAACACCAGCCCACCGTCCTCGTCGGCGTTGAGCGACGCAAAGCCGTCGCGGCGCAGGATAGCGATGCCCGTGGCACGGCCACCGCGGTAGTAGAACCAGAGCTCATCGTCCTTGATGATCGGCCCGCAGGTCGTAACGAGAGGGACGGCGCGAAGGTATTTCGGCTGCCAGCTTCCCTCCTGACCCAGCGGAATAAACGGCTTGCGGTCCCCGAAGTAGTACCAGTGCCGGCCGTCGCGGCTGGCCGCCAGCCGTATCCAGTTGTTCTTGATGTACTGCCGTGGCTTGTTCGTCAGCTTGGCTTTCTCACGAATCTCCTCTTTCGTAGCCGGGGTCACGGTGGACATGGAGAAGTTGTTGAGCCACATGCTCTCGTAGGGAAAGCCGTCCGCCTCGTAAATGCCCTGCATTGCGTTGGGCTCCTTGGCATCCTCTCCGTCGGGGTAGGCGTAGATGCGCGGGGCCGACCAGTGGACCAGGTCGTCGCTCTCGATCTGGCCCACGACACGGGCGGCGTGGTAGACAGGCGAGAAGCGGCGGTCGGGCCCAATGTAGTGCCTGGTGTTGCCCACGTATTTTCCCAGCTTGGGGTCCCAGCGGGCCCGGAAAACGTCGCCGCCGCCGAGCAGAGGATACTGGGGTACGTCACCAAGAACGGTGAGCTGACTATAAAGATCGGAGACACCACCGGAGTCCCAGGCGTCAACGGGGCCCTTCCAGTGATTGGTCTCGGCCTCGAAGGTCCAGCGAAGTCCGTCGGGGGAGACGTGCAGCTCGTAGGGCGCTCCGCCACCGGCGTGCCCCGGTGGCAACCTCAAGTACGGCCAGGGTGTGTGCCTGAGTGGACGCTGTTTGACGGGTCGGATGATCGCCTTCCATCGCCGCTCAGGGTGGGGGTCATCCGGTTCGAAGAAGAGCCCGCTGAGCCCTCCCGTGGCGCTGACTACGTTGTTCGGCCCGCCCGGGAAGCTGCTGCGGTCGAAGTCGTCGAAGGCGTTGAGATCCGGCAGGTCCCAGTTGACGCCGTCGCTGGAGTAGGCCACCTGCACCGGCCAGCCGCCGCTACCGCCAGGTGCGTTGTAGTAGAGCCGAAACCCGCGCTCGGGGTCCGGGCAGATGACCGACGCGTAATTATCGTGGGGGGCGAAGACGGGATTCGCCGGGTGCTCTCGCGTCGAGTGGGTTTCGCGGGTGAGCCCTTGCATATGGGCTATGATGTGGTTGTCGACGAATAGCTGCCGGCTGTGGTCCAGCTTCATGCGCACCAGGGCCATGTCCATGGGGAACTGGTAGCGCTCGTTGAGCAGGATGCCATAGCCGACGGGGAATGGCGTCCAGTCCATCGTTGCGGCCGATTCGTTCCAGGTTCGCTTTACGGCGCTCATATTGGCCTCCCTTGGTAGGTCTACTTGCGCTTACGGGGTCCCGTCGAACACTCTCTGGAAGTACTATGGGGCTGCTGGCGCCGAGACCCTGTGCACGACGTTGTTCTTGTAGTCGGCCAGGAATATCTCGCCTTTGTCGTTCACAGCGATAGCTACGAGTTCGCCAAAGGTGCCGGTAAGAATCTGGATCTTTCCGGTTCCGTAGGCTGCCACCGCCTCGCTGGACGCAATGGTACTGATTAACCCTGTCGCGAGGTCCACTTTGCGGATACGAATCTGTCCGTCGGCGATGAAGAGAGCGCCCTTGGGCCCCAATGCCAGACCGGACGGCACGCTGAGCATCGCTTCGGTGGCCGGCCCCCCATCACCAGAGTACCCAGCTCCTGTTGCCGGGTCCACGATCTCCCCTATTCCCCCGCCAGTATCGCTCGCGGATTTGTAGTGCTTTCCGATACCCGCGACAGTGGTCATGACGTTGGTAGCCCCATCCACCTTGCGCACTCGGTGATTGTCACTGTCGGCGATGAAGATGTTGCCCTGATGGTCCACCTCCACGCCCGTGGGCTGAGCCATGCCGGCGCTGGTAGCCGGGCCGTCGTCGCCCTCCAGGCCTCTGAATCCGGTCCCAGCGATGGTGGTGATGATTCCAGTCGCTGCATCCACCTTGCGTATTCGGTTGTCCGTGGCTATGTAGAAGTTGCCCTGGTCGTCCAGTGCCACGTCCTCGGGCAGTTTGACGAACGCTTCGGTGGCAGGCCCGCCGTCCCCAAATATCTTTTCCATTGGATTCCCTATTCCGCCGCCTGCTACGGTCGTGATGATGCCGGTCGCTGCATCTACATGGCGGATTCGGCCGCGGTTCTTGGCCGCTACGAACACGTTCCCTGCGTTGTCCACGGTCAGCCCCTTGGGGTCGGCCAGGGCCGCCTCAGTGGCCGGACCGCCGTCGCCTCCCGAGCGGTTCGCTCCGATCCCGGCTATCGTGGTGATGATGCCACTCGCGGAGTCGATCCTGCGGATGCGATTGTCCGTAGATATGTACAGGTTCCCGCGACTATCGAGGGCGACCCCGGTTGGCGCAAAGAACCCGGCCTCGTTCGCCGGCCCACCATCGCCTGCGAACTTGGGTGAGCCGGAGCCCGCGTAGTTCGTGATTTCCGGGAGACCAGGTTGCTGTGCCTCTGCTGCCGCCGGATGCTCGACGGGCTGCTCGGCGAGCTGCTCGACTCCCCCAGGCTCATCATCTGCGCCACAGGCCGTGAGCACCGCGAGGGCCACTAATGAGGCGAGAAGGGTAGGTAGAGGCCCCTGCCAAGGCATGGGCTTGAAGCTACGGAGTCTGGAATCGCTATGGTCCATCGCACCGCCCCCCTGTCGATTCTAGTGCGTTGCAACCGTAGCAGCCGGAGCTATTGGGGTCAACGCCGAGAAAGCCCGGCGTGGTGCGACCTCCCTCATCCGCTGCTGCGGAAGCTGTAGAGGTGCGAGTCTCGCGCGTAGAAGACCAGCTTGATCCGACGTCCCGTTAGTTCGTTCAGGCTGCGGTCATCCGGCCAGTGGATAGTGGCAGGGTCCACCGTGCCACGAGTAGGGGTGTTGCGGTCGAAGGCGGCGCGCTGCTCGCCCGAGAATCCCTCCAATGGATGTCCGTCCTCGTCCCAGACCTCGATCGACATCGCGCCACCGCCGTCCAGCGGGTAGCCGTCGAGGTTTCGGGTCGTGGAGGCGTTGAGCAACAGATCGCCGCCGGGCCACGTCATGGGTCTTGTGACCAGCTTTCCTTCCATGAAGCCGGCGGTTATGGACGCGAACCGGTCCACGGTGATGGTGGCCAGGCCGACGACGCTATAGTTGGGGGGGCCTTGCTTCGCGTGAAAATGCGATCCCCTCTTACCTGCAAAGTAGAACCAGAGCTGGTTGCCAACCTGTATTGGCGGCCCGGAGGAGCAGGTGGACCATCCCTCGTTCCAGGCGTACGCCGGGCCGATGAAGGGCTCCCTGATCACGGGCCGATGCCACTCCTTCAGGTCATAGCTCCAGGAGAGCATCACCTCGATGAAGTTGGGCACGTTGTGCCAACGCTCCGCCAACCCCAGGTACAAGTCGGCGTAGGGAAAGCCCACCATGCCGTGGTACTCGATGTCCGGCGGGTCGATGAGGTCCGGCCGCTGTATCAGCTCGTGCTCGGGGAAAGACCTGAAGTCGTCGCTCTGGGAGATGGAAACACAGCGCGTACCATATAGCTCTTTCGCGCGCGGGGTCTTGAGGAAGATCACGTACTTCCCATTCGCCCGCTTGAACATTATGTACATCACGTCGCCGGTGGGAGTAAGGATTGGCCCCGGAAGCAGCGTCCAGCGAAAGCCGTCCTTGCTGACGGCGCCATAGATGCCCGACGCTTTGCCGGCCGCGCGTCCAAGGAGAGTAATCATCTTGAAGGGGGCGTCGACGTCCTCTGGCTCGTAGCAGACCGAGGGTATGGTCACGGGCCGCATCACGATGTTGTTTTCCGTGCTCCCTTGGTACTCAAACTGGCCGACTGTAGGGCGCTCCCATTGCAGACCGTCTTCGCTCTCGGCCACGCACATGCTCCCAGGCGCCTTGTAGTACATCCTCCAGCGGTCACCCACCTTGAATACGGTCCCATTCACACTCACGCTGTTGCCTTCCCACGGGTTCTCCGGTCGCAGCACCGGCTCCGGGAAGATGTCAGCCTTGTGCCACAGCCGCGTTAGCCGCTGCTGGTCCTCGATCCACGAGTCGTCCAAGAAAAGCTGGCTCTTGGTCAGGTCTGGCCTGGGGTCCATTGTCAATTCCTCCAATCAGGGGGTGGCAGGCGCGGAGGCTCGCGACAGAAACGGATTGTCCCCAGGCGCCTTGGTGGCAGGACGGCGACCGTCAGGCTCCCTTGTCTCATTCCTCCGAGGAGAGCGAAGATGATGTCACAAGAGATGGCCGTCGCAGGATGAGGCGAACAACATAGCATGCATCGAGGATGGCTGTAAATCCGTCGGGGTAGGCTTCGGGCACCGGCCCGCCAGTGGCGAATGCTAATCACGAGTGAACATATATCGGGATGTATGTTCCTCTGTGATAAACCTGGTGCGGGGGCCCGCCTAGGCCCTGTTGATCTAAAGGGCGCTAGAGGCATCACCAAAAAGGCCGCTACGATTCGACCGTCAGCTCATCGCCTTTCGCCGTGATCGTGCCGTCAGTAGCACGTCAACGAATCCCGCAAGGTAAACAAGCGGGCCTGCAATGCCGCCGACGACCCACGTCCACTTGCGACGGTCGCCAGCCACGTGCCGGAACGCCATCTGGGCCTCGCTCAGCGGGCCGATGGTCGAGATGGTCCCTCGAGTTGTTGCGCGCGCCTTATATATATAGGGGCCGCAACAGCAAGTTAACCCCGAGTGCGGGTTTTACTACTGTCATCCCTGAGCAATAAGATGGGTCTGGGGTAGTTGTGGTGACTCTGCTGGAGCGGACGAGCCAACCCAACCCAGGTTCTTCGCCTGAGGCTCAGAATGACAAGTATGCGCATCGCCTGCCGAGAACTCGCACATCGGATTTGTTAAACCAACGATGGTCCCTGGTTCAATCCGCCCGGATGCGGCCCGTATTCGACGTAGACCTCCACCTGCTCGATCTTGACGCCACCCTCGAGCCCCTGTGGCCTGGAGTTCAGCGAAATCTCCAGGACGTTCTTGCCCTTGCGAGGGCGTACCTTTTCCAGATGGAACTCAAGCCACTGGTCACGCGCAGCGTCGAGCCTGCCGATATGTCGCAGGCAGGTCTCACCGACCAGGGACTCGCCGTTGAGCAGCATCGTAAACTGGTCCTGGGTAACGACGTTACTGATGTTGATCCTGAGGTGTACCTGTCTGATCCGTCCTGGGGCCCCCTGGATGTCGTCGGCGATGTGGAAGGGGACGCTGAATGTTTTACCGAGGTCGTTCCAGCCGATCTCTATGGGAAGACTCTGGTCGTAGCCCATCCTCGCAGCGTCCGCCGATCTCCTTGCAACCACGTATCGCTTGTTTCCCTCTTTCACCAGGTCGGGGTCTCCCATCTCGCTGAGCATGCTTCGCTGGGCCTCGCCAAGTGGCCACTTCATGAGCCCGGTGTACAGTCCGTCGACTCCTCGGTCCCAGTAAGTGGCGCACGCCGCCCGGAAGATCTCAGGCGTGGGATAAGTCTGCACCTTGATGGTCCGGTCCTGCCTCCATGTGCTCACGTCCGTGACCGAATGCTGAAGCATGCCGTATATGGACACGTCGGCCTCGTGGGCGGCCTCGATGAGCCAGTCGATGGGCATGTTTGGGTCGAGGTTGATGTAGGAGTACAGTGACGGGACCACGAAGTCGAGGAGCCCCTCCCTGAGCCAGGTCCTCACGTCCAAGCCCTGGGCTAGGTTCATCTCTTCGGTAGGGAAGACCCTTGCGCCGATCTCGGCAGGCTTGCCTCTCCGGCCACGCCCCATCTCCGAGACCTTCCGCACCCAGTCGGTCATAACCGGGGTGTGGGACTCGATGTCTTCCGGGCGAAAGTAGTAGTTGTCGCCGGCGAACGCCGCGGAGGACGAGGATGAGTGGTGGGGTGAGGAGTAGTCCAGCTCGAGTCCGTCGACGGCGTAGTCTTCGGCCAGCCCCCTGAGCACGGCAAACTGGTGGTCCCGGACTACAGGCTCGGCGGAGCCCGGCCCCTGGGCGTTTTCCCACAGGTTGTAGGCGGGGTCCATGCCCCCGTAGATGGCCAGGCGCAGGTCGGCAAAGAAGTCCATCCCCTTTTCGTGGGCCCGGTCGATCAGCACCTTGAGCGGGTCCAAGCCTCGGTCCATCAGGCTCTGCATGCTCTCCCACGCGTGCCAGTAGATGGCGGCGGTGAACGGCCTCCTGTCGCTGCCGAAGCGCATGCCGACCTTGGTTGGGTAGAAAGCGCCGTCGCCGCGCTCCACACAGTAGCTGAACGTGTCAACGGCGGTTCCCACGACCTCGTCGACAGGCCGCCAGGCGTCCTCCATGGCGATGGGCGAATCGAAGACCCACAGGTAGTAGTGCCGCGCGTCGTTGTGGTATATCGTCCGCTTTCGCCTCACGGCTGGTCTCCTTCGTACGAATACGTGTCCGCGTCGTATGATCGAGGTCTAGCGTGGAGACGGACAAGAATCTCGCTTTGATACTACCAATACGGAGTGTGCTCGTACAGACGAGGTGTCCGGGAAGCCTACGATTGGGGCAGGTGTATGTTCCTCTAGGATAGACCCACCTTCTCTTCAGACGTCGATTGGTGTGAAAAAACCCATGCCAAGAGCGCGCGCGCCGCGTGAGGGAAGTGGAGCCAACGGTGGGATTCGAATCCACGACCTGCGGTTTACGAATTGTACAGTGCCTGTTTTGGCCTGTATCGGTCCATCCCACAGAGTACCCCTCCGTACCATGGTACAGGGGTTACTGGTGCTAGCCAGTCACAACGCGTACCGACCAGTCCCTGATAGTTCGTGACCATTCTGTGACCATTTCATGACCAAGATTTGTAGGTCACTCCAGCGTCGAATCCCTACCAGCCTCCCCTAAGCCCGAATCCACCGAAGGACGTCCTTGGGGACAGCCCTTGAAGAAGCCAGCGGGTGCTCCTCTGAATCTGGGATAATGGTTTTGGAACAGAAACCCGCCCGGAAACAAGGAGCACCCAATAGATGCTGCCACAGAACAAACCCGACCGTATCCGCATCCTCTTTGACGACCATCGCCTGGTGGCCAATGCCGGCCTGCTCCTGCCGGCCACCCTAGCCCGGCACCTGGGCCTGCGGGAACTCGTCGACCATCACCTTGACCTCGGCGGAGCGCCGGGACGGGCGAACACTGGGGACAAGATGCTGACGCTGGTCGCTTCCGCGCTGGCAGGCGGCGACTGCATCGACGACGCCGATGCGCTGCGCGCTGGTGGGACGGTTGGTGTTCTAGGCTGCGTGGTCAAGGCGCCATCCACCCTGGGGACCTTCCTGCGCAGCTTCCGGTGGGGGCATGTCCGTCAACTCGACCGCGTGAGCCGCCAGTTGTTGGCCCGGGCCTGGGCCGCTGGGGCCGGACCCGGCGACTCGCCCCTGACCATCGACCTGGACTCGACCATCTGCGAGACCTATGGACTGGCCAAGGAGGGAGCGCGCCACCACGGCTATACCGGCGCCCGCGGCTATCACCCGCTGCTGGCCATTGCCGCCGGCACCGGCGAGGTGCTGATGTCCCGGCTGCGCGAGGGCCGGGCCAACACCGCCCGTGGCGCCGCCCACTTCCTGCGTGAGACGGTGGGGCGGGTGCGCTACGGCGGGGCCAGGGGACAACTCACGGTGCGGGCCGACAGCGGCTTCTACGCCCACACTGTCGTTGCCGCCTGCCGGGAAATGGATGTCCGCTTCTCTATCACCATCCGCCAGCGCGCCAGGCTGCGGGATCTGATCGAGGCGATACCAGAGGAGGACTGGACTCCCATTCCCTACTGGATGGACGGCGCCGCCGATGTCGCCGAGACGACTTACACCCCGTTCCAGACCAAGCCGGACGCCGCGCCGGTGCGGCTCATTGTCCGGCGGGTGAAGCCGACGCCCGGTTCCCAGCTCGCCCTCTTCGCCAGATACAGCTATCACGCCTTCATCACCGACCGCGATGGGGAGACGCTGGAACTGGAGGCCGATCATCGCCGCCACGCCGAGGTCGAGAACGCCATACGCGACCTCAAGTACGGCGTCGGGCTGAACCACATGCCGTCGGCGCGCTTCGCCGCCAACGGCGCCTGGCTGGCGGTCCAGGTGATGGCGCATAACCTGGCCCGCTGGACGGCGCGGATTGGTCTGGGCGAGCGGACCGTGATCACCAAGACCCTCAGGCGGCGGGTCTTCGCTCTGGTGGGACGGATCACCCGCTCGGCGCGCCGCCTCACTTTGCATCTCCCCCGGCGCTGGCCTTGGGAAACCCAGTTCACTCGCGCCTTGGCCCGGCTGCAAGCCATTCCGTTCCCGGCCTGACGGCCAGCCTGCAACTGACCCAACGTCCCCGCAATCTCGCGCCACCCCGGTCGCGAGAGTCCCCTGCTGCGTATCCTCTCGCCTTCCCGCGCATCGCAACTACCGCATAGGGCCTTAGGGGCCCTGTGCGGCCACTGAAGACCGCCCGCCGGCCTCCCATCTACCCCAAGACCCCAGGCCATCTCCCCTGTAGCTCCCTCACCCACCCCCTTCCGCTGCCCTCACGCCGTCCATCGGTGTCCTTCGGTGGATTCGGGTTAAGGCTCCGGTCCTCCAGGGGCAGCCGGACGGTGGCGAAATCCCTGCGATGCGACTCCCGCAGGGCGATGCAAATCTCCAGGGAGCGCCGGAGGTCGTCGCCCGTGGTGAGCTTCGGCCTCTCTCCGGTGTCAAGGGCGTTGACCAACGCCTGGACGGTGTCCCGCATCCCGTCCGTGGAGACGAGCCAGCCCTCGGCGTCACGTTTGCGAGAACCGTCGGAGTTCGTTCTGGGCGATGTGGACGAGAAGGCGCCCTCGACCTCTCTCAGCTCCGAGCCGTCCTTTTTCCACAGCCGAAAGGTTGTGAAGAAGTCGCTTGAGAAGATCCCTTCTGTTCCCAGCACCTCGATGCCCTTCTTGGCCGTCGTTTCGCGGTGATTGAAGCAGTCGATGCCGTTGGCGAAGCGGATGTAGCCTCCGATACCGCCGGCAGCCTCGTAGTCGAAGGAGGCGTCTCCCGGGTCGTCGTCGCTGAACGGGTCTCCGCCCACCGTGCCTACCAGCCAGTCCACCTCGGCGTCCCCGGCGAAGTGGAGCGCCATGTTCACGCCGTGGCAGCCGCCCTGGCCGTTGCTGTCGTACACGTTGATGCTGCGCACGCTGCCGATCTCACCTGCCTCGATCATCTCGCGCGCCTTCCAGTGCTGCGAGTAGTTCCGAGGGACCAGTCCGGCCGCGAAAAGCACGTCCCCGGAGCGGCACACCTCCACCATGAGGTCGGCATCTTCCAGGCTCGCCGTTAGCGGCTTTTCGCACGAGATGGCTCTCACCCCCGCGCGCGCCGATGCGACGACCGCGTCCGCGTTGGCGCTGACGGGGAGAACGGGAGCTGAGATGTCGATGCGCTCTTTGTCGAGCATATCCTCGTAGCTGGCGTAGCCGGCACAGCTGAAACGCCGGCAGAAGAGCTCCAGATTCTGAGGGTCCGAGTCGGCCACGGCGACAAGCTCGGTGGACGGGTTGAGGTGGTACTCCCGCGCGTGCACGGTGCCCTGCCGTCCGCCGCCTATCACCCCGACGCGGTACGGTTTTCCGGCCGACTCAGCCATCTTATGCCTCCTCGACGGACCGGTGCTCGCGCCGGTCCGATAGCGCGAGGTGTTTGGGCCGTCGCCCCGACAATGATACCCCAAGCGCATGGGACTTGAAGAGGCCGTGAGTCCGTGCGAACGGGCCGGTCATTGATACTACGAGCATTTGGTGCTTCCGTACCTTCCCGTCGCGAAGGTCCGTCACGTAAGGTGAGCGAGCAGGGTGTTGATATGACGCCTGGGCGGCGCCTGGGTTGCCGGGAATAATCCCGAATAGGAGGGCATATTGAGCAAGGATCAGGATGCGGACAAGATTATCGACAACCACGTGCTGTGGTCGTTGGGGGCGGGCCTGATGCCCGTGCCGCTTTTCGACATCGCGGCGGTGACTGCCGTTCAAATGGATATGCTTAAGCAGCTGGCGGACCTCTATGAGGCGGACTTCTCGAAGTCGACGGGCAAGACATTCGTATCGGCGCTCACTGGGAGCACGTTCGCCCGGATCGGCGCGTCAGTCATCAAGGCCGTGCCTGGAATTGGCACGGTCGTCGGCGGCCTATCGATGTCGGTGATGTCCGGCGCCTCAACCTACGCCGTCGGCCAGGTGGCCAAGGCGCATTTCTCCTCCGATGGCGGCCTGCTCGGCGACATCGATCTTGAGTGGGCGAAGGAGGCTTACAAGGGTGCCTTCGAGAAGGGCAAGGACCTCGTGGAAGATATCGAGAAGGCCCAGGGGGAGACCCGCGACCCCTATGCCACGCTTGAGAAGCTCGGAGAGCTTAGAGACAAGGGCGTCGTAACCGAGGATGAGTTCGCCGCCAAGAAGAAAGAGCTACTGAAGAGGATGTGACGATCGCGCGGTCCGGACCGCCGTTTCTAGCTCCCTCGATAACATCGCTAAACTCCACTCCTCTGTGGTCTCTTTGAACTCCGTGGTGAATCTATAATCCCACACGGGAGAGGAACTCCGGCCGGCCCTTGACGCCCGGTCGCAGCCTGAACAGCGCGCCTGAGCCGGGACCGAATTCCTCCTTTTTGTCGCCCCCGATAGTCGTGCAGTAGAGGTCGCTTAGGTCTTCGCCGCCGAATGCTGCGCTGGATACCAGCTTGGCCGGGAACTCGATTTTCATCTCCTCGTCGCCGGCGGGGGAGTAGCGGTATAGCGCCGATCCAAAGACTCGGGCCGACCAGACATGGCCGTCGGCGTCCACCGTCATGCCGTCCGGTATCCCGTCGCCATCCGGCGTCTGGATGGCGGCGCGCTTGTTGGAGATTTCCCCCGTGCGTTCATCGTAGTCGAATAGATAGATGGTGTTGTCCATGCTCTCCGTGTAGTACATGTGCTTGCGGTCTTCAGTGAAGCCCATGCCGTTGGGAATGGCACACTCATCGAAGAGCGGTGTAATGCTGCCGTCGGTATCGAGCCTGTAGAGTGTACCCAGGCGCTCACCGGCTAGCGCTCGGGTGTCGTCTACCGGCATCGTCCCGGCGAAGACGCGCCCCGCCGGGTCTGCGATGACGTCGTTGTACCGGTTGTCTGCTTCGCCGGGGAGCCCGTGGATGATGTGCGTCAGCTTGCCATCACGCAGCACGGCGACGGCGCCCTTCTCCAAGAACAGCAGGAGCGTGCCGTCCGCCTGAAACGTGAAGCCGCCCAGGACCGCACCCTCCCAGAACAGTCCGTGCTCGCCGGAGGCGGGATCGTACCGGTAGATCTTGCCGCCCATGATGTCCACCCAGTAGAGTTTCTTCTCGACCGGGTGCCATAGCGGACCTTCCCCGACAATGTTCTTGTAATCGACGATCATCTCCGGCTGCATGGCGCTCTCCCTTCCTGTTACGGGCGGCTTTGCACAAGAAGTATCGTTCTGGGCGAACTGTCCTTCGACAAGCTCAGGACGAACTGTGAGTTTGAAGCTACGTTCGTGAAGAGCCCTTCGGCTCCGCTCAGGATAGGCCTCTCGAACCAAGGCCCCGCATTGCGCGTTTCAGTGCAAACTGTCATGGGCGATGATACACCAAGGGGCCCGGAGGGCCAAAACGCCTAAATCGTCGAACGGTGTCCAGGTCCTCGCCGTTTCCAGGAAGTCACGGAAGCTTCTCGTCAGCCCTCCCGAAAGTACCGTTATCCAGTCCGGAGACCGCGTAGTGCTTGCGGGCGACGACGAGCAGATCCAGGTCGTGGAGGGAGGGCCTTGAGCCGCGGGCGCAACGCGTGCGCCCCATGTATCGCGCCATTGCGTTGACGAGGGACGTGGGTGCGTGCTAGCGTTCTTTGAACAGGTATCAGGAGGAAACGATGCGCGACACAAGCGCCCTGGGATACTTCCCTGGTCTAAGCCCGAATCCACCGAAGGACACCGATGGACGGCGTGAGGAAAGCGGAAGGGGGGGTGAGGGAGCTACAGGGGAAATAGCCTGGGTTCCATTTGGGGTAGGGAGGTCGGCGGACGGTCTTCATCGCCGCACAGGGGCCCCTATGGCCGTCTGCGGGAGCTGCGATGCGGGGGATGGCGAGAGAATACGCAGCAGGGAACTCTCTCGGACCGGGCTGGCGCGAGTCTGCGGGGATCTTCGGTTGTCCGGTGGGTGGGTCGCCGACGGTGCCGTCAGGCCGGGAGTGGAATGGCTCGCAGCCGGGCCAAGGCGCGGCTGAACTTCTCAGCCCAAGGCCAGCGATCCGGAAGATGCAGGGTCAACCGGCGTGCCGAGCGGGTGAGCCGTCCGGCTAGGGAGAAGAACCGCCGCCGGAGGGTCTTGGTGGTGGCTATCCGCTCTCCCAGACCGATCCGCGCCGTCCAGCGGGCCAGGTTGTGGGCCATCGTCTGGACGGCCAGCCAGGCGCCGTTGGCGGCGAAGCGGCCCGAGGGGAGATGGTTCAGCCCGACGCCGTACTTGAGGTCGCGTATGGCATTCTCGATCTCGGCGTGGCGGCGATGGTCAGCCTCCAGTTCGAGCAACTCCCCGTCCCGGTCGGTGATGAAGCCGTGATAACTGTATTTGGCGAAGAGGGCCAGTTGGGAACCGGGCGTCGGCTTCACCCGCCGGACGATGAGCCGTACCGGCGCGGCGTCTGCCTCGGCCTGGAAGGGGGTGCAGGTGATCTCGGCCACATCGGCGGCACCGTCCATCCAGTAAGGAATCGGCGTCCAGGCATCTTCGGGTATCGCCTCGATGAGATTGTGCAGGCTTTTGTGCTGGCGGATGGTGATGGAGTAGCGGACATTGATCCGGCGGCAGACGGCGACCACGGCGTGGGTATAGAAGCCGCTGTCGGCACGCATGGTGAGCTGCCCGCTGGCCCCGCCGTAGCGAACCCGGCTCACCGTTTCACGCAGGAAGTGGGCGGCGCCGCGAGCGGTGTTGGCCCGGCCCTCGCGCAGCCGGGCCATCAGCACGTCGCCTGTGCCGGCGGCGACGGCCAACAGCGGGTGATAGCCCCGCTTGCCGGTATAGCCGTGGTGGCGTGCGCCCTCCTTGGCCAGTCCGTAGGTCTCGCAGATGGTGGAGTCCAGGTCAATGGTCAGGGGCCCGTCGCCGGGTCCCGCCCCGGCCTGCCAAGCCCGGGCCAGCAACTCGCGGCTCACCCGGTCGAGTTGACGGACGTGGCCCCACCGGAAGCTGCGCAGGAAGGTGCCCAGGGTGGATGGCGCCTTCACCGTGCCGCCCAGGGTGCTGGCCGTCCCCCCGGTGCGCAACACATCGGCGTCGTCAATGCAGTCGCCCCCAGCCAGCGCAGACGCCACCAGCGTCATCATCTTGTCGCTCGTGTTCGCCCGCCCCGGGGCATCGCCCAGGTCGAGGCGCTGCCGGACGAGTTCGGGCAGGCCGAGGTGCCGCGCCAGGGTGGCCGGAAGGAGCAGCCCGGCATTGGCCACCAAGCGGCGGTCGTCGAAGGTGATTTGGATTCGGTCGGGGTGGTTGCGTGGCAGCATCTATTGGGTGCTCCTTTTCCAGGGTCTGTTTTTTGCTACAAAACCATTATCCCAGAAGCACAGGAGCACCTTCTTGCTGCTTCAGGACGCTAACCCGACGCCCTCCTTCGGTGGATTCGGGCTAAGAAAGCGACTGCCTGCCATGCTTGCCTGGCCGGCTATGCTCGCGGTCTTCGCTTTATCGGTATCGTGCGGGGGCGCAGAGCCTACGGACGCGCCGGAAGCGGCGCTGCAGCCTGCGGCCGCTGCGGCTCCCGCCGGCAGCCCGCCCACGGGGGCCCCGACAGCGCCTTCTACTTCTCTCGCGCCAATCAGCACATACACCGGCAGCGGGACTCCCAAGTTCGAGGGAGACGGTGGCCCCGCTGCTGCCGCAGGAGTCTTTTCACCGAATGGGCTCGCCTTGGATGGGGATGGTAATCTGTTCATCTCTAGCGACAACCGCGTGCGCAGGGTGGACGCGGCGACCGGAATCATAACCACGGTGGCTGGGTCGGGCAGCGTCCTGGGGATAGGCGATGATGGCCCGGCGACCGCCGCGTCTCTCCCGGAGCCGCGTGGTATTGCCGTGGATGCCGACGGCAACCTTTATATTGCCACGTATAGCAACGGTCGCGTTCGTAAGGTGGACGCCGCAACCGGCATCATCACCACCGCTCTCGGGGGCGGCATAGGGAACCCTCGGATCGGCGACATCGGTGACGGAAAGACCGGCCCCGAGGCCTCCCTCAAGGACCCAAGAAGCGTGGTGGTAGGGAACGACGGCAGCGTCTACGTCGGCGCGCAGAACAGAGTGCGGAAGGTGGACGCGGCTACGGGCATCGTCTCGACAATTGTGGGTGACGGCGTCAGGGAGCTGTCGGGAGACGGCGGGCCTGCCCTCGCCGCGCAGATCGCCAGGCCGGATGGGATGGCCATCGATGAGCAAGGCAACTTCTACATAGCGGACAGCGACAACCAGCGCATTCGTAAGATCGACGGCGAGACAGGCGTAATCACCACATTGGCCGGAATCGGCTACCGCGCGCCATGGCACCACCCTGAGTATCCGATCAGGCCCGAGGGTATGGGCTTCTCAGGCGACGGCGGCCCAGCGACCGCAGCAATGCTGGCTACCCCCAGCGACGTGGCTGTTGGACCGGACGGCAACCTCTACGTCGCCGACCAGGGGAACGACCGCATCCGGATGATAGACACAAAGACCGGCGTCATTTCGACGGTGGCAGACGGTGGGGCCGAGACAGTAGAGAGCGGAGGCAAGGCGGTCACGACGTTCGCCCTGTTCAGCCCCCCCTCCAGCATCGTGGTTAACTCTGAGGGCATCCTCTTCATCACGGACCCGGAGAATAACCGGATCTTGAGGATAGTCGTGCAGTAGCAGTCCCGTAGGCCCACAGCGGGAATAGCCTGGACTCGTGCTGATCTCGTCGAAGGGATTGGGGGATTGGCCGCGCTAGGGCGTGAGGGCCAACTCCGACAGCACCCTCTTCGTCGAGACGATGTGGCGGTTCAGGCGCATGACCTTGGGGTCGACGCCCAGCGCCAGGCCGAGTAGCTGGGGCAGGTGGAGGATGGGGAGGTCGATCGAAGTCTTCGCGACTGCCGACGCCTGCGGCTGATAACCGTCCAGGTTGAGGTGACAGAGAGGGCACGGCGTCACCATAGCATCGGCTCCCCTACCTTTGGCGTCCAGCGTGTGATTGGCGACCATCTTCACCGAGTTCTTCTCGTTGCTCATCAGTATGGGGAAGCCGCAGCACAGCGTCTTGCCCGGGAAGTCCACCAGCTCGGCGCCCACCGCCTCTATCACACGCTCCAACGACTCCCTGCGCTCCGGCGTGTCGTCGAAGCCAAGCGCCGAGGACGGCCGTACCAGGTAGCAGCCGTAGAACGGCGCGACCTTGAAGCCGCTTAGTGGCCTCACAACCATAGACTTGAGCTTGTCCAGGCCCACGTCTTCGATAATGACCCACAGCAGGTGCCTTGGGTCGGCCGACCCGCTGTACTCCAACCCTTCCTCGGCTAGCTCGCCGTTGATGTCGGAGAGGTACTCGCCGTCCCCTTTGAGTCGCTCGTTGGCCTGCGCCATCACACCCTGGCAAGTGCTGCAGATCGTCAGGAGCGGCAGGCCGCTATTCTCCGCCATGGCGAACGTCCGCGCGTTTAGCGTGTCGCCAAGCCGCAGGTTCTTCTCCTGAAGGATTCCTGAGCCTGTGCACGAGGCGCCTCGCATCGGCTCGAACTCGAGTTCGATACCGAGCCTCGCGCAGACCTCGACGGTGCTGGCGAACAGCTCGGGGCAGGCCCCGCGCGATACGCACCCTGGATAAAAGGCGTACTTCACTGCTCCTCCTCCGCCTTGTCAAAGAGCCGGCGCACGTTCTGCTGCCCGGGATTCTTCTTCGGGAAGATCGCCGGGCGCTTTCCGTTTAGCTGTGCGCGGATGCCCAGGGGGACCATCCTCAGCAGCTCCTTGATGTTGAACATCCCTTTGGACATTATGGGAATTCTCAGCTCGTCAACTCTTCCGATCTTCCGGACGTCGTCCGCGAACGCGTTGGCGTGGCGGGCGCCGTAGGTCTTGGTGTGGCCCGCCTCCATCGCCTTGTCTCTCAGCGCCATGATGCGGCCCATCGGGTCCACGCCCTTGGGGCAGACCTCGACGCACTGCATGCAGCGGGTGCAGTCCCAGACGCCGCCGTACTCGTTGAGCGCGCCGAGCCTGGAAGCGTCGGCCGCGTCCCGAGGGTCGGCTACGAACCGGTAGGCTTTGGCCAGCGCCGCGGGGCCGAGGAAGTTCTCGTCGACCTCCAGGACGGTGCAGTCGGAAACGCACGCGCCGCACATGATGCAGTCCATCACGCCGGCCAGGTTGAGCATCGACTCGTTGGAGGCGAGGTACTCACCCTCGGGTTCCTCGCCATCCGGCTGAAGCCACGGCTCGACAGCCATCACCTTGTCCCAGAACGGGGTGAAATCGGTGACCAGGTCCTTGATCACCTCCATGTTCCCCATCGGCTCGACCACCACTGCGCCGTTGCCCGCGGCCGCGACCTCGGATATCTTCGTCTTGCAGGACAGCCGCGCCTGCCCGTTTACCCGCATCGCGCACGACCCGCAGATCGCGCTCCGGCAAGAGCATCGGAGCGCCAGGCTGCCGTCGATCTCCTCGCGCACCTTGATCAGGCCGTCCAGGACCATAGCCGATTCGTCCAGCTCGAGGCGATAGTCCTGGAAGTAGGGCGCGGGGCCCTCCGAGTCCGGGTTGAATCGCTTGACGCTGAGCGTCACTTCCATGGGAAACTCATCCTCAGTTCACCGTTCGCAGATACCGGAGAGATTCCGCCCGATCTGCGGCTACTCCCCGCCTGGCGATGTAGGTATTTTGGAAACAATCAGTACGTCCTGACCTGGGGCTCCCACTGCGTGATCGTCACCGGCTCGTGATCGATATCCGGCCCCTCCGGGCCGCGCCGCACCAGCACGTGCCTCAGCCAGTTCTCGTCGTCTCGCTCCGGCATGTCGGTCCTGAAGTGGGCGCCTCTGCTCTCCTTCCGTTCGAGCGCGCTCAGGGCGACGGCTTCGGCGCAGTCGAGCATGAAGCCCAGCTCCAACGTGAAGACCAGGTTGGTGTTAAAGGTCTTCCCCTTGTCCCCGACCGTTATCTCGCCGAACCCCTCTCGCAGGCTCCGGATCTTCGAGAGCGCTTGTTGCATCCCGTCCTCGTCGCGGAAGACGGCCAGGTACTCATTCATGGCCTGCCCCATCTCGAGCCTGATCCTGCCGAAGAGCTCCCCGCTGCCTTCTCGGTCAAGCATATCCTGAATCGCCTGCCGGTCGGCGTCGCCCGCGCCCTCGTCGACACTGTTGGTTGAGCGGCCCTTGGCAAGGTCCGACGCGTGCTCGCCGCTGCGACGTCCGAATACCAGCGTGTCCAGGAGCGAGTTTGCGCCCAGGCGGTTACCCCCGTGGACACTCACGCAGGCGGCCTCTCCGGCCGCGTACAGACCCGGGACCGGCGTCACACCGTTTACGTCGGCCTTTATGCCACCCATCTGGTAGTGCATCCCCGGCCGGATCGGCACCGGCTCTTTCACCATGTCGACGCTTGCGAAGTCGGCCGCGATGTCGCTGATCTGCGACAGCTTCTCCGCGATGAGCTTCTCGCCCAGATGGCGGCAGTCCAGGAACACGCACCCGTCGGTCCCTCGTCCTTCGTTGATCTCGGTCTGCCCAGACCTGGAGACGACGTCGCGGGATGCCAGCTCCATCATATTCGGGGCGTAGGTCCCCATGAACCTGTCGCCGTCGGCGTTTATGAGGTAGGCGCCCTCACCTCGGGCGCCCTCCGACATGAGGGCGCCGTTGCTCTTTAGGGTTGTCGGGTGGTACTGGACCATCTCCATGTCCATGAGAGGAGCGCCCGCCCGGTAGGCGAGCGCCATGCCGTCGCCGGTGCATATCAGAGCGTTGGTGCTCGGCTCGAACACCCGGCCGAGTCCCCCGGCCGCCACGATGACCGCCTTGGCGCGAATCACGTGGATCTCGCCAGTGCGCATCTCTAAGACTACCGCCCCGTGGCACTCGCCGTCGCCGACTATGAGCGACAGCACGAACCACTCCTCGTACGTCCTCACCCCCGCCTTGAGAACCTGCTCGTATAGCACATGCAGTAGCGCCTGCCCCGTGAAGTCCGCCACGAAAAACGTTCGCTCTTTACGCTGCCCGCCGAATGCTCGCGTGCCGAGCTTGCCGTCCTCGTCGCGGTTGAAGATCACGCCCATGTGCTCCATGGCGATGACCTCGCCGCCGGCCTCGCGGCACATGATCTCGACCGCGTCCTGGTCTGCGAGGTAGTCGCTGCCCTTTATCGTGTCGTAGGCGTGGTCTTCCCACGAATCGCCGCGATCCGTTAGAGCGGCGTTGATCCCGCCCTGCGCCGCGTTCGAGTGGCTGCGCACGGGGTGGACCTTGGTGACCATGGCCACGTCCGCGCCGTTTTCGCGCGCTGAGAGAGCGGCCCGCATTCCGGCGAGGCCCGCCCCGATCACAAGCACGTCGTGGTCAAACATGTTCCACGCCTCTATAGGCACTAATGGCTGCTAGGAATATAGCAAATAGGGGTCGTACCTACAAGCGCGCGCGGCTTTCTACCAACAGGCCCGGCTGGCAGCTTCTGCAGTAGCTTGTGATCCGGCGGTTAGCGGTGACCTCGCTGATCTTGTTCCCGCACCTGGGACACGGCTGGCCGCCTTTCCTGTGCACCTTCAGGAAGTCCCTCACCTTCTGGTGGATGTCGCCTCCCATCCGCTCCCTGACGATGGGTATAGCCGCCTCGACCACGGCAGGCGCGGCTTGGTGGATACGGCGTAGCTCATCCTCCGAAAGCCGCCCGACCTTCTGGTACGGATATACCTTCGCCTCGAACAAGATCTCGTCCGAATAGGCGTTGCCGATCCCCGAGATAACCCGGCCACGGGTCAGCACGCCCTTGATCTCTCCACGGAACGAGGAAAGCCTGCGCTGGAAGTCTTCGAACGGCGTACGCTCCAGGACGTCCGGGCCAAGCTCCCCGAGCTGGGGTATCTGCCCGAGCTGGTCCTCGCTGAGATAGTACGCCCGGCCCATCTGCCGGTCGTCGAGATAGCGGAGCTCACGCCCGGTGGACAGCAGCAACGAGAAGCAGGTCCTCTTGAACACGCGTTCCGATGGGTCGCAATGCTGGAAAAGCCCGGTGAGCATCGGGTTCACAACGAGCATTCGGTCGCCTGAGAAACGGAATATGAGAAACTTCCCGGCGCGAAGCACGACGTGGAACGTCCGCCCCTCGACATCCGATGCGAAATCACCCGCAAGCGGCCTGAGGACGCTTGGCCGCAGGACCTTGCACGACCGTACGACGGCGTCGGACGCGCGCTCGTTAATCACGTCCTTCGTGACCTCTAGCTCAGGGGCTTCAGGCATATGTAGACCCTCGGGCGTTGGCGGGCAACTTGCGGCTTGATGTGGCTGGCACGCCGGGTGACGGCGTGTGAGACGTCCCTTCCTACGAAGGGTCATAGCGCCAGTGGCTCGACACGCATTGTATCAGGGCGCTACCGGACGTTCGGGCGTCTCCCGTAGGGGTGCCGCTAGCCGCGCCCACGCCGCCGACTCCCATCGGCAATGCGACGCCCCGTGCGTCCCTGTTCGACGTGCGCTACGACGCCGTATCAGGTCCCTCTGAAGCGCGGCTGATGTACCGCCCGTAGCAAGACGGACAGATGCTGTGGGTGAACTCGGCCTCGGAGTGCTCGGAAACGTAGGACTCGACCTCGTGCCAGTACTCGTGGTCGTCGCGGATCTTCTTGCAGAATGCGCAGATCGGAAGAAGGCCGCGGAGTATTTGTACCTGAGACAAGGCCTGCTCAAGCTCAGCTACCCTGTGGGTCAGCTCCCACTGCAGGTCTACAATCCTCTCGCCAACGCGAAGGCGGGCGCGCAACTCCCCGGCGTCGAAGGGCTTTGAGACGTAATCGTCGGCTCCCGCCCCCAGCCCTTCGACGACGTCGCTCTTTTTCGCTTTCGCCGTGAGCAGAATTATGTAGGTGGGGTGGGAGGCCCGTTTCCGACGCGCCCGGCGACACAACTCGACCCCGTCGACGACGGGCATGACCCAATTGAGCACGGCTAGCGGAGGCGCATCTTGGCCGGATAGGACCTCCCAGGCCTCGGTCCCGTTTCCAACGGCCTGTGTTTCGTAGCCCCATCGGCTGAGAGACACCTGCAACAAGTGGCGCGAAGAGGAGTCGTCGTCAGCGACGAGGACCCTCACGGAGCGGGCTCTTTCGATAGCGTGGTCAGTGCTCGTTCGAGTCGTGTAACCTGGTCCCTCAGTAGCTCAAACGCCTCTCCGACTTGAGTTAGCTTTCCCTCCCTTCCCATGTCCTCCAGTGTCTGGGCCGCTTCGAAGGCCGGCTTCGCGCCTAGATTGCCCACCGAGCCCTTCAGCCTGTGGGCCGCGCGTTCGAGACCGACGGCGTCGGCGGCGGAGATGCGGCGCTGTATTTCGTCGATAAGCTGAGGCAACTCGTCGAGGAACAGGTCGACTATCTCGCTCAGCAGCCGGGCGTCGCCATCGGCGCGGGACAGCGCCTCGCTACGGTCGAATATGTCCGGATTGTCTGGCGCCTCCTCGCCGGTCCCACTCGAGGGGCCTGAAACGATGACGCGCTCGACGGCCTCGTTCAGATCTTCGGCGTTTATGGGCTTGGAGATGTGGCCGTCCATGCCCGCCTCGAGGCACCGGTACCGGTCCTCGCTCAAAGCGCTGGCGGTGAGCGCGAGTATTGGAGTGCGTCCCCCCGAGGTCTTCTCAAAGCCGCGAATCGCGGCCGTCGCCTCCAACCCGTCCATGACCGGCATATGCACGTCCATCAGGACCAGATCGAACGCGGCCTTGCTGAACCTCGCGACCGCTTCCTCACCGTTCGTAGCCAGGACGACACTGTGCCCGCGCTTCTCCAGCATGTGGATTGCGACCTTGCTGTTGACGGGGTTATCCTCGGCAAGAAGAATCCGAAGAGGCCTGGAAGTTAGCCTGGCGGGGGGGTCAGGTCGTTCATGTGGCTCCCCCGCCTGGTCACCCGCTAAACCCAGAGCTACTACCACGGCGGCGGCCAGCTCCGATTCCTTGACCGGTTTTGCCAGGTAGATGATGCCGTCGGCTTCGTCGAGTGGCCCCGCGCCGGCCTTCTTGGGAACTGACTCCAGCAGCAATATGGTTCCCTCGACTGAGTCCGGCTGAGCGCTGAGGTGTTTGGCTACGTCGAAGCCGTTGACGAGTGGCATCTGGGCATCCAGCACGGCCAGGCGAAAAGGGTCTCCGGCTGCCCTGGCGCGCTCCAACGACTCCAGGGCGGCCTGGCCGTCTCCGACTTCCGTCGTCGCCAGGCCGGCGCGCTCCAGCGATTCGCGCAGCACTCGTCGGCTTGCCGGACTATCGTCGGCCACGAGCACTCGAGCGCCGGCCAGCTCCGCTGTTGGCAAAGAGTACGTAAGCGGACGGGCCGCGGTGCGCTCGAAGGCGACGGTGAAGTGGAACGTGGTCCCCTGGACAAATGTCCCGTCTTGTTCCGCGTCCCGAGGACTCTCCACCCAGATCTCGCCGCCCAGCATCGCGACAAGCCGAGAAGTTATGCTCAGCCCAAGCCCCGTGCCGCTGTGCTGACGCGTGCTCGACCCATCCGACTGAACGAAGGCCTCAAAGATGGTACGCTGCTTGTCATGAGGTACCCCCGGGCCAGTATCTGACACGGCGAAGCGCAGCATGGTCCTGCCGATCAGACCATTTCGCTGCTCACTCACGGAGACGATAATCTCACCGTGTTCAGTAAACTTGATGGCGTTGCCGACCAGGTTGACGATGATCTGCCGCAGGCGCCCTGGGTCTCCCAAGAAACGGTCCGTAACTGTCGGCGACACGTGGCCTATTAGCTCCAGCCCCTTTTCGTGGGCCCGCCAAACAAGCGACCTCAGCGTCTCCAGAAGGCTGTCTCTCAGATCGAACTCTATGGGGCGGAGCTGCAGCTTGCCGGCCTCGATCTTGGAGAAGTCCAGGATCTCATTGATCACTGTGAGGAGGTGGTCGGCCGAGCCCTTCACCATCGTCAAGAACTCCCTCTGCTCGGACGACAGCTCTGTTTCCAGCGCCAAGTCCGTCATCCCGAGGATGCCGTTGAGGGGTGTTCGGATCTCGTGGCTCATGTTTGCCAGGAACTCGCTCTTGGCTTTGTTGGCGGCCTCAGCCTCCTCTTTGGCCGCCTGCAGCTCGTCCTCGGCACGTTTGCGCTCGATGGAGTAGCGCATCGACCTGGCGAGCAGCTTGCTGTCGAAGTGTCCCTTCATCAGGTAGTCCTGGGCGCCCTGCTGGACAGCGCTGAGCGCCAGAGACTCGTCCTCGAACCCCGTCAGGACGACGATCGCGACCGAGGGCGCGTGCGCTCGCGCCTTCACTAGAGTCTCGATGCCGTGGCTGTCCGGCAGACCCAGGTCCAGCAACACCACCCGGTACGCCTCCTCGCCGAGCTTCTGAAGCGCGTCGCCCAGCCTTTGAACGTGCGTGACGGCGAAGGACGCGAGCGTTGCGCCCTCGAGTCCCTTCCTGAGCAGCAGGGCGTCCCCCGGGTTGTCCTCGACCAGCAGAACGCTGACGGCTTCGGTTACCATCTGCGAGCCTCACTCATTTGGCAGTTGCACCGTGCTGAGCCAGAACCCCTCGATCGCTTTGATCACATGGGTGAACTCTTCTAGCTCCACGGGCTTCGTGATGTAGCAGTTGGCGTGGAGATCGTAGGAGCCAACAATATCTCGCTGTGCGCTGGAGGTCGTCAAGATAACCACCGGAATGCGCCTGATGCGTTCGTCGGCCTTGATCTCGGCCAGGACCTGCTGTCCGTTCTTGTGGGGCAGGTTCAGGTCCAGGATGATGATGTCCGGGCGTGCAGCCGCCGCGAACGCGCCGTCGCGACGTAGGAACGCGATAGCATCCTCACCGCTCCGCGCCACGCTGAGATTGTTGGAGATCCCGGCGCCCTTCATAGCCTCCTTTGTAAGCCTGACGTCGCCCGGATTGTCCTCGACCAGCAGCACCTCGAGCGGTCTGTAGATGGTGGTCACGTCGGCTGTCCTCCTAGATCCGGGATTGTGAAGCTGAACCGTGTCCCTTGCCCGAGACCTGAGTCGACCCAGATTCTGCCGCCGTGGCGCTCCACTATGCGCTTGCAGATAGCCAGGCCGACGCCGGTACCGGAGTATTCGCCGTTGGAGTGCAGGCGCTGGAAGATATTGAAAACGCGCTCCGCGTCCTTTTCATCGATACCGATGCCGTTGTCGCGGACGGAGAACACCCACTCCTGGCCGGCGTGCTCGGCGCCCACATGCACCGCGGGGGCCGCATCTCCTCGATACTTTATGGCATTGCCGATAAGGTTCTGCAGAAGTTGGCCTATCTGGTACGGGTCGGCGCGTACCGTTGGAAGCGGATCGTGGGTCACCTCGCCGCCGCTCTCCTCTATCGCCGCGTGGAGGTTGACCACCGTCATCGCAAACAGCTCCTCTAACGCGATGGGCTCAAGCTCTTTGTCTCCGGAGTCCACCCTGGAGTACTCCAGTAGGTCCTTGATCAACGCGCCCATGCGCTTGGCCCCGTCGGCCGCGTAGGCGATGAACTCGTCCGCGTCGGAGTCCAGCTTTCCCTTGTATCGCTGGCCCAGGAGCTGTGTGTAGCTGGTTACCATGCGGAGGGGCTCCTGGAGATCGTGGGAGGCAACGTAGGCGAACCGCTCCAGCTCTTCGTTCGATCGCTCCAGCTCACGCGCCTTGCCCGCCAGCGCCTCCTCGGCCTGCTTCCGCTGTTCGTAAAGCTGCGAGTTCGCCAGAGCGCCGGCAATCTGCACCGCGACCTGCTCCGCGAGCGCCAGATGCTCCTCGGAATAGGCGCCGGGCGTTCGAGACCTTAGCGTGAGCGTCCCGATGCAACTGTTGCCGGCGATCAGCGGGGCCGCCACCATCGACCTGAGCCCTGCGGACAGCGCCACCGCCTCGTCCGGCAGGTGCTCTACCAGCTCATCGGGGCGCCCGTTGCCTGTAACGATGCCCTTCTTGGTGGAGGCCAGGATGCCTGTGAGCGTGCCGTCTATCTCGTGCGTCTGCCCGGCCCGGCGCTCTGAGATCTCTACGCCGAGGACGTAAGAGGCCCTGCCGATGCCCTCATCTCGGTCCAGCGCCGTCACGACGATCCGATCGAAGGGGATGAGCTCTCGCGCGCGCTCAGTGAATCCCTCGTATACGTCGCCGATGTCGAGCGACGAGCCCATCACCCGACCGATCTCGGCCAGCACCGACTTCTCGTGAGCGAGTCGCCGCGCGCCCTCCTCGCTCTTGCGCAGCACGACCTCGGCCAGCCGGCGCTCGGCCAGCCGCGCCTCCACCAGCGCCACCTCCCGACGGTTGGCCTGGGATATCTTTATGTCCGCCGTAACGATGAAGGCCAGAAAGGCGATGAACAGCGCCGCCATGAACCCTACGGTAGTCTGCAGGGCCCGTCGCCTGACCTCCGTCACCTGGATGGCGTAATCGGAGCTCACGTCTCTCCATATCACCATCACACCGATCACCGGACCTGCTTTGCCTCCCAGCAGTGGCAGGTACGTCTCGATCACGTCGATACTGCGCTGCATTCCATCTGGGCCCGTTACCGCGCGGTCCCTCTGGAGCTTCGACGCCACTCTCCCGGCGACGGCCGCCTTATAGAGGCGCTCGTCCAGCTCTGTAAGCTCTGGATTTGCAGCGTCGGAGCTCCAGACCACGTTGCCCTGCGGGTCCAGGACACTGAGTCGTGGGATGTTGAGCCCGGCTACCAGGCTGGGGCCCATCCGGGGGAGCCCGTCCTCTCCCGCCAGGAACTGCAGCGTCATCGGCAAGGGCTCCTGGGGGTGGGTGGGCTCGTGCACCGCAGCGGCTTCGGCGGGGGGCATTGCTGGCATCGTGGGCTGCGGCGGGGGAGACGCTTCGTCTCGCGGGGTGGCCTCGCCGACCGCCATGGCAGGCATGGCGTGCTGCCCGGTTATCATCGAGTGAATATGGGTGGCGTCTCTAGCGCTGTTCTCCTCGGTGACGCGCACCAGGCTCTCCTCCGCCAGCCGGCCCGCTATAACCCCGACCGCGACGGTAACCACGCCGATCACCAGCACGGCGGTGAGAACGAAGTAGAAGGTGAGGCGGAATCTGCGCATATCGGGCTCCGCACCGGGGACGTTGGCACAAGAAGACGGTGCTTAGCCCGAATCCACCGAAGGACACCGATGGACGGCGTGAGGGCAGCGGAAGGGGGTGGGTGAGGGAGCTACAGGGGAGATGGCCTGGGGTCTTGGGGTAGATGGGAGGCCGGCGGGCGGTCTTCAGTGGCCGCACAGGGCCCCTAAGGCCCTATGCGGGAGTTGCGATGCGCGGGAAGGCGAGAGGATACGCAGCAGGGGACTCTCGCGACCGGGGTGGCGCGAGATTGCGGGGACGTTGGGTCAGTTGCAGGCTGGCCGTCAGGCCGGGAACGGAATGGCTTGCAGCCGGGCCAAGGCGCGAGTGAACTGGGTTTCCCAAGGCCAGCGCCGGGGGAGATGCAAAGTGAGGCGGCGCGCCGAGCGGGTGATCCGTCCCACCAGAGCGAAGACCCGCCGCCTGAGGGTCTTGGTGATCACGGTCCGCTCGCCCAGACCAATCCGCGCCGTCCAGCGGGCCAGGTTATGCGCCATCACCTGGACCGCCAGCCAGGCGCCGTTGGCGGCGAAGCGCGCCGACGGCATGTGGTTCAGCCCGACGCCGTACTTGAGGTCGCGTATGGCGTTCTCGACCTCGGCGTGGCGGCGATGATCGGCCTCCAGTTCCAGCGTCTCCCCATCGCGGTCGGTGATGAAGGCGTGATAGCTGTATCTGGCGAAGAGGGCGAGCTGGGAACCGGGCGTCGGCTTCACCCGCCGGACAATGAGCCGCACCGGCGCGGCGTCCGGCTTGGTCTGGAACGGGGTGTAAGTCGTCTCGGCGACATCGGCGGCGCCGTCCATCCAGTAGGGAATGGGAGTCCAGTCCTCCTCTGGTATCGCCTCGATCAGATCCCGCAGCCTGGCGCGCTGGCGGATGGTGATAGAGAAGCGGACATCCATTTCCCGGCAGGCGGCAACGACAGTGTGGGCGTAGAAGCCGCTGTCGGCCCGCACCGTGAGTTGTCCCCTGGCCCCGCCGTAGCGCACCCGCCCCACCGTCTCACGCAGGAAGTGGGCGGCGCCACGGGCGGTGTTGGCCCGGCCCTCGCGCAGCCGGGACATCAGCACCTCGCCGGTGCCGGCGGCAATGGCCAGCAGCGGGTGATAGCCGCGGGCGCCGGTATAGCCGTGGTGGCGCGCTCCCTCCTTGGCCAGTCCATAGGTCTCGCAGATGGTCGAGTCCAGGTCGATGGTCAGGGGCGAGTCGCCGGGTCCGGCCCCAGCGGCCCAGGCCCGGGCCAACAACTGGCGGCTCACGCGGTCGAGTTGACGGACATGCCCCCACCGGAAGCTGCGCAGGAAGGTCCCCAGGGTGGATGGCGCCTTGACCACGCAGCCTAGAACACCAACCGTCCCACCAGCGCGCAGCGCATCGGCGTCGTCGATGCAGTCGCCGCCTGCCAGCGCGGAAGCGACCAGCGTCAGCATCTTGTCCCCAGTGTTCGCCCGTCCCGGCGCTCCGCCGAGGTCAAGGTGATGGTCGACGAGTTCCCGCAGGCCCAGGTGCCGGGCTAGGGTGGCCGGCAGGAGCAGGCCGGCATTGGCCACCAGGCGATGGTCGTCAAAGAGGATGCGGATACGGTCGGGTTTGTTCTGTGGCAGCATCTATTGGGTGCTCCTTGTTTCCGGGCGGGTTTCTGTTCCAAAACCATTATCCCAGATTCAGAGGAGCACCCGCTGGCTTCTTCAAGGGCTGTCCCCAAGGACGTCCTTCGGTGGATTCGGGCTTAGACCGAGTATGCGGGGCTGAAGAATCGCTGTCCCGCGTGCGCGTACCGGAAGTGCGTCGGTGTAAGCCGAAAGTGTAGCTATAGGGTCTCCGAGGTGCAGCGGTTGAGGTCGCTGTCTCTTCGCGGGAGCATACCCGCGGTCACCGCTCAGAGCAGCGCCGCCAATGCAACCATCTACCAAAGCCGATGCCGCCAGCGCCGACGGGCATCATCTTGCCGTGAGCGGGCTTGTTGAGCTGTGCGGCGGCACGCGGCACGCTCCCTACGGCCAGCGCAGCGTTCCACCCTCGTAGAGCGACTTCAGGAATACGTCGGTGTAGGCGGAGCGGTAGTCCAGGGGCTTGGGGATCGCTTCGAACTCCAGGAGCTGCTCGTACAACGCCTCCCACTGCGACGCCGTCATCCACCCCAGGCCGTGCTCGTCCGTGAGTGCGTTTTGCGCGTCCTTCAGCTCCGCCTCCAGCATGAACCGCTGGTGGTCGCGGCTCTCCTGTGGCGCGTACTTCAGCACGACGTCCAGCGCCTCCTCGGTGTTGGCCCGAATGTACTCCGTGGCCTTGAGCGTCGCCCTGAGGAAGCGCTCCGCCACTTCGGGCTTCTCGTCGACGACGTCCTGGCGCGTGATGTAGGTGAGCCCCAGGGCGGGGACGCCGTAGTCCGCGGGGTCCCACACCGTCACCTCGAAGCCGAGCCTGCGCACCGTGTCAGGCTCGTTGGACTTGAACACCGCCAGGATATCGACCCTGCCCTCCGTAAGGACGCGCGGGTCGAACCCCGCATTGACCTCGGTGATCGTGGAGCGGTCGACGCTCCCGATCTTCAGGAGCGCCAGGTAGTCGGGAGGCACCGATATCTTGTACCCGAATGTCTTGCCCTCCCAGTCGGCGGGTGACTCGATTCCCGAGTCCTTCAGGGCCATGTACGCCTGCTGGCCGCGCTGCCCGAACAGGGCCAGGGCCACGATGGGCAGGCCGGGCTCGGAGCGACGTCTGAGCACGGATGCGGCGGCGGCGGTCGTAAAGTCGACGTTCCCGGCCATCAGCAGCTTCAGGTGCTCGCCGCTGCCCGCGTGGAGTATCTCAACGTCTAGCCGCTGCTGGGCGAAAAACCCTTTCTCCTGTGCGACGTACGCCGCGACAAAAGGCAAGTTCGCCTGCGGCTTGAAGCCTGCCATGAACACCACCCGGTCTGCCGCTGGAGCCGAGGGTGCAGTGGAGACGTCGCGAGGCTCGGCATCGTCCTTGGTGCAGCCGGCGGCCAGCAGCACGCACACCGCCAGGACCACTGACTTGAGGACGGTGAGCGAAGGGCCGCCTATGTATCTCAAGTTCCCACCGCCGACTCGTGCCAAAACAGCGCCCGCCTCTCCACGTACGAGGTGAGCACGGTAAGGCTGACTCCCATGAGGGCCAACACAAGTATCGCGGCGAACGACGTCGGCATGTCCAGATTGTGGTGCGCCACGAATATCACTCCCCCCAGCCCACGGTTGCCGCCGAAGAACTCGCCGACGACCGCGCCGATTACCGAGAGCGGGATGGCGATGCGGAATGCGGCGAACAAGTAAGGCAACGAGCCCGGCAGCCGCAGCTTCAGGAACGTCTCCCGTGTCGACGCGTTCACCGAGCGGAAGAAGTCCAGCGCCCCCGGGTCGACAGACTTGAGCCCGGTGACCGCGTTGACCAGGACCGGAAAGAAGGTGATCAGCGCGGCAATAGATACGATGGGCAGCGATCCGAAGCCGAACCATACCACCAGCAACGGCGCGACGGCCACCACCGGCGTCACCTTCACCAGCACGGCCAGCGGGAATAACGTGCGTTCAAGTAGCCACCAGCGGGCCATTAGGGTCGCGGCGGCGAACGCGACTGCCGATCCCAGCACGAACCCGGCCAGCGCCTCCAGCAGCGTCACAGCGCCGTTACCTGCGAAGAACGCGATGTCCGCGCCCAGCCGTTCCGCGACGTCGGTAGGCCTCGGCACCATGTACACCGGCACCTCGAGCGCGCGAGTGGACACCTCCCAGACCGCGGTGAGCGCTGTAAGCGTCAGCGCCGGCGGGGCCAGCAAGCCGGCGAGACTACGTGCCCCCGCCGCGACACCGCCTCGGTCCCGCGGCGTCTCCGGGTAGGGCGCTTCCCTAGGCTGAGGCTCGGGCGGCGGCCTCACGCGGCGCTCCTTTGGAGAGGGTCTCCTTGATCAGAAGGGTGTGGTCCGTGTAGCGTGCCGAGCGCTCTAGCGAATCTTCCCGCGGCCGCGGCAGCTCGATGCTGACCTCGTCGACGACTTTGCCGGGCCGGGCCGACATCACCACCACGCGGTCGGACATCGCTACCGCCTCCGCGATGCTGTGCGTGACCATGACCACAGTCTTACCGCTGTCCTCCCACAGCCTCAGCAGCTCATATCTCATGGCGGAACGCGTGATCTCATCCAGAGCGCCCAGAGGCTCGTCCATCAGCAGCAGCGCGGGCTCCATGATCAGCGCGCGGGCAAACGCGACCCGCTGCTTCATCCCGCCCGAAAGCTGGTGCGGGTAGAGGGCGCCGGAATCTTCGAGACCTACCGCGCGCAACCACCGATCAGCGTCGTAGTCCGTGTCGGACGAGCTACCTCGCGGGTTCAGCTCTAGAGGCAGGGCGATGTTGTCGCGGGCGGTGCGCCAGGGCAGCAGCGACGGCTCCTGGAACACGAATCCGATGTCCTTGCGTCGCTGCGCATCCGAGGGCGGCCCTCCGGCGACCGCGACCGAACCTGAAGTCGGTTCCAGGAGTCCGCCAAGAAGCTTGAGCAGGGTGGTCTTGCCGCCGCCGCTCGGGCCTATGATCGACACGAATTCCCCGGTGGTGACCTCCAGATCGACCCCCGCCAGCGCCTCGATGGTGCGGCGTCCTGCCGGGTAGGTGTGGGCCAGCGCCCGCGCGGCGATATGTAGCGGCGTATCCACGGTCGGCGCTCCTGAGAGCGCCCAGAATCATAGCACAGCGAGATGCGGGCTCATACGGGCCGCATGAGCCGCTACGTGGCCGCGGTATCGTCGTCGGGCAGGGTAGGGACGCTCTCCAGGTCGGGAAGCGGCTGGGCCCTGGCTCGCTCTGCGAGGTCGCTGAACTGGTCCGCCAGCATCGCGAGGCCGTCGATGATCTCCCTGTAGGCCTTCACCACCGACGTGCGCTCGTCCAGGTGCTGCTGAAAGAGCTGGTTGAGGGCTGTGATCTCCCTCACCCTCTGCTCGAGGTCGCTGTTGCGCCCCTCCAGTTCCTGACGCAGCCGGCGCTCGGTCTGGATGTGCTCGCGCAGCTCCTTCGCGTAGATCTCCAGCTGGTCGCGGCTGAGCTTGTCGAACGTCTGGTGCGTGCTTCCTTCGGTTGACATGGTGTCTCTGGTGGCCTGGGTGCTGAAAGGCTATTCGGCCGAAAGGAGCTCGTCCACCTTGGCCAGTAGCGCGGTTGGGCTGAACGGCTTGGAGAAGTAGTAGTCCGCGCCGGCGTCGGTCGCTTTCTGGCGGTCCGCCTCCTGGGCCATCGCCGTCAGCATCACTATCTTGGCGTGAGAGGTGGCGCTGTCCCCCTTCAGTATTCTGCAGACCTCGAAGCCGTCCATCTTCGGCATCATCACGTCGAGAAAGATCAGGTCCGGCTCCTCCTCGCGGGCAAGGCTCAGCGCCTCTTCGCCGTCCCTGGCGAGCACGAGGCTGTAGCGGTCGTCGCCTCCCAGGGTGGCGGAGACCAGCATGAGGATGTCCTCCTCGTCGTCGGCGAGTAGCACCGTCTTGGCCATGTACCCCTCCTAGGTGGCGGAAAGCGTCGCAGCCTCATCCGTCACGTCAATGTCGGTCCTTTTAGTCGGTACGGAGAAGAAGAAGCTCGAGCCCTTATCGAGCTCACTCTCGACCCAAGCTTCGCCTCTCATCAGGTTTGCCAGCCCTCGCACGATGCTGAGGCCCAGCCCGGTGCCCCTTATGCTTTCCGTCTCTTTGCGGCTGATGCGGTGGAAGCTGGTGAACAGCTGCTCCAGGTCTTCGGGCGCGATACCAATGCCCTCGTCGGAGACGCTGAAGACAACCCGCTCACCCTCACTCTCCGGGCGGACCGCGACCGTGATCTGCCCCCCGGCTGGGCTGTACTTAGTGGCGTTAGTCAGCAGGTTCATTATTATCTGGGAGAGCTTTTCGCGGTCCGCGACGACCTGCGGCGCGTCCGAGGGTACATCCACGACGAACTCGTGCTCGTCGGTCTGCCCTTTAATACCGACAAGGATCTCGTCTATCAGCTCACCTGCATCGACGTGCTCCAGCGTCAGCGCCAGCCGGCCTGACTGGATGCGCGAAACGTCCAGCATGTCGTCCACTATGGCCGACAGGATCTGGCTGTTCTGATTGATGCGCTTCAGCCAGTCTACCTGAGAGCTCTCAGGTAGATTCCTGTCATTGAGCAGCAGCTCGGAGAAGCCCATAATGGCGGTCATCGGCGTACGAAGCTCATGAGAGGCGATGGAGATAAACGCGTTGCGGCGCTCGGCCAGCTCACGCTCTCGCGTGACGTCGCGCGCCAGCAACCCGGTCATGCTGCCCCGCCCAGCCGCGGGGATAGGGAAAGACGTGACGAGCAGATGCCGTCTCTGCGGCTTCGACACGGTAAGCTCCACCGTGGACGCACCATCACCGTGGCCGTTCATTATGCTAAGGAGTTTTTGCATGTCTTCGGGGGACTCGAAGTTCCCCTCGTTGCCGCCTAACACGTCTCGAAGTCGTTTGCCTTCTACATCCTTGGGGTTGAAACCCCAGAGAGCCTCGGCGGTCTCGTTGAGGTACAGCACACCCCCGGACGGGTCTACCACCACCAGACCCTCGGTCATGCTGCTCTGGATCGCGGCCAGCGTCCTGCGCTCCAGCGCCACCTCCTCGTACAGGTTTAGGTTCTCCAGGTGTACGCCGGCGAGAACGGCGAAGAGGTTTACCAGGCTGTGATCGTCTGGCGAGAATTTCTCTTCCCCTATCTTATTAATCAGGTAGAACACCCCTGAGGAGCTACCCGATAGGGTCACCGGGACGCCGAGGAAGCTCTCAATGCCGCCGTTGTCCTGGGAGATCCCGTGGGCGCTCAGGAGTCGGCTCCCGTCCTCTACGACGATCCGGTCGTCGTCGCTGGCGGTTAGCCCCAAGTCCTCGATCTTTGTCGGAGCCTCGCTCGCGCCGCCTCGCTGTTCGTCGGAGAAGCCGGAAGTGACGAATTTGCCGGTTGCGCCACGGGAGTCAAGCAACGCTAGAACGCCGTAGCTAGCCCCCACGAGGTCGCGGGACACGTCGACAAGGTCTTGAAGCGCCTTTTCAGGTACTTCCTCCAGCGCCAGTCGTCCCGCAGCCGTCTGGAACGCGTCGAGCCTTCGCTGACCTTCGCCCATCGCCTCACGGAGCTGTTCGACCCGCTCAGCTACCCGCTTCTCGAGCTCGGCGTTCGCCTCCTCCAGCTCGACTCGCTGTTTGACTATCGTGCGCCACCCCTCCCACACCAGGTATACCAGGGTGGCATACAGGTAAATGAAGCTGCCGCCGATAGAGGCTATCGTTATCCACTTCAGGTTGTTGACCTGAGAGCTGAGGCTTTCGATCGATATGGGCTCGGATGGGTCTATCGCCTCCCCGGCAGCAACGGCTACATCGCGCTCCCGAATGAGCTCCAGGTTGTTATTCAAGATTTCAATCAGTACTATGGTGACGACCAAAGCCAGGATGACCATGATCACGAAAGTGACCACGGAGAACTGCGCTAGCAGGTTATCCCTAAAGCCAACCCGAAGCATCAATTCTCAAACGTCCCTAATACGCCGCTTCATACGGAGCGAGTGTAGCAGTCCGTAGGTATGGCAGTCAACCGCCGGGAGGGCCTCTAAGCAGGGCTAAAACGCTTCCCGGCGCGACGTCTGGGAAATGATTCCCGGGACCGCAGACCGTCGCGAAACGCCCCCCTGGTCTAGGTTCCCGACTGCCGTAGGAGATCCCGATGGAAGTAGACGAACTGAGGCGGTATCGGCGCGCCAGAAAAGACATCGCCAAGAACCGCGCTGTCCGTATCTTCTTCTATCACTTCGGCGCGTACGTGCTGGGGAACATTTTCCTCGGCGCCTGGAACGTCTTCACCTATCAGAACCTCGGCTCGTCCTCGCTCTGGTTCTTCTCGCCGCTGATATTCTGGGGTGTTGGCGTGATAATCCACTACGTGCAGGGAGTGGCGCTGTTCGATGAGTGGTGGGACCAGGACGAGGAGATCACCGGGGAGCGTCTGGCAGACGAAGAGATCGATCGGCTGGGGCAAACGCTTGCAGCCGAAGAGGATGCCCGTTCGAAATAGACCTTCTGTTGGGCGCTGCTCTCCGCGCCCACGAGCTTCAGTTCCGAACGAACCGGAGCTGTTCGAAATGCCCGTTGACGACCGGGGCCGCCTCCAGCCCCAGCCACTGCTCCAACAACGTCGAGTAGGTACCCCGGAAGTCGTTGTTGTAGTGAAGGTCGCCCTCTAGCTGGTGCTCCTCTTTCAGGGAAGGGTACTCCCCATAGAGGCCACCCTCGACCTGTCCGCCAATCGCGAACGCGACGCCGCCGGAGCCATGGTCTGTCCCTGTGCCGTTGTCCTCGATCCTCCGGCCGAACTCGGAGAACACCAGGATCACCGCGTCGTTCTCGCGGCCATGTTCACTCAGGTCGTCCGTGAAGTCGCCTATGGCGGTCGAGACGTCTGTCCACAGCTTGGAGTGCGCGTCGAGCTCCCCAGCGTGGGTGTCGAAGCTGCCGTGCTGAGCGTAGAAGATCCGAGTCCCGAGATCGGCGCACAGTGCCTGGGCCACACTCTTCAGGCTTTGGGATATTGGATTGTCGGCATACTCGATGCTGGACGAGTATTTCTGGACGGCTGTTCGCAGCACATCCGCGCCCTTGAGGGCGTCAGTCCCCGTCTGACCGAAGAACTGGGCCACGGGGTCTCGTCCTTCTCCCACCCCATACATCTTCGAGAACGCCTCTAAGCCCGAATCCACCGAAGGACGTCCTTGGGGACAGCCCTTGAAGAAGCCAGCGGGTGCTCCTCTGAATCTGGGATAATGGTTTTGGAACAGAAACCCGCCCGGAAACAAGGAGCACCCAATAGATGCTGCCACAGAACAAACCCGACCGTATCCGCATCCTCTTTGACGACCATCGCCTGGTGGCCAATGCCGGCCTGCTCCTGCCGGCCACCCTAGCCCGGCACCTGGGCCTGCGGGAACTCGTCGACCATCACCTTGACCTCGGCGGAGCGCCGGGACGGGCGAACACTGGGGACAAGATGCTGACGCTGGTCGCTTCCGCGCTGGCAGGCGGCGACTGCATCGACGACGCCGATGCGCTGCGCGCTGGTGGGACGGTCGGTGTTCTAGGCTGCGTGGTCAAGGCGCCATCCACCCTGGGGACCTTCCTGCGCAGCTTCCGGTGGGGGCATGTCCGTCAACTCGACCGCGTGAGCCGCCAGTTGTTGGCCCGGGCCTGGGCCGCTGGGGCCGGACCCGGCGACTCGCCCCTGACCATCGACCTGGACTCGACCATCTGCGAGACCTATGGACTGGCCAAGGAGGGAGCGCGTCACCACGGCTATACCGGCGCCCGCGGCTATCACCCGCTGCTGGCCATTGCCGCCGGCACCGGCGAGGTGCTGATGTCCCGGCTGCGCGAGGGCCGGGCCAACACCGCCCGTGGCGCCGCCCACTTCCTGCGTGAGACGGTGGGGCGGGTGCGCTACGGCGGGGCCAGGGGACAACTCACGGTGCGGGCCGACAGCGGCTTCTACGCCCACACTGTCGTTGCCGCCTGCCGGGAAATGGATGTCCGCTTCTCTATCACCATCCGCCAGCGCGCCAGCCTGCGGGACCTGATCGAGACGATACCAGAGGAGGACTGGACTCCCATTCCCTACTGGATGGACGGCGCCGCCGATGTCGCCGAGACGACTTACACCCCGTTCCAGACCAAGCCGGACGCCGCGCCGGTGCGGCTCATTGTCCGGCGGGTGAAGCCGACGCCCGGTTCCCAGCTCGCCCTCTTCGCCAGATACAGCTATCACGCCTTCATCACCGACCGCGATGGGGAGACGCTGGAACTGGAGGCCGATCATCGCCGCCACGCCGAGGTCGAGAACGCCATACGCGACCTCAAGTACGGCGTCGGGCTGAACCACATGCCGTCGGCGCGCTTCGCCGCCAACGGCGCCTGGCTGGCGGTCCAGGTGATGGCGCATAACCTGGCCCGCTGGACGGCGCGGATTGGTCTGGGCGAGCGGACCGTGATCACCAAGACCCTCAGGCGGCGGGTCTTCGCTCTGGTGGGACGGATCACCCGCTCGGCGCGCCGCCTCACTTTGCATCTCCCCCGGCGCTGGCCTTGGGAAACCCAGTTCAGTCGCGCCTTGGCCCGGCTGCAAGCCATTCCGTTCCCGGCCTGACGGCCAGCCTGCAACTGACCCAACGTCCCCGCAATCTCGCGCCACCCCGGTCGCGAGAGTCCCCTGCTGCGTATCCTCTCGCCTTCCCGCGCATCGCAACTCCCGCATAGGGCCTTAGGGGCCCTGTGCGGCGACTGAAGACCGGCCGCCGGCCTCCCATCTACCCCAAGACCCCAGGCCATCTCCCCTGTAGCTCCCTCACCCACCCCCTTCCGCTGTCCTCACGCCGTCCATCGGTGTCCTTCGGTGGATTCGGGCTAAGGCGTATTTCCTGAGCCGCTCGTCCTCGATATCGGGCAATAGCCCATAGGTCTCCAGGTTGCCTACCGACGCCACGGAGACGCCCTCGCAGGCAAGAGCCCTGGGAAGACCGCGGCCGAAGTTTATCCCGGTGAGCACGTTGTCGCCTGTTGGGTCCAGCTCCCGGATGGCCCGGCCGAGCCACCCTTCGGTCCCGACTTTCTCCGCCTCTGCCGTATGCCACACGTCCATCGACCGGAAGTGAGACCGGTTGGGATTCGGATAACCTATGCCGTTTATCACGGCAACCTTCCCTTCGTCCCAGAGGCGCTTCATCGGTCCCATGTTCGGGTTGAAACCTACGTTGCCGTCTATGGTGAGTACGTCTTCTGCCGGAATGCTGACGTTAGGGCGGTAGTCGTAGTAGAGGCCGTCGCCATACGGGACTAGTGGTCCAACATCCTAGTATTGAAGGGTTCTGAGGTTACGGCTTGGTAGGGGCGGGTTTGAAACCCGCCCTGTCGTCGTAGCACGCCAATCTCGGCTACCCATCATTTCAAAGATTTCGGTCTACTAGGGTGTTTAGATAGTCGTTCCCACCGGACAGCTGTATCACCACAAGAGAGCGGTCCGTGTTGTTTGGAGCCATGCTAATCGACCTCCAACATAGGTGCCGGTCGGCCGGCCTTCTGCGCAGCAGCGCGTGTCATCGGGGACCGCGCTCGTAGACCTGAATTCTGTGCCGGTTGCTCTCGGTAACGTATAGCCTTCCGTCGCCGTCGAGCTTAACTGAAACAGGGGCCCAGAAATACTTTTCGATATGGGACGATTCTTCATGAGGATCGTCGACAAAGAACTCCATGTCGGGGACCAGGTCTGATTTCGCCCTCGCCTCGGCTTCCTCCACGTTGATGGTCAAGAAGTCCTGGGCCCAGACCGAGTCCGTAGCCTCACCGCGCAGCTTGATCACAAATCCGCCTTCAGGGTCGAGCACTTGCACCCTCTCGTTGCCCCAGCCGGCCACGTAAACATAGCCTTCTTTATCGACGGCGACGCCCGCGGGCCGGTGAAACTCGCCGTCGCCCTGGCCCGGTGATCCGTATTGTGCCACGAACTCTCCGTCCGCCGTGAATCTCTCGACGCGGCTGTTGCCCCAGTCTGCGACATATACGTCGCCTTTGGCATCGACGGTGCATCCCCACGGCAGTCTGAATTGGCCATGATCGGTCCCCCACGAGCCAAAGCTGGATAGGAGCCGGCCGTCGTTGGTGAACTTCTGGACTCGGGCGTTCTGGTGGTCCACGACGTACAGATTGTCGTCGCTATCGAAGGCGATGCCCGACGGGCCGTCGATCTCACCGCGGTCCGCGCCGTGCAGTCCCCACTTATCTATGAACTTGCCCGAATCATCGAATGCGGTAATCCGGTGGGTGTACTCATCGCTGACGTAGACCCGATTAAGGCTGTCACATGCTATAGAGGTAGGCCAGATGAGCTGGCCGTCGTCTTCACCAAAGTCGGCGAATGTGCCGAAGAACTCGCTCTCAAGGTCGAAAATGGTGACCCGGACTCCCCGCGGGTCGCCCTCCAAAGAGCGACTCACGGTGTATAGCCGCCCATCGCTGCCGATGGCGGTGTCGGCCGGATAGTAGAACCCACGCCCTTGCATCGTCGACAGACCGATGGTGTGGCCGTACTTCAAGAACGCGCTCCGCGACGCCGTCTCCACCGTACTCATCACATGCCTTCCCACGTTCTCGTCGGGATTAGCGACACCGACGCACAACACCCTGTAGGGGCGGCCCTGCGTGGCCGCCCGCTTCTGGCTAGCCGCGCTGGAACTCGTGCGAGGCGGCAACCAGCTGGAGCATATCGGACACTTGCCGGTCCTCATCGTCGCCCACGCCGGAGGTATCCTGCCGCGCTTCGTCACCCTTCGTCGCAAAGTCCAATATTGCTGAACGTGTCTCCTCCGAGAGTGAGATCGCTCCCATCTGCTCCAGACACCTGTCCAGCAAATCTCCAGGAGCGGCCGTTCCGCCATTGCCGGCCGCTACTCTTCCAATCATGGCCTCGACCCCAGGCTTGTTGCCATCGGCCATCTGCTGGGTGGCGAAGTTTATTCGCTCCACCAGGGTTCCAGTGTCGATCCACTCCGTGCCTTGATGCCACCCCTCGACTGACGGAGGGTCGGCCAGGCGCTGGCCCATGTAGAACATCTGCAGGGCCCTGTCCAAGATCTCACGGCGGGGCTTTTCGAACTCCCCGGTTAACCTTAGGACCCCGGCGATCAGCTCGGCTGGGCTCTTCACCTTCGCATACCATGAGTCAGCGGACTTGAAGAACTCGGAGTTGAAAAGCACCCGCAACATCGCGGTCATGTCGTAATCGCTGTCGAAGTACGCGTCGCACAGCAGGTCTATGGCATCAGGGTCTCTTGGAGGTGTGTAAGGCCACTGCGCCACAGGCGGTTCGTCAGCCACGAAAAAGTGGTACAGGTGCCGTGAGATGAACCTCGCGGTAGCCGGTTGTTGACAGATAATGTCGACGATATCCTCACCGTTGAATCGGCCCTGAAGTCCAAGGAATGTCTTCTCACCGCTATCGTGGTCCTCTGGGCGATACTTGAAGTGCCACGCGATGCGACCGTACGGCCAGATCGAGTCCCTGCGAGCGCGGAGCGACATGTACTCCGAGTTGCCGATGGTCCAGCCCGTGAAGGCCCGCGAGCACTCCTTGATGTCCTCCTCCGTATAGTTGCCAACGCCAAGGGAGAATAGCTCGAGCAGCTCTCTGCCAAAGTTCTCGTTGATTGCGCCATTGTGGTTGTCGAGGTTGTCAAGCCAGGCTATCATGGCGGGGTCCCGCGCTAGCTCCGCGAGCAGAGTCCTGAAGCTGCCAAGACCGTACCGGCGAAACATCCTGATCTGGTCCATCAGCACCTTGCCATATACCACCTTGCCGGTGTACCCCGTAGCGAAAACAGAGTGCCAGAACAGGGCCAGCTTTTCCTGGAGCGGTGCGGTGGTGGTTGCCATACGGTAGAGCCAGACGGTTCCGGGTGAGACTACGCTCATCATGCCCGACAGCTCGTGGTGGTAGCGTCTGACCATGTCATCAGATATCACCTTGGGGCTTTCGGAGGCGAGCAGCTCCTCGACCGCCGCGTCATACCCCTTCGATGAGACCGATTCTAGCTCGTCCCACGTCGCGCCAAAGCCGGCGCGCCGCGTCAGATGCGCCAACAGCCCGATGTCTCTATTCCCCATGTCTTTCCCCCGTCCTATCCCACGACGCACGTCCCACGACGCACGTCCCATGACGCACAATGAAGCGCACTCCAGAGGCCGCATCATAGCACTGGCGCCCGCCCCTTTTCCACGGCAAGCGACGCAGAACGCTGCATGGCTGGTTGAGTTTAACGGTGGCCACGAACCGACTGAGGTCGATCCCGCGCTCCTAATCCCAATCGTCTTCACCTGCGCGATTCTCGTCACGGGGGTGGAAGTCCCTTTGGATGTGTATTCCTACGCCGCGAAGAGACCTCACCCCGGCCCTCTCCGCATCTGCGGAGAGGGGGAAAGCGCGTTGCCATAAGGCTGTTTGTTGGGGTGAGGTCTCGTCTTTGGCGCTTCGTACGTTGAGAGCGACCGTCGCTCTGATGGCCGAGACTCATGTCCGGTTGCTAGGCGGCCTCGGCGAGGGTATTATCTGCGCAACACACGGTATCTAGCCAAAGCCAGATACACGCAACCTATCGCACGGATCCAACTAAATGGCTGACACCAACGTAGTGGATGTGCTGGTCATCGGGGCTGGAATGTCCGGCGGCGCCTTCGTATGGAGCTTGAGCGAGGCTGGCATCGAGGTCATGTGCTTGGAGCAAGGCTACTGGCCTGACCCGACGGCCTACACAAGCACTCACGACGACTGGCAGGAGCACATCTACTCCGACTTCAGCATGGACCCGAACGTTCGCGGCTGGCCCGAAGACTACCCGGTAAACCACGATAACTCCCCGATCACGCCCCTGATGTTCAACGCTGTCGGCGGCAGCGGGATTCACTGGGGAGCGCACTTCCCGCGGATGCGGCCGTCGGACTTCAAGGTCAAGACCCTCGACGGAGTGGCCGACGATTGGCCTCTCACATACTATGACCTCGAGCCGTTCTTTGACCTGAACGACAAGATGACCGGCGTTGCGGGTCTCAACGGCAATCCGGCCTATCCGCCGATGCCTCCGCGGCAGACGCCTCCTCTTGCGATCGGCAAGCAGGGGAATAAGCTCGTGGAGGGTTTCGAGAAGCTTGGGTGGCACTGGTGGCCCGCCGAGAGCGCGATAAACAGCGCCCCGTATGACGGCCGGCCCGCGTGCACCTACGGCGGTCCCTGCATCACCGGGTGCTACAACCGCTCGAAATCAAGCTCCGATGTCACCTACTGGCCCAAAGCGGTTAAGAGCGGCGCGGTGCTCACTACCGGCGCGAGGGTAGCGGAGGTGCTCGTTGGAGCCGATGGGCTCGCCGACGGGGTCGTCTACTTTGACAGCACGGGCCAGGTCCGCGAGCAGAAGGCCCGGATCGTCGTCCTGGCGTGCAACGGCATCGGTACCCCGCGACTGCTGCTGAACTCTACTTCCGCCCTGTTTCCCGATGGCCTCGCCAACGGCAGCGGACTCGTCGGAAAGAACCTGATGCTCCATCCCATATCCGTGACTATGGGCGCGTTTGACGAGGACCTCGAGGCGCACAAGGGGCCGCTGGCTGTGTCGATCACCAGCTACGAGCACTACGAGACCGACACCTCACGAGGCTTCGTCCGCGGATACCAGATGCAGTCGAACCGGGACCTCGGTCCGGTCAACACCGCGCTCGGAGGGCAGGTGGAGCAGCCAATACCCTGGGGCGAAGACCACCACCGCGCATTCGATGAGCGAATAGGCCACGTGGTCCCCATTGCATCGATAGGAGAAGACCTGCCGGAGCTCCACAACGAGGTCGTGCTGGACCCCGATCTGACCGACGGCGACGGCATTCCGGCGCCGAAAACCAACTACCTCCTGAGTGACAACAGCAAGAAGGTGATGGCTCACTCCGTTGCCAGCGCTTCCGAAGTGTTGGAAGCCGCGGGCGCCAAGCAAGTCTTTCAAAACCCGCTGCTGAAGGGAGGCGGTTTCCATCTCATGGGCACGGCGAAGATGGGGACGGACAGCGGCGGCTCGGTAGTAGACGAGTGGGGGCGGGCGCACGACGTGAAAAACCTCTTCATCGTCGACGGTAGCCTGTTCGTTACCAGCGGAGGGGTCAATCCTACCTCGACTATCCAAGCGCTGGCCCTCCGCATCGCCGACTACGTCAAACGTAACGCACGGCATGTTCTCGACTGATTGGCGGCCCGCATGCAGAGAAATCAGCACGACAAGATACTCTACCTCTCGCAACAGCAACGCGCGCTGCTGGGCACGGTGCTGGACAGCCTGGTCCCCGCGAACGATGGTGTTTCTGGCGCCGGCGAGCTGGGCGTGGCCGAGCACGTCGAGGGTTTTGCCGGCCTCCTTCCGAGTACCAGAAAGCTCCTGTCCGAAGGGCTCAAGGCCATTGAGGTCACCGGCGCCCGAGCGCATTCCCTCGGGTTCGCCGACCTGCCAGATAGCGGTCGCGTAGGCGTGCTCAAGCAGGTTGAATCGGAACACCCCGACTTCTTCGATTTCCTGGTCCAGCAGGCCTATGCCGGTTACTACACCAACCCCAGGGTGGTGCGGGCCAAGGGCCTTCCACTGCTGCCCCCTCAACCTGAAGGACACGACCTCGACGCGTTCGATGCGTCGCTCCTCGAAAACGTGCGGAAGCGGGGCAAGGTCTACAGAGACGCCTAGGCTCAACCTGCGTCCCTTCCCTTCAGATCTCGCCTCGCACAGTGATTACTACGTTTCCCTTTTTGTGTCCCTTCTCGACATACCTGTGGGCCTCGGCAGTCTGTTCTAACGGATAGCTTCTATCTATGACCGATTTTATGTTTCCAGCCTCGGCAAGCTCTTTGAGGAAAAGTAGATCTTTAGTCTTTTCGCTTGATGGCCTCAAACCCGTGAGCGCAATCTTTGCCCTCTTGCTGCCGATCTTCCAAGTCCACAACATTTGAAGAGGAATTGCCAGCGTAGGGACGGTTGTAAGATAGACTCCTCTTTGCGTTAGTGAGCCTTTGCAGCGTGAAAACGAACTCTTGCCTACTGCGTCAAAAATAACGTCGTAGGTCTGGCCGGTTTCGGTAAAATCCTCTTTCGTGTAATCAATGACGTTGTCTGCGCCCAGAGACTTCACCAATTTCACGTTCGTGGTACTGCAGACCCCGGTGACTTCCGCCCCAAAGTACTTGGCGAGCTGCACGGCAGACGTGCCTACCGATCCGGAAGCGCCGTTGATAAGGACGTGTTGTCCACTCTGAATCCTCCCCTTATCTCTAAGCCCGAATCCACCGAAGGACACCGATGGACGGCGTGAGGGCAGCGGAAGGGGGTGGGTGAGGGAGCTACAGGGGAGATGGCCTGGGGTCTTGGGGTAGATGGGAGGCCGGCGGGCGGTCTTCAGTGGCCGCACAGGGCCCCTAAGGCCCTATGCGGGAGTTGCGATGCGCGGGAAGGCGAGAGGATACGCAGCAGGGGACTCTCGCGACCGGGGTGGCGCGAGATTGCGGGGACGTTGGGTCAGTTGCAGGCTGGCCGTCAGGCCGGGAACGGAATGGCTTGCAGCCGGGCCAAGGCGCGAGTGAACTGGGTTTCCCAAGGCCAGCGCCGGGGGAGATGCAAAGTGAGGCGGCGCGCCGAGCGGGTGATCCGTCCCACCAGAGCGAAGACCCGCCGCCTGAGGGTCTTGGTGATCACGGTCCGCTCGCCCAGACCAATCCGCGCCGTCCAGCGGGCCAGGTTATGCGCCATCACCTGGACCGCCAGCCAGGCGCCGTTGGCGGCGAAGCGCGCCGACGGCATGTGGTTCAGCCCGACGCCGTACTTGAGGTCGCGTATGGCGTTCTCGACCTCGGCGTGGCGGCGATGATCGGCCTCCAGTTCCAGCGTCTCCCCATCGCGGTCGGTGATGAAGGCGTGATAGCTGTATCTGGCGAAGAGGGCGAGCTGGGAACCGGGCGTCGGCTTCACCCGCCGGACAATGAGCCGCACCGGCGCGGCGTCCGGCTTGGTCTGGAACGGGGTGTAAGTCGTCTCGGCGACATCGGCGGCGCCGTCCATCCAGTAGGGAATGGGAGTCCAGTCCTCCTCTGGTATCGCCTCGATCAGATCCCGCAGCCTGGCGCGCTGGCGGATGGTGATAGAGAAGCGGACATCCATTTCCCGGCAGGCGGCAACGACAGTGTGGGCGTAGAAGCCGCTGTCGGCCCGCACCGTGAGTTGTCCCCTGGCCCCGCCGTAGCGCACCCGCCCCACCGTCTCACGCAGGAAGTGGGCGGCGCCACGGGCGGTGTTGGCCCGGCCCTCGCGCAGCCGGGACATCAGCACCTCGCCGGTGCCGGCGGCAATGGCCAGCAGCGGGTGATAGCCGCGGGCGCCGGTATAGCCGTGGTGGCGCGCTCCCTCCTTGGCCAGTCCATAGGTCTCGCAGATGGTCGAGTCCAGGTCGATGGTCAGGGGCGAGTCGCCGGGTCCGGCCCCAGCGGCCCAGGCCCGGGCCAACAACTGGCGGCTCACGCGGTCGAGTTGACGGACATGCCCCCACCGGAAGCTGCGCAGGAAGGTCCCCAGGGTGGATGGCGCCTTGACCACGCAGCCTAGAACACCAACCGTCCCACCAGCGCGCAGCGCATCGGCGTCGTCGATGCAGTCGCCGCCTGCCAGCGCGGAAGCGACCAGCGTCAGCATCTTGTCCCCAGTGTTCGCCCGTCCCGGCGCTCCGCCGAGGTCAAGGTGATGGTCGACGAGTTCCCGCAGGCCCAGGTGCCGGGCTAGGGTGGCCGGCAGGAGCAGGCCGGCATTGGCCACCAGGCGATGGTCGTCAAAGAGGATGCGGATACGGTCGGGTTTGTTCTGTGGCAGCATCTATTGGGTGCTCCTTGTTTCCGGGCGGGTTTCTGTTCCAAAACCATTATCCCAGATTCAGAGGAGCACCCGCTGGCTTCTTCAAGGGCTGTCCCCAAGGACGTCCTTCGGTGGATTCGGGGTTAGCCCTAACCCTCTTACCTTCACGACCGGGAACTGGAGCACCGCCCAAACAACTACCGTTACCGCGGTCGACGACGCCATCGTTGAGGGTGCACACACCGGGACAGTCACACACAGTGCGTCCGGCGGAGGCTACGACGGAGTGACCATCGCCAGCGTTGTGGCCAACGTCACGGACGACGAGGTAGCCAGTGTGACCGTCGCCGAGTCGGCCGCGTCAACTGACGTGACGGAGGCAGGTCCCACGGACACCTACACGGTGGTGTTGGACCTGGAGCCCTCAGGGACCGTCACGGTTACCCTCTCCCCTGATGCGGATGTCAGCGTGAACCCCAACCCTCTGACCTTTACTACCAGCACGTGGAACTCGGCCCAGACCGTCACGGTGACCGGTGTGGACGATGCGGTGGTCGAGGGAGGGCACACCGGGACGATAACGCACTCGGCCAGCGGCGGAAGCTACGACGGAGCAACCATCTCCAACGTTGTGGCCAACGTCACGGACGACGAGGTAGCCAGCGTGACGGTGACCGAGTCGGCTGCGTCGACCGACGTGACGGAGGGCGGAGCTACCGACACCTACACGGTGGTGCTGGACCTGGAGCCCTCGGGCACCGTCACGGTCACCCTCTCCCCGGACTCCGACGTCAGCGTGAGTCCTAACCCTCTGACGTTCACGACCGGGAACTGGAGCACCGCCCAGACAACTACTGTGACGGCGGTCAATGACGCTATCGTAGAGGGGGGCCACACCGGCACGGTCACACACTCAGCCAGTGGTGGAGGCTACGACGGAGTGTCCATCGCCAGCGTTGTCGCCAACGTCACCGACAACGACACGGGCAGTGTGACGGTGACCGAGTCGGCCGCCTCCACCGACGCAACGGAGGGCGGAGCTACCGACACCTACACGGTGGTGCTGGACCTGGAGCCCTCGGGCACCGTCACGGTCACTCTCTCCCCCGACTCCGACGTCAGCGTCAGCCCTAACCCGCTGACCTTTACCACCAGCACGTGGAGTTCGGCCCAGACCGTCACGGTGACCGGTGTGGACGATGCGGTGGTCGAGGGAGGGCACACCGGGACGATAACGCACTCAGCCAGTGGAGGGGGCTACGACGGAGTGGCCATAGCCAACGTCGTCGCCAACGTCACCGACAACGACACGGGCAGTGTGACGGTGACCGAGTCGGGCGGTTCCACCGACGTGACGGAGGGCGGAGCTACCGACACCTACACGGTGGTGCTGGACCTGGAGCCCTCGGGCGCCGTCACGGTCACTCTCTCCCCCGACTCCGACGTCAGCGTCAGCCCTAACCCGCTGACCTTTACTACCAGCACGTGGAGCTTGGCCCAGACTGTGACCGTTACGGGTGTGGACGATGCAGTGGTCGAGGGAGGGCACACCGGGACGATAACGCACTCGGCCAGCAGCGGAGGCTACGACGGAGTGGCCATCGCCAGCGTTGTCGCCAACGTCACCGACGACGACACGGGCAGTGTGACGGTGACCGAGACGGCTGCCTCCACCGACGTGACAGAGGGCGGAGCTACCGACACCTACACGGTGGTGCTGGACCTGGAGCCCTCAGGGACCGTCACGGTCACTCTCTCCCCCGACTCGGATGTCAGCGTGAGCCCCAACCCGCTCACCTTTACTACCAGCACGTGGAGCTCGGCCCAGACTGTGACCGTTACGGGTGTGGACGATGCAGTGGTCGAGGGAGGGCACACCGGTACGATCACACACTCAGCAAGCGGCGGTAGCTACGACGGGGCCTCCATCTCCAACGTTGTCGCGAACATCACCGACAAGCAGCCTAGCGTCACGTTGACTGAGTCGGGAGGTTCCACCGACGTGACGGAGGGCGGAGCCACCGACACGTACAGCATCGTACTTGATGCCCAACCTACGAGTACAGTGACGGTAACCCTGTCGCCTGACTCCGACGTCAGCGTCAGTCCCAACCCGCTTACCTTCACTACCGGCAACTGGAGCACCGCCCAAACAACTACTGTGACCGCGGTCAATGACGCCATCCTAGAGGGGGGCCACACCGGTACGATCACTCACTCAGCCAGTGGCGGGGGCTACGACGGAGTGTCCATAGCCAACGCCGTCGCCAACGTCACCGACAACGACACGGGCAGTGTGACGGTGACCGAGTCGGCCGCCTCCACCGACGTAACGGAGGGCGGGGCTACCGACACGTACAGCGTCGTACTTGACGTTGCCCCATCAGGGACCGTCACCGTGACCCCGTCACCGGACTCCGATGTTAGCGTCAGTCCCAACCCTCTGACCTTCACGACCGAGAACTGGAGCACCGCCCAAACGACCACCCTGACCGCTGTCAACGACGCTGTGGTCGAGGGGAGCCACACCGGGACGGTCACACACAGCGCGTCCGGCGGAGGCTACGATGGAGTTTCCATAGCCAATGTTCTGGCCAACGTCACCGACGACGACACCGCTGACGTGACGATTACGGAGTCCGGGGGTTCAACCGACGTGACAGAGGCAGGTCCCACCGACACGTACACCGTGGTGTTGGACCTGGAGCCGTCTGGGACCGTCACAGTCACGCTATCGCCCGATGCCGATGTCAGTGTGAGCCCCAACCCGATTACCTTCACCACCGGGAACTGGAGCAGCGCCCAGACCATCACGGTGACAGCGATAGACGACGCCGTGGTTGAAGGGGCCCACACGGGGACTATCACTCACAGCGCCAGCGGCGGGGCCTACGACGGTGCGTCCATCTCCAACGTTGTCGCCAGCATCACCGACAAGCAGCCCAGTGTAACGATTACTGAATCGGGAGGTTCCACCGACGCGACAGAGGGCGGAGCCACCGACACGTACAGCGTCGTACTCGATGCCCAACCCACGAGTACAGTGACGGTAACCCTGTCGCCTGACTCCGACGTCAGCGTCAGTCCTAACCCTCTGACGTTCACGACCGGGAACTGGAGCACCGCCCAAACAACTACCGTAACCGCGGTCGACGACGCTTTCGTAGAGGGCGCACACACCGGGACCGTTACACACAGTGCGTCAGGCGGAGGCTACGACGGAGTGTCCATAGCCAGCTTGGTCGCTAATATCACTGACAACGATGCGGCTGGCAACACTTGGACACAGCTGGATTTCCGGTGGTACGACAACATCGACGCTGTCGTTCCAAGCACCCCTTTGGCGGCTGAGAATACTGATATTACAAACGTTGCAAGCGGCGATGTGCTACACGTCAGGATGAACATCGATAGTGGAGCCAACGGCATTGACGCCGGCAGCCAGCTCAAGCTGCAGTACAGCACGGCAGTGAACGGGCCGTGGAGTGACATCGGGGGCATAGGCTCCGGGGAGTTATGGCGGGGCTACGACAACCCGGGACCCGCGGACGGAGCAGGCATCAGCACCGTGTTATTGGCATCCACGGACTCAGGGCCTGGACCCAAACAGACCTATGAAGAGGTCAACAACGCCCCCGGCGATTTGGCCAAGAACAAGAACGGCGAGTGGGGTTGGGTCGTTCAGCAAAACGGCGCGAATACCAACACGACCTATTACTTCCGTTTGGTAGAAGGTGATAATTCTGTGTTATCCGGGTACACGAACTACCCGCAACTCACTACGGAGCCAGCCCCGCCCGGGGTAACGATCACTCCCAACAACTCAAGCTCAGGAAACCCGGAAGACATCATCGCTTACACACACACAGTGACTAACACCGGAGATCTGACGGACACTTTCGATATCGCGGCCACATCTTCGGAGGGCTGGACGGTAGCCCTATTCGAGGCGGACGGCACCACTCCGCTAACAGACACGGACTCCGATACCGTCCCGGATACGGGCGCAATTGCAGGTAGCGGCTCGGTAAACGTAGTCGTCAAGATAACTCTGGGTTGGTCAGGTCTCAACGAAACGACGACGGTGTTTGCCACGTCCAGCCTAAATACGCTGACGGGCAACACCGCGACAGACATCACAACGGCTACCCAAACTCTCACAATCACCCTGAGTGACACGACACTAACCCTCGGTACTCCTGACCCGGGATGTCAAGGAAATACAGATGGAACGACTATCGGCGAGTTTACTGTCTACAACGGCACGCTAGGGGGCGAGGGCTGCGCCTATGTGTGGGATGATCTGACCGTTACCGTAAAGTCGAATGCACCCTGGTCGGGAACGATTGTCGGCGCGGACAACTCCCCGACCTCAGAGATTACAGTAGCACTAGGAAGTTTTAGATACGATACCGCGGCGGCACCCGCCTCCTACTCCGACTGCGCGGCCGACACGGCATTACCCACTAGTCCTTCACCTTTCGAGCCCAGTGGAGTTGCAGGGGTGAACGCGTACACACATAGGTACTGCGCTCGGGTGGACTGGGACGACAGCGACGGTTCTATTAACTCAACATTCACATATTCGGTGAGCCAGTGACCACCCAGAGAATAAGAGATTAGGAGGTGGCGTCGTGAAAAAGATCCCCCTAAGTTTCAAGTCTGTCCGGAGGCGAGAAATCAAGAAAATCACCACGACCATCTTCGTAATCTTTCTCTCGCTCACCGCAGGCTCTGCAACGTCGATGGCATATGTGCTCGTGGTCACGAACGCCATCGCGCCCGCCGAACAGACGCCGTGGGAGGGCATCTCCGGTAAAGAGCTGGCGCAATACGGGCGATTCGCACCGCCCGAGCCCCGTGCTACTCCGCGCCACACTGAGGACACTCCCACCAAACCAGGTGCCAACGTCAGCGTAATGGCGACCGCATCAGTGACGCCGTCCCGATTGATCATTGTGAACGACAACAGTGAAATAGTCGAAATATTGAGTACGGCCCGAGCTTACGTCTCTTCGTACGTCTTGTCAGTTCGTTTGGGACGAAGAAATGGCGAAGTCATTCCTCTCAGCGACAGAATCGGTCGCCAGTACGAGCAGCTGCTCGAGACGGTTGATTGGAGCCAAAGAGGCAGGGTGTTCAGCGTGGAACGCTGATCAGGCTAGCGAAGGACGATGTGAACACGGCGAGTTGTTACTCGTCGCTTAGCGTTTACCGGGTATCCCGTACGGCCGTCCAGATACATATTTCAGGACAGCATAGATTTGCTCAGCCGATGAGTTCCCGCGAATACGCTTGCTCCGCTACTGGGGCTAAGACTGACAGGCCCTCGGCCCTAAGGCCTCCCGGCTACAGCTTCAGTGGCGCGATCAGCACGTTGCGCTAGCAGAACTCAAGCGCAGCTGGCCGTGGCACCTTGCCAGACGCTACCCGTCTCACTGCGCAGTTCGTAATGGGCAAGACTGCGTCTGAATAGGTAGTTTCCATTGCGCCCTCGAACTTTAGCGCCGATCTAACACGATCTTTATGGCCACTTTACTTTCTCACGTTAGACTGGACTTCAAGAAGATCGGAGCCAAGGGTCAAGCGAATGGAGAGAACTACTTCCTGCCGCTGTCCATGGACACTATGGACGGCCTAACTTCCTCGGCGGCGAGTGTGTCTCCCCAAGGGAGGTCGTCCAGCCCGGGTTACGAACCGGAAGACCGCAGTTCGAACATATGGTTAAGAAGACGAAGTTAATGAATGTCGGCCATCGCATTAGGACAGCCCATTGAGCTGATGGTCCCTGGCTACAGAACAAGGACCTCGGCGACCGAGTAAGACAACCGTTGGAGGCCGAACCATTGTTCATCTACGGCGGCAGAGTCGGACCGGTTACGAAACAGGGACAATGGGTAGATGTGGATGTGCCAGAGGGCACGAGAATCGTTGCGGCCCGGGTGTTAACTGGCAAATTGGATGTCGCCCGCACGCGGCGCGACGGGGTGTTCGTCAAGGCTAACCCGGGAGTCAGCAGCGCCATTGGAAGCGTTGAGTGGACTGTCCAATAGGTCAGCAGTTCGACGGAGGTGATGTGGACTGATACCGACGTACACCATGGTGGTTTCGATACTGACGTGACCCATCATTTCCACGACGGCACGAAGGTGCGCACCCCGTTCCATCAACGCGGTCCCATAGAAATGGCGCAGGCTGTGAGGTCGGAAACCCTCTAATCCACATTTTTGGGAGAGTGTTACAACCACCCGGTATCCTTGTCTCGGGCTTATCCCAAAGACCTTTGCCGTACTCGATTTGCCCTTCACCTGCTGGCGTAGAGGGACTACCAACCGCTCGATCATTGGCACAGTCCTGTCTTTCCGACCCTTACCTTGTCTAACCCTTATGAGACGCTGGTCAAAGTTGATGTCGCGAACCCGAAGGTTCAGGGCTTCCCCGCGCCGTAGCCCAGCAAATCCCATGACCGCGATGAACGCGAAGTTCCGATCCTTGATCTCGGGGCCTTGACCATGCAGGCCTCGCTCCGCCTCCGCCAACAACCGCTCGATATCGGAGGCCGAGTGGTAGTCTGGCAGCACGTGAGCTTTCCTTGGTTTCAAGGGCACGTCCTGGCCCAAGGCCCTATGAAGAGACCTAACAACATGCTTGTACAGGTTCAAAGTGTTATCCGCGTAGTCTCGATCCCTCAGCCCGGCGATGAAGTCCAGAGCTGTGTCGACTGACGGTTCGCGGTTGCCCAGCCAACTACAATAGGCCTGGGCGATCTGCTTATAACGAGCTCGGCTGCTAGGCGCCAGGTCTTGCCGTGACAGGTGGTGCATATATACTTCGAGGGTCTCGCCCATAGCCCCATGTTCAGGGGCATCAGCTGGATAGGCGTGACATAGATGACAATCGGCGACATAAACAGCTTGCCCATGGAGGGCGTGAGGGGAATAGCGCAAGGCGGCCTGTAAGCCGGGTTCTGTGCCCGGAGCCCATCGGTTTACGCCCCGAGGTTCGGGGGGTCTTCCCAATGGGAGCCGGGCGGCGACCATCTATCTAGTCCCGGTGTTGCCACCGGGATCAAGCGGCCAACCCGGGGACGGGCCGGGCGCCCTAAGCCCCCTATTAGGCCTTGCTCCAGATGGGGTTTGCCCTGCCCTCGGTGTTACCACCGAAGCGGTGAGCTCTTACCTCGCCATTTCACCCTTATCCCGGTCAGACCGGGACGGTGTGTTTTCTGTGGCACTTTCCGTCGGGTTACCCCGCCCCGCCGTTAGCGGGCATCCTGCCCGGAGGAGCCCGGACTTTCCTCCCCCCCGACAAGTCGGGGCGGCGGTCGCCCGGCCGCCTTGCGCATAGCAATTGTAGCGCGCCGACAAGCCCCTCGCTACATCAATGGGCGGACGTGACTCCAGCGAGGTAGATTTCTAGCAAGGCTGACCGACACCACCATCCGTTCGTCCGGAGCAGCGGTACGTCCCGATGCCGCACTGGGAACGGACTTAAGGAAGTAACTATACCCAAACGTCTTCGGGGTTGGTGCTGCGCGCTGTTGCTGCGCCCTGGGCGGGGCCTCGACGAAACTCCTGAAACGAGAGTCCTTAGGGGAGGTAGAGGATTTGAGCGGCCCACGGCAAATCCCCCTTTTCGAAAGGGGGAGACAAGGCTGGCCTCTCCAGACTCCCGGAAACGAGTAGTTCCTTGAGAGCAGCTTACGTCCCGATGCCGCATCGGGACCGACGTCGGGAAAGTAACTATGCCCAAACGTCGTAGGGGCGCCGCTTGCCGCGCCCATCCCCGCATATAGCAAGACTGCTTGAGATAAAGCGGTTATTCGATAGCTCGGCGAAGGAGCTTTCGCCGCCCAAGCGCAACGGCCCCTGGACTGAGAGCCCCTTACACCACCACCTCCACCCGCTCGTCCTCCACCACGACCTTCTGCACATTCTCCGCGAGGAGCGCGCGGCGCTCCTCCAGGTCGAGGCCGTCCCACTCCGCGAGCTTCTCGGCGATGTTTCGGGATTCATCTGTCGCTGCGGCCCTGCCACGCGCCGCATCGAGCTCGCCCAGGTACTCACCGAGGACCTGGAGACTCATCTCACCCTTAGCTGTGCGTTTCATCGCCTTCAGGAACCGGCCCTCCGCGTTCTTCAGTATCGACTGCCTGATCGACTGGGCACGGTCCGGCGCCTCCGCGTCGCCGTCGCCAGAGGAATCCGAAGCCCTGTTCTGGAGCGCGTACTTCAGCTGAGTCACTACCGTGCTCTCTAGGAGCGACTCCCGCCATGTGTGGTAGCCGCATCGGCTCTGATTCAGTCGGGACTGGCACTGATAGTACCGGTACACGCCGCTCTGCCGCCGGCCGTCCTTGCGCTTCCACGCCTGCCTCCGCGTGACGCCAATCATCTTGTTTCCGCAGTATGCGCAGTACAGTATTCCTGAGAGGGGAAACGGCTTGGGCCTCATGACGCGGCCGCTCGGACGACGTTCCCTGGTCTGGTCCTGGGCGGCCCTGAACAGCTCCGGCGCGACTATCGCCTCGTGCGCCCTGCCCCTGCGCATCCCCAGCCTGGTGTACGTTCCTGTATACGCCAGATTGCCCAGTACATCCCTCACGCCCACGACGCTCCAGTTCCCGCCACGCCTCGTTTGGATGCCGCGCTCGTTTAGGTGCTGGGCTATCAGCCTGAAACCGATCCTGTCGCGGGTGTACAGGCGGAATATCAGCTCCACCACCGCCGCCTCTTCAGGGACGATTTCTAGTGTGCCGGTATCACCGATTCGGTACCCGTATAGGGGCCTTCCCAACGCCAGCCCCTTCGATGCTCTGGCGCGCATCGACTCCTTTACTCGGATACTCCGCGTGCGGGACACCCCCTTTACACCGAGAGTCTGAAATGCGTTCTGCAGGGGGTCGGGAAACTCGTCGTCGAGGCAGGCTGCCTTGGCGCCGGTCCGGTCCAACTCGATTAGCGTCCTGGCGACGCCCTCCAGGTCACTTGCGAGATGCGTGGCGTCCGGTACCACGACGAGGTACTGGCCGCCGGACTTCGCGAGGAACTCCCTCATCCGGGAGTACTCGGGATCGGGACCGTCGTCGAGACGAGCGTCGGAGGCGAATATCTCTATCGGCTGATGCAGGTTGGTCGTGCAGAACTCCTCGAACGACCATTGCATCTCGGCCGCGGAGGACTCATCCTGCCCGCCCTCGACGCGAAAGTAGCCCAGGGCTCGCACTTTGCTCTAACCTAGGTAGAGGATCCGACGGCAACTGCTGCACTGCACGAACTCCTGCGTGCTCCGCGCTCGTTGCAGTTCCATGGTGGAAAGCGCCAGACGACACCCTTGGCACATGCCGCGCTCGACTCGCGCGACGGCGTGGCCGTTCTTCGTGGCACGCAGCGACTCGTAGGTGGAGAGCAGCTTGCTGCCGACGGATGGAGCCAGAAGCTCTCGCTCCTCGGCAAGGGATGAGATCTCTCGCTGCAGCCTCTCCTCTTCCGCTCGGAGCTCCATCTCCTCCTCCGGCCGCGAGGTCTCTAGCTTGTTCAGTGCTTCCTGGGCGTCCTTCCTCTGCGGCTCCGCCTCCTCGATCGACACCATCAGCTCCAGAAGCGCATCCTCCTGCTCCCGCTGCTGGCCCTCGAGGAAGGCTCGCTCCTCTTCCGCCGCGGTAACCTCACGGGGGTTCTTGATCAAGCCCCCGTACAGTTTCGCGTCGAGTTGCTGCAGTTTCGTCTGGAGCTCGCTCACGCTCCCGTCCCCCGCCCTCCGTTTGAGCGTGACCTCTTCGAGCAGCGCGTCAAGCTCATCAAGCTCCTGGCGCGCGGAGGCGATGGCCAAATCGTCGGCTAGCTCAGCGCGTACCTCAGCGAGCCTTTTCTCCGCATCTGCGGTCTTCCAGTCAAGCTGTTGCAGGTCGTTAACGAGTTTGACGTCTTGCATCGGTCCTCATTCGGCGCCGCGGGGCTTGCTCCCAACCAACTCCCTAATTGTAATCCAAAACTCGGTCACAGCCATAGTGTCTCTCTCACAAGTCCTGCGACCTTATCCCGGGACTGAAGCTCCACGGCCCTCATCTCCACCTAACTCCTTCCCTTCACTCAGGGGCACGTGGCAACAACGCCCCGGCAACCGAATCCCATCTGTGATTCCAAGGAATCCCGACGAAGAATCTGGGGCGGGGCCGCCTCCTCCTAACATCAAGGTGCCCGTCGAAGCGCGTCGGGGTGAAATCACGTTGTGAATGGTTCATAATTACACAGTCCGCCACTACCGATGGAGGATCAGGGGACATGCAAGCTATGGAGGCGACCGTCAAAGCGCGGCGCCCCAAGACCAAGATAATCTGCACACTCGGCCCGGCCACGTCTTCCGTTGAGACGATCCAGGGGCTCGTGGCGGCTGGCATGAGCGTTGCCAGGCTCAACCTGTCTCATGGCTCGCTCGAGGAGCACGCTGCCGACATCGAACGCGTGAGGGATGTCTCATCGCGCCTGGACGTGCCCGTCGGAATAATGGTGGACGTACCCGGAGCGAAGTACAGGACCGGCCCCCTGGGTACGGGTGTCCTGACGCTCAAGCGCGGAGAACAGCTCACGCTCACCAGCAGGAACGTCGTAGGCACCCAGGACCTCGTGGCCGTCTCGCCGCCTGGTATCCATCGAGACGCCACCGTCGGCCACGCGGTCATGCTGGACGACGGCCTCCTGGAGCTCAAGGTCACCGGTGTCGCGAAGAGAGACGTTCAGTGCGAGGTGATAAGAGGGGGCAGGCTGACGGAGAACCGTGGAGTCGCAACACCGGGCAAGTCCCCGTCCCAGCGCTTCCCCGACAAGCGTGCCACGATCGCACTGGAGTTCGCCGCCGAACACAAGGCTGACTTCGTGGCGCTTTCAACCATCACGCGCGTCGCGGACATCGAGCGGGCGCGCAAGATTCTTACGTCCAATGGCGCCCAGCCGGAGATAATCTCGAAGATAGAGCGCGCGGAGGCGCTGGACAACTTCGAGAGCATTCTGTCCGCCAGCGATGCCATCATGGTAGCCCGCGGCGATATGGGAGTCGAGGTGCGGATGGCCCAGGTGCCGGTGATTCAAAAGAGGCTCATCTCCAGTTCCAATCACGCCGGCAAACCGGTCATCACCGCCACGCAGATGCTCGAGTCCATGGTGAGATCGCCCGTGCCAACGAGGGCCGAGGTGACAGACGTCGCTAACGCCATCTACGACGGCACCGACGCAATCATGCTCTCCGGAGAGACGTCGGTGGGCGTGAACCCGATCGAGGCGGTAAAGGTGATGTCCGAGATCGCCATCGAAGCCGAGGCCGCCTTGCCATACGACCGCATCATCGTCGAGAAGAGACAGCTCCTCGAGCCCAAGACCGACGACGCCATCAGCTACGACGCGTGCCAGACCGCGCACCAACTAAACGCCAGCCTCATTCTTGCCTTCACCGAGTCGGGTAGCACCGCTGGCAGGGTATCCAAGTACCGCCCTCTCCCACCGGTCCTAGCGCTAACGCCCAGCAGCAAGGTACAGCACCGGCTTACCCTAAGGTGGGGCGTCACTCCAATCACCGTCCCCAGAATCGAGACGGTGGACGACTTCTTCGCGCTCGGGGAGGAGATGGCGGTGCGAGCTCTCGGAGCCACCTCCGGAAGCATCGTGGTCTTGGTGGCAGGGCTCCCAATAGGGGTTGCCGGCGGCACCAACCTGCTCAGGGTCATGACCATTTCGTAGCGTCTCAAGTGAATGCCAAGCAAACAGCGATATGGCCGGCACGAGCTCTTCACTTCAACTAAGGACCTGCTCATTAAGAAGGGGTACGACGACGCCTTCGCACCCTCCTGTCCCTTCTCCCCTGGCGGGAGAGGGCTAGGATGAGGGGGCTGTCCCAGATGTCCCTTTCCCGGACGAGAGAACTCATCATGTCCGGAGTCCTGCCGAATCGTCGAGGAGCGTTCACCGACTGCCCTGATGCTTCACTAGCGCACTGAGCTACAAAGAGAGAGCCGCACATGCTTCAGCTCTACGACACCATGACGAGGGCCTTGTCTCCAGTCGAGCCCCTGGAGTCGGGCGCCGTGAAGATGTACACCTGCGGCCCTACGGTGTACCGCGACGCCCATATCGGAAACCTCCGCTCCTATCTGATGGCGGACTGGATTAGACGCGCCCTCCAAGCGCACGGTGTGTCGGTCACGCAAATCAAGAACATCACCGACGTGGGTCATATGCGCCAGGAGCACCTCGAGCGCGGCGAAGATAAGGTGATCGCGGCGGCCATCGACGAGGGCAAGACGCCACAGGATATAGCTCAGGAGTACACGGCGCGGTTCCTCGAGGATGAGGCAAAGCTCAACATCCTCCCGGCAGCCCAGTTCCCAAAGGCGACCGATCACATCGACGAAATGGTCTCCATGACCAAGAGGCTCATCGAGCAGGATTTAGCCTATGAGGTCGAGGGGAATGTCTACTTCGAGGTCTCCAAGTTTCCCATATACGGTCTGCTGTCAGGCAACATCGGAGGGGAAGGGCTTCGGGAGGCAGTGCGCATCGAGGCCGACCCGCTCAAACGGGCCCCCCGCGACTTTACCCTTTGGAAACGGGCCGAGCCGGGCCGTGAGCTGAAGTGGGACTCGCCTTGGGGAGAGGGTTTCCCCGGCTGGCATATCGAGTGCTCCGCGATGTCGATTAAGTACCTTGGCGAGCGCTTCGACATACACACCGGGGGAGTGGACAATATCTTCCCTCACCACGAAGGAGAGATCGCGCAAAGTCAGGGCTACACGGGCAGCCCGGTCGTGAACCTCTGGGTCCACGGCCAGCACCTACTCGCCGACGGGGTGAAGATGGCGAAATCCACCGGCAACGTGTTCACTCTCGCCGACCTCGAAACTCGCGGTATCGACCCGTTGGCATTCCGCTACCTCTGCCTGACGACCCGTTTCGGCGCGCGGTTGAATTTCACCTTCCCGGCGCTGAGGTCGGCGCAGAAAGCTCTCCACCGACTGCGCAACCTGGTGTGGGAGTGGGCGGCGCTGCCCAATGCTTCATCAGACGGGGACGCGATGCAAGAAGAGTGGTGGGACCGCTTCATGGAGCGCGTCGACCGCAACCTGGACATGCCCGGGGCGCTCGCGGTCGTGTGGAGTCTCGCCCGCTCCGAATTGCCCGGCCGGATAAAGCTCCAGATCCTTTACACGTTCGACAGCGTTCTGGGCCTCGGCCTGGAAAGAGTTGCCGACGCGTATCGAGTCCCCGAGGACATCCTCGCAATCGTGGAGCGACGGGATGGTGCGCGGGGAGAGGCGCGTGGAGAGCATGCCGCGATTCACGGAGAAGACAAGAGAGAGGCCCGCCGCGCGCTGGCGCGCCAGCAGGGCAAGTGGCTGGAGGCCGACTCGCTACGAGACGAGATGGCCCAGTCCGGATACCTCGTCGAGGACACCGCCAACGGCGCCCGCGCGCGGCCGAAATCGGCCGGTGAGGAGCACGTACAGCCTTGGCCGGACATCTCGTCCTCGGCCGAGGTGCAATCCAATGAGGGAGAGCCCGACCGCGTGGATGTGACCATAGGCATCGTAGCTCCCGACTACGTGGACGACGTGAGCCGGTGCCTTCAGAGCGCGCTTCGCTGGGCCGGCGAGGGCTCGGTGGAAGTCATAGCTCTCGACAACGGCTCCACCGATGGCACCGGCGAGTGGCTGCAGGAGACCGCCGCAAAAGACTCCAGGGTCCGCGTTATCCACGCCGACCACGTGCTTGGAGAGGGCGCGGCGCGCAACGTTATCCTGAAGCAAAGCCTGGGAGGCACCGTGGTCATGCTCGACGGGAGCGTCGAGGTGGTGGGGGACATCTTCGCCCCTATCGAGGAGATGCTCAACCACGAGTCGATCGGCATCGTCGGCCCGTTCGGCCTTCGCACCGCCGACCTTCACCACTTCCACGACGAAGCCGAAGGCCTTTACGGCGAGGTAGACGCTATGCAGGCTTACTGCTTCGCGTTTCGGCGGAGCCGGATTGGCCAGGTGGGCCTGATGCGGGAGACCTTCCGCTTTTATCGGAACCTGGACCTGGACTACAGCTTCCACTTCAAAGACAAAGGGCTTCGCGTTATAGCCGACCCATCCTTGCCCGTCAAGCTGCACGAGCATCGCGCCTGGAGCGGGCTTGGCGAGGCCGAGCGAGACGAGCTCAGCGCCAAGAACTACCGGCGCTTTCTACACAAGTGGGGGGAAAGAGCGGACCTCCTCGTGTCCAACCAGCCCGCGCAGTAGACCCACCTGGTCCCCGGAGAGCCGCCCCTCCGCTCCGCTCTCGCCATTGTCATTCCGAGGAGTCCGCGACGAGGAATCTGGGGCTGGGGCCCCGCTTCCTCTATTCCCTTGACGTTCCGACGAAGCCCCGACGAGTAATCTCGTGTGGCGCCAGAAAAAAGTAGGGAGGGCCCCGCCGCCGGAGCCCTCCCTCTTCTCACGCGAAGCTCTCCCAGCGGGCTACGGGAAGTGAAGCTCGCAGCCCGTCAGCGTTGCGGTTCCGGCCCCGAGCCCGCCGAATCCGATGTCGGACCCCGGACCGCAGTCGATAATGTCGTTGCCTATCCCACCGTTAATGATGTCGTCCCCATCCCCCCCCAGCAGTGTGTCGTTGCCGTCGCCACCGTGCAGGAAGTCGTTCCCGGGGCCTCCCGATATCTGGTCGTTGCCGAACCAGCCGTCTATCACATCGGCCCCGTCGCCTCCCATGATCAGGTCCGTACCGCCGCCACCGTTGATGATGTCCGTCCCGGGGCCACCGGATATCAGGTCGTAGCCCTGGAAACCCGCGATCCAGTCGTTCCCTTCACCACCAACGATCACGTCCGTGTTCGGGCCTCCGCAGATGGTGTCGTTCCCTCCAAGTCCCCAGACTCGATCGTAACCCTCATAGGTCACGATGACGTCGTCATGCTCCGTCCCGAATATCACGTCGTCCCCGTGGGTGCCGTCCCGCGTGGTCGCCTTACCGTTACACGTCGGGTTCACCCAGTCCATGACCCGCAACATCACATCGTGCCGGATCCCGGCGTTGTCCATCGACTCGAAGTTGAACCCGAAAAACACGACCCGCGACTGGCCGCGGCCGTACCTGAGAGCCGCAGTACCGTGCGAGTCTGCGGTGGTGGTGCCGTAGATGAAAATCTCCTCTGCGCCCAGCCCCAGCACTATCGCATCGGGGTCGTAGGAGTTGTCTGCGCCGTCTCCACCGTAAAGAAGCGCCGCAATTCCATCCATCGGCCCCACGCCAATGATCTCGTTGAACGCATTCGTGTGGGCCAGCTGCGCCACCCTCAGGTACCGGCGCAGCCAATCGGGATCGCGGTCCACGAAGTGCTGGGCGATCTGCTGCCCGCTCATGAACAGGCTGCCTCCGTGGTCCAGGTAGGAAGCCAAAGCTCTCCTGGCAAGGCTGTTATCGATTGGGTGGTGCCACAGCCAGTTCTCATAGCCCGGGACCGCCCAGACTACGGCGCCGTGCGTATAGTGCCTCAGCACCCTCTCGCGTGGCGCTCCCAGGCGGCTGGTGTCCCAGAAGTCAAACCTCACACCCGCAGAGCGAAGCGCTTCACCGTAGAATTGGCCGATGTGCCGGACCTCTTCTTCTCTATTGCTGTCCACCACCAGCAGGACGTCAGCCCGTTTGACGTGTCTCGGCTGCGTGCTGAATCCCGCAGACCTGGACCAACCCTCTTTGCCAAGGTGGTCCTTCACTCTTACGTTGTAACGCACCTCGACCCCGGCCCGCTCGAACGCGGGCAGGCGGGCCACCCACGTGCCGTCCGGCCTCGGCTCCATGGGAATCTCGGGCTGGAGCACACGGTCCCTCCGCCAACGCAACAGCGGGGGAGTCGGGGTGGTGTTCGTCGCCACCCGCACGACCCTCGCGAGAACACGCGCATGGTCCCCCACCATCGGGTTCGGCGCGGGTAGGTGCTCCATCCGCGGCACTGCCGGCGGCGGGTTCTCGTCTACGGGGGCCAGCTGGTTTGTGAACCAGATGGTAGGCACCTGGAACCATGTGTTGAGGAACGGCTCCACAGTCCCGCGACGCCGCTCCGACTCCCAGGCCATGACGAAGCCGCCCGCTATCAGGATCGCCACAGACGAGCTGCGGTCCTGACCGTGGAAGTTAGTCCACTGGATAGGGACGCTCCAGAACACACCCTCACCGCTGACCCGGTACCAGATATTGCCCTCGCAGTAGCCCAGGGGCTCGACGTTCGGGCACACATCCTGCGTCCAACTCATCACCCACTGCCCGGTGGTCGCTGCATCGATGGAGGGGTCGTGTCCCTCGTCGTGGACCACCACAGCGTCAGCCCATGTCGCGCCGTTGTCGGTGCTCTGGCGCGTAAAGATGCCACAAACATGTTCACCCGAGGTCTCACGGCACCCCTGAAATACAGCGATCACGTTGTTCCCGGCGTCCGCCGCGAGGTCAGGCTGGCGCGCGTCGTGGAAGCCTGCGACGTCGTCAAGCCTGCCGAAGAATGGGTCGGCGGCGGGCTGCCATGTGTTGCCGGCGTCGTCCGTGTACCTGTAGACGAGCTGGTGTATCCCTTCTTCCGTTTGCTGTTTGTTCTCATACGCCACGATTATGCGGTCCTGGCTGGCGCGCACCACCGCCGGGTTGCTGTTGTAGCCCGGCGTGGCGGAGACGTCGCTGTCCTGGTTCGCCCCGGACCACGTCATACCGTCGGCTGTGCCCGTCTCGTAGTAGATTCGGGAGAACTCGAAGCCGTCCCCGTGAAAGTTCTGCTCGTATACCAGCCATAGCACGCCACTAGAATCGCGCGCGATGTCCGGGTTGTTGACTCCCCCGGCCTCGCAGCACGTAAACGCGTCCGAGCTCCTGCCCGTAGTCAGGAGCGTGGGTTCGCTCCGTCCTGGAAGGAGGCTATTCCGGCCATCGCGTCGTCCCGGGTGAACTCCGTCACCAGCCAACCGCTGTATTCGATCACCGCCCAGACCACCGCTCCGCCGTCGTACTGGGCCAGCTCGGCCGCGTCCGGCGGACCAAGAATGTTGCCATCCCACAGGTCGAAATTCACTCCCGCGTTAGTTAGGGCGCTTTCGTACGCCGGCCCGAACTCCACAACCGCATAGCTGTTTCGGGCGTCCAGGACCAGGAGGTTGTCGCTTTGCTTGACCCATAACGGCTGTATATTGAACGACCTGGAGTAAGAGGTCACGAAGTTGCCGTCGGAGTCTGTCGCCTTGACGCTGTAACTAACGAACGTGCCCGCGGGGAAGCTGCCCAGCGAGGCCCCAAAGACGTTATCGCCGAATGCGAAGTCGCCGTGAGCGCCGTCGTCGAACATCACAGCCGCAGGCTGCACCACGCCATCCTTACTCCATTCCACCGTCGGCGCGACCCCGGAAGACTCGTCGACGACCAGCGCGACTACGATTACCACCTCTCCGGTCTGAGGATTGGCGGGAGGGACGTGCTCTACCTGGTTGATGTGAGGCGGTGGGTTTACGTCCTCGTGGACCCCGATATTCCCAAACCAGATCGTCGTGTCTTGCGTGTACTCAGGACTGGTCCGCCGCCGCCTCGAGTCCCACGCCAGCGCAAAGCTACCATCGTCCAGTCCGGCCACGGCCGGGTTAAAATCGTAACCTTTGAACCGGGTGTACGTAACGGGCGTGGACCAGGTGGCGCCGCCGTCGCTGCTCATCACGTACGTGATGTTGTAGTCCCAGTAGCTGAAGATCTCGCCCGACACGTAGTCCGACTCATACCAGCTCACCATCAGCTTGCCAGCCGTACTGGCTATCGACGGAGGCCTGCCCTCCGAGCGTACTAGAGACGGCAGAGACCACGTCACCCCGTCGTCTCCGCTCATCTGGGTATAAATTCCCCAGCCCTGAGAGCCGTAGCCATACCAAACAACCCAGACGTTCCCCGAATCGTCGACGGCGAGGTCGGGGCTGTACCTATCATTCGTGTTCACGGCGGGAAGTGCGAACGGTCCCTGCCACGTCGTCGTACCTTGGTCCAGGTACTGATATCCAATGGTCCGTGGATACGAGCTGCGGTCTTCATAGGCCACTATCACCCGTCCGCTCGGCGTCCCCACCACCGAGGGGTTGAACCGGTCTACGCCGCGCACCTCTTGAAAAAACTCGGCTGGAAGGTTGATAGCTCCACCGGGAAGGGCTACCTCAGCTGACCAGGTGTTACCACCGTCGGCGCTCGTCCGGTAATATATCTCGTAGGGGCAGCACCCGCGCACATAGACCAGCCAAACCGTCCCGTCGGCAGCCTGTCCGAGGTCCGGCTCCCTGTTGCTGCTAGACTCCACCACGGTGCTTGAGGCCGACCACGTCTCACCGCCGTCGTCGCTGCTCTTGACGTATATGCCTGATGGCGCGTAATTAGGGTAGGAGTTATAGGCCAGCAGCAGCCTGGTTGTGGTGCCGGTTGTGGTCGCCACGACGATCTCCAGTAGGGAGGGCCTGAAATGCGTTCCATCCTCCGGCGTCACCTGCACGATGTCCGACGAGGTGGCGAAGACGGCGGTGAACGGAGGTGAGCCGGCGGCCGGCGCCTTCGGTAGCGCTTGGGCCGCCTCAGTGCCGATAGGCGACGAAACGTATCCAAGCGCTCCCGCAGCCATGGCTATGAGCGCGACAGCCAAGATAACCCGGCCCGATTGAGTACGGCTTTCCCACATTGCGGTGCTACCCCCGGTCTTAGTCGACGCAGTGTGCCGGCACAAGAGGTGGGCGGCACGACTCGTTTGTGGGCGTAAGTCTACGATACGTTGCGACCGTTTTCAACGCCCGCGGCGTAATAGACTCCCAAGCGGGAACCCCAACGGCTCGCTCCATTCTGTTCGAGCTGAGATCGGAAGGAGAACGCGTGTCGCCCTCGTAAGCCCTGACCGCCCAGGAGCGAGTGCGGGACAGCTATCGGTCGACTGTCCAGACCTCTGGCTTCGACCGCTAGGTTTGGGGTGGAGATGATAAGTGGCGAAAAGTCGCAGGGGACGCATCGAGCTAAAAAGAACAAGGCAAGCCCAAGAAGCGACGTTGCTGGGAAAAGGGAGCCCCAGTTGACAATGCGCATATATCTGCTTATTATCGTGCCATGAGACGTAAAAAGGGCGAATTGATACCTATCGAGGTCTCGGTGCTGGAGGCCTCTCTCGGCCTACGGGCCGGCGGCGCCGAGGCGGCGCACGGGTTCCTCATTGCGAAGGTAATTCAGGACCTCACGGGTGCTCGTCTCCTGACCGCGCACGGCACGCTCTACCGGGCACTGCACCGGCTGGAGAGGGCGGGGTTGCTGGTGAGCTTCTGGGAGGACCCGCGGCTTGCATTGGAGCAAGGACGGCCAACCCGTCGGTTCTATCGGGTCACCGCGGCTGGCGAGCGTGCGCTTGCTCAGGCCAAATCGAAGGAGACGGTCGGTCTGCAGAGGCGGACCCCTGGGAGGGCGACTACATGAGGCTCGGCGAGTCGCGACAGGGCGACGCCAGGCGCGAGGTGGGCGCTCACCGGTTAGTCCGTGGCTGGGTGTGGCTCTACACACTCGGGTTGTCCCACGAGACGAAGAACGCCCGTCGCACAGAGATCGACTCCGACCTCTGGGATCAGACGCACGCTTGGGGCGTACACAGGCCTAACACGTCCGGCGATGCCTCGAGCGTCTTGTTCCGATGTGTCCGGGGCGTGCCGGCCGATGTCCTTTGGCGGTTCGCCGAGGCTCGAATACCGGGCAACTCCGCGACAGGGTGGCCAACGTTGGAGACGTTCACGATGCGGTCCTGGCTGGGGTTGGCCACGATCATGGTCATGTCGTTTCTAGTCGTCGCTTCCTTCGCCTTGATCGTGGTGCACACGATCGAATACGACAACCCCAGCACCCGGATTATGGCACCGTGGCTCAAGTACACTATCGGGTTCTCATTGCTCACGGTCGCTAACGTTATTGCGCTAAGCGGATTCCGGCTGATCCGACGAGCACCGGGGCTAGGAGCCGCCCTCGCTGTTAGTGGAGTTTGGATGGTTGCCATAATGTTCAACTGGGTTTGGTATCCGGTGCTCTTGTTCATTGCCGCGGCGGTGAGCGTCGCTACCATCCAACATTCGTACCGGGTTCACACAGGTGGGAAGGCCAGGAAATGAGTAGGAGCATTTGGACCACGGGGCGCGTCTCCGGCACCCTGCTTGTTCTCAGCTTCGCGATCATTGCTGTCGAGTTTGTTGTGGTGCTCACCCAGGGGAAGTTTGAAGGTGTGGAGGCGGCCTGGGAGGGCGTCGAGGGTATAGGAGAGGCGGCGACCGTCTTTCGTGATATCGACGCTCTCAGGAGTCCGCAGGTTGTCCTGCTCTTCTTGGGTTTTGGCATGCTGACGGTCCATCTGTCCGAAGCCGGAGACAGGGCGCTATCGTTCCTGGCATTCAATCTGTTCATGGTTTTTGTCATCCTCGCCGCCATGGAAGACACGTTTCACAGCGAAGTGACGGCTTGGGCGGGTGAGGAATGGGCCCGTACGGGAGCCGTGCCAGAGTTCTTTGACCCGCTCCGCGAGTGGGTAAACGGTCCGGTACAGCTTCGGTACGTGACGTTCGTTAACACGTCGATGGCGTTTTATGGCTGGGCGTTTCTTCGGACAGGGGTATTACCCCGGTGGATTGGCTGGAGCACCCTTATCTGGAGTTTGGGTTGGCTGATCCTGGCCGTCGTCATACAGCTCACACTTCCAGCCACGTATATCCTGCTCCCGCTTCTCCTAGGTGTTGCCCTTATCGTCCACCGAGAAGGCCCTCAGGACCGCGAACGCATCCCAGCCGACGAAACGGTGGGCACGCTCCAATCGTCGCAGGGTCCCGCGTAAAAGCTCTACGCTGCTGGCTACGACGAGCTACCCATCGACCCAGTGCTGGAATAGCGGTTTGACTCGCTCTGGCAGCCGGTCGTAAACGTTAACCGGGAGCTTGTGCTGAATGGTCGGCCCCTTGCCGGTGCTCTCGCTGAGTATCTTCGCCTCGGCGGAGTCGGGGCTGAGCACGTTCAGGTTGAGCCACCAAGGGGCGTACGTTACCCGGACTGCTACGCGGGGTAGGTCGCTGGGGTTGGGTGGCTTGGAGTGCCACAGGCGGCTGTCGAACATCAAAACGCTCCCCGGACGGCCTGTGACCTGCATCGCGGTCGGGTATGCGTCGCCCGCATTCACCTCGAAATCTCCCGTGGGGTTGTTCGGCGATCGGTGGCTTCCTGGGACGACGTAGGTACCGCCGGTCTCGGGCGACATTGGCGACAGCATCCACAGAGTGGTGACGTGCATCGCGACGTCCGGAAACGGCGGTGCGATGCGGCCTGCGTAGTTCTGGTTGAATGGGGAGTCGGCGTGCCAGCCGAAGCCCGCCTCCAGACCGGGGGTGCGAATCACGGGCCGGTTGGAAGAGATGCGGACACCGGGCCCCCACATCGCATCGAGCACCCCCAGGACCCGATCATCGGCCAGATAGGGCACGAGGGACTGGTCCCAGGCCACGAAGTTCTTGTACCCGGGCACTGTGTACTCCGCGTACTCTTTCGACGACTCCGTCGCGAGAACGCTGTCGCGTATCTCACCCACCAGATCAGCCGGGATCACATCTTCGACCACACACCAGCCATCCAGTTTGAGGTGCGCCAGAAGGCCATCGACCGCCGTCGCCACGCCTTGCGCGGTTGCCATCAGGTCATCTCCTTATCTAGCTTGAGTTCTTCAAGGATGCGAGGGCCATCCCGGTGGTTCTGGAGCCGCCGAAGCAATCCCGTCCTCCCTCCCCTGTGGGAGGGAGTTAGAGGGAGGGAGCTCTCCGTCATCCATACCCTGGAACCCGCAGCGAAGTCCGAATTACTTGGCTCATCGTGGTACAAACCCTGGCAGCGTCCACTGCGACAGCGCCGGCCCGGCCTCAGCGCACTTCTGGAGCAGCAAATCGCGCCTCAGGTGGCTCGGACCTCCGGTCGGTATTCCAGAGCCAGACGCCATGACCCAGCACAGCGTCTCCTCGCCGTCGGCACGAAGACGGATCGTCGTGTCACCGGAGAGGAAGAAGCGCTGGAGTGTGGAATCGGAGCACTTCCTGAGGTATAGCCCCGACCCGGCTTCCGGGGTTCCGGCTTGGACGCAGAGAGCGTATTCCGGCATGAATAGCTGGCTTGGAAATGGCCTATCGAACGCGAACTTTTCGTCCTCGGCGTCCCTCAACTTGCAGGTGTGCATCTGGAGCGGCATCTGAAGCCGCACGCCGCTACCGGCGCCCGGGACGTCGACGCAGTAGAACTCCGGCTCGTCCAGCGGGTCTTTTAGCTGTATGAGACTCACCGCCGGCGTCGCGACGCCTGAGAATCGCTCACTTGCAGGGTTTCGCTCCGGGCCCGCAGTCTGTTCAGGACGAGGAACGGGTTCAGAGGGTTGGGCGACGGGTGCTGGAGTCACCACATCTTGGTCCGGGGTCTGATCGTCCCCACACGCCGCCGATGCAAACACGAGCGACCAGGCCGCAAGAGCTGGCGCGATCCCCCTTAGCAATGATCCCTCCGGTCGCCCATCTCTCGTGTGGGGCAAAGGTCAATGGTTCAGTCGAAGAGCAGCACGAAGTATAATCGCTTTTCGTTGCAACCACTACCGCCTAAAATGGCGGCTCCGTTGCAAAGCAGCTGGTAGTAATAGTGCCAGTTTAGGTCACCCTGAGCCCCGGTAAGGCTCTGGACGGCAGGGTCTGAAGAGATCCATACTGGCCGCCTGCGAGCGAGACATTGGAGGCGCTGATGACGGAAAGAACCGGAAAGGTCCAAACGGTACTCGGGCTTATCGAGCCCGACCATCTGGGAAGGACACACACACACGAGCACCTGCTCATCGATCTCCAGTCGTTGCATGCCCCGCCCGACGACCCCGTCGCCCAGGAGAAGTACTACGCGCCGATGAGCATGGAGGCGCGCGCCTGGTTCACCCACTACAACTACGTGAATAAGGCCAACTACACCCTCTCGGACGTCGACGAGGTCTCAGCGGAGCTGAAGCGATTCAGGGAATACGGCGGAGGGACCATCGTGGAGGTTACCCCTAAAGGGTTGCACCGTAACCCCCAGGGTCTTGCGGAGATTTCACGCAGGACTGGAGTCAACGTCATCATGGGGTCAAGTTACTACGTCGGCGAAACTCACCCGGCGGATATGGACCGGCTTAGTGAGGACGATGTCCTGGAAGACATCGTACGCGACATCACCGAGGGGGCTGACGGCACCGACATCAAGTCCGGGATTATCGGCGAGGTCGGCTGCCAGTGGCCTATGTCCGACAACGAGATCAAGGTGCTCCGGGCGTCAGGACGCGCTCAGCGAGTTACCGGTGCTCCACTAATCATCCACCCCGGCCGCCACGAACAAGCCCCCCTCGAGATAATCGACGTCCTCAGCTCCGTGGGGGCCGATGTCCACCGCACGATCATGTCCCACATGGACCGCACAGTCGCCCGGCGAGATACCATGAAGCGCATCGCCGAGACCGGCTGCTACCTCGAGTGGGACCTCTTCGGCCGCGAGGAGTCGTGGTACCAGCTCAACCCCGCCTTCGACATGCCCGGCGACGGCAAACGCATCGACGACATCAAGTGGGTCATTGACCAGGGCTTCGGCGACCGGGTCGTGGTGGCCCACGACATCTATACCAAGCACCGCACCCTGAAGTATGGAGGCCACGGATATTTCTACATCCTTGCTAACACGGTCCCTAGGATGAAGATGCGCGGCATCAGCGAGGAGGCCATCGACCGCATTCTCATCGAGAACCCGGCTCGCATCGTCACCTTTGCCGTTCCGAAAGAAGGCTAGCTAGCTAACAATCAAACCTCTTGGTCCGGCGGAGTTGGAATGTAGTCCTCTGAATGGAGAATGCAGGCTAAGACATGATAATCGACGGGCACGCCAGGATATTCCCACCCCTCGATTCCGCGGCGGGCTTCGACTCCGTCGCCGAGAAGATGCGCTTCGTGCAGCGGCAGTTCGGTGGCCATCACCTGCCGGTCTGGCGGGTCCGTGACCGTGCGCCCGCCGACCGGAGCACGCTCCTCGACCCGGACACTTATGAGCTCCACGAGGTCGAGTGGACGAGCGAGCTGGGTCGCCTGTCGTGGATACATCAGGGCGAGGCGTACACGAACCAGTACCTCCCACCGATGTTGCAGGACCAGGAGTGTCCGCCGGAGCTCCTCATCCGGGAGATGGACTTCATCGACGTCGATATGGCGGTGCTACACCCGGCGCCTATATTCGGACTCATCAACGACTACCTGCTCGAAGCCGTGCTCCGCTACCCCCACCGCTTCGCGACGCTGTTCAACGTCCCCGAGGCCGCGGCGCTCCACGACCCTGACGCGGCGGTCGCCGAGGTGCAGCGCCTCGTTGGCGCGGGAGTCTCGTGCGGGGTGCAGTTCTTCTCACGCTGGTACTACGCTACTGGGGCGGAAGGTCCCTGGGACGGCGAATCGATGCGACCATACTGGACGCCGTCGCCAACCTGAAGGTGCCCGTGTACTTCACCCTGTACAACGGTGGCAAGCGGGCCAGGGAGTTCCAGGCCTCGTCCCGGGAGGCCTACCTGGAGGAGCACCGAACGCTGCTGAGATGGATGGAACGGTACCCCGACACCGATGTCACGATAACGCACGGCCTGCCGTGGCTGGCGTTCATGGAGGACGGGGAGTTCGCGTTCCCTGAGGAGACCTGGGAAGTGTTCAAGTCCCCCAGGTGTCACCTGCAGCTGTTGGTGCCGATCATGATGGGCAGCGTCTGGGAGCACCCATGGAAGGAGTCGGAGGCGACGATCAAGGAGTGTGTCGACAGGATCGGCGCCGACCGGCTGATGTGGGGCACTGACATGCCGCTGACCGCGCGCTACTGCACCTACAAGCAGGCCTTGGACCAGTTCCGCGTCCACTGCGATTTCCTCAGCAACTCCGAGCGCGCGGACATCCTCGGCGGCACGGCCGCCCGGGTGATGCGGCTAGGGTGAGCGAGGGAGGTCAGCGCGAAGGCGCCCAGGAAATCCCCGCGAACCCCCCTTCATGGAGTTTAACAACCAAAGCTTACGTTCCGGGTGGCGAACCAGTTTACCTCACCCCAAGCGAAGCAGCGCTTTTTCTACCTGCCTTCTCCCCTCTCCGAAAATTCGGAGAGGGGCCGGGGGTGAGGTTTTTGATCACGGCGTAGAAAAACGGCACTCAAGTATCTAAAGTTCATCAAAGGGGAGTCGGACGGCGCGTCGCCGACTGGCCATGCGAGACCGCTAGCTGAACCAGAACGAGTATAGCTCCGCGCTCTCCATCCAGAAGTGGAGGCGCATGACCTTCGAGGGGAACGAGGCGAGGGTGTCGTGCCCCTCCCATGTTAGGACGGCGTCCAGGCTGTCGCCGGAGAAGGCGTGGCTCTTTCCGAAGCGGAAGTTTTCGTGCCACTCGCCGTCGCGGACCCCGTGTCCTTCCCGCACGGCGACGCGCACGAAGCCGTCAGGGCTGGTGGTGCGGGCGTTGATGTGGAGCTTGCCACCCGGGTAGGTGAGCGGCTTGGTCAGTACATAGCCGCCGTCTTCGGTGGCGTCCAAGGAGACGAACCCGTCGCGCCGCAGCGTTCCCAGGTTGATGCTGCGCGGCGTGCTGCCCTTGTCCTTGGCTGCGCCGGGGTTGTGCAGGTACGGACGTCCGCCCCAGTAGACGTACACCTCGTCGCCCATGTCTATCAGGTTGGCCATCCCCTGGGCATGCCCCCAGTCGAGCGCACCCGCGGACGGCGGAGAGTTGGGGATGAACGTAGGGCGCTGGGCGTGGCGTTCCCAGTTGATGCCATCACGGCTCCAGGCGAGCTGCGTGTCCATCTTGAAGTCCTTGCCGTTTCCCAGGTGCTCGTAACGCGGATGGACCCATAGGCAGAACAGATAGCCGAAGTACATGTCGCCGTATTGGGAGACGGGCATTCCGTAGAGGTAGAGCGGGTCGGCCTCGTCCCTGGCGATGATGGTGATGGGCTGAGTCCAGGAGAGCAGGTCGTGGCTCTCCGAGTACGCGATGCGGCGGATTTCACCGGCGTTGATCGTGGACCGGCGGTACTGCATGAAAACATCGCGCTCGGGGTTGTACACGATGCAGTTGTTGGTGTCCGACCGGCCCCGCAACACCGGGTTCTCGGGCACGTCAGTGAAGCGGATGCCGTCATCGGAGTAGGCGAAGTGCTTCAGCATGGGATTCTCGTCCGGCAACCCGATATCCGTATCCACGGTCGGCTGGTACATGAGCGCGTACCGCCCTTTGTCCCACATGCGCTCCGGCAAAGGCACCACGTAGTCCATGAGGCTATTCCAGAAAACGTTGTTGCTCTTGTCTCCCCAGTGCTCGAACAGTCCGAGGCTGGGCCGACGCCACTCGATACCGTCGTCGGACTCGAAGTAGACGCACACCGAGGAACCGGGCGCCGCCTTGCCATGCTTGGCGAGGATGCTCGAGTCGACGGTGCCCGTCCACATGCGGAACTTGCCGCTGTCGCTCTCCCTCAGCACAGTGCCGAAGCTGTGCGGGCCGTCTTCGTCCTTGCCTGGCTCGCTGGATATCACGGGGTTGGCCGGGTGCTTGGCTGGCTGGTGAACTGTGCGGAATGCCCCGTTCAAGTCGTCCACTACATGGCGGTCCATCAGTAGTTGCCGTCGGCTACCGATCTCCATGGACTCTCCGGGAACGATGTCGTGAGACCCACGCAGGGTCTGCACACCCTGCTTCATGGACTTCTCGCTGCTCATCGCGTAGTCATAGGTGCGTATAGTAGGCATGTAGGCCCTCCATTCCAGACTTGGCTTGAGCCATTCTATCTAATATGGTCTGTGTGCGGACTCTCGTTTCCCCGCTACACTGAAGCACAGGCGAGGGGTTCGACGAGCTCACCGCGAACAAGATGTCCGTTCAGTACTTCGGCGAGCTCAGCACAGGCTCTGAGCCGGTCGAAGGCCGGTCGGAGCAATTCCCGACTCAGGACACATATACTTTAGCTACCGCCGGAACGGAGCGGCAATGCCTGGGAATACCTTCGAAGTTAGACCGTATCGCGAGAGCGACGAAGCCGCGGTGACCGTCCTTTGGGGCACGGTCTTTCCCGATCCTTCGCCTTGGAACGATCCAGCGACAATCATCGCAAAGAAGCTAACAACTCAACGAGACCTGTTTCTGGTCGGAGAGCTCGGTAGCAAGGTGGTCGGAACAGCGATGGGTGGCTACGATGGACATCGCGGCTGGGTCTACCTTGTGGCTGTGGCGCCTGAGCATCGGCGAAGCGGACTTGGCAGGCGGCTAATGGCCGAAGTCGAGTCACGTCTTGTGGAATACGGATGCACGAAGATCAACCTTCAGGTACGAGCGGACAACCAGGAGGTGACCGACTTCTACCGCAGCATCGGATATGCCGTCGAAGACAGGATCAGCATGGGGAAGCGGATTCCGTAGTATGCAGACCCTCAACCAGACCTCATACCTGCTGCTGGCCTCATTCCTGTTGATCGTGGTCACCACCGGAGTCTGGCGGCTCGGCGCATGGCGGGAACGCCTGATCGTGGTTGGCGGGACCGCAGTGGCGCTGTTTCTCGTCTTCCTGGTGCTTCGCTCCGGCGCCAGCCAGGCCGCAAGCCTTGACGAGGTGCTGTCCCTGACGCAAGGCGGCGTCCCGATGGTAGTGGAGGTGTATTCGGACTTCTGAGCGGTGTGCCTGGCGGCGAGGCCGGTCGTGGACCGGCTGGAGCGAGACCTGGAGTCCCAGGCCCTGGTGCTGAGGCTGAACGCCATGGAGCCCGCGGGGCGGGACGTGATGCGCGCCTACGGAGTCTACCTCGTGCCAACGTTCCTGGTGTTCGACGGGGCAGGCGAGCTCCTTTTCACTCAGGGAGGTTCGCTGCCCGATGTGGGAACCATCAAGGCCAGGGTCCGAAGCGCGGGCGACTCTGCCGGAGAGCGTTAGGGCGAGCGTCAGCTCCGCCGCCAGACCGCAGACGAGACCAGCTCCTCCAGCGAGTCACGCGCAGGACTCGCATCGAGGAGCTCCAAGCTGTCGAGGGCGCGACCGCAGAAGTCCGCCGCCACGCCGTACGCCTCATCAAGGACCGATGATTCCTGTATCGATTTTACCGCGCGCCTCATGCTGCCCTCGTCGCCCGGTCCGCGAAGGAAAGCCCCTACGGCGCCATCCGGACCTTGACGCTCCAGGGCTATGATCGCGGGTAGTGTGACGGTCCCCTGCGCCAGGTCGTTGCCGACGGGCTTGCCCACCTCCTGCCGGGTGGCGTCGAAGTCCAGGATATCGTCGACGATCTGAAACGCCATGCCGAGGTGGTACCCGTAGACCTTCAACGCTTCACACACCGGCGTGGCGGCGCCACTGAGCACCGCCCCTGACTCCGCTGCGGTGGTAAACAGCGACGCCGTCTTGTTGTAGATGCGTTCCAGGTAACTTTCACGCGGCTGAACGGGACTGTACGCGTCCTCCATCTCTTGTAGCTCGCCCGCGGAGAGCTCCATGATCGTCTCCGAGAACCGGCGTATGACCTGGATGTTCCCAGTATCGCAAACGAACGTTGCAGAGGTAGCGAACACGTAGTCCCCGAGGAGAACGGCCGCATTTCCACCCCAGCGGCTGCTGATCGTCGCCTTCCCGCGGCGTATATCGGAATTGTCCACTGTGTCGTCGTGGATGAGACTGGCGATGTGGAGAAGCTCGACCGCGGAGGCCATCACCTCTGCCGTCTTCCCGTCGTTTGGATGGAAACGCGAAGCCAGGAGCGTAATAGCCGGCCTCAGCCTCTTGCCCTTGGTCTCGAGGACGTGGTCGAGGAGCTCGGCCAGGAAAGGGGACTGGTCCTCGGCCAGTTCGAGGAGGTTGCCTTTGACCCGCTCGAGCGCGTCGCTGACAGGCTCGTAGGCCTGATGGAGGCGCTCGGAGAGCGGGACGGCGTGACTCCTTCCGCGGCCTTTTACTGCCTGAAGTAGCTGCTCACGAGTGTGTCGAAACGCCGGAGTCGCTTGCAATGCTCAGCTCAACCTGACTATGCGCGCTCTTGGGGGGAACTCAACGGCGACATTTGTCTTCCCGCCTTTTGGCCAGTGTGACCTTCGTAGGGGCGCTGCTTGCCGCGCCCGGCCCATGGAGAGGCAGGGCAAGCCCTGCCCCTACCTCAATCTGCCGCTCACCTACTGTCACCCTCAGTCCCGCCCCCAACGCACTGTCACCCTGAGTCCCCGCCACCAACGCGGTGTCACCCTGAGTCCCCGCCACCAACGCGATGTCACCCTGAGTCCCGCCTCGGGGCGAAGGGTCTAAAGGCGCGAACGGCTCTATCCCCGGCTCCGCTGTACCACCATAGCCCTTAGATTCCTCGCTGCGCTCGGAATGACACTAGATGGAGGGTCTACGGCGGTGACGCATCGTCAAACCAGTCCATGGCGAGGTCTCGCCATTTGGGATTCTCCACTTCTACCAACGCTATCTTTATGTTGCGACGCCAGCCTTTGATCTGCTTCTCTCGAGCAATGGCAGACCGAACGTCTTCGGTTTCCTCATAATGAACCAGCCAACTGAGATTGTACTTCTTGGTGAACCCATCCACGAGTTTCTGTTTGTGCTCGTATACTCGGCGCACAAGATCATTCGTGATCCCTGTGTATAGAGTCCTCTTCCCGTTGGTGAGGATGTATACGTAGTACTGGCGGTGATTCATTACGAGATCTTTAGATTCCTCGCTGCGCTCGGAATGACAGTTTCCGACTATCCGCGATATCGGGGCGACCTTATAGCCCAGGTTCTGTCACGCGACGTCCCTCCGCGCGACAATTGCAGAAAGGCCCTAGCGGGCTCGATCGCCTCTACGCCCGCTTCATTGCCCGATCTTCTCGGTTTCCCGCTCGATGATCGCCTCGTCCAGCTTCGCGAAAAGGGGCGCCGGGCTGTTGATCTTTTGGCCTGGCTGGAGCGATTCCTCGCTCCACCGCCACCCCTCGCTCTGAATCGTGCCTTCGAGACCGAGCATGGTGTGCAGCGTCTCAGAGCTGAAGGGGAGGAACGGGTACAGCGCGGTCTTCAGGCAGTTGACCACGGCCAGAGACACCCAGAGCGTCGTAGCCGCGTCCGCACGGTCATGCTTGATGGCCTGCCACGGGGCCTTGAGATCGAGGTATCGGTTGGCCGACCGGGCCAGCGCCATCGCCGATCCTATCCCAGCGCGGAACTTACAGAGCTCGATGTTGGCGCCCGTCTCGCCAAACTGCTTACCGGCCTCCTGCAACAGCGCCGTCGCCTCGCCGTCCATCTTGCCACGAGGGGGGACCTCGCCATCGAAATACCGCTCAGTCATGCTCAAGACCCGGTGAACTAGGTTGCCATACGTCGCCACAAGCTCGTCGTTGTTGCTGCGGACGTACTCGCGCCAAGAGAAGTCCGAGTCGCTGGTCTCCGGCATATTCGCCGCGACGACAAACCGCAGCGGGTCGGGCTCGTACCTGTCCAGGTAGTCCGGCAGCCAGACGGCCCAGTTGCGACTCGTAGACACCTTTAGCCCCTCCAGAACCAGGTATTCGTTGGCGGGCACGTCGTAGGGGAGGTTAAGCCCACCGTACCCCAGCAGCATCGCCGGCCAGCGAAGCGTGTGGAAAGGGATGTTGTCCTTCCCCATGAAGTAGTACGCCTTGCAGTCGTCTTGCCAGAAGTCCTGCCACTTAGTCTCGTCGCCATTGGCCTTTGCCCACTCGATGGAGGCGGAAAGGTAGCCCATTACCGCCTCGAACCAAACGTAGATGCGCTTGCCCTCGTACCCCTCCAGAGGTACCGGGACGCCCCACTCGATGTCCCTTGTGATAGCGCTGTCCCGGAGTCCGCCTTCCAGGAATCCGAGAGAGAGGTTGCGCACGTTCGGCCGCCAGTGCTCCCGCGGCTCGATCCAGTCCCGGAGCTGGTCGCCGAACGCGGTCAGCTTAAAGAAGAAGTGCTCGGTGTCCTTGAAGACCGGGGTGTCTCCGCACAGGAGGCAGGTGATTCCCACCAGCTCCTCGGGGTCCAGCGTGCGCCCGCAGTTATCGCACTGGTCGCCCTTGGCGCCGTCGAAGCCGCAGTGGGGACACTCGCCGCCCACGTATCGGTCGGCCAGGAAACGGCTGTCCGTCCGGCAATAGGGCTGGGACATGGTGTCTTTGTAGATGTAGCCCTTCTTCAGCAGCGTCAGGAACATGTCCTGCGCGACGGCGATATGGTTGTCCGTGTGAGTCGAAGTGAACAGATCGAAGCTGATGCCGAGGCGCTTCCAGTTGTCCAGGAACTCGTCGTGGTACTGGCTGAAGACCTCGTCGGGCGACACACCGCGCTTCTCAGCTTCCAAGGTGACCGGAGTGCCATGCGAGTCGCTCCCGGACACCATGAGCACCTCATTGCCCTTCAGCCGGTGGTAGCGGGCGAAGATGTCGGCGGGGATGTAGGCGCCCGCCGCCTGGCCGATATGCATCGAGCCGTTCGCGTAGGGCCAGGCCACGGCCACGAGGATGCGCTCAGACATGTCGGATGGGGACTTCCGTAGGTAGAAATTCCGAATTTAAATGGTATCACAGGCACCGCGTGTCGCCCGTTCCTGGCAAAGGATTCTGAGGCCTGGAGGTCGCGCCGCTCACCGGCACCGCTGATTGCCCTTCCGGCCTAGTCCTTCGACGCCAGCCACAGCCGGTAAGCCTCTCGGCGCGAGATGCCGTGCTCTTTCGCCGCGATCGCCACCGCCTCTTTCGAGCCGGCGCCCTCGGAAAACATGCGGCCCAGCATCTCCGCGGCGTTCTTCAAGGCCTGCTCAGGCGCTTCGGCTGATTGACCCGAGCCTTCGAGCACCAGCACGAACTCTCCCCGGGGCTCGGTGAAGTGTGCTATCGCCTCGGACACCGTCCCGCGGAAGACCTCCTCGTGGAGCTTGGTCAGCTCCCGGCAGACGACGACCCGGCGGTCTCCCAGCGCGTCGCTGATGTCGTCGAGAGAGGCGCGCAACCTGTGCGGGGCCTCGAAGGCGACCAGCGGCCTGCGCTCATCACGCAGCCCTACCAGGAGCTTCGAGCGCTGACCGCGCTTTCGGGGCAGGAATCCCAGGTACACAAGGCCATCCGCCACAAACCCGGAGACGGAGATTGCGGCGGTCAGCGCCGAGGGGCCCGGGACCGGCACCACCCGGACTCCCGCCTCGGCGGCAGCCGCCACAAGCTCGGCGCCGGGGTCGCTCAAGCCCGGAACGCCGGCGTCGGATACGAGGGCCACGTCCTTCTCCTCCAACGCCGCCAGCAGTCGGGGGATCTTCGTAGCCCTGTTGTGCTCATGGTAGCTCGTTATAGGTGTGGGGATCTCGTAGCGGGCGAGTAGCTTCTTGGTTACGCGGGTATCTTCCGCTGCGATAAGCCCTACCTCGCCGAGGACCCTGAGAGCGCGCAGGGTTATGTCTTCGAGATTCCCGATCGGGGTCGTTACCACGTACAAAGTCGGCATGGATTACCTTTGCGCTGAGCTTTCGAGTATTCTATCAACGAACGCATCTGACAGCGCTACCCTTTCATTACGCTGCTTCGACAGGCTGGGTAACTGCTCTAAGTCAAGGAGTGTTGCGAGAGGGCCGGCGTGGGCGCGGCAAGCAGCGCCCCTACGAAGTTTGGGCATAGTTACTTCCTATGCGCGCTCCCGATTCGGTATCGGAACGACCCGTCTACAGCTTCTATCATTGACATGATCGAACAACGACAGAGCTCGCGTGCCGACGACGTTCAGCCCACTTCGCATTTGGTGGCGGCGAAGCACGGCATCATCGCGGGGTTCGCGATGGTGCTGTTTACGGTGGGAGCGCGGCTGACGTGGGACGCGCTGACTATCACCGAGCTGGCCGCGGACTGGTTCACCTCGGTGCTGCCGCCGGAGGTAATCGACTTCTTGCTGGTGACGCTGTCGTTCTCGGCCAAGCCACTCATGTTCGTGGGACTGCTCGCGGCCCAGGTTGTGACAGGAGGGGCGGCGGGGGTTGGGTACGGCGCCATCGCCCGGCGGTGGCGAGTCAACAGATATGTGGAATGGACGAGGGCTTTCTGGTTCTCCCTCGGCCTATGGTTGGTCAGCATGGCGGTCCTCGTGCCGCTGTTCGGGGGAGGGTTCTTCGGCACGTCCGTTCGAGGCGGTGTAACCGGGTTTGTGCTCTCCAGTCTCGCCGCGTTCGGCGTATACGGCGTCGCCTTGGGAACGCTCTTCGTTAGGGGCGAGGTCGACGCGGCCAGCGCACCCACGCATCCCGCCCGGCGATCATTCCTGCGCCAGCTTGGCGCGTGGACGTTGTTCAGCGCTATCTTCGTGTATGGCGGGAAGCTGCTAATCGACATTGGGCGGTCCCAAATGAAGGGAAGTGGGGCGTTTCGCACACCAGGTCAGCTATCCGCCGAGATCACGCCTAACGGCAAGTTCTACGTCATCTCCAAGAACCTGATCGATCCGGCCGTCGACTCGAACGAGTGGACACTAGAGGTGGCGGGGCTGGTGGACAAGCCCTTTACGCTGACCTACGACGAGCTGCGGGCCATGCCTTCGGTGGACCAGATTGTGACTCTGGAATGCATCAGCAACGAGGTCGGGGGCGACCTCATCAGCAACGCGGAGTGGCGCGGTGTCCCCCTCAGCGACATCCTTGAACGGGCGGGGGTCGGCCCAGACGTCGTGGACATCTCCTTCGCAGCCAGCGACGGGTATTCTGAGAGCATCTCTTTAGACCGCGCACGAGAGGGCAGGGTACTGGTAGCGTACCTGATGAATGGCGTCCCGCTGCCACCAAAACACGGATACCCGGCGCGTCTCATCATCCCCGGGTTCTTCGGCCTAAAGAGCGTGAAGTGGCTGACGAGGATCGAGCCCGTGGACAAAAACATCCGCGGATTCTGGCAGCAGCGTGGCTGGACCGACCAGCCGGAGGTCAAGACGATGTCGCGGATCGATACACCCGCGTCCGGGACGGTCCATGCCCCTCAAGGCGTTGCGATGGGCGGCGTGGCCTTCGCAGGGGATCGAGGCGTCTCGGCAGTCGAGCTTAGCTACGACGAGGGCCAGACCTGGAGGGACGTCGACGAGATCAGCGAGCCGCTATCCCCGTACGCCTGGGTGATCTGGAAAAGCGAGCTCAGCTATGCTGGCGAGCGACGTATCTCGCCATTAGTCCGCGCAACCGACGGGACCGGAGCGGTCCAGACCGCTCTGCGCTCCCCGACACTACCTGATGGGGCCACCGGCCGCCACCGTATCGAGGTCGAGTTCGGCGGGCAGGCCGGCTGAGATCCCAAGAAAGACTGCACCACCGAGTGCGCTGAGAGCGCAGAGAAAGAGAGGTATTGATTGTGCCGGGCGATCTCGCGCAGAGCTACCAGGCGTGGACTAAATCACTATGACTGCACTACGTCTTGACCACATCTTGATCGCCGTACGGGACCTCGGCCGGACCCCAGGCATCTTCGGCGACAGGCTGGGGTTCAAGGTCACGCCGGAGGGAGTGCACCCGGGGCGCGCGTCCCACAACAGGCTCATCGTGTTCGGCCCGGAGTACCTGGAGCTAATCGCGATACGCGACCCAACCGAGCCGGTGTTCCGCCCCAACATGGTGAGGTTCCTCGAGTCGAGGGAGGGGCTCTTTATCTTCGCACTGGGGACCGATGACATCGATTCCTCGGTGGCTGCGCTCCGCAGTAGGGGCGTGACGGTGAAGGACCCGGTCCCGGGCGCGAGGCACGCCGAGGACGGGACCGTGTCTTACAGCTGGAGTCAGGCTGCCATCGACGTGGCCGCCACCCCGGGGAGCCAGACGTTCTTCATCCAGCACGACCACAGCGTGTCGGAGAGGTACACGGAGCCCCCTGAGCCGACCAACCACCCCAACGGCGTGCTCGGCGTCGATCACCTGGCGCTGGCGGTGCATGACGCGGATGCGGCCGCGGCCCGCTGGCAAACCATGTTCGATCTTCCCCAGCGGGTGGTGGACCGCGTAGCGGAAAACGGGAAGGCCATGCGGGCCAGGCTAATGCTGAGCAATTGCTCCCTCGACTTCGTCTCGCCGTTGGGCCAGGGGGCCCTTGCCGACTTTCTCGAACACCACGGCGAGGCCCCTTATTCGCTGGCTTTAAGGGTGCGCGACCTGAGGGCAACGACCGTGTACCTTGCCGCGAGGGAGATTCGTGCCAGGAAAGCGGGCGATGGAGTAGCGGTACTCGACGCCGACGACGCCAACGGAGTACCGATTACGCTGATAGAGCGCGGCTGAAGTGAGAGGCGAAGCGGCGATCAGCGCCGGTGGGCCTAGTGTGTCTGTGGATTCCCGCCGTGGGTATCCACTTTCTGGCAGTAGCGTCGATAGGCGTCGAAATAGGGTCGGGGTTGCTTGCAGTCGAAGGGGTGGTTCGGATAGTCGAGCCCCTGGCATCCGCACGACCAGGACCTGACTATGCACTGCACCGAACACGATGGGCAGGTAACTACGCTGGAACCGACTACGTCTGCCATGTCCTACCTTGAGCTGGATGCCCGGATGCTGAGAGCGGAAACAGTTTACAACATCCTTCGACGGGCCACCAGACGATTGCCCCGATGATGTTGACCCGCCCACCTCACTGAACAGGCGCCGCCTCCCCGGCGATGCTACGCCATGCCTCCGAGCCGCTCTCCACCTAGCAGATGTAGGTGGAGGTGCGGGACCTGCTGTCCCGAGTCTGTGCCCTGGTTAACGACGAGGCGGTAGCCGGACTCGGCAACCCCTTCGCGCCGGGCCATCTCCTCGGCCGCCTTGAACATGCCGCCGATCATCGAGTAGTAGGCAGGAGTCAGATTCGTTAGATAGGTGAAGTGACGGTTGGGAATGACCAGCATGTGGACCGGGGCCCTGGGTGCGATGTCCCGGATGACGAAACAGGTATCGTCCTGGTACAAGACTTCGCTCTCGATCTCCCCGGTCCGGATCTTGCAAAAGATGCAGTCGTCAGCCATTGGGCAAGAAAAACCTCCCTCCGTGTATTGGCGAGGGCAGCTCGGCGGGGTCAATGGCCTTTCTGTTGGCCAGCCGCGCGACCAGGGTGAGTCGTGAGGCGTCGCGACTCGGTACGGGTTTGCCCTCTATGCCTTCACTCGACGGTTAGCACCAGCTTACCGAAGAAGCTTCGCTCCTCCATGACCTGGTGAGCCTCCGCCGCCTGGTCCAGCGGAAAGGTCCTGTGGACGATGCCGCGAATGATGCCCCGCGCCGCTGTGTGCACTATGTGTCTCAAGTCCGCCTTGCGTCCCATGTACGCGCCGAAGACCGTTTGCGACCGCAGAAACATGAGGCCTATCTGAAGTTCCACTCGGTAGCCGGTGGTCACGCCGCATATGCCGTAGCGTCCGCCGCGCGCCAGCGAGGCCGAGGCCGCGGGCCAGAAGTCCGAGCCGACGTGGTCGACCACGACGTCGACGCCGCGGCCGTCCGTCAGCTCCTTGACGCGTGCCTCAATATCCTCGTTGGTGTAGTCGATCACGTAGTCGGCGCCCAGCTCTCGCGCCTTCCGCGCCTTCTCCTCGCTGCTGGTCGTGGCGATTACGGTAGCCCCGACGATGTTCTTGCCAACTTGAATCGCCGCCGTCCCGACGCCGCTGGAAGCCGATAGGACCAGCGCCGTCTCCCACGGTTTCAGGTCGCCTCGGCGAAGCAGGATTGCCCAGGCCGGCATGAACACGGTGGGCAGGGAAGCCGCCTCGACGTACGATAGGGAGTCGGGAAGCGGCACTACGTTGACGGCCGGGGCCGTGACGAACTCCGCGTATCCTCCGTTCGTCGTCGCCCCAAGCCCGCCCGGTCGCACGCACAAGTCGTCGTCGCCGGCCTCGCACGCGCGGCAGTCGCCGCAGGTGAGCCTTGGGTTGAGCAACACGCGGTCTCCCGCGCGGACACGTGTGACTTCGCCTCCCACCTCCGTCACGTCTCCTGCCACGTCTCCGCCGAGGACGTGCGGCTCGGTGAGGTCCATCCGCGTTCCGCGGACTCCCAGCCGCGTAAACACGTCCAGCCGGTTCAGCGCGCACGCCTTCACGGCGACCTTGACGTCGTTGGGCCCGACCTTCGGCTCCGGCAAATCGCCGTAGGTGAGCACGTCGGTCCCGCCGTGTTCCGTGATGTAGACCGCTTTCATCGCTTCGGAGCTGGTCTTCCTGTATGAGGTGACACGCGAGCCTGGACAACCCCGGTGTATGACACTACACTTCAGCCCGCCTCAATCGGATTCTCGTATCCGCGTGCGACATCATACGATCTTAGGAGGGAGACATGCGAGTACTCATGACGGGCGCTGCCGGGATCATCGGCACCGTGCTGACCAAAGGGCTGAGGGAGCGGCACGAGATTCACGGCCTCGACATCGACGAGATGCCGCTGCTCGACCACGCCACCGTCGGCGACGTCTCCGATTTTGACGGGGTTCTGGACGTCTCCAGGGGGATGGACGCTATCATCCACTTGACCACGGCGAAACCCAGTCAGAAAGACTGGGAGGGCACCGTGAAGAACAGCATGACCGGCACTCACAACGTTTTCGAGGCCGCGGTCCGGAACAAGGTCAAGCGGGTCGTATACGCCAGCCGCGCAGCAGTGGTGGACCAGCATCCGAAGACCACGAAGCGCACGATGGACCTGTATCCCCTGCCGGACAGCCTCTACACGATCTCCAAGATCTTCGCAGAGGGCATGGCCCGCATGTATACGCGCCAGCACGGTCTGGAGACGGTGGGTGTACGGATCGGCAACCTGAAGGCAGACCGGCCGGTGCCTGAGGACCACCCGAAGCACCTGAGCCACGCCGACTGTGTAAGGCTATTCGAGCAGGCCATTACGCACCCGGGTGTGGAGTGGGAGCTCGTTTACGGCGTGTCGGACTGCAACTGGAAGCTCTACGATCTGGAGCACGGCCGCAAAGTCATCGGCTACTATCCGCAGGACCGCTCGTTCGTGCCGGAGGACAGCATTCCTCAGTAGGCGGCGCGACACCGAAATCGCGCCCCTTCTCCCCTGATTGGAGAAGGATGAGACGAGGGTGATCCGCTGTCTATTGACCTCGCTAGCGCTCGATCTTCAGGATACTCAGAAACGCCTCCTGGGGGACCTCCACGCTGCCAACGCGCTTCATTCGCTTCTTGCCCTCCGCCTGCTTCTCCAGCAGCTTGCGCTTTCGCGTGACGTCGCCGCCGTAGCACTTGGCGGTGACGTTCTTGCGGAGCGCCCGGATCGTTTCGCGGGCGAGGACTTTATTACCGATGGCAGCCTGAATGGCGACCTCGAAGAGCTGCCTTGGGATCAGCTCTTTTAGCCCGCGGACCAGCTCCCTACCTCTGGGGAATGCGCCATCCCTGTGAAGGATTATAGAGAGCGCGTCTACTGGTTCGCCGTTCACCAGGATGTCGAGCCGGACGAGGTTCCCCGCGCGGCGTTCTGTCAGAGAGTAGTCCATGGAGGCGTATCCCTGGGTGCGGGACTTGAGCTGGTCGTAGAAGTCGACGAGCATCTCCGATAGCGGCATGCTGAACTCCAGCATCACCCTGGTGCTGGAGGCGGGAGACTGGCGGCGGCCCTGGGGCCGCGCCGTCTCGCCATCGGAAGCGGCGTCGGTCGAGGCTTCGTACTGAATGTACTCCATGCGCTTGAACTCGCCGCGCCGTCCGTTGACGAGATCTATAAGGGTGCCGATGAAGCTAGCCGGCGAAAGCACCGTCAGCGCAACCCAGGGCTCGCGCACCTCGGCGACCCGCTGAGGCTCGGGCAGCTTGGAGGGGTTGTCGATCTCGATCTCGTGGCCGTCGGTGGTGGCGACGGTGTAGGCCACCCCCGGCGCGGTAACAAGGATGTTGAGCTCGTACTCGCGCTCCAGCCTCTCCTGGACGACGTCCATGTGGAGCAGGCCCAGGAAGCCGCAGCGGAATCCCGGGCCCAGCGCGATCGAGCTCTCCGGTTCGAAGGTGAGGGCGGCGTCGTTGAGCTGCAGCCTCTGCAGCGCGTCACGAAGGTCGGCGTAGTCCTCGCCGTCTGCGGGATACAGGCCTGCAAACACCATTGGCTTCAGCGGCGTATATGTGTCCAGCGGCACGTCCGCTCCGTTGGCGGCCAGCGTAATCGTGTCGCCGACGGGTGCGTCTCCCACCTTCTTCAGCCCCGTGGCGATGTAGCCGACCTCGCCGGCTGCCAGACTATCGAGGCGCACGGGCTCCGGCCTGAAGTTGCCGAGCTCAAGCGACTCGCTCTGCGTCCCGGAGGACATGATGCTCAGGCGGCTGCCATCCGGGATTACTCCGTCGAACACCCGTACGTAGGCTATGACACCCTTATATGAGTCGTACTTCGAGTCGAACACGAGCGCTCTGAGCGGGGCTGAGTCGTCTCCGCCAGGTGGCGGTATCCGGTCGACGATCGCCTCGAGAACGTCGCGGATCCCTTCGCCTTCCTTGGCCGATGCGAAGATGATCTCGTCAGGGTCGAAGCCAAACGCGTGCTGGACCTCGTGGGCCACTCGCTCAGGCTCGGCGACGCCGAGGTCGATCTTATTCACCACGGGGATGATCTTGAGGTCGTGTTCCAGGGCCAGGTATACGTTGGCCATCGTCTGCGCCTGAATTCCCTGGGTGGCGTCGACCACCAGGATTGCGCCTTCGCACGCGCTGAGGCTTCGTGAGACCTCGTAGGAGAAGTCGACGTGACCCGGCGTATCGATCAGGTTGAGCTGGTAGGTCGCCCCGGAGCGGCTGGCGTAGTCGAGCCGGACGGCCTGGGCCTTGATGGTGATCCCACGCTCACGCTCCAGGTCCATGGTATCGAGGCGCTGCTCGACCATCTCCCGGGGGTCGACTGCGCCGGTGAGCTCGAGGAACCGGTCAGCGAGGGTGGACTTACCGTGGTCGATGTGGGCGATGATACAGAAGTTGCGGATTAGCTCCCGGTCCATAGAATCGATAGTAGCACAGGGGAGGTCTCACCGCCGAGGAATGAGATTGACCACGGAGGTCACAGAGGCCACAGAGCAGCTGGATCTGGTCCGAACGGCGCTGTACGGGCCTGTGGTAGGATGCGAAGCGCGGAAAATACGATGTGCAGCGCCATACCGGTAGCTGCGAGAGGAAGGACCCTATGGCAACGGCGGAACGCAGAGCGGAAGCGACGTGGGAAGGCGACCTGATGTCTGGCGAGGGCGTTGTCAGCGCGGTAAGCAGCAGTGTGTTCACGGACCTGCCGGTGTCGTGGGCCGCGCGGACCGAGGAGTCCGGCGGCAAGACGAGCCCGGAGGAGCTGGTGGCGGCGGCGCATGCGGCGTGCTACTGCATGGCGCTCTCCAGCGGCCTGGCGAAGGCGGGGACCCCGTCGGATAGGCTCGAGGTAAGCGCGACGGTTACGTTCGAGGTAGGCGACGCTGGAGCACGGGTCGCGTCCAGCGCCCTTACGGTTATGGGTACAGTACCCGGTGTGGATGCCGAAGCCTTCGAGGCAGCGGCGGAGGCGGCCAAGGACGGGTGCCCGATCTCAGGCGCACTCAAGGGCAACGTGGCGCTCAGCGTGGAGGCGACGTTGGTTGAGTAGGGGGTTTTCCGTAGCTGGTCCTGCGACGCTTCCCTATGCCAAACTCTCTCCAACGATATCTTTACACATAGTCGGCTTGTGACCTAGGTTTGCTCTGAGCTGCGTCCTCGGCTTAGGAGCCAGCAGCGGCTATACGCAAAGCTCACTGTGGCATAGTTATTCGGTCATCTGAGCCGCTAACCTGATGAGGTTATCTCCATGCAGGCCGCCGTATACAAGGGCAAGCAGCGCCTCAGCGTAGAGAACGTACCGACGCCTGAGCCCGGCGAGGGCGAGGTGTTGGTGAGGGTGAGTTTGTGCGCGATCTGCGGCACGGACGTGCATGGGTGGCTCTACGACGCTGTGCCGGTTGGGGCCGTGTTGGGGCACGAGTTCAGCGGGACTATCGCGGCGCTGGGGCCGGGGGTCTCGGGGTGGAAGGAGGGGGACCGGGTGATGGGCGGCGGTGGCGAGGCGCCGGCTGGTCAAGACCTCACTTCTCGTACTGACCCGCAGTTCAACTTCCGCGCAACAGGCTTCCACGGCAGGCCCATGCGGGCCTACGCTGAATACGCCGTCCTGCCGGAGTGGGAGCCGCTCGCTATCCCCGACGGCGTCTCGGACGAGGCTGCGGCGCTGGCCGAGCCGTGCAGCGTGGGAGTGCGCGCCGTGCGGCTGTCGCAGCTCAGACTTGGAGACAAGGTTGCCGTGCTCGGCGCGGGGCCGATCGGGATGATGACGCTCCAGGCTGCGCGGGCCGCGGGAGCGGGCGCGGTGTATGTGTCGGAGCCGTCGGAGGCGAGAAGGGCGACTGCTCTGGGCCTGGGCGCAGATGCAGTGGTGGACCCAGGCTCCCAGGACGTCGTCGCTCGGGTGTTGGAGCTGACGGATGGCGTGGGGCCGCACATCGTGTTCGACTGTGCGGGGATAGGCCCGACGCTTGACCACGCGTTCAGCATGGTCAAGCGGGAGGGGCAGGTGGTGCTGGTCGCGCTGGCGTGGGAGCCGACACCGGTAACTTCGGTGGACTGGATGGGCAAGGAGGTGCGCCTCCAGACATCGTTCGGAGGCCGCCCGGAGGACTGGAAGATCGCGCTGGACCTGCTGCGGACGGGCAAGATCAGCGTTGAGCCGATGCTGTCTGAGACGGACTTCATCCCGTTGAGCGAGATCCAGAATGCCTTCGAGGCACTGGTGAAGCCGAGCACACAGCTGCAGATGGTGGTGAGACTTTAACCGGCGAGAGCGCAGAGACCGCGGAGGAAGAGTTCAACCACAGAGATCACGAAGACCACAAAGCGTTCAATTGGTGTTTCTGGGGCGCTCTCGGCGTGCTCAGCGGTGAATCATGGTGGGGAAGGCGGGACTCGAACCCGCACGCCTTTTGGGCACGTGGTCCTAAACCACGCGCGTCTGCCAATTCCGCCACTTCCCCGGGGGATTCACCACGGAGGTCACGGAGACCACAGAGGGCCATCGAGTTTACTCAGCGGTGAGCCTGTCGCGCCGCTCCCGTCGATTATAGCGGCGGGCGCATGCGCTGTCATCGGGTTGGCTTCACGCCGACGGTGCAGAGCGGGTGCCAGAGGGCGCAGCGCAGCAGCGCCCTTACTCGACGTAGACGCGAACCTTCTGGTGGGGGTTCTCGACGTCGACCTCGAGGTCCGCCAGCGCGTCGATTAGGTCTTCCAGGTCGTCGACCTTGAGGTTGCCGAGATCGAGCTCCATCCCCTCCTCCGCCAGCGCATCATTGACCTTGTCGGTGATGCCTCTGGGTATCAGCGCGGTCAGCTTCATACCGGCTCGGAGAAGCGCCATGGGCACGCGCACGTTGACGCGGTCGGCGTCTCTGTGGCCCCGTGAGGCCGCGTTGGGCTCGACGACGACGCGCAAGTATTTTGGGCGGCCCTCAGACGACCGGCCATTCGGCGACGATGTTGAGGCTTGGGCCTGGGGATTGTCGACAGCGACCAACAGGCTCTCGGCCTCGTCGACGCTGATCTTGCCTTCTGCAAGCATATCCAGAACTTTCCTTCGACTCTCGTCCATTCTCGGCACCTCCACGTTGGTCACTTTCCCTCACTTTTTCGGGCTGGGACCGAGCCGCGACACGCTCACAGGCCAAGCTGAGGGGATGTTATGAGCGAATCGCCGCATCGCGCTAGACGGAGAGGTCGTTGAGGCGGATCCCGGGAAGATCGAAATCGATGCCCTTCCAGCGGAAATCAGACTCATCGACACAGCCATCGGGCCTAACGACGACACATACGCACTTGGTCGCCCGCCCGTATTTCGGTCCCGCTCGGCGGGCAGTTGTCGGCGGCCTCTCAAGCGCTGCCAGGAGCCTCTCCGCCTCGTCGACGCTGATCTTGCCCTCGGCCAGCATGTCCAGGACTTTCCTTCGACTCTCGTCCATTATCGGCACCTCCAGAAGCATCCTCATCCCGGTTGGAGAGGAATCCAATGTCCGAACTGCACCAAACACATCGACAGCCTTAGCGCACGCTCTCACTCCTCGTCATGAGGGGGAGGAGGAGCGGCGGTCGGCTCGGCTGGTTCGATCTTAATAGAACCGGTGACAGCGTCGACGGCCAGGTCTGCTTCGCCCTGGCCGACCGTACCAACGAAGCGGTTGCCCATTCCGGGAATGCTGGGCCCGCTGGACTCAAGAGTGACGGCGGGCAGCTTGCAGGAGACGACTCCGGCTATGCAGCTCGCTTTGATGTTCAGGCTCGGCGCACCTCGAAGTGCGATTCTCACGGACCCGGTTATGGCACTGAACCGATTTGTCCCGCCGGGGGTCATCTCGCCATTGAATGATATGGGGCCTGTAATGATCTTGGCGTTGAATTCGCCCTTGACCTCTTTCATGGTTATCTTGCCTGTAGTTGCGCGAAGCTTAGCGGAGCCCTCCATGCCCCGGAGTGTCGCCGTGCCGGTGACGAGACCGAGATCGTAAGCGCCTTTGACGTCCGTCGCGTCGATGGAGCCCGAGGTGGCGCGCAGCTTGCCGCCGCCGTCGACCCCATGTAGGCGCACCGCGCCGGCTACGGTCTTCAGGGAGACGTACGTCTCCGTCGGGACCGACACGGAGATAGCGGTCTCCGCACCCTTGCCCATAAGAAAGTCCAGACCGAATATCGAGGACCGCTTTCTCTTCCGGGCCGCGACTTTTATGGTATCGCCCTCCTGGGTGACTCTGTAGTCAACCCTGGAGGGATGATTGAGCTTGGACCTGACGCGAATGGTGCTGTCGGACCCAGCCGCGACCTCTATGTTCCCTTCCGTATTGTTGACCACCAGCTTCGGCGAGTCGCCCACAGCAAAGGAGTCGTCGTGCTCCGTGGCGAGCTCTTCTTCGATGTCGTCGTCCACCTCCACTCGCCTAATGCGTCTGCGCGCGGTCTTCCGAGGCAGACCGCTGTATGACGACGTCTGGGACACCGCGGCGAGCAGCTTTACCGCCTCGTCCACGGTGATCTTCCCATCCGCGACCATGTCGAGCACCCGCTCCTTCTCGTCCGTGGCCCGCTCGCTGGCCCTCTCCTGTTCATCCGCCGCCATTTCTTTGGCGAGTTCTCGTCCATCCGCAGCGAGCTCGCTGGCTAGTTCCTGTTCCTCCTCAGCCCGCTCCCTGGCCAGTTCGAGTTCCTCCTCAGCTAGTTCCTTTTCATCCACCGCGCGTTCGTGTCCGGCCATCTCGTCTTCCAGCTTACCCATTTCGCGCTCGTGTTCGGCCATTTCGTGTTCGAGTTTGCCCATTGCGGTTTCGTGTTCGGCCATTTTGCGCTCGAGTTTACCGATCGCACGTTCGTGTTCGTCCCCGGCCAGCTCCTGTTCATCCATCGGCTGTCCTTCTGCTACCACAACGCCACGACGACCCGTTGCCGCTCTTGCTTTACGTCGACTCTCAGTCCGCGGAGCCCGCAGAACAAGCGGAATAGATGCGGGCCTGAGAGCAGCAGGGTCTTGCCGAGTCCCTTTCGCCACAGAATGATCGCAGCTACAAGAAGGACCGGATAGACGATGAGGGCGATCAGGACCGCCGCGGGCCAGAGGAGGAAAAGCGGCAGCCACATGGAGAATCGTCTCACCCGTACTTGCAGAACTGAGGGCGGGAACATCACGTCGATAGCCTTTCGATGGCCTCCTGAGCGCTTATCTCGCCGCGATCCAGGGAGTCGAGAACCTCGCCGCCCGGGGGCACGGTCTCTATCTCGACCAGTTGGAGCTGGTCGCAAATACGATTGAGCCGGTTCTTGACGGTCGGGTAGCTCACGCCAAAGGCACGCTCCATCTCCTTGATCGACCCGTGGCTCTGGACGAACGCCATGACGAAGACCTGATCCTCTGTTGCAAGAGTGGCCAGCCGTGGAAGCTCGAAAGAGCCCTCGACGGCGGTCTCACTGTCTTGCAGCTTGATTCGCTCGACAGTAAAGGTGGCACCTTTTGTAAGGGAGGTCAGCTCGTGCCATTCTCTTGCCATTCTGACGCCTTTCCAATATCCCACTAAGAATAATGAATAAGAATACATGAAAAGCTTAAGGAAATCAATGCACACTTTGAGAAACGTGAGTCAGGCGCTTTATGGTACCCGAGGCAGTGTGAGGTAAGTCCGCGAACTGGGATGGCGCTATGGGTCAAGTCCGCCGACCCAGGCGGTCGACCTTGACCCTCGAACTGTGCCCCTGTACCCTGGATTTGGGCCGTGCTAGGCGGGGAGATAGCGGTGCCCTGTACTCGCAATCCGCTCTAGCGAGGCTGAATCCCTCCCGGAGGTCTGCTCTCGGCGGCCTCTACCGGCGGGTCGTGGTGTTGAGAGTTGGGTCCTACGCGGCGGATACCTGTGAATCCCGTCAGGTCCGGAAGGAAGCAGCGGTAAGCAGGAGACTCCGGGTGCCGTGGGTTAGCCTGGCTTGAGCCGCACCCCCCGGCACGTCCTCGAGGGGGATCGAAGGCGAGGTGCACGGCCTGTTCACCCACCATCCGGCGTAACGCTACCGCCGAGGGCGCCGAGAACGCGGAGGGCGAGACTTCGAAGTCCAACTCTCGGGAGTTCCGAGCGCTCGGCGGTTAACCGGCAGAGCTCCCCATCAACCTGCACCCGAAAGCTCCAATCGCGTCGCGCCCGCCCAGGGCCAAGAAGTCGCTGGGCCAGCACTTCCTCGTCGACACGCGGGCCCGATCACGAATCCTCGGTGCTGCGGATCTTTCGTCTGATGACACTGTGGTCGAGATCGGCCCCGGCCGCGGCTTCCTGACCACATCGCTGGCGTCCGTCGCGGGCCGACTGGTGGCGGTCGAGTTGGACGACGTGCTAGCCGCAGTGCTTGCGACCGCTTTCGAGGGCCAGCCCAACGTCGAGGTGGTACGCGCCGATGCCAGAGATGCGGACATCGACTCCCTCGTTACGCCGGGGGTCCCGTACAAGATGGTCGCCAATCTGCCTTACTACGCCGCTTCCCCGATCGTCCGCCGCTTTCTCGAGGCGGACCGCAAGCCCACTCTGATAGTGGTCATGCTGCAGCGCGAGGTCGCCCGGCAGATGGCCGCGGCGCCGGGCAAGATGTCCCTGCTTTCGGTCGCTACGCAGCTCTACGGAGAAGTACGAATCGTGACCCATGTCCCACCGCGCGCTTTCCGTCCGGCGCCGAAAGTGACCTCGGCGGTGGTCCGCATCGACGTGTTTTCGGACCCTGCCCTCGAGCTGGACTCGGCTGGCGAGTTCTTCCGGGTGGTGCGAGCGGGCTTCAGCGCCCCGCGAAAACAGCTGCGGAACAGCCTTAGCCAGGGACTGGACCTGCCTGCAGTCGAGGCGCAGGAGCTACTTGCCCGTGCGTCCATCGACTCGACCAGGCGCCCTCAGACGCTGAGCATTGCCGAGTGGGGCAGGCTCTACGAAGCGTCTCGAAGTCACATCGAAAGGGTGGACGGGTAGCTATTCCTTGTGTAGTTGGGGGCCTGACAGATCCCAACGTGCGCCCCGGCGGGCGCTATGACACGCCTGACCGTCAGGGCGTACGCTAAGGTCAACCTTACCCTTGAGGTGCTCGGTGCGCGCGACGACGGCTATCACGAGATCGCGTCCATCATGCAGACTGTAGACGTGAACGATACCGTCACCCTGGAGCACGCTGACGACATCACACTGAAATGCGACCGGCCGGAGTTGGACTCGCCCGAGAATCTGGCACTGAGGGCCGCCAGGCTGCTCAGGGCTCATTCGGGCTACGATGGCGGCGCCCGCGTAACGTTGGACAAGAGCATCCCGGTATCGGCGGGGCTTGGCGGAGGGAGTAGCGACGCGGCCGCGACTCTGAACGGCCTCAACGAGCTTTGGGGGCTCGGCATGTCCAACGATGAGCTGGCCCGCCTGGGAGCTGAGCTAGGCTCCGACGTGCCATTCTTCCTCACCGGCGGGACGGCGATGGCGCTGGGACGGGGCGAGCGAGTCCGCGCTCTACCACCGGCCGATCTGAAATGGCTTCTGCTGCTTAGCCCACCAATCCGAGTTCCCGACAAGACGAGAGCGGTATACGCACGCCTGAACCCCGCAAGCTTCACCGGGGGCTTGCTCACGCGCAAGCTCGAGGCGCGCATCAGGGGCGGCGGAGATGTGCCGCCGCAGTTTTTGTTCAACGTGTTCGACGGTGTCGCCCGCGAAGTCTTTCCGGGCCTGGACGAGTTTTGGCGAGCAATCGAGGAGTTGGGGGGCCGGGAGGTACATTTGGCGGGGAGCGGCCCGTCGCTTTTTGCGCCGGTCTCTCGCAGGGAGGTGGGCACGGCCATGGAGCTGGTGCTGAGGAGCCGCTACGGGTGGGACGCTCGCCTCGTCTCATGCGTGCAGCCTGACGCTCAGGGGGGCCCGTGAGCTACCTCCTGGCCGGGGCGGCAGGGGGCCTTTTCATGGCGTCTGTGTTCGTAGTCATCGCTCCCATCGCACTGGTGATACTGGCCGATGACCCCACGCCGAGTTTCCGCGCGCTCCTCGACCGTGTGCCCCCGTTGATGCTCACCATGGGGGTTGCTGTGCTTTCGTACCCGGCGTGGGTGCTCCTAGGCGCCCTGATTGGGCTGATGTATGGAGTGGCGGAAGAAGGGTCGTCCGGAGGAGGGCTCGGCAGCCCTAATCTCACGTTTACCGTTGTGGTCGTGGTGCTCGGCGCGGCTGTGGCGGCGCCGTTAGTGGTGCTGCTACGGCGTGTCGCGGTGGCAGTGGCGTCACTGGCTCTGGCCTTCGTCGCGCTATTCGGCTGGGCGGTACCTTACCTTGCCGGATAGCCTGGCAGCCGGCGGGCAAGGCCCAAGTGGGTCGCGGAAGAGTCCTTCGACAAGCTCAGGCCTGTGCTGAGGCTGCCGAAGTGACCAGCGGGCGATGGACTCGGGAGGAGTGGTTGATGAGACACGCCGTGGTGCGCAGACTATAATGGACGGCGCGCTACGCGTACCCGGAAAGCGCCTAGGGGGGGATGATGGCTGATAGCCAGATAGCGGTCCTTATCGATTTTGAGAACGTCGGACTGAGCTCCGTTCAGCGGTTGTTCGACCAGATATCGGACGTCGGCCGCGTCATTGTGAAAAGGGCCTATGGGGACTGGTCGGAGGCCAGGAGCCATCGGGACCGAATCCTGGAGCTCGCCATCGAGCCGATTCACCTTTTCCACTCGGTGCGGTCTGGGAAGAACTCAAGCGACCTGCGCCTGGCGATCGACGCCGTGGACCTGCTGTATCAGGCGGCGGTCGACACCTTCGTAATCGTTTCCACGGACAGCGACTTCGTCCCCCTCGTAAGCAGGCTGCGAGCGGCCGGCAAGACCGTAATCGGGGCCGGCCCAAAGGCGACCGCACCGCGCACCCTGGTGATAGCGTGCGACCGCTTCTTGTATTTGGACGGCCGGGAAAGCACAGCTCAGGCGGGACAGGCGCCGCCACCTCAAAGCAAGGCTAACGACGACTCTCTGCTCACGAGGGCGGTTATGGCAGCGATGGACGAAGACGGACAGGTGGTTGGCAGCAAGCTCCATGAGACGCTCCAACGGCTCGACCCGGCGTTCGATTACAGGATCCACGGATACTCGACGTTCACCAGGTTCCTGGAGGCCTCGCCCGAAGTCAACGCGAGACGGCCGAGGGGCCCAGGCGACGTGATCGTGGAGCTTGCTGACGCGAGTGTCGTTACGTCGGGGACGCCGCTGGACCCGCAGGCGTGGGGACCGAAGATCGACGCGGCGTGGAAGACTCGCGCGAACCAGCCCGGCGGATTCATCGCGGGGTCGACGGCGGGGAAGGCTGCCGCCGCGATTCTGGGCGCCGTCAGGCTTGGCGACACTGAGTACAAGAGCCTCCAGCGTCTCATCGATCACAGCGAGGCGCTGAGTCGGAATTGGGTGCGTGATGGCAATAGGGTGGTACGGAGACAGGAGCGTGATCCAGGCCGCGGCTGACCGGCGAACGCACAGTGTTCCGCCCGCGGTAAGGAGCGGAGAAGGCGTATGGTACAATCCGCCGGCACGAAGGATAGCCTCCCATGATGGGAGGCTTTTTGCTGCCCTTGGCCGACTTCTCCGAGGAGGTGGACGTTGAACGCACAGATCCAGCGAGGCTATGAGGTTCTGTGGTTCGCGCTGACCCACAGGGTGAGGGAAACCAGGATGGATGAGATTATCGGCAACACGCTGTCAGAGCAAGAGACCGAGATGTTGAGAATGCGGTTTGGCCTTACAGGTGAGCCCCCAACGTCGTTGTCGGAAACAGCGCTCCGCCTCGGAACGAATGACGGTGCTGTTCGCGAGACGGAGGCCGTCGCGCTGCGGAAACTACGGAAGTCGATCGCAGCCGAGAGGTAGTCGCGCCGCCCATCGCCGGCTAGCGTATCGGGTCGCCCCCCGCGGTGGTCCTTGCGGGCGGAAGGCACGGCCGCTACATATGTCGCAGCCACCTCGGCACGTAGGGGCAGGTTTCAAACCTGCCCTCCCATTGCTCCAGCACCCTTCAACCCTCGTTGGCGTGGTAGAATTCCGCCGTATATAGGCGCAAACAAGGGGCTGTGAACTGGCCGGTCTCGTGACTGTAACACGGGCCAGCGGGGCGGCCCCCTGTCTACGATTCACAACATGGCACACGACGCGATTCAACCTCCCATAACGCCCCAGATCGAGGCGCTCGTAGACGAGGCCCTCTCTGAGGACCTCGGTGACGGCGGCGACGTTACCACGGACGGTGTCATACCGGCGGACCTGCGCGGATCAGCGGCCGTGGCGGCACGGGCTCCCGGATTGCTGGCCGGCATAGACGTTGCCCTTTTCGTGTTTCGACGCTTCGACCCGACGCTAAAGACTCGCAAGCTCTTGCCCGATGGTTCCGAGCTGCAGCCCCACGACGCCGGCCGCGGGGACGAAGGCGACATTGTGGCGGAGGTCGAGGGCAAGGTCGCGTCGATTCTCAAGGCCGAGCGGACTGCTATCAACTTCCTGCAGCGTCTCAGCGGCGTGGCGACCGAGACCAGGAGGTACGTCGACGCCCTCGATGGCTCGGGGGTACCGCTGCTGGATACTCGCAAGACCACCCCCGGCCATCGCGTCCTGGAGAAGTACGCTGTGAGGGTTGGTGGCGGCCGCAACCACCGCATGGGCCTGGGGGACGGAATCCTTGTTAAAGACAATCACATCAAGGCGATGGAGCGAGTGGGGTCCGGGCTCCGCGAAGTAGTCGAGACGGTCAAGTCAAACGCGCCGCATCGGCTCAAGGTCGAGGTTGAGGTGGAAGACCTGCAGCAGGCCAAGGAGGCGCTTGACGCAGGGGCTGACATCTTGCTCCTCGACAACATGCCGCTGGAAGAGATGGCCGAAGCTGTGGCGATGGCGAAAGGCCGGGCCTTGACCGAGGCCTCCGGCGGGATCAGTCTCGGCAACGTCCGGGCGGCGGCCGAAACAGGCGTGGACATGGTCTCGGTGGGAGCGCTGACTCACTCTGCCAGAGCACTCGACTTTAGTCTCGAGATAACCTAGTATCGTCTGAGCGCCAGGGGGGAATCCCCCGCGCGATGGTTGCGTCGTCCGACGGAGGGGGTGTGTGGTAGCGAGGGAATGGCACCCAGGGATCAGCTCAGACTCTACGCTTTCGTACTGCTACTGACGTCCTTGCTGGTGGTGACGGCCGTGGTCGGGGGACACGGCGGCACATCATCATCTGGGACGCCCCTGCCACCCCTCGCCGGCGTGGACCGCATCGCCTACGTCGACAACCAAGGTCAGATCTGGTCGGTGAGGCCGGACGGGTCCGACGAGCGCAGGCTGACGCGCGACGACGGTTTCTACACCTGGCCAACGTGGTCACCGGACGCATACAAGCTCGCTTTCTCCGGCGTCGTGCGGCTTGAGAACGGAGACCGGCAAGCAAACCTCTACTCCCTCAACACCGTCAGCGGGAAGCTGCGTGAGTTACACCAGGGCGAGCCCGGTGTAACGAACCTCGTCGCCAACGGCGCGCCACATTACATTTACTGGTCGCCGAACGGCAGACGCGTGGCATTCGTTGGGACTACAGAGGGGCCAATGAGGCTGTATCTCGACGACCTGACGGACCGGGTCGGTCCTGAAGCTGTCCTCGAATCGGGCCCGCTATGGATGGCATGGTCCGCCAGCTCCCGGTTTCTCATGGTCCACCGCGGTCTCGACCACTACGTCATGGACTTCGAGAAGGACGGGCTCCCGGAGCCGTTCCTGGTCCCCGGGGGACTCGGTTACCGGGTACCGGCCTGGATGCCGACCGGCGACGAGGTCACCGTAGTCTCCGGGGACGAACAAGAGGGTTACACGCTATACGTCACCAGGACCGGTGCGAGGCGTCCCGATGTGATCGATAGCGTTCCCCAGGGGGCCGTGTTCTCGTGGTCGCCAGACGGCGAGTTCATCGCTGTTACGCGGCCGGCCGTGATCTTCCACTACGTGCCGCTCGGGCTCACGGTCTACCAGCACGTCGGGCTGTATGGCGCCAGCGGGACCGAACAGACCGTGGACCTTCGAGGCCCGATCGTAGCTTTCATGTGGTCGCCTGACAGCGCGAAGATCGCGTATCTGACCCTCACGAGTGAAAGGGACGTACTTCGCCTGAACATTCTGGACGTCGAGGAGGGGGTTAGCTGGCCGCTTCTGAGCTTCATTCCATCCGCGGAGCAGCTGACGATGCTCCAGTTCTTCGACCAGTTCGCCCACTCTCATCAGCTATGGTCTCCGGACAGCACGGCGCTGGTCCTCGCAGGAACATTTCCCGGCGGGGCCGACACGGTGTCTTCTGGGCTTCAGCAGCAACGCAGCAAGGTTATCGTCGTGTCCGCCGAGCGGCGCTCGTGGACCCGAGAGGTCGGCGACGGGGTACTGGCGTTCTGGTCGCCGAGGTGAGCCAGAAACGCTGCGACTATCGGAGGGCGGCATCGTCCGCTTGAGAGCTAGCATGGGAGTACCACGGACCGGGATGCGTCCAGCAGTCCGCCCGGCCTAGCCGCGCCGTGAGCGCTCCTGGTCGGCCGAGTCCAGGGAGATGGTCACAGGCCCGTCGTTGTGGATTTCGACGCTCATGTCGGCCTGGAACCTGCCCGTCTCGACCCTGAGCCCCGTGGCGGCGAACAGGTCGAGCGTGCGTTGGAAGAGGGCTTCGGCGTCTTCGGGACGGGCCGCCTCGGTGAAGCTGGGGCGCCTGCCCTTGCGAGTATTGGCGTAGAGGGTGAACTGGCTGATAACCAAAAGCTCGGCCCCTTTGTCCAGGGCCGAGTAGTTGAACCTGCCGTCCTCGTCGTCGAATATCCGCAGGTTGACGGTCTTGTCGACTATGTAAGCGGCGTCTTCGTCACTGTCGTCACGCCCGACGCCCACCAGGACCACGAGACCGGCCCCTATGCTCCGGGCTGCCTCGCCCTCGATGTTCACCGACGCCTGGGAGACGCGTTGGACGAGTGCGCGCAATGTGTTGGGGTTCTCTAGCTCTTGGCCTTCGCCTTCTTCTTGGGCTTAGAGTCCTTGGAGTCGGAGTCCGACTTGGAGCTCGATTCGGTCTTCTCCTTCGTCTCTTTCTCCGAGTCCTTACCCTCCGCCGCGCCGGGGCCTCGGCCCTTACCGTAGTCGTTCACATACCAGCCGCTGCCTTTGAACACTACAGGTACCGAGTGGATGACACGCCGTGCTGCGCTCTGGCATTCGGGACATGTAGCGACCGGCTCCGACGCGAAACTCTGCTTGAGCTCGAACCGGTGTCCGCAGGCCGTGCACTCGTAATCGTAGCGTGGCAAAGGAGATAACCTTTCTGGATGGAGGTAGCAATCGGGTGGCGCGAGTGCTAACGCTACCCTTAAATCTAGCCCCGCACAGCTACAATGTCAAGGGAGGAAGTTGCATATTTCTCCTTTGAGGGTGGGCTAGAATGCTAGCATCTTCTCTTGGGAGAAAGCCGATGACCATCGTAGTGGCGATGCTGGAGAGTAAGGGCTCGATACTTTTGGCCGCCGATGGTGAAGCGACTTCAACGGCTGAGGGACTAAACCCGAATCCACCGAAGGAGGGCGTCGGGTTAGCGTCCTGAAGCAGCAAGAAGGTGCTCCTGTGCTTCTGGGATAATGGTTTTGTAGCAAAAAACAGACCCTGGAAAAGGAGCACCCAATAGATGCTGCCACGCAACCACCCCGACCGAATCCAAATCACCTTCGACGACCGCCGCTTGGTGGCCAATGCCGGGCTGCTCCTTCCGGCCACCCTGGCGCGGCACCTCGGCCTGCCCGAACTCGTCCGGCAGCGCCTCGACCTGGGCGATGCCCCGGGGCGGGCGAACACGAGCGACAAGATGATGACGCTGGTGGCGTCTGCGCTGGCTGGGGGCGACTGCATTGACGACGCCGATGTGTTGCGCACCGGGGGGACGGCCAGCACCCTGGGCGGCACGGTGAAGGCGCCATCCACCCTGGGCACCTTCCTGCGCAGCTTCCGGTGGGGCCACGTCCGTCAACTCGACCGGGTGAGCCGCGAGTTGCTGGCCCGGGCTTGGCAGGCCGGGGCGGGACCCGGCGACGGGCCCCTGACCATTGACCTGGACTCCACCATCTGCGAGACCTACGGACTGGCCAAGGAGGGCGCACGCCACCACGGCTATACCGGCAAGCGGGGCTATCACCCGCTGTTGGCCGTCGCCGCCGGCACAGGCGACGTGCTGATGGCCCGGCTGCGCGAGGGCCGGGCCAACACCGCTCGCGGCGCCGCCCACTTCCTGCGTGAAACGGTGAGCCGGGTTCGCTACGGCGGGGCCAGCGGGCAGCTCACCATGCGTGCCGACAGCGGCTTCTATACCCACGCCGTGGTCGCCGTCTGCCGCCGGATCAATGTCCGCTACTCCATCACCATCCGCCAGCACAAAAGCCTGCACAATCTCATCGAGGCGATACCCGAAGATGCCTGGACGCCGATTCCTTACTGGATGGACGGTGCCGCCGATGTGGCCGAGATCACCTGCACCCCCTTCCAGGCCGAGGCAGACGCCGCGCCGGTACGGCTCATCGTCCGGCGGGTGAAGCCGACGCCCGGTTCCCAACTGGCCCTCTTCGCCAAATACAGTTATCACGGCTTCATCACCGACCGGGACGGGGAGTTGCTCGAACTGGAGGCTGACCATCGCCGCCACGCCGAGATCGAGAATGCCATACGCGACCTCAAGTACGGCGTCGGGCTGAACCATCTCCCCTCGGGCCGCTTCGCCGCCAACGGCGCCTGGCTGGCCGTCCAGACGATGGCCCACAACCTGGCCCGCTGGACGGCGCGGATCGGTCTGGGAGAGCGGATAGCCACCACCAAGACCCTCCGGCGGCGGTTCTTCTCCCTAGCCGGACGGCTCACCCGCTCGGCACGCCGGTTGACCCTGCATCTTCCGGATCGCTGGCCTTGGGCTGAGAAGTTCAGCCGCGCCTTGGCCCGGCTGCGAGCCATTCCACTCCCGGCCTGACGGCACCGTCGGCGACCCACCCACCGGACAACCGAAGATCCCCGCAGACTCGCGCCAGCCCGGTCCGAGAGAGTTCCCTGCTGCGTATTCTCTCGCCATCCCCCGCATCGCAGCTCCCGCAGACGGCCATAGGGGCCCCTGTGCGGCGATGAAGACCGTCCGCCGACCTCCCTACCCCAAATGGAACCCAGGCTATTTCCCCTGTAGCTCCCTCACCCCCCCTTCCGCTTTCCTCACGCCGTCCATCGGTGTCCTTCGGTGGATTCGGGCTAAAGAGTCAACGAGACAAGCTAGGTAAAGTCCAAGACAAGCCTGTTGCCTGGGGAGCTGCTGGCAACCCACAGATTGGTAGCGATGGGTTTAGCGACTGGGCGCAGGGATATGATTTAGAGACAAAGTCTTGGGCTGAGTTTGCCCACGATGCCAGTGACGCACTCAGCGTCCTTAATGGTGAGCAGCGCCGATTGACGAATGATGTCGCCCAGGCGGATATTGCAGAAGAAAAACTATCCGAGGGTTTCCTAGGAGAATGTCTTATGGCAGGTTGGGTCAATGGACAGCCGGATATCTATACATTAAGCGAAGACGGACGCTATCTCTCACACATTGATGTCAGATTCGCTGCAATTGGGACTGGCTACCCGTGGGCCGTGGCAGCAATAAATACATTGTTCATCGCGGGTCATAAATTCGGCCAGCAGGCGATGGAGATAATCCTCCGTGGGGCAATCTCATTTGCGCCGAATTGTGGGCCGCCAGTTGAATGCTGGAGAATCACACGGGAGGGTATCGAGACCGCCTTTAAGTTGGAATCGAAGATAGAGGCGGTTGAGCCTGCATCGCAATCAGGGACAAGTAGCAATGCACGGTAACCTTCGCCCGTCCCTGCAACGTGATGTGGTTCAGCGACCTGAGCCCTTTGAGCCCGCTGAAGCACCGCTCCACGGCCTGCCTCTGCGAGTAGAGCGCCTTCCACTCAGGCAACTTCTGTTCTTCCCCATGCTTCGCAGCCAGCTTCTTGTGGGCAGCATTCAGGTCGATGACGGGATTCGACAAATACTGCTGCCGGACGAGCCGGAACAGGTCTTTACTGGAGTAGCCTTTGTCGGCCATGACGTAGCGCGGCTTGAAGTGGCGGCTGTCGGTGTATCGTGCCTCCGAGAGCACCCTCGACGCCCGTTTAGCGTCGTGGACGTTCCTCGCGCTCACATTAGCCGCTATCGGGAGCTCCGACTCACAATCTACCAGCAGGTGCAGCTTGTAGCCGAGGGTGTACTCGGTGCGGGCGTGGCTGTTCTTCTTGACAGACCAGCCAGCGTCGGGGTCGGACTGCTTCGGCTTGCCACCATTTACCCAACCCTTCAAAGTCGTGCTGTCCAGCGCTACCCGTTCTCCAAACGCCGGAAGCTCCCCGTAATGCCGCCGTACCAGCGACCTAGAGACGTTCTTCAACTCGAACAACGTGAACCGCTTGGACAGCCGCAGGTAAAACCGGCTGAAGGTTGCTTTGTGGGGGATGTTTTCAGGCGAACCAATGCCGCACGCCCGCGCAACAAAGGGATTTTGGTGCAGAGTGCGTATCAACGCCGCCGTAGAGGGCAGGCCAAGGTGGTGCTTGGTGACGACGCACCGCCAAAGGATGGTCATATCGTAGCCCTTGGGGCCGCGACGGGCAGGGCCGGTAAGGGTCTTCAGCAGTTCGGAGTCGTCGAGGCGGGAGAAGAGAGCGGCAAGCTCTTTGACGATAGGCGGTTCTTGGATTGCCGCCTGGGGGGTGGTAGAATATGTGGAGACCATCCGCGAGATAACCCCTCGCTGATCGGTTCAGAAGGCGTAGGTGTTAGCGCACCTGCGTCTTCGTGTTTTGTAGCTACAAGTGTACTACGAAACACGTATGTGGTCAACCATGAAAGCTGCATTTATACCACCAATTACCTTCGGGTATTAACGGTATGCGGTCAGTGTGCATCCGAGAATGCACGGGATGCGTCTCTTGGATGTATCCCGTGCCGTGAATCGTCGGGCTTGATGGTGGTGCTCTCGGCCAGATACAATAACGCACGAGCCTTCCTTTCTTTTCGGAGGGGTAGGTCTTTGGCCGGTGAGAGGTTTAAGCGCATCTCACCGGCCTATTCTTTTCCAATAAAAAACGCGGCTCTCCGGCGTTCCAAGTTTTCACCCAACCTTGGTGCCGGAAACCGCGCTTTCACACTCACTTGCGGGTTCCCGTCGTTGCAGCTACGCTCCCCCTGTCAGGGAAACGCGCCAACCATTGGTCAAAAGACTAGCATGAATAAAAAACCAGGTCAAGGCTGGCCGTATGAAGAATCCCCCAGGGCCTGCCCGAGACCGGTGCTCCAGGCGTGGGCCATCTCTTCGACGCCAACATTGAGATGCGGTGTTATATTCATCGTGCTTCCACCCACGTTCCCGAGCACTACGAACGGGACTCCTGCCCGGCCGGATTCTTCGGTCAGGTCCGCGAGCTTTTCGGGATCGACGGAAACAACGACGCGAGACTGAGTCTCCCCGAACAGCGCCGCGTCCCACCTTCCCCCGAAGCGGATGTCGCCACGAAAGCCGGTCCCGCCCGCCATGCAGCACTCGGCCAGCGCCACAGCGAGACCGCCGTCGGAGCAATCGTGGGCGGACTTGATGAGTCCACCCTCGATCGCCTGCCTGGTGACCGCCTGGACCGCGGCCTCGAGGGCCAGGTCGATAGTGGGGCTGCCTGCTACCAGGCCGTGCGCCAGCTCCAGGTACTCGGAGCCGGCGAGGTTGCGGGCTTCACCCGAGACCTCTGCGGCGCCGAGCAACAGGACGAGGTCGCCTTCGTCGACGAACCCGTGCGTGACGTGGCGGGTCGCGTCCTCCAGCAGGCCCAGCGCGCCGATGATCGGCGTCGGATATATGGGGCCGCTCGCGGACTCGTTGTAGAGGCTTACATTCCCGCTGACGACCGGCGTGTCGAACGCGGTGCTGGCGCGCGCGATCCCCTTCACGCACTCCTCGAGCTGGTAGTAGGTCTCCGGCCGCTCGGGATTGCCGAAGTTGAGACAGTCGGTGAGCGCGATGGGCTGCGCCCCGACGGTGGAGACGTTGCGGCACGCCTCCGCCACCGCGATCATGCCTCCTACGTAGGGGTCGAGGTAGCAGTACCTGCCGTTGCCGTCCGTGGCCAGGGCGACAGCCCTCAGCGTTCCCTTCAGCCGGAGCACCGCGGCGTCGGCGCCGGGCGCTACCACCGTGTTGGTCTGGACCTGGTGATCGTACTGTCTGAATACCGTCTGCTTGCTGGCGATGTTCGGAGCCGACAGCAGCCCGAGGAGCACCGCCCCCGGGCGTTCCGAGGGCATTGGAACGCTTTCCAGGTCGTACTCTTGCAGCTCGTTCAGGCCCTCCGGCTTTATGCCGTCGGGCCTGTATAGAGGCGGGTCGGTCAGCATCTCCACCGGGACCTCGCCTTCCCGCTGGGCGCCATCTCGGACGCTCGCCTTGCCGTCGCCGGTAACCGTCCCGACTAGCGTCGAGTCCAGTCCCCAGTTCGTGAACGTCTGCCTTACCTCCTCAACGCTACTCGGCTTGACGATGATGAGCATGCGCTCCTGAGACTCTGAGAGCATGACCTCGTAAGGGGTCATGCCTTCATCGCGGCGAGGCACACGGGAGACGTCGATCTCCACCCCGGTCCCCCCGTTGGCCGCGGCCTCGACGGTGGAACTCGTCAAGCCGGCGGCGCCCAGGTCCTGCATCCCCGCGATGTCCACGGCCCTCGCCACCTCCAGGCAAGCTTCTAAAAGCACCTTCTCCATGAAGGGGTTGCCGACCTGTACCGCAGGGCGCTGCTCGCGATCCTCCTCGAGGATGCGCGACGCGAGGCCGGACGCCCCGTGGATCCCGTCCCGGCCGGTCTGTGCACCGACGAGCAGCAGGACGTTCCCCGGTTCCCCGGTCGTCGATCTGACGATCTTATCTTTAGGCACGACCCCAACGCACATCGCGTTGACCAGCGGGTTGCCTGAGTAAGAGGGGGAGAACGCGATCTCACCTCCCACGTCAGGAATGCCGAGGCAGTTGCCGTAGCCTGCGATGCCGGCAACGACGCCACGAAAGAGCCGGCGGTTGTTCGCGTCCGAAAGCGGGCCGAAGCGGAGCGAGTTCAGGAGGGCGATGGGCCTGGCGCCCATGGAGAAGATATCGCGCACGATGCCGCCGACTCCTGTGGCGGCGCCCTGGTACGGCTCGACCGCCGAGGGGTGGTTGTGGGACTCGATCTTCATGACCACCGCGAGGCCGCCCCCCACGTCGACGGCGCCCGCGTTTTCGCTTCCGGTGGAGACGAGCAGACGCGGGCCGTCACTTGGCAGCATCTTGAGCAGGGGCTTGGAATGCTTATAGCCGCAGTGCTCGCTCCACATCGAGCCGAACATTCCCAGCTCCAACTCGTTCGGCTCCCGCTCCAGCCGCTCGACTATCGCCTCGTACTCGGCCTCCGAGACGGCCAGCTTGTCTAGAGCTTCTTGCGATACAGCCAAGCCCCGTCCTCCTCGTCCTAGTGTTCTAGCGGCCGCCCGTCTCGATTATCGACTCGAAGATGCGTCTGCCATCGGCGCCGCCCACGATGGGCTCACAGCAGCGCTCGGGGTGCGGCATCATGCCCATCACGTTGCGTTGGGCGTTGGTGATCCCGGCTATGTTTCCCAGGGAGCCGTTGGGGTTCGCCTCGTCGGTCACATCGCCAGTCTCGGAGCCGTAGCGGAAGAGGATGCGGTCCTCGGCCTCGAGCTCTGCCAGGGTGCGAGGGTCGGCGAAGTAGTTCCCCTCGCCGTGCGAGATCGGGACCCGCAGCACCTCGCCCTCCGACGCGGAGCTCGTGAAGGGCGAGGCGGCGCTCTCCACGCGCAGGTGGACCCACTGGCATCGGAACTGGAGGTGAGCGTTGCGCATCAACGCTCCGGGAAGGAGCCCCGCCTCGCAGAGCACCTGAAAGCCGTTGCAAATACCCAGAACGAGGCGCCCCTGCGCGGCGAAGCCTTTGACCGCCGCCATGACCGGCGAAAACCGCGCGATAGCGCCCGCCCTCAAATAGTCGCCGTATGAGAAGCCGCCGGGAAGCACCACGCAGTCGAAACGCGATAGGTCTGTGTCTTTGTGCCACACGTACTCCACCGGCTGGTGGAACACCTCATCGAGCACGTGGTAGCAGTCGGTGTCGCTCCAAGTCCCCGGGAAGACGACGATGCCGAATCTCATGTCATTGTGCCAACCACACGTAGGGGCGGGTTTCAAACCCGCCCCTACACATGTGGATGAATGCCGTCACGTAGACGGACACCTGTAGTCTTCCTGGTTTCCTGCTTCGGGATCTAGCCGGCCAGCTTACCCAACAGCCCCGAAACCGCCGCGCTTACCGCTTTGCCGTCCGCCTTGCCTCTCACCGCGGGCATGACGCGGCCCATCACCTTGCCCATGTCCTGCGGGCCCTCCGCGCCAAGCTCTTCGATAGCCTGCTTGGCCAGTGACGCTATCTCGTCCGCCGAGAGCTGTTCGGGTAGGTACTCGAGCACGACGGAGAGCTCGGACTCTTCCTTGTCCACGAGGTCCTGCCGCTCCCCCATCTTGAAAGCCTCGATGCTGTCCCGCCGCTGCTTAGCCTGGCGGCCGAGCACGTCCAATACGGCCTCGTCTTTCAACGCCTCCTGCTTCGCGATCTCTTCGTTGTGTATCGCCGAGAGCAGTAGTCGCAGTACGGACGTACGGGCGGAGTCCCTGCTCCGCATGGACTGCTTCACGTCCTCTTTAATTTGCTCTTGTATCGTCATCTTCTCCCCGGCCGACCAGCATCCGGAGTATAGGTTTACGCCTATGGGGTGTCAAGGAAATTTGCCCTCGGCGCCGGGCGTCCCCGAGGGGGGTGGGGAGCGTCCTTCGACGGGCTATGGAGTAACAGCTCGCCACTTTCTCGACGTGCTGCTCAGGACGAACGGATCTGAGAGGGCTCCGGCCGGCGGGGTCCGTCCTTCGACGGCCCAGGACGAATGGCAGCGCGGGGTTTGCGCGTCTTTGAGGGTGCTACTGGTCGAAGCCGACGAGGCCGATAACGTACCTCTCCTCGGCTGCGATCCTGAACAGCTCCTTGGCGATCTCAGTCCGCCTTGGGTCGCCGGCCTCGTAGGCCAGGCCCTCCGACCACAGCTCTTGCAATCGCTTCAGCATGCCGGTGGAGTCCGCCGGGGAGGTACCCGGAGGGGCAAGAGGCAAGTAAATGGGGTCCGGGCCCGACGGGGCCATGCCCGACTGGCCGCCGGTCTTGAAGAATCTTCCGATCTCCGGTGCGATGGGGTTGAACTCCGTCGTCGGCACGATAAGCCGCCACGCCCGCTCCCAAGGCTCTGCCTTGAAGGGGACGGAGTGCATGCCGATGTACTGCCGGTTCTCCCGCATGTGCGCGAAGGTGTTCGGGCCCTCGTCCCAAAGCAGCTTGATGCCGATCTCCCGCCAGTTCTTCTGCACGAGGTTGGCGATCGAGCGGTACGCCCCTCCCTGCAGGTCGTACCGCAGCGCCTCGACGCCCAGGCCGCGGCTGATCTCCCAACTGAGGGTCAGCGGGCCATCGCCGTCCAGCCGCATCCTGAATCCGTCGCTGTCTTTCTCGGAGAGACCAAGGCCGTCGAGTAGCTCGTTCGCCCGTTGCAGGTCGCGGTTGACGTCGAGGGCCGCCGGGTCTGGCCGGTACGGTGACGAGGCCGGGACGATCGAGTTCTCGGGACGGCCCCTGCCGAGATACGCGACCTCGCTTATGGTATCGCGGTCGATAGCTAGAGACAGCGCCACCCGGAAATCTTTGGTGCGCATCCACCGGCCTATCTCGGGGTCCCGGTTGAACTCCTGGTTGAACATAATGTAGGTGGGCTGTTCGTACGCTCCCGGGGTGGTGAACCCCATCGTGTCGGGGGCCGTGCGCTCCTCCACCGGGATGGACGAGCAGCCGGCGGCGGCAATGAGCGTGAAGAGGACCAGAGGGACGAGGAGGTAAGGTTTCGCGCGGTTGTCTCGCATCTGCTCAGAACTCCGTTCGTCGAATCGTAGTGGCCGCGCCGGCGCCTTTTTCGTCCCTGTTCTCGATCTCCAGCAGGCGGATGCGCGCCGTGCCGTTTTCCAGGCTGCTGTACGCGATAAACCGGCTGTCCGGCGACCACACAGGGCCTTTGTGACGGTCGGGGTCCAAAAGGGTGGGGTTATTGGTGAGGGGTGTGGGCCCGGTGTTGTCATCGTCTACGCGCATCAGGTAGATCTCGTTATTGCCGGGCACCGCGGGCATCGCGACCTTGTAGCGGCCATCATACGCGATGAGGCGCCCGTCGGGGGACCAGACCGGCCGGGAATCGTCGGTAATGGGTGTGCGGGTCACGTTCGTCTGGTTGCTGCCGTCGGCGTTCATGAGGTAGATGTCGAAGTTGAGCGCCCCAACCTGTGCTCCAAACGCTGTCTCGGGGCGCTTCGAGGCGAAAGCGATCTGGGCGCCGTCGGGCGACCAGGCCGGCGTGACGTCCGGTCTGTCGTTGTGCGTCAGTCTGGTCTGATTGCCGCCGTCGGCGTCCATAACGTATATCTCGCTGTTGCCGTCTCTCAGGGATTGGAAGACGATCTTGCTGCCGTCGGGCGACCATGACGGCTCGCCATCGAACACCTCGTTGACCGTTAACCTCTTCCGATCGGACCCGTCGGCGTTGACGACGTAGACATCCGGCCTGTGCCGCTTCGGCCGTTCGAACGGCGCGTCGACGTCGACGGGCGTCCGCGGCCGGTTGGCGTGTACTGCGTCGCGATTGGACACGAAAGCGATCTTGCTGCCGTCGGGCGACCATGCCATCTGCACGTAGAGAGCGGGGACGAATGTGAGGTTGGTCTCCCCGGTCCCGTCGGGCCGAATGACGTGGATCGTGGAGCCGTTCTCGTTCTGGGACCGGAAGGCGATCCTGCTGCCGTCGGGCGACCATGTGGGGTGGGTATCCTCATTCGGGCTGTTGGTCAGGTTGGTGCGCTCCCGGCCGTTCTCGTTCTCGATGTAGATGTCGTAGTTCCCGCTCTCGGGAGACGCGAGGGCGAAGCGGGTGCCGTCCGGTGACCAGGTCGGTCCCATGTCGCCCTCGATCTGAGTATTGAACCCACGCGGCTCATTGTGAAAGACCGCCGAGTTGATCGCGGCGAAGATGTACAGCGAGCTGATCAGAATCACGGGCGCAAGAATGGCCAGAGTGATGCGGTGGTCCCAATGGCTGCGGCCGCGCCGTATGGGCGATGAGAATAGCGAGAATACGTAGAGTGAGAGTAATCTCCAGAAAGAACGAGTAGGTGAAGTCATCTAGCACGAATTCGGATGGAACTGTAATTCGATGATACCAAATCGCGGCATCGCGCGAATTTCCGATCGCCACGGCCCATACTCCGGCGGAGCGGGCAGAAGCACAGCCCGCAAGCCCTCAGAGCCGGTCCAGCGCTTCCCTGATCGCCGCCAGGGTCCGGTCTCTTCCCAACACCTCCATGCTCTCGAACAACGGCGGCGAGACCTGTAGCCCAGTGATGGCGACGCGCAGCGTTCCGAGGAGCTGGCCGACCTTGATCTCGAGCGGGCCGGCGAGGGGTCGAAGCGCGCCATCGGTGGAGGCGGCGTCGAAGGACTCAAGTCCCTCCAAGGCTTCGAGGGATGCCTCGAGCGCCGCCCTGGCGCCGGGAGCATCCATGCCCTTCTGAACGAGCTCGTCCGCCTCGTAGTCAGCCGGACTGAAGAAGAACGGAATCAGCGGCGCGGCGTCGCTCAGGGTCTTCATGCGCGGCTGTATCAGGGGCACGATGCGCTCCAGGTAGTCCTTCCCAGGCAGGTCGGGGACCTCCTCTGCCGGGTTCGAGCGCCAGTATTTCAGGAGGGCGTCGGCCAGCTCCTCGTGAGAGGTCTCGCGGATGTAGTGGCCGTTCATCCAGCGGAGCTTGTCGATATCGAAAACGGCGCCCGACTTCGACACTCGCTCGAGGGAGAAGCTGCTCACCAGTTCCTCCCTGGAGAAGATCTCGGTCCTATCGTCAAGAGACCACCCTAACAGCGTCATGAAGTTCAGCATCGCGTCGGGTAGGAATCCCTGCTCGCGGTACTCCAACACCGATGTGGCGCCGTGGCGCTTGCTCAGCTTCGACTTATCGGGCGCCAGGATCGTCGGGAGGTGCGCGAGTTGGGGAGGCTCCCAGCCCAGCGCCTCGTAAAGGCGCAGGTGGCGGGGTGCGCTCGAAAGCCACTCCTCGGCCCTTAGCACGTGAGTGATCCCCATCGCGTTGTCGTCCACCACGCTCGCCAGGTGGTAGGTGGGAAACATGTCGGACTTGAGGATGACGAAATCGTCGAGGCGCTCGTTCTCAAAGGAGACTTCGCCGCGTATGACGTCGTTCACTACCGTCGAGCCGTCCGCGGGCATCGCGAAGCGCACGACGGCGGGGTCGCCTCTCTCCTCTTCCGCCCGCCGCTCCTGGTCGCCCAAAGAGCGGCAACGGCGATCGTAGCGGGGGTCCTTCTTGAGCCGGCTCTGCTCCCGGCGAAGCTCAGCGAGGCGATCGGGGGAGCAGTAGCAGCGATACGCCTTGTCCGACGCGACAAGTCTGTCCGCGGCGCGCTGGTACAACTCGAGCCGCTCCGACTGGTAGGTGGGGCCTTCGTCCCAGTCAAGCCCCAGCCAGCGCAGCGATTCCAAGAGGCGGTCAACCGAGCCCTCGACCTTACGGGCCTGGTCCGTGTCTTCGATGCGGACGATAAACGACCCGCCGGAGCCACGCGCCAGCAACCAGTTGAAAAGCGCCGTGCGCGTGGTGCCGATGTGGGGCTCGCCTGTGGGGCTGGGCGCGTATCTAACTCGGACCGGGTCCATAGTCGCAGGGTGCCTCCGTGTGGCATTCTAGCATGGAGGGTTAGCCCTTCTCTCGCGACTGCTCACCTGAGGTCACGAGCATCGAGGGCGCGTCGCGAGCTCTGTGTCACACGGCACATTTCGAGGGTGGAGGATGGTGGGGCCAGTCGTTCTTTCCTCAGGGAGCCGGCTACTTCTGCGCGACAGTTCCCAGATAGGTCGGGTCTCCTCCTTGCCCGTCCTACTATCCCAGCGTAACCCCGATATTTCGCGCCACGCCCCGGATGTATTGCTGGCCTTGCAGGGTCTCTGCGTAGGGGAAGTGCTCGGCGTGGAGGGTGATGTCGTGGGGCAGCGCGTCCATGCGCCTGAGCAGGGTCGCGTAGTCCATGGTCCCGGTGCCAGGTATCGCCTCGTCGACGTGGACCACATCCTTGCCAGCTCCACCCATGACCACGTCCTTGGCATGGAGCGCAACAATCTGGCTTCCAAGCTCGTCGAAGATATCGTTGATCAAGCGCTTGGTGTCGAAGACCAGGTGCGGCCACGTCAGGTTTACAGGGTCCATCAGGACCTTCAGGCGCGGCGAATCGACAGCATCCAGGAGCTGCTTATGTCGCTCGACGGAGCAGAGGGGAGTCCTGATGTGTGGGTGAGCCGCGATATCGACACCGGCCGCCTCAGCTTCCACGGCCAGATCCCTCACCCCGGCAACGCATCGCTGCCAGACCTCCTCCGACCACACGTCTGGCGTCTGATATCCGAGGTGAAGGGCGAATCCAACGCATTGGGAGCCCAGGATACGGGCATGGTGGAGCTGGCGGCGCGTGTGCTCGACGGCAGCGCGGTGCTCACCCGGGTGATTGGAGCCGAGACTGCGTCCTCCGTAGAAGGCGCTGAACTCACCGGCCCGGATTCCATGCTCATCCAGAAACCGCCGGGCGCCCTCCACCTCCTCGTCAGTCCAGTCGGCGGGTGTATGCAATGAGACCGTGGTCACGTCCAGGGTCTCGGCTTTAAGCAGGAAATCCTCCCGCTCCTCCGCCGACCTGCCCAGGTTGATAGGTGGACTCATCAGAATCATCGCGCCTGTCCTCCTACGGGACCGGCTTCGGCGCCGTGCCGAAGGCTAATTCGCTTCTGGCAGCCGTGAGTGTAGTCCGGCCACTTTCTCGCGTCAACCGGACCCGGCACCCGGACTATATTGCACTCAAAGACGGTCGTGATTGGATGGGTCTTTTGGTCTACTGGACTATGAGACACTCCGGCAGGAGCAGGCGGTCCGGGGTGGCGCTAGGTCGATCGAGGCGTCGAAGGATAACCTTAGGGGATTCTGCTCCCCGGAAAGCAGCGGGTCGTGCGACTTCCCCCGTGCTACGGCGATAGATGCGCGCAAGGGCTCAGGTACCCGCTCGGAAGAGCCCGGAGATGGCGGCGACGCGCAGCGAGATCATGAGGATGCGGCCTCCCGTGGAAGTAAGCGGCAGGCTAGGCTAAGATGTCCATCCATAACGCCGGAGGCGCGAGACACAATTGGCTCTGACCCTATGAACGAGTTCATGAACGATGTCCTTCAGCAGCCGGCGGCTCTGAGAAGCGCGCTCGAGTTCTATCGCAATGGGGGCAAGGGGATTCTACAGTCCGTTCAGGAGATGCTTACCGAAAGAGACGGCCTGATATTCACGGGAATGGGGAGCTCGGAGATCGCGCCAATCGCAATCATGGGCAAGCTGATCGCCTCTGGCCTGCAAGCGGAACTGTGGGAGGCCGGGGAACTGCTCCATTACCACCTGGGTGCCTGCGACGACCTCAAACTCGTGTTGGCGGTATCACAGTCCGGGGAGAGCTTCGAAACATGCGGGGTGGCGAAAGCGGTTAGAGGCAAGTGCGCCCTGGTCGCGATTACGAATGACGAGCGCAGCTTTCTCGCGCGCTCTGCCGCCATTTCGCTTCCGTTGCAAGCGGGACCTGAGTCGACGATTTCTACGAAGACGTACTCCAATAGCCTAGCAGTCCTCCACCTTCTTGCAGAGGCCCTGACGCGCGGACGCTCAGACGAGCAGACCGCGCGCCTCGAAGGCGTAGCGCGGGAGATGGAGGCCTATCTCGAGACGGGTCGCGGCGATGTGTCCCGTGCCGCCGCCCACTTGGATGGGGTCCCATTCTTGTACTTCCTCGCGCGAGGCCCCTCCCTGGCAGCCGCACGGCAGGCGGCCCTAACGTTCAGCGAAGGGGCCAGGCTGGCAACGTGCGCGATGCCGGGAGCGACGTTCCGGCATGGACCCATCGAATTGCTCGGCCACGAGTTCGCGGCGGTCGTCCTTGCGCCAGCCGGCCGCACCTGGGATTTGATGCTGAGCCTCGCGCTAGAAGCCGCTGAGGCCGGCTCTCGCATCGTCTTGCTGACCGACTCGGTCCCGACAGATGTTCACCCATCGATTCAAATACTGAGCATTCCAGATCTTGGCGAGGACCTCTTTCCCCTCAATTGCTGTCTGCCTCTCGAGTTGCTGATGGCTGAGGTGGCAGGGAGGAAAGGGATTGAGCCGGGGTCGGTGGAGCGGATAGGCAAGATTACTACCAGGGAGTAAGAACGTTCGGTGATTATATACTTGACATAATCCCCGCTGAAGCTTTCCGATATTTCGGAGAAGGACACGTCAAAGGAAAAATTGTCATCACTTTAGACCACATTCAATTTGAAGCCGGTCCGCGTATAGGTGAATGGTAGACTCATGAGAGCGCTTTGTTGCTGCATCAAGGTCCCCTCAACCCGATAAGGTATGGCTACGACAATCGATGCAACCGCGGTGGCCCACCTAGAGGGTCTGACTCCGACCAACCGGGGGACGCTGGCCCTGGTTGGTAGCGGCGAGTACACCGTTGAGATGGACGACGTCGACAATTTCCTCCTGGCGCGTCTGCCCAGCAAGCCGCGGGTCGTCTGCATGCCAACGGCCGCGGGGCGAGAAGGCCGGCAGCGGATCGCCTACTGGACCGGACTTGGCACCAGACACTTTTCCCGCCTCGGCGCGGAATGTGAACCTGTGGAGGTCATCGACAGGGCCACCGCCATGAATGAATCGCTGACGCAGCGCATTTCCCGGGCTAACTTCGTGTACCTCTCCGGAGGCGACCCGCATTACCTTTACCGGACGCTCGAAGGTACACCAACCTGGACTGCGATCGCCGGGGTTCTGGAGAGGGGCGGAGTCGTGGCTGGCTGCAGCGCGGGAGCGATGATCTGGGGAGAGCAGATTGCGGGTCTAAAGCCGCCTCCGTTTCGATGGGGACCCGGGTTTAGCGCGATTCCCGGCACGGCGATTATCCCTCACTTTGATGACCCGCCCGGCTGGCTGCTGACCGTCTTCAGAGCGATCAGCTTCTCGCGACCCACGTTTGTAGGCATCGAAGGCCACACGGCGTTGGTAGCAAGCGATGGCAAACTACAAGTCGTCGGCAGGGGTGGCGTTACTATTTGGGGCAGAGGCTTTAAGCACCGGTACAAGAACCTCCCAGCGGAGAGCTGAACCGGGTGTTACAGCGCCAGTTGACAAGCCCGGCGGACGTTTGAGGACCCAGGGGAATACTCGGAGGCCCTGTCAATGCTGAAATACAACAAGGTGCTTATTACAGGAGTTACGGGCCTTATCGGGCGTATCGTTCTGGAGGAGCTGAAGGGCGACCGCGACCTCACTGGGCTCGCCCGCCGCCCCATGCAGGACATCCGTCACCACCAGGGTGACATCTCAGACCTGCAGAGCATCCTGCCGGCATTCGAGGGTCAAGACGCCGTTGTGCACCTCGCCGCCGACCCTAGCGACACTGCCCCGTGGGACTCGGTCCTGCCGAACAACCTGGTGGGTACCTACAACGCGTTGGAGGCGTGTCGCATCCACGGAGTCAAGCGAATGGTGTTCGCCAGCTCCAACCACACGACTGGCATGTACGAGAAAGACCACCCGTACCATCACATCGTCAAAGGGGAGTACGAGCAAGTGAATGTCTGGCCCGTTCCCCAGGTGACCCACATGTCAGCGGTCCGACCTGACGGCTACTATGGCGTCTCCAAAGCCTATGGGGAGGCTCTAGGTCGCTACTACTCGGAGGAGCATGGTATCTCGGTGATCTGTCTCCGTATCGGCTCAGTTGTCGCCTGGGACAATCCCACCCGCAACATTCGGCATTTCGCCACTTGGCAGAGCCATCGCGACCTGGCGCAGCAGGTCAGAAAGAGTCTTGACGCCCCGGAAGAAGTGCGCTTCGACATCTTCTACGGAGTGTCCGACAACAAGTGGCGCTTCTGGGACACCGACCACGCCCGCGACTCTATCGGCTATCAGCCCACCGATAATGCCGAGGTGTTCCGCGGCCGTGACCGCACCTAGGGTCACGGAACATGAGCTTGACTCAGTGTTGAGCCTAGGTGGTGGAGACGCTTAGGAGTGAACCGGGCAGGTACATCAGATGCTCTAGGGACTTCGCAACGAGGAGTCGTGGATGATTGAGAAGCCGGACATCGCGGACGGACTTTCAGAGATCGGACTCGGAGCCGGCGACACTGTTCTTGTCCATTCGGCGATGCGAACCTTCGGCTACATCAACGGTGGAGCGCCGACGGTCGTTGACGCTCTGAGGGAAGTTCTGGGAGAGAACGGGACCCTTATTGTCCCAACGTTCACCTTCAAGCATGAGGCAGAGAAGGCCCCGATCGTCGACGCGCTGAATGACCCGTCCGAAATGGGGGTGATCACCGAGACGGTGCGTAGGCTTCCCGGCGCCGTTCGCAGCACCGCCTACCGGCATAGTTTCGCGGCTATCGGTCCCAACGCGGAGGCGGTCACACGGGTCGATCCCGAGCTCAGCGTGTTCGATCCGGGATCGAGCTTCGGCAAGATGCTGGAGCTGAACGTTAGCGTTCTCATCATGGGCATGACCTACGAGTGCTCTACCAGCCACCACTTCGCGGAATACGTCTGCCAGGTGCCCTATCGGCACACGACACCGCTGGTCGTGGGGATACGCCGGCACGACGGCTCCCTGGTGAAGCAGCGCATGACGGACTATCAGCCCTTGCCCGGCCAGGACGGGAGCTACTACGACAGGGAGCCCGACTTCAACAAGCTGGGCCGGATGCTCGAGGAGCGCGACCTGGTCGGCATTACCGCTATCGGCAACGCAATCGTCCGCCTGTTCAAGATGCGCGACCTAGTAGAGCTTGCGAAGACAGAGGCGGCTAGGGACCACAACGTTTTTCGAGTCTCCGAAGGCAGAGAGGGGTCAACGTCTTTGAGAGACGGCAAGGCCGTGCTCAGCCCAGAGATGCTTGACGGCGCCGGGCGGAGCAATCGATACCAGTGGTGCGTGGTAGACCCCGAATCGATCTTCTCGCGCGACAAACCGAGGGAAGCGTAGCTCGGGCTCCGTGCATCACTTCACACGGACCATAATTCGGTCCCCCGTTTTAGGTAATGTTGCGCGTATAGCGTTTCCTTTGGTTGAACCCGGCTAGGAAACCTACGTTAGCCTGGGCCCCGCGCTCCTATCAGCCGGACCTATCCCACGATGGCACGATTCGAGGAGGTGATCGCGTGAGGATAATCCGAACCCTGGAAGGACTACGCTCCGGAACGATCACCACAGTCGCCGGAGTCGGCTACCAAGAGGGGATAGCGGCCAGGGATGCTCCGGCCGGGACACCTCAGGGAGTGGTCAGGTGGCCGGAGGGAGACCTCATCGTCGTAGACATGTGGGGGCATCGCATCTGGAGGATCGACAACGACGGCATCCTTCACACTTTCGCGGGAGACGGGGTACCCGGCGGAACTGGCGACGGCGGCCCTGCGAACGAGGCCCGGTTCAACAACCCTCACGACTTGACTCAGGACAAGCACGGCAATTTGTACCTATCAGAGACAGGGAACCACTCGATCCGGCGCATCGATCGGGAAACGAGAGTTATTACCAGGGTCGCGGGTTCCGGCAAAATCGGCTGGGGCGGCAACGGCGGTCTCGCCACGGAAGCGGAGTTGGACAACGATTCCGGTGTCGCCGTGGACCAGGCTGGAAACGTCTTTATTTGCTGCGAGTGGTCCAACGTGGTCCGGCGTATCGATGCCGAGACGGGGATAATCGAGCACTTCGCCGGCCAGGAGGCCCGGCACCACCTCCTCGAGCGTGGTAACAGCAGGCCGTTCAGCGGCCCCTGGCTCAGCCTCGAGGGGTATCACGGCGACGGGGGTCCCGCCAGAGACGCCGCGTTTCATCACCCGGAGCACCTCGCCTTCGACTCCAAGGGAGACCTCTACGTCTGCGATAATTCTAACGACCGTATCCGCAAGATCGCCATGAAAACAGGTATTGTTACCACCGCGCTGGGCAACGGCCAGCGGGCCTCCAACGGCGACGGCGGCCCCGCGACCGAGGCGAGTATCCTGATGCCCGATGCGCTCTGCTTCGACCTTCACGACAACATGTTCGTCGCGGAGAAGTACGGCTTCCGGATTCGAAGGGTGGATGCAGAGAGCGGCACCGTCTCCACCCTCGTCGGCAACGGGGTCCCCGGGTGGGGAGAGGAGGGTCTGCCCGGTAGCGAGACCCACTGCAATTCCCCCGAGGCCGGAATCTGGGCCGACCCGGACGGCACAGTGTTCTGGGGCGAGTCAGGCGGCAGATTGCGTAAGTACGATGGTACTAGCGGAATCGTCACCACGGCGCTTGGTGGGGCGGCAGTCCACGACGGCGGGCTCGCGGAGAGGGCGTTCCTTCGGGGGCCGCTCGATGTATCAGTTGCTCCCAACGGAGACATCTACATTGCCGACACATACAACCAGCGGGTCCGCGCCATCGACGCAGCGACGGGCGTGATCAGCACGGCGGCCGGCAGCGGAGCCCGAGCATACGGTGGCGATGGCGGAGCCGCCACCGAAGCGCATCTGGGCAATCCGAACGGCGTGGCAGTTGATTCCAGGGGTCGGGCGGTGACCGCCGACACCAGACACTCGCATGTGCGCCGCGTCGATGAGCAAGGCGTCATCCACAATCTCGCCGGCGCCGCATTCCCGTGGGACAAGGGCGATGGCGGCCCCGCGATATCCGCCAACCTCGTCTACCCGCAAGCGGTCGAGGTAGACCGGGCCGACAATGTATACATCGCGGACGGTGGGTTCGGGAGGATACGAAGGGTAGACGCTGCCACGGGCATGATATCCACGGTCGTAGGGACCGGGATCCAGGGATACACGGGGGACGGCGGCCCGGCGACCGCGGCGCGCATCGGATCACCAACATCCATTCGGTTCGACAGCCGGGAGAATCTCTACTTCTCCGACAGCATGTACAACGTGATTCGCAGGGTCGATGCCGAGACTGGCGTCATTACAAGAGTCGTCGGAAGGGGAGAGGAGGGCTTCTCCCCCGATGGGACGTCGGCGTTAGACGCCCGTCTGGGAGGCCCGTTCGGCGTCGAAGTATCGTGGGATGGGACGGTCTACGTTTCGGATACTCGTAACAATCGTGTTCGCATGGTCGACTCGAGCGGACGGCTCAGGACTGTCGCCGGCGGAGACGAAGGTGGCGACTCCGGCGATGGGGGGACAGCAACGAGCGCGAAGCTGAATTGGCCTTGTGGTCTACGCTTCTACGGTCAGCATTGTCTTCTTGTATGCGATATGTGGAACAACCGACTGAGAGCGGTCAAGCTAGCCTAGGCCGCTCCGTATAACGGCGTACAATATCCCCTTCAGGGGACGGCACCGTGTACCGAACCACGGTCGGGATGAGCCTAAGATCACCGCTGAGCCTGGTGGGGAAGCCGCAGCAGAGTGAACCTGATCAAGGAGAGGCCCACGGGGGTTTGGGGACTCCTGGTTTCGGAGGCAGGCATGGCACATAGCAGCGCTCGGAAAGATACTTTCAGATCGACACGCTGGCTGCGCGCCGTGGGAAATTGGCTCTTTCCGTTGATAGGGACGGCGATGTTGACGGCGTGTGGCGCAGCTGAGGAATCGAGTCCTGCGGGCGATTCTACGCAGGTTGAATCGGAGAATGCCCCTTTGCCATTGGCCTCGCAGCCTGCCCTTAGAGGGATCACAACCTATGCGGGCAGCGGCAACCCCCAGTTCGCCGGTGACGGAGGGCCCGCCACCGAGGCCGGGTTCTACCAACCAACGGCCTTAACGCTCGATAAGAGTGGCAACGTATACCTGGCCACCGACCACCGAATCCGCAGGGTAGACGCGGCGACGGGGATTATCGACACCGTCGTCGGCACCGGAAGGAACCGGTCCACAGGAGACGACGGTCCGGCCGGGGAAGCCAGCCTGGCCGAGCCGGTTGGCATCACCGTTGATAGCGCCGGAAACATATTCATTGTAGAGAGCGGCAGCACCCTGATACGGAGAGTGGACGGCGCCACCGGGATCATCACCACCGTAGCCGGCGGTGGGATAGGCAACCCGCGAGAGAAGATCTTCGGCGACGGCGGCCCGGCTACCGAGGCTTTGATCAAGTTCCCGACCGACGTGGCCGTAGACAACGACGGCAACCTCTACATCTCCACCGATAATCGCATACGCAGGATCGACGCCGCTACCGGCATCATCACGACGTTCGCAGGGATAGGGGAGAGAGACCTGGGCGGCGATGGGGGCCCGGCCACCAGCGCCGGTTTAGCCGAACCGCGCGGCATCGTAGTCGATAGCCAGGGTAATCTTTACATCGCGGACATGGACAATCACAGAGTGCGCAAGGTAGACGGGTCCACCGGGATTATTACCACTGCTGCTGGGGTTGGGAAACACGCCGAGCGAAACGCACGCTCTTATCGCAACATAACCGACATCCGCGATGTGACGGTAAAAGTCAAAGCGGAGGGAGCCGGCTACTCAGGGGACGACGGGCCGGCCACCGAGGCCATGCTGGCTCTCCCTAAGGATATCGATATAGATGCTCAAGGCAATCTATTCATAACCGAAGGCAGCGTCCGTGTCCGGAAGATAAATACCGCTACAGGTGTCATCACCACTTTCGTGTCTGACCAAGCTCGGCAGAAGTACGAAGGCGGCAAAGTCCAGGTTGGAACCGCCACCTTCGGAGACCTAGTGTCCGTTGCTGTCCACCAAACGGGCGAGATATTCCTGGCCGACTACAAGAACAATGTTGTGCACAAGGTCTCGGCGCGAGCAACACCGTAATTAATTCAGCGCCCCGGCGCCGCGCAGGAGAAGCTCTCCGACACGGATGTCGCCTCTCACATGAAGCGCGCCTAAGCGATCTGTTGCCTTGCATGGCTCCGTGATCACGGCATGGGGACTCTCGGGGGCCCGAGATCTTCGCATTCAGCTAGGGTGAGGGCACTGGAGTTACTGGCCAAGTACCAAGGTGAGAGTTCCTTGGCAGGGTTGGGGACTTCCGACATAGTCAAAGTTGGGACCAAGGAATAATGAAAGACAGTGGGCCATTAGTGAGGGCGGCTGGGCCAAGCAGAGCGGCTTACCGCATCAAAGCGCGGCCTTGTTCATTCGGAGCTCGTGGCTGCCGTCCGGTCGAGTGTACTCATAGTAGTACCAGAGCTCATCTCCCACCATCAAGGCCTCAATATATCGAATGGACCCGTGTGGGCTAACGACCCAGGGCCCGTCGGTGCTGACCCTGTTCCAGCGTTCCAGATCGTGGCTATAGGCCACCCCAGCCCACTCCTCGTAGTTGTCGTAGGTCGAGGAGCCAGCATCGAAAAAACCCACGTACAGTGGCGGCAGGTATACGACGGAGTTGATGCGCGCCCTGAAGTGCCCCCATTCGCCTGGCAGTCCCTGGCCAGACTCGAACACGTATTTGAAGCTGCGGAAGTAGATGCCGTCGGGGCTCGTCATGAGGCCGGTGGCATCGCGGCCAACGAGGTGTCGGACGCCTGACTCGTCTTCGTTCCACCTCTTGGTACTCGAAACAGCAACGAATACGACATAAAGGCCCGCGACGATGTAGACTCGAGGGTCCTTGACGAACTCAAGCCCGTAGTCCTCTGGCTGCATCACGGTGCGATGGTGCACGGGATCCAACTCCTTGGGATGGCGAGCTTCAATCAGGTCGACGCGCCAGGGGCCGTCGATCGGTTCGTAGCTTACGTAGAGGCGCCACATTCCTGTTACCGGGTCCTTAATGAGGGAGCCGACCTCTATAGACTCGGCGTCAAACTGTTCCTTGTTGGCCTCCCAGATATTGTTGAAGGTCACTCCATCCGTCGACTCGGCTATAAAGCAATGTGAGCCTCGCCCCATCCCAAGGGGGCGCCGGCGCCGGTAAAACAGGTAGAATCTCTTCTCGTCGGGGTCAAAGACTATGCTATGGCCGCCTACCCAGTTCCCGTACCCTCCCTCCTCCGGAGGAAGGACGGTCTGACCTTCGTTTGGTTCGAACCTCGGCGGAATTCCAATATAACGCTGGCTCATCGATTGGAGATGGCGTTGTGCCAATGCGGGCCTCCTTTCACCGGAACGAAATGGTCGCTGTAGGGGTTACGAGAGCGCCGCCGAGACTATCTGTATCAAGAAGTCGGGGAGCTTGTCGGCTGAAATGGCCATGCCCCCGCTGGTAAATCGGGCCCCGTGCGTGTCAGCGGCACACATTATAGCGTGCGCAGCTATCGGGACGGGGCGCTGACGGTCGCGGGGAGACACACTGAGGAGCCCAATGGCAGTGCGACGCCTACGGTCGGGGTTCTAGGCCGAACGCCCTAGCGATCAGCTCGTACGATCGGCGCCGGTACTCGTAGGAGTAGCAGGTCGTTACGACGCTGATGTCCTGTGCGCCGTACATTTCGGCCGTGTCGAGGATCTTCCTCTTCACCTGCGCCGGGTCGCCGTCCAAATACCCCGTCTTCAAGCCTTCAATGTACTCTCGCGCCCTCTCGGTCAGCGGAAACTCGGCCGCCTCCTCCGGCGCGATGAGGCCTTGACGCTCAGTTGGAAAGTCCGCGGCTTCGTCCTCGCGTGCGCGGTGCTCGGGTACGATGGACCTGGCCTTGCTGATGTTGCGGCTGCCGGCCAGGAATAGGGCCTCCTCTTCGGTCGGAGCGCATAGTGCCTGGACAGTGACGTTGACCTTCGGTTCCTTCAGGTAGGCCGAGGGCTGGAACTCTCTACGGTACAACTCAGCGACCAGGGGGCCGTGCTGACCCGTGGTGCCGAAGAAGTCGGCGAAGGCGAAGGGCAGGCCGATGCGGGCGGCCAGCCTCGCGCTATAGTCGCTGGAGCCCAAGAGCCAGACAGTCGGCGGCGTCTCCGGAGCCGGCCCGGCCTGGGCGCGGATGCTCGCGAAGACGTGGTCCTTGTCGATCCGTCCTCCAAGGAATGAGAGAAGGTCGATCACCTGTTGGGGGAAGAGGTTGATGTCCATCTGCGGCCGCGGATACGAGAGCGCGTCGGCCGTTAACTGATCGCTGCCCGGTGCGCGTCCGATGCCCAGCTCGATGCGACCGGGATTTAACGAGTCTAGCACCCGAAACTGCTCCGCCACTTTCAGCGCTGAGTAGTGCGGCAGCATCACGCCGCCGGAACCGACAGTGATGGCGTTCGTCCTGGCGGCGATCTGTCCTACCAGCACCTCGGGGCTAGTTCCGGCGAATGAGTGACTGTTGTGGTGCTCGGCTACCCAATAGCGCGCCCAGCCTAGCTTCTCGGTAGCCTGAGCCAGCTTTACGGTCTCTTTCAGGCCGTCGGCGGCCGTCTCTCCACTGCGAAACGGGGATTGGTCGAGGACGCCTAGCGTCAGGGGCCTGTCTACCTTCATCTATTCAACCTATCGCTGGGCGTTCATGTGTTCGACGACCTTTTCCATGACCGCCTCCAGCTCCAGAGTCTCGTCAAAGCCGATCTCCGTCATGGGCCTCTTTCTTTGCATCTGAAGGACGACTGCCGATCTGGCGCGTGTTCCAGCGCCGTAAAGTTCTCAGTGTCGACGATCTCCACTATTTGATGCTCATGTGTATGTCGCGTGCTGTAACCATGCTATCTCGTTCCCGGACTGCGTCCGCAACTGTCTAAGGGAGGTCTCGTCGCTATTGGATGCCTGATGTGCCTGCCAGCGCTCCTAGGGAGGAATTGTCACATTTCCTGAGCAATGTAGCCAGCTAGTAGCATAGTGCTACTGCTAGCTCACGGGTTGGTGGAGACTGAGGGTTCCCCGACTCCCCGTCAAGCGGCTCGAAAGCGGAGGAAGCCCTCCATGTCGCGGTTCGTAAGGTGCTCCGAGTGATCGACAGGGTTGCGGATTCGCCCGCACGAATCCTGGCGCGGCATCGCGGGGACGCCTATATGCAGCGGCGGAGAGGTTCGTGGTGGAGACGGGGGAGGGTCGAACTTCCACCTTCAATATTAGAGATGGGGCTATATCCATTACTGTTGTGTGGGACACTCGGCGCACTCGAACTCAGCGGGAGCGAAGTCTTCCATCTCATATCGCCATCGGCGACAGCATATCGCGCTCAGGGAGCTTGCCGAGGTTCTATCCGAGATCGCGCGCACCACGCTCGCGGCAAGCGAGAAGGCAATCAATCCGCCGTGCGTGTCGACGAAGATAGCGATGTCGGCGCTGCCAAGATGGCGAAGCCGTGAGCGGTAGAGGTAGGCGCCGGTTAGCCGATCGCGGCTGGATCGTGACAACCAGACCCGCCCTCTGTGTCCCCAAGCGGTGGTATTTGACCACCCCAGTCTCGAGTGCTAACTTTGAGCGCAAGGTCTCAAGGAGATGAGCGCCATGGCGTATCGAAGCAGAACCGGCCTAGAATGAAGGCGCTCCAAAGGACTTGGTTTTGACATACAGCGGGTCTGGGGGATGATTGCCTGCTGTCCCTTGCACACTTCAACCGTCGCTGCTTGTCTCGTAGGCTTTCGAGGTGCTCTTGTATCCAACCACCTGATTTTAGAAGAGTACCGAACCCTCACGAACAGGAAGTGTCCATGATCATGATTCGTCGACTAGGGGAATTCTATGGCTAGAGTCAGCAACGTCAACACCAGGGACATCCGCGACGCCCTCCGCCTCGCTAACCGGTGCATGGCGCTCTGCTTCGCGCCGGACGACCGGGACATCCCCTACTGGCGCGCGATCGCCAGGCCAGAGGCGTCCCTGGGGATGCCCCAGGAACACGAGCAGCCCGGTCGCTGCCTGCCTCCCATGCTCATGTCCGAGCGATTCATGGGCCTGGATATCGACGAGGACGCCGTCGACAAGTTCGCTCGCGCCGCGTTCATGTCCTATGGCGATGGCCCCCTGCCGCTGCCCCTGAGCCGTCGGAAAGACGACGCATTCGAGGTCGCCGACATCCACTCCGACCCCGTCGACATGATGGTCCACAACAATCGGGAAGGGATGTACGCGTTGTGGGCCCTAGCGGAGTTCCGAGACTCGGACCGGGCCCGGGAGCTGGGAGCGGCCAGCGTAGATACGATTCTGAAGTACTGGGATGGCGAGTGGGACTACGACCGCCTGGAGCGCGAGCACGGAGTCGGCGCCCGCAGGCCGTCCACCTTTATCAAGGGCCTGGGCCGGGCCATCGGCGCCATCACCAGGTTCTACCAGTCGACCGAGTACGATCCAGCGCTGGAGCTGGCGCTGCGCCTCAAGGAGAAGTCCATCGGCGAGTTCTTCCTGGAGGACGGGAGCTACGACCCCGATAGGTTCGGATCCCACGGCCACTCGACCACCAGCGCCATGTCCTCCCTGGCCGTCCTGGCTGACGTGACCCGGGACTCGACCCTCCTGGATAGGGTCAAGGTGTTCTACGACAACGGCCTGTGGGACATGCGCGACCAGCTCGGGTGGAGCATCGAGAGTGGCGCGCCGGAGAGCCGGAGCCCGGACACCGGCGAGATGAACAACACGGGCGACATCCTCGAGACCGCCCTGATTCTTGGGCAGTGGGGCTACACCGAGTACTACCACGACGCGGAGCGAATCCTCCGCGGCTACCTCTTGCCCTCACAGCTACGGGACGTGTCCTGGATCAAGGACCCGCTCAACCCCGACAACCTTGACGGCCGTCGAGACGTGGGCAACCGGCTGCTGGGCTCGTGGGGCTTCGCGGCCCCCTATGGCCACGAGCAGGTGGAGAGTGGACAGTCGGGCGGGCGGATCAGGTTCAACCTGGACGTAATCGGCGGCGCGGCCAAGGCCCTCTGCTTCGCATACGACGACGTTACCCGCCACGACCAGGCGGGCCACCAGGTCAACCTGCTCTTCGACCATGAGACGGAGCACGTCCGCGTCGAGTCTCGCTACACCAACTCCACCCTGCGCGTGACCGTCAAGCGGCCGGGACCGCTCCTAGTTCGGATTCCGCCCTGGGTCGACTGGGACGCCCTCCGCATCCAAGGCATATCCGACACACCGAGATATACCAACGGCTACGCCTTGATAGCGCAGCCTCCCCTCAACCGGCCGCTGGTCTTCGAGATCCCATTGCCGATCGAGGAGATCACCCTCGCCCACCGGACCAGGGACATCAGGGCAAGGCTCCAAGGCGACGAGGTCATCGCAATGGACAACTTCGGCGCCGACCTCACCTTCTTCGACCCCTTCGAATAACGAAGAACGGGCAGGCGACTTCCTACCACCTGCCCGCTCTTAGTCCTCCGGCGTGTCTATCGAGCCTCAGTTCGGGTAAACCACCGCCCACGCCGTGACTTTGGGCATATCCGGCATTAGTCCCCTCTCCGTTGTATTTGATAGCCGTGGTGGGGTCCTCTCGGATGGCCGCCTCGGGCAGAAAAGCCGCGAGGTGTACTATCCGGTCAACTGCCTGTGTCGCGAGGGTCTCCGCCAGCTTTGCGAGGTCGAGGATGTCACCCTGGACGATCTGTAATTCAGGGCTCACGTAGACAGTCCTGGCAACGTTGGGCGCTAGATCGTACGCGACTACCAGGACCGTCCGCGACCAGCCGTTTAGCCAGGTTGGCGCCGATGAACCCGGTCCCGCCGGTGATCAAGACGCTCATCGATGATTCCAATTGGCGCCGGCCGAGCCGGAGCCCAGCAAACCGGCTAGCGTCTCAATGCGGGCCGCCTATGCCGCTGCTAGCGCGCGGAGATGTCAAGGGCGGTGTGAAAACGTACCAGCGGGGCGGAGCAAAACTGTACCACTGAACGCCGTAGAATGGGCATCAAGGTTCGTGGGGCGTTGGAGATCAGGCTCAGTCAGATAGCTGGCGGCCAGAAGTCTTCTTGCTGTGCTTGAGTCGGTAGCTGTCCCCGTTCATCTCCAGGATGTCGACATGGTGGGTGAGGCGGTCGAGGAGAGCTCCGGTCAGCCGTTCAGAGCCGAACACCTCGGTCCACTCGACGAAGGGCAGGTTGGAGGTCACCAGGACCGATCCACGCTCGTAACGCTGGCTGAACACCTCGAAGAGGAGCTCGGCGCCAGTCTTGGACAAGGGCACGAAGCCCAGTTCGTCGATGATCAGAAGCTTGAGTCGTGCGAGCCTTCTCTGCAGGTTGAGCAGACGCCGTTCGTCCCTGGCCTCGATCAGCTCGTGAACCAGAGCAGCGGCGGTGGTGAAGCCCACGGACAGTCCCCTCTGACACGCAGCCAGACCGAGACCGAGGGCGATATGGGTCTTGCCGGTGCCACTGTTGCCGAGAGCGATGACGTTGTGGGGGCGCTCGATGTACTCGCATCGTGCCAGCTCCAGAACCAGAGCCTTGTTCAGGGACGGCATAGACAGGAAGTCGAAGGTGTCGAGGCTCTTGGTCGTCGGGAAGCGGGCTGCTTTGATCCGACGTTCCACCATGCGATGGTGACGGTCGATCAGCTCCAAGTCCGATAGTCGCAGCAGGTAGTCCGGATGGTCAGCTCCCTCACTGGCACACTGGGATGCCAGCTTGTCGTACTCCCTCAGGAACGTGGGGAGCTTGAGTTGCTTGAGGTTGTGTTCGAGCAACATCGTGGACTTGTTGGTCATGACCGGCTCCCCGCCAGGAGAGCCATGTAGTCCCTGGTCGAGGTTGTTGCAACGTTGGTCCTGGGCAGATACGGGTACAACTCCATGTCGAGTCTAGGCGGTCGACCCTCGATCCTGCACAGCACCAGGTGCTTGACAGCATCGAAGCTCACAGCCCCGAGTCGAATGGCGTCTCGTACGGCGTCGTGGACTTCTTCCGGCTGGAAGTTCTCCATCAGTCTGAGCACCTGCACGAACTCCCTCTTTCCTCGCTTGCCCATCCTCGACTCCAGCAGCCGCCGCAACACTCCGAACTCCTCGGGCAACTCCCATCCAACCAGCGGCGCCGCCTGATCCAATGCCCTCGTCTTCTTCTCAAGGAGCGGCAGGTAATGGAGAGGGTCGAAGACGAAGTCGTCTCGATCGTATGAGCGCCGATGGCGGGCGATGACTTCAGCGCCACAGCTGATCACAACCTCGTGTACATATCCGCGGACCAGAACGTCCCGATGACCGTAGGCCACCGGGACCGAATAGTCATTGGTCCGGTATCTGACCAGGGACAGAGAACTGACCCTCGTCGCGTGCTTGTCGCTGGCGTCGTACGGTACGGCCGGCAGAGGCAGCAACTTCTCTAGGTCCCGCTCCAGCCGTTCTCCTATCGTCTCGTTGCGGCCGCGGAGTCGATCTTCGAACCGTCTGAGGCAGTGTTGCTCCAGATGAGCATTGAGGGCATCGAAGCTCTCGAACGATGGAATGGGCACCAGGAAGTTCCGGCGGACATAGCCGACCAGACCTTCTACTTTGCCCTTATCGTTCCCTTTGCCTGGACGGCCAAACCGGTCCTCGAACAGGTAGTGGGACTGAAGCTCGGAGAACACCCTGGTCCGCTGCCGGCGACCATCTCCCAGGATTCTGGCTACCGCGAGCGTGGTGTTGTCGTAGAGGATGCTCTGAGGCACTCCGCCCAGGAACGCGAAGGCGGAGACGTGTCCGTCGCAGAATGACTCCGTCGTCTCGGCGGGATACGCCTTCACATAGCACCCGTCGCTGTGAGGGAGGTCCAGGGCGAAGTAGTGGGCTTTGCGTTCCACTCCGCCGATGACCACCCACGCTTCGCCAAAGTCACACTGGGCATGTCCCGGGGAATGGGACAGTGGTACGAACATCTCTCGGGTCCGACGACGGCGTTCTCGAACGTAGTCTTTGACTATCGTGTACTTGCCGGTGAAGCCGTGTTCGTCTCTGAGCCGTTCGTAGATACGCTTGGCGGTGTGACGCTGCTTCTTCGGTGAGCTCAGATCCTGCTCCAGGATCTGGTCCATCACACCCTTATATGGATCGAGCTTCGGTCTGCGAGCCGGTCGTTGCCGTCGATACCCTGGGGGCACGGAGTACTCGAGCATCTTGCGCACCGTGTCCCGGTGTACCCCGAACACTCGGGCCGCCTCTCGGACGCTCATCCCTTCGACGAAACAAGCCTTGCGAACACGGAGGTAAATACCCACCTTGTACATCCAATCCACCTTCAGTCAGGTTCTGTCGTTCCTGATTGAAGGCGACAGGCGGTACAGTTTTCAAACGCCACACCTCAGCGCTCGACCGCCCAGGTGGTACATTATCTCTCCGCCCTTCACACGGAGCCCAGCAAACCGGCTAGCGTCTCAATGCGGGCCGCCTATGCCGCTGCTAGCGCGCGGAGAGCTTGTTGAATGAGCGAAGCGAGGTCTCACGGACGCCAGGCCGTATGGTCGGGTCGGGGTTGCTAGCCGAGCTATTGCGGCGCCGGAACCCTGTGCACGATGTTGTTCTTGAAGTCGGCCAGGAAGATCTCGCCCGCGTCGTTGACCCCGATAGAGACGATCTGGCCGATCAGCGTTGTGTAGACCATCACCTTCCCGGTCTCAACTGAGGTCACTGTCTCGCTAGCGGCCACGGTGGTGATCTCGCCGGTGTCGGCGTCCACTTTCCTGACGCGGATCACGCCGTCGGCGATGAACAGGTCACCGCCCGGGCCAAACGCTACGTCGGTAGGCACGCTAATCTTGGCTTCGGTCGCCGGTCCACCGTCCCCGGCGTACCCTGCTCCGCTGCCCGCCTCCCAGTTAACGCTACCCTGGTTGCCAGTGTTCCCTGTGTAGTAGAGGACGCTGGAGCGCACCGAGAATTTTCCTATGCCAGCCACGGTGGACATAGTGCCGGTGGAGGCGTCCACCTTACGCACTCTGTGGTTGTCCATGTCGGCGATAAACACGTTGCCCCGGCTATCCACCGCCACGCCACGGGGTTCCGCAAGCCCTGCGCTGGCGGCCGGGCCGCCGTCGCCATCCAGGCCTCTCTCTCCCATACCGGCAAAAGTGGTGATAATACCGGTCGCGGCATCGATCTTGCGTACACGGTTATCGGTGGAGATGTATAGGTTACCCTGGTTGTCCACGGCCACGTCATTAGGCAGCTTAATCAAAGCTTCGGTTGCGGGGCCACCGTCGCCAAAGATCTTCTCTAGCGGGTTCCCTATCCCACCGCCTGCCACGGTGGTGATAACTCCTGTAGCTCCGTCCACTCTCCGTATGAGGGTGCTTCCGCTCTCCACGATGAATATGTTTCCGGCGCTATCCAGCGTGATACCTACCGGTTCGGCCAAAGTAGCCTCGATTGCAGGACCGTCGTCTCCGGTGGACCGGTTCTTCCCCGTGCCAATGACGGTGTTGATAATCCCCGTCGCCACGTCTACTTTGCGGATCCGGTGGTCAGTGGCCAGGTATACGTTGCCGCTCTTATCTAGCGCCAAGGCAGTTGGTTGAAAGAAACCGGCTTCGGTGGCGGGCCCCCCGTCACCACTGAACCTAGGGTCGCCGCTGCCCGCATAGGTGGTGATTCCTCCAGCGCCGCTTTGTGTTGCCGGCGCTGGTGGGGCCGCTGCCGCCGGCGCACCGCCGCCCGCATCCACGGCACCGCTCTGGTCGACTCCCCCAGGCTCATCGGCGGCGCCACAGGCGGCGATCGTCACCGAGAGCGCCACAGCGATGAGCCAGATTCCGAGGGCCCGCGTCCAAGGCGCGAGCAGGAGTGCGTGACCACTTGGTTTAGCCATATCCACCCCTTTCCCTGACTGCGTCAACGGTAACATTCGCGGCTTTGGTGGGTCAACGGGATGAGGTGGCGACGGAGGCTGGTCTATGACATGCCAAGAGCGCGTGCGCCGTGCGAGGGAAGTGGGGGCCAACGGTGGGATTCGAACCCACAACCTGCGGTTTACGAATTGTACAGTGCCTGTTTTGGCCTGTATCGGTCCATCCCAGAGAGTACCCCTCCGTACCATGGTACAGGGGTTACTCCCAGTCACAAAGCGTACCGACCAGTCCCTGATAGTTCGTGACCATTCTGTGACCATTTCGTGACCAAGATTATTGGGTCACAGCGGCACCGAATCCCTGCCCGGCCCCCTAGGCTATACTGCCACCAGAGGCAGGGTCATGCGGGGTGCTGGCGGAGATCGTGAAACCTGACGTGCATGTCGGGCCAGCTTCTCGAAGTTACGCGTCAGGGTCGCTGGATCAAGCGGCTTGCCCATTGGACCTGGCAATACCACGCCAGATTCTTCACCCTCTCGGGCTCAGAATCACATTACATCAAGATTAGATGGACGCTCTGTCAGCAAAAAGAGTGAGGGCAATATGACTGAAGACAGACTGCGTGTGGCCGTGATCGGATGTGGGAGTTTAGGCCTGCACTATGCAACGGTGTACTCCACCTTGCCTGACACGGAGCTTGTAGCCATCGCCGAGTACAATCCTGAGAGGCGGGAGGCTGTCGGCAAGCGCTTCGGCGTGACGGCCCTCTATCCGGACGCTCAAGCCCTCTTCAAGGAGATCGTGCCGGATGTGGCGGCGGTAGTTCTACCGGGCAAATACATCAAGGATGCGGTAGTGGCCGCCGCCGAGGCGGGCGTCAAAGGCGTGTCCTCGGATAAGCCGCTTGGCGCGAGACTCTCCGATGCCGACGAGATGGTCGAGGCCTGCGAGAAACGACGCATCGTCTTCGCAGGCGGCAACCTCCAACGAGCGATGTCCGAGGTGCAGGAAGCCGCGCGCTGGATTAAAGCTGGCGAGTTCGGTGATTTCATTGGCGCTGCCGTCCACCGCTGGGGCGGCGAGATATCAGGCGGAGGATGCCAGGCTATCTCCGTGCTCCGGCTATTCACGGGCGCGGAGGTGAGCGAGGTAGTCGCATGGGCCAAGCCCCAGGACGTCCTAGAAGGCAACAGCGACCGCGGTCTGGTCGTCAACGGCCTCTTCCAGATGACCAATGGCTTGTCATGCACCGTATTCGGCGAGGAAACGCCGTATCGTGGTGTTGAGGTATGGAGTCAGGACAACCTCATCAGATGGGACTGGGCGCCGCCCGAGATTTATCAGGGCTTCGACGAGAACGGCGCTCGCATCAAGGTTGACCGGCCGTATTTGCCCTACGAATGGGGCCAGTTCTACTATCTTGGCAGCTCAATTCGGTCGTTGCTCAGAGCTATCAGGACGGGAAGCGAGCTAGCTATATCAGGCCACGACCTCCGGCAGGCCCTTGAGGTCGCCATTGCTGCCAAATACTCGGCACTCCGGGGAAGCGTGCCGGTCAAGTTGCCGTTGGAGGACCGCTCGCTGGCCCTGTTTCCGAGCGACGCCCGCTGGCTCGGCAAAGACCCGACCGGCGGACATGGCCTGTCCCTCGAAATGGCCGCCAAGCCCTGGCCTGGTTATAAACCGGAACTGGCATAGCGCTTGCCTGTACGTGCTTCTTCCTAACCGGGGCGAGATCCAACGGACCAAGCTCAACGGGATCGAGTGTTTTCATCACCACCGAACGGTGCCCGGCAAGCACGGGATCGAGGTGCTGGCCACCGAGGGTGTGTTCTCCCGCAATTCGTCGTCGACGACGACCTCAGGAAAGCGCTGGAGGTCTCGATCGCTCTCCGCGAGTCCCACAGGCGAGGGCACGCTGCCGTGAAGCTGCCGCTGGAGGACCGCAGTCTCAAGATAATCCCCTGCAAGCGACGGTGGATCGGCCGGCGTTTCCTGGACGCCGGAATGGAGGGATTCCTGGACCACCTAGCCTCGGCGACGAATTTCTAGCGGGGCTGCCGGAGGAGCAGCGAGTCGCGCGTATTGCGGAAACACACTCGGAGTAGGCTGCTGCTGTCTAAGTCCACCTTCGAAAGGAGGGGCTAGCGGGGATTTGCCTGATCGCATCTCGCCCAGGGTGTGGCCATCAGCGCTACAATAACCCATAGAGGTAGAACTGTTTCCGAGCGTCGCCCGCATCCAAGCAAAAGGACGAGCACCTGATGCAAAACAAAGACATCCGCCTATTCGCGCACTTGATGCGCCGCGCCGGCTTCGGCGCCACGCGGGACGAGCTCGAGGAGCTTGCCGAGAAGGGCTATGAGGCCGCGGTGGATGACCTGCTGCATCCGGAGCGGTTCCCGGAGCAGCAAGACATGGACCTCCTCAGGCGGTACGGAGGTGCAGTTGGCAACGGCCACTACCACGGAGAGTGGGAGCATCGCATGGTCAACTCCCAGCGGCCGTTGGCCGAGAAGATGGCCCTCTTTTGCCACCACGTGTTCGCCACCGCCACGGAGAAATCCAAGATCCACGTCTACGACCAGATCGACATGTTCCGTCGTATCGGCCTCTTGGACCTGCACACGATTCTAACCGGGTTGTCAGCAGACCCTGCGATGCTCATGTGGCTGGACAACCAGGAGAACTTCAAGGGCGAGCCTAACGAGAACTACGGCCGCGAGCTCCTGGAGCTCTTCTCCATGGGCGTCGGCAACTACACGGAAGAGGACGTCAAGGCCTCCGCCATGGCATTTACCGGGTGGACCTTCGAGACTCCGATCCCCGGCTTATCGACGCGGCACGGCAGCTTTCCGACGAAGTTCATATACCAGGAATCTGAGCACGACGATGTCGTCAAGACCTTCTTGGGCGAGACCGGTCGCTTCAACGGTGAGGACGTCGTCGACATCATCGTCAAGCAGCCCGCCACGGCGAGATTCATCTCCAGGCACCTTTACACCTTCTTCGTCGCCGACGAGCCGCAGGTCGCGTCGTGGAACGAAGTCCCACCACAGGATCCAGAGGCGATAGACACTCTGGTCAGGGCCTACTTCGACTCCAGCGCCAGTATGCGAGAGATACTCCGAGTCCTGTTCAACTCCGACTTCTTCAAGAACGCTCAGTTCAAGAGGGTCAAGAGCCCAGTGGAGCTTGTGATCGGCTTGACCAAACTGCTTGGCACACACCGGGTCCCGGAACCTGGACCGACCTCGACCAAGAAGAGCAGGTCCTTTCTGGCCGGTCCCATGGGAGCGATGGGACAATCGCTTAGGAACCCGCTCACCGTGGAGGGGTGGCACACGGGCCCGGAGTGGATCGACGGTGGCACCCTGAACTCGCGCATCAACTTCGCAGTGAACGAGATCGGCGACCCTACCAAGCCGGGAGTGCGCGGAATCATCAGCAGGATCGGGGCCGAAGGAGGGCCGGTTTCGCCCGACGACCTCGTGGACAGGTGCCTCGACCTGACCGGACCTGTGGTGGTGGAAGCCGATACTCGGGAGGACCTGGTGCGGCAGGCCGAGTTGGATGGCGAGCTTCGCTTCGGCTCAGAAGCAGAACGCCAGGAGAGCGAGGCCCGTATCCTACGAATGCTCCAGCTAATCGTCTCAGCCAGGGAGTTCCAGTTCGGGTAGAAGTAGTAGAAAACGAAGGTAAGAAGTAAGAGATCGAGGCGTCCTCTTTAGGGTCGTCTTGCGAAGTACTCCGTCAAGAGTTGCACCGATGTCCAGACCGTACGCACTGCTTAGGGCCGGGTTCCCTACGTCAAGTCGAAGTCGAACCGGCGATCTCAGACCACACCGCGCCGATATTTTGCCGGTAACTCGCGTCGGGTCCGCAAACTCGGAGTAACCGATCAGAACGCCAGGGCAATCTCAAAGGTTCTACCTATTGTCCCCTCAGCTCCACCAGACTTGACGAAATCAAGAACTTTCACGCTTAGGTTCAAGTTAGATGTGTAGATAAAGAGATGTTCCGACGCTTCAAGCCGCCCGTCCTGACCTTAGCGTGCAACGCTAACAATGCCACATTAGGCAGAGGTCCTGTCGGAGGGATGGGCGGTGGTAAATCGTCCCGACACCCGGCCACCCCCACGTTGGCAACCCCGAACCGTAGCGGATTTGATGTCCGTGTGTTCGAGAGTGAAGTGAGCCTCAGGGCAGGGGAAGCAGTACTGAGGTGGACCCCAAAATTCGGACAGGTGGCTAAGAGAGAGTCCCGCTTCTAAAATAGGACGGAAAGAAGGAGCAGGACATGAAGCAAACACGTAAGAAGCACAGCCCAGTCTTCAAGGCCAAAGTGGCTTTGGCCGCGCTCCAGGGGGAGCACACCATTGCAGAGCTGGCCAGCCGGTTTGAAGTCCACCCGAGCCAGATCCATGCCTGGAAGAAGGCCTTGACTCAGGGGGCGCCGCACCTCTTTGAAAATGGTGCTGGACGCCAGGAGAAGGACCAAGAGGTCCTCACTGCCCAGCTCTACCAACAGATTGGGCAGCTCAAGGTGGAACGGGATTTTTTGTCACGGAGCTTCGGGTTGTGAGCCGGTCCCAACGCAGGGCCATGATTGACCGAGAAGAACCGAAGCTGTCTCTGGTGCGCCAGTGCGCGTTGCTGGGTATCAGCCGCTCCTCGTTGTACTACCTGCCAACCGAGGCCGGTGCCGAGGACTTGGAGTTGATGGCCCTCATAGACCAACAGTACCTGAAGACACCTTTCTACGGATCCAGAAGGATGACTGCCTGGCTCAGAAATCACGGACACCAGGTCAACCGCAAGCGGGTCCGCCGGCTGATGCAGCTGATAGGCCTGGAGGCCATCTACCGGCGTCCCAACACCAGCAAGCCAAACCCAGGGCATAAGGTCTATCCGTACTTGCTCAGGGGGCTGGAGATCAACCGGGTCAACCAGGTGTGGGCCACCGACATCACCTACATACCCATGGCTCGGGGTTTCCTCTACTTGGTGGCCATCATGGACTGGCACAGCCGCTACGTGCTGGCCTGGCGGCTGTCCAACACCCTGGAGGTAGACTTCTGTGTTGCGGCTCTGGAAGAGGCCTTGAGCAAGGGTCGGCCACAGATCTTCAACACCGACCAGGGCAGCCAGTTCACCAGCGAGGCCTTCACCAGCATGCTGCTGGCGCAAGGCGTTCAAGTGAGCATGGACGGCAGGGGCCGGTGCATGGACAACGTCTTCGTGGAACGGCTGTGGCGCAGCATCAAGTACGAGGAGGTGTACCTGAAGGCATACCAAAATGGGACTGAGGCCAGAAAGGGGATTGGGGCTTATCTGGCCTTCTACAACCAAGAGCGGCCCCATCAAGCCCTGGGCTATCGGTCACCGGGTCAGGTGTTCCATGCAGTGAGCCCACAAAGGTGTTTACTGGAACATCCACAAGCCTTACCATCGGATGAAGGTTTACGAGACACCCCAGCGGTAGACTCTCTTATTTTAGCCTCACCGCTGTCCTGATGATGGGGTCCACCTGAGTACCGTCATGTGTGGGTGAACGAGGAGTTGCAGCAGCACGGGTTCGCCAAGGACATGATCGTGGACTAGAAGAACCAGATAGCGAACATGTTGTGGGCGGGGCGTATGGAGCCGGGGGAATTGGTTACGACCAACATTGGCGAGACGGGGGAGTTGTCGGCGTGGGGGTAAAGGAGAGGCGATGATTCCTGACTACATGCTAAAGCAGATACTGGAGGCCAAGCCTCCTGAGGGGTGTTGTGTGCCTGAGGGGGCACTTCCTGCCTTAGCTGAGGGCCACCTCGAAATTGCTAGAGTAGCGACCATAGGCATCAACCCTCATGGCGGCCCCCATACCAACGAGTGGCTCAGAGAGAAGTATTCGCCTCTGGACAAGGGAGGCGCTGAACGGCTGTGGGAGCATAAGACAACGTATTTTGAGTATAAGAAATACCGTTACTTCTCTTCCTTAGAGCGAATCCTGAAGAAGTGTGGATTCTCCTATGGCGGCCAGTATGACCACGAAGACCATTACTCTGATTGCTTGGCTTGTTCGCTAGACATTGCGCAATGGCCTACCAACCCTCTGTGGGGCAAGGTGCCGAAGACTGCCCAAGAGGAGTTGCTAAGAGATGGCGCACCATTCCTGAGGAAAATCCTGGAAAAGAATCCAAGGGTCAAGTTGATGTTAGGGAACGGTAGTAGTGTAGTGGAGGGTTTGGAAAAGGCATTCGGTGTACGCTTCAATAAAACCAAGCCGATTAAGGGTCTCTGGCGTTACGACGTCCAGATGTATGATAGTGCATTACTAGGCAGACGATTTATTGGATGGAGCGTCAATTTGCAGTCCTCATTCGGCGTAAGCAACGAGCTGAGGGGTGAGGTGGCGAAGCGGGTAGGTGAGTTGGTGAGCGGCATCTGCTGCGCCTAGCAGAAAGAGAGCATCATGACCTGGACGATGCCGGAAGCGGAGCGAGGTGGGGGAGTTGTCGGCGCGGCCGAGGCACGGGTGTAGAGTGAATGGTGATTCCTGAGTACATGAAGATGCAACTGGGGTAGAATCAGAACATCAAACGTTAGGATGGAGCAATGAGTAGGCAACGGGTGACGAGGTTCTTGCTGTGGGGGGGCTTGGCGCTCTTCATAGTAGGCACATCGGCTTGTACGGTAGGCTGCCTAGGGGCAGCAAGCTCCGCTTTCCT
>CBDFGS010000007.1:0-156135 GCA_965247255.1 Dehalococcoidia bacterium | reverse complement strand
AACGACAGGGTTCGAACCTGTGACCTAGCGCTTATGAAGCGCCCGCTCTACCACTGAGCTACGTTGCCTGGCGTCCGGCCCAGTCCTGTGCGAAAAAATCATAAAGGATGACCTGGGGGGTGTCAATTTGGGTCCGAGCCGCCGGGCTCGAACCGGGTCCGTGACTTCGCGGTCTAACGAGACGGTCTGATCATGCGAGGATAAGTCGCATGATCGGAAACGAGGGTCGCAACCCCACTGGTGTGCGCCCGAGTTCCATCGCCCCAACGGACGGTTTTATCGAAGGGCGGGCCAGTGGGGAAGGCTGAGATGAAAATCGGCGTTTCGACACTGCTGACCGAGCGCTCAATCGACGCTGCGGTCCTGGCCGGGCGGGCCGAGGAGCTCGGGTTCGAGTCTGTCTGGGTCCCCGAGCAGCACACCTTGCCCGTCCGCACGTCCAGGGCCGTGCCGAGGCTGTGGGGCGACATAGTGGACCCGCTGATCGCGTTGGCCAGGGCGTCGGCGGTCACGTCCAGTATCAAGCTGGGCACGGCGGTCGTCGTCGTAACCGAGCGCCACCCCATCACCCTTGCCAAAGAGGTTGCGACCCTCGACGTGTACAGCGGGGGTCGTGTCCTGCTTGGCATAGGTACGGGAGCTCTTGTGGAGGAAGCTGAGATTCTGGGGGCGGACTTCCCGCACCGGTGGACTCAGGCGCGGGAGGCGGTGCTTGCGATGAAAGAGCTTTGGACCGAGGACGAAAGCGAGTTTCACGGCGACTACTACGATTTTCCTGCGGTCTACTGCTATCCGAAGCCGGCGCAGAAGCCACACCCGCCTCTGCTGCTGGGCAGCAAAGCTCCAAACGTGTTCAAGAGGGTGGTCGCCTACGGGGACGGCTGGATACCCATCGACGTCAGTCCTGAGGAGATCCGCGACGGGCGAGCCGAGCTCGACAGGCTGGCCGAGGACGCAGAGAGGCCCGCGTCGTCTATCGAGGTCTCGGTGATGGAGCTTTCAGCGGACCGAGGCGAGATAGAGCGGTACGAGGAGGCGGGCGCCGACCGCGCCATCGTAGGACTCCCAACGGCGGGCGAGGCGGAAAGTCTGGTGAAACTGGAGGCGATAGCGGAGGCGGTGCTGAGGTAAGAAATTCAACCGGAACCCTCGCCCGGCTTCGCGGACGTTGCTTCTCGGCGGGCTATCGCGACGGTACGGATGCGCTGGACCTCGGCGGTTCGATGGGTCAAGTGCGTCGCTAGCTGCGGTTGGTCTGCTCGGCCTCCGATTCGGAGTCGCGCAGCCACATAGAGACGTAGGCGGGTTGCATCGTCTCCTCGACGACGTGGGTCAGGGTCTCGCGCAGGTGGTTCAGGTCGACCTGGTCCCGCATGGTCGCGCTGAACGCCGCTAGCGTCTTGGCGGAGTCGTACTTCTGCCGGTAGAAGCGGCGGTCAATCCAGTCCTGCGCTCTTCGGCGAAGCGGCTGGAAAAGGGCCGCGATGACGAGGGTGGAGACGACGACGACTATTGCGCTGCCCTGCCCGGTTAGCGCGCGAAAGAACAGCTCCAGGACGGCGATAGTGACGAAGTAGACAAGCAGCAGCGTCCCGGTCACCGCCGCGTAGACGAGGGTGCGGTTCACCACGACGTCCACGTCCCAGAGCCTGTAGCGCATTATTGCTACGGCGAGGGAGATCGGGAAAAGTAGCATGGATACTGCAAGGCCGGTAAGGCCGAAAACGCGAAGGGCCACGGAGAGGGCGAAGAAGTCCGAGCCCACCCTCTGATACGCGATGTTGGACATGCTGGCATCGGAGAGAGACGGCAGGATAAAGAACGGCACGAAGAACGCCATGGGTCCCATCACGGCTGCTGAGAGTCCCAGCGCCGCCCACTTGGTCTGCTGCCGCTGGACGGGGCTGGATACATCCACATAGCGGTATATCTGGGCGAATACGCCGCTGGCCGCAAGGCCCAGCAGGATCAGCACCTGTAGGACCAGCGGCCATTCCAGGAAGCTTATCGCGCTCCCAGGTGTCAAGACCGCGGGTAGGGCCAGCGCGGCCCAGGCGAGAGCAGCAAGCGCCGTCCAGCGGGGAACGAAGCGGCCCGTCGGGAAAACGTAGAGCAGCGCGACCACCGAAATCAGTCCGAAGTAGACCAGTATCCCCACAGCGGGTTCGAGGGCGGGGCTAGAGTCGGCCAGCGAGTGCACCGGTGAAAGCGGATTGATCGCTCCGCTAGTCACCAGGACGAGCGAGACGAATAGCGCCATCAAATCGTCCGGCCTGCGCCACGAGATCACGGCCGATATCAGCAGATGGGCCAGTACCGTGACGATCCCCAGAGACATGACATAGCCCGCGTAGTAGTCCGGGGAGAACCCCAAGGGAAGGTCTCGCAACGCGCGCGAATTGGCCGTGCCGAAGTCGAGCAGCTCGTCGAAGCGAGCGGGCATGCCCGCCACCATGAGCGCGAGCGTGGCAAGCACGAAAGTGGCCCACAAGGCGAATGCCAGCGTGGCGCGACGTCGACGCCTGGCCTGCGGGCCGGAGAGGGCCGGCGCCGCCGCGGTCGCGATCGCGGGGTTGGTCATTCCTTCGTTACGGGCGGTAGCGACTTGAGGTAAAGCCAGATGGCCTTGAGCTCATCGTCCGTCATCTGGCCGAAGTGGTCCCACTGCATAAACTCTTTGTCGAGCTGGTTTCCGCGCGGCGTCACGCCCGTGCGCATCGTCTTTATGAAGTCCTCCTCGGACCAGGTACCGATCTCGCCGGAGGGGGAGATGTTGGGGGCCTCCGGGTCCCCCGCCTCGGCTTGCTCCAGCGGGCCGCCTCCAAAGTTATCCATGTGGCAGGCGGCGCAGATCAGGGCGAAGTACTCGCCATACTCTTTGGTTACGCTGGGCTCGATGGCAGCGGGCCGGGGCGCATTGTGGTCGATTTCCTTGACTGACAGAAACGGCGCACCAAGCAGGATGAAGAGCCTTGCGAGCAGGCGCGGGGATGTCTCGGGCAACTCGTTGTCAACGGGCGGCAGACTCTTTATGTAGCTGACGATGGCCCCAAGATCGTCGTCGTTGATCTTGTTGTAGTGTTCGGACGGCATTATGACCAGCGGCGTACCGTCGGGTCGAACGCCGTGCCGGATAGCGCGCACGAAGTCGACGTCGCTGAACCTGCCTCCTATTCCACCTTTGCCGGGGGTCAGGTTGCTGGTCACCAGACGGGCAAAGAGCGGCTCGTCTATCATCACCTCGCCTTCGAGGTTGTCGCCGTGGCACTCCTGGCACAATCCCGTGGTGACAACGAGGTGCCGCCCGCGCGCGATAGACTCTTCGTCGGTCGGCACCGTGACCGCGGCCACCTGAATGTCGTAAGTCTTGTTGTACTGCGCCCCCCCGAGAAAATAGAGGACCCCTATCAGGATGACGACGAGCCCGACAAGCACCCCGAGCGCGATCCCGCCCCATTTGAGGATTTTCAAAAGTGGCTTGGGCATTAGAGTTCTCCTTGGATCGTTGAGTTTAGCAGATTCTTGCGGGCTAATTTACCGCTGGCGTAACTATCAGAATTCCCGTCATCTTCTCGTGCCCCGGCACGGTACATACTATGTCGTAGCTCCCCGCCTTCAGCGCGGGTAATCCGACGATGGCCTCGCTGCGGGAGCGGAACGTCTCGTCGATTCCGATGCGTTCGATGGTGATCGTGTGGAGGGTGAAGTCCTTGTTCTTGACGAGCAGTCGCGTGGTCTCGCCCGCCGGCACCTCGAGATGCTCCGGGTCGTACCGTACGCCGGCCATGACTAGCTCGACGGAGTCCTCCTTGGCCGCGGCGCTCACGGTCGTCCTGCCGCCCAGGTAGACCAGGGCAGACACTATGCTCAGAGCGACCACGGCGAGCGCGATCGCGCCGAACGCCCTGATCTCGACCGGCGTCGCGGTCTCCCTGGCGGTACCGCGGCCAAGCTGCACGTACGCCACTGCTCCGCCAACGGTTGCGATGAGTAGCCCGGTGACTACGACAAGTGAGATCGAGAAGTCGAAGAAGCTGTCGGGGTGGGTAAGAGGGAACAGCAGGAAGGGGCTGTTCAGTATCAGCATGAGTACGGCAAATATGGATGCCACCAAAGCCGATTTTCTGCCCAGCTTCCAGACAAACCCGGCGACCAGCATGGACAAGCCCGCGAACGGCGCGATGAAGGTCAGGTCCCCGGGAGTCCCTTGAAGTAGGCTAAGGCCCAGGTGGAACAGAAGGACTACCGTGACGACTACCAGACCAGCGATGGTGACGCGGGCGTAGAACGGCAACGGGCGCGGGCTGTCCTGTGCGTCGTCGGCGCGCAATCGAGTCCTCCCTCGTTTTCTATAGCTAGGATAGCATTCGAGCGTCCTGAGATCGTTACGGAAAGCGTTACACCTTGAGCGCGAATTCGTGCCGCTGTACACTCTCGACACTGGAGGACCAGCGAACGTGACAGCAACAGATGGCGGCGGCCTGCGGCGCATCGCGGGCCAACATCTCTGGATGCACAACAGCGATTGGGCGCGGGTGGCCGACGAGGGAGGCCCGCCCGTGATAGTCGGCGGCGACGGCGTCCGCGTGACCGACATCGAGGGGCGGACTTGGATCGACGTGAACGGCGGCTACTTCTCCGTGAACGTAGGGTACGGGAGGACGGAGATCGCGGACGCCGCTTACGAGCAGATGAGGCGCCTCGCATATTTCCCCCAGAGGACCACCACGGCGCCGACCGTCATGCTGGCCAAGAAGCTGGCGGAGTTAACGCCCGGCACACTGTCCCGCGTGTTCCCGGTGAGCGGAGGCTCGGAGGCCAACGAGACCGCCATCAAGATAGCCCGCGCGTACCATCGCCGCCGGGGCGAGACGGGCCGATACAAGGTTATCAGCCGCAAGGGCTCGTACCACGGCGCTACCGGGGGCCTGCTCTGGCTGGGCTCCACGCCTGGACAATCGCGGGCCGACTACGAGCCCATGCCCCCCGGGACGCTGTACGCGCCACAGCCCAACCCATACCGCTGCGAGCTTGGGGGCCAGAGCCCGTCAGAGTGTGCTGAGCTATGTGCCGTGGCCGTCGAGGAGCTTATTCGTTCGCACGGCCCGGAGACCATCGCGGCTGTTATCGCTGAGCCTGTCGCCATGCCCGAGGGCGCCGTCGTACCGGGAGACTCGTACTGGCCGATGGTGCGCGAGATATGCGACAGGTACGGGGTGCTTCTGATCGCCGACGAGATTGTGTGCGGCTTCGGGCGGACGGGGAGGATGTTCGGCGTGGAGCACTGGGAAATCGTGCCGGACATAATGACCGTGGCCAAGGGGATCGTGAGCAGCTATCTACCGCTTGGGGCGGCGGTCGCGACAGAGGAGATCGCACAGGAGTTCGCAGGTGAGGACAACTACCTCCGCCACGTCCTCACCTTCGCGGGGCATCCGGTGGCGGCCGCGGCGGCATTGAAGAACATCGAGATCATAGAGAGAGAGGGGATGGTTCAGAACGCTGCCGACGTAGGGGCCTACTTCAAGGAGAACCTGGATGGCTTCGTGGGCGACCACCCCATCGTGGGGGACGTGCGGGGGCTGGGGCTGTTGCTCGCCATCGAGCTTGTCAGTGACCGGGAGACCAAGGCAGAGTTCCCCGTCGAGGACAGGATCGCGTCCAGATTGAGTGAGAAGTTCAGGTCGCACGGCCTGATCCTGCGGGCGGGCAACCGCGTGGTGAATCTGGGTCCGCCGCTGTGCGTTACGCGCGAGGATGTGGACGAAATCGTGCACGCCCTGGACCTGGCGCTGTGGGAGCTTGAAGGGGAGCTGGGGATCGCTTCCATGGCGTAGACGCGCTGGCGTAGCACGTTTGGGGTCACGTACGTCGTACTAGCATCAGCCCGTCTCGCAGCGGCAATAGCACCTGTCGCACCCGCTCATCACCTCGGATGCGCTCGTTCAGGCCCGCGATGGCGTGGTCGCTTTCGCTGGACGGGTCGAGAACGCGCCCACCCCATAGCGCGTTGTCAATGGCGATGATCCCGCGGGGCGAGAGCAGCCGGAGGGCCGCTTCGTAATAGTCGGGATACTCGGTCTTTTCGGCGTCGATGAAGACGAGGTCGAACCCCGCGTCCAAGGCCTGCATAGTGTCCAGGGCCGGGCCCATCCTCAGCTCGATCTTCCTGCCGTGCGGGCTCTTGCTGAAATACTCCCGGGCCAGCGATGCGGAGTCGGCGTCGACCTCGCAGGTGACCAGGGCGCCGTCGTCGGGGAGCGCTTCGGCGAGCATGAGGGCGCTGTACCCTGTGAAGGTGCCGATCTCCAGCACTCGGCGGGCCCGCGACGCCCAAACGAGTAGCTGCAGCAGCGACCCCTCGATGGGGCCCGAGAGCATCTCCGGAATGGGCATTCTCTGCTCGGTCGCGCGCGCCAGGCCCTCGACGTAGTCTGGGACAGGTGTGGTGCTCTCCACGCAGTACTGCTCTATCTCGGGGGACACTAGAGAAATCACGAAGGGCCTCCTTGGTTCGCCTAGCCGATTGGGATACGATATCATCGAACCCACGCCAGGATCGACTCGCGAGGACAGTTGGCATGAGCAAGCTCATTTACACGGAAAGCGGACACAGCATCCCGGGATTTGGCGAGGAGATCACAACGTTCCGGCGTTTGAGGAAGGTGTTGCCGCTGGAGACAACGGCGAGCCAGGCTACACTGTATGTGCTGGCCAGGACGTACAAGGACTCGCGCGTTCCGTTGCACATCTCCGTCAATGGGAGCGAGCTTGCCCCGGTGGACCCTTACCCGCTCGACTGGTACCGATGGTATCCGGTCGCGCTGGCCCCGGAGCTTATTCGAGCGGGAAGAAACACCTTCGAGTTCTGGTGCGATTCGACAGCGATGAACGCGTGGTCGCTGGGCCTCGAGGCGGGGCACGCCGAGCCGGGCAGCTCTGTGAGCGACGACGGTGGAGTAAATTGGCGCAACCACCACATGGGATACCTCAACGTCGAGCGCGGCGAGTACGTCGTGCGGGTCCGAGCCTCCGAAGGGGAGGACCCGCCAGCCCCGCCGCTGGTGTGGGAGCAGCCCTCCGGTCCCAGGATAGACTCGCTGAGGCGGCTCGTCCCCCGCAAAGCCCGGGAGCCGGGACCGCTTCTCGAGCGGGTGCGTGCGCTAACGACATGGCTATCGTCGAGTTGGGAGCACACACCCCCGCCGGTGGCGACGCAGTGCACCCCCTGGGACGCAGAGACGGTCCTCGACTGGGGGGCCGCCCAGAGCGGCCACAACGGAGAGCGTCCCATCGTGAACTGCATATACTACGGCGCCTCTTTCGTCAGCGCGGCGCAGGCGGTGGGGATCCCGGCGCGGTGCGCCGTCTTCAGCGACCGGCAGCCGGACGGGTGGTTCGGGCACTTCACCGCCGAGTTCTGGTCCGACGAGCACAATAAGTGGGTCATGGTCGACCCCAACATCGACGCCATCTTCTGGAGGGACGGAGAGCCCATGTCCGTCGGGGAGATACAGGACGTGCTCCCGGACCTGGAAAGGCACGCCGAGTTTGGCCCTGGAACAGCGGAGCAGCGGAAGAACCCTCGGATGGCGCAATGGCTGGCCGATGGCTACATGGAGGGGAGATGTTTTCGACATCGGGCGGTCTGGTACCGCGCCGATCTGCTGACGCACCCCGAGCTAAGCCCGCCGGCCCACGGGTCCCAGTCTTACTGCGAGACGGGCCTGATATGGGAGGAGCGCGAGAAGGAGCTGTTTGGGATGTTCCCGTACTTCGGCGCGCAGGACTATTTCGACGCCAAACCGAAGAAGCTCACCACGGAGAACACAGAGATCACGGAGCGGATAGGGTAACGGTTAAGAGGGAGTTGGTTTAAGGGGGGAAAGCGATGATTGTTGCAGACAGCATAGCGACGTCGGTGGAGGAGAGCGTGGCGCGGGTCAGGCGTGATGGGTGGTGCGTGGTTGAGGGTGTCATCCCCGCGGGGGAAGTCCCCGGAATCCGCCAGAGCGTGGAGGAGACGGTGGCGAGACACGGGACCACCGAGAAGGTGAATGGGGTGGGTACCCGAAAGGGCTTGATAGCGTTCGACCAGTCGTTCGCGCCCTACCTGGCGGACCGGCGCATTCTCGGCGTCGCTGAGGCGCTGTTCGGCCCCCACGTGCGGATATCGTTCACCACGGCCCACATCAACTACCCAGGAAACGAACGCGGCGGTTGGCACGCTGACTGGCCGTTCAACCAGGACAACGCGGGGCACGTTGCAATGCCGTATCCGGACGCGGCCCTGCACCTAACCACGCTATGGATGTTGTCTCCGTTCTCAGATGAGACGGGGGGAACGCTTGTCGTACCCGGAAGTCATCGGGCGCCCGACAATCCCACGGGCGGGAACGGCGTGGACACTATGGCGCCGTATCCGACCGAAATGCAAGCGACCGGTGACGCCGGTTCGGTGCTAGTGCTCGACAGCCGGCTGTGGCACGCCACGGCGACGAACAGGAGCGACGGGCCCCGCGTAGGGATGCCTGTGCGCTATGCGCCCTGGTGGTTGAACCTCGACGTACTCAGGCCCGGGTCGGATGAGCGAGCGCGGATGGTCGACGAGGCTGGCGCGCGGGAGAGCGAGGTAGACTTGCTCCCCGAAGATGTGTTTCAGCGCCTGCCAGAGGAAGTGAAGCCGCTCTACAGGCACTGGCTGGAGAGCTAGGGCGCTATAGCAGGCCGGAGTCGACCGGCCGCAACCCCTCTATCGATGGAGAAGGTTCCGGCTCGACGCAACCACGATGGCGCCCCCGACAAGTGCCCCGCCGAGGAGCGAGAACCGCGCCGTGTAGGACCACTCTTGCGAGAGGAGGGTAATCGCGGCGCCGAATAAGATTCCCACGACCAGACCGAGCGCCAGCGCAGCGACGAGGAACGGGTACGGCGGCAAGCCGCCCAGGCGGACGCTCCCGACGGACCGGCCGCAGCTCGGGCAAGTGACGCGCGGCGGGAAGACGCCGAGAGATACCTTGCGATAGCTTATAGGCGCCCCACAATGCGGGCAGCTCTTCTCGGCACTGGCCATCTGGCACGCTCTCGATGGAGACCTAGCGGTGATTTGAGATATTCTAGCTCCGATCGCCACGGGCCACAAAAGCGCTAATGGGTCACTTTCCGCCGAATCGCCCGCATAAGTACGGGCGAAGTTCGTTGAAATCGACAGCGCGCGGCCCCTGCGCCAGCTACTCCAAGGCCACACATCGGATCGCTGAGAGTCGAACATCGCATGGTGCTGTCTCGGGCTTCAGTAGCTCTTCGTAGACTGATATCGCTTTCGCGACCCCGAGATGATCACGTGGGACCGGAATGAGAAGTTCCAAGACGATCACCGTCGTCGTTGCCGCCAGCGTGGCGCTCCTTGCCACGGGTTCCTTAGTCTTGTGGCAATCGGTCTCCGGACTCCGCAGGCAAGCTGAGGTAGGTCTTCCCGCGCTTCCGGAGACCAGAAGCGCGTTCCCCGGAACGGGGAATATCTTGTCGGCCCGGACATCTCGCCCGGGACATATCTAGGTAAGGACCCCGAGCCCGGCTGCCGATGGCAACTCTATTCCGGCGGAACAGCGATCAGGGAAGGCGAGGGAACATCCGCTACACTGGTGACGATAGAGAGCCACCATTCGACGCCGCGCAGCACCAAGTGTGGCGAATGGAGGTTGTAGGAGGAGGAGGACGGCCGGTACGCTATCGCCCTTCAGTTAAGCCCGAATCCACCGAAGGACACCGATGGACGGCGTGAGGGCAGCGGAAGGGGGTGGGTGAGGGAGCTACAGGGGAGATGGCCTGGGGTCTTGGGGTAGATGGGAGGCCGGCGGGCGGTCTTCAGTGGCCGCACAGGGCCCCTAAGGCCCTATGCGGGAGTTGCGATGCGCGGGAAGGCGAGAGGATACGCAGCAGGGGACTCTCGCGACCGGGGTGGCGCGAGATTGCGGGGACGTTGGGTCAGTTGCAGGCTGGCCGTCAGGCCGGGAACGGAATGGCTTGCAGCCGGGCCAAGGCGCGAGTGAACTGGGTTTCCCAAGGCCAGCGCCGGGGGAGATGCAAAGTGAGGCGGCGCGCCGAGCGGGTGATCCGTCCCACCAGAGCGAAGACCCGCCGCCTGAGGGTCTTGGTGATCACGGTCCGCTCGCCCAGACCAATCCGCGCCGTCCAGCGGTCCAGGTTATGCGCCATCACCTGGACCGCCAGCCAGGCGCCGTTGGCGGCGAAGCGCGCCGACGGCATGTGGTTCAGCCCGACGCCGTACTTGAGGTCGCGTATGGCGTTCTCGACCTCGGCGTGGCGGCGATGATCGGCCTCCAGTTCCAGCGTCTCCCCATCGCGGTCGGTGATGAAGGCGTGATAGCTGTATCTGGCGAAGAGGGCGAGCTGGGAACCGGGCGTCGGCTTCACCCGCCGGACAATGAGCCGCACCGGCGCGGCGTCCGGCTTGGTCTGGAACGGGGTGTAAGTCGTCTCGGCGACATCGGCGGCGCCGTCCATCCAGTAGGGAATGGGAGTCCAGTCCTCCTCTGGTATCGCCTCGATCAGATCCCGCAGCCTGGCGCGCTGGCGGATGGTGATAGAGAAGCGGACATCCATTTCCCGGCAGGCGGCAACGACAGTGTGGGCGTAGAAGCCGCTGTCGGCCCGCACCGTGAGTTGTCCCCTGGCCCCGCCGTAGCGCACCCGCCCCACCGTCTCACGCAGGAAGTGGGCGGCGCCACGGGCGGTGTTGGCCCGGCCCTCGCGCAGCCGGGACATCAGCACCTCGCCGGTGCCGGCGGCAATGGCCAGCAGCGGGTGATAGCCGCGGGCGCCGGTATAGCCGTGGTGGCGCGCTCCCTCCTTGGCCAGTCCATAGGTCTCGCAGATGGTCGAGTCCAGGTCGATGGTCAGGGGCGAGTCGCCGGGTCCGGCCCCAGCGGCCCAGGCCCGGGCCAACAACTGGCGGCTCACGCGGTCGAGTTGACGGACATGCCCCCACCGGAAGCTGCGCAGGAAGGTCCCCAGGGTGGATGGCGCCTTGACCACGCAGCCTAGAACACCAACCGTCCCACCAGCGCGCAGCGCATCGGCGTCGTCGATGCAGTCGCCGCCTGCCAGCGCGGAAGCGACCAGCGTCAGCATCTTGTCCCCAGTGTTCGCCCGTCCCGGCGCTCCGCCGAGGTCAAGGTGATGGTCGACGAGTTCCCGCAGGCCCAGGTGCCGGGCTAGGGTGGCCGGCAGGAGCAGGCCGGCATTGGCCACCAGGCGATGGTCGTCAAAGAGGATGCGGATACGGTCGGGTTTGTTCTGTGGCAGCATCTATTGGGTGCTCCTTGTTTCCGGGCGGGTTTCTGTTCCAAAACCATTATCCCAGATTCAGAGGAGCACCCGCTGGCTTCTTCAAGGGCTGTCCCCAAGGACGTCCTTCGGTGGATTCGGGCTTACCCTCGGCGCCGTCCTTCAGAAACTCAAGTATATACTCGGTATCGTCGTAGAGGGAGATGATAACGATACCGGTCCCCGGTTGATCGGCGGTTATGCGCTGGGACGCCTCGATGCCGTTCATCCGCGGCATCCGCACGTCGAGCACGACGACGTCGGGCTTAAGTTGAGCAGCGAGGCTCACCGCCTCTTCACCGTCGCCCGCCATGCCAACAACCTCGAGGTGGTCCTGAGTCTCGAGGATTCGCTTGTATGCAACACGCATGAACTGCGAGTCGTAGGCTACTAGGACTCGTAGCTTGCTCATTCTGCTGCGCCTTGTCGCCGAGGGGCTCCTGGAGGTGAGGATATTATAGCGCCGACGCATGTCCAAGTCGAGGCCTGAGCCGTGGTGGAGGGGGGTACGCGGGGAGGTACGCGCGAGAAGACCGAGATCCGGATCACCCGGCGCGGTGAACGAGGTGACGCGATCGCGGCTTGGGCCGCGTTAGGCCTTGGAAGACTAGGAGCGGGGTAACATGCGGCTAGTCCAGCGGAACGTCGGAGAGGAGGTTTAGCCCTCGAGCCGCTCGTCGATAAGATGCTCGTCGCGCTCCCACCAGTTATCGAAGAGCGCGATCCCTTGCAGGTAGTGGATGATCACTCCGATACCCCAGAACAGCAGTGGGAGGAAGAACCACAGCGTATCGTCGTCCTTGACGTAGTAGGTGAGTCCGTTCCAGATCCCAAGGAATAAGTTGCCGATGATGTAAGCAACGACATGGGAGATGAAGATTCGGACGGCGCGGGCCTTCTCGATCGCCTTGCGGGTCTGGCGGTACCGTAACAACTCTGGACGCTGTTCGGAATCCATAGTGCTGGCCTCGCTGTCAGTATCGGGCTATTGGTTCGAGTCGCCAGGCGAATTGGGGTCGGCGCTTCAGGAAGGCTAGTTCGTCAACGGGTCCTGTGTGAGCGGTCTTGTCGTCGAAAACATATACCCACCCGCGTAGCTGTTCAAGTAGCGTGAAGGTGTCAACTCCGCGAATTTCCTTGGCTAGCCTTCGTGGGCGTGGGCGTCGCGGCTTCCGATCATGTAGACGTGCTGCTGAGTCCCGGTAGAAGCCGAAGAGCTCTCTGGTGTGGGGATGCGCGCCGTGATTTCGGTGCCTTTGGAGGACTCGGACTCGATCTTCAGGCTTCCGTCAAGACCCTCGATCCGGTCTCGAAGGGTCACTAACCCGAAGTGGCCCGGTCGTGGAGTGATTTCGAGGGCTTGAAGGTCGAACCCGACACCGTCGTCGGCGACCCGCACGGCAAGCTCCTCCCCGGACCAGATCAACTGAATATCCAAGCTATCCGCCTGCGCGTGCTGTAGCGCGTTGGTCACGGCCTGCTGGACCACCCTGTAGACCGCGATCTCGACATCTTCGGGCAGGCGGCCGTTGTTCAGGCCGATCGCCTTGAGCTTGAGCTCAAGGGGCTTTGTGAGGGAGATCGGTCGTTGCGCGAGCTCAGTGAAGAACGTCCGCAGCCCGGGGACCAGGCCCAGATTGGTCAGGACTGAAGGGAATATGCCTTGAACTATCCGTCTGAGACTGCGCTCCGAGTCCCTGATTCTGCCACGGAGCTCAGCGAACCCCGCCTCGAGCTCTTTCGGCATCCCTGCGGTGCTGCGAGTCAGAAACCCGAAATCAACTACGACGCTTGCGAGCTGGGCCATCGTCTCGTCGTGTAGCTCCTCGGCGAGTCTCTTTCTTTCCTGGTCTTTCGCCTCCTGGGCGGCTTGAAGCCGCCTGAGCTGTTCGGACCATGCAAGCGCTTTCTCGGCGTGCTCGCGCTGGTCTATCTCTTCTCTCAGCTCCTCCGCGTATATCGTCGCTTGCCGGTACGCGATCTCCATCCTCTCCAGACTGTTCTGCAGCGCCTCCTCCGCGCTGGTCCGCTGGTGGACCTCCTGACTCAGCCCCTCGTTTGCCTCTTGCAGGCTGTTAACGAGGCGCCGGTTTTCTCGTATAAGCCGCTGTTGCGTAAGGGCGTTGCGAACGGTGCTGTGAACTTCATCCATGTTGAAAGGCTTGGTGATGTAGGCGAAGGCTCCCTGGTTGAGTGCTTCAACCGCGGTGTCGACGCTGGCGTAACCAGTAACCACGATGAACGCGGCTTCCGGGTTTGCGTCTTTCAGAGCCTGAAGGATATCCAGGCCATCGACGTCGGGCAGCCGCAGGTCGGAGATGAGTACATCCGGAGCTTCGTTGCGCAAGGAGCGCAGAGCTTCTTGGCCGGTCTCGCAGGCAACCAGATCGTAGCCAAAGTCTTCCAGTGTGCCTACAAGCGTGGCGCGCATGCCTCGCTCGTCCTCGACGACCATTATCCGCGCACGGTCATTCGTCAATGTCGCCACCCGCGGTTAGCTCCTTGACGAGAGCCAGGATGCTTGTGGGATCGAGTGATCTGCGGGAACCACCGTACGAGCCGACTTCCAGCGCCATACCTACCGCATCTCCCGACGAAGACCCGGTCGTAAATATCACGCGCGCCTCTGGGTCCGCCGCCTTGATCTTGCGAAAGCTCCCAACGCCGTTCTCGCCGCTCGGGTCGTTACCGACGACGATGATATCGCAGCGGCGAGCCCTCACAAGCTCGACAACCTGCTCTTCGCTGGAGGCTTCGGCCACGGCATATCCCGTCTCATGCAAGACGGACTTGAGGCCGTCCGCGGTTGCGGCGACCTCGTCGACCACAAGTATGATGACAGTGGGTCGGACTGAGTGGACCAACCTGAGCACCATCTCGGGATCAAAGGGCTTATCGATCACCGAATACGCGCCTTCGGCTAGCGCGTCGCGGACCTCCCTCTCTCCGCCGTAGCCAGTCATCATGACGACTATGGACTTGGGCCTAATCCTTTTGATCTTCCTCAGGGTCTCGACGCCGCTAAGGCCCGGCATCCTGATGTCCATGAAGATGAGGTCGAAGGCGGACTTCTTGGAGGCCTCGATGGCCTGGGGACCATCGGCGACAGCAGTCACGCGATATCCACGATCTTCGATGATCCCAGCCAGCGTGAGCCGCATGCCTCTCTGGTCGTCGACGATCAGGACCTTTGGGTTCCTATTCGCCATCGACGGCCCCATTCGCATCCTTGGAGCTACCTGCGATGGGGAGCGTGATCCTGAAAGTCGTCCCTTCGCCAACGGTGCTGTCCACGCTGATCGTGCCTTCATGCCTGTCCACTATCATGCTCACGATGGCCAAGCCGAGACCAATTCCCTTGGCCTTGGTGGTGTATAGAGGGTCTAGAATCCTTGGCAGATTTGGTCCCGGAATACCAGTGCCCTTGTCTGTGAACTCCAACTCTACCTGGCCGTCCCGGGCCCTCCCCGCAATTGTCAGCACGCCGCCGCTTGGCATGGCGTCTCCGGCGTTTTTTAACAGGTTTCCGAAGGCCCTTCGGAGCTGCTCGCTGTCCGCGGGTACAAGGGGCAAAGACGGATCGAATTGCTTTTCAATGCGTACATTCCCCTTCAAAGGCGTGCGGGCGATGGCGCTATCGACCACCGTCTCGAGGCTGGTCGGGGACTGGTTCGGCGGATTGACCTTGGCGAAGTCCATCAGGTCTGTAACTATCTGGTTGGAGGACTCTATCTCCTCGTCCATGACCTCCAGGAACTCTGCTATTCTGGGGTCTTGCTTCAGCAGATCGCTATTCTCCAGCTTCCTCTTCGTATAGTACGCCGCGTTCTTGATCGCCCCAAGTGGATTCCTCAGATCGTGTGCTACTCCGGCCGAAAGCTCGCCAATGGCCGCCAGACGCTCCGAGCGCACCACCTTTTCCTGAGCCTCCTGCAGCTCCTTGTACGCGCGCATCAGGTCGTCGTTGGTCGCAAGAAGGTCGGTCTGCTGGTTCTCGATCGTCCTCCAGCCCCGCCATACGATCGTGAGAAGGCCGCCGTATAGGATAACGAAGCCGCCGCCGACCGCTACGTAGATCGTCCACCTGAGGAAATTGAGGTCGCTGGGGTCGGTCCCTGCGCCACCTGGAACTGTGGCAGCCGCGTTGAGGAGCTCGATCTCCTCGTTGAGACGCGTCGTGAGTATGACGGTCAGCACTACGCCCAGGATAACCATGATCACAAAGCTCAGGACTGAGAACTGGACCAGCAGGTTTTCTATCGCGTGGCGCCTGGCCGAGGCCTGAACCAGAAGCTCGTTTCTGGAGGGTCTCATGGGCTTCTCCTACCGAAAAGGGTCGTCGCGAGGTGTAACTATTCTATATCCGGCCTCAGAGACAGGCAAAGGGGCGTTAGGTTATGTTAGGCGTTTCTTGGCAGAGCATGATCGGCCTCCTCGTGACTCGGTGAGCTGCCGACTGCTCGCTTCGGGGGATAGCCAAACATTTGTGGAGATGCCCCGGTGGCTATGGGTTGGCAGCGTTTGCGCCGGACGATATGATTTCCAACCACCACGGCGGAGGGGCCGGACGCATGAAACTCCAGGCGGTGGCCGTCGATGTAGGCGGCACGAACGTCAGGGTCGCATTGGTTGACCACGAGGGGAAGATCCGTTTGAGACGGTCGCAGCTGACCGAGGCCCGCAAGGGCAGGGTCGCTGTCTTGGAGCGATTGCTGACGGTCATGAACGAGGTGGTGGACTCCGCGGAGCCCGGGACCCTGTGCGGCATCGGAGTGTCCCAGGCGGGCGCCACGGACCCGGGGACAGGCGCGATCCATAGTCCGCCCAATCTGCCGGGCTGGGACGGCTATTCGCTCAAGCCCGATTTGGAGCGCCATTTCTCGCTGCCAGTAGTCGTGGCGAACGACGCTAACGCGGCTGCCGTCGCCGAGCAACGGTATGGGGCCGCCAGGGGCTACTCCAGCGTCTTCTATATGACAGTCAGCACCGGGATCGGCGGAGGCGCGATTATCGACGGTAAGCTCGACGCAGGCTCCCGCGGTTACGCCGGCGAAGTGGGGCACATGACCATCGACAAGGACGGGCCGGAGTGCAGTTGCGGTAACAGAGGATGTCTCGAGTGGCTCGCTTCCGGGACGGCGGTAGCTCGGATCGCCCGGGAGAGGCTCTCATCCGGAGAGCCCAGCGAGATGCATGCTTCCGCCGGCGGAGAGATGCAGAGGGTGGACGCGCCTATGGTGGTCGAGGCGGCAAGGTCCGGGGACCGTCTAGCAAATGCGATTGTTCAGGAAGTCGCCGCTAACCTTGGAGTCGGCATAGTCAACCTTGTCCATCTCCTCGATCCGGAGGTGGTCGTCATCGGAGGAGGTCTAGGTCAGCACCTCGATATTCTGTTACCCGGGATAACCGCCGAGCTCAAGACGCGCGAGTTGTCCGGAAAGGGAGAGAGGATAAGAGTAGTTAAGTCCGAGTTGGGAGACGACGGTCCGTTGCTCGGTGCGGCCGCGCTCGCTTTCGAGGCCTCGGCTGGGTTAGAAAGCGTCCGCGGTGAGGTCTGACGCGCTACTTGCTGAAACTGAGACCCAGGGGGTCCTCGTTGAACTCCAGGTTGGCTAGAGCGTCTCGCGCTGCCTCCTCTAGAGTCTTATCGCCAATCTCGAGGGAACCCATCAGCGCCCTCTTTGCCAGCGGGCCGCCGATCTCACCAAGCGCGCTGATCGCGGCCAATTGGACCTGAGGGTCCTCGTCGTCGGCCAGTTCGGTAAGCTCGGGGACCGTGGACTCGTCTCCAAGCAGGCCGCTCGCAGTAGCGGCTTCGTACCGAATCGCGGGGTCGGTGTGGCTCAGCTCCTGAAGTACCTTCGGCAGCCACTTGGGCTCGGAGCTCCGTCCCATGGCGAACAACGCGCCCTGCCTGAGCTTGAGGTCTGCGCTCTCGTAGGCCTCGCCAATCACCCCGTCCACCTCCGGTCCGCCAAGCGCCCCGACCGCTTCGATGGCGCGGCGCACCACTGAGGGGTCCTGGCCCTCGCGTCTAATGGCCTCCAAGAGGGAGTCGCGCAGCCTGCCTCCGTCGCGGGGGTGCAGCTTCCCGTCCTGAGCGAGGGTCGCGAACTTCCCCAGCGTGGTTGCCGAGGCAGCCCTCACCGAATTCGACGGGTCGTGGTCGATAAGCCCGATCAATGGCCGGATAATAGCCCGGTCGTCGCACTCCCAGAGGCCGCGAGTCGCTCCCGCCCTCACCTCTTCTTCGTCGTCGTTCAGGCAAGCCTGGAAAACCTCGAAAAAACTGAGCTCCACGTTCTCTTCACCGAGCTCGACGAGCCGGCCGATGATCTCCCGTCTCCGCTCCGCGGGCAACGAGACCCACGCTAGCTTGAATTGACCCAACTCGTCGGAGGAGAGGCCCGAGAGACGTGCCAGCTTGGAATAGCTGGGCGCCTCATCCAGAGAGCGAGAAAACTCAGCGATGTCCTCTTTCGGCGCGTCCTCAGTCAATATGCGTCTTGCCTGTTTGCCCCGTTACAATGGGGCTCATGGCACACTCTAGCACGTTTTCTCTAGCGCTGTCAGGCGGGGAGTGCCACCGGTCCGGCCGCTGTGAGAGAATGGCGCTCGGCTCTGTAGCTCGCCACGCAGCAAGTGCCCGTGGAGGCAGCTTTGGATAAACGGAAGAAGAGAATCGGGGGTCGACCCCGGATATCGGTGGAAGACGTAATGGAGCTTCTTGGGAAGGAGTACGGGCCCTTTGAGTGGGCGCCTCGTTACGACACGGTCTCTGAGCTCGTGTACACGATTCTGTCCCAGCATACCTCCGACTCGAACTCCAAGCGAGCGTTCGACAATCTAATGCAGCGGTTCCAGTCGTTCACCGCCATTGAGCGCGCAGACGTATCTGAGATAGAGGAGGCGATTCGCCTCGGAGGGCTATCTCGCACGAAGGCGCCTCGAATCAAGGCGGTCCTCAATCAGATTCACGACGAGGTGGGTTCTTACGACCTCTCGTTCCTTCGTGAGATGCCGCTCGAAGAGGCGAAAGCGTGGCTCAAGCGACTGAACGGCATCGGACCCAAGACCGCCGCCATCATCCTGTGCTTCTCACTGGGAATGCCGGCAATGCCGGTGGACACACATATATACCGCGTTGCCCAGAGGCTGCGGCTTATCGGACCGAAGGTCACCGCGGAGCGGGCTCACGACATCCTTGAGAAAAAGGTGCCGCCTGAAGACGTCTTCGCTTTCCACCTGAACCTGATACACCATGGACGCCAGGTCTGCAAAGCGCGCTGGCCTCGCTGCGAGAGTTGTGTGCTGGGGTGGGGTTGCCCATCCCGCGCGCGATTCCAGCGCGCCTCGGCGAGGAAGGCTGTTCGCAAGCAGGCCTGAGTCGCCGCTGTAGGTACAAATACGGACGTTCCGTTCTGTTGTTGCAACGGCCGTCACCCGGTATACTGAATTACAAGGCATACGAATCTTTGGGAGAACACGTGAGGAATTGGTAACAACGGTAGCAGCGGCAGCCGCCGCCTCCAACCGCGGGGTCGTGAGGAGGCTATCCATCTGGCTCATCGTAGGTGGCATCCTCTTCTCGAGCACCTGCCTGGGGGGGATGCTCGTTGTGGTGGCCGGCTCTACTCACGACTCGGCGAAGGTCGCAGAGGGTTTCTTCACGGCGCTGGAGGAACGCAGGTTCGATGACGCCTACGCGATGACCTCAGCGCTGTACAGAGCGTGGCAGGACCCCGCGACCATGGAGCGCTATTACGATCGCGTAGGGGCTTCTGACATGAAGCTGGTCCCGTGGCGGGATCGGTCGATCGAGAGGTCTCACGACTCGGATATGAGGGGCATTCTCCTCAGCGGATTTGGAGACGAGATAGACCTGCAAATCAAGATGGCTAAAGAAAACGGCGTTTGGAAGGTGATGCAGGTGGCCGATCCGCTGCGGACTCACCTTGGCGCGGGGATGTGGTTCCAGGTTATCCCTTCGCGAGAAGAGCTCATATTCATGGTCAACCGCGACATCAGGGCTTTCGCCGATGGACTCAAGAAAAGAGACTTCACCGATTTCTATTGGAACAACATGTCGTCGAAGTTTCAGATCGAGAAGCCCGAATGGATACTGAACACGGCCTACAAACACCTTATGAAGGACGACATCGACTTGACCGGTGTCAACAGCTCCGAACCGTCCTTCGATATGAGGCTGCCCGCTTCGTCTGACTCCGCTGACACGGACGCGCTCGACCCCCTAGCCAGCGGGGTAACGGCGGAGTTTCACGGCGCATTCCATGGACTGGCGCTTATTGAGGTGTTCCAGAAGGAGTCGACCATATCAGAGGACATCGGTGGGTTTCCCGTCAAAGAGTATGACGTGCTGATCACGTCGGGGTTCTACGACGGGCAGCCGATGCCTGTGGCGTTTGTCTTCCGGTATGTTTACGACCATCCCGAATGGAAGATGTTAAGAATACTGGTCGAAGAGAAGGGGGACCTGAAGGAGTTCGATCTGGGACACTGCATGCGATGGCTCATGCAGCAGGAGGACAAAGACCCCAGCCGCTGCTTCGACCCCGACGAGGCCAAGAAATCCAGGGAGAAGATAGCAGAGCTTCAACAGGACTCGGGTTAGCTATCCGGTCCTCGTTGAGAGGATTCGCCCCCGAAGCGCATCTTGGCGGTCGCACCGCCCGCGCGACCGCGCCCAGCCTGCTATCACGCTAGCCGGTGCGCTCGTCTCGACCGACGCGCCCCCATCGTCTAGAGGACTAGGACGGCGGCCTTTCAAGCCGCAAACACGGATTCGAATTCCGTTGGGGGCACTTCCCCGTGGACGACCGGTGCGACAGCGCGGCCAGCTTACTAGGTTGCCCGTACGTTCACTGCCCCGATCTTCTTCGCCGCTTCCGCGTACAGACGCTCCGCGATCTCCTCCACTTTGGCCTGCCCTTCCGGCCCCAGCGTGACTCCCAAGCGCCTCCGTAGCGTATCTCCAAGCATGGTGATGGCGCCCCTCTCCGCCCAACTCCGGTCGGTCTCCACGCGTGCGACGAGCCGATGGGTCACCTCCTCGTCCAGTCCGCGCTTGAGCAGCCGGGCGGTTGAGCGCTCCTCGTTCGTCCGACCTGTCCTCCAGGTCCTGGGCCGAGGTCAGGATTGCGCTGTTGTAATCGGCCATCGTTTCCCATATCTCGTGCGCCGCATGTCATCCAGGTATTGCCTGGTGAACAGGAGCTCCCGGACCAGGAACTGCTCATCTCGCAAGGCGTGTGTCCACGCCAGTCCGAAGAACTCGACACGGAGGCTGTTGAGCTCCCTTCAGTCCTCCTGCTCAACCTGCGCGATAGCGTAGTCGTCGTCCTGGACCGGCTTGAGCGCGGAGTCCCATACGAGCGGAGCGTCCTTCTTCAAGCTCACAGCCGGGTGAAAGACCATAGAGTTGTAGAACTCGGCGCAGAATACTTCGAGCTCTACTTTGGGCTTAACGGCCACATCTGCATCGACCCCGAAAGAGCTAAGGGCGGAGCCCTGCAACTCTCTAATACGCCGCCAACACCTCGCGTAGGTGCCTCGCGGCCAACCTGAGGCAGTCCTCGGTGCCGAAGCGGTTGCGGTCGCCGCCCTCGAAAACGATCGAGATATTGCCGTTGAAATTCACAGTCTTGAGGATCTCAAGCACTCGATTGTAGTCGATCCACTCCTCGTAGCCGTTGTCGATCTTGTATATCTTGGCGCGGACAGCGGCCGCGTGGGGCGCGGTCGGTTCCAGGTAGTCCTTGTAGAGATCGACGTCAGGGTCTGTCGTTCCCGGACCGCCACCTCCGGCGGACCCAACCGCGCCCTCCCACTGCCCTGTGTCCATGATGAAGGTGAAGTTCTCCCGGTCGACGTCCCGTAGGACCCGCAGCGCCTGATCGGCTGTCATAACGAAGCTGCTATCGTCGTGGTTCTGGAGCCCCACCGCCACGCCCTTTTCGGCGGCGTAGTCGCTGAGCTCCTGGAACCGCTCGATCATTGGGCCCCAAAGCGCCTCCTGCTCCTCTGGAGTGTCCGGCCAATGGTGTCTGCCGAAGACCCTGACCAACTGTGCTGAGAGGAAGGCCGCCATGTCGACGTCCGCTTTGGCCCTCTCCATCCTGCCGGCCATCTCCTCGTCGGGGCCGACGAAAGTCTCGCCGATTCCCAGATAGCCTATCGGCAGGCCGGCCCGCAGGCACATCATCTTGATCGCTCGCAAGAAGCTCGTATCTCTGGGCATCGCACCTATGTGGAAGTCGATGACGTCGAGCCTGAGCTCGCTGGCGAACTTGACATACCCCTCGCACTCTTCCTCGGTGGATGCGCGCGCCATCCATCCCAGCTTTATCATGCTAAAGACACCTCAGGTGATAGAATTGCCCAGCCGAAATTGCGGGCAAGTCTACCACAACGCCGTTCGCCAATGGTCCATGCTGTTATTGCCCAGCGCTCATGCGGGTAAAAGATAGGAGGGGAGATGTTCGATGTCGTAATCAGCGGGGGCACCGTCGTCGACGGGACAGGTGGCCCCTCCCTTCGGGCTGACGTGGGGATAGAGGGCGGGTCCATCCAGGCCGTCGCCGACCTTTCCCGCACGGAGGCCAGGAGGGTTATCGACGCCACAGGGCTCACCGTCTCCCCCGGTTTCATCGACACTCACACCCACTCGGACGCGGCGCTGCTGGCAGACCCTCAGCATGCCGCCGGGCTCAGGCAGGGGATCACCACCGAAATCCTCGGCCAGGACGGTCTCTCCTATTGTCCCCTGTCCGCTGACAACTACCGCGTCTACAGCCGGTACCTCTCCGGGATCCTGGGTACGGCGCCCCCGGACATGGACGTGAGCAGCGTCGAATCGTTCCGCGGGTACTACCACAAGAAGGTGGCGGTGAACACGGCGTATTTGGTCGCCCACGGCGCGGTGCGCCTGGAGACGGTGGGATTTCGCGACGTTCCCGTTGAGGGAGAGTCCCTGGACAGTGCGCGCAGGTTGGTCAGAGAGGGTATCGAGCAGGGCGCCGTGGGCTTCTCCACAGGCCTGTCGTACCATCCCAACGCCTGGAGCGATACCAAAGAGCTGATCGAGCTTTGCACCGCCGCCCGAGAGGCCGGTGGCGTCTACGTCACGCACCTGAGGGACGTTAACACTGAGAGGGCTTTCGGAGGAGGTGGTGTGACGGAAGCCTTGGAGATCGGACGGCGGTCCGGCGTTAAGCTGCACTTCTCCCACTACAGGACTGTTCCCGCCAACGCGGGCCGCACTGCCGAGCTCCTGCAGCAGGTCGACGACGCCAAAGCCGAGGGCGTGGACTGCACCCTGGAGCTATATCCATATCCCTCGGGAAGCACCTTCGCGGCGGCGTTGCTTCCGTCCTGGGCCCATGAAGGGGGTCCGGACGAGATGATCGCCCGTCTTCGCGGTCCTGATACGCGGGCGAAGATGTACGACTACCTGGAGCGCAGGAGCACCAGGCCGCTGGAGATAATCGTGCTCTCATACCTGCCCAACAACCCTGAGCTGGAGGGCACGACCCTGAGCGACGTCGCCGCGGACAGGGGCGTTTCGATGGCGGACGCGCTGTGCGACCTGCTGTTAGAGCAGGAGCTGGAGGTCGGCTACTGGGCGTCTCCGCCTGATAGCGTCGCGGTATGGCGGCAGGTGAGCCGGGACGCGATGGAGCTGCTGGCCCGGCCCGACTACATGGTAGGTAGCGACTCCATTCCCAACGGACGCCTGCCACACCCACGCGCATACGGTGCGTTCCCACGATTCCTGGGCCGGATGCGGCGACAGTTCCGCGTCATGACCTTGGAGCAGATGGTGCAGCGCATGACCGACAACCCCGCCCGGCGATTCGGCCTAACGGGTCGAGGGCGCATCCAACGCGGTTACTTCGCCGATGTAGCGGTCTTCGACGCCGAGCGCATCATCGACAACGCCACCTATGACGACCCTCGCCAGTACCCCAGCGGGATCCCGTTCGTGCTGGTAAACGGGCAGGTCGCAGTCGACCAGGAACGCTGTACCGGCGTCCTCGCCGGGCAGGCGGTGCCGTAGGCCCGCCCCCTTGGAGGCGCATCAGCTCATCGTTGCGGCGCTGGCCATCCTGGCCGGCACGACCGTGCTGGGCACGCTAGGCTTCGGCATCGGGATTGTCGCCTCTCCGTTTCTGCTGCTCGTGGTGGATCCGCAGACCGCGGTTGTCGTTCTCAACACGGTGTCGGTGGCGACGCTGGTTTTGCTGGTCGGGCAGGCAAGAAGCGACTTGCCCTTGCGGGACGTCGCCCCGATGGCCGCGGCCGGCGTAATCGGGGTCCCGGCGGGGGTGTTCGTTCTGAGCGCGCTGCCTGCTTCAGCCCTGCGAATCGGGATCGCAGGGCTGATTCTGTTTCTCGCCGTGGTCGTCTCCACCAACGCCCACATTCCTTACCTTGGGTCCAGGCGGGCCGGCCCGGTTGTCGGGTTGCTGGTGGGGGCGCTCATCTCCGGCCTCGCCATAGGCGGGCCGCTGGTAGTTCTCCACCTGATGGAGCGTGGCTGGGCCAGGCGGGCCGTGAGAGTCTCGACGTCTTTCTACTATCTGCTGCTGGCCGCTTCGGCCGTAGTGGGCTACGCTATCGCTGGACTGTTCACAGCGGAGCGGATCACGCTTATACTGGTGGTCGCCGTTCCCGCGTTCCTGGGCCTCGCCCTTGCTGTGCCGCTCGTCTCCCGGATGAGAGAGCAGATCTTCCGTCGCGCCGTGATCGCGGTAATAGCGTCGACCAGCGTGCTAGTGCTGGGGCGGGAGATTCTGGGCGGGTAGCGAAATTGAGGCAGTCCGCAACGCGTCGACCTATTGTGTAGGGAGTGTAATGAAGATAACCGCCGTTGAGGCCTTACCTGTGGACCGGTACCTGTTCGCCAGGGTGCACACCGACGCTGGGACCAGCGGCCTGGGCGAGTCGGGAGCGTGGGGCTTCCTCGAGGCGTCGCAGGCCGCGATTGAGAAGCTCGGCCGCTACCTTGTGGGGCGGGACCCGCTGCTGATCGAGCACCACTGGCAGTACATGTACCGCTTCAGCCACTTCCGGGGCGCCGCCATCATGGGCGCCCTCAGCGCGCTGGAGATCGCTCTTTCGCAAAAGACACTAAACTCTTGGCTGGGATGCCGAGGGTAATCCGGACGTTGTTGTCGCCGTCGACAACTATCTCTTCGACGATCAATCGCAAGACATCCCGACGTTGCTCGTCAGGCAGGTCATCCAGTTCCTGCCCGAACCTCGCAGCCCACTCCACGATGTTCTCCATCAGCTCCCGCTTCTCCGTTGCCGAGGACTGTCGGGCGCGGTAGTCGTCAAGCTCTGCCCGCACCGCCTCCAGACGCTCGGTGATGAACTTGCGTTGACGATCGAGCTGTTCCTCGGTGATCTTGCCTGACACGTAGAGCCTGATCACCCTGTCTTCTTCCAGCTGGACCCGCTGTAGCTCTCGCTCGGTACTGGCGATCTGCTTCTCCAGCCCCCCATCTTCATCGGCGTCCAGAGACGCGATACCGGCCACTATCAGCTCGGGGTTCTGGACCATCCCTTTGACCTCGTTCCACACGAGGCCCTCTAGCTGGTCGGCTCTTATGTAGGGCCGTCCCCGGCACTGCTGGCCTTCACGCCGCATCCCATAGCATTGGTAGTTCCGGTACGGGACCTTCAGGTCGTAACGGTACACCTTGCCCTTGGACTTGGTGTACCTCTTACTGGTCGAGCGGGAGGCGAAGCGTAGCCCGCACTCCGCGCACCTCAACATGTGCTGCAGGAGGAAGAACGTCTTGGTGTTGCGCTTGGAACGAATCAGCCTTTCTTTCTTCAGCGCCTGTGCCCGGTCCCAGGTCTCCTCATCCACCAATGGCGGGAACGGGACTCCAATCCACGTGTCCTCCGGCTGCTCGTAGACTCTATCTCCACCCTCCATCGCAACGTGGCGGGCCTGGCCATACCACCAGATTCCCTTGTAGACCTCCTTCTTCAGAAGGTAACCTACGAAGGCCTCATGCCACCGAGAGCCGGGGACTCTCCTGGGGGCGTCCTCGTAGGCGAGCTGCCGAGTGATTGTTGGGACTCTAACACTTTCGTGGGCGTACTGCCTGAAGATGCGCCTGACGACCTCTGCCTCCGGCTCGCATATCTCGGGCTTGCCGTCCTCTCCGATACTGTAGCCGTAGGGGATCGAGCCGGTTGGCATTCTGCCCTGCTTGGCCGACCCTCGCTTCCCCATAGTCGCCCGCTCCCTGAAGTTGTCCAGCTCGATCTTGCCTATGGCCGCCATCAGGCCGAAGGTCTTCATGTCGATTGCGTCCATGACGGCCTCAAGTCGAATCTGGTGGGCTTCGACGACCTCCATGAGGGCGGCGGCGGGGTACATTCCCCGACTGAGGCGGTCCGACTTCCAGCAGACGATGGTGTCGAACCGTCCCTGGCGGGCGTCTTCCAGCATCCGCTGGAACTCAGGACGCTTCTTCGTCCACCCTCGGCCCACCTCCTGGTATCGTGCGGCGATGGTAAGCCCCTTGTCCTCGCAGTATGCTTCCATCTCGTTGGTCTGCTCGGTGATGGAGGTCTTGTCCTCCTCTGCCTGGCTCTTGTCCGATACCCGGGCGTAGATGGCCGCCCGGAGCCCGTTTGCCTGCTGAGTCTGCCCTGTAATTCTCTCCATGACTTCCTCCTCTGTTTTCCCTGACAACAAAAAGACCCGCTCGTCCTTCATGAGCGGGTCTGCGCGTAGTACAATCTAGTCGCGTCACCTGCTCGTTCAGGTGGTGCCACGGCTCGGGGTGTGGCTAGCACCGCCGGGCCAACCTCTTTCAGAATTATACCTGATTGGCGGGGCGTAGTCAAAGCGCGGACAACCGGAGAGAGACGTTTTGCCTCAGACTCCGCAGTGTCCCTCGCACTCATTGCCGAACCCGTCACGATGCTGGCCGGGTCCCACCTGCTCCTCATCGAGACTCACAGCCTCGGCAAGGGGTATCCGCCGGGGGTGCAGGTAGGGCTCCTTGGCAAATGACAGGCGGCCCCGCATGTTCGAGTCGATCTCGACCGCCTCGTCGAACAGCTCTGGGAACCGCCGTTTCGTCTCGACCCATCTCCGGCGGGACTGGTAGGGGCAGCCGACGCAGGCCGACCTCTCCAGCGGCCTGTCGTAACGTGCCTCCCACCAAGCCAGGCAGTCCTTCCTCGACATCCCCGATTCGATCAGGGGATAGCGATTGCGTATCCAAGCTCTCGTTTCCTGAGTGGTTGACGAGAGCCTTGGCGTCCTCTCTGAGGCTCCGCCCACTGTCGACGACGTGGAGCGGGAAGCGGAGCTTGTCCGCCAGCCAGTCCAGGTGCTCGTAGATAGTCGGCGGCTCCCACCACGTGAAAGGATTCATTGATATCCCCGTGTACCTCAAGGGAAGGGACGGAAGCGGCGACGGCATGGGGCGACGGCAGTGCACAGAGCACTACAAGGTGCGACCGGTCCGCCGGAAGATACGCCGGCTGCTCGGGCTGAGGAAGAGACAGAGGATACCCTCCGGCACCACCGTCGAGCTGTGGCTGGGCATCTCGACCGACGAGGCCATCCGGATGCGAGCGTGACGCGACAGGTGTCAAAGCGCGGCGTGGCCTACCAGAATGGGGGCCGCATACCGTAGGAACGGTGATCGAGATTGCGGGCCGACAAGTTCAGCTGCCGGAAGACGTGCACATGGAGACGGTGATCTCCACAGGCTTGTGTGCTCCCGGTGAAACCTGCGTGGACTTTCCCGCATGGGTGCTCCGGAGGGGAGATTCACTTTTTACTATCGGGAAGCAGTCCGGGCGGCCCGCTCCCGGCAGGGAAATTCCCGAGGCATTCGACTTCCTTCGGGAGGCCCTACGATGAAGGGCAAATGGCGATCTTGAGAGTTCCTACGCTGTCCGTGGTAGCAGCCGCCCTCATCCTGGTGAGCTGCTCGGAGCCCCTTGTCCCGCCCGAGCCAATGCCGCCGAAGGTGCCCTCGATTGCCACACCTGACCCGACGTTCACACCACTTTCGGTAGTCCAACGACCCTTACCGATACCAACTGCTACGGCCCGGGAGGCGACATCTGCGGAGGATACCTGGCTGTACCTGACGGCCTTTCAGAACTATCTAGTCAGTGTCGTCGACCCGGCCAGCGGACGGGCGATACGCCAGATCCCTGTCGAAGCCAGCCAAGCAGGAATGGCGATCTCGCCCGATGGCAAGCTTCTTTACATCGTCGATGGTGAGCCAATCCGCGACGGGAAGCTAAGTGTCTTCAATACGGCGACCTGGGATGTCGCTCACGTTGAGCCCGTACGAGGCCGTGAGGCGTTGCTGGGTGGCAACCCGATCTCTGTATCGCCCGATGGTCGCTGGCTCGCCGTTAGCTTCTCGGACCCTGAACGCAGGTTCACGCGGACGCGGGTGTTTGATACTCATGCTCTTCAGTTCCTGCCCGATGGGACCTGGCCGATGGCCGACTGCCGCAAAATTGTCCACTTTGTCGGACAGTCTGACATAGATAGCTTCTATGTCCAGTGCCACAACTTCGTGGCGGCACTTTCTTCTGACGACCTTGCCCCGCGTTGGTGTGCTCCAAGTCCAGATCGCTTTGCGGATCGCTTCAGGCAGGACCGTTCCAGCTTGAGACCAGTAGGTAATGCGGCACTGGCAGTGTCCCCAGATGGAAGCCGACTCTACGGAATGTACCCTCTGGAAGCAAGAATCAACACTGGTTCCCGAGTGCCTGTCGTCCGCGTTGATCTCAGGGTCATCTCTTGGGACACGAAAGATGGCCGTCGGGTCAAGGATATTCTGATGGGCGAGCAAGTCTCCGTACTGGTAGGATCGAAAAGCGGCACCGACCTGCCAAGCCTCGTCTTTTCTGCAGACGGGCGACGCCTCTTTGCCCTGTGGCATGACATGATGTGGTCCCTGGGCTCCGCGACGTTGGAGGTCGAGGACGCACTCAAGCTCCCCACGCCCGTGATCGATGCAGCCCTGAGTATTGACGGCAGTGAACTGTACTTGCTGCCCGGCACCCCAGGAAGCCACGGTAGGCGGGACAACGGGGTTCTAACGGTGGACACTGCAACCATGGAGGTGGTTCGTCAGGCCGCCGACTGGCCCAGGCTCCATTGGCCCTTCTTCTACGCCGCCCCTGCCCCCGAACGGTAGACGCCACGGTAGTCCGCTAGGAGCGGTCCCGGCACCACTTGCTGAACGCCGTCCTGAGTCGTTCAGCATCGGCCCGGGTCTCGGCGTAGGGGATGGCGCGCAGCATGAGCTTGGCCTCGCCCTGCTGTCGCTTGGGTAGCTTGTCCAGCACATTCATCATCTTGTGGTTCCAACAGCGTTGCTCCGCCGCCTGGGGATAGACGTTGCGCAGAGCTCCCCAGATGCCCAGATGTCCGTCTCCAATCACCAGCCTTGGGCACTCCAGCCCGCGGCGCTTCATGTCTCTGAGCACCTCGGACCAGCTCTCTGTCGACTCCCTGTAGCCGGGAACGGAGCTCACCACCACCTTCTGACCTCGACGGTCGCACTCAGCTAGGTGATTGGCGGCGAAGTATCCGGCGTCGGCCAATGTCATCTGCGACTTGGTCCCCGTAGTCTCCTCGGCCTGCTCCATCATCGGCACCAGCAGGGCATTGTCATTGGCTTGATCCACCACGTCCACGGCTGTGACCAGCATGCTTGTCGCTCCCTCATCGGTCTCCATGGGTGAGACCATAGCCTGGGCGTTGTAGCCAGCCACGATGCCCTGCCTACCCTTCATCAGCCGGGCCTCCGGGTCGGTCAGGTTGATACGCCTGTGGCGCTTTTGACTCCCAAGATCGGCCATCGCATGCTTCACCTGCTCTCTCAAGCCTGGATTTCCCAGATAGACCCAAGTGGTGATTGGCGTTCCTGTGATTACTATGAATATTCTGATTACTAAACGGATATAATGGGAGTCTATACATTATAATACACCCATGAATATAGGTTCTGGCTTCTGATTACGTAATCGTGTTGGAGGCACCTTATGGGTGACGACGAAAAGACCCCTCTCAAGCTCGACTTTGACTCCAAAGTTCGCGTGGAGTTTCGCGGTGCTACCATCACCTCAGACGCAGGACTGCTGGCGTGCAGAGAGCTTGATGACGCCCTAAGCCTGACCGACTCTGCCGACGAATTCCTCAAAGAGAGTCGAACGGGCAAAAACATCCTGCATCAGCTAATCCCACTGCTGAGACAGTCAGTCTACAGCCGCCTCGCTGGATACGACGACACCAATGATGCCGACCGCCTTTCCCAAGACCCATCCCTGAGAGTAGTGGTAGGCTGGAAAGGCCCTGACAGGAACGCGGCCAGCACCAGCGAGATGGGTAGGTTCGAGACGGAGTTGCTGACACAAAAGGAAAACCTCAAGGGCATTGAGCGGCTGAATGTCGAATGGATAAAACGTGCATTAGCCAAGACCGTACACAGGCGTATCATCCTGGACATCGACAGTTCGGAGAGTCCGGTGCATGGCGAGCAGGAGGAAGCAGCCTACAACGGCCACTTTGGATGCATGTGCTATCACCCCTTGTTCTGCTTCAACCAGTTTGGAGATTGCGAAGGGGCGGTTCTCAGACCAGGCAACGTCCACAGCGCCGATGGCTGGAAGGAGTTCATCAATCCCATCGTCGAGCGCTACCTGAAGCTGGCGGTGAGGCTGCTGTTTCGAGCAGACGCTGCTTTTGCCAAGCCTGAGATTTACGAGTACCTGGAGACAAGGCATATCGGCTACGCCATAAGGCTTCCGGCGAACGAAGTGCTTCAGAAGGAAATAGCTCACCTGTTGGTACGGCCTACCGAGTGGCCCTCTCAAAAGCCCATCGTCTCGTATCACGACTTCGTTTATCAGGCCCAGAGTTGGAATGTTCCTCGAAGAGTAGTGGCCAAGGTGGAGTGGCATCAGGGAGAACTGTTCCCAAGAGTAGGCTTCATCGTAACCAACCTGAGCTATCCAACGAAGGGAATAGTCAGCTTCTACAATGGCAGAGGCACAGCAGAGCAGTGGATTAAAGAGGGGAAATACGCCCTCAATTGGACTCGGCTCTCGTGCCATAAGTTCGTGGCTAATCAGGTGAGGCTGTGGCTATTCATCCTGGCATACAATCTGGGCAACTTCTTCAGAAGGCTGGCTCTGCCAGAAGCGATAAAGAGCTGGTCCCTGACAAGTATTCAGACGAGACTCATCAAGATAGGCGGGCGACTGGTGCGTCATGCGAGGAGGCTTGTGTTCCAGCTTGCCGAGGTGATGGTGACCAGGGAGATGTTCGATGAAATGCTGGAGCGGATAGGGAGACTTCGTTTCAATCCTGGATAGGAGCATGTGTCTGTTAGGGAATCGTGATCATATCGAGGCTGCCCTGAGCAAGGTGCGCGACTTGCAGCGTGAGGTTCGGTCTGAATAATCCGTTTAGAGCCTTTCCAAGTGGTTTGGAGACTCTGTTTCTCTAGATGAAGTGATATTAGCGCGGTTGGTGGCAGTTGACAACTTCAGCAGGCGATCTTATAGTCTGGACTGTCTCAGGATGGTGTGTTTATGAAAGCACTGGATTCCATCTGGGAAATATCGGCTACAACCACTCACACCGGCGGCGCTCTACGCCAGGGTGTCCAGCGAACGGCAGGACGTGGACCTGTCCGTGTCCGCCCAGCTACGGGCGCTCAAGGACTACGCCAGGGCCAACGGCTACTCCGTCGCCCGCCAGTACATAGACGAGGCCGAGAGCGGCCGCGTCGCAGACAGACCCCAGTTCAGGGAGATGATCGAGGAGGGCAGTAAGGCGAAGGCCCCCTTCGACGTGATTCTCGTCTGGAAATTCAGCCGCTTCACCAGGAAGCGCGAGCACGCCGTAGCGTTTAAGTCGATGCTACGGCGCAAGGGCATCCGGGTGGTGTCCATCACCGAGCAGGCCGAGGACAACGCCACAGGCAGGCTGCTTGAGGGAATCATCGAGAGCGTGGACGAGTTCTACAGCGAAAATCTTGCCCAGGAAGTCGTCCGGGGTATGAGGGAGGCCGCATCACGGGGCTTCTTCCTCGGCTCCATTTCCCCCTTCGGCTACAAGCGAGTCAAGGTGAACGACGGGGGGAAGGAGCGTCCCACGCTGGAGGTCGACCCGGCCACAGCCCCCGTGGTGAGGGAGGTATTCGAGAAGTCGCTCAGGGGCAGCGGCCTCAAGGAGATATGCAAGGAGCTGAACGACCGGGGCGTCACCAACAGGGGTAAACGCTGGTACAAGGGAACGCTCCACTACGTGCTGAGAAACGAGGCCTATACCGGCACTGCCGTCTGGGGCCGCACCAGCAAGGGGGAAAAGGCGCAGGACCCTGTAAGGGTAGAGGGAGCATGGCCCGCCCTGGTGTCGAGGGAGCTGTTCGACGCCGTTCAGAAAGCGATGCGGGAGCGTGCTCCGAAGGTGCAGAAGCCCGCACGGGTGGGCAGCAGGTTCCTGCTGAGCGGACTGCTCAAGTGCGGCGTATGCGGCAGGCCCTACATCGGCCAGGGGGCCAAGAGTAGCCAGTACGGCTACTACATCTGCGGCACCCTGTTCAGGGAGGGCGCAGGGACGTGCAGCGCCCGCTACCTGAACGCCCCCAGGCTGGAGGCGTTCGTGGTCGAGAAGATCAGGGAGCGAATCCTCACCGAGGAGACCATCGTGGAGCTTGTGACGCTGGTGGCCGAGGAGATGGACGCTATGGCAGGTGAGCTGTCCGGCAGGCTGGAGGTCATCGAGGCCGAGCTGGGGGACGTGAGGAAGCGTCTTGAGAGGCTCTACGAGGCCCTGGAGACCAGCGATCTGACGCTGGAGGTCCTGTCGCCCCGCATCTTCTCGCTGAGGCACCGTGAGGAGCAGTTGGAGGCTGCGCGAGACGATGCCGAGCGCCAGCTTGAGCAGCGCAGGGTTGCCCTTCCCAACACCGAGGAGATCAAGGGGTACGTGGCGGACTTCCGGGAGTTTCTGCAGGATGGGACGTTCCCCGAGCGCAAGGCGCTCATCCGCAACTTCGTGGAGGGCATTGAGGCCACCGGAGACGAGGCCGTTCTGACGTACACCATCCCCATGCCGAACGATGGTGTGACTTCGGAATCGACCTCAGTTCTTGATTTCGTCAAGTCCGGCCCACCTGGAAAGACTCGAACCGCCATCTGAACTTCCGAGTGATCCTCCTCCAGCCAGCGCCCGTGCACTGTCTGTGGGAGCTTGACCAGAGAGCACAAGGCTTGGATTCCCGCCCTGACCCTCAATAGGGTCTCCGAAGGCCAGGATGACGTTCGCCCTGTGACGTTGAGTGAAGAAGACTCGGTACGTGAGTCACACGAGCCCGGAAGGCACCGATCTGGCTGGCGACGCCGACTCTCGACCTGACTTCGGGTTGTCCTTGGTGCGAAGTCTGCTCGCGACAGATGGTCGGGGCGAGAAGCTTCCCTCTACCGAGGCAGCGACGATTCAGAACGGCAGCTCGCGAGGATCCCGGTTCACTCGCGCCTGTCGATACTGCCGCTCCCGCTCGGCAAGCTCCTCATCAGATGGCTCACGGTAGCAATGCACAAAGTCGCTGCCAAAGTGAACCAGTTCGATGTCGGGCGACATGACTGGTGCCAGCCCGCGATTGTCCTCACCCTCTGGCTCCGATGCCCCGATAGCGTACGATGCGGGGTTGTGCGCAACCAGCGTCTGCCCGTCGGGGCGTAGATAGTGGTAGACCGATCGTGGGGAGTAGTCTCCGTCGGTGCGAGCACCCTCATATTGGTGAGCCACCGCGCTCACCTCGCACTCCTGAGGCCCTTCTTTCCACGTCACGAGGATAGATGCGCCGCCCGCGTAACGACTCGATCTTACGGAGAACCTGACGTCCGGAAACTCCCCCTTGAGCGCTTGTCGTACTAGTCTCGCAACATCAACAACGTCAATGTATCGTGGCGTGGTGATCGCCATGCACGCCTCCCATTCTGCTAACGTCACATTCTATCACCATCGCCAGGCGTGAGAGCGTCCTGACCGATGGCAAAGCTGTATACCGGTATTCTTCACGCTCTACAACGGCGGCAAGCGGGCGAGGGAATTCCAAAAGTCTTCCCGTGAGACCTATCTGGACGAGCACCGGGCGCTGTCTCGCTGGATGGAGCGGTACCCCGACACGGACGTGACGATAACCCACGGCCTGCCATGGCTGGCTTTCATGGAGGACGGGCGGTTCGCGTTTCCGGAGGATATCTGGGACGTGTTCAAGTCCCCTAGGTGCCATCTCCAGTTGATGGTCCCGATCATGATGGGGAGCGTCTGGCAGCACCCGTGGAAAGAAGCGGAGGCGACGATCAAGGAGTGTGTCGAGCGTATCGGCGCCGACAGGCTAATGTGGGGCACCGACATGCCGCTGACCGCCAGATACTGCACCTATCGGCAGGCCCTGGACCAGTTCAGGGTCCACTGCGATTTTTTGAGCGGTTCAGAACGCGCGGACATTCTTGGTGGCACAGCCTCGAGGTTGATGGCGCTGGGGTGAGAAGGACACCTTGGTACCGATCCCGAGGAGGACCTTCCATGGGCCCCGGCCGTCTGAACTGATGCTTACGTATACCAGTGTGCAGGTCGCCAAACGCAAACGACCCAGAATCCTGTCATGACGATGCGGAGCGAGGAACCTCAGATCTACTCCCTGCGCTAATGGACTTCCATCGGAAGCTTCCGCCTAGATTGTTCTGTCGCTCCGCTAGGACAGCCTCCATCAGCCGCCGCTTCTCAGCTCCGCCCGCCTCCTGAGCATGGTAATCGTCCAGCTTCGCCCTGGCGCTCTCAAGCCGCTCGGTGATGAACTTGCGCTGATGGTCGAGCTGGGCCTCGGTGATCTTCCCCGACACGAACAGCCTGATGGCGCGGTCCTCTTCCATCTGGATGCTCCGCAGGTCTCGCTCGGCCTGGGCGATCTCCTCCTCCAATCCGCCGCCCTCTGGAGAATCGAGGGTGTCGATACCGGCGACGATCAGGTCGGGGTTCTGGATTACCCGCTTCACCTCGCGCCATATCGGTTCCTCCAATCGCTCAGCCCGGATGTAGGGACGCTCCCGGCAGCGCAGGCGCATACTCTGTGCTGCCAAAAGGCTCCTCGACGGCTGTTTGGCGTTCCATCTACCCTGGTACGCCGGTCCTCATGTTAGTCGCTCACTCGACCAAGGAGAAGCCCCCAGGGCCATGACGTGACCATTATGCCGATATTTCCCAGATGGAATCCAGTGCTTTCATAAACACACCATCCTGAGACAGTCCAGACTATAAGATCGCCTGCTGAAGTTGTCAACTGCCACCAACCGCGCTAATATCACTTCATCTAGAGAAACAGAGTCTCCAAACCACTTGGAAAGGCTCTAAACGGATTATTCAGACCGAACCTCACGCTGCAAGTCGCGCACCTTGCTCAGGGCAGCCTCGATATGATCACGATTCCCTAACAGACACATGCTCCTATCCAGGATTGAAACGAAGTCTCCCTATCCGCTCCAGCATTTCATCGAACATCTCCCTGGTCACCATCACCTCGGCAAGCTGGAACACAAGCCTCCTCGCATGACGCACCAGTCGCCCGCCTATCTTGATGAGTCTCGTCTGAATACTTGTCAGGGACCAGCTCTTTATCGCTTCTGGCAGAGCCAGCCTTCTGAAGAAGTTGCCCAGATTGTATGCCAGGATGAATAGCCACAGCCTCACCTGATTAGCCACGAACTTATGGCACGAGAGCCGAGTCCAATTGAGGGCGTATTTCCCCTCTTTAATCCACTGCTCTGCTGTGCCTCTGCCATTGTAGAAGCTGACTATTCCCTTCGTTGGATAGCTCAGGTTGGTTACGATGAAGCCTACTCTTGGGAACAGTTCTCCCTGATGCCACTCCACCTTGGCCACTACTCTTCGAGGAACATTCCAACTCTGGGCCTGATAAACGAAGTCGTGATACGAGACGATGGGCTTTTGAGAGGGCCACTCGGTAGGCCGTACCAACAGGTGAGCTATTTCCTTCTGAAGCACTTCGTTCGCCGGAAGCCTTATGGCGTAGCCGATATGCCTTGTCTCCAGGTACTCGTAAATCTCAGGCTTGGCAAAAGCAGCGTCTGCTCGAAACAGCAGCCTCACCGCCAGCTTCAGGTAGCGCTCGACGATGGGATTGATGAACTCCTTCCAGCCATCGGCGCTGTGGACGTTGCCTGGTCTGAGAACCGCCCCTTCGCAATCTCCAAACTGGTTGAAGCAGAACAAGGGGTGATAGCACATGCATCCAAAGTGGCCGTTGTAGGCTGCTTCCTCCTGCTCGCCATGCACCGGACTCTCCGAACTGTCGATGTCCAGGATGATACGCCTGTGTACGGTCTTGGCTAATGCACGTTTTATCCATTCGACATTCAGCCGCTCAATGCCCTTGAGGTTTTCCTTTTGTGTCAGCAACTCCGTCTCGAACCTACCCATCTCGCTGGTGCTGGCCGCGTTCCTGTCAGGGCCTTTCCAGCCTACCACTACTCTCAGGGATGGGTCTTGGGAAAGGCGGTCGGCATCATTGGTGTCGTCGTATCCAGCGAGGCGGCTGTAGACTGACTGTCTCAGCAGTGGGATTAGCTGATGCAGGATGTTTTTGCCCGTTCGACTCTCTTTGAGGAATTCGTCGGCAGAGTCGGTCAGGCTTAGGGCGTCATCAAGCTCTCTGCACGCCAGCAGTCCTGCGTCTGAGGTGATGGTAGCACCGCGAAACTCCACGTGAACTTTGGAGTCAAAGTCGAGCTTGAGAGGGGTCTTTTCGTCGTCACCCATAAGGTGCCTCCAACACGATTACGTAATCAGAAGCCAGAACCTATATTCATGGGTGTATTATAATGTATAGACTCCCATTATATCCGTTTAGTAATCAGAATATTCATAGTAATCACAGGAACGCCAATCACCACTTGGGTCTATCTGGGAAATCCAGGTTATGATACCTGAAGGCGATGGCGATGAACGCGCATGAAGGCATACCTGGTAGGAGGTACCGTTGTGACCAAACCCATCGAGCTGAGGACGGAGCGGCTTCTGCTCAAACCCTTCAGGCTGTCGGATATCGACGCGGTTCTCGAATACGCAAGCGATCCCGAATGGGCGACCTTCTACCCGAGGCCGTACGACCGGGGACGGGCCGAGTACGTGGTCGCGCAGGCGGTACTGACCTCCCGCGACAAGGGTGCCGTATTCGCTGTCGTGTACGACGGCCGCGTCGTAGGTCTGATCAGCCTGAGCGTCGATCCCGAGGACGAGGATAGGAAGGCGGAGCTCGGCTACGACATCGCCAGAGATATGTGGGGACAGGGACTGGCTCCTGAGGCTGCGTCGGCCGTCTGTGATTGGGGGTTCCACGAGTACAGGCTCGCGAAGGTCTACGCGCTGGTGGACGCGCGGCACAGGCGCTCCCTGCGCGTGATGCAAAAGCTGGGCATGACGCGCGAGGCGATCTATCGAAGTGACGAAGTCGAACAGGGAGAGCGGGTTGATGGGGTCTGCTACTCTGTGCTCAGGTCCGAATGGAGCGGGCCCGGCGGCCCGCTGCCGCCTGTAGCCCTCCCACCGGAGGAGTGGAATACGACGGAACGGGGCGACCTCCCCGAGCTGACGACTCCTCGGCTCGTCCTGCGGCCATTCCGGCCGGGAGACGTCGACGATGTGTTTGAGTACGCCAGAGACCCCGAGTGGGCGGAGTATCTCCTGGACTCCGTGCCGCAGCCGTACATGCGGCGAAGCGCGGAGGAGTTCATCGCCGGCAGGATGACGGCGCCGTGTACTCAGTTCTCCTGGGCCATAGTGCTGGACGGAGCCGGAGTGGGTGGCATCATCCTGACCGTCGACTCGAAGCACGAAAGAGGGGAGATCGACTACGCTCTGGCGAAATCGCACTGGGGGCGAGGGCTCATGACGGAGGCCGGCGCCGCGGTAGTCGATTGGGGGTTTGCAGAACGAGGGCTGCACAGGATTTCGTCCCAGGCGGACATCCGTAACCGGCGCTCCTGGAGGGTGATGGAGAAGCTGGGTATGAGACGAGAGGGAGTGGCGCGAAGCCGTCGCAAGGACCCAAGGCCCGGCTGCCCGCGGATCGACATGGTCTTCTACAGCCTGCTGCGGGAGGAGTGGGAACAGACTGTCGATGGTAGCCGCGAGGTGGATGGCGGTTGAGTCACCTCGTACTGGTACGCCATTCGAAGCCCGAGATAGAGCCCGACAGGCCGGCATCGCCTTGGAGGCTTGGCGAGGTCGGCCGTCGCCGCGCCGAGATCTGTGCCCTCAACTCATCGGGTACCCAACCCAACGGCCCAGGAGTAGTGGAAAGTTTCGTCGCTATTGCGCGACCGTAATGAAACATGCCGGTTACGGTATCGATATTGTCTCGACCCTCTTGGAACGAGAACGTGCCTCTCAGGAGCGTTCATAGGTTCGATGGGCCATGGACATGCGATTCCCTCTGCTGTCAACAAGTGCCCACAGGTTTACGACCGCCTGGAGTTCCATTACTGGGACTTTGCGGAGGTCACGAACATCGCGCCTCTCGACGGCAAATTGTCGTCGACGTGGGCTCCGGGACGGGTCGGGTGGGGCTCGAGGCTGCTTTGACGGCCGACACACGATGTTTGCCGCAGAGCCGGTCGCTCAACTCCGACGGTTCATCCGAGAAAAAGCGGCCCATAGGGGACAGCGCAACATCCACGTCGTCGACAGCTTCGGCCACCTTATCCCCCCGGCCGAATACCTTTGCAGACGTGGTGATCACTTCGCGCGCGAGCGGATGGCACCTCGAGGAAGAGTTAATGGAGTTCGAGCGCGTCGCAGCGCCCGGCGGGTACATCGTCCACTGCCCAGGCACGGCTGAGACGGCGGACGAGAGCGAGCAGCACAGATGCGTTCCGAGACTTGGATTGCACAGACCAGAGGTCCTGCGCAGAGAGTGGGAAGGCGTGAAGGTCGGGTGATACAGGAGGTTGACATTGCCCATTGAGGTACCAACTGGCCCAGGCGGAGCGCGCAGGGGCAAGCGACCGTCGCCAGACGATCCATGCTTCTTTTGTCAGATTATCGCTGGGCGCGAAGAGAAGGAGATGTAGAAGAGACTGATCGAACACTGACACTTGTAAACTGGAGGCAGTTTGAGTGGGGCCAGGTCTACGTAATCCCTCGCAGGCATGCTCCCACGCTCCTCGATCTGACCGACGAAGAGGCCACCGCGATCATACATGCGGTCCGGAGAGTGGCTATGGCGCTAGCAAAGGCGTACGACCCCGAAGGCTTGCATCTCTACCAGAACAACGGCGTCGTAGCCGGACAGGAAGTGCCGCACTTCCGTATGCACGTAGTGCCCCGCCGCAGAGTGGGCTCTAACTGGGGCGACGGGCCGTCGCAAATCGCGGTGGTGGAGGGCAAACAGCCCACCAAGCCCAGAAAAGAGCCTCGAAGGCGAGTACTATATCGCTGATCACATAAGGCAACATCTGCCATAGTCCGACCAGCACCATTGACCTTGAACAGGAGCTCGTCAGCCATCGAAAAATACGGCCAAGCGCTATACACCTGAACTAGACCTCATAGATCATTGGGCTACAGGCTAGCGGTACCGATGGTCGCCCCCCAATCCGTACCTAGAAACCTCGCGGTACCAATACTGGAAGTGCGGAAACCGGGAATAGTGCTACTAGGAGAGCTTCTAAATATCCACGGCTCAAAAGAGACGCGCGAATGCCTCTGATCGGTCAATTAGGGTGTCGTCCAAATCGAATAGGAGACTCTTTATGGGTGGGTTCGGCATCGTACGTGCGCCCATCAATCGCGTCCGATGTGAATCGGCGATATGTTCAGGACTAGAGCAACACATCAAGAACCTCAGGGATGGCTGATATCTTGTGGCCAGTCCAACCCCTTTGCTCCTCGTCCTCGCGATCGTGCGGGGCGCACACAAGCATGGCTGTCATGCCTGCCTTCGCTGCACCGGTGAGTTCTCCGCTGCCACCGTCTCCTACGAAAAGACAACCCTCAACTTTGACGCCCAGCCGATGGGCGGCTAGCACAAAGATGCGAGGGTCAGGCTTGGCGAGGCCGACCTCGTAGGAGAGCACCGCAGTGTCCATTAGCGAGGCGAATGGCGTCGATGGCCACAGCCGGGAGGTTTCTTCATCGCAGTTTGTGATGAGGCCAGTCTTGTAGCCGGACTCCTTCAGCGCAGCCAGCGTTTCCAGCGAGCCGGGACGGGCTTTTGTCAATGCTTTGCGTACGTAAGAGAGCCTGAACTGGGCGGCGTCCCTGACGCGACCTTGCTTAGGCTCGACTCGAAGCTCTCTGCACACGCCGGCGAGGACAGCCTCTGTCGACAGGAGAGTGCCTACCATACGCTCTTTCAGCGTAACGGACCACGCTCTGGCGAAATCGTCTTGTTCCACGCCAAGGAGACCGGCCACCTCCATCGCGCGCCGAGGGTAACTGTCTACCAAGGTGCCCCAAAGGTCGAAAATCACCGCTTCATAGTTTTGCGCGCAAGACATCGTGCTCTCCATAAGACTGCTGATCGGATACTGGTCTAATGTAGTCGCTTTGCCAAATGCAGTCTAGCAGGCTGGAACTGTAGAGCACCATCTCACGTATGCAGTGGCCGATGGTGTTGGGTCGTCTGGGTCGGCAGCAGGCCCAAGCACTTTGAGGACCAACCTCCTCAGGCCGGTAACTAACCAGCCGTCCTCGACCGGCCACCTTCTGCCCCCTCCAACCTAGTCGCCCAAGAGTACCGGAGAGTTCCGGCGCTATTGTGCGACCGCCATGAAGCTTGCTGGTTGCGGTACCGATACGTGCTGTGGACGTTCTAGACCATCCTTGTCAGCTCCGGTTCATCTTGGCAATATAACCCACATTTCCCAGATCAGCCGCGTGGGTGCGGCGTAATCCGGTAAGAGTGCTGCCTATTTGAGCCGCATACCTGGGCATTATGGGCAGTGTGGGTGCTAGACTGGCCGAGCTAGCGGGTCTAGTTCTGGATACCGCAATCTCGCTGGAGGCACCCAATGGGTGAAAGCTCCGAGACCCCTTTGGAGCTCCAATTCGACCGCAGAGTCCGCCTGGATTTTCGTGGCGCTACCATCACCTCGGACGCCGGACTCCTGGCATGCCGCGAGCTTGATGCCGCTCTGGGGCTCACAGAGACAGGGTCACGTCCCGTCAAGTGGTGTAAGAGTACGTCATCCTGTTGATCGCTGTCTATGCCACTGCCTTCGCTAGATCCGCCTCGGGTAGAGCTTCGTCGATGCTGTAGACCGCGGGTGTCGTGTATAGACGGCCGACGGCCCATTCGTCGTGCTGTTCAGCGAGGACGGCGCCAACCAGGCGACGCACGGCTGGTCGGTTAGGGAAGATGCCCACGACATCGGTGCGACGCCGTATCTCCTTGTTGAGGCGCTCCAGGGGGTTGTTGGACCAGATCTTCTTCCAGTGGGGGACAGGGAAGCTGGAGAAGGCCAGGACGTCCGCACCAGCCTCGTCCAGTAGAGAGGCCACCTGAGGGAACGGGTCCTGTAGCTGGGCGATCACCCGCTCGAGCTGTGCGTGGACCTCCTGAGGGGACGGCTGCTGGTAGATGGTGCGGACCATGTTGGCCACCCAGGGCTGAGCGCGCCTGGGGACCCGAGTGAGCAGGTTGGTCATGAAGTGGGTGCGGCACCGTTGCCAGCTGGCCCCACCGAAGACAGTCGCGATGGCATCCCTGAGTCCCTGATGCGCATCCGATACCACCAGATCCACCCCGCTCAGACCCCTGGCGGACAGTGAGCGCAGAAAGGCCAGCCAGAAGGCGCCGTCTTCGCTGGTACCCACGTCCATCCCAATGATCTCCCGCTTGCCCTCGCCATTGACCGCCGTTGCCACCACCACGCTGACGTTGACGATCCTGCCGTCCTCTCTGACCTTCTGGGTTAGTCCGTCCAGCCACAGGTAGGGATATGGTCCGCCGTCCAGCGGACGGCCCAGGAAGCCATCCACCACCACGTCCAGCTCCTGACAGATACGCGACACCTGGCTCTTGGAGATACCCTCGCACCCCAGGGCCTTGACCAGGTCGTCCACCCGCCTTGTCGATACACCTTCCACATAGGCCTGCTGGATCACCGCCAGCAGAGCTCGCTCGCTGCGACGCCGTGGCTCCAGCAGGCTCGGGAAGTAGCTCCCCTCTCGAAGCTTCGGGATGTGCAGCTCCATAGTCCCTACCCGGGTATCCCACGCCCGGGACCGATACCCGTTGCGCTGGGTCACCCGCTCAGGGCTGCGTTCTCCATACTCAGCACCGGTCCTCGCAGACACCTCCGCATCCATGATCCCCTCTACCAGCACTCTCAGAGCCTCCCGTAGGAAGTCCACGTCACCGTCCATTCCCCCCTTGCGCAACAACTCCAGCAGGTCCATCCTTTCCTTGACCACCGTTGTCCTCCTTTCTCGAGCTTCTGTTTTGCCCGCTAAGGATGACGCGGTGGTCTCTCTTACTCCAGACCCCCTCCTCTTCTTACACCACTTCCTGGGACTCTACTCAGAGACAGCCAACGATTATATCCATGAAAGCCGCACCGGCCGCAATGTGCAACACCCGCTGTTGCCCTTGCTCAGACAATCGGTGTATAGCCGTCTCGCTGGCTACGAGGACACCAACGACGCTGAACGGCTTGCCCAAGACCCGGCTATGCGTGTCACCGTCGGGTGGCAAGGCACTGATAAGCAGGCAGCCAGCACCAACACTATGAGCCGATTTGAGACTGAGGTGTTAACCGAAGAGGAGAACCTGGATGGGCTTGCGCGCCTGAATGTTGAGTGGGTGGACAGGGCCATGGCCCACACATCTCAGTAGAGTCCCAGGAAGTGGTGTAACAAGAGGAGGGGGTCTGGAGAAAGAGAGACCACCGCGTCATCCTTAACGGGCAAGAACAGAAGCTCGAGAAAGGAGACAACGGTGGTCAAGGAAAGGATGGACCTGCTGGAGCTATCGCGCAAGAGGGGAGTCGAGGGTGACGTGGACTTTCTACGAGAGGCTCTGAGAGTGTTGGTAGAGGAGATCATGGAGGCTGAGGTGTCATTGAGGATCGGTGCTGGGTATGGAGAACGCAGCCCTGAGCGGGTCACGCAGCGCAACGGGTATCGGTCCCGAGCATGGGATACGCGTGTAGGGACCATGGAGTTGCAGATACCCAAGCTCAGAGAGGGAAGCTACTTTCCGAGCCTGCTGGAGCCACGGCGTCGCAGCGAGCGAGCTCTGCTGGCGGTGATCCAGCAGGCCTATGTGGAAGGCGTATCGACAAGGCGGGTGGACGACTTGGTCAAAGCGCTGGGGTGCGAGGGTATCTCAAAGAGCCAGGTGTCCCGTATCTGCTCCGAGCTGGACGAGGTGGTGGAGGACTTCCTGGGTCGGCCGCTGGACGGCGGATCATATCCCTACCTGTGGCTGGACGCACTAACCCAGAAGGTCAGAGAGGCCGGTAGGATCGTCAACGTCAGCGTGGTGGTGGCGACGGCGGTCAATAGCGAGGGCAAGCGTGAGGTCGTTGGGATGGACGTGGGTACCAGTGAAGACGGCGCCTTCTGGTTAGCCTTCCTGCGCTCACTGGTCGCCAGGGGCCTCGGCGGGGTGGAACTGGTGGTATCGGACGCTCATCAGGGACTCAGGGATGCCATCGCGACTGTCTTCGGTGGGGCCAGCTGGCAACGGTGCCGCACCCACTTCATGACCAACCTGCTCACTCGGGTCCCCAGGCGCGCTCAGCCCTGGGTGGCCAACATGGTCCGCACCATCTACCAGCAGCCGTCCCCTCAGGAGGTCCACGCACAGCTCGAGCGGGTGATCGCCCAGCTACAGGACCCGTTCCCTCAGGTGGCCTCTCTACTGGACGAGGCTGGTGCGGACGTCCTGGCCTTCTCCAGCTTCCCTGTCCCCCACTGGAAGAAGATCTGGTCCAACAACCCCCTGGAGCGCCTCAACAAGGAGATACGGCGTCGCACCGATGTCGTGGGCATCTTCCCTAACCGACCAGCCGTGCGTCGCCTGGTTGGCGCCGTCCTCGCTGAACAGCACGACGAATGGGCCGTCGGCCGTCTATACACGACACCCGCGGTCTACAGCATCGACGAAGCTCTACCCGAGGCGGATCTAGAGAAGGCAGTGGCCTAGACGTGATCAACAGGATGACGTACTCTTACACCACCTGACGGGACGTGACCCACATCTCACCAGCGAGTTATCCTAGACATGGACAGCTCTGAAAGCCCGGTGCATGGGCAGCAAGAGGGAGTCGCCTACAACGGCCACTTCGAGTCCGTATGTTATCACCCGCTCTTCCTGTTCAACCATTTCGGAGATTGCGAAGGTGCAATGCTTCGCCCGGGCAACGTCCACAGCGCTGAGCGGTGGCGGGAGGTTCTGGAGCCAGTCGTGAAGCGATACCAGGAGAAAGGAGTCCGGCTGCTGTTCCGGGCCGATGCTGCCTTTGCCAAGCCCGAGGTGTACGAGTACCTGGAGTCAAGGGACACTGGCTACGCTATGCGGCTTCCGGCCAACGAGGTATTACAACGAAACATCTGCCACCTACTGAAGCGGCCCGTGGGCAGGCCGCCTAAGAAGCCCGTAGTCCGGTATCACGACTTCGTTTACCAGGCCCAGAGCTGGGACATTCCCCGGCGTGTGGTCGCCAAGGTGGAGTGGCACCAGGGTGAGCTATTCCCGAGGGTCGGGTTCGTCGTCACCAACCTCAACCTACCGCCGGCAGGCGTAACCCACTACTACAACGGGCGGGGCACGGCCGAGCAGTGGATCAAGGAAGGTAAATACGCCCTGAACTGGACGCGGCTCTCGTGTCATAGGTTCGTTGCTAACCAGGTGAGGCTGTGGCTGTTTGTGCTGGCCTACAACCTGGGCAACTTCATGAGAAGGCTGACTTTGCCAGAGTCAGTGAAACACTGGTCACTGCGAAGCGTGCAGACCAAGCTCATCAAGATGGGTGGACGTCTGGTGCGGCATGCCAGGAGGTTGGTGTTTGGGCTTGCTGAGGTGGCAGTGTCCCGGGAGGTATTCCGGCAAGTGTTGGAGCGTATCGCCGGGCTCCATCCAGCACCAGGGTAGCGATTATCCTTGAGGTCATCAGAGGTGAAGAGAGGCAACCAAGGGCGAGGTGCGTGCCCGGAGGAGTTTGAAGGGAGTGCAAACGTGGTGAAAGCCACCTCCGCTGCCTGGGGCCGCTAACTCACCACGCCGAGAGATGGTTCTGTGAGCTTGATTGGATGGTTGACGGCATCCGTGAGTGATACTACGATGGCTCTCGTCGAGGATGGTGCGTTACTTGGGTCCAGGCAGCTTGATATGGGTAATTCCGGGACAAGGGATTCGAAAACTACGCACTCATGGTCCACGAGGCCGGCCATGCATTGGGTCTGTCGGACTTTTCCTACAATAAGCCTATTGCACCCGAGGTAGCCCATCCATCTATTCCGGACTAGAGCTGGGCGGCGAGCAGTTCCTACTGCACATATACAGCCCGACCAACGCTTCTGTGAGCGCCACCGCCAGCACGACCGTGGTTACCATAGCCGACCAGCCTCAGGGCCCATTCCGTCCCAGCTTGCTGATGACAACACATCAGTATACGGGACTTCTCCCCCACGGCCTCGTCCGTACCGCGCCGAGGGCGGCACCTAGCGTGTCAGGCGGCCGATGCACAGCCACCCGACCATGGCGTTATCTGGGAGACCAGCAACTTCGAGAGCTCCGACGGCAACCCTCGTCCATAGAACTCCAGGATGTTCGAAGGCAGGGTGCCTTTGGGGCTATGTGACGCGAGCCCGCCGGCACGCGACAATATCGGGGAGACATACTGTCTATTTCGTAGGACGCGTTGGTGGTCGAGGGAAAGTCTTCGGAACTGCTGCCGCCCCTCCTCCGAAAGCTTGTCTTCAAGGGACGGCATCTCCAGGCCAGGAGGCGCCTTGAGGAGGAACACCTCCCACTGCTTAATCGACAGTGGAAGAAGCATATCGTAGTTGAACGGCTCAAATCTCAATGAATCCGGGAAGGCCTGTTGCAGATTCGGCCCTAGAGAGTCGAGTCTGCGAATTGCCTCCGGTAATAGGACACCCTCAAGGTTGCTTAGACAGTAATGGATTGAATGCTGTTCCGCGTACATCTCCTCGTGCATTGCCACGGCAAGCTGTTCGAGATTCTGCTTTCTGAGGTCCGGGTCTCGCAAATGTTTCAGTACCTCCGGGTACCAGGCCAGCACGTAGACGACCTTGACGGGGGTAGCAAGCCCCTTGAACTTTTCGTAAGCGTCCGGCGAGAGGATGTCCTTCAGAGGTCCGGCGCTCTCCGGCAGGTTCAGCACACCGTGCCCGACGGCTATAGGTATCTGTTGGGTATCTGTGATGGTGCGTGCGTAGTCCCGAAGCGCTTGTTGATATTCGAAGGGTAAGCTCTGATACCGGGTCAGGATGTCACTGGTGAGGATTTCGTGAAGGTCTAGAGGTAGGTTGGTTTCACGATCGGTGAACTCATAGACAGCCGCGTCTCGGGGCAATAACGGCTCGTAGCGGTCGGACGGTTCGCCCTCGTGCATCGCTGACACCATTCGCTCAAGGGCCCGCTGCTGCGCGGCGGGACTCTCTTCGGTGGCGAGGACGTATGGGTAGAAGTACAACAGGTACAGGGCCTGCTTGTACAACCTGGGGGCTAGGTCCTGAAACTTCTGATAGCCGATCGTTGTTAGGACCTCACTCATCGGGGCGGGCTTGGATCGCCATTGCCGCATCTTCTGGTCAACCAAGACGGGCACCAGGTCAAGCGCTATCCCCCACGCGGCGTAGGCTTGCAGCGCTTCTTGAAACTCGGGTGGCAGGGCCCGGTACAAGGCGAGGGTTTCGCCCGAGAGGACGCTCTCGAAGTTCGCGGGATGGGGCACGGCGAAGCCGGGCTCAGACCCGGCAGCGGGCCGAACCGATTGAACTCCTAGGTTCGTATCAGGTGTCAGTTGCGGAGGCGCCGATCTCGTGGGCTCGGGGGTGGTCTCGGCACAGGCCTGGCCTACCAAAAGGACGAACCCTGCCAGCGTCGCTTTGATTACCGCTGAATGGTCCAATTCGATCATCGTGCACCCTCTCGCGCCACCATTGTACTATGTACTCCATGGCCTGTTGGAACTAGGTTGGTGATGGTCGGGTTCTGAATCCGAAGTCACGACCCAAGCATGATGGACGGCCTATTCAACCCATCCCGTATCGAAGCTGAGACGTCCCCAAACTGGATATTGGCCTTGGTGTTTCCCAGTTAAGTTGTAGTAGCCGGGTCCTGCGGGTTTAGGCAGCCAAGCGATGGCACTATAGCAATTGCTACAGGAGTCCACGTCCCGCCAGGAATATGGTGTTTCAAACTCCATGTCCACGTGCATCCAGTCCTTTTGTGTCGTATTTGCGGTCCAGCCGATCGTGGATCCTAATGCGAGATCCACGCCGTACATCCATCCCCCTCTTCCAGCGAATATTCCGCCACCGGAATTTTGCTCGTGTGTAACTCTTGTGATGCTCTCCATTGCTGCTTGCTGGCTCTCAGCCGGAACCTTCTTCAAGACCTGCGGAAGCATGCTGTCGCGAATTACAGACTGTACGGCCGGTGTCAGCTCTTGGAACTGCTGCCAGCTATCATCCGAGAGCAATGACGAGAGGGTCGGCTGCGAGCCAGCGAAGCTTTGGTTCGCGAAGGTCAGCGTGCACAACATCCAGAGGAGTAAGAACATTGGAAGCCCGCGTTTGTATCTGAAGATCATAGCTACCTCCATCGTACGCTCTAGCCGGAATTACCCATATCAAGCTGCCTGGACCCAAGTAACGCACCATCCTCGACGAGAGCCATCGTAGCATCACTCACGGATGCCGTCAACCATCCAATCAAGCTCTGTAGATGTTCAATGATTATGTCAGGTCGTAACTGTTCAATGAAAATGTCAGTCTATGAAAGGACTGACGTTGACGACCAAGGAACAGACGAGGATCCAGGTGATGAACGGAGTGATCGAGGGCAAGGTGACGGTGGCTTCGGCGTCTGGGCTGATGGGAGTGAGCGAGCGCCATACGTGGCGACTGCTAGCAGCGTACAGGAAGCAACTGTCTTGAAAGTCAAGAGGAATGGCCGGCGACTGTCGGAGTCAGGTCGCACCAGGGGGAGCGATGCTTGAGCATGGAGTTGAGGATAACGAGCAGCTTGCGCATGCAGGCTGTGAGGGCCAACTTCTTCGGCTTACCAGCGGCCAGCAGCCGCTGGTGGAAGTCCCGTATGAGGGGGTTGAAGCGGCTGGCTACCAACGCTCCCATGTACAGGGCGGCTCGGACCCGGGCGCGTCCACCCCAGACGGTGCGTTTGCCCCGCAGCGTGCCGCTGTCCCGGTTGAAGGGAGCCACACCCACCAGGGCGGCGATCTCCCGGCGGTCCAACGTGCCCAGCTCCGGCAGGTGGGCCAGGAGGGTGAGGGAGAGCTGTTCTCCCACGCCGGGGACGGTGCGCAGGAGGTCATCCTTCTCCCGCCATACGGGACTCTGACGGAGAGTCTGACGCAGGCCCTCGTCCAGATCGTCCAGCTCCTGCTCGAGCCATGCAATGTGAGCCTCGATGCGGGGACGGACGGCAATGGTGGCGGAGCTCAGGCGGTTCTTCTCCGAGACCAGCATGGTCATCACCTGGTGCCTGCGGGCAGCCAGGGAGTTGAGGGCCTGAGTCTCGGTGTCTCGAAGAGGGCGCACGGGCGGGCGGACTGCTTCGGCGAAGTGAGCCAGGACCGCTGCGTCCAGAGCGTCGGTCTTGGCCAGCTTCCCGGTGGCCCTGGCGAAGTCCCGCACTTGGCGGGGGTTGACGACGACCACCGGCACCGAGTGGGCTGCCAGGGCAGCCACCAGCGGCAGTTCCAGGCCGCCAGAAGCCTCCAGCAGCACCATCGCCGGTTCAATGGCCTTCAGCCGCGAGACCAGCTGCCGGACCCCTGCATCGTCATGGGAGACCTCCCATCTGTCGTCCGTGGGACGGACGGCAACGTCCAGCTGGGCCTTGGCTACATCGATGCCTACGTAGATCGCTTCCTGTTCCATCAGCACCTCCTGCGAATTATTGGCCCGTCCTTGCAAGATGCGGGCTCCGTTGGCCCAGGCAACTGTTCGGGCTCTATTCGGAAGGGGTGCGGCGACCCTCGCTTTCTGGCGGTCTTCCATAACCAAGGAGAAACCGGTCTGCCGCACCCCGATCCACCTAAGTGAAGTGATTGTTACACACCCAAACCAAGATACAAGGAGGGAGCAGCTGCGATAGCTCACGGGAACAGGGGTAGGAAGCCTGCAACCGCCACGTGCCCGAGGACACAGCAGAAGGTGATGGAGCTGGCCAGGGGCCCTTATGCAGGCCTCAACCACACCCATATGACCGAGATGCTGTCGGAGCGAGAGGGGATCGATCTGTCCCGCTCCACCGTCAGGAGGGTGCTGTTGGCCGGGGGACTGCCGAGTCCCCGGCGACGCAGATCGCCCAGGCGGTACAGACGACGGGAGCGCTATCCCCAGAAGGGAATGCTGCTGCAGGTCGATGGCAGCCGGCACGACTGGTTACAGGGCCGAGGACTCTATCTGACCCTCGTGGGCGCCGTAGACGACGCCACTGGGACGGCCCCCGCTGCTGTGTTCAGAGAGCAGGAGGATACCCATGGCTACATGCTGATGCTCCGTGAGATCATCGACCACCACGGCGTCCCCCTGGCCCTCTACAGCGACAGACTCGGCATCTTCCAGCGCTCCTCCAAGCAGCCCGAGACTCTGGAGGAGCAGCTTCGCGGCAGACGTGACCTCACACAGTTCGCAAGGGCCCTGGAGGAGCTGGACATTCGACTCATCCTGGCTCACACCCCCCAGGCCAAGGGCCGCATAGAGCGCGTCTGGGGCACCTTTCAGGACCGGCTGGTCTCTGAGCTGCGCCTCGCCGGAGCCACTACTATCGAGCAGGCCAACCGGGTGCTCGCCGACTTCCTGACACGCTTCAACCGGCAGTTCGCAGTCGTCCCGGCTCAGCTCAACTCCGCCTACCGCCAACTCCCTCCCGACCTCTCCCTCGATTCGGTACTGTGCTTCAAGTACCGCCGCACTGTGGCCAACGACGACACCGTCCGCTTCAACGGCGCCGCCATACAGATACTGCCTAATGACCGCAGATCCAGCTACGCCCGCGCCACCGTCGAGGTCCAGGAGCGCCTTGATGGTACCATCCTGGTCGTACACTAGGGGAGGACTCTGGCAGCAGAGCCGGCCCCACCAGGCCCCCTGACCCTCAGAGCCCGCAACGGACGGCGCTCCAACGGCCTGCTCCCTGTCAACAGCACAGCGTCCGGCTCCACAGGCCCCCTCATTCCCCCTGGGGGCGCTGAGCGACGGAACGGAGCGCCGACCACCCAAGGAGACCGGCACCCGACCACCCCTGGAGAAGACGACTACTGACATAATCACTGAACAATTACACTGACATTTTCACTGGACAACGACACCATCCAATCAAGCTCACAGAACCATCTCTCGGCGTGGTGAGTTAGCGGCCCCAGGCAGCGGAGGTGGCTTTCACCACGTTTGCACTCCCTTCAAACTCCTCCGGGCACGCACCTCGCCCTTGGTTGCCTCTCTTCACCTCTGATGACCTCAAGGATAATCGCTACCCTGGTGCTGGATGGAGCCCGGCGATACGCTCCAACACTTGCCGGAATACCTCCCGGGACACTGCCACCTCAGCAAGCCCAAACACCAACCTCCTGGCATGCCGCACCAGACGTCCACCCATCTTGATGAGCTTGGTCTGCACGCTTCGCAGTGACCAGTGTTTCACTGACTCTGGCAAAGTCAGCCTTCTCATGAAGTTGCCCAGGTTGTAGGCCAGCACAAACAGCCACAGCCTCACCTGGTTAGCAACGAACCTATGACACGAGAGCCGCGTCCAGTTCAGGGCGTATTTACCTTCCTTGATCCACTGCTCGGCCGTGCCCCGCCCGTTGTAGTAGTGGGTTACGCCTGCCGGCGGTAGGTTGAGGTTGGTGACGACGAACCCGACCCTCGGGAATAGCTCACCCTGGTGCCACTCCACCTTGGCGACCACACGCCGGGGAATGTCCCAGCTCTGGGCCTGGTAAACGAAGTCGTGATACCGGACTACGGGCTTCTTAGGCGGCCTGCCCACGGGCCGCTTCAGTAGGTGGCAGATGTTTCGTTGTAATACCTCGTTGGCCGGAAGCCGCATAGCGTAGCCAGTGTCCCTTGACTCCAGGTACTCGTACACCTCGGGCTTGGCAAAGGCAGCATCGGCCCGGAACAGCAGCCGGACTCCTTTCTCCTGGTATCGCTTCACGACTGGCTCCAGAACCTCCCGCCACCGCTCAGCGCTGTGGACGTTGCCCGGGCGAAGCATTGCACCTTCGCAATCTCCGAAATGGTTGAACAGGAAGAGCGGGTGATAACATACGGACTCGAAGTGGCCGTTGTAGGCGACTCCCTCTTGCTGCCCATGCACCGGGCTTTCAGAGCTGTCCATGTCTAGGATAACTCGCTGGTGAGATGTGTGGGCCATGGCCCTGTCCACCCACTCAACATTCAGGCGCGCAAGCCCATCCAGGTTCTCCTCTTCGGTTAACACCTCAGTCTCAAATCGGCTCATAGTGTTAGTGCTGGCTGCCTGCTTATCAGTGCCTTGCCACCCGACGGTGACCCGCATAGCCGGGTCTTGGGCAAGCCGTTCAGCGTCGTTGGTGTCCTCGTAGCCAGCGAGACGGCTATACACCGATTGTCTGAGCAAGGGCAACAGCGGGTGTTGCACATTGCGGCCGGTGCGGCTTTCATGGATATAATCGTTGGCTGTCTCTGTGAGCCCCAGAGCGGCATCAAGCTCGCGGCATGCCAGGAGTCCGGCGTCCGAGGTGATGGTAGCGCCACGAAAATCCAGGCGGACTCTGCGGTCGAATTGGAGCTTCAAAGGGGTGTCGGAGCTTTCACCCATTGGGTGCCTCCAGCGAGATTGCGGTATCCAGAACTAGACCCGCTAGCTCGGCCAGTCTAGCACCCACACTGCCCATAATGCCCAGGTATGCGGCTCAAATAGGCAGCACTCTTACCGGATTACGACGCACCCACGCGGCTGATCTGGGAAATGTGGGGTATACTGTTTCAGGAGCAGTTGTCGGTCGTCTTCCGCTTGATGGGATGACTCTGGTCGCGACCCACGTAGGCGCAACCGGGTAGGGCGACACTGGGTCTACTATGCGGAAGGCCCATCGGAACTGTCTTCGGGTTTGCCCAGGCCCACTGCCCACGAGTAACGCACCGTTTGGTGTCGATTGAGAAAGGGGGATCGACATAGCCCTATGGGACATCGCGGGAAAACACTTCGGTGTCCCCGTGTACCAGCTTATGGGTGGCAGGACGCGTGACAGGGCCCGCGTCTACTACCACGTTTTCGGCGATACGAGGGAGAAGCTGGTGCAGAGTGTGAAGGACGCCAGGGAGGCCGGTTTCACCGCGGTGGGCCACCTCAGCCCTTTCCTGGACGAGAGCCGGAAGGACCCGTACTTCAAGACACACGCCGACAAGATGCGGGACGCCATCGAGACCGTCGCCGCCTGCAGGGAGGCCGCGGGCGACGACGTTGACCTGTGCGTCGAGATACATCGCAGGCTGACGCCGGCGGAGGCGATCACGCTGGCGAAAGGCATCGAGCCGTATTACCCGATGTTCTATGAGGACCCTGTCTTGCCGGACAACCTGGACGCCATGGAGCAGGTCGCCGCGAAGATCTCGATTCCCATCGCGACCGGTGAGCGCCTTCACACGGTGCACGAGTTCGAGATGTTGCTCAAGCGCGGCGCGGTCCAGTACGTCCGCCCCGACGTGTGTCTGGCGGGGGGCCTGACGCACACCAAGAAAATCGCGGCCGTCGCCGAGGCACACTACGTCGAAGTGGTGCCCCACAACCCGCTGAGTCCGGTGAGCACCGCCGCCTGCCTCCAGCTCGCCGCCTCTATACCCAACTTCGCCATCCAGGAGTATCCGACCGGAGAGCTTGAGCCCCCCAAGAGCGAAATCGTCAAGCGCCCGCTTGAGCTGGAGGACGGCTTCCTCGTCATCCCCGACGCTCCCGGCATCGGCATGGAGCTAGCGGACGACGCCCCAAAGAGATACCCGCCCGTGCCAAGGGAGGTAGAGACGAGGCTCCACATCGACGGCTCGGTAGTGGACCAATAGGGAGCGCGTTCATGGACCTTGAGATCAGGCCGGTCATCGAGGACGAGTTCAGCGACTGGCTCCGCGCCGAGTCTCTCGCTTGGTCGGGGCGCTTCCGGGAAGCCGATACGCCAAGTCAGAGGCCCTTGTACGACCTCAAACGGTCGCTCGCCGCGTTCGACGGGAGTCAGATTGTTGGGACCGCACACTCCTTGCCACACCAGATGGCGGTGCCCGGAAACGCGCTGGCCGTCGCTGCCGTAGATGACGTAGCGGTGGTACCCACGCACCGCCGCCGGGGCATCCTCACACGGATGATGGAGCGGCAGCTCCGGGACGCCCACGAGAGCGGCGAACCTCTAGCAGCGCTGACGGCGTCGGAGAGCGTAATCTATGGGCGTTTCGGGTACGGCATCGGCACCCTGCAAGAGCACTGGAGAATCGAGCGGCAGCACAACGCCTTCGCGCGAACGCACGAGAGTACAGGAACGCTTACGCTGGTCGAGCCAAGCGAGATGACCAAGATATTCCCGGACGTCTATGAGCGAGCTACAGACGGCAGGCCGGGCGTTATCCAGCGGCCTGGGCCCAAGTGGGACAGAATCGCCGCCGACCCGGAGCCCGAACGGGAAGGTCGCGGCCCGTACTTCCATGTTGGGTATGAGAACGGTGGCGGCTGGGACGGTTATGTGAGCTACGGCATAGAAGGGGCGAAGCTCACCGTGAGAGAGCTCATGGCAACCACAGACGAGGCCAACGCCGCCCTGTGGCGCTTCTGCCTCGACATGGACAGGCGGACTACCACGGAGGCGATCAGACGGCCTGTAGACGACCCATTGCCCTGGATGCTCGCCGACCCGCGGCGGCTTGAGCGCTCGCCGCGAGACGGTATCTGGGTCCGTCTGGTCGACGTCGCCGCGGCGCTTGCCGGTCGCCGCTACGATCGCGCCGACCGGCTCGTGATCCAGGTGAGCGACACGTTCTGCGACTGGAACGACGGCAGTTACCTGGTAGACGGCGGCCCCGACGAAGCTGAGTGTCGCCCGACCACCGCCACGCCGGACCTCGTGCTCTCGGCCGCGGACCTTGCTGCGACGTATTTGGGCACCGTTCGGTTCACGACGCTCTCTCAGGCGGGCCGCGTCGAAGAGCGCACCCCCGGCGCCCTACCGCGGGCCGACGCTATGTTCGCCGCCTACCCACAGCCCTGGTGCCCCTACGAGTTTTAGGCGAGATGTCCTGTCACCCCTGGAGCGCAGCGAAACGTCTGGGGCTGACCCTGGGTCTTGAGCGCGCGCACTCACGGCAGGCCCCGCCCCAGATGCTTCGTCGGGGAGTCCTCAGCACGACATTGCGGTGGTGGGTCCCTGAGCGCACTGGCTCTCCTGACGACCCAGTCGCGGGGATGTGGGTCTTGCCCCTTCCCCGCGTTTGACACCGGGACGACAGCATAGCTATAGTCCGGAATACCCATGGACGAGAGCACAAGAAGACGACCGGGCCCGCTCAAACGCGTATTCAGGAACGCCCGACAGGTGGCGATGATAGTCTTGGTTCTCTCGCTTGTCGTCGGCCCGTTATTGCTCGTCTTTGGCCTTATATTCAGGCTGATATTCATCTGCGGCGGCAACGCCGAGGGCTGCTAACGCCGCGGCGCGGTGCAGCAGCAACGCAAGACGAGGCCGCGTTGGCTGCGGCGGGGCGTATTACGGCAGGCGAAGCCCTCCCAACGCTTTATACTGCGCGACGTACGCCTCCGCGATCTCTTCTGACGCACGGAAGGAACGCACCGGCCAGTAGCCGAAGGCGTCATGCACACGTATGCGGGCGTGGAACAGGCCCTCCTCAGGCGGCCCGACCATGGGGAAGTCGGGGTTGTCCGCACTGCACTCGGGACTCACGGCAAGTAGGTTGCCGCGCCGATGCGGCGCTACGATATAGCTACCGCCCGTTCCGTTGACATGGATGTAGAAGGCGTGCGACGAAGAGGTGGCGCTTTTGGCGACCGCCTCGAACGCGTCGACGCTTCCTGTGACGCGCCCGCCGTTCGACGGGTGTAACACGAGGCGCGTCCCGAACATCACCGGCAAGGTCCACAGCTCCGGGTAGCGGTGGTCGTGACAGATGTGCATGGACACCGGAACGCCAAGCACCTCGAACTCGTTAAGCTGGTAGCCGTGCCAGAAGTCCTCCTCTGCGGAGTGGACCTTGGCATGCGTCGAGACGACCTTTCCGTCGGGATCATAGACCCGCGAGATGTTGTATCGCGTCTTCGCCAGGCCGTGGCCGGTGACGCTCCTCCACTCGGGCAGCCCGGCCACGAGGTAGGGAGCGTTGTCGAGGTCGCGGATGAAGCCCCTCAGCCTGGATTCGGCCTCGGCAACGGGCCCGGGTTCTGTCGTAACCGGGCTGGTGGGAAAGAGCCCCGTGAGCGAGGTCTCCGGCGTGACTAGGAGCTCCACGCCCTGTTCCGCGGCCAGCCGGAGCCCCCGGCAGAGCGAGTCCAGGTTCGCCTCGATCGACTCGATATTCAGCACTTGCCAGCCGCCCACGTGCAGGAACTCAGGCACCCCCGATGGCTCCCCGCGATGGACGAACTCATCAAGGCGCACCTCCGTGCCTGCCACTTCGACCTTCACGCCCATTTCGGGGAGGACGTTGAGACCGACCACGGCCAGGAGGCGCTGGCCGTCGACGTAGACCGAGATGTCTGCGTTCTTGATGAGGCCGGGCCCGCTCTGCACCTTCTCGATGAGGAGCGTGTGCGCTTCGCCCGTTTCTATCGAGTGCGGGATGGTGGCGACAGGCTGCGGACTGGACCAGTCGCTCGTGCGCAACGACAGCGTGCCGTTTTCGAAGTCAAGCTCCACGGTGGCGTGCTCGTGGGTGTCGGCGTCGAACCCGAACGACAAGCTGCCCAGGGACTCTCGGGCGAGACGAAACCGCAGCTCGATGGTGTCGCCGTTACGTGTGTGGACCCCGGGGCCCCGGACCTCCGCCGTCTCGCCTGAGGCGGCTGCGAGAACGGCGCCTTCCGGCGTGGCGCGAAAGCCGGGTGATTTCTCAGCCGGCCAGTCCCAGCCGTTGGACGGCCGAGCAAACGACGTTCGGCCCAGTACTTCGGCCATGCGCGCTCCTCCTACGACGCCTTGTGGATGTCCCCTATGAGCCAGAGAGTGCCGCCGGCTCGACTCCGATCTTGCCCAGGCGGCGCTTCGCCTCCTCGTATGTATCGACCGCAAGCGGCCCCTGTTCCGCGACCTGCAGGTTTTCCTTGAGATGCTGTGGGTCCTTCGTTCCGACGATGGTTGTGTGCAGATTGGGATGCGCGAGTGTGAACCTCAGCATGAAGGCCGTTCGGCTCTCTCCCTCCTGCCGTAGCTCGTCCAGGCCCGCTTCGTCGAACCGCTCCCATACCGATAACGGCCTCGCCTTTCCAAGGTCTTCCCCCTTTGCCACACCGCCCCGAATCACCGTCCCCGTTCCCTCTTCGGCCGCCTTCGTGATCCAGGACTCGTGCTCCCGCGCGAGGGCGGAGTAGGGTATTTGCAGCACGTCGAACACGCCCATGGCGACGTGATCGGCAAGGTCCGGGAGAGTGGACGACATGCCGAGGAACCTCACCTTACCCAGGGCCTTCAGGTCGCTGAGAGTCTCGACGGCGTCGTCGTTTTCCAACGTCTCCTTGGAGGGTGAGCCGTGAAACTGAACCACGTCCAGATAGTCGGTACCCATGCGCGCAAGACTCTGGTCGACTCCGGCCTCGATGTTCTCGCGGGTGTACACGTGTCTGGAGGGCCCTTCGCCCTCGCCGGCCCAGCAGCCGCACTTGGTGGCTATGTAGTATTCGGAGCGGCGGCCCGAAAGGTACTTGCCGATGAACTCCTCGCTGCGTCCGTAGTCGATGGAGGTGTCGATGTAGTTGATCCCCGCATCGACAACGGCGTTGAGAATTTCGCCCGCCTCCTCGTCGCTAACAGGCCGCGCTCTGGACCTGCCGCTCACCTCCATTGCGCCGTAGCCCAGTCTTGTCACCTCCAGGCCGGTGCGTCCGAGGGTTGCTGTTTGTAGGCGCGGACTCATCGAGTTTTCTCCTTTTCTCTTCCCCGCTTTGGCAAACGGGGCTTTGCACAAAAAGTGTCCGTCTGGGCGAACTGTCCTTCGACACGCTCAGAGCCTGCACTGAGCCTGCCGAAGTGACGAACGGGCCAAGGGGGCCATACTGTGCACTGTCAATACGGCGGAAGCAGGCGCCGGAATCCATGGTATAGGACAATTGCTAGAAAGACACATTGCGGACCAGTATCCTATAGGCTGGCAGCCCCAAGGCCCGAACCGGCGAACAGGACGCTTGCCACGGTCCACTTGAAGACCTCAGCCCCGGTCACACCGCGTCCTCTCCACGCCGACGTGCTGGCGGCTAATTGCCGTGTTCCGGCACCGCTACTCGAACCAGAACGAGTACAGCTCGGCGCTCTCCATCCAGAAGTGCAGGCGCATGGTCGTGCTCGGGAACGAGCCTAGCGAGTCGGCGCCTTCCCAGGCCATCACGTGATCGAGGCTGTCGCCCGAAAACGTTGCCGAACGGTCGAACCTCCAGCCCTGCGGCCACTCACCGTCGCGAATGCCCTCGCCCTCGCGCACCGCGACGCGTATGAAGCCATCACCCTTGGCGCGAGCGTTGATGTGCAAGTCGCCGCCGTGGTACGCCATCGGCTTTGTTAGCATGTAGCCCCCGTAATCCCCAGCGTCGAGGGACACGAGCCTGTCCCGCTTGACCGTGGCGAGGCAGATGCCCTGCTCCAGCTGCGACTGAGCCGCGCTCGGAGGGTGCAGCCTGGGATAACCTCCGTAGTAGATATACACCTCGTCGCCCACTTCGATCATGTTCGCCATTCCCCTCGCCATTCCCCAGTCGTAGGAGCCCTTATATGGAGCCGAGTTGGGTATGAACGTCGGCCTCTCGGGGTGGCGGTCCCAGGAGACGCCGTCGCGGCTCCAGGCGAGCTGCGTGTCCATCTTGAAGTCCTTCCCGTCTCCCAGCGAGTGATTCTGATAGTCGGGGTGGGAGTGCAGGCACTGGAGGTAGCCGAAGTAGACCCCGTTGTAGAGGGAGACGGGCATGCCGTAGAGGTAAATCGGGTCGAGCTCGTCCTGCGTGACGATAGTGACGGGCTGTGTCCAGGAGATGAGATCGTCGCTCTCAGAGTAGGCGATCCGTCGGATCTCGCCTGCGTTTATAGTCGCCCGCCGGTACATCATGAAGACGTCCCGATCGGGGTTGTAGATGATGCAGTTATTGGTGTCGGTCCGGCCGTACCAGACGGGGTTCTCAGGTGCGTCGGTCCATGAGATTCCATCGTCGCTGAACGAGATAAAGTTGCGCATGGTGTGCGTGTCCTTCGGAAGGACGGTGTCGGGCGGAAGGTTGTTGCAGTAGACCATTCCATAGCGCCCGCGCTCGCGCATCCGCTCGGGAAGCGGCAAGACGTACAGGTTGTCCAGGCCAGCGTGGAGGAAGACGTTGTTGTCCTTGCTCCCATAGTGCTCGAACATCCCAAGGCTGGGTCTGCGCCATTCAAGCCCATCATCCGACTCGAAATAGACGCCGTTCAAGACGCCAATCGGACCCTTTCCCCCAAGCTTCGCAGACAGCTGCGGGTCGGTCGCGTTGGTCCAGATGCGGAACAGACCAGTATTCGGGTCGCGCATCACGCTCCCCCAGCTGGTCGGGCCGTGGTCCTGGCCGGGCGCACCGCCGACGAGTGGATTGTCGGGGTGCTTGACGGGCTGGTGCACGGTGCGCCGGCAGCCGTTCAGGTCGTCGACCACGTGCCAGTCCATCAGGAGCTGGCGTCTATGGCCCACCTCCACCGGCTCGCCCGGGATGATGCTGTGGGAGCCACGCAGGGTCTGGCTGCCGCTCCGGAAGACGTCGTCGTTGAGCATGTAGTCGTAGGTCCGTAGCGTCGGCATGGTGGCTCCTTATGACCGTCTGCGAGATACGCGTTCGTTGGAGTGAGTCCTCGCGTGGGGGCGAACCGGGCGCGGCAAGCAGCGCCCCTACGATTCCGTTCCGGCAAGTTCCGTTCGGCACTTCGGCAAGCTCAGCGCAGGCTCTGGGCCTCGCGAATGCCGCGATCACAGCGCCGACGGACGCTCTGAGACAAAACCTTACGGCCGAGGCGGCAGGTCGCGTATCTTGGTCAGCAGCGTGCTCTCCGCGGTCGGGTCCATCCCGCCGTAGAACCAGGAGATCGGGAGCACCTTGAGCTTGCTGCCGCTGTTGTCGTCCACCTCTCCCGTGACGGAGTCGTGGACGGACTGCGTGTGGGATATGAGCACGCGGTCCTCCGCCACGTAGACCGAGGGGTACGACCAACGGCCGTAGCCTTCCATGATAGGCGCCACGTAGCCAGCGTCGTTCTCTGAGGCCGGGCCCGGCAGAATCGAGTAGCTGCCCGCCGGACGGACGAGCTCGATGGGCCCCGGCTCGACGTGCGTCTCCTCGTGCAGCGACTCCACGTTCTGGAAGCTCTCCCAGATGCCGCCCCCATTCCTGCTGATCGCCGACGAGAGCCGGGTGCGGATGTACCCCTGCCGGATCTCCTCGTAGCTCTGCTGAGTCCATACGACGAGCAGGTGCCCTGAGGGTAGCCTGCGTATCTGCCCGGGGGCCTGCGTTCCCGCCAGTTGCGTGGGTTCGGGCCTGGACCACGTCTCGCCGTTGTCCTCGGACCACGCCTGGAAGAGCCGGCCGAGCCTGCAGCGCATGATCATCAGCAGGTGTCCCGGCGTGACTTCGACCACGGAACCCTCGTTCGTCTGCTCGGTGGGACCGCCGGGCTCCATGATGATGTGGAGCTCGCCGTCGCGGTTCCTCTGCCACGTCTCGCCCTCGTCGTCGCTGTAGAGAACGTAGCTGGCCGTAAAGTGGGGGTCGTAGAAGTGGGCGTCGGGGGAGACCAGCTTGCCGTTGAGGTAGACGCCGAGGAACGGCGCATCCTCGTGGTGCCAGCTCCCTTGCCCGACGCTAAAGTAGACCGGCTGGATGATGCGTCCGGACTCGGTGCGCAGCATCGTGTCCTGGTAGGCGTGGGCTCGCATGAGGCCCGTGTTCATGACCACCGCCGGCGACCAGTTTCTCCCGCCGTCTTCCGAGCGCCGGAAGACCATCTCGGTATCGTAGACTACGTCCGAGCCGGGCTTGATCCTCATGGTCGCCAGGCCGATGGCGCCGCCGGACAGCTTCACCATGCAGGCGCAGCTACCCTCAAGGGGCTCGCCGTCCGCCGTCTCGCCGGCGTACTCCTCGCTCCAGGAGACGCCGCCGTCGTCGCTGTGCCGGAAGATCCTTCCGTTGGAGAGTAGGATTCGTCCCCCCTCCAAGCCGACGAAGGTCAGCGAATGGCTATAGCTCTGGTCGTGTATCGCCAGGGCCTCTTCGGGCCGCGTCATCGGAACGTTGCTCATGAGACACTCCCCAGTACCGGTTAGCCCATACTAACGCCACTCTAGCGCGATCACGTCGTAGACCTTCAATAGGGGCACCACGAAGCTCACGTGCTCTGCGGTCTCCTCCGGCTCCAGTCGCGGCGCATTGTCGAAGTCCGGAGATACGAGCGTGATCTTGTTCAACGACTTGCCCGCGGGCTTTCGCAGCTTGACAGATATCCCCTCGATCCGCCTGGCGAGCCTCGAAGATTTCGGCGATGGCCCGGACGGGGTCGACGGCTGGTTCTCCGTTAGCCATAGGTCGAAATTCACCAGGTGAAGCAGCGTGGCCCCGCTGTCGACCTTCTCGGCAACGTTCACTACCACCACAGACGGCGCGTCCACCTCAATCTGCCAATCGCCCCGCAGCACGTGACCCAGGGCATCCTCGATCAGCGAGGCGCTCTCCGGCGATCCGCTGTCCCAGAAGTCCTGCTCCGGAGTGCCCGGAAGGTATACCGACAGCCCGGAGCCGAAGGAGCTTTTCACAGGGCCGTCTGTTTGCTGGCCATGGTGCACGCCGAGGGTTTCCGCCAGGCCGAAGTCTTGCCGAATGCGGTAGTCCTCGTCGTAGAGTGAGCTCACACCGGTGGCTACGAGGCCGCCGCCGCTTTCGACGAACTCCGAGACGGCCGCGACGTGCTCGTCGCTCATGCAGGCGGCGTTCGGTATCACCAACGCGCGGTAGGGGTCCAGGCCGTCCGCGAGGTCGTCCTCCGTTACGACGTTGAACGGGACGTGCGCCTCGACCAGCGCCTGCCCCATGCCGCGTATGTCCTGGGGAAGCTCGTGCCCCTGCGAGACGCGGTCGGGGTAGTACCAATGGGCTGTGGGCGTCGAGGCGAGCAGCGCCACATCCGCGACCTGCCGGACGTCCGTGTAGTACTCGCTGTTGTTCTCGAGGAAGGTGTAGTAGAGTCTGACGCTCTCAGCTTTGTCGGGGTCCCTGGCAAGATGGTGGGCCATGACGTGGTGGTTGGCGCCGTTGAATGCCGAAGCCTCGGCCATCCCAAGCTGAATCTGAGGCGCGGTGTAGGTGTCGCCCCCCTTGTTGAGCCGGTACCAGACCGGGGTGTCTTTGAGCGCGGCCCCGTACTTGTAGTCGACGGCGATGGTCGACGGCCTAGGCATGCCCCCTTGCGGCGGGGTCGCCAGGGCCGGCGAGCCCCGCTTCTCGAAGAGCAGCAGGTCGACCACCTTGGCGACCTCCTTGGTCGCGGAGCCCTTCGCCCCACCTCCGCCCTGGTACGGCGGGCACACGTTGGGGTACACCATGATGTCCGGGTCCAGGGAATGCGCGTGCTTGACGATCATATCCAGCACGTCCACCAATGACTTGTCCCTGAACTTGATGAAGGCCTGCCAGACGGGGTCTTGCCAGTCCGGCGCTGTGGGAAGGTCGCATTCCCAGCCAAGAGTCTCCCTCGTGAAGGGTTTGAACAGCTCCCTGCACGTATTGCAGTAACACGCCCATCCAGCGGCGGAGGCCTCGTCGGTCGGTCCGCCCGAGCGCATCGGAATGAAGCAGTTGTCGTAGAAGAGCGCAGCGGGCCCATAGGGGACCGCTTTGCTGATCGCCTCCTTGAGGTGGGCGCGCCAGCCGGCATTGTTCAAGCACCCCATGTACCGCGCGGGGTTGGCGCCGTACACGGCGGGGGAGCCGTCCTGGTACACCATCACCCAGTCCCTCGACTCCGGGCGCTCGTGAAACATCGGCTGCCACATGATGTTGGTCAGTTTCATGTAGAAGCTCACGTCGATGCCGGCTTCGTTGCTCGTCTTGACGAACTCCGGAATGAGCTTTTGGAACCACCTCTCCTTATCCCCTCCGGTGCCCGTAAAAGTGATGAGGATGAAGTTGGCGTTGAGTCCCCGGGCGATGCTCACGACATCCAGGTCGTACGAGAAGAGGTCGTCTTTAGCGAAGCGGGTAGTTGCGATATCTATGGGCACTGGGTGGGCGTCCTCCGGGGATAATGTGTCGCGTTGGCCTGGGGGTGCCTCGCGCCCTTTGGGAAAATGCTGCACTCAACTCGCCCCCTTTGAAAAAGGAGGGTTTGGGGGGATTCACCAGACGCCCCGCAGTATAATCCTTGGCAGCCGCGAGGAGAAGGGTCTCGCGAATCTCGAATCGCCCTGCGACTCGGGCTAAGCTTCGTCAGCCGTTCCCGTAGCGCTCCACGAACCCCTCAGGGAAACCCGCGACCTTGCCCACTATATAGTCCGGGGCGTTCTCGCGGGCCCACGGCGGGTACACCGCCTCGAACATGAAGTGCCCGCTGTAGCCGATGTCCTTGAAGGCGGCGAACACCTCGGCCCATTCGATGCTGCCTTCCAGCGGTGAGCAGTGGTCCCCGTCTATCCAGTCGTGCAGGTGCAGGTGGATCAAGCGGTCACCGCACTGGGCCATCGTCTCTCGCGCTCTGTCCTTCTTGATGAAGGGGTTGATCTCGTCTTGATCCCTGGTGTGGCCGATGTCGACGACCATGCCGAAGCGGTCCGAGCCGATCTTGTCAACGAACGCTGCGTAGTCGGCGAGGTCGCGGCCGTTCTCGATGCCGAGTTTGATTGAGTATCCCTCGAGGTGGTCCAGCATCTCCGTAACGCTCTTTTCCGACGGCTCCTCAGGCACGAAGTGACACACCATCACCCCCGCCCCCATCTCCTCCGCCACCTTCGCCGCGAGGACGCCCTCGGTCACAGCGCGTCTACGGTTGTCCTCGTTGTCGGAGTTGTAGAGGAAGTTGGGGCTGTGTACCGATACGATTGATACACCCTGCCTTTCACACTCCGAGATGAGTTCGGAGATGTACTCGCGGTCGTGGATATCGAGGTGGCCGGGGTCGCCGAGCCCGCAGACCTCGATCCGCGTGATTCCCGACTCGCGCAACTTGGCTACCTCCTCGGCCCGCAGAAGGTGGTCCCGCTCGAAAACGATCGACGAACATCCGAGCCTGTCTCGAATCTCCTCCGCGGTCCACAGATAAGACGCATCTTGTTCGTTGGTGCTTGTACTCAACTAATTCCCTTTCTACTGGTGCTCGCCTCGGCCAGACAGCCGGATGTGATTCTACGCGTGAAGCGCAGGCGTCGTCCATCCCTGGAGCTCGCACCCACATCGACACTGCTGCCCCCTTAGTCGTACGGGCGCTACTTGCCGTACTCGCCCCGCCATCCGTACAGCAGTTTGAGTTAATATACGACCGTGCGCCGACCAGCACTTATCGACTTCGGCGCTAAGGAGAAGGCGATGCAAAAGCGTGAGCTCGGCAGGACCGGCCACCAAAGCACGGTGGTCACCCTGGGCATGGCGGGGCTTGGACGTGTGCCCCAGGATACGGCCGATGAGGCCATCCAGCTTGCGCTTGACCACGGCGTAAACCACATCGACATAGCGCCCAGCTACGGTGAGGCGATGGAGAGGCTTGCGCCGTGGATGCCGAAGATACGCAGCGGAATATTCCTCGGCGCCAAGACCGGCAAGCCGACCAAGGACGAGGCATGGCAAAACATACGCGAGTGCATGGCGAGGCTCGGCGTCGAGTCGTTCGACCTCTTCCAGCTGCACGCGGTCGGCACACTTGAGAAGCTGGACGCCGTCACGGCCTCCGACGGGGCGCTGCAGGCCCTCGTCGAGCTACGCGACCAGGGCCTGACGCGCTGGATCGGCATAACCGGACACGGCCCTGAGGCGCCCGGAACCCACCTCGAGGCCCTACGCCGCTTCGACTTCGATACGATAATGTTCCCGGTTAACGCCTCGATCTACCGCAACACCGAGTACCGCGCGGACGCCGAGAAGCTGCTGGACGAGGCGACTTTGAGGAACGTCGGCGTACAGACGATCAAGATGATGGCCCGGGGAGGGTGGGGGGACCACGAGCGCGAATACGCAACCTGGTACGACCCGCACCGCGATCAGGCGGAGATCGACCGCGCTCTGTGGTGGCTGCTCTCTCAGCCGATACACACCGCGCCAAGCGTCGGCGACACCAGGCTATTGGCCAAGGTGTTCGACGCCGCCGAGCGGTTCAAGCCGATGACTGAGGAGCAGCAGGAGGCGGCTATCGCAGGCCAGAGCCCTCCGCGCCCCGAGCCCAAGCTTGGCATCCTGCCCGCCAGCTGAGCGCAGCGGCGGACCGGTTACCTCACCCCGGCGCTCTCCGCATGCAGAGAGGAGGGAAGAAATGGAAACGAAGTCATTTCGTTCGGGGGTGAGGTTTCGCCACGACCCAGATAACGGGATGGGGTAACAGCGCATAAAATGGGCGAGTTGCACCGCCCCTTTCGTAGGGGCCCCGCTTGCCGCGCCCACCCTCAACGCCTGCCTTCGACGGGCCCAAGCACGCCATGACAACACCACACCCTGAGCGCTACCCGGCCGCCAGGCGCTTCCAAGCCCTAATGAAAATTATGTGAGATAATACCGCCCTAGCCGAAGGAATGGTTGCGGGCTCAGGCTAGGTGGGAGGTAACCATGTCTAACGACGACCTGTATTTGATGGCACACCTGATGCGCCGGGCTGGGTTCAGCGCAAGTCGCGATGAGCTCGAGGACCTCGTTGGCAGGGGCTACGAGAACGTGGTAGAGGACCTGCTGCATCCGGAGCAGTCCCACGACGTCGACGAAGACCTTCTGTTCCGGTACCACAAGATGGCCTGGCGGACCGGCTGGATATATCGGTTCGTCAACACCGGCACCCCCCTGAACGAGAAGATGACGCTTTTCTGGCACCAGCTGCTCGCTACGGGCTTTTCGAAGTCCAACAACCACGACCCACTTCATCATCAGATAGCTGCGTTTCGCCGCAACGCCCTCTCCGACCTACGCACCGTCCTCGTCGGCGTTTCCACCGATCCCGCCATGATCTACTGGCTGGACAACCAGGAGAACCTGAAGAGGGCGCCCAACGAGAACTACGGGCGGGAGCTGCTCGAGCTCTTCTCCATGGGGGTTGGGAACTATACGGAGGAAGACGTAAAGGCGTCGACCCAGGCGTTCACGGGATGGAGCTTCACCTCCATCATACCGAGTACGACGATTCCCGCCCGGTTTGTCTACGATGAGGAGGAGCACGACGATAGCGTCAAGACGTTCCTCGGGGAGACCGGCGCGTTCAACGGCGAGGACATCGTAGACATCGTCGTGAAGCAGCCGGCAACGGCCAGATTCCTGTCCAGGCTCCTGTACAACTACTTCGTGGCCGACGAGACCCCGGTGGCCACCTGGAACGAAGTGCCTCCCCAGGACCCGGAGGCCATCGATGCCCTGTCCGAGGTGTACCTCGAATCAGAGGGCCAGATACGACCGGTCCTGAGAGCGCTGTTCAATGCGGACTTCTTCAAAGAAGCCCAGTTTAAGCGGGTGAAGAGCCCGGTCGAGTTGGTGGCGGGGCTACTCAAGCTTCAGGGTACCTTCAGGGTGCCTCAGCCCGGGATGAACCGCTACGACGGCGCGGCCCAGTCGATGGGCCAGACCCTCATAAACCCGCTATCGGTCGAGGGGTGGCACACCGGGCCGGAGTGGATCGACGGCGGCACCCTGAACGAGCGCGTCAACTACGCCATCGCCGAGGTCTCGGACCCTTCCCTTCCGGGCATACGGGGAATTATGGACCGCCTGGCGGAGGACACTCCGCTCACTCCCGAGCAACTAGTCGACCGTTGCCTCGACCTACTGGGCCCCATGCAGGTCGGCAGCGAATCGCGCGATATCTTGCTCGGCCAAGCCGAGCCCGGGGGAGTCCTCGACTTCCACAACGGCGTCGACCGCGAAGATCTCGAGGCACGCGTCATCAAGATGCTGCAGCTCATCGTCTCGACCAGGGAATACCAGTTCGGATAGGTCGTACAAGTCCCTTCGCCGGGAAAGTTAGGATAGGGGATAGCTATGCCCAAGCCACATGCGCTACTCAGAGCCGGATTCCCATATTTGAAGACGTTCGGTCGAAAGGGGGTCACGAACCACCCCAACGCCATTGCGTTTGGCAAGGAGGGACGCATCTACTCCCTTACGTGGAGCAATATCCAGGTTTTCAACGAGGACGAGGAGAACCTCGGTACCATCGGGATCGGGTGGACCGACCGCGACCCCATACCGGACGCGTCGGCGGTCGAGGATGGGACTTTGATCTGGCCGCTCGCTATCGCCGTTGATAGCGACGAGAACATATACGTCTCCGATGAGGGCATCCACCGAATCTCAGTCTGGAATAGCGACGGCGACTTCCTGCGCAAGTGGGGTCGGCAAGGGGCAAGCGATGGTCAGCTCGACCGTCCCACCGGTATCGCATTTAGTTCCGACGAAGACCTGTACGTTGTCGACTCCATGAACCACCGGGTGCAGAAGTTCACCAAGGAGGGCGGCTTCCTGATGACATGGGGCTCGTTCGGCGATGCTCAAGGGGAGTTCAATATGCCCTGGGGCGTAGCCGTGGACGGTGACGGCGATGTCTACATTTCCGACTGGCGGAACGACCGAGTCCAGAAGTTCACAAGCGACGGCGAGTTCCTCTTCGCGTTCGGAAAGTCGGGGACCGGCGACGGACAGCTAGACCGGCCCATGGGAATCGCGGTTGACGGCGACTACGATATCTACGTGGTCGACCGAGGCGGCGCGGAGCCGGTCCGGGCCGCCCACAACCGGGTGCAGCTCTTCTCTCCGGAAGGCCGCTACGTCCAGAAGTTTACCGGAGACGCGACGATGTCCAATAGCGAGCGAGACATCATCCGGACCAGGAAGCGGCTCATTCGGCTCCGCGAGATGACCGATATGGAAGAAGCGAGGCTGTTCCGGCACGTCACCTCGGTCACGGTCGACGACCAGGGTCGGATGTTCATCCCCGACTGGAATGCGTACCGCATTCAGGTCTACCAGAAAGAGGCCTATCAGCTGGAGGAGACCGACCTCGCTCCGGCGCTCAGGGCCCCAACCCTCTCTAGCAACTAGCCCCTGGGCGCACCGCCCTTACCGCGCCGGGCTCACCCTAGCCGCAGTTTGATGAGGGCGCTTTTTGAACCCCCTTTGCAAAGGGGGCAAGGGGGATTTCCCCGTTCCTGTAGGGGCGCTGCTTGCCGCGCCCTAGTACCCCCCGTACTCCTCGGTCAGCTGCGCCAGCAGCTCGATGTTTTCCGGCGGCGTGTGTGGCGAGACCGAGCACGCCGAGCTCAATATGTACCCGCCTTCAGGCTTCCCTATGCCGATTCTACGCCGTACGTTGTCTCTGGCGCCCGAGGCGTCGCCGCGCAGCAGGGTGCTGACCGGGTCGACATTGCCCTTGATGAACGTCTTGCCCTTGAGGACCTCTTTGGCCTCCTCGAGCTCCACCGTGCCCAGCGGCGGAGGGTCCAGCGTATCGATGCCGTTGGTCCCGGTCGCCACCATCAGATCGAGCCGGTCGCCGATGCTCCCACACGTATGCGTGTAGACCGGCATCGAATACTCCTTCTTCACCTCGGATATGAGCCGCCTCTCGTAGGGCAAGACGAACTCCTCGTAATGCTCGCGTGAGATCAGCCCCGCGCCCGCGAATGCGGACGAGATAAGGACCGCGTCGACATTGCAAGCGGCCTGCTTCTTGGCGAGGTCGATCGCGCCTTCTGTCAGCCGGTCGAGGCACGCCTTAGCTTTTCCGGCATCGTCCAGGACCGCCATCAGCGCGTGCTCGTAGTTCAGCAGCTCCAGGAACTGGGACCACGGAGAGAAGATCTCCGAATGGACGGAGACCTTCTCGCCGACCTTCTTCTTGACCATCTTGACCGTGTCGAAGTGGTGCGCCGGGAAGAAATCGTCGAACGGCCTCGGTTCGGGCTCGAAGCCCCAAGTAAACGGATAGGTGATGTCGGTCATGTCCCACGGCTCGACGTAGTACAGCTCCTCCGGGTTCACCTCCTGGAAAGTCGGGAAATACCGGTTGCCATCCGCCATGTAGTAGTGAGGGTTATCGTCGTCAGGAAACGCCGTGTAGTCGCCGTTACGCCACCGGATGCTCCTCTCCTCCCGCCCCGGCTCGATTCTTTGAATCAAGCTCTCGTAGCCGGGCTCCCTCCCCGGGAGATTGATCAAAATCCCGTCGAAGTTGTAGCGTTGCTGGAGCTCGATCAGCGCCTCCGCGAAGCCCTCGGACGTGTACCACACGTCTAGGGGCTGCACCCCCGATTGCAGGAAATAGTGGCCGACCGCGAGCTGGCACATGACCGGCACCCGGTCTGGCTCGTCCAATGCCATTGCGAGCCTCATTCGCTCTCGGGAGTTCATAGCTGGAGACTCTATCAGATACACGTGCGACTCCGCATCTCACACACCCCTCCTCGGATTGCATCGCGTGCGCCATCCACCACCCACTTGGCTGCCCGAGTTTCGCGCGAAACGGGAGCAGGACGCACTCCAGGCGTGAGGCTCCGTGCCTTGAGCCCCCCTCTGTACCGGCCTTCACAGAGGTCATAGGGGTAATCGAGAATCATTCCATGCCCTGCATCCTGGTCCGCCTCGCCACGTACTCGAAGTCCCACCGCCGCCACCCGGTGGCGTACGTTGCCGCCTAACTCGAGCGTGCTACCTGAGGGCTGGCAAGCGCCGTTCTAAACAACATAAGGGTCCCAAACGGGCCTTTAACTCAGCACGCTAGGCAGCCATATGGCAGAGTTCATCCGTTTCGTCAGGTTCTTCTACGGCCTGGTGGGCCTCCGGTCCGTCGCATTGCTCCTTCTCATGGGCGCTGCCGCCTTGTCCGAAGTGGTCGCCATGAGCATGTTCATGCCACTTCTGGAACAGAACGACATCGACAACCAGATGGGCCGCGCCATTGCGCGCGTATTCGAGACGATCGGACTACCGTATACGTTCACCAGCGTCCTGGTGCTGATGATCGGGTTCTACTTCATCACGAGCGCTTTTCTTATCCTGAAGACCATGTATGTGGCGCGCCTGGTCACCGGACTGCTGGTGGACCTTCGCGTCCGACTGGTCGACAGGCTGTTCAGCGCCGACTACCAGTACTTCCTGAAGAAAGACATCGGCTACCTGAACAACGCCGTCGTCGTGGAGTACGCCAGGGTGGCCTTCGCGTTCGAGGACCTCGCGGATGTGCTGGTAGGAGTCGTATTCGCTGTAGCATACCTTGCCGTGCCTTTGGGTTTGAATCCGGTGATAGTCGTGATTCTTGCAATATTCGGTGCGCCGGCGATCATCGCGATCAGGAAGATAAACCTGGAGACCAGGAGGTCCTCGATAGAGAGGTCGGCCCACTCGGCACGACTCCAGGAGTTCCTCATCCAGGCCCTCCATAACTACAAATACCTGAAGTCCACCTTCTCGCATCATCGCATTCTGGCGCAGGTCAACCAGGCCGCGGATGAGCTAGGGCGGGTCCTCTACCGGCTTTGGGTGCTGGCGGGTCTCTCCCACTACGGCTTCACCCCATTCACGATAGTCGCGGTCTCCGCGCTGCTCTACATCCAGGTGCAGATTAGAGGGCTCCCTCTGGTTGACACGCTCTTCGTCCTCTACCTGCTGCAGCGCTCCTTCGGCAGGCTGCTGGGCATACAGATCAACTACCGCAGATTCCTGTCGTCGTTCGGCGGGATCGATGTCTTGCAAAGGCTGGAGCGCGAGGTCTCGCTGGTCCAAGAGGACCTTAGGCCGGGTGGAGTTTCCCCCGACTTCGACCAGCCGATAAGACTGAAGGGGGTCTCTTTCGGATATGGCGCTGGCGACTACGTACTCCGGAACATCGAGCTGGAGGTGCCTCCGAAGTCCACCGTAGCCTTCGTCGGCGTGTCAGGCGCGGGCAAGTCGACGCTTGTGACGCTCCTCACCGGGATCCTGAGTCCCTCCGAGGGCGATATCACTTTGGGGGAGCACAGCTATGGAACTTTGGACCAAGGAAAGCTAAGGGCTGGTATAGGCTTCGTTACGCAAGAGGGCGTCATATTCAACGACACCATCGAGAACAACATCACGCTCTGGTCGAACGGCAACCACGGCGCTGAGGTCGCGGCGGCGGCGCGAAACGCCCGCATCGACCAGTTCGTCGCTCGGCTTCCGGAGCGTTACGAGTCCACGCTTGGGACCGATGGACTGAAAATATCCGGCGGCCAGAGGCAACGGATAAACATCGCGCGAGAGCTTTTCAAGGACGTCAGCCTGCTCCTGTTCGACGAGGCGACGAGCTCGCTGGACTCGGAATCGGAGCGCACCATCCAGAGCAACCTTGAGGAGTTCCATGGTAAGAAGACCATGGTGTTGATCGCGCACCGGGTATCGACAGTCAAGAACGCCGACGTTATCTTCGTTCTTAAGGACGGCAGGATCGTCCAACAGGGCAAGTTCGAAGAGCTGTATAACGAAGAAGGCGAGTTCAGGCGCCTCGTCGACGTGCAGATGATCCCCTCGCCGAACTCCGCGTCCGAACCGGCAGACAAGTATTAGGTAGAGCCCGAGCCATCGGGCCATCGGGCCGTCAGGCCATGACGCCATGAGAAGCATCCTATTTGACAGCACAAAACATCTAGCGTCCTGAGCAGACCGCGCAAGGTGCGTAGGGTGCTGGCGCAGTTGCTGATAGAATCGAGGCGCGATTCCGGGGCGCCCGCTTAGCGCCATTGCACTCATCCCCGCGTCGGTTTCGCCAAGCGATCTGATTCACGCTCATCCCACCGGTCTCTGCGGTGTGAGAGCAGCGGGCAAGGCTATGGCCAGCTAATGGACAGCACCCACCTCCGAGCGCTCCTCGAAGACTTGCACAGCGGCCAGGCGACCGTCGACGAGGTGCTTGGGCGGCTGAGCGTCATGCCCTTCCAGGACCTCGGGTTCGCCAAGGTCGACCACCATCGATCGCTCCGGAAGGGGTTCCCCGAGGTCGTGTACGGCCGTGGCAAGACGCCGGACCAGATCGCGGCGCTGGCGGTGGCGCTCATCGCGGACTCCGACCGGCTGCTGGTCACCAAAGCCGACGCAGACGCGTTTGCCGCAGTCCAAGCGCGGGTTTCAGACGCCGTCTTCGATGAGGTCGCCCATACAATCGTCGTTGACCGCCGCCGCGAGCCGCGTAAGGTCCCCGGCGTGATTGTCGTGAGCGCGGGAACGTCGGACCTGCCTGTAGCAACGGAGGCAGCCGTCACCGCCGACCTGATGGACTGCGAGGTCGACCAGGTGAACGACGTCGGGGTTGCGGGCATACACCGGCTGCTGAGCGAGCTGCCAGCCATCCGGGAGGCGCGAGTCGTCATCGCCGTGGCCGGGATGGAGGGCGCCCTGCCCTCGGTGGTCGGGGGCCTGGTCGAGGCGCCGGTGATCGCGGTGCCCACCAGCGTCGGCTACGGCGCCAGCTTCGAGGGGCTGGCTGCGTTGCTGGCGATGCTGAATGGCTGCGCCCCGGGCGTAACCGTGGTCAACATCGACAACGGGTTCGGCGCGGGGTACTTTGCCGCGCTGCTTCTGCGAGACTTGATGCCGTCAGCTGAATGAGCTGCGAGCCCCGCATGCACTTCGACCGGCTCCAGGGGCGCACAGAATCCTCGGAGATAGAGTGCTGTCTAGCAGTTCGAGGACGGCTCTTCGAGAATCCGCCTGGGCCTAAGCGAGCACTCGCTCGAACACGTAGCGCCCCACGTCGCGGTTCTCCTCGAACGAGAACCCGTCGAAGTCACCGTTGTACCCCAGAATAGGCACCGCGGTCTCGTGTCGAGACCCGTGGGACCGCAGCCGCGGAGGCATAGCGGTCTCGGCGGGGTCGCCGAAGACCACGTCCTCCTCGCCAAGCACCACGATATCGCCGATGCGTTCCGGGTGCAGCCTCAGCGACGCCGCGGCTTCCCCCCGCGGAATCGCCTCCTCGACCCCCGGTATCTCGCGCAGGATCTCAAGCGCCTCGCCGACGTCGCTTTGATCGAGGTGAACGTAGATGCTCCCGCCGAGGTTGCTGTGATGCGCCGTGTAGCGGTCTTTGATGATAGGCACGGGGTTGGCCCGAATCCCGCGCATCGATAGGGCGCTACCAACGTCGACCATACGCCGCTTCGCCGACATCCCGTGATCGGCGGTGAGCAGGACGGTAGCGTTGGGTTGGGACTCCACCAGCTCTCCGATAGCGCCGTCGAGAATGGACATGTGCCGCTGCGACTCCGCCTCCTCCGGCGCATAGGTGTGCATGGCGTAGTCGGTTGTCGCGATGTACACGAGATCGGCATGGTGCCGGCCCGCGACAAAGCCGGCCGCACGGACCAGCCAGCCATTCACCTCCACCGAGTAGATCTCGGGCGGTTGCCCGACACCGTTCACGACCCAGTCCGGCGGAGCCTCGGCTGAAAGCGCGACCGTGGCCCCGTTTCCGATCAGGGTGCGGAGCTTGTCCTTGGCCGTGCACAGGACTGAAACCGCGCCTTGCCGGCTTGCGCGTTGGAAGAGCGTCTCGCGCAGGACGTACTCCCCGGACTCCATGTAGGTCTCCTTGCCCTTTGGCCGGTCGAGCACGTAATTGGAGCAAATCCCGTGGGCCTCGGGGTAGCTCGCGGTGACTATAGAGACGTTGTTCACGTTGGTCACTGACGGCATCATGCACCGGCCGGACTTGAGGAAACCGGCATGAGCCATCGACCGCAGGTTGGGGACTTCGCCGGCCTCCAGGTAGTCGGGGCCGAACCCGTCGATGCAGACGAGCATGGTGGGCGAGTTGGTCAACATTTGGTTTCTCGAACATACATGGCAGCAGCTTGCGACCCAACGATCAAACAGAATAACATTGAAGCCAGGACTATGGCAGACCCGAACGCGGAGTTCACCAACATAAGCAGCCTTCGGCCCGAGGCGATGGGGGAGCCGGGCAAGCGGACCTTCCGGATTCTCGTTGACAGCGGCAGTAGCTCGGCTGTGATGTGGCTTGAAAAGGAGCAGCTGTTCCAGCTGGCGTTAGGGGTCCAACAGCTCCTCGAGTCCCTTTCCGAAGGGAAGAGCGCCGACGAGGCGTCGCTGCAGAGCCGCGAAGCGCCGCCCATGACACGCCTGGAGTTCCAGGTTGGCAGGCTCGCCCTCGGCCATGAGAGCACGACGGAGCACATAATCATCGACGCCCACGACGTGGAGTCAGGAGAAGGAGCGGCGCCGACGTTGCGCATATGGGGTGAAAAGCCACAGCTGAAGGACTTCGCGGAGGAGGCTGTGCGCGTGTGCGCCGCGGGGCGGCCCAGGTGTCCGCTGTGTGGCGGCCCCCTAGACCCGAGCGGCCACCGGTGCCCCAGGGCCAACGGCCACGGGGTGCACGATATCGCGAACCTCTAACCTCACGGCGAGGCTCCCGACATGCCACTCAACGACACCGCCCTTTTGCGGCCTGCCCAGGGAAACTAGCATTGCCTCCTCAAGGATCCGAGCAGACCGATGGCGCTGACGCCACCGAGGTAGCGCTGTCCGACGAGGACGCGGCTTCGGTCCTTCGAGACGGAGAGATCATTGGAGGCGAACGCAACCGCTGGGGCTCGAACTATACCTTCATCGTTCACATCGCGGCGGGGCCGGCCCAGTACATCCGTGCCGTCTACAAGCCCCGCGATGGCGAGGCGCCCTTGCACGACTTCGCCCACGGCTCTCTGTACAAGCGTGAGTTCGCCGCGTACGTTCTGAGCCGCAGCTTGGGTTGGCCCAGAGTCCCGGTTACCGTCTTGAGAGAGGGACCGTACGGGATTGGCTCCATGCAGCGATTCGTCGAGTCAGCACCCCGAATGACCTACTTCGAGTTGGTGCCCGACAAAGCTGAGGAGCTACTGCCCTTCGCAGTATTCGACGTGATGACGAACAACGCCGACCGAAAAGCGGGGCATTGCCTCCTGGGGGACGACGGGCAGATCTGGAGCATCGACCACGGCCTGACGTTCCACAGTGACTTCAAGCTGCGGACGGTGATGCTCGAGTTTTGGGGCGCGCGCATACCCCAGCCGCTGCTCGACGATATCACGGCCGTTGCAGGCCGGCTTGGGGCCGACGAGCCACTTGCTCAGGAGCTAGCCGAGGTCCTGACGGAGCGAGAGAGCAGCGCCCTTCGCAAACGGATCGAGGTCCTGCTGGACAGGCGCGCCATCCCGAAGCTGGACCCCTACCACAATGTCCCTTGGCCGCTGGTGTAAGAGCGAAGGCAACGGGCGCAGCGGCCCTGACACCCTCATATAGCTGCGACGCTGCTTCGCGGCGCAGCTTTGCACTAAAAGTGTCGCTCTGCGCGATCTGTCCTTCGACTGGCTCTCAAGTAACTGCTCGTTTCCGGGAGTCTGGAGAGGCAAGCCTTGTCTCCCCCTTCGAAAAGGGGGATTAAGGGGGATTTCCCGCGGGACGCTCAAATCCCGTATCTCCTAAAGGCTCTCGTTCAGGGGTTTCGCGAGGCCCGCCCAGGGCGCAGCACCAGCGCGCAGCACCAGCCCCCGGCGACGTTTAGGTATAGTTACTATCCCGGTGGTCACCGCCCGCACGTCCCCAGGTTCTTCGCTCCGCTCAGAACGACAGCATTGCTGTGCTTAGGATGTGCCTGGCGGGGAGTTGAACGCAAAAGGCTACCGCCAGCGCTCGGCGAGCGCCCCGCGTTTCTTTACGCTCCAGCGGTCTGTTACTGTAGACGCACTATGGGAACGCAAGCTGGGTACACCCTGGAACTGGCCCTCATCGCGGCGATGGTGGCGTTGTCGCTGTTAGGCTGCAGTGGCCCCCAAGAGGGTCCGCAGGCCACGGTCGCTCCCGCTCTGAGCCAACAGCGCCAGCCGACAACGGTGCCCACCCCGGTCCCAAACGAGGAGCTCCTGGCGACGGTGGACGAGTTCTTCACCCGTATTACGAGACAATTTCTCGGCGGAGCAGTCCTCGTATCCCGAGGCGAAGAGATCCTAATCAGCAAGGGCTACGGGATGGCGGACTTCCAAGACCTCGTCCCAAACACTCCTCAGACAGTATTCCCCGTCAGCGCGTGGTTCGACGAAGCGTTCAGGGGAATGGCCGCCATGCTCTTGCAGGAGCGGGGATTGCTGAATGTCGACCAGCCTGTTGCCAGATACCTGCCAGAGTATGGAATCGACGAGAGCGTCACCGTTCATCACCTGCTAACTCATACCTCGGGCCTGCCCGGCCCACTTTCTCCGATTGGTACAAGGGGGTCGCGGGCTACGGGAGTCGAGGCGGCCTCGAGGTTCTTAGCCGACGACGAACTGAGAAAGGTCCTGCCGCTCAAGGTCGAAGATGTGGTCGAGTCGTTCAAAGGCAAGCCGCTTGAGTTCGCTCCCGGCGGGAATCACGGCGTCACGATTTCAAACCAGGTCGTGTTCGCGCTGTTGGTCGAAGAGCTGACCGGGAAGCCGTATGAGCAGTTCGTGGAAGATGAGATTCTACGGCGGTTGGGGATGGCGAATACAAGCTACTGCGGCTCCAACAGGCCCGCCGGCACGGCTGTCGCGTACCAGATTGACCTCACGCCCGTGGCGGCGTACATGGACGCAACCGTCGGCGCGTACGGCGGCCCGATGTGCACCACCGTCGAAGACCTTTACCTGTGGGGCCAAGCGCTGAGACCCGGAAAGCTGTTGAGCAAAGACTCCATCACAAAGATGTTTGCGCGCGACATTCGGCGAGACATCGGCTATGGCTGGTACTACGGAGACTTTCCTCGCGGGCGATGGGTCCTACACGGCGCCGAAGGCGTGCGCGTGCGCTGGTACATTGAGGAGGAGGTGTTTGTCGCTGTCCTTGGCAACGCAATAATCTCACGAACTCGAGGGCAGGCTTTAAGCGAGACGGCCGGATATTTGGCCGAAACCGTCCTAACGTCAGCGCGTTAGAGCCGGAACGTGGGTGATCAGTTCACCCTATGGTGGCGTGCCCGAAGTCCTCGAACCAAGTGTCGAAGTCGAAGTATTTCGTGTGGAAATCCGCCATCCATCCATCTGTGACGGGGCGCAGATTGCCCGTGTCAGTATCGAGGACTGCGAGGCAACCCAACTCGAAGCCATTCAGCTCCGGATGCCAACTCGGCAATCGAAGCTGGCTGTGTTGGCGGGGTGTCAAGCCGCGCCGGCGGTCGCCTTTTCGAGCTCGTTCTTGGCTTGCTGGGCGATCTGCCGGTACTCGGTCAGCACGTCTTTGCTGTTGAGTACCGTCGGCTTGGAGGTGTCGCGGTAATCCTTGCGCATCTTGATGCGGCCGAGGAACGGCAGGTCCATCTCGCCGGCCAGGTCCTCTCCGGCCCCGGAGCCGAACACGTCGCCCGCGAAGTTCTCGACGATTCCCAGGACGTTGACCTTTAGCTTGCGTATCATGTTGATCGAGCGCATCGCGTCGATCTTGGCGAGCTCCTGCGGCGAGGTCACGACGATGAAGCCGTCGACGCTCAGCGCCTGCATGACTGTGAGCGGCGAGTCCGAGGTGCCCGGCGGCAGATCGATGACCAAGTAGTCCAGCTCGCCCCAGGCGGTGCTCTGGAGCAGCTGGTTGATGGCGTTGTGGATCATCGGGCCGCGCCAGATTATCGCCTCCTCTTCCTTCTCTTGGAAGAAGCCCATGGACATCACGCGGACGCCGAAGCGCTCCGGCGGGACCAGCTTCTTGTCGTCGCCGACGACAGGCGGCTCGCCCACCTTCATCGCCCTCACCACGTTAGGGCAGTCGATGTCCACGTCGAGGATCCCGACGTTCGCCCCGTCCTGGGCCAGCGTCACCGCGAGGTTGACGGCTACGGTGGTCTTGCCGACGCCTCCCTTGCCGCTATAGACGCCGACCGTCGCCTTGATGGTCGCTAGGCTCTCGGAGATGGCGCGCTTCTGCTCGAAAGCGCGTTTCATCTGGTCGATCTTGGCGCGGGCCTGCGCGGCCTGGGGGATGGGTTGTGGCTGCGTCATCTATTCAACTCCCACGGCTTTCACCCACGGTTTTCAAACGTAGGGGCAGGTTTCAAACCTGCCCCTGCACAATGTCGCTACGCCGCCGCTTTGGCTCAGTCGAGTCCCAGTTGGGCTTTGCCCTCTTCGGAGATCAGGTCCGGGCTCCACGCGGGTTCGTAGACCATCTCGACCTCGACGTCTTCCACGTCCTCGATCTCGGCGATGCGCCACTCGGCCTGCTGGGCGATATAGGGTCCCATGCCGCAGCCCGGGAATGTGAGGGTCATCTTGATGCTGACGTCGCCCTCGTCGACCTCGCAGCCGTAAACCAGGCCCAGGTCCACGACGTTAACGGGGATCTCAGGATCGTAGACGTCCTTGAGCGCCTCAAGGACGGATTCTTTGGTCAGGGTCGATGTCTCGGCCATGGGCGGGGTCTCCTATTGCGGGTTCTGCGAGGGCAGGGATGAAACCTGCCCCTACGGAAGACGTGCTTGGCTGGATACTTCACCATTTTATGCTTCGCTGCGAGGCGTGTCAATAAAACGCATGCCTGCATGGAATGCATGTTTTCCGTCCGCGAAGGCTGAGAAGACAGGCTGTGAGGACTCGTTGCCGCGCGACGGTGAGGGTGGGACCGCCTCGGCTACCCGACGGGCGCCGCTGGGACCTTATCTTCGATCATCAGCTTGCGCAGGTCCACGATCTGGTCTCTGAGGAGCGCGGCCTTCTCGAACTCCAGGTCGCGGGAGGCCGACTTCATCTGCCCCTCGAGGTCCTTGATAAGCCGCAGCAGGTCGGCTTTGGGCAGGTCGTCCTTGACGACATACGGGGTCTTGGTCTCGGCTATGGCCATTACGCGCTCGGTGATGTCGTGGATGCTCTTGCGGATGCTCTGCGGCGTGATACCGTGCTCGCGGTTGTATTCGTGCTGCAACTCCCTGCGCCTGTCGGTCTCGTCGATGGCGCGGCGCATGGAGTCGGTAATTACGTCGGCGTACATGATTACGTGGCCGTCGACGTGCCTCGCGGCTCGCCCTATGGTCTGGACGAGCGAGGTCGACGAGCGCAGGAATCCTTCCTTATCGGCGTCCAGTATTGCGACGAGGCTTACCTCAGGGAGGTCGAGGCCTTCCCGGAGGAGGTTAATACCCACCACCACGTCGTATACGCCAAGACGCAGGTCGCGCAAGACCTCGCTCCGTTCCAGGGTGTCGACCTCCGAGTGCAGGTGATGCGTCTTGATGCCCGCCTCCCTCAGGTAGTCCGCCAGCTCCTCCGCCATCCTCTTGGTCAGCGTGGTCACGAGGGTCCGCTCCTTGCGCTCTATGCGGAGGCCTATCTGATACAGGAGATCGTCTATCTGACCGGTGGTAGGCTTGACCTCGAGGGTGGGGTCCCCGAGCCCGGTCGGCCTGATGACCTGCTCGGCTACCTGTTCGGAGTGCTCGTACTCGTAAGGGCCTGGGGTCGCGGAGACGTAGACGGCGGTGTTTACGCGCTCCTGAAACTCGTCGAAGTTCAGCGGCCGGTTGTCCATTGCAGAAGGCAGCCTGAAACCGTACTCGACCAGGACCTCCTTACGCGACTTGTCGCCGCCGTGCATCGCCCTTATCTGGGGGAGCGTCATGTGTGACTCGTCGATGAACAGCAAGTAGTCATCAGGCACGTAGTCCATCATTGTGTAGGGGGTGCTCCCGGACGTGCGCTGGGACAGGTGAAGCGAGTAGTTCTCGATGCCTGAGCAGTACCCCGTTTCCCGGAGCATCTCCAGGTCGTAGCGAGTGCGCGACTCCAGGCGTTGCGCCTCCAGCAGCTTCTCATCGGCCTTAAGACGCGGCAGGTGCTCCTCGAGCTCAGCCTCTATGGCTGAAATCGCAGTCTGGAGCTTCTCCTCGGAAGTAACAAAGTGTTTGGCGGGGTATATCTCGATATCGTCGCGCTCCCCCAGTATCTCACCCGTAAGGGGGTCGAGCTGCACGATGCGCTCGACGTCGTCGCCCCAGAACTCGATGCGGATGCCGATCTCCTCGTAAGCCGGCAGAATCTCCAGGGTGTCGCCGCGGACACGGAAGCGGCCTCGCGACAGCTCCATGTCGTTGCGTTCGTATTGCATGTCGACCAGCTCGCGGACCAGGCGTTTGCGGTCCTTGCGCTCGCCGCGTCGCACATAGGCCACGAAGCTCTGGTACTCCGCCGGCGAACCTAGACCGAAGATGCACGACACGGACGCGACTATGATCACGTCTCGACGCGTGAGCAGTGACCTGGTCGCCGAGTGCCGGAGCTTGTCGAGTTGCTCGTTAATATCGGCGTCCTTCTCGATGTACGTGTCGGTGCGGGGGACGTACGCCTCGGGCTGGTAGTAGTCGTAATAGCTGACGAAGTACTCGACCGCGTTCTCAGGGAAGAACCCCTGGAACTCGGTGGTGAGTTGCGCGGCGAGGGTCTTGTTGTGAGCGATCACCAGCGTGGGGCGCTGCAGACGCTCGACCACGGATGCCATCGTGAACGTCTTGCCGCTGCCCGTCACGCCGAGCAGGGTCTGGTGTCTGAGCCCTCGCTCGACGCCATCGACCAGCTTGTCGATGGCCTGAGGCTGGTCTCCGGTCGCCGTGAAGTCCGCTACTAGTTTGAACTCAGGCATGGGGCTTGTTTACAGATACCCAATCTTGGTGACTAGCCGCCCTTTTTCGCGATCGACCTCGAGGAGGAAGGTCTCCAGAGTAAGTGTTCCGATCATGGGCTTGGAATCCGCTTCGCCAAATACGCAAAGAATCGTGCTCGTCTGGTTTTCGAGCGTCGCCTTCGCTTGGCCTATAGTGCGTCGCTTTCTGCTCCCACCGGCCCGGAATTCGATGGTTCGGTGCCGCCGCACACCGAGTCGCTCCAGGACAGGGGTAGGCATCATTGCGAAGGGCATTTGTGTGTCGACAAGCGCCTCTAGCTCCTCCGAGTTGTCCCCGATCGCCGAGCGCAGTGTAATGCGATAAGTGAATGTGCCCAACGCGCCACCTAACGTATGTCCGATTCCGACATCAGAATCTATCATAGCCCATCGTCGGGAGCGCGGCCAAACACGCTTTGTGCGACTCGCTGCGACGCATGGGGCGGGCCGGGCGCGGGTGCAGGAGCGTGAAAAACACCAACCGGCCCAGGGAGGAGGAGCAACCCCGGGCCGGTTGACTATTATGCGGCTGTGCCGCTGCCTTTCATTCGGTAGCTACGACGGTCGCGACGACGTCTGGACCGGCTCGGGCCGGCTGCCCAGAGTTACCGCTATCTCCGTTTGTCCCCCGTCCCTTAGGACCTCAAGATTGATCGTATCTCCCGGCCTGTTAATCGCGACCAGGTGTGCGATCAGGTCCTCCATCGTGTTTATCTCCACACCGTCGATGGCGGTTATGACGTCGCCGCCTTTGGGCACCGTCAACGGGGTCGGGTTGTCGGGGATGTCGCTGCCGATCACACCCGCTCTCGCGGCGGGTCCGTCTTCGGTGACCACCACCACCAGAACACCGCGGGTATTTTTAGGCAGCCCGTTGGCCTCGGCGACCCTGTCTCGTATCTCCGTGCCGGAGATGCCCAGGTAGGCGTACTCGTACTTGCCATCCTTGATGAGCTCCGGCACCACGCGCTTGGCGGTGTTGACGGGGACTGCGAAGCCCACACCGGAGCTGGAGCCGCTGCGGCTAACTATCTGCGAGTTGATTCCAATCACTTGCCCGTGCCTGTTCAGCAGCGGACCGCCCGAGTTGCCGGGGTTAATCGGTGCGTCGGTCTGTATCGCCTGAGGGTTGCGGAACCCGACAGGGCCGCTTCGTCCTCCCGCAATGGTGCGACCCAATGCGCTGACGATCCCACGGGTCATGGTGAACTCCAGGCCGAAGGGAGCGCCTATTGCAGCTGTGAGCTGCCCGACCTTGAGGTCCGTGCTGTCTCCGAGGGCCAGTGGCTTGAACGTTTCCGACGGCTCGTCGATCTTCAGTACCGCGAGGTCCGCGTCCGGGTCGGAGCCAAGGACCGCTGCCTCGTACTCGGAGCCGTTGGCGAAGATGACGATTACTCTGTCCGCGCCATCGACAACGTGCCAGTTAGTAACTACGTGTCCTTCCTCGCTCCATACGAAGCCGGACCCCTCTCCTCTCGGCACGAACTGGTCTGCCCCGCCTTCGGGTGCTTGCGGAACGTCGAAGAACCGCCTGAAATCACGAGGAGCGTTCGGTCCTGGCGTACGTTGGGCTGTTGCGAGGCTCTGCTCCACCTCGATCCGCACAACCGAAGGCAGGGCTTCCTCGTAGATGCGGCCCAGGACCTCGCCGTGAGCGGCCACTACCGCATCTGCGTCGTATTCGGCTATGGATGTCGCTGAACGAGCTTCAACGACGGGCTCCGTCCGCATCGCTTCGGTCTTCTCGCTGGTCAGCGCCGCGGCCACCGCCTCGGCGACGGCCGACTCAAGGGCATCGGCGTCCAAAGAACCCGCTGTAGTGTTCGCTGCGGGTTGCGCCAGGTCAGGCGGAGAACTGCCGTCGGCAGAACCACCCGGGCCGCCGCAAGCCGCCAGCGTAAGGGCCACGAAGGTGGCCAGCACTACTCCGATTAATGTTTTTTTGTGTCTCCCCATCTTCATCATCACATCCCCCCTTGGTTTTGTCGGAATCGACCGTGAGCAGCGCGCGTTCCGCTCGAAGGTCTCGCGTAATACAACGTGTGGCTAGGCGGGATGGGTAGTGATTCACGCAGTGGCGGAGGTGCCGCGTGATACGCGGTTACCCTCTCTCTACCTCGCTCCCGCAAGAGGACGAAGGACTAGACTATCGCCCGCGTTAGGTCAGTCGAAGCGACGAACGGGGTTAGCCACGGTGCGCGCAGCGATCTCGAACCGTTCGTGGTGCGCTCGTCGAACCACTTGCGTCTCCCTCAACGGGCTCAGCGATCGGAGCTTACGGCGTTCTGGCCACCCACACCATCTCGGTGCTGCTTTCGTTGAAGGGGGATTCGTCGAAATCGCCGTACAATGAGATGTCCTCGAAACCGCAGGACTTCAGCAGGTGGTACATCTCCCAGCGGTGCATGTAACGGAGCTGGAAGTCCCGGTAGAATCGCCTGACCACCTCGCCCCCCAGGTCAAGCTGCTCTGCGATGAGGCGCGAGTAGAGGACCTGGTTGTGATTGTCGAAGCTGTTCTGTTGCCACAAGACGTAGCGCTCCTCCGTTTCCGGGACCGTGACGTCACGGAAGTGGTAGGGAACCTCGGCATCCTGGACAAGCATGCTCGGGTCTGGCACGAAGATGTTCATCGCGAGCTCGGCGCCGGGCTCGAGATGGCGCTTGATGTTCAGCAGCGTCTTGATCTGCTCCTCGGTCGTCAGCAGGGAGAGGAACCCGCGAAAAGGGATGATGGCGAGTTTGAAGCGGCGGCGCATTGAGAAGTCTCGCATATCGGCGGCGGTGAGGGATATGGAGCCGGCGGATTTCGGCAGCTGGTCAACCTTTTGCCGGGCCACACCCAACATGGATGTCGAGATGTCTATTCCCACGATGTTGACGCCGGCCTCGGCGATGGGCAGCGTCACTCTTCCGGTCCCGCATCCGAGCTCCAGGACAGGACTGCCTGAGGCCCGCGCGCGGTCCACGTAAAATGGGATATCCTCGCGCACATAGGCGTATACGGAGTCGTAGACGTCCGCCCAGGAGTCGAAGTCGCTGGCCATGACGGCGCTACTGGGGGCTACCAATCCGCTGTATGCAGAGGCGGACCTTGTCCTCCAGCGACATATCCCCATCCGGTTGGAGGGAAGCTACAGCGTCGGTCACCTCAACGATGGTGTACCCCAGCGCGGTCAGCGCCTTGACCACGTCCGCCTCACCCGGTTGACCGGTCGCCACGGCGAGCTCGGCTCCAAGCTTCCCTTTCAACTCGAGGATAATCCGCTCCGCAGTCCTCGGTCCCACCCCGTGAATCCCCTTGAACGACGTCGCGTCGCCCGAGGCGACCGCCACTGCGAGCGACTCAGGGCTGAGGCTGGACAAGACGCTTAAGGCAAGGCGAGGCCCAACCCCGTTGACCTGGATCAGGGCCTGGAAGGCCGACCGTTCCTCCGGACTGAGGAAGCCAAACAGTGTGAGGTTGTCGTCTCTCGTCTGGAGAGATGTGAACAAACGTGTCCGGTCGCCGGGCTGCCCCAGACGCTCGATCGTGGAGGGGGGAACGCTGGCCCTCAGAGTCACGCCGCCGACGCTTATGTCGGCCCAATCGACTCCGACGCCTGCCAGTGTCCCTTCCAGCGAGGTTATCACGCGTTCACCGTTCAATCCCTGGCGAGCAGGGCGAATTGAGCCATGGGATTGTACCACTGTGGTTGCAAGAACAAGGGGTGTTCGCGCAAGAGACGCGCCTTCGATGGAGACCGTTTGCGGTGCGGAGGACTGGCTTGCTCAGTCGGCGCTCGAAAGGCGCTCGACCATACGGGCGTTACTGTGGCAAATGGCGACGGCCAGCGCGTCCGCGGCGTCTGAGGAGCCAGATATCTCGTGGACGCCTAGCAACGCCTTTACCATGTCCTGCACCTGCTCTTTCGAGCTGCCTCCGTAGTCGGTGACGGACTGCTTTACCTGCCGTGGAGCGTAGCTGAACACCGGGAGGCCGTGGTGCGCCGCGGCCACCAGTGCGACGGCCTCCGCGTGGCCAATCGCCATAGCCGTGCGGATGTTGCGGGCCGCGAAGGGCTTCTCGATGGCCACCTCCATTGGGTGCCAGTCCTCAATAGTGAGCAGGAGCTGCTCGTAGAGGTAATGGAGCCTATCCGGGACCGGGTTACCCCTCTTCGGGGTCAGCACCCCTGAATGCACGAAGTCGATGTCACCGCGGTCGGCGGAGATGATGCCAACGCCCATCTTGAGCGTCCCCGGGTCCACGCCCAGTATGCGCACGGCTATCTCCTGAAGTTTACGGCCGTCGTTCGACGTGCGTTGGGCGAAGGACCAGGGAGGGTGAAGGAGGTCCGGTTGGCGCTGATGCCCGGCCTATTCGTCGCTGTACTCCTGGAGGGCCGACTCTGGGAAGTCCGCGTTGGAGTAGACGCGCTGGATGTCTTCGAGCTCTTCGAGCTTGTCGAGCAACCTTAGGGCTTGCGCCGCCGTCTTCTCGTCGAGCGGTACCGTGTTCTTGGGTACCATCGACAGCTCCGACGATTGGATTTCGGCCCCCTGATCGGCGAGTGTCTGGCGCACGCCCTCCATACTCTGCGGCGAGGAGAAGATCTGCAACGTCGAGTCGACGGTCTCGAAGTCCTCAGCTCCGGCATCGATCGTCGCCAGAGTGAGCTCTTCCGCCCGTTCGGGCTCGGCCGCTACGACAATTACGCCCTTTTGCTCGAACTGCCACATTACCGCCCCCGCGTCGGCCATGTTGCCGCCGGTCTTGGTGAAAGTGTTGCGTACATCGGCGACGGTTCGCTTCTTGTTGTCTGTAACGGCCTCGAGCAAGACGGCCGTTCCGCCGGGGCCGTAGCCCTCGTAGACAACCTCTTCCATCTGGTTTTGGCCGCCCAAATCGCCGGTAGCCTTTTTTATGGACCGCTCGATGCTGTCGCTGGGCATGTTTTGGTCCTTGGCGCGCTGCACCGCCATTCGGAGTTGGAAGTTGGCGTCCGGGTTTCCGCCGCCCTTCTTAGCGGCGATAATTATCTCTTTAGCGAGCTTGGTAAATAGCTGGCCGCGGCGGGCGTCGCTAGCCGCCTTCGAACGCTTTATGGTGGACCATTTTGAGTGGCCGGACATGATCAGTCCCCGCTGCAGATGTACTGCTTTCAGGTATGGGTCATTTTAGCACGTGGGTTTTGAGGGGGTCAAAAGGGCGGCGTAGGGCGTAGGCGCTGAGTGTTACAATGGTCGGCCTTAGCTGAGACGGTTGATGTGGAGGCGATTAGAATGGTCGATTTCAAGGGAGTGGTCCCCGCGATCGTGACGCCGATGACACCGGAGGGAGAGCTCAACGAGAGCGCCTTCCGCGAGGTTATCGAGTTCAATATTCGGTCAGGTGTCCACGGCTTCTGGTTGGCCGGCGGCGGGGGTGAAGGGGTCTTGCTATCCGACGAGGAGAACGCGAGGCTGGCCGAAATCGCCGCGGATCAGGCGCGTGGCAGGGCGGCGACCATCATGCACGTGGGCACCATGACCACCTCCAGTAGCGCGAAGCTCGCCGAGGCCGCCGCGAGGGCGGGGGTCGACGCGATCTGCTCCGTTCCACCGCTCTTTTTCAGGGTGGGGGACGATGGAATTGTGGAGCATTACAGGGCAATTGCCGCCGCGGCCGACCTGCCTCTCTTTCTATACAACCTGCCACAGTGCACCGGGATCGAGCTTACGCCGGAACTCATCGCAAGAATTCAGGAACGTGTCCCTCAGCTGGTTGGACTAAAGCACTCCGCGCCGCTTTTCGCAAACAACGCGGTCTTCTCCCAGATGGGGCTGACGTGCTTCACGGGGAGCAGCAAGCTGATGCTATCGGCCCTGGCGATTGGCGCCGCGGGCTGCGTCGATGGGATATTGTGCGCAGTCCCGGAGCTGTATGTGGATGTCTGGGACGCGTACAACGCGGGTGACCTCAAACGCGCTGTGCAAGCCCAGGAAAAGGCCAACAGCGTGTTGGATATGGTGTTCAAGGTCGGGACGTACCCGGCCACCATCAAGGCGCTGGTGAGCGAACGGATAGGCGTCGAGTGCGGCGACCCAAGGCTCCCGATTCTGCCTCTCACCCCCGAGGAGCGTACCCATATCCGCGAGGGCGCGGAGCAGTTCGGCCTCGGCAAGGTCGCCGTCGCGTAGCGGTACGCGGCGCCAATCTCCTATGACTCAGATGACGCTCAAACACCCACTCTCGGTGACGATGGCCGCGGGGCTCGACAACCTTGAGCGCTTGCGGCTCAACACGGAGTCCTCGATGAAGGACGACATCGAGGCCGCCGGCGCATTCTCCCAGGTCCTCACCAGCGCGCACGCGCCGGTGAAGCTGGGGGAGCAGAGGCTTAACTACGCCGCCACGGACGAGTCGTTTCGCCGGCAGTCCATCGAGCAGGTCGAACGGTTCATCGACCAGGCCCGGCGGCACCCCAAAGTTAAGAAGGTGAACCTCCATTTCCCACCGAGGCGTTGGACCGACGACGTGCAGACACAGGGTCAGACCGGTGATCACGGCCTCATGGTAGATGCGATAAGGGAGATCGCTACGTTCGCGGACCGCCACGACATAGAGGTTGTCCTGGAGAACAACAACGTGTACTGGGATGGGGTTTCCGACGACGTGGACGCTGGGCGGGTCGACTGGGACGGACGCAACTCCTATTTCGGGACGTCGCCGGAGGAGTGGGCCCAGGTGTGCGAGGAGGTGGACCGGCCCAACGTAGGGCTGTGCCTCGACTCTAGCCACACGGTCACCTACGCGCACTCATTTTCGCCGGAGCGCCGAGAAGAGCGGGTGATGGCGTTCGTCGCCCGGCCCGAGCTGATCAAGCACGTCCACTGGAACGACAACTACCTCTACGACCTACGTGGCCGGGTCGACTCCCACGCCCTGCTGGGGAAGGGCACGCTGCCGGTGGAACTCCATCGGCGCATCAAGGCGCTGGACGCCACCTTGTTGCTGGAACACTTCTACTCTACCGAGGACCTCGAGGAGGAGTTGGAGTTCATCGAAAGCCTTTGAATTTCTCCACTGAAATCAGGCGCCCTTGCCGCGCCTCGCATTCAGATGGCGAATGATATCGGCCCTGCTGAGGACTCCAACGAGCCGCCCTTGCTCGATGACCGGTGCCTGGTCTATTGAGTGTCGCCCGAGGAGATTGAGGGCGTCCGCGAGGTCGTCGCCCGGCCTGACTGTCCACAGCGGGGCCGGCGTCATTCTCTCTGCGACGGTGACAGTCTGCCATTGCGATTGGGGTACGTCACGTATGTCGGCGAGTGTGATGATCCCAACCAGCTCGCCCCTCTCGGACACGGGAAGAGAGCGGGAGCTGTGTTGAAGGAAGCTCCCGTAGACCGCCTCGGCCAGCGATGCACGCGGCCCGATGGTGACCGGGAACGCGCGCATCGCCTCACTGACGCGGACACCGCGAACGCCGGTCTCCACGGCCGTCTCATGTTGAGTGCTGGCCGCCGCTCCGTGCAGGAACCAGCCGATCAGGGCGAACCAAAGGCCCCCCACGACATTTCCGCTGAGGACCTGCGCGCCGCCGAGCGCCATCATGAGAATTCCGAACCCTCGGCCGCTCAGTGCCGCGACCCTCGTGGCCTTGGACAAGCTCCCGGTCGCGCCCCACACCGCGGAGCGTAGCACGCGCCCGCCGTCCAACGGGAACGCCGGTATAAGGTTGAACGCGCCCAGGAGGATGTTCATGAACCCGAGGTACCACAGGACTGCGGCGGGAAGGACGTCTTTGTTCGGAAAGGCCGCGAGCGCTAGCCAGAACACGCCGGCGAGAACGAAACTCGTCAGAGGCCCAACCCCTGCGATGATGAACTCGTCGCGCGGGTACCTCGAATCTGCTTTGAGATCGCTCACGCCCCCAAAAAGGAACAGCGTGATTCCTTCGACGGAGAATCCCCTTGCTCTCGCGACGAGCGAGTGGGCGAGCTCATGGACGAGCACGGACGCGATTAGCATGACCGCGCAAATGGACCCCGCCAGCCAATAGGTGGCAACGGCCCACCCGGGATACTGCTCCGGAAGCAGGCCTTGGGCGAGGCTCCACGACACGAGAGCGATGATTCCAAGCAGTGAGAAGTGGATGTGTACATCCACTCCCGCGATCTTGCCGACCCGGATAGAAGACCTCACGTACCCGCTTCCTTTGATGCGCGCATTGCGGTGGACCTGGAGAGACTTCGGTCCGCTATCGGTCCGTCACAGGCCTGACGGCAACTGGCGGATCTACTCGCGACGCGTCAAATCGGGAGTCAAATCGCGGCGACTGAGACCCCTATCAGGCTACCGACGCCGAAGGTGACCGCGGCGGCCGTGCTCCCGGCGATAAGCATGCGGGCCCCGCCCCAGAGCGTGTTCCGGCCGGACATGGACGCGATCACAGCTCCAACGCTGGCCAGCGCTGCGGCGCTAAGGGCGGCGCTGAGCCGGAACGAGAGGTCGCCGGCGCCGAATATGTAAGGGAGTATCGGCACCACCGCCCCGGAAACGAAGGCCACGAAGGAGGTTATGCTTGCTCCCCACGGCGAGCCGAGCTGCGAAGGGTCTAGTCCCAGTTCCTCTCGCGCCATGGTATCGAGGGCCACCTCAGGGTCCGACATAATGCGCGAGGCCAGGCGCTCCGCTTCGGCCTCGGAAAGGCCCTTCGCTTGGTAGATCAGTACCAACTCCTCCTTCTCCTCATCGGGCCATTCCCTTAGCTCGATCTCCTCTTTCCGCATCTCGTACTCGAAGACATCCCTCTGGGACCTCATGGAGACGTACTCGCCCGCCGCCATCGAGAATGCGCCCGCGAGCAGTCCCGCGACACCCGCCAGAAGGATAAAGTCCGCATTCCCAGTACCGGCAGTGGCCGTAGCGGTGCCCCCGGCGACGCCCATTACAAGGCTGAAGTTGGAGACGAGCCCATCGTTGACTCCCAGGACGGCGGCGCGCAAGTTGCCGCCACCCGCGAGGCTTCGCATAGACCTGGTGGTCCCGTCGGTACTCGCGAGACCTCTCAGGACCCTGGAGTGCTCGCGCTCCTCGGGTACGAGGTCGCTAGCCTCGGGATCGGCCGCGTAGGCGCTAACCTCCTTGGCCTCGGTCCTCAGCATGACCGGAAGGACCCTGTGAGTCCCGAATCGGCGGGCCGCCCACTGCATCATCCTCGCCTTGATTCCCAGGGGCGATGGTTCAAGGGTGGAGGGATCGATCCCCAGCTTCTCGGCCCACCTGGCTGCGTGTCGCATCTCGGCCGCGACCAACTCGCGGAAGATTGCGGCCCGCTCAGGGTCATTCTCCATCTCGGCGAGGGCGTCGTACATGGCGGCCGCCTCGAGCTCGGAATCGAGGTAGCGCTTGTACTGCTTTTTTCTCGCCGCGTTGTCGACCGTGCTCAAAGCGCCCGCGTCCTTATCGGCAGCCCCCTGCCGGGAAGCCTTCAGCTTAAGGATGCTTCGTCGCGTTGTGGTCGCGTTCCTGGATGCTTCCCAGCGGGTGCGACCTCAGCGGGGGTGGGCTGGCTAAAGCGCTCCGGAAATAAGGTCCGATCGAGAACGGAACCCTTGAAGCGCCCGCCACGACCCCATTGTAGTGGATTCGCTGGGAAAGGGCCTAAGCCGGGACGCCTAGCCTGGAGCGGATCTCCTTCAAGCGATCGAGGTTTGGCTTGTCGGGGGAGCCCTTGTAGTCGTCGCCGGGCACTTCCAGCAGGAACGGCACGTCGCGGAAGGCGTCGTGGGACATGGTGGTCTCGAACCCCGCGGTACCTATGTGGCCCGCGCCGATGTTCTCGTGGCGGTCTACTCCGTCGCCAAGCGCCCTCTTGGAGTCGTTGGCGTGGACGGCAACAAGCCGTGATAGTCCTACCTCAGAGTCGAACTCCTGCACGACCGCATCGATGCTGTCCGGATCGGCGATGTTGTAGCCCGCCGCGAAGGAGTGCTGCGTATCGAGGCAGACACTGACCTGCTCGCTGCCGATGGCGTCGATCAGCCTGGCCAGCTCGCCAAACGAGGAGCCAATATGGCCGCCCATCCCGGCGCTGTTCTCCAGCGCGAGCTGGACGTCGGCAGGGCTCTGGGAGAGGACCTCCTGGACCGCGGCGGCAAACTGGGGCAAGACAGCGTCGAGGCCCGCCCCCCTATGGCTGCCTGGATGGAATATGACCGCGGCGGCGCCGATCTGGGCGCCCACCTGCATGGTCTTGGTCAAAACGTCCTTGGACTTAGAGACGAGCTCCTCGTCCGGGGAGCCGATCGATATGAGGTAGCTGGCGTGGATGAAGGCCGGTGCGATGCCCGTACTCTCAGACTTCTCCCTGAAGGCGAGCACCTGGTCCTCGGAGGGAGAGTTGAAGCGCCAGGCACGTGGAGTGGAGGCGAATATCTGGATGGTTTCCGCGCCCAGCTCTTTGGCCCTGTCTAAAGCGGTGCTGATCCCGCCGGACGTGGATACATGGGCTCCCAGCTTCACTGCAACGCTCCTGTGGGTCGACTGCGCCCACGATATCATATCGTCCTGACCTCGTCGAAGCCGCGCGCGGATGAGCATATGGTTGCCTCACCGCCGGCCCACGTATCCCTGCCCCACGCAACCGGCGGGCCGACCTTGACAGCCCGGCGGTTGCGGATACAATCGTCCGGTGGCTCTCCCAGGGCCATTCCTACCGCGGAGAGTGGAGAGCCCGGAGAGTCGAAACCATTCCTGACTCCGCGGTCTCCGCGTGCTCGGCGGTGAAACCTGGAGGCGGATATGAGCTGGGACTTCGAGCTGGTGGACGGGCCGTACGGGGGGACTACCGAGGGGCCGGCGTGGGACGGTGGCGGGTTGCTCTTCACGCATATACCCGCAGGCAAGATCATGCGGTATGACCCAGTTGCCAAAAGCTCAACCGTATGGCGTAAGAACACCAATAACGCAAACGGCACGGTGTTCGCCACCGATGGCCGGCTCTACGCCTGCGAGGGAGGCGCCCGGAGGGTCGTGCGGTACGAGCTCGACGGTGCGACCACAGTCCTGGCAGACGGCTTCGAGGGAAAGCGCCTGAACATCCCCAACGATCTCGCCCTGGACACGCAGGGCCGGGTCTGGTTCACCGACCCTTACTACGAGGGGGCGGCAGGAACCTGGAGCGAGACGCGAGACGCGATGGACCTGGACCACGAGTCCGTGTATCGCGTGGACCCCGGCGCCGATGGCGCCTGGACGACGCACCGCGTCACCTTCGACACCACGCGGCCCAACGGGATTCTCTTCTCGCTAGACTACACGACGTTGTATGTAGCGCAGAGCGGCCGCAGACCGGACGAGAAGCGCGAACTGCGGGGGTATCCGGTCAAGGGCGACGGCAGCCTCGGTGAGTACGCGCTGCTGCACGATTTCGGCAAGAACCGCGGCATCGACGGGATGACCCTGGACACTGAGGGCAACATCGTAGCCACGGCCGGGTGGAAGCAGGGGGGACCTGGGCCGCTGATATACGTCTTCTCGCCTTCAGGCGAGGTCCTCGAGACACACCCCCTTGAGGTAGACCGCCCCACCAACTGCACATTCGCAGAGGCCGACCTCAAGACGTTGTACGTGACCACTATCGAGGGGCACCTGTTCAGGACCCGTACGGAGCGGCAGGGGCGCCTGCTCTACCCGACGCTGGCGTAATGGAGCGCCTCCCATGTAGCGTCGTAGGGGCAGGTTTCAAACCTGTCCTCCCATGCTGCGGTGGCGCTTAATCGATCTGAGAGGTATCACATGACCAACGCCCAGGTCCGCGTCGGCCTGATCGGCGCGGGCGGCAATACCCGCAAGAGACACATCCCCGGCTTTCGTGCCATCGACGGCGTCGAGCTGGTCGCCGTGTCCAATCGCTCTCGAGAGTCGAGCCAGCGCGTGGCCGACGACTTCGACATACCTCAGGTCTACGATGACTGGCTTAGCCTTGTAGCGGCTCCGGACATCGACGCGGTGTGCATCGGCACCTGGCCCTATACACACAAGCCGATGGTCCTGGCAGCGCTGGAGAACGACAAGCACGTGCTCACCGAGGCGCGGCTCGCACTCGACGCGGGGGAGGCCCGCGAGATGCTGGCCGCGTCGCGTGCCAAACCGCACCTGGCGGCCCAGGTGGTGCCGGCGCCGTTCAGCTTCAGGTTCGAGCAGACCCTTGCCGATCTGATAGCGGACGGCTATCTCGGTGAGATCCTTTCAGTCGAGGTCGCCATATCCCAGGGTTTCGTGAATAGAGAAGCGCCCTTCGGATGGCGTCACGACCGCGACATCAGCGGCTACAACATCATGCTCACGGGGGCGTGGTACGAGTGTCTGATGCGGTGGCTCGGGCCCGTCTCCAGCGTCACGGCCCTGTCGAGGGTGGTCGTCGACTCCCGTACCGACGCGTCCGGGGAGCGGCGTCACGTAGACATCCCTGACCACGTCGAGGTGCTTAGTGAGTTCCCTTCGGGCGCGGTGATGCGCATGCGGGTGAGCGAGGTGCTGGGTCACGCCGCGAACCAGTTCTGGATGTACGGCACCGAGGGCACCCTGCACATCGACATGAGCGGCGTGAGACAGCACACGGGCGACGATAACGACACCAACCTATATGGCGGCAGGCGGGGGGACGGCGACCTGTCCCCGATAGCGATACCGGCTGAGAAGGTCCACGTGTGGCGCGTCGAGGAGGAGTTTGTCAACGCAATTCGCGGGGTAGAACCCGTAACCCGGAACACCTTCGAGACAGGGGTCAGATATATGGAGTTCACGGAGGCGATAACCCGCAGCGCGCAGACCGGCCGCACCGTCCACCTCCCCTTATGGCCTGACGCCAGCTAGTAACTTCATGACCGCCCGCGATGCCTTTCCTCCTCTCCCGCGGCCGGGAGAGGACTGAGGTGAGGGCTCTTACTGTTGCTTGTTGGTCCCCTCATCGAGCATTGCCTCAACGCTCTTTGCGTTACCTAGCCGCGGCTGATACCGTACGATCAAAATCAAATTCGAGGAGGAAACGACATGGGTGAAGTAGCGTTTGCGGCGCCGATCCTGGAAGGGAAGATGGAGACGTGGCGGGAGTTCAACGCTGAGCTGGAAGGCGCCCGCCGCGACGGGTACGTTGCGTCCAGAGAGCGCCACGGAATCACGAGAGAGCGAGTCTGGCACCAGGCGACGCCGATGGGGGATTTTGCGATTGTTCACGTCCAGGGACCCAATGCCGAAACAATGATGCCATCCATGGGGGCTTCGACCGACCCGTTCGATATCTGGTTCAGAGATAAGGTCAAGGAGATCCACGGGATCGACATGACACAGCCGCCTCCTGGGCCGCCTCCATCGCTGGTCCACGAGTACGGCTCGTAGGGCGCCGAGCGTCCTCGGGTAACCTGCCGCCGGCGGGACCATCTTCAGGCGGCACGCCTGGGCGCCCGCGTTCTGTTGACGAGGCGCGTTTAGCGCCGATATAATCGCTCGGCTGCCTCCTCAGACCCACAATCGGATCGGAGAGTGCGCTCTATGAACCGCGACGAGATCAAAGGGCTCATACAGGGCCCGATCGCAACGGTGCCGACTCCGTTCGACGACAACTTCGAGGTCGACTACGGCCGCATGCACGAGCTCACCCAGGGTTGGGTCGAGAACGGGCTGGTGAAGGGGCAAGCCGTCATCAAGGTCGCGGCCGCCATGGGCGAGGGGCCCATGCTTAGCGACGACGAGTGGCCGTTCCTGCTCCGCACCGTCGTCCAGGCGGCCGACGACAAGGCCGCTATCGTTTGCGGCCTCCATTACAAGGACACAAAGCGGACCATCGAGGACGCCAAACGCGCCCAGGACATGGGCGCTCACGCCCTCCAGATCTGCCCTCCCATCTTCAACCTCCCGAGCCAGGACGATACGCTGGACTACTTCAGCGACATCTCCGACGCCATCGACATAGGGATAATGGTGTACCACACGCACTGGCTGAGGGGTGGATTCATCGCGACGGACACGATCATGAAGATGGCCGATATGGAGCAGGTCGTGTCTATTAAGTGGAGCGTTCCCGAGGGCGGGAACTACGAAGACATGGTGAACTTCTCGGAGATATTCAGCGTAATAGACAACGGCGGCGGCCCGGCGCGCTGCCATGGACTGGGGGGACGTGGGTACATCAACCTCACATTGGAGGCGTATCCCCCTCACGACCTGAAGGTGTGGGAGCTGCTGGAGAGCGAGCAGTACGACAAGGCCGAAGCGCTATTCGAGTCGGTGGACCGGCCTCTCCGCGAGTACGCGGGCAGGGTCGACGAGCGCTCTGGCGGCCAGGCCCGTGTCAAGAAGGGGCTGATGGCGCTGATGGGGCTTCCCGTCGGGGCTTCCCGCCCGCCGTCGAAGCCGCTGAACAAAGAGGAGATGGACGAGCTGCGGCAGATATTGCAGGGGTTCGGCTGGCCTGTGAAGGGCTAGCCACCGCAAGTCTGTTGCGATCATGATATTGTCATTCTGAGGTGTCCTTCCCGCGAGGAAGGGCGATGAAGAATCTGGAGAGGTAATCCCAACCAATTGCCGACGAGGAGGAGCAGAAATTGATCACGGTTGATGAGGTACGCCAGAAGCTCGATGGGGTCGTAATCCCGCTCGCGACGATATTCAAGGAGGACGGCTCGCTGGACGCAGACTCCACGGCTGAGAATGTTGAGTGGATCATCGATCAGGGCGCCGTTCAGGGTAACACCGTGTTCATCGCGGTCGGCTCGGGCGGCGATTTCACCGTCATGAGCACGGAGGAGCGCAAGCTGGCCATCCGGGCGATCGCCGAGGCGAACGCGGGGCGCATCCCCACCTTCGCCAGTGTGCAGAGCACGGATATCCGCACGACCATAGAGCTATGCCAGCTTTGCGAGGAGGTCGGCATCGACCTCGTCCAGATGAGCAGCGCCTACTACTACTCGGTGATGCCGGGGGACATTGTTGCGTGGGTGCAGGAGGTCGCGAAGCACACTGACGTTGGTTTCGCCGTTTACAGCCACTGGTACAGCGGCTCCAAGTACGATATGACGATGGACGTGGCCGAGAAGCTACTTGAAGTCCGCAACTCGGTGGCCGTGAAGTGGGGCTCTCCCGCCATCGGAAACTACCTGAGCGGCATCAAGTACTTCGTTCCAAAGGTCGCGGTGGTCAACAACGGCCCGCTGTCGATCTACGGGCACATGCTCGGCGCGAAGGCGTGGGTGAGCCACGTACCGAACTTCTATCCGCCAATCTGCTGGAAGATTCACGAGCTGCTTACCGCCGGGATGTACCGTGAGGCGCAGACGCTGTTCGACGAGTTCATGGGCCCGTATGGGGCAATCACCGGCCGCATAAGAGAGACAACCGCGGGCGAGGGCATCTTCGTGAAGCCGTGGATGGAAGCCGCGGGAAGGCCGTCAGGCCCGTCCCGCCTGCCGTCCCGGGACGACGTGGTGACGGACGAGGACCGGCGGCGTGTCCGAGAGCTGCTAGACCGCGCTCCCGCGATGGTGGAAGCGGCGCCCGCCCCGATGGCGGTTGTGTAGGGGCGCACGGCCGCGCGACTGACTACATTCGAAGCGCGTCCACTTCACTGACGCAGAAGTGGCCCCACTGACCCCGTGGGGCCTTCGACAGGCTCAGGCCGAACGGTGTATAGACCCTTAGCCGTTCGCCGTAAGCATTCGGACTGCGAAGCGGCTTGCGCCATCTCTCCCTCTTCCCCCCTTTGAAAAAGGGGGCTAGGGGGGATATCTAGGCCAACAACACCAAGCCTACGCGCGCTCGATGAACTCCAGCCAGTTTCCTTCCGGGTCCTGTGCGTAGCATATCCCCGTTCTGCCGGCGGGCGTGTCTCGGTACTTGGGGCTAGTCACAAATCGCGCGCCTTTGTCGCTGAGGCGGGCGTGCCAGTCGTCGAGCCCCTCGACGTTGAAGCAGACGTGGGCCGCGCCGAGCTGGTGCCTGTCCAGGTGGCCGTCGGGGCTGGGCGGCTCGATGAAGTGCACGATCTCGAGCTGGTGGTCCCAGTCGGGCCTGCCCATGAAGACCAGCTTCCTGCGCGCTCCGGGTATTCCGGTGTGATCGCCTTCCGGCGGCGCGACGCTGTCCACCTCCCTCATGACCTGGAGCCCCATCGCATCGCGATAGAAGCCGACCATAACCTCCAGGTCCTTCACGACTATTCCCGAGTGGTTGAAACCGGCGAGCATGGCCGCCTCCTGCCTGTGTGATTTCGCTCGCTCTTTCGTGAGAGCGGAGCCATTGTAAAGCATCGCGCCTGCAGGCGATGAGATGAATTGGCGGGACACGTTAGTTACGTAGAGAGAACCCACTATGCACTAAAGTCTTGACAGTGAAGAAGACTATATGTTATACTTCGCATAAGTAGTTCGCTATCCAAGAGGTGGGGTCACTATGGGAAACGTTAGCAAAGCTATTCAGGTTCTCGCCGACATGGCCCGTCGTGGTGTAGTTACCGAGAGTGAGTTGATGGATATCCTAGGCCCGTTGGTCCGAGCTGAACCTCACAAAGTGGGTAGCCATAACAATGAAGGAGAATTCACGGAAGTTGCTGGTCCGTTGCGTGACGGGCACCCTCGCAAAAGACAGTTCGGGCCCCGTGGAAGCTCCGGTTGGGTTGACCGTCATCGATCGGAGAGTCTTGTCTTGATCGCTCTGTCCGAACTCGGTGGTAGTGCTTCACGAGCCGAGATACTCGACTACATCGAAGGCCGTTGGGGAAAGCAGTTCACCGCGGATGATCATGCACTTCTTCGCGTGGCTCGCGAAGCCAGATGGAGAAAGAACTGCAACTGGAGGCTGTTTGACCTCACACAACGTGGGCTGGTAACGATCCCGCGTCGCGGCATTCAACAGCTCACACCGGACGGCAAGAGCGAAGCCAACAGCCGTCGCCGGGATCTGCCTTAGCCCCTTGCAGTAAGTCGGGCCGTTGCAGAGGGCTGGGCCGCAATGTATCCTTTCTCGCGGCAGGTATCAGCGATGTCCCTTACGCGACTCATCGATTCTCCAATCCCCTGGGCGGTCGCCGGTCTGGTGATCGGGCTTGCCCTGGGCGTGACCACCGCCTCCGTCTGGCTGGTGGCAGCCGGTATCGGCGCTTTCCTCGTGTATTTGTGGCGTCACGGTCCCGCTCAGCGGTCCGAAGAAGGCCGCCTGTTCGCAGCGGGACCCGTGTTCATCATGAGCTGGCTCATCGGCTTCGTCGTTCGGGGCCTTGCCTTTTGAGCGGTGGAGAGCACGCGCGAGTCAAGGCGTCGCTCTTCGTTACCTGCATCGTAGACCAGTTCTACCCCGAGGTGGGCGAGAGCACCGTGCGAGTTCTGCGCCGGCTGGGAACGGACCTCGACTTCCCATCGGACCAGACCTGCTGCGGCCAGACCGCGTTCAACTCGGGATTCTGGAGCGAGGCCGAGCCGCTGGCAAAGCGCTTCCTCAACGTGTTTCGAGACTCTCCGTATATCGTGACTCCGTCCGGGTCATGCGCGAGCATGGTAAGGGTCTTCTACCAGGATCTGCTGCACGACAGCCCAGAGCTACTGGACCAGGCGCGCGAGCTGGGGTCCCGGGTGTACGAGCTGTCCGAGTTCATCGTCGACATACTGGGAATCAGCGACCCCTTCGATGGCGAAGAGCCGCCGGGTCGGCCTGCCGAGTTCGAAGTTGCTTACCACGAGTCGTGCCACCTCAGACGTGAGCTCGGCGCCACCGTCCAGCCAAGGGCCCTCATCGGCGCGACCCCTGCCGTGAAGCTCGTGGAGATGGAGCAGGCTGACGTCTGCTGTGGCTTCGGAGGCACCTTCTCGGTGAAGTACCCTGATATCTCGGGGGCGATGCTGAAGGACAAGGTCCGAAGCATCGAGATGAGCGGCGCGAGCGCGGTCGTCGCCTGCGACAGTAGCTGCCTGATGCAGATCGCTGGCGGCCTGGATAGGAACGGCATCGATATTCGCCCAATGCACCTGGCGCAGCTCCTCGACGAGGCGATGGAGATTCAACGCCGAGAGAGCGCTGAGGCATGACTACGTTCTCAATGCGATCTCGGCGGACTCCGCGTGCTCGGCGGTGATGATTTAGGTTATGGAACCGAAGACTAAAGAGTTTCGGAAAGTCGCCGCCTCGACGCTCGCGGACCCTCGTGTGCAGGCCAATCTGAATGGCCTCTATGGGGGGTTTAACCAGGCGCGAATCGAGGCTGCCGAAGCTACGCCGGGCTGGGAGGAGATGCGGGAGAGGGCGCGCGCGATCAAGGCCCACACGATCGAGAACCTCGATCACTACCTGGAGATGGCTTACGAGAAGCTGACGGCCGCCGGGGTCAAAGTCTTCTTCGCGACGGACGCGGCGGCGGCGAACGGGTACGTCAGTGACCTGGCCCGGCGGCACGGGGTCAAGACCGCCATCAAGGGCAAGTCGATGATCTCCGAGGAGATGGGCCTCAACGGCATCCTGGCTGCCGAGGGGGTCGAAGCTGTCGAGACCGACCTGGGCGAGTATATCCTCCAACTGGCCGAGCAGACTCCGTTCCACATCATTGCGCCGGCCATACACATGTCCAAAGAGGATGTATCGGACGTGATGCAGCGCAAGCTGCAAGCGCCGGCATACGACTCGATCTCAGACCTAGCCGGCGAGGCGCGCCGCCAGCTCAGGGACAAATTCATCCGCGCGGAGATGGGCATCACCGGGGCCAACTTCGTGGTCGCCGAAACGGGAACGCTGGTGCTGGTATCGAACGAGGGCAACGGGCGGATGTGCACCTCCATGCCCAAGGTACACGTCGCGATCATGGGCATGGAGAAGCTGGTCCCCTCGATGGAGGACCTCGGGCTCTTCCTGCGCTTGCTAATCAGATCGGCGACCGGACAGCGGCTAACCAGCTACGTGAGTCTCATCAACGGGCCGCGCGCCTCGGACGAGGAGGACGGCCCCGAGGAGTTCCACCTGGTCATCGTGGACAACGGTCGGTCCCGCCTCCTGGCCGATCCGGAGCTCCGGGAGGCGCTCTACTGCGTGCGATGCGGCGCGTGTCTCAACGCCTGTCCGGTCTACCGTAAAGTCGGAGGCCACGCGTACGGCTGGGTCTACTCGGGCCCTATCGGTGCTGTGGTGTCGCCCGTCCTTACCGACATCGCCGACGCTAAAGACCTCCCGTTCGCCTCGAGCCTCTGCGGGGCCTGCCGCGAGGTCTGCCCGGTCAAGATCAACATACCTCGGATGCTGCTCCACCTTCGTAGTGAGGTGGCCGAGGGGAAGACACGCCCCGACGCGAGGCGCGTTTCGCTCTTGGAGAGGCTAGCGATGAAGGCGTGGCGCGGGAGCGTGTCCACCGGCTTCAGCTTCGCGCTGGCGAACCGGTTGGGGCGGCTGGCCCAGCTGCCACTGTTGCGGCGCGGACGTATAACCCGGCTTCCACCGCCCCTCTCAGGTTGGACCAGATACAGGACCTTCCCACGAGTCTCATCTTCCCCGTTCCGGACACGCTGGCGGAAGTACCTGAAGGACGAATGAAAATGACGCTGGACTGGGCGAAGATCGATAGATGGCTTGTCGGCGAGGCGTATGTCGGCTCACGACTCGAAGAGCACCTCACGGAGCTGTGCACAAACATCGGGCCGCGCTGGGCCACGTCGCCCGCGGACCTGAAAGCCGCCGAGTACATCAAGGACCGGATGGCTGAGGCGGGGCTCTCCGACGCGCGTCTCGAGGAGTTCGAGATGCACACCTGGGAGCACGACGCGGCCGAGGCGCATCTCGTGGAGAGCGAGCGCCCCGTCGACATTCTGCCGATGCTCGGATGCCCTCCCGTCGACGTCGAGGCGCCGCTGGTGGACGTGGGCTTCGGGATGCCTCACGAGCTCGCGCCCGCTTCCGGGAACCTGCCGGGCGCAGTGGCCGTCGTCGCCCTGGGCAGTGAGCCGTTCAGCACCCCTAGGCCGGTGGCGGACCGCATCGTCGACCTGCGGGAGGTGGGGGCGGTTGCGGCGGTCGTGGTCGAGGAGAAGAGCGGCGGGCGGATGGAGTACCAGATGGCGACTGACAAGCGCAGGGCTGAGCGCGCTGGCGAGGTGCTGCCCCATCCCATACCCTCCGTCCTGACGACCCGGGAGCACGGGGCCCTGCTCAGGCTGAGCGCGGCCGAGGGGAAGAGGCTGGCGATAAGGGTCGATAGCCGCTCGTACACGGCGCCTTCACATAACACCGTCGCTGAGATCGAGGGCTCGGCGTGGCCGGGTGAGTCGCTCGTGCTTGGGGCGCACCACGACACCTACCCGGAATCGCCCGGCGGCAACGACAACTCCTCCGGCACGGTGGTGGTAATGGAAACGGCGCGGGTCCTGGCGCTTCTGGGCCGTGAGATGGGGATATCACCGGGGCGCAGCATACGGTTTTGCACCTGGAGCGGCGAGGAGTTTCACCACCAGGGCTCGGCGGCGTACATTCGACGGCACCACGGGTCCGAACAGCATCCCAGGTTCGTGGTGAACCTGGACGAGATAGGCGCCGGTCCGATCAAGGGCGTGGTGCTGCAGTTCCCGGAGCTGCGTTCCCTCGTGACGAAGGCCCTGGACTCGATGAACGACGGACTCAGATGCCATGTAATGCCGCAGCTCGACTACACCAACGACGGGTTCTCGTTCGCGCGCGCCGCGATCCCGTACGCGATTCTGTGGCGTTGGCGGTTCGTCGGTCGCCACCCCGACGCAGACTACCGCGGCGAGCCCGCGGACACGGCGGACAAGGTACGACCCAGAGAGTTGAGGGAATACGTGGCGCAGCTCGCACGAGTCCTGTTGCGGCTGTCGCACGTGCCGCCGGAAGAGTGGCCGTCCAACGAGCTCGACGTCGGGGAGATCGCCGCACGAATCTCGCGCGAGGCTGGCACGGCCGTCCGCACTATGTAGGCATCGCGCGGGATCCAAGGGTCCGGAGCATCGTCGCGAAGGCCGCACGTAGGGGCGCTGCTTGCCGCGCCCAATCCACCTACCTGAGATAGTGGTCGATAGGCAGCTCCCGTTAATGCTACGGTCGACACCATGAGTAACCGCGACGAGTTCATCGACAACGTCCGCCGCGCCCTCGGCAGGCGGTCCGGAGACCGTCCCGACCAGCCCCCTGACGAGACCGCCCTCTCGCGGGATGCTGCCTCCGTCGCGTCGCGGGCGGCTGCGGTACTCTCGCAGATGAAAGCGCGGGCAAAGGAGCTGGCCTCGGACCTGACCGAATCGGCGGAGAAGGCGGGCTGGACAGTACGGTCCGCAGGCACCCCGGACGACGCCCGCGACTACGTCATGGGCGTAGCCCGGGACCTTGAAGCTCGCTCGGTCGTGCGGTCGAGCCATGCGGTGCTCGATACGCTGGGACTCGACCCTGCGTTCGCCGCGTCCACCATCACGCTGCGGCTGGCGGCGGTGCACGACGAGTCCGACGGACCGTTGGAGGCGCAGCGGGCCGCGATCAGAGAGAGCGCGATCGAAGCGGACCTGGGGATTACGGGCGTCGACTACGCCATAGCGGAGACAGGAAGCTGCGTCATCGTCGCGCGGAAGGGCGTAAGCCGCCTGGCGTCGCTAACGCCGCCGGTTCACATCGCAGTGGTGGAGGTGGGCCAGGTGCTGCCGAGCCTGGACGAGCTGTTCACTCTGAGGCGGCAACGGGCGATGGCAGAAGGCCTGGAGCCGTATGTGAACATCATCACGGGGCCCAGCCGCTCGGCAGATATCGAGCAGACCATCGTGACCGGCGTCCACGGGCCGCGGGAGGTCCATATGGTGATTCTGGGGTAGGTCCGGGCTCCACAAACGAACGCGAATCGCTTACCTTGCTCGCATTACGTAGAGCCGACTATGCTCGTGGACGATCTCTCGTGGGGACAGCCTGGGTTCGCGGGCTAGCTGGGGCTTCTAGGCTTTTTCAGCGAGGAGATATTCGAGCCCGACCGTAAACCAGAAGAAAACGATGTACCCCGCGGCCAGGATCACCCACAGAATCCCCACGGCCTCACTGGTAGTTATCAGGAAGGCTCTCGCGGTATTGACTAGTGGGAGCGCATCGCGCACTACATCGGCCATGATGGCTTTGAGCAGCGCCATCGCCAGAATTAACGCAATGATGACCAAAGCGATCACCATTGTTGGTAGAAACAACGATGCGGCCATCCCCATCGTGAATTGTACGAGCTGGCCAAGTGAAAACGGAGAACCGATCGCCACGAGAAAGATCGGTAGGCTGCAACTAAGGAACACGGCGGCGAAGGCAAGACTCAACAAGAAGTAACCTACTGCGCTGTTCCGGCCGGGACTCCCATTGCGAGAGGCAGACGTCCGAGCCAGCGCGCTGTACACCTGGCTCCGCGCGAGCAGCCAGCCCGCGGCCAAAGTTAAGACGACACTTATGGCGAGGGCCATCCATGGCAGTGCCTCTCTTACTAAGGACCGGCCTCCCGTCTCGATGATCACGGCAGCAACGCCAAATGTCCCGGCGAGCCCAGCGATTATTGCTCCCCCCACCACTAGCGCACGACCTAATGCTCGGCGCAGCCGCGCAACCAGGGGCGCCTCGAACTCATATTCGCCCGTCCCGAGATATAGCGCCGCGTATGCGAAAAGCAAGAAGAGGCCACAGTGGTGGAATGAGACGGCTACCCCCATTTCGAAGGCAAAGTGAAAGCGCCCTTGGATTATGCGCTCGCTATTCTCCCTATAAATGTCCGACAAGGCAATGACGAAGCTGTTAACGGGGTCCGTGCCGCTCGTATCCCCGATTAGCACGGCTCCGACGACCGCTGCCGAAAGTGTGACCGCCGCCACAACGAAGGGCAGAGCGACCATTCTCCAGACCCGGATTGGGTTAGAAGCAGTAGCCAGATCCACGGGGAGCTGTGTCATTCCGTCCTGCTATTCGCCGCAATCCTCATATCAAGCCGCCACACTCAACTCCGGCATTACCGTCCGACATCGCCTGTCCGCGGGCCGGCAGGGTGAGGTTTCTGCTACGACGGGCCGAAGACGCGCGCGCCCGCCTTCATCAGCCGGAGAGCCTGCTCTGCGGCTGAAGCGGCCAGCTCCGCCGCGCGCTCCGAAGCCTCGTCCAAGGTCAACGGCGCGCTGGTGATGGGGAGCACCGCGTCAATGCCGTGCTCGTGCACGTCTGAAAATCCCCTGCCTAGCGAGCCCGAGATAGCGATCACGGGAATGCCGTTGGCCTTGGCCATTCTCGCCACACCTATGGGGGCCTTGTTGTAGACGGTCTGGAAGTCCATCTGGCCCTCGCCCGTGATCACAAGATCGGCGCCCTTTAGCTTGGACTCCAGCTCGACGGTGTCCAGCACGATGTCCACACCCGCCCGCAGCGTCCCATCGACGAACGCGATGAGCCCTCCGCCGAGTCCTCCAGCCGCCCCAGCGCCGGGTATGTCGTTGATCTCGGCGCCGATGTCCCTCTTGACGACCTCCGCCAGCCGGGCCAGCGCCGCGTCGAGCTGCGCGACCATCTCCGGAGTCGCGCCCTTCTGGGGGCCGTATACCGCAGATGCGCCCTCGGGGCCTGTCAGCGGGTTGTTCACGTCGCACGCCACGGAAAACCTCGACTCGCTCACGCGGCTGTCCAGGCCTGACATGTCGATACGGTCGAGGCGCGCGAGCGCCGCGCCTCCATGGGATAGGTCGTGTCCCTCGTCGTCCAGCAGTCTCACGCCGAGCGCCTGGGCGACGCCGGCGCCGCCGTCGTTAGTGGCGCTGCCGCCGATGCCCAGGATGAAGGCGCGAAAGCCGGCATCGAGGGCGTTCTTTATAGCCTCGCCCAGGCCATACGTGGTGGTGGTGCGAGGATCGCGCTTTTCGTGGGGTACCATCGCCAGGCCCGAGGTGCGCGCCATCTCGATGATGGCCGTGGCGCCATCACCCAGCGCCCCCCACTGCGCTGTCACCGTCTCCCCCAGCGGGCCGGTAACCGTGGCGGTGCGAATCTCCCCTCCGGTCGCCTCCACCAGCGTCTCCAGGGTGCCGTCGCCACCGTCGGCGACTGGGACGAGTTCCAGGTCCGCGTCGGGGATGACACGTCGTACCCCCTCGCCGATGGCCGTAGCCACGTCGAGCGCGCCGATGCTTCCCTTGAACGCCTGGGGGGCGATGACCACCTTCATTGCCAGTCTGCTAATTCCTTCCTAACGCTGGGACGTACGGCTCACGGGCTGAGCGATTATATACCATCACCGGTGAGATTCTGGGACTGCAGTTGACGGGAGCACCGCTCCCAGGCGCCCCTCTTGCCTGGGTCTGAGATGGCAGCGTGGGGGCTGCTCCGTGTACCGTCATCCAGTGCTCTGGTAGAATCGGGCGGGCGCTCGGCAACTGAGTGGAAGGAGCAGATGCAGCGGATGGGAATCGAGGAGCTGAAGGCGGCGGCGTCAGCCGAGATCGACCGGCGCGCCGATGACCTCATCGGCGTGGCCAAGGCCATCCTTTACGAGCCGGAGGCGGGCTTTCGCGAGCGGAAGACGTCGAAGCGCGTGGCCCAGGAGTTCCGGCGACTTGGCGTTCCCTACGAGGAGAGTATCGCCCTCACTGGGCTTAAGGGGATGCTGGAGGGCGGCGCCTCCGGCCCGACGGTCGCGGTCATAGGGGAGCTGGACTCGCTGGTGGTCCCGGACCACCCGCACGCAGATCCGACCACGAGTGCCGCTCACGCCTGTGCGCACCACATCCAAATCGGCTCGATGCTCGGCGTCGCCTCGGGGCTGAAGGCCGCTGGGGTCATGGAGGCCCTGGCAGGGCGGGTGGCTCTAGTCGCCGTCCCGGCCGAAGAGTACATCGAGATCGAGTACCGTGACGAGCTCCGGCGTGAGGGGAAGCTGGAGTTCCTCGGAGGCAAGGCGGAGTTCATTCGGCTCGGCGCGCTGGACGGCGTCGACATGGCCATGATGACGCACACGGAGAACATCGCCCACATAGGGGCGGGGAGCCTCGGCGTAGGCGCGTTCTCCAACGGCATGCTGGCCAAACGTATCCAGTTCACAGGACTAGCCGCGCACGCGGGGGCCTGGCCTTACAAGGGGATCAATGCGCTCAACGCGGCTAACATCGCGCTGACCGCGATACACGCCCAGCGCGAGACGTTCCGCGACGAAGACGCCATTAAGGTGCACCCTATCATCACGAAGGGCGGCGACGCCGTAAGCTCGGTCCCCGCCGACGTGAGAATGGAGACGTTCGTACGCGGCAAGACCACGGAGGCGTTCCAGTCGGCCGCCCGCAAGGTCGATCGCGCATTGAGGGCAGGGGCGATGGCGGTCGGGGGTAGCGTAACGATCACGACACTCCCCGGCTACGTTCCTTTGAGGCAGAGCGCCGCGCTCACCGACGTGTACGCCACCAACGCAGCGCAGCTGGTAGGCGAGCAAGGGGTCGTTAGGATGGGGCACCGCTCAGGGTCCACGGACATGGGCGATATCGGCGCGCTCATGCCGGTGCTCCACCCTTACGTCGGAGCTGCCAACGGGAACGCGCATGGCGCCGACTATCTGGTAGAGGATTACGACGCAGCGGTTGTGACGGCGGCCAAGGCGATGGCGATGACCGTAATCGACCTGCTGGCAGATCGTGGACGAGGCGCCCAGGAAGTGATCGCCAAATACGACGCACCGATGACCAAGGCGCAGTATCTGTCGATGATGCGCGATATGCTGAGTGAGGAGACGTACACGGAGTAGCGCTGGTATGGACGAGTGAATCGCCCGGCAAGCCTCGAATCGCTGAAATCTGCGGCGCTCTCTGCCATCGACCGGAGGCGGGAGTGGCTCATTGACGTCGCCAAGACCGTGCTCAGCCAGCCTGAGCCCGGGTTCCAGGAGGTCAAGACCTCGCGGCTCGTCAGCGAGAAGTTGGCGGAGGTCGGCGTCCCGCACGAGAACGGCATCGCCCTAACTGGCATCAAGGGAGTCTTGCAGGGAGGACGCTCAGGCCCGACGGTAGCGGTGATCGGCGAGCTTGACGCCCTGAAGGTACCCGGACACCCGCATGCCGACGCCGTGAGCGGCGCCGCACACGCATGCGGGCACCATTGCCAGGTCGCCGTGATGCTCGGTGTCGCCGTCGGCCTCTCGGCAGCGGAGGTCCTGCCCGAGCTTGCGGGAAACGTCGCGCTCATGGCTACACCGGCCGAAGAGTTCATAGATGCGGAGTACCGGTGGGAGCTGCATCAGTCGGGCAAGCTGGGTCTGATGTCGGGGAAGCAAGAGTTTATCCGCCTGGGAGCGTTCGACGACGTCGACATGGCCGCGATGGTGCACACCTCAGCGAGTGCGTCCGAGCGGGGGTTCTCCGTCGGCGGCACGAGCAACGGGCACCTGGTCAAGTACGTGAGATTCATCGGCAAAGCGTCCCACGCCGGCAGCTCACCCCACCGTGGGGTGAATGCGTTGCAGGCCGCGATAGTCGCTCTCGGCGCGCTAAACACGCAGAGGGAGACTTTCAAGAGCGAGGATATGGTGCGACTGCACGGCATCATGACCTCAGGCGGCGCGGCCGCCAACTCGATACCGGCGGACGTGCGGTACGAGGGGCGTGTACGAGGCTCTACAGCCGAGGCCATCGCGGACGCCAGCGCCAAGATGGACCGGTGTCTCCGGGCGGGGGCTCTCGCCCTGGGCGCCAAGGTGAGCATCGTTACCATTCCCGGCTATCTTCCGATGCTTAATGACGAGGCGCTGATGGATCTGTTCCGGGACAACGCTGCGCCGTTGGTAGGGGAAGACAACTTCGTCCGTCGACCACGCGACTTCATTCGCGGCGGCTCCACCGACATGGGTGACGTCAGCCAGATAATGCCTGCCATCCATCCTTATACAGGGGGCGCAACGGGGATGGGTCACGGCACGGACTACCTGATCAACGACTACGACCAGGCGGTAATAAAGCCGGCTAAGGCCTTGGCTGCGACTGTGATAAGCCTGCTAGCGAACGGCGCCGCCAAGGCGAACGAGGTACTGTCCGGTAGCCAGCCAAGATTGAGCAAGAAGCAATACCTGGAGTTGCAAGAGCAGCGGCTGCAGGAAGAGGTCTACGAAGGAACGTAGGCTCCCATCCCTCGCCGCGGCTCAGGACGGGCTCAATCTTCCCACGGAGGCGGGGGAAGAGGTAGGACCCCATCTTGAGCGGAACAGCCTTCCTGAATTAGGAGCGTTGACGTCCTAGAACTCAGCCGTGCCTGTACGGCCCATAGCCAAGCCTCGAACTCGCACCAGGCGAAGGTTAACGGGGTCCGGGGCCACGGAGAAGCCTTCCAGCGTGTAGGCTCCCATGACAGCGTCACCGTCTCCGCCAAATACCACCAGCGTATGCATCGACTCACCGTTCCATCGGACCATGGTGGTTGCCATGTCGCGCTGGACGATGCGTCCGTCGGCCGTCTCAAACTCCCGCTGGAATTCGGGAGCTACATCAAGCCGCTCTAGGAATCGAGCAGGGACCCACGTATAGGTAGAGCCTGTGTCTACCAGTGCTTGAAGCGTCTCCCAACGCTGTCCCTGGCTGTCGCCTATCTCCACGCAACGCTGAAAGTTCCTATGGTTTCATGCCAGGGCGTCGGGAGTTAGTAGGTCAAGTCCCGACGTCGGTGAGCTCTCGTGCCAGCAGCGCTGTTAGGCCCCCGCCTTCTCAAACCACACCCCCAGCTCATCGCGGTTGCGCTCCAGCCACGCGACGTTGAGCTTGATGCGCTCCAGGGACTGGCGTATCGTGCGCTCGGCCGCGGGTGTCGGGTTCGTCTCGAAGAACGTGCTAACGTCGTCCAGCCTCTGCTGCGTGGTGAACCTGCCTGTCAATGAGACGAGATGCTGCAGGCCGAAGTCTCCCGCGCCGTAGCGGCGGTCGAACTCAGCCCAGTTAGCCTTGACGAATTCCCAGGCCCGGTCCCTACCAAGCCTGTTGGTGGCGACGCCTGACACTACCCTGACTGTGTCGTGCACCCTCACTCGCTCAGGCTCAAGAGAGCGCTCCAGGGCGTCGTCCAGCAACTCCGGGACCTCGAACCGGGTTATTGCGCCGAGCAGCCGGACCTTCTCCTCTTCGAGCGTGGCATCCTCGCGCAGGGCCCACATTGTGTCGTAGGTCGCCCGGTCCCCTCGCCTGGCCGCTAGGCTGAGTACGACCCCGCGTATATCGGGCGAGACCCTGTCCGCCTCCGCCGCATACTGGGCGAAGCGAGACGCTGCTTCTTTGAGGGTCGTCACGTCGTCGTAGCTCCCCAGGGCGCTCAGCACCGTGCTTCTGAGGATGGCGTCGAGGTGGCCCTCTCCTTCTTGTGCTACCCAGCCGACGCTTTCTCCGATAGGGCGAAAAAGGCGTCGGGCGAAGCCCTGGAACGACGCGAGGAACGTCTCGTCCGCAAGCAGGTAGTCGAGGCCGGATAGATTGGCTGCAAGGTCCTCCCACACAGTGGCATCGGTCTCGTCTCGGTACGCGGTTGCGACCTCCAGGAATTGGGTCACCGGAAGGTATCCCGCCCGGGAGAGGGCGTAGGCGTCGTTCTGGACGCCGAGGCGGTCGCGCGCCGAGACGGCCATGCTCTGGACGGCATCGAGGACGCGTGACCAGCCATCCGCGTCATAGTTGACGCGGTAGAAGCCGGTCTGCTCGGGGTTCACCTTGGTCCACGCGGACTCCCCGTCGACCGACCGTCTTGGGAGGGTAAGGGACGCGCTACGGCCGGTCATAAGGGTGGCTGCGCGCGACTCGCCGTCGGGCCCCGCCGCGGTCAGCGGTACTCGCCAGAGCGACTCGTCCTTGGAACCCGTGTCGAGGAGGTGCTCGTACAGGAACCTGCTTTGAACAGCCTCGATCTGTATCGTCTCGCCGGTGGCCGAAGCCCTCACGTCGACGACCGGGTAGCCGGTCTGGTCCACCCAGGTGCTCATCATCTCGGCCACGGGCTGCCCCGACGCCTCCGCAAGCGCGTTCCAGAGGTCGACCGTCGTGGCGTTGGAGTACTGGTGCTTGGAAATATAGCTCCTGAGCCCTGACCGAAAAGCATCCGCGCCGAGGAAGTCCTCGAGCATGCGCAGGATGGAGCCGCCCTTGCTATAGCTGATAGCGTCGAATAGCTGGCGGATCTCAGCCGGGTTGTCGACCTTCTGCTCGATTGGATGGGAGTTACGAAGGCCGTCCAAGGCAAGGGCACGGTTCGTATCGGCGGAGACGAACTGCGTCCACATGTCCCACTCGGGGAAGAGGTGGTCCACGGCCTTGTCACCCATCCAGGATGCAAAACTCTCGTTGAGCCATAGGTCGTTCCACCAGGCCATCGTGACCAGGTCGCCGAACCACATGTGCGCCATCTCGTGCGCGACTATGCTGGCGACGGTCTGCCTCGTGAATGCAGAGCTATGGGCCGGGTCGACGAGAATCGCCGTCTCGCGATAGGTGATGGCCCCCCAGTTCTCCATGGCCCCCGCGGCGAAATCGGGGATCGCAAGATGGTCCAGCTTCTCGTGCGGGTAGGGGATGCCGAAATAGTCGTTGAAATAGGCCAGGAGCTTGACGGAGACGTCCAGCGCGAAACGGCCGTGTTCTTCATTCCCTGTCGTGGCCCACACCCGCATGAGAGTGCCGTCGGAAGCGCGATCCTCTATGGCCCTGAGGTCTCCGACCACGAACGCGATGAGGTACGTGGACATGGGCGGCGTCTCCGCGAATTCCACCCGTTTGAGACCGTCGCGGTCCGAGGTCTCCGATGCGACCTGCATGTTGGAGATGGCGGCCATGTCTGAAGGTACTGTGAGGGTGACCTGGAATCTCGCCTTGTGCGCCGGTTCATCCCAGCACGGAAACGCCCGCCGGGCGTCGGTGGCCTCGAATTGCGTCGTGGCAAGGTACCGCGGTTCGCCGTTCTGGTCCGTGTAGCGGCTTCGGTAGAAGCCGTGCAGCTTGTCGTTGAGCTCGCCGCTGAACTCCAGTAACAAGGTGGCCTTGCCGGCGGGAAGCTCCTGTGGAAATGTGAAGGCGACCGTCTCGGCGTCGCCGTCGAAGCTGGTATCGGCAGCAGCGAGCTCTGTCCCGTCAACAAGTTTCGCGGTGCAGGACTGCACCTTCAGTTCAATGGCGTTGAGAACGACACGTTTCGATGGCTCCTCCACCTGGATTTCGATGGACTCGCGGCCGCGGAAACTGAAGTCGTCGAAGTTTGGTTCCAGCTCAAGGGCGTACTTGAGCGGTCGGACCGTCGCGGGTAGTTCGATGCGACCAGATTCAGCCATTCCTATCCTCCGAGCTTACTGATTTGTAACTCCCCGAGCAGCTTGGACGCGGGCCGCCACCCCCGCTCTTGTAGAGCCGCTCCGGTGGTGCGAGCCTCAGCAACTTGCCCCCTTTATCTTGCCCCCCTTTGTAAAGGGGGGGTTGGGGGGACTTTGTCCGTGGCGCTAACCCCCCGTCCATATGGGCTTGCGCTTCTCGGCGAACGCCCTCGGTCCTTCGACGAAGTCGGCGGAGGCCACTGCCTTATCCAGCTCGCTGTACTTAGCGCGCATCGCCTGTTCCGCAGGCATTCCCATCCCCGACATCGCCATTTGCTTGCTGGCCCGGACCGACAGCGGCGCGCAGTCCCGAATCTCGGTGGCCCAGCGTTCGGCGGCCGCTGAGAGGCCGTCCTGGGGCACGACTTCGTTGACAAGGCCCCAGCGGTGTGCCTCCCTTGCCGTTAGGGTCTTGCCCGTGAGCAACATTCCCATCGCGATCTTTAGCGGAAGCTGGCGCGGTAGGCGATGGGCGCCGCCTGCCGTGGCCACGACGCCAACCTTGGACTCGGGAAGCCCCAGATGCGCCCCCTCAGCGGCCACGATGATGTCGCAGGCGAGCGCCAGCTCTAGGCCGCCTCCCATCGCGTATCCGTTGACGGCGGCGATGATAGGTTTCCAGCACTCGAAGTCGTCCGTGATACCAGCGAAGACGGTCGTGCTTGCCTCGGGCCAGAGCTCGCCCGGGCGGATGTTCTGCACGTGGTACTTCAGATCGTTCCCCGCGCAGAAGGCCCGGTCGCCCGCCCCGGTCAGGACTGACACCAGCGTATCCGGGTCGTCGCGGAAATCGAGGAAGGCCTCGCGTAGCTCCCTGCTCGCCGGAGGATGGAGGGCGTTGAGCCGCTCCGGGCGATTGATAGTCACGTAGGCGATGCGGTCTCTCTTTTCATATCGGATGAACTTGTATTTCATGCTGCCCTCGGATGCACGTGGAAAGCGCGAGTTGGAGTATATCAAACGTCCGCGCCCTGCCCGCGTTCTGCGGCGATGGTTTCGGACCGGCGCAGCGTTTTTCCCCCGCCGTCCTGCTGTTTCACCTCGGTACAGAGCTGCAAACGCCTCGCTTGTATAATGCGGGAGCGCTCTGGGATTACGGCTTCATCGGGCAACCGCGCCTTCGACGTCAGCGCCGTTAAGGACCGGGAATGGCCCCGGCGACGTCGCAGAGCGGCTGGCCGGCGATCTAGGCGTCAAGAACATAGGAGACCGGATGTACCATTCCGTGAGGGCAACCGCCATATCGCTCAGACCGAGGAAGTGGGACAAGGCGTACAACGCGGACAAGCTGGAGGCCGCCTTCGTCGAGGCGTCCAGGGAGGACCCGGATGTGATGGTTGCCACCGAGGGGGTCCTTGATGGGTATGTGGTGATGGCTGTGATCGAGGACCCAGGCCTTGAAGAGGCCATGCTGGAGCTGGCGGAGCCGATAGACGGGCCGTACATTCGCCGCTTCCGGGAGCTTGCGAGGAAGCTGGGGACGTGCCTGGTCTTCGGTTTCGCCGAGAGAATCGAGAACGAGGCGTACAACGCGGCCATATTCATCGACGACAAAGGGGACATCCTGGGAAAGCACCACAAGGTGATGCTGGCGGAGGGCACTAACGAGTCCTGGCGCTTCAACCGGGTGGGCCGCGCGTTGCGCGCGTTCGACACTCCGATCGGCAGGGCGGGAATAATGATATGCAACGACCGCTGGAGTCCTACTATTGCCCGCTCTCTCGTGCTGGACGGCGCCCAGCTGCTCCTAATACCCTCCTATGGCTCCAGGAGCCGATCTCAGAATAAAGCGGTCCTCGCACGCTCGAGGGAAAACGGCGTTCCAATAGTCGAGGCCAACGTAGGGATGAACCTCATCATCAGTAAGGGAGAGATCGTGGCGTACAAGTGGGGTGTGGATAAGGTGACTACGGCGGTCGTCGAGGTCCCGGCACCGCCATCAGCCCACGCCGCGCGCGCGCAGGAAGGCGAGTATATGGCGTTGCAGGGGCCCGAGATGGAGCGGCGGTACCGCGAGGGGGAGAAGCGTCGGCGGGGTGAAGAGAACCTGGTGACCCTGGCGGAGAGAGGCGAACTCATAGCCGGCCGGCCGGACTGAGCTCAACTCACCCCTGAGATCGCTGAGACCGCAGAGTAAGGGTTGAATGTGGCGGGATGTAGACCCCCGCACCTGAGAAGCGTTTGGGACGTATGAAGGCCCTCGCCGTCTTAGCGACGAGGGCCTTCATACGTCGAGCCAATACGTGTCTGGACGTTGGTCGGTACTGCTGAGCGGCCCTCAGCCCGACTTCGCCGTCACGGTAATGATCGCGACCATCGTGTTCGGGTGAAGCTTACAGAAGTATTTATACTCTCCGGGCTCAACGGCCATTATGAAGCGGAAGCCGATGTCCGGGGCCAGAATCTTGCTGTCGAAGAGGCGCTCGCCCCCTCCAGGCGCGAAATGGGTGACGGTATGTTGCGTATTGTCATTGTTCGTCCAGGTGATCACAGTGCCGGACTCGACCTCGTGGTCCAGATGATTGAAATTCTTTATGGGCGAGTCCTGGACCGGGGTTCCTGCTGGTATAGGAGGCAATGGAGTTGCTGTTGGGATCGGCGTGGCGGGGGGATTTGTAAAGCCGCATGCGAGTGCCGCAAGCGCCATCGCCGCGAACACCGGCACCAATATCGACCGCTTCGACATTCGTTCCTCCTGGGCGGACTGAAACCCGCGGGTTACTTGTGAACTCTTGACCAAGGACTCGTCAGACGCGTGCTGTTCCACAGAGGACCCCCGGGCAGCGCGAGACTGAGGGTCGGGAGTCGCGTCTTACGCGGTTGCGGAGTGTATCATCGGGCGGGTGCCGCGGTCAACCGCGCGACGCCGTTAAGGGGCGCTACGGGTCCGCTCGTGGCTGGGCTTGGCCCGTGGACGAGCATCCTTGTGCTCGTCATACTGAACGACCGCCTCGGCGGGTCACTCCACGTCCACGTGACCCACCGTGACACCCAGTGCTTTGGCCGCGGATGAGGGCGGTAGCTCGCGGTCCTGAGTCCTTCGGTTGAACACTCGTAGCTGGAGCTCGTAAGTACCCGGCGAGAGCTGCCTGGGGACCAGAGTGTGGTATGTCTCCGAGGCACTCTGCCCCGGCTCCCACCCTGACGTAGGGCGAACGCCGCCCACCTCGTTCCCCTGGAACCACAGTTGGTACCCTTGTTTGGTCGGCACCCGTCCAAGCGCGTCGACGAATACTACTTTGAAGAATAGATCGTCGTCGACGCTCCGTTCCAGACGCCAATGGTAGTCGATCGGCAGCGACTCTCCCCTCGCAACCGTGGACGCTCCAACCTCGGCGGCCACGAGGGTCAGCTCCCCTCCGAAGGTGATCTCTCCGCGAGCCCCAAGCGGGACTTTGGTCTCGCGGAGCGGGGGCTTGTCTCTGACGACCTGAAACAGGTCTCGCTTGACGACAAGAAGGTCCTTGTATTGGGGACGCGGAACCCGCTTCACCACCGGGGTCGTGATGGCCTGCAGGGTGATCGGGACCAGGGCGAAGCGTTCGGACACGGCTCTCATCTCCGTGGATAGTCCTTCTGCGAAGTAGACGTTCTTGCCTTCTGAGAGCTGCGACTCAATGAAGGGGATGGGGTCCCAATCGGGCTCAGACAGGCCATAGAGTAGGAGCATATCACGCCGCAGGCCTTCCACTTCCTGGAGGTAGAGCAGCGGGAAATACGCCCACCAGTCGCTCACCACTACTGAGTCCCGAGGAGCAACGGACATTGTGTTGAGGGCGAAATCGTAGGCTTCATAGTCCTTACTGCGGTCCAAGAGTTGGAAATTGCTCAGCAACAGCCCAAGCGGCACCGTCAAAACAGCGACATACAGGAGCGCACTCTTTGTCTTCGAACTGAGCGCTAGACCGCCCGCGGAGGTCCTCTTGCCCGTCACGCTCGTCGCCCATTCCACGGTCCTGTGGGCTCCAACGCCTATCCAGATGGACGCCATGAAGTAGATTGGTAAAAAGTAGTCGTAGATGTCGTGGACCATGAATGTCACGACGACCAGCGCCGTCAAGGCCGCCGGCAATAGCGTAAGAGTGAGCAGGGTCCGGTCGCCTCGCGCCAGCCAAAATAAGCCCGAGAGCGCGAGCAGGACTCCCGGGAGTGAGAACTCGTAGCGGGGAAAATCCCATAGCATCGGCAGGCGAGATACGACTCCGGCGGGGGAGAAGTCGTAATTCTGCGTCTCGCTCTGCCCCTTGAAGACGGTATCGAAGAAGCCGCCAAGAGTAGCGGCGTACCCGGCATCGCCAAGGGGGTCGTAGTTCGCCCGCAGGGGCAAATAGAGATTCACAGAGAATCCCAGCAGCATTAGGGCGGCCATGTACACCAATGGCTTCCTAACTAGTGAGCCCAGGGTCGTCTTTTTCTCGAAGAGAACGAACAGGGCCATTGCAGGGAGCATGAAGAGGATGAGGCGGTGGTTCCCAAGGCTAAGGCCAAAGACCAGCGATGCGATGTACAGGTACCGGCTATTCTCCCTTCGCCTCCACAGGAGTAGCAGATAGACGATCACTCCAGTGAGGAATACGTTCAGCGAATGGGGCTCCGCCCAGATCGCGTTGGACCAGAAGGTGGAAATGAACGCCAATGTCGCCCCCGCCGCGAGGGCCGGAGCCACCTTACGGGTCAGCAGGCGGACTATCAGGAATGCGACCGCCACTGCGAGCGCGGCGAACACGGCGGACATCAGATTGACGCGGTAGGCGACGTCGCCGACGGGCAGCAACGTGAAGAGCTTTCCCAGCAGCATGTAGAGCGGGTAGCCGGTGTTGTGAGCGATGCCGAGCACGTAGGACCCGACGGCGAACTCTCCCCTGTCGTACCACATCACGGTTGGGGCCAGCGTGCGCAAATATGCGATGAACGCCAGCAGGGCCAGGAGGGCCGCGTACGTGTTGTCTGAAGTCCACGCTCGCCAGAGCGGCGACGCCGGGATCGGCCTCTTCGTGGCGTCGCCGCTGGCCACCGGGGTGGCGGAGGAGCCTGTATCACTCATAGCCGACGCTGATTTTCGGGTTGGCCTTTGGGAAGACAAGATTGCTGCGTGAGGAGCCAGGGCACGGCTGTCTTCCTCCGCGGCTCGTCAGAATGACAGGTGGTGATTGGCCAAAAAGCATCGTCCTTCCACCAATCGCGTCATGGGGCAGACAAGGGGTCGTGGATGTCTTGAAAGTCTGCGCGGCCCGGCCTTATATTACGCTACATGGCCCTCCGGGACCGGACCGGCGGTCCCAGGGGCCATGTAGTGAGCTTTTGCCGCTGTTCGGGCGCTTCCGGATTGGACGCCCGGCCGCATTATCGTTAGTTGCCGGTTGTGCAGGCGACCTTGGTCGTTTGCTGGAACGTGACCTGGCCACCGCCGTCCCAGCAGTAGAACCACGTGGAGGTCGCGTCCTTCAAGTAGCGGCTGTAGAGAGCAACCACGTCGGTACCCGCCGCCCCCGTCGGCAGCGCGGTCCAGGCGTTGTTTCCGCTGACGCCGGAGCCGGTGTTGGCGACAACTGCAGTTTCGCCCTTCTCAGCCATCATCAGGTCAAACGCGGCCTGAACCGTCTCATTCTCCGTGGTCTTCTGCGCGGTGGTCCCCGTGTCGCTGAAGTCCACCACCTGTGGCACGATAGCCGCCGCAAGAGCGACGATGATACCTACCACGATCAGCAGCTCGATCAGAGTGAACCCCGATTCTCCACTATCCTTGAATCTCCGAAGCATCTTGGTCATAGTCGACTCCCCCTTCAGGTTGTTGTGGTCGTCGCGGATGAGCGCATCCGGAGAATCGCTCGTCCTCAACAATCTCGACACCATCATCGGCGCTGACGTAAGGTCTGTCCTCGTACTAGAGTACAGTTTTGGTGGTACTTTAAGGCAATTTTCGGCGGGCTGTTTGGGCCGGAACATACGATGGCGCCCGCAGCGGTGGTTGGCAGGCCTCCGTTCCTTCAATTCGGCACAGCGCGGCCTCGAACCCCCTGCGGTGCTACGGGGATTTCTCGTTCTGCTGAGCTCCCGGCTCTGGTCTGGCAGAGGCTTCGAGCAAGAACTTGATGCCTCCTCCTCGTGCCGCGACCCCGCCCGCGTCCGGGACCGACTGCTGACTTTGGCCGGCGCCCGGTATTAGACCTCCCGGCAGCGTCACGGGAGAGGGCGCGGTCCTTCCCCCGGCGTCCACGTCGGTCTTCACTTCCGAGATGTGGACGTCGACGAAGAGGCCGGAGTCGCGGATCCTATCCGCATACTGCTTCGCTATGGCGAACGTCGGGGCGGTGCCCTCGAGCTCGAACGAGTCCGCGCTGGGGCCGAACTCCTTCACGATCACACCTGCGGGGCGAGTTGTCTCCGTAATCGTATGGATCTTGTCGAACCATGCCCTGAGGTCCTCCTTGACATCATCAAGCCCTGCAATTTTGTCCTTCATTTCGAGCGCATATGAGCGCGCTTGGCGGGCTTCTTTCTCCAGAATCTCGGCGTCGGAGGCGGCGAATCCCCTGAGCTTCTCCAGTTTCGTTTTCGTTTTGACATCCAAGGCGGCCTGTATCGACTCGTTGCGGGTGTCGGATATGCGTGAAGCGACCGGCCCGGATGCGATCGGGCCCGGCCACATCGAGATCCCCAACAAGGCGAGCACCAGGAAGGCCAGCGCGGGGACCACCGGTAGCGGGGCTGGAACGTGACGCGGGGAAAGCAGGTTGAGAGAGACCACATGGGCCTGACCGCCCCGCCTTAAGCCACGCGCCCTACCCAAGTCGAGTAGAGCAAGTCCAATGTTCGAGGCGAAATCGGAAACCTGGAACCCCTCCGGGTAGTCCACCGGCGGTGAAAGGTCCGTAAACTCGCGCTCGAGCATCGCCTGCAGGACAGGTATCAGGTTCCCTTCTTCAGGAGGCCGGCCGGTAACCGTCATGGGGAGCGGGCCGGTGTCCTTCACCAGATTAATGGACTGGTTGTAGCTCATTATCTGCTCGACCGCCCTGGCGATCGCATCGGCGTGCTCCTCCTCCCCCATCTCCGCACTGATCACCTGGTACACGGCGCGGGGTATCCCGTCTCGTGCAAGGACGACGCCGGTCTGGCCCAGGGTGAAGTGAAGGATGATGACGTCCGGGAGGCCCGATGCCATCGCGAGTGACGCCGACTGTGAGTAGGCTGCGATTGGGCCCTCGCCAGCATCCTTGAAGCTCTGGACGTGTCGGTCCACGTCGCCCTTTTGCACCGCCATAGCCGCTACGGGGACCGACTCGCCGTCTCCCGGCAGGGCCTGCCATTTAATGTCCACCTCGTCGGCGGTAAACGGTATCGATTCGACTACCTCCGACGCGACAACGGCCCCCATGTACCGCTTGCGTATCTGCGGGAGCTTCACGTGTCGGACAAGCGGGGCGTAGAGTGGCAGGTCGCTAACCAACCGGGAGTGGCTTACGACAAGATCTCTCTGGAGCGATGCTATCGCCGACCGTACCATCTGTTGCTCGTCGGGTCCCTGTGTTGAGTCTGATTCGTCGCCATCCTGCGGCTCTGTCATCCCCCACGCGACGACGTCGTGGCCCTCGAATACGACGGCCCTCACGACACCCCTCTCTACGCTGAGAGTGAACGTACGAGGCCTTCGTCGCAGATCGATCCCGTGTCGCAACCGGCGTATCAATCGCTTTGCGCTCTCGACCGGGGATAGCGCAGGCTCATGGATGACATCCGGATCTGGCTCACGCGCGCTGGGAGCGAGCTTGGCGCCCTCGGGGGCGGCCTCGGCTTCCTTGCCTAGTCTCACGTTGAGGGCAACGCGGACCTTGCGAGCCAGCGCTACGAAAGTGGACTTGGTTGGCGGAGGTTCAGCGGCTGGTTCAGTCTTGGCGGGAGCCAGCTCTTCCACGGAGACGGAGCCGGTCGGCGATGGGACCGGGAGCCCCGTGACCGTCTGTTCACTGGGGGCAGGCGCGGCCGCTCCTGTCTGCGTTGCAGCCGGCGGCGCTTCCAACACGGCTGCCTCGGGCTCCGCTACCGCCGTTGCAGCGTGCCGGAACACGAGAGTCTTCTGACTCGCACCTAACCTGATGCGGTCCCCGTCTTGAAGCAGGTGCGCGTCGTCTAGCTTCTGCTGGTTGACGAAGGTGCCGTTGGTGCTCTGGAGGTCCTTTAGAACGAAAGCGCCGTTGGACTCCTCGATCACGGCGTGGTTTCGAGATACACCCGAATCGGACACGACGATGTCGTTCTCGGGCTCGCGCCCGAGCGCGTTCACGTCGCCGAGGGCCAACTCCTCGCCCTCTTCTTCAGTGCCTTCGATTACGAGTCTTGGCTGGGCTGGGTCCACTTCTGAGAGCTCTCTATCATCGCTTCGTGGCGGTGAGGGACATTGTTGCAGCCTGCGTAGGGTGGGATAGCGCTGCACTGCAAATGATGGGTCGATTATAGTAACGGCCTACCTAGGTGTCAACGCGCTTGTGTGGGCGTGGACGCCGTATTGATCAGGTAGATCGGGCATCCGTCGGTTTGACGGGCGGGCCGCCCCCGCTGGCAGGCGCGGCGGGACGTAACCGGTTTTCCGCAGGGAGGGCTGAAAGCGCGCTAGCCTTCTTCCGGAACCGGCCGTGGCGCAAGATGGAAGATAAGCTCGACGCGCGCGGAGGGCTGCTTTCCAAAGCCGGCTAGCTTCGTATCGGAGATCTCGACGAAGGGCATAGCCTTGTGAAGGATATCGAGAAACTCGAATATTTCGTTATGCGTGTCGCCCGACAGGCTGATAGTTACCGTTAGTGTGCGATACACGAGAAGCTCGCCGATCTCAACCGCCTCACTTTCCAGTACCATAGCAGCGAGCTCGACAGGCTTGAACTTGGACGCGATGGAGTCGACCATTTCGAGGAGCCGGTCGGTCTCTGAGATGGTGGTGCTCTGGTCGTAGTCCCCCTCCGCGGCGACGAACCTTAAACGGAGCGGTCCCCCGTCTTCCGGGAGGGCGGCCTCTGTCCAGGACAGGGCCCAGCTGTGTGTGTTGTCGGCCTCGAAAATGCCTATCGCGCAGGAGAAACCACCGGGGTCGGGGCGACCCGACCCCGTGGGGCATGGGAGCAGGTATAGCCTGGTGTCGCCTCCGAGCTTACGAAGCTTGAAATGCCCGTCGGGCTCAAGCCTGACCTTGAGGTCGCGGTCCGTCGAGGTGTTCTGGTAGGTAACGAGCTTAGGTACATCGAGCGTTAGCGAGGTAGACGTCGGACCGAAGAGGACCGAGCCTGTTTCGAGATCGGACAGCGTGAGGCTGACGCTGGTAGCTTGGAAAGCCCCCTCGTTTACGACGTGGGTGGTGAGCTCGAGGCTAACCTTCTCATCGGCGAGCGCGCTTACCCGCCACTCTTGCGGAGAGTCCCCATGATAGCTGAGTCCCATGTGCCATATGCTCAAGCCGGGCGGGTCGGCCCCTAGTTTGTAGTGACGAACGTTGCCGGTATGCTCTACGGTGAACGCGTACTCGGTCTCCGGAGTGATGTTGAGGATCAGCCAGCTGCCTTCTTCGCCGAGGAAGCTCGGGTTCACCAGAGCGGTGCTGGTGGTGCCGCGGTCGTCGGTAATGCTGATCGTCTGGCCCTCAAGGCTGAAGATGCTCGCCCAGTCTTCCAAGAGGCGCTTGCGCTCATCCAGCGCGGCTTTGAGAGGATCGAGGGCGGGGTTGCCGTGCTCTCGGATCTGCTCGTTGAGCTTGTCGAGCTCTGAGCTGGAGCTCCCCAGCTCGCTCGAGGAGAAGTAGAACTGTACGCCCTGGAAGCCGTACACGATAAGCAGCACGCCGCCGATAGCGCCGGCTACCAGGACCCACCTCTCAAACCTGGCGAGGCGTTCCCTCAGGACGGTCAAGGCGTTGGCCATCGCTCCGCTCGCTGAGCCCAACCGCGGGCCTTTTAGAGGCCCGTTTTGGCCTTGCCCGCCGCCTCGAGAATCGGCAGCATGACGGATAGCATCATCATCAAAACGAGGGCGCCGACCGCGAGGGTGGAGAGAGGCTCGGTGATGGCGATCATCTTCTCCACGCGCTCCTCGAACTGCTTCTCGTAGGCGTCGGCGATCTCGCTCATGGTCTTAGGAAGGGTGTTGCTATCCTCGCCGATGGCGAGTAGCTCGACGAACATCTCCGGAAGAATCTTATGTCGCAGAAGCGCTTCAGACATGCGATGGCCGTTGATCATACTCTCGTCGGCGGCCTCCCAGGCGGCCCTGATGGCGGCGTTCTTAGAGGTGCCCTTGGCCAGGCGCAGGGCGCTCGGGAGGTCCACGCCCGCATTCAGCAGCGCTCCCATCACGCGTGAGAATTTTCCCAGGTCCGAGGCGACGACAAGGGGGCCTAGCAGCGGCAACTTTACTTTCGAGTAGTGGATCCAGTATTTGGCGGTGGGGAACCGCTGCAGGAACTTATTAACGGCGATCACCACCACCACGACGGCGACGATGTAGACCGCGTTGTCCTTCAAAGCCATCGTCCCGCCGATAAGCGCGGCAGCCAACGGATGTAACGCCACGTCCATGGACTCGAAGGTCTCCAAAAGCGGGGGGAAAGCGACGAATACCATGAATCCGAGCATGGCCGCGGAGCTGCCGATGAGGAACATCGGCATCATCATGGCCTTCATCACCTTGGCCTTCGCCTCCGCGGCGCGTTCCATGATGGACGCAAGCTGCTGGAGAGCGCCTGCCAGGCCACCGGTATACTCTCCGACCTCGACAAGGCTGATGAAGACCTCGTCGAATATCTTGGGGTGCTCTCTGAGCGCAGAAGTGAAGCTGTCGCCTGCGCTGACCTTCTCGTAGATTCTCGCTAACACCTTCTTCATCGCCCTGCTTGAGCCCTCCGACTGGAGCATCTCCAGCACGCGGAGCAGGTTGGCGCCGCTGGAGAGCATGGTGGCGCACGTCTTGGCGAAGCCGGGGAGCTCGCTCGCCTTGACCTGCTCCAGCTCGGGCATGTACTTGCTGATGTCGAACTTGGGGGGCGGCTTGATGCTTATCGGCTTATAGCCCTGCTGCTCCAGCTCCTCACGTGCAATCGCCTCGTTGGGCGCATCAACCTTGCCCTTGACCAGGCCTTCCTGCAGTGTGTAGGCGACGTATTGGTACTGCATGATTTCCTCAGCGGCTGCCTTGGCAGCCGGGAACGACTAGCCGGACTCCGCCGTCCTGATTATCTCGTACGGCGTAGTGATTCCTGACTTTACTTTGAGCATTCCGTCCCTCTTGAGCGGCAGGGTCCCGTCCGCCACAGTCTGGTTCCACAGCTCGTGCCGCGGAGCGTCGTTGAGAAAGAGCTGTCGAAGCGGGTCGGTCAACTCCAGTACCTCGTAGATGCCGGTGCGACCGCGGTACCCCGTCTGGGAGCAGGTATTGCAGCCGGTCCCGTAGAGGAAGCTCTCCCTCTTCTCCCCGAGCTCCTCCTCGTAAACGCCCTGCTCGGCCAACGGCCGCTCTTCCATCACAGCACATGAGGTGCACAGCTTTCTGACCATGCGCTGTGCTACCACGCCGATCATCGCCGACGCGATAAGGTACGCGGGCACCCCAAGCTCCTTTATTCTGAGCAGGGTAGAGACGGAGTCGTTGGCGTGCACGGTGGATAGCACCAGGTGGCCGGTAAGGGCGGCTTCTATGGCTAGCGTCGCGGTCTCCTCGTCACGGATCTCCCCAACGAGGATAACGTCGGGGTCCAGACGCAGGATGCTCCGCAAGATGGCCGCGAAGGTGACTCCCGCCTCTGGGTGGACCTGGAGCTGGTTCGCGTCCGGTAGCTCGTTCTCCACCGGGTCTTCCATCGTGATCACGTTGAGCTCGCTGCGGTTCAGGGTCATGATGGACGTGGCTAGCGTCGTGCTCTTACCAGAACCGGTGGGCCCTGCCACGAGAATCATGCCGTACGGCAGCTTCAGCATCTCACGATACTTCTCCAGCCCCTGTCCGGGAAGCATGCCGAGCTGGTCCAGCCCCAGCGAGCTTAGCTTGCCGCTGTCGAGCAGCCTGAGTACGCCCATCTCTCCGTACACAGTGTTGGCGATGGCCGTACGAACGTCGACCTTCCCCTCTCTCCCTTCGAAGCTGAGCTGGCCGTCTTGCGGCTTGCGCCGCTCGGCGATATTCATGTTGGACAGGATCTTGATCCTCGAGATCAGCGTAGGGTGGAGGGCGAGCGGAAGGCTCATAGTCTCCTGGAGCACTCCGTCGATGCGGAACCGAATGCGCAGCTTCTTTTCTGTGGGCTCGATGTGAATGTCGGAGGCGCCGTCGTGCTGCGCCTGTCCCAGTATCAGTTCGACGAACTGGGCCGGCTTGGCGTTTCTGAACTCGTCCGCCGTCAACCGGCCTGCGCCGGATTCGTCTGAGGGGGCGTCGTCCCTCTTCTTTTCTCTGACGAGCTTGTATGCGACGTCGATGTGCTCCTCGATGTCGTGGTCGGTCGCGACCTCAGGCTCAATCCTGAGACCGGTCCTCGCCGTCAAGTCCTGGATGGCCTGGACATTGGTGGGATCGGCCATCGCCACCGTCAGGGTAGTCTCGGTACTACGCAGAGCAAGCACCATGTACTTCATGGCAACTTCCTCGGGCAGGAGACCGACGACGTCGGGATCCAGCTCGACGCTGGGGAGGTCGACCAGGGGGAGTGCGAGGTGCAAGGAGGTGAAAGCGGCGAGGTCGCTGCCGAGGACCAGGCCATCCCGCACCAACAGCTGCGACAGGGAGATGTTATCTCGCCGGGCGTCCTCTTGCGCCTTGGAGACTTGGTCTGCGGAGAGAATACCCGCCTCCGCAAGCATGTCCGCGAACGATCGACTGCGGGCCTGCGTCTTCTCCGCGGTGGCGATGGACTGACCGTCCTGGACGATAACCGAGCCGGCAGGGGCGGGCAGCGAGCTCCCGTTTTCCTGGCCCTTTCCGTTAGAGTCCTGGGCCGCCGAAGTTTCCTCTACCTCTACCCTCTCCGGCTCCATCACATCCCTCCATGGACTCGGTTCTGTCGTTTTCCGATGGTTGAGCCGGCGAGGGTGAAGCGGCCGACGCCGGGCTTTGCGGCACCGTTTTTGACCTTCGCCCCAAAGCTCAGAGTCGTGTAATTTCCCACCACATCATACCTGAGGCCGACTAAGCTTGTCTAGGCGATTTGAAGCGGGCGCGGCCTCCTCCTTACAGTCTCGGACGGTGCTCACACTGCCCGCGGAACATGGGTCCCCGAGCGTGTCCCGGCCGCCGATTGACTGCCTTCTGCGCCGATGTTAGGCTTTGCGCACCCTCGGAGCGTGTTGAGTTATGGTCAAAGCGACCCTAATGAACGAGATTGCCGGTGTTCGCCGTCTAGCTCTGATGGCGGTTGCCTCGGTGCTCTTGGTAGCTTGCGGCTCGTCCGAGGGCCCCGATTCCGCGCCGGAAGGCCCTACGTCGATCATCGATACTGTTGCCGGCACGGGTGTCCCGGGATTCACTGGAGATGGTGGTCCGGCGACCAGCGCGCAGGTCTTTGCGCCGTTCAGCGTCGCTGTGGACCAGCAAGGGAACCTCCTGTTTACCGGCGATAATCGCGTACGGCGCGTGGACGGGGCAACGGGGGTCATCACCACGGTGGCGGGCACCGGCTCTCCGAGCTTTGGCGGTGATGGCGGCCCGGCTGCAGATGCAGCGCTCAATAACCCGCACGGCATCGCGGTGGACGCCGCCGGTAACGTCTACATCGCAGACCACGCCAACGCGCGAATACGTAGGATCGACGCTCAGACTGGCATGATCGCCACGGTCGCGGGCGGAGGGGAAGTCCAGGCCGGCGCCTTCTTGCAGTTCTCGGGAGAGGGCGGTGAGGCCACTCAAGCGGTGATCAAGAAACCCTGGGACGTCGCCGTAGACGGCTCCGGGAACTTGTTTATCGCCGCCAACGACAGGGTGCTGAAGGTGGATGCGGGGTCCGGGACGATCTCCACCGTGGCCGGTGGAATTACAGCCACACAGGAGATGACCGACCAGGGCTTCACGGGAGACGGCGGCCCGGCCGTCGATGCGGTCTTGGTGGAGCCTCGAGGGTTGGCGGTGGACAGCGTTGGGAACCTCTACATCGCTGACACGGGCTCCCGCCGGGTGCGCAAGGTTGACGCAAGCACAGGAACGATAACAACCTCCGCCAGAGGCAAGTTCGTAGCCGGAGGGTCCGATCCTGCGCCGGAGGGATTCGTCTCTAGGCCACAGGATGTGTCGGTGGACGCGCAGGACACGCTTATCGTCGTCGCAGACCACAGCGTGCTCAGGCAGGCTTCCGAAGGGAGCTTCGTCACGGTGGCCGGCGGAGGAGATGAGGAGCCGGGCGACGGCGGCCCGGCGACGCAAGCGTTGTTCGGCGGCCCGGAGGGTGTCGCCGTGAAGGCTGACGGCACGATCTTCTTGGCCGATTTCACGGCAAACCGGGTGCGAAGGATATCGCCGCCGACTAGCCCCCAGTAAGCCGCCGACCCTGGCAGGACCTGAGAGCATTTCGCTTACACGCAGCCGCTCGGGCGCAAGCTCCACACAGGGCGTGATGGGGCCGGGAACGCCGGACGCGTAGACTCAGTCGGAGGTAGCGACCTTGCCAAACGATGGGCTCACGGCCGAAACTGTGCTCTTTCGCGGGCATGGCGACGACGAGGTCTCGGGATACCTTGCCCGGCCCACCGGGGAGGGTCCGTACCCGGGGGTCATCGTCATACACGAGGTCTTCGGCATGGTGCCCTGGATCAGACAGATAACGCGCAACATAGCTGACCGGGGATTTATAGCGTTCGCGCCCGACTTGCACCATCGAGAAGGGCCGGGCGAGCCGAGCGATGTCGCTGCGATCGTCCGGGCGGGGGGAGGGAACCCGGACGCCAGGACGATAGGCGACGTCGATGGGGCGATGGAGCACTTGAGAGCCCTGGCGACGAGCTCGGGCAAGGTGGGGTGCATCGGGTTCTGCTCAGGGGGAAGGCAGTCCTACCTGGTCGCGTGCAACGTACCCTCCCTGAACGCCGCTGTTGTGTGCTATGGGGGCCGCATCGTGGGTGGTACCGAACAGCTCAATGAAGTCCAGCCGAAAGCGCCGATCGACATGACCTCCGACATCGATTGTCCGGTGCTCTGCCTCTCCGGGGCCGAGGACTCGAGCCCGTCTCCGGACGACGTTGCGAGAATCGAATCGGAGCTGAAACGCCGCGGCAAGAGCTACGAGGTCCATACCTACGAGGACGCGGGCCACGGGTTCTTCGCGGACTATCGGACCAGCTATCGGCAGCATGCCGCTGTGGACGGCTGGGAGCGCATCTTTGCCTGGTACGACCGCCACTTAACTTAGTCTTTCGGGGAGGTCAACTGATACCGGCGCCCTTCGAAGGGTGTTAGAACGAGACCTCTCGTCTCTTCTCCCTTCTCCCCTGGCGGGAGAAGGCCAGGATGAGGGGGAGTACGACTCAAGACAATAGAGCGGGGGTACGAACGTCATGTGTTCCGGGTCGATAGAAGTACGTGAGATATCAGGAAGCGCAAAGGGCGCCGGCGGCTGGTTTCCAGTAGAGAGGGCTCAGGTCGCGTACGACCATCCATTTGCAGCCCAAATGGATGAAGCGGTGCTCGTCGACCTGGTGAACCCGAAGCTGGGCCCGGGGGCGCGCGTGGCGATGGAGCTCAGCCCCCAGGCCGCCAGGGACCTCGTAGCGATGATCGAGACGGCGCTCCAAGGGGGCCACGACCGGCACACCGCGGAATCACCCGCTTAGCCTGAGTTCAACCCCTTGTCCTGAGCAACCCGGACCGCCGACTCGAGCTGCTAACGGGCCAGTAGAACGATTGCGCCGGCTGCCATGATCATCCCTGCCACACGAGTGAGTCGCAAGTCTTCGCCCAGTACGAGGACCCCTATTATGCTCGCCACGGCGAAGTTCAGCGCGAAGATCGGCACGACCACCGAGGCGGGGCCGCGGCTAAGGGCGAAGTAGTAGCTGACGATGCTGACGCTCAGCGCAGCGCCGGCCATGATTACGACTGCGGTAGGCCAGCCCAGGCTCAGATGCGCGGAAAAGCTCGCTCCGCGGGCGATCACGAGGCCGAGCCCGGACATCACCAGAATGGTGTTAGTGATCACGAGCGCTACTTCAGGTGGGAAGTGCCGCAACGACACCTTCAGCAGTATAGCCGTGACGCCGTATCCGAACATCGCCAACGTAGCCCACCCGATGTAGTGCATGTGACTCCTCGCTTAGGTAGTTGGCAGAGTGCCGATAGTCGCAGATGATGCTGACTTGGGATGGTAGCAAAAGAGGTGGACGATGAACATCACCGGACTGGACCACCTGGTCCTCAAAGTGGAGGACGTAGACGCGGCCCTCGCGTTCTATGGGGAAGTCCTGGGACTAGAGGTGCTGAGGCTCGAGGAGTTCCGGAAAGGGGACGTCGGCTTCGTCTCGGTGCGCGTGTCGGACGAGTCCATCATCGACCTGTCACCCGGCGGGCCGGTGGCCGACGAGGGCAGAAACGTCGACCACTTCTGCCTCGTCGTGGACGAGCCGGATATGGAGTCCCTCCTCACCGAGCTAAGGTCCCTCGGTGTCGAGGCTCACGGCCCTGCTTCGGGGAAGTGGGGAGCGCGGGGCAGGGGAGCGTCGTTTACCGTGCGCGACCCGGACGGGAACAAGATCGAGCTGAAGAGCTACGCCGGCTAGCCAAACCGGGCTGCGCGTATCCCGTCGACGCTAGCTCAGGGAGGAGCTCAGCGCCGGCGCGCCGTGTCGATGTCCTAGCAGCGCCAGAGCACTCGAGCGGGTCTCGTCGTCGAGGTCAGTGAGGAGGCGCGTTTCGCCCGCCTCGAGGGACGCGATGGGCACGCCGTCTCGTAGCACCAGCCGGTTGCCGAGAACGGCTGGGACCCTGGGCCCCGGCGTCAAGATGCCGGCCACGTTGAGTGGGTCGCAGGCGGAGATGGTCACCAGGCGCTGCTCCGGCGGCGTTCGCCGGAGCGAGCGCACCATCTCCACCGCCTCGGGCAGCGCGAACTGCTCACCCACGAACCCCGTCACGAAGCGCCCGCCTCTTATCTCTCCCCTGGCTTCCGCTCGTCTGTAGAGGCGCACCAGGTGCCGCCACCTGGGGGCCATGGGCTCGCGGGCCAACACCTCGGGGAACACGATTCCGTAGCGTTGTAGCAGCTGCATCGCCCGCGCCTCGTTGGCATGATCGTCGGTTGCCCTAACGCCGGCGTGGCCATTGCCTTCCGTTCGCCCTGAGCCTGTCGAAGTCCCAGAAGCATGCGCAGCGGAGCCGTTGGTACCCTCGGAGACGGAGTCATCGCCGTTGGACCGGTTATCGAGTGGCCAGGACTCGGCCGTTCCGAGCAGCGACCAGCGACTGCTTGGGGTCCGCCTTCGAGGACGGCGCCTCGAGCTGCTCCGCGCCCGTTTCTTCGATCCGTCAAGATGTCCACGCAGGGGCGCGAAGCCATCGGTGGAGACGAGGCCGACCGCCGCAAGCTGCCACAACACGTTTTCGACTTCGGTGGGCAGTCGCCTGATCGCGGACGCGATGTCCGGCAGGAACGAGGCCCCACGCTGCTGAAGATATCGAAGTACTTCGCCGGCGGCGCCAGGGAAATCTACGCCAAGGTCCGGCTCGTCCAGTATCCAGGGCAGGGACTGGCGAGGCGCGAGCGAGACCGGTATCGTCCGGGAGAGGCCGGCCCTGTTCGGGTTACTGTGGTCGCCGTTCAGAGGGCGGCGGGTAAACCTGCCCCACACGACCTCGCCGGACAGACATAGCTGGTCCAGCCCGGACGGACCGGATATGCCGTAATTGGCGACACGGGCGGGCAGGATGTCTAGCTCCCACGCTGCCGCGGCGGCCTCGAACCCCTGCAGCTGCTCGACGACGTCCAGCAGGCCGCCTTCGTCGCGGAGCCGGGCGCCCTCGGAGATGTGCTGCCAGCTCAGCAGGAACCGCATGTAGTGGGCCGCGGACACCGGCTCGATCTCCTGCCGAAGGCGCGCCACTGTGTCTCGGTGCGCCCTGGCGAGGATGCGCCGGTCGCAGAACTCCAGTTGCTCTCGACCGGGGGTGAAATGGCCGCTAAGGATGTTGCCTGTGGACTCCATGTTCGCCAGTGCCGTCTTCACCGACGCGTGTCTCATTCCCAGCGCTTGCGCTAGGTCTTCGGATGTGAACGGGCCGATGCACTCGACTCGTCCCCGGACCAGCGCCAGCTCGGCGTCATCCTGGCTTGGGGGCTCGGCACCTGCGGTGATAACGAGAGGAGTGGGCTCGAAGCGCGCGTCCGGCAGGGCGGACGACACCAGCGGGACCGACTCGGTGGCGACCAAGGCGACTCGGTCCTCACCGATACGCTCTTCGCGGTAGTGCGCCCGCACGGCACGTCCGGCGTCGATCAGGTCCTGCAGCCACTTCTCCCATCGAGGCTGCTCATCCTCCGGCGAGCCTTTACCGAGGTCCTGCTGCGGTAGGATGCCCAGGGTGAGCAGAGCGTCGTGAAGCTCGTCGGCGTCGCGCACTAACGGCCAGGCTCCCTGCGCCGCGTTATCCAGCGCGACGGCGTCCAGCGAGCCGAGGTCGCGCTCGTCCTCGGGAAGGGCGCGCCGCAGTGCGACGGCGCGGGAGCGTCGCTCCTCCAACGGGGCGTCATCCAGGAACGCGTACGGCGCGGCGTTCAGGATCTGGTGGCTGAACACCGACGGCTGGGTCGTGTCCCGGGCCAAGACCTCGATCTCGCCTCGCTCGATCTCTTCGAGCACAGCCCTGAGGCCGTCGACGTCCATGGCCTCGTTCAGACAGTCCCGCATGGTTTCGAAGACCAGGGGGTGATCGGGCACTTCGACGTCACCCGGCGGGGAGTTGTCCTGGCACATCACCTGGGCGGGGAAGACTGAGGCCAGCAGGTCGTCGGACCGCATCCTCTGAATAGGCAACGGGACCTTCCGGCCGCCCGAAAAACGCAGCAGGGCCAGAGACCGCGAGGCGTCCCACCGCCATCTGATTCCGAACAGCGGCGCCTGGAGCACGGCCTGCGTGAGCACCTTCTCGACCTTGGCCGGGGGAACGTATCGAAAGGTCTCCTCGAGCGCGAACGAGAGCGATGGCCCGAGGGACAGGTTGATGCCGTCCTCGGTGGCGGCCGCCTGCAGCTCGAAGTCGAAAGTGCGGCAGATCTCCTTCCGGAGCGCCATACCCCAGGCGCGGTTGATCATGGAGCCGAGGGGCGAATGTATGACGAGCTGCATGCCGCCCGACTCGTCGAAGAATCGCTCCGCGACGATCCGCTTTTTGGTCGGGACGGTGCCGAGGATTCGCACCCCCTCTGCGACGTAGGCGGCCGCCTGCTCGGCTGCATCACGGGACACGCCCAGCTCGTCCATGAGCCACTGCGGCCCGTCGCCGGACTCGATCCGCTGGTGGAGTCCGTCGCGGACGGCTGTTACTTCGTTCGAGAGCTCCGTCGTACGGCCGGGAGCCTCCCCCAGCCAGAACGGGATCGTCGGCGCTTGACCCCTCGCGTCTTCTACCCGGACGGCGCTGCGCTCCACTCTCCTGATCTTCCAGGGCGTGTTCCCGAGGAGAAACACGTCGCCGCGCATGCTCTCGATCGCAAAGTCCTCGTTCACCGAGCCGACGAAGGTATTGTCCGGCTCGGCGATCACGTCGTAATCGGCGTTGTCGGGGATAGCGCCGGCGTTGGTAAGCGCTGCAAGCCGTGCTCCGCGGCGGCCCCGGAGCCGGTGGTTCACGCCGTCGCGGTGCAGGTAGGCTGTTCTGCGCCCGTCTCGCGGCGCCACGCCCCGGGATAGCGTCTCCAACACGCTGTCGTACTTCTCTCTGGGCAGCGCTCGGTACGGGTAGGCCCCGCGCCAGAGCTCGAACAGCGCGTCCTCGTCCCACTCCCTCGAAGCGCACTCGGCTACCGACTGCTGCGCCAGTACGTCGAGCGGCCAAGGCGGAATCGAGAGGGAGTCGAGATTGCCGAGGCGGTACCCCCTGATCAGCCCGAGGCACTCGATGAGCTCGTCGCGCGTGAGCGGGAACAGCCTGCCCTTGGGCATGCCGCCCAGGAAGTGGCCGGAGCGCCCGACGCGTTGAATCAATAGCCCTATAGAACGTGGCGACCCGACCTGGCACACCAGGTCGATGAATCCTACGTCGATACCAAGCTCCAGCGACGAGGTTGCTACGCACACCTTGACCCGTCCGTGCTTGAGCCGCTCTTCGGCGTCGTGGCGCCGCTCCTGCGAGAGGCTCCCGTGATGCGCTACCACGGATTCCTCTCCGAGCCGCCCGGAGAGCTGGTGGGCGAGCCGCTCGACCAGCCTGCGGGTGTTCACGAACAGCAGCGTGGTATCGTGGCTCTTCACCAGGTCGGCGATCCGGTCGAGGACGCGGTCCCACTGCTCGTGTGTGGCAATCGGCCCGAGCTCGTCCTCTGTTAGCTCCAGGGCGAGGTCCATAGCGCGAGCGTGGCCCGTGTCCACGACGACGCAGTCGGCCTCGCCGTCGTCCGAGATCGCGTCACTCCCCACAAGGAACCGGGCGACCTCGTCGATCGGCCTTTGCGTCGCCGAGAGGCCAATGCGCGTTATAGGCCCGTCGGCGAGAGCGCAAAGGCGCTCGACGGACAGGCTGAGGTGGGCGCCGCGCTTGTTCGGCGCCACCGCGTGCAGCTCGTCGAGGATCAGCGTCCGGGTGCTACGAAGGGCCTTGCGCCCGCTCTCCGACGTTAGGAGGATGTACAGAGACTCAGGGGTTGTTATCAGGACGTGCGGAGGGCGCTTCGCCATCCGCTGTCGCTCGCTCGCCGGGGTGTCTCCAGTCCGGACGCCGACCCTGATCTCGGGCAGGGGCGTACCAGCGCTTTCCGCTCGGGCCCTGATCTCAGATAGCGGCGCCGAGAGGTTTCGCTCGATATCGTTGGAGAGCGCCTTGAGGGGAGAGACGTAGACGACCTCGGTGCGGTCCGGAAGTCCGCCGTTCAACCCCTCACGTACCAGGCCGTCCAGGCAGGTGAGGAAAGCGGCTAGGGTCTTCCCCGAGCCGGTCGGGGCGGCTATGAGCGTATGGCGGCCCTGAGCTATGGCGGGCCAGCCCTGGGCCTGGGCGTCGGTGGGGGCCTGGAACCGCTCCTGGAACCAGGATTGCACTAAGGGATGGAAGCGCGAGAGGGGCATGGTTGTACTGAGGTAAGCCCGTGAGCCTGACTACTTGTGGTGATTATATAGCGAACCCACGGTCGCTACATTTTGGCGAACCCACGGTCGCCACCTTTTGGCGAACCCACGGTCGCCACCTTTTGGCGAACCCACGGTCGCCACCTTTGGCGACCCCGGCACGCCATATTATAGAACATTAGTGCTCGGGCTGCGCAATAGTCATCGGGACACGAATCGCCCGTCAGGTCTCCAGCTTCGGCGAGGGGAGATAGCCCGTCCTAACTCCTCGCCTTGCGGGAGGGAGCTAGAGGTAGAGGAGGAGAACGCGCCGGAGAGTCAGCCAAAGAGTGAGGCGCGTGCCGACCGCGAGACTTGGCTCGCCGTGGCACGCGCCTCAAGTTCCTTAAGTTACGCCGAGAGTTTCTGCTTTACCCCGAATCCACCGAAGGACACCGATGGACGGCGTGAGGGCAGCGGAAGGGGGTGGGTGAGGGAGCTACAGGGGAGATGGCCTGGGGTCTTGGGGTAGATGGGAGGCCGGCGGGCGGTCTTCAGTGGCCGCACAGGGCCCCTAAGGCCCTATGCGGGAGTTGCGATGCGCGGGAAGGCGAGAGGATACGCAGCAGGGGACTCTCGCGACCGGGGTGGCGCGAGATTGCGGGGACGTTGGGTCAGTTGCAGGCTGGCCGTCAGGCCGGGAACGGAATGGCTTGCAGCCGGGCCAAGGCGCGAGTGAACTGGGTTTCCCAAGGCCAGCGCCGGGGGAGATGCAAAGTGAGGCGGCGCGCCGAGCGGGTGATCCGTCCCACCAGAGCGAAGACCCGCCGCCTGAGGGTCTTGGTGATCACGGTCCGCTCGCCCAGACCAATCCGCGCCGTCCAGCGGGCCAGGTTATGCGCCATCACCTGGACCGCCAGCCAGGCGCCGTTGGCGGCGAAGCGCGCCGACGGCATGTGGTTCAGCCCGACGCCGTACTTGAGGTCGCGTATGGCGTTCTCGACCTCGGCGTGGCGGCGATGATCGGCCTCCAGTTCCAGCGTCTCCCCATCGCGGTCGGTGATGAAGGCGTGATAGCTGTATCTGGCGAAGAGGGCGAGCTGGGAACCGGGCGTCGGCTTCACCCGCCGGACAATGAGCCGCACCGGCGCGGCGTCCGGCTTGGTCTGGAACGGGGTGTAAGTCGTCTCGGCGACATCGGCGGCGCCGTCCATCCAGTAGGGAATGGGAGTCCAGTCCTCCTCTGGTATCGCCTCGATCAGATCCCGCAGCCTGGCGCGCTGGCGGATGGTGATAGAGAAGCGGACATCCATTTCCCGGCAGGCGGCAACGACAGTGTGGGCGTAGAAGCCGCTGTCGGCCCGCACCGTGAGTTGTCCCCTGGCCCCGCCGTAGCGCACCCGCCCCACCGTCTCACGCAGGAAGTGGGCGGCGCCACGGGCGGTGTTGGCCCGGCCCTCGCGCAGCCGGGACATCAGCACCTCGCCGGTGCCGGCGGCAATGGCCAGCAGCGGGTGATAGCCGCGGGCGCCGGTATAGCCGTGGTGGCGCGCTCCCTCCTTGGCCAGTCCATAGGTCTCGCAGATGGTCGAGTCCAGGTCGATGGTCAGGGGCGAGTCGCCGGGTCCGGCCCCAGCGGCCCAGGCCCGGGCCAACAACTGGCGGCTCACGCGGTCGAGTTGACGGACATGCCCCCACCGGAAGCTGCGCAGGAAGGTCCCCAGGGTGGATGGCGCCTTGACCACGCAGCCTAGAACACCAACCGTCCCACCAGCGCGCAGCGCATCGGCGTCGTCGATGCAGTCGCCGCCTGCCAGCGCGGAAGCGACCAGCGTCAGCATCTTGTCCCCAGTGTTCGCCCGTCCCGGCGCTCCGCCGAGGTCAAGGTGATGGTCGACGAGTTCCCGCAGGCCCAGGTGCCGGGCTAGGGTGGCCGGCAGGAGCAGGCCGGCATTGGCCACCAGGCGATGGTCGTCAAAGAGGATGCGGATACGGTCGGGTTTGTTCTGTGGCAGCATCTATTGGGTGCTCCTTGTTTCCGGGCGGGTTTCTGTTCCAAAACCATTATCCCAGATTCAGAGGAGCACCCGCTGGCTTCTTCAAGGGCTGTCCCCAAGGACGTCCTTCGGTGGATTCGGGCTTACGCCTTGGTCTTGCGTATCACGCCATTCTCATCTAGCCAGCCCGCCGCAATCCTCGGACGAGCGCGGCGCCGCCGGCAAAGAGTCCGAAGCCGAGGAGCAATGTGGCCAGCGCAAGGCGGTCAAGCCCCGTGTCGCCAGTTGCGGGAAGAGCGACCATGGTGCCTATGTTAGATACGCCCTGCAGCGAGACGGGTATGTTACCGCACGTCGTGTAAACTCCGCCCTCGCCCTTCTTGTGAGAGTTGATGGCGAATTGCCCGGTGCGCAAGCCTTCCAATCCCGCACTAACCGTACTCGCCGAGGCCCTGCCAGAGATCTTGGTGAGTCCGTAGGCGACTCCACCGAGCGAGTTGCCGCAGCTGCCGTTGTGGATGTGGACCGACTCCGACTCCAGGGCGCCCGGGGCCTGGCTCAACACAACCTCGGTTACCGCGCCACGGCTGGTCAGCGTAGCCCAACCGCTCTGCCCAGACGAGCTCTGTTCCCTCAACGCGATGGTCACGGTGTCGCTCGCCTTCGGGATGTTGCCGCAGCTTGTGTACGTGCCGGGCGACCCGCTCCTGTGCGAGTTGATGGCGAAGCCGCCTGACCTCAGACTGCTCAGCGACGCGTCGACTACCTTAGCCGAGAAGCCTGAGCCGCCGACGAAGCTGGTCAGTCCGTGAGCCACGCCGCCCAGGTTGTCGCCACAGGTGCCGGTGTGTATATGCACCAGCTCGGTCTGCATCGTGCCCTCTCCAAGGCTCAGCAGCACCACGGTCTGGTCTCCCCTGGCCGTGAGACTGGCCCATCCTGACTGGCCGGAGCTGTTCTGCTCCGCCAACGCGATCAAAGTCGCGTCTGATGCGCCAGGAGGGATGTTGCCGCACGTAGTGTACGTGCCGGGGGAACCGCTCTGGTGCGAGTTGACCGCCATCCCACCAGCTCGCAGGCTGGAGAGGGTGGCGTCAACCATAGAGGCGGAGATTCCGCTTGCGATGCTAGTAAGCCCGTGCACGACCCCGCCGAGGGTGTCGTTGCCACACGAGCCTGAGTGGATGTGGACGAGCTCAGACTCTACGGTGCCCTCTCCGACCCAGAGCGCCACCTCGGTCCCGCCGCCGCGCGTTGTGAGCGAGGCCCACCCGGTCTGCCCTGAGGAGTTCTGCTCCCCCAGAGCGATGGTGACCGAATCCGCTTCTACCGGGATGTTCCCGCAGGTGGTGTACGTGCCCCCCGCTCCGCTCCTGTGGGTGTTGATCGCAAAGTTACCGGTTCGCAGGCTTTCCAGATCGGCATCCACCGTCGTTTCGGATGTGCCTGCGCCGCCTACGAAGCTCGTGAGTGGGTAAACAACCCCGCCGAGCTGGTCCGGGCCGCACGAGCCCGAGTGGATATGCACGCTCCCGGTCAGCATGGCGCCCTCGAGCAGCGTCAGCGTCACCTGGGTCTGCGCGCCCACCGCGCTGAGCACGGCGACACCCGTCTGGCCCGAGGCGCTCTGCTCGTTCAGAACGATCACCACGGCCTCACCCGACGACTGGGCCCTGGCCTCACTCGGTATCAACGAGCCGGCCGCACCGATTATTAATGCTAGAGTTACAAGAGATAAAAGCTTCTTCATCGTCGTTGGCCTCCTCAAGCCGCGTTTTGTATGCACGTCCAGTCGGTCGCCTGCGTTAAGGCGAAGGCGAATAGACTGCAGAGCTACCCGAAATCCCGCTCCGTCATCTAGGACTCGCGAGCGAAGGCGAACGCGAATCCCGGGCCGCCAACAAAAATGGTCGGCGGATATCAAAAGCCACGCAGAGTAGTACCTGCTAACCAGAGGGCGAAAGAGAGTGATGCCCTACATCGATTCGTGACGAGTCGCGCAGGGTCAGTAATGCCTTACGGCGGGGACAGTAGTTTGGATCAGGGCGGAGGGATGGGGTTGTCGGCGGGGAACTGCACGTCTATAAGGTCAATCTTCTGTGCTGTCGCGCCGGCGCCTGATATGAGCGTGACGCCGAAGCCTTCAAACGTCCGGATGTCCTCTGATACGACTATCCAATGCCCTCCGTACGCGTCCCACAAACCGCCCACGCGTGACCGCTTGCCGTCCTTCACTGTCCAGACGTTGTACGTTCCGTCGATAGAGCTGGGCAGTCCCCAAACGTACAGGCTTCCCGCTCTTTCTTCGACGGAGTAGGCAAGCACACCGCGAGCATCGGGTTGGGCGTCGGTCCCCTCGAACTCCCACCGCCGGTCCGCCGAGACGATAATCCGTATCGCCTCTTCAGTCTTCCGTAGTTGGGACTCGGCGGTCTCCAGCTCCGAGCGGGTCTGCAAGCTCAAAAGGGCGAGGCCGACGATGACGACGACGGCCCCGGCAAGCGCGACTGCGACGGCCCCTCGGGAGGAAAGAGCATTGATCGTCTGTGAGACTGTGGCCCTCAAGCCTGGCTTAGGTTGCAACTCTGAGGCCTCTGCCCTGGCGCGCGCGAGGATGCGCTCCCTAAGGTAGCGAGGTGGACCGTGCTCCTCAGAAGCGAGGGGCAGCGTTCCTGTAATGTCCTGGAACGCCGCGACGTCCCGGCTGCACGGGTCGCATCCCGTGAGATGTTCCTCGAACGACCTGCGCTCCGCTGGCTCCAGTGCATCTAGAGCGTAGGCGGCCGCGAGGCCTTCCATGTCCCTGTGCTCGCTCATCTCAAGACTCGATTTTCTCCGTCGTCCAGGTCCGCGCGTAACTTCTGAATCCCGTTGCGAATTCGACTCTTCACTGTGCCCAGAGGTATGCTCGTTTGTTCCGCGATTTGCCGGTGTGTCATCCCCTGAAAGTAGGCTAGCTCGATGGCTTCACGCTGGTCCCCAGGAATCTTAGCGAGCGCGCCGCGAATGACCTCCCTCTGAAAGCGGCGGACAACGCTCTGCCAGATTTCGTCGGGCGGACCGGAGACCTCGTAGACGCCCTCTAGGGTCACGCTGCTGTTCGCCTGGCCGCGACGCGAGCGGAGGGCATCTATAGTGCGGTGGTAGATTACCGATAGAATCCACGACCGCGCGGTGCCTCGGGTGCTGTCAAATGTCTTTGCCCTTCTCCATACGTTGAGAAACGCCTCTTGGACGACGTCCTCAGCCGACTGCCGGTCACCTAGCACCCGAAACGCCACAGAGTAGGCTGGCCGTCCATAGCGGTCGTACAGCGGGCCCAGAGCGTCTACCTCTCCGGCGGCGAGACTCAGGAGCAATTCTTCATCGGAGAATTCGATCATGAAATGCCTACAGGCCGCGGGCCGCTTTGCAACGTGTCGGCCTGAGAATCTTCGCCTCTTCCGTACCAGCTGAGGTTGCCATCGTCAAGCCGGTTACCTCTTATCTGTCGCCCGGAACCTTGGACGTATTCTTGCATAAATCAAAAACTAACGCCGGGAGTTCAAGCGTGCCGCCTCTCGGCACTCTCCAGCCCGCCCTTGATGCGAAAGGGTCTGGCAAGGAAGGTGGTCTCAAAGGCAGGTATGAAGGCTACATGATGTCGTGGCTGGTGCCGGCCCTGGCACAGAAGCGCCGTTCCGTATTGAGCCCCGGCGCTATCCCGAATGAGCCAGAGGGCCGGATGAGGGAGTCGGCGCAAACGCACGTGACATAATGTATTGATTGATAGCCAGTCGAGCCGTGAGCCCGCTCGAGTAAAGGGACTCGACGATGCAATGGAGACCGCTGCGGAAGGTCGTGGCATCTAGACAAATAGCTGAGGCTGGACGATGTCGCTGAGCTACTCCCGCCGCCTGGCCGTGGTCGCCGAGCCGGACGTGCTCGTGTGCGGCCTGGGCTGCGCCGGCCTGGGCGCCGCCATCGCGGCGGCGCGCGCGGGTTCCACGACCATGGCCGTGGAACAGTTCGGCTTCGCCGGGGGCTTCCTGACCGCCGTCACCTCCACGGCCTGCGACGGCCTGTGCGATATGACGACAGGGGAGCTCGTCGTCGGAGGCGTAGCCCTCGAGCTGCTGGAACGCCTTGGCGTGGTCGAGCTTCCCCTCCCCTCCGGCAGCCTCTTCGAGCCCATGCTCGAGCAGGGGAGGATAGACCGACATCCGGCCAAGCTCCCAATTCGCATCAAGAACGTGGAGCGCATCAAGCTGGTGGCCGACCGGATGCTCACCGAGAGCGGCGTGGACGTGCTATACCACACCAAGGTCCTCGACACGGTGGCCGGCGGCTCTCGCATTGCCGAGGTCATTATCGGCAACAAGGATGGGCTCGCAGCGGTCAGGCCGAAGGTCGTGGTCGATTGCACCGGCGACGCGGACGTGGCCGCGTGGGCCGGGGCGCCTTTCGAGATGAGGGAGGTTACGCAGCCGGGGAGCCTCCATTTCCTTGTCGCGGGAGTCGAGGTCGCCAACGGTCCCGAAGCGCTGTACGTACTCACCAAGAAGTGCGCGGCGGTACTGAAAGGGGGTCAAGAAGCCGGCCGCCTCGGCACTTACGCGGGGCCTTGGCTCACATCGGTCTCTCCGGGAGAGGTGCTGTTCAACGCGGTGAGGCTTCCGTTCAACAGTACGTCGACCACGCAGGTCACCCAGGCGGAGATCGGCGGGCGGGAGGACGCCTGGTCCATGTATGAGCTTTGGAAGGAGGCCCTCCCCGAGTTTGCCGGATCACACTTCCTGATGAGCGGCCCGTCCGTTGGCGCAAGGGAGTCGCGGCGCATCTTGGGCGAGTATACGCTGACTGCCGACGACGTCCTCGAGACGCGCCGCTTCAGCGACGTCGTCGCCCTCGGTTCCTGGTACCTGGACATGCATCCCTCGGACAAGTCGGGGTTCCACGAGCACGTCCCCGTGAAGGCGTACGATATCCCCTACAGGACTCTGCTGCCACAGGACGTGCGCAACCTGGTCGTGGCGGGGCGTTGCCACTCAGCCACCCCGGAGGCGCTCGCTTCCAGCCGCGTAAACATGACCGCCATGGCTATGGGCCAGGCCGCCGGTGTTGCCGCCGCGCTCGCCGCCAGGGGCGACGGTTCGCCACACAGCGTGGATGCCGGCCAACTGCAGCGCCACTTAGAGGAGCAGGGAGCGGTCGTCCACACGAATTGACGCACTTCACGGAATCGTCTAACGTTTGCCGCGCAACACACTACCAGAGGAGCGTCCAGTGGACTGGCACGAGAACTCGGCCCAGCTCAAGGCGGACTGGGACCGGGACGGGTACGTCGTCGTTCGGCAGTTCATGTCAGAGGGCGAGGTGACAACCCTCAGAGGCGAGATCGATCGGTACATCGCCGATGTGCTACCCGGAGTGCCGGAGTTGGAGGTCATGTACGAGGAGCCCGGCAAGCCTGAGACCATGAAGCGGCTCGGACACATGTCGCGGTTCGACGGCTACTTCGAGGGCTTGATCAACACCGGCAAGTTCGTTGAGCTGGCCGAGCTGCTGCTCGGGGCCAGGGTCGACCCTCAGTACTGCCAACTCTTCAATAAGCCCGCCCGTGTGGGTGTGGAGACGCCGCCACACCAGGACGGCTTCTACATACCGCTACTACCCCAGAGCGCCCTCACGATGTGGCTGGCCCTCAACGAGACGGACGAAGAGAACGGATGCCTGCGGTATGTCAGGGGAGCCCAGCTTAGAGGGGTGAGACCTCATAGCCCGACACAAGTGGTCGGCTTCTCACAGGGCATCGTAGACTTCGGGGACGCAGACCTCGCAGACGAAGTGCCGGTGCCGGCCTCGCCCGGGGACGTACTGATACACCACTGGCTCATGATTCACCGCGCCGGACCCAACAAGAGCGACAAGGAACGCTGGGGACTGGGCTCGGTCTTCTATGCTGAGGGCGTTCAGACGGACGAGGAGAAGCTAGCGGCTTATCAGAAGGACCTGGAGAAAGCGACAAAGAAGTGGGGCGCGCATATGGGACGGGCGAAGGATATGTAGCGCGCTCGCCTTCCTCGGTGGGACAGCCGAGGGCCCTACACCAACGACAGCATTCGGTCCAGCGCCACCCGCGCCTCTTCCCGCGTCTGGTCCTCCACCTTGATCTGGTTGACGACCACCCCCGCGTTCAGGCCGTCCATGACCCACGACAAGTACGCCGGGTGGATGCGGTACATGGTCGAGCAGGGGCACACCACCGAGTCGAGGCAGAAGACCGTCTTGTCCGGGTTCTCCTGAGCGACGCGGTTGACCAGGCTAATCTCCGTGCCCACCGCCCAGGTGCTGCCCGGCGGTGATTCCTTGATTACCTTGATGATGTACTCGGTGGAACCGTTCATATCCGCCGCCTGCACCACCTCCATGAAGCACTCTGGGTGAACCACGACCTTAACGTCCGGGTGGCGCTCGCGCGCCTCCTCGATCTGCGCAACGCTAAACCGCGTGTGTACCGAGCAGTGCCCCTGCCAGAGGATGAGCTTGGCGCTCCGCAGCGCGTCCTCCGTGTGGCCTCCCAGCGGCTTGAAGGGGTTCCACACGAGCATCTCGTCCAGGCCGATGCCGAGCTTGACTCCCGTATTTCTGCCCAGGTGCTGGTCCGGCAGGAATAGTATCCGCCGGCCTCGCTCCAACGCCCACTCGAACGTCGCCGGCGCGTTGCTCGAAGTGCACACGATGCCGTTGTTGCGGCCGCAGAGCGCCTTGATCGCCGCCGTGGAGTTCATATAGGTGATGGGGATAATGCCGTCGTCGTCGCTCAGCACGCTCTCCAGGTCGTCCCAGCAGTCGAGAACGTCGTCGATCTGCGCCATGTCCGCCATCGAGCACCCGGCGGTGAGGTTCGGCAGGATGACCTGTTGGTCTCGCGTGCTCAGGACGTCGGCGGTCTCTGCCATGAAGTGGACGCCGCAGAAGACGATGTACTCGGCGCCGTCTTGAGAGGCCGCGTATTGGGAAAGTTTGAAAGAGTCACCTCGCAGGTCCGCGAACTTGATTATCTCGTTGCGCTGGTAGTGATGGCCCAGTACAACAAGGCGCTCGCCAAGGGCTGCGCGGGCCTCGGTGATGCGAACATCGAGCTCCTCGGGTGTTGTCGTGAGGTAGGAGATGGGTATCTTTTGCCATCGCACGTCCGCCTTGAGCTCCTCCTGCAGCGTCTTCGACTTGAGCTCTTCGTCCGTCTGGCAGAACGCGGACTGCTCGATCTCCGTTATCGGTATGATGGGTTCCCTAAGCTGTGTTGCCATCGGTCTCCTTCCTCACACCCGAGAGTGCGAGACGACCGCGCCCTTTAACGACCACGGGCCGGTATTCTCGATGCGGACATCCACTGTTTCGCCTACGGGATCGTGCCCGTTAGCGTTCATATACACAAGCTTGTCGTTGCGGCTGCGCCCGTACGGAAGGCCTCGTTTGCGACCCTCCACCAGGACTTCTACGGTCTCGCCCTGAAGCCCGGCGTTGATCTCCGCCTGGATGCTCGCCTGCAGCCCGTCGATCGCCGCGAGGCGCTCCTTCTTGACCTGCCGCGGAACGTCGTCCTCGTGACGCCGAGCGGCGATCGTGCCCTCTCTCTGGGAGTAAGCGGCGGAGTGCACCTTGTCGAAGCGCACGTCGCGTAGCATGTCCAGGGTCCTGTCGAACTGATGGTCGGTCTCGCCGCTGAATCCTACAATCAGGTCGGTGGTCATCGAAACGCTGGGGATGCGGCCCCGGACCTTCTCGACCAGCGCGCGGTACTCCTCGCCCGTGTATCCCCGGCGCATCTCGCGCAACACGTCGTCGTCGCCCGCCTGGAACGGCAAGTTGATGTTTTCGCACACCTTGTCGATGCCGGCTACCGCATCGATGATGTGGTCGCTCATGTCGTTGGGGTGCGACGTTAGAAACCGGATGCGCTCGATTGCATCTACCTCGGCAACGGCTGAGAGCAGGTCGCCCAGGTCTTGCGCGCTCTCGAGGTCATGTCCGTAGGAGTCCACGTTCTGGCCCAGCAGGGTCACCTCCCTGACGCCACGGTCGGCAAGAAGCTGGGCCTCGCGGACGATGTCATCGACGGTGCGACTGACCTCCCTCCCTCTACGATAAGGGATGATGCAGAACGAGCAGAACTTGTCGCAGCCGTGGATGATAGGAATGTAGGCGGTAACGTCCGCCCGCGCGATGAGAGGCCCCACGCAGCCCTCGGGATCGATACCCATGCGGTCTCCGAGGAGATCTATCAGTGGCTGGTATTCCTGGGGGCGCATGAACACGTCGACCTGGGGGAAACGTTTCCCGAGGCGGTCGGTCTTGGGCCCCACCAGGCAGCCCATGAGGGCCACAACCTTGTCGGGCCGCGCCGACTTCATCGGCTTGAGCGTCCCCAGCATGCCCGTCACCCGGTCCTCGGCGCTCTGCCGAACGACGCAGCTATTGAGGACGATGACGTCGGCGTCCTGGGGCGAGCCCGTTTCGGAGAGTCCCATCTGCCCCAAAGCGCTGCCAAGCCGCTCGGAGTCGGCCACGTTCATCTGACAGCCTATAGTCCAGATGTGGTAGCTCTGCATGCCGGTCATATCAGTGCGAGTAAGCCGTGGCGGAGGGAATGGGATTCGAACCCATGAGAGGGATTTCTCCCCCTAAGCGCTTAGCAGGCGCCCGCACTAGGCCACTATGCGATCCCTCCCATCGAGAGTCAAAATATATCAAGGATACGGCTACGGCGCAACTGTGGGGTTTGTGATTTTCGGCACTATTCGCGCTCGCGTTGAGGATTCCGTCTCAGATACGCTCCCAGTGTAACTTGTTCCGTCTATCGACGTTTTAGCGCGGATTGATGCCAGCGCCATTCGATAAATTTTTCACATATAAGCGTAATCCGACCGTGCCACATACGAAATCGCGCACGACCCACTATTAGCAGATTGGTCCTGAGCAGGGCCTGGCCAGCCGGGATGGCGGTCTTCCTCTTGCTGCGCCCTCGATGACCCTCCGTCTCTTGGCTCATTCAAGACTGGCCCGGAGGTCGCTGCCACCCGCGCCTTTTCTTGACGAGTGCTCTTGTCCGTTCCCCCATCTGGGCCTTTTGGCTCATTCAAGTTGGGCCCAGGGGCTCAATACGTGCCGGCGCTTATGTACCAGGGTTGAGTACCAGTTACGACATCATGTAGGTGCATTGCCTATGAGCAGGCGCTTTCCGGGCCTGAAGACCGCGTCGGGAGGAGGGACACGAGATGAACGACCGCATTTGGGATAGCGTCGGAGCCGCCACCGGCGCCGTTGCTATCGCGCTCATGCTACTCGGCGTCACGCTGGCGGCAGGGGGCGAGTCTCCTGAGCCGAGTCAGCCGTCCGCCGATATCGCCAGAGTGTTCATTGAGCAGAGCGACCAGACAGAACAGGGCGGCATGATCACGCTCGTGGGTCTCGCATTCTTCTTCGGGTTCCTTGGCTACTTTCGACGCCGCCTCCAGCAGGCGGAGGGCGAAGGCGGCTGGCTCACCTCTACGGCCTACGGGGGCGGACTGGTGACAGCTGCAATGCTGCTGGTGCTGGCGAGCATGCAGCTCGCGACCACTTCGGTTTCTGAGGGTACTGAACCGGTAGTTGCAAAGGTGTTCGTCCTGTACTTCTGGAACTTCGTATTTGTATTCGCGCCCCCTATGATGGCGTTCACGCTCGGGGCATCCCTCGTCATTGTCCGGTATCGTGCTCTGCCGCGCTGGACCGGTTGGCTGGGATTCGTGGTCGCGTTGTCGCTACTCTTGCCCTGGATCGGCGCGCCCCTCGTCTTCGCCTGGGTCCTTATCGTCAGTCTGGTCCTCCTGGTGCAGGTGTGGAGAGCGCCACAGCCTGAGGGCGCAGTCGCCGAGCCGCAGGCTGCGTGAAGAGTTTGGTAGTGGCATTCGATTCGAAGAGACGTCCCCCGTGGTAGTCCGAAGGAATCTGTGGGTCGTCTTCGTACTCATCGGTGTGCTGTTCCTTCTGTTCGCCATATACAACCTGGTATATGTCCCATCGATCGATCCGGCGCACCCTGACCAGGGATGGCTTTGGCTGACCAGCGACCCCGACGTCATCGAGTACATCAAGTTCTATTTCCGCGTCCAGGGTGTCTGGCAGATACCTCTGGCGGTGTTCGTAATCTTTTCAGCAGTGGGCGGTTTGCGAAACGGGCAGAGATGGGCCTGGTACGCCTTCTGGTACGTACCGATACATTTCGCGATAGTGATGGTGCTGATGCCATGGGTCGCCTTCGTCCTTGTTCCGCTGCTGGTTCTAGCGGTCGCAGCCCTGTTCTTCATGATGCCGGTGGTCTTCCGCAAGGGTTACGGACCGGCGTGACCCATCGTGCGGCGGACGGTGATCGAAACGTGCAGTCGTTGATGCCAACATCAAAGTCGGCCACCTTCTCAGGAGGCCTTGTTCGTTGGGGTGGACCTGCCGCGATGTTCGGGGGAGCCCTCTGGGTCTTACTATGGGTCCATTTTCTCCTCACGCACGGACCTACTTCCAGCGATTACAAGGAGACGTTTCTAGGCCTGAGCTACTACGACTCCACCAAGCTGGTGGTCTTTGCGCTGGCGCTTTGCATAGTCGGCCTGGTCAGCCTCCGGGCCCGGCGACCGAGCAGCGATTGGCCACGGCTGGGGACCCTGGGATATTTCATGGCGATCGCCGGGCTGGTGGCGATCATCGTCGGTGTGGCCGCGGACCTCTGGACGGTCCCCTGGGGAGACACTACAAGGACCTCGACAGATTTGACGAATTACGCCTGGGGAGGCGTAGCCATCGCCACCCTCACCGCGTTTCTTGGGCTCACGCTACTCGGGACCAGCGTCGTGCGCACGAAGGTCTTGCCTTCTTGGACCATCTTACCGTTGAGCATCGCCGGGCTGGCCGCCATTCCGTGGCTCCATCACACGCTACATGGGGTGCTCATCGGCCTCTGCTGGTTGATGGTGGGCTACGCACTATGGAGGTCTGACTCAGGCCTTGGGAAGGAGTCCACACCTTGAGAGAATACCTGCTTCGGGTCCTAGCTGTAGCATGCGCTATGGTGCTAGGTTCCTGCACCCTGGTCCTTGGGCAACCTGGGCCGCTGGAGACCCCGGTGCCGCTGGAGACCCCGGCGCCACCGGTGGTCAGGCGCACTCCACCACCGCAGCTCCACGTTGTCGGCAGCCAGATACAGAATACCTATGGCGAGCGTGTCGTGTTGCGTGGGGTGGCCATTGCGGAGCCGTACGTACTAGCGAATTCCCCAAGGATTGGACACTTCTCTGCGGAAGACTACCGCGTTTTGGCTGATGAATGGGGCGCAAGCATAATAAGGATACCGGTGTACCCGCTCATGTGGACCCGGGACCCTCGGTATATGGACAAGTATCTTGATCCTCTCGTCCAGTGGGGAGGGGAATACGGCATCTACGTCTTTCTGGGCTGGCACGCCCACGGCAACCCGGTCACCGGCCAGGAAGAGAAGCCCCATCTCAGCCCCGATCTGGAACTGGCAGAGTCCGCGCTCAGGGCCATGGCACAGCGATATGCGGACAAGCCCTGGGTGCTCTACGGCACCTTCAACGAACCGACGTACATCGCATGGTCGGACTGGAGGCCGGTGGCGGAACGCCTCGTCGACGTTGTTCACGAGGTCCAGCCCGAAGCTGTTGTCTTTGTCTCTGGTGTGGACTGGGGGTACGATCTGAGAGGGGCCATCAACGACCCGGTGGTCCGAGACAACATCATCTACGAGACTCATCCGTACCCCGGTAAGGGTGAGGGCTGGAAAGACGTGCTGGACCAACTGCGGAGGACGACCCCTGTCTTCATCGGCGAATGGGGGTTTGAACCTGGCGCCGAGGATAGCAGCCTTCGTGGGACGACCGAAAAGTACGGGCTGCCGCTGCTTCAATACGCTGAAGAGCGCAACATCGGCTGGACGGCCTGGCAGTGGCGCCCTCGTTATTCCGAGCTTGGCATGCTTGAGTCTTGGGAGGGTTACAAGCCGACGGAGTGGGGGCTCTTTGTCAAAGAAGGCTTGTCGCAAGTACAACGCGAGGATTCCAGATGACCACGGAAGCGGCACACGATCTCGCCAGCACCATTGAGGAAGTCTGAGAGCTACTCTTGGCTCATAGCTGTATAATCTCGCTTGTTGTTATCTGGCCGAACACAGCGGAGTCGATGTGCAGCCGCCGAAACGCGGCTATGACGGAACTCCACGAAACGTCTTGGGTGTACTGAAAAATGACCACGCTCCTGGAAGCGCGAGGATTGAGCAAGCACTACGGCGATACCGTGGGTCTGAATAGCGTCGATTTTCAGGTGGGTGAGGGAATCACGGGGCTGCTGGGACCGAACGGGGCCGGCAAGAGCACGGCTATCAAGCTGTTTCTGGGCCTCTTGCGCCCGACGGACGGCGCCGCGGAGGTGATGGGCCAACACTCGTATGAGTCGGTGGAGGTGCGCAGCAAGCTGGGCTACATGCCCGAGCACGACTGCCTGCCGGGCGCCGTCGCCGCCTCGGAGTTCCTATCGCACATGGCGCAGGTGAGCGGACTGCCTCCCGCGTTCGCCCGCACCCGGGCTTCAGACGTCTTGAGACACGTCGGCCTGCACGAGGAGCGCTACAGGCCCATCAACCAGTATTCCACCGGGATGAAGCAGCGCGTGAAGCTCGCTCAGGCGCTCGTCCACGACCCGGTACTGGTGCTGCTCGACGAGCCGACCGCGGGGCTCGATCCTGCTGGGCGGGACGAGATGCTCGACCTGATCCTGCGTACCGGTAGGGACTTCGGCATCAGCGTCGTCCTCTCTTCGCACCTGATGGGAGACGTGGAGCGTACCTGCGAGAGGATCATCGTCCTCGACGAAGGCCGAGTAGTCCAGCAGGGGCCGGTCAGCGAGTTCACCGAGGAGACCGTTTCCGTCTTCATCGAGGTGGACGAGCACGTGGAAGAGCTGGTGACGGCCCTTGCCGACCGTGGCGTCACGGCACGGCTCGATGGAATTTCGGTGATCGTCGAGCACGTCACCGATGAGCAGTACGACGACATCCGGGACGCTCTCGTCGAAGCGGGCGCTCCCCTGCGAAAGTTAGGGCCGCGACGTCACAACCTGGCGGACATATTCAGGAGCGAGTCCGGATGACCCAGAACGCTGGCGAGATATACGACATCGGGTACCAGCGCTACGATGGCCCCCGTGAAGGGCGGATGCGCGCTCGGAAGACGGTGTTCGTCGACGGCCTCCGCACGGCCCTTGGTCTCGGCCGGAGTCCTCTGGCGAAGCTCCTTCCCGCCCTGCTATTTCTCGGAGTCCTGATACCCGCGGCGGTGCTGGCCCTAATTAACCTGGTGGCGCAGCAGATCCCCGCCGACCTTCCAGGGCATCCGGGCTACTATCAGATGGTCTCGATGGTATTGCTGCTCTTCTCCGCGATCATCGCGCCGGAGCTCCTGTGCCCCGATCGCCGGGATGGTGTGATCCACCTCTACCTGGTGCGGCCAATGACCGCAACGGACTATGTGATCGGCCGATGGCTTGCTCTCCTCTCCATCACACTGGGCCTCGTCTACTCGGGGCAGCTTGTGTTGTTCGTCGGCAGGGTCCTGGGCGCCACCGATACGCTCGACTACCTGCGCGACAACTGGCTTGACGTTCCGCGTTTCCTGGCCGCCGGACTCGTAGTAGCTCTGTTCACCTCCACGCTGCCGCTGGCTGCATCGGCTTTCACGACCCGTAAGTCGTACGCTGCTGCGTTCGTTATTGGGTTGTTCATCGTGTCGAGCGCGATGGCCGGCGGTCTCGCCGACTGCGACGACGAGTTCGAGCCCGATTGCGAGCCGCCTACCGGTGAACACGCGAAGTGGTACAACCTCATCGGAATCGTGCAGGCCCCTCTCTACATCAACGACATCATCTTCGACAATGAGGATAACCAAGGGTTGGGACTTCCACTGATGCGGGAGTTGCCCAGGGCTATCCCGTTGGGCTGGTACGCGTTACTCGTGGGCGGCCCGGGGCTGGTGTTGTTATGGCGCTATCGGAGGATCACCGTATGACCTCGTCCGGTGCCGTCAGCGCAGCCGCGACGGCCAGTACCATCGACGTGCGTGGTGTCTCCAAATGGTTCGGTAACGTCGTTGCGGTGAACGATATCTCCCTGCAGGTCTACCCGGGCATAACCGGGCTGCTGGGACCGAACGGCGCTGGCAAGACCACGCTTCTGCATATGATCGCCGGGTTGGCCAGCCCCTCCGATGGCGATGTGGCGGTTCTCGGAGAGCGCGTCCGGGGCAACCCGCGCCTGTATAACCGGCTTGGCGTGATGTCGGAGCATGAGGCCGTTTACGACTTCTACACCGGGCGGCGATTCGTGGAGCTAGCCGCTCGGCTCTACCGCGTGTCTCCGCGGGCCTCGGCGGTGCAGAGGGCCATCGAGGCTGTTGGCTTGCTGGATGCGCAGGACCGGGTCATGAAGGGGTACTCCCGCGGCATGCGCCAGCGAATGCGGCTGGCGGCCGCGCTGGTCCACGACCCCGAGGTGCTGGTGTTGGATGAGCCGCTCAACGGCACCGACCCCCGCCAGCGGATAGAGTTTCACGACCTGATGCGCCGTCTCGCCCGCGATGGCAGGACGATTCTCATCTCGTCCCACATCCTCGAAGAGGTCGAGACGCTCGCCGACCATATCCTGCTGCTGGTCAGCGGTAAGCTTGCGGCCGCCGGAGACTTCCGCGCAATTCGCGCCAAGCTGGACGAGCGGCCGTATTCCGTGCGGGTGGTGACCGACTCGCCCAGAGCGATGGCCGCGGCCCTGGTCGAGGCAGATCAGGTTGACTCTGTATCCGTAGAGTCGGATGACTCCGTGGTCGTCTTGAGCCGGAACGTATCGTTTCTTCACGAGTCGATCCCCCTCCTGGCGCAGCAGCGCGGGGTACGCCTCTTCCGGGTGGAGCCGCTGGACGAGTCCCTCGAAAGCGTCTTCAGCTACGTGGTGGAGGGGTAGATGGCACAGATGCTCACGCTCTCCATGCGTCAGCTGGCCGGGCGATGGCGAGTCTTTCTCATCTTGCTCCTGGCGGTAATCCCCGTGGCCGTGACTGCGCTGATCCGAGCATCCGGGGGAGCCGATGGCTCGCAGTGGGAGGACGCCCATATCGACGGGTTTATCGACGGCATGATAGTCGGGGCGATCATGCCCATTGTGGTAATGGCCTTGGCCACAGCGTCATTCGGCAACGAGCTGGAGGACCGCACCCTCAGCTACCTCGTACTGAAGCCGATAGCGCGCTTCAACATAGTACTTCCCAAGTTGATGGCGTCGGTGGTCCTCGCCGGGCCGCTGCTGGTCGCCAGCGGCGTGCTCACGACGGTGATCGGCAGAGACGCCGGTGTCAGGACCCCTGTTGCCGTTGCGATTGCGCTACTCGCCGGGGTGGTTGGGTACGCTGCGATCTTCACTTGGGCCGGTCTGATGACGCGGAGCGCGCTCCCCTTCGCCCTGCTGTACGTGCTGCTGTGGGAAGGCTTGATGAGCTCGCTGCTTGGCGGGATCCGTTATCTCAGCATCCGAGGCTATACGCTGGCCATCATGCACGGGATCGACGAGGAAGGGCTCGATGTGCTGGCGGACCGGGTCATCGAGTTCCCAGCCGCTATCGGCGGCGCCGCCCTGGTGACGCTGGCGTTCTTCTCGCTCACGGTGTACCGGCTGCACAAGATGGACGTGCCGTAGCCTCGACCGTAAGGCGCGAAAACGTACCGCGTTCAGACGCCGGACCCCAATAGCGCTCGCCGACCCTGTGTCATTCCGAACGCCAGCGAGGAATCCAAGGGCCCTGATGGCGAGCGATCGGGGGCGGCAATCGGGTGGCGTAGGCGGCCCTCTAGCAGGTCCGGAACGGCGCCTGAGGAGGTGGGTGGATGATAATCGCCGCGGGTAACCGCAAGATCAAGGTAGGTCGCGGACCCATCCTGCTCATGACCAGCGTGGGAGTGACCGCGGCCATGCTCGCGCTGTCGGGTCTTGGCGCCGTGTCCACGATGCTCGTCATCGGGGCCATGTACCCCCTAGTGTGGCTCGCCTCCAAGCCGCTCTCCCGTTTCATAGCCCGGATCGCCTATAGCATCCGCTGGAAATTCGAGTTTGCTATCGCCGCCATCTCCGCCCTTTTCCTCGTGGTCAGCCTGGTCAACTACGGCGCCATGGAATCGATGCACTCAGGGGTCCACGAGATCAAGGAGATGATGGGCGCTCCGGGTTCGCCGGGGAACGCCTCGCCGAGCGAAAGGCGCACGTCTTTCCTCCAGGCCATGCAGGACCTGGAAGACAAGCAGCACGGCTTCCTGTTCCGTGTAACTCCTATCATGGGCTCGGCGGGAGTGCTCATAGCCGCTGCCCTGGGAGCGGCTATGGCGTGGTCGGTGATCGTGCCCGTGCGCAGAATGGGAGAATCCATGGCCAAGATCGGCTCCGGTGATTTCACGCGGCCTGTGGAAGTGGACAACCAGGATGAGCTGGGGGACCTGGCCCATCAAATCAACGATATGGCTAGTGAGCTCGCACGGCTTCAGGTGGCAACTTTGGAGCAAGAGCGGTCCAGAGCGCTCCGCGAGCGCATGACGCACGTCGTGATGGCTGAGGAGGAGGAGCGCCGTAGAATCTCAAGGGAGTTGCACGACGGCCTCGGTCCCTCGCTGGCAGCTATCGGAAACAGGGTCAGAGCCGCCAGGCATACGCTAAGCACGGACCCTGAGGGTTCGGAGAGACAGCTCGATGAGATCGCTGACAGCGTGAAGGGCCACATCCAGGAGATCAGGGGCCTCATATACGATCTGAGGCCCCTGGCACTCGACCAGCTAGGGCTCAAGGGAGCTGTCCAGCAGATGGTCGACCGCTTAGGCGAGGATGCCGGAATCGAGGCCGCATTCACAGGCTCTCAGGACACCGCAGCAACCCCGCTGACAGAGGTTACGGTGTTTCGGGTGGCACAGGAGTGCTTGACTAACGTGCAGGACCACTCAGCCGCCAGCGAAGTGGCAGTGCAACTCAACGTTGGCGCCGATGGTGTGAGGCTGAGGGTGGAGGACAACGGCCAGGGCTTCGATCCAACCGGCGTGTCCCCTGTGGGGACGGATAAAGGGTTAGGCTTGTTCAGCATGAGGGAGAGGGCTGAGGCGCTGGGCGGAACATTCTCGCTGCAGAGCAGTCCGGGCGAAGGGTGCGTCGCGGTCCTCAGTTTACCGTTGGTGGAGGTGACCGTTGGAGCGAGTCCGGGTCCTACTAGCTGACGACCACACGCTGTTCCGAAAAGGCGTCCGCACGATCCTGGAGCAGATGGAGGGGATCGATGTCGTCGCGGAGGCGGCAAGCGGCAGCGAGGCGGTTGCAGTGGCGCAAGAGATCGTCCCGGACGTCGTGTTGATGGACATCAAGATGCCCGAGCTCAGCGGCATTGAAGCCACCCGTTCCATTCTCCAGGAGAACCCGCACATCGGGGTCGTTCTCGTGACCATGTTCGACGACCCGGAGTCCGTATTCGCGAGCATGCGTGCCGGCGCCCGCGGTTACGTCCTCAAAGAGGCTGAGCCTGAGGAGCTACGAAGGGCGATCGAGGCGGCGTACCGAGGCGAGGTCGTCTTGTGCCGCATAATCGCAAGGAAGGTGCTCGATCACTTCGGCAAGGAGCCGGGGCGACAGCAGCCGGGACTTCGTTACGAGGAGCTTACCCGCCGAGAGCTTCAGGTGCTTCAGCTGGCGGCGGATGGACTGGGCAACAAAGAGATTGCCTCTCGGCTCGTGATCAGCGAGAAGACGGTGAAGAACCACATCGCCAACATCTTCTCCAAGCTTCAGGTGAACGACAGGACTGCGGCCGTTTTGCAGGCGTTGCGGCGAGGCCTGGTCACGATGCCGCCGGAGGAACGCGGCTAGGCCCGCGGTCAGGCGGGCCCGATGCTCAGGCATTCACACGGTCCCGGACGTCAGCACCCAGTCTGTACCCCTCTTACCTCCTCTCCCGCCACTGGGAGAGGACCGAGGTGAGGGCTCCTCACTCCCTCCTATTAGCCCGAATCCACCGAAGGACGTCCTTGGGGACAGCCCTTGAAGAAGCCAGCGGGTGCTCCTCTGAATCTGGGATAATGGTTTTGGAACAGAAACCCGCCCGGAAACAAGGAGCACCCAATAGATGCTGCCACAGAACAAACCCGACCGTATCCGCATCCTCTTTGACGACCATCGCCTGGTGGCCAATGCCGGCCTGCTCCTGCCGGCCACCCTAGCCCGGCACCTGGGCCTGCGGGAACTCGTCGACCATCACCTTGACCTCGGCGGAGCGCCGGGACGGGCGAACACTGGGGACAAGATGCTGACGCTGGTCGCTTCCGCGCTGGCAGGCGGCGACTGCATCGACGACGCCGATGCGCTGCGCGCTGGTGGGACGGTTGGTGTTCTAGGCTGCGTGGTCAAGGCGCCATCCACCCTGGGGACCTTCCTGCGCAGCTTCCGGTGGGGGCATGTCCGTCAACTCGACCGCGTGAGCCGCCAGTTGTTGGCCCGGGCCTGGGCCGCTGGGGCCGGACCCGGCGACTCGCCCCTGACCATCGACCTGGACTCGACCATCTGCGAGACCTATGGACTGGCCAAGGAGGGAGCGCGCCACCACGGCTATACCGGCGCCCGCGGCTATCACCCGCTGCTGGCCATTGCCGCCGGCACCGGCGAGGTGCTGATGTCCCGGCTGCGCGAGGGCCGGGCCAACACCGCCCGTGGCGCCGCCCACTTCCTGCGTGAGACGGTGGGGCGGGTGCGCTACGGCGGGGCCAGGGGACAACTCACGGTGCGGGCCGACAGCGGCTTCTACGCCCACACTGTCGTTGCCGCCTGCCGGGAAATGGATGTCCGCTTCTCTATCACCATCCGCCAGCGCGCCAGGCTGCGGGATCTGATCGAGGCGATACCAGAGGAGGACTGGACTCCCATTCCCTACTGGATGGACGGCGCCGCCGATGTCGCCGAGACGACTTACACCCCGTTCCAGACCAAGCCGGACGCCGCGCCGGTGCGGCTCATTGTCCGGCGGGTGAAGCCGACGCCCGGTTCCCAGCTCGCCCTCTTCGCCAGATACAGCTATCACGCCTTCATCACCGACCGCGATGGGGAGACGCTGGAACTGGAGGCCGATCATCGCCGCCACGCCGAGGTCGAGAACGCCATACGCGACCTCAAGTACGGCGTCGGGCTGAACCACATGCCGTCGGCGCGCTTCGCCGCCAACGGCGCCTGGCTGGCGGTCCAGGTGATGGCGCATAACCTGGCCCGCTGGACGGCGCGGATTGGTCTGGGCGAGCGGACCGTGATCACCAAGACCCTCAGGCGGCGGGTCTTCGCTCTGGTGGGACGGATCACCCGCTCGGCGCGCCGCCTCACTTTGCATCTCCCCCGGCGCTGGCCTTGGGAAACCCAGTTCACTCGCGCCTTGGCCCGGCTGCAAGCCATTCCGTTCCCGGCCTGACGGCCAGCCTGCAACTGACCCAACGTCCCCGCAATCTCGCGCCACCCCGGTCGCGAGAGTCCCCTGCTGCGTATCCTCTCGCCTTCCCGCGCATCGCAACTCCCGCATAGGGCCTTAGGGGCCCTGTGCGGCCACTGAAGACCGCCCGCCGGCCTCCCATCTACCCCAAGACCCCAGGCCATCTCCCCTGTAGCTCCCTCACCCACCCCCTTCCGCTGCCCTCACGCCGTCCATCGGTGTCCTTCGGTGGATTCGGGATTAGGGGTAGGATTTGAGCTTCCGTTCAGTACGCCGGGACTGAAGGTCGTCATGACCGATTGGAGGAGCCTGTGGCTGATATCCTGAGCCTGAGTGAGGCTGGGAAGCGACTCTAGGAGATCATGAGTCGTGTAGTCTTCAAGAGGGAGAGGTTCGTGATCGAACGGCGGGCCAAGCCCATGGTGGCCCCGGTCTCGACAGATGACCGGGAACGCCTGGAGCGTGAGGGGCAAGGTGCACCCATGGGGTTGCTCCCCGCCGTGTGGGCGTGGGCGGACTTCGAAGAATTGGACGAAACGGTGGAGGAGATATACCGGCGGGGCCTGGAAACGCGAGGCCGGGTTGTGCCTCCGGCGTTAGAGCGGCATCCACGCTCGCTCGGTGGGAGCGGTTAGCCCTTGTCTCATATCCGCTTACGCTGCACCCGCTGCGGCGCCTCGCACGCCACCGACATAACCACGCTGGCCTGTCGCGACTGTGGTGCCCCCCTCGACGTCGACTACCTTGCACCGGCGACCGAGCATGCTGGCGCCGGACGTGCCCCGCAGCCGACGCACAGCCCTGGCGCTGCTGTGTCGCTGGGCGAGGGGAACACCCCTATCGCGGAGCTGCCGTCGATGGCCCGGCTCCTCGACCTTGAGCGCCTGGACGGCAAGCTGGAATTCCTGAACCCCACAGGCTCGTTCAAGGACCGCGGAGCCGCGGTGATGGTTTCGATGGCGAAAGAGCACGGCGCAAGGGCGCTGGTCGAGGACTCGTCTGGGAACGCGGGCGCTTCGGTCGCCGCCTACGCCGCGAGGGCCGGGATTCAGGCGCACATCTTCGTTCCGGCAAGCGCTCCTGTCGCGAAGCTGCGGCAGATTCAAGCGTACGGCGCCACGGTCCACGCGGTCGACGGGACGCGCGAGGCCGTGAAGGAGGCCGCGGTGGCCTTCTACCTCGAGCGGGGCTTGGTCTACGCGTCTCATGTCATGAGTCCGTACTTCGCCGAAGGGACCAAGACGTTCGCGTACGAGCTTGTCGAGCAGCTTGCAGGCTCGCTCCCCGATCATATCGTGTTCCCGGTGGGCAACGGCTCGTTGCTGATTGGGACGTGGAAAGGGCTCACCGAGCAGGGAGATGCTGGCCGGCTCGCTCAAATGCCCCGGCTGCATTGCGTCCAGGCCGTGGGGGTCGCTCCGATCGTGGCGGTGCATGGCGATCAGTCCTGGGCGCCTGAGAGCGCCCGCGGCACGGTGGCGGGGGGAATCGCGGTGGCGGCCCCGGCCCGGCTGGACCAGATCGTTCAGGTGATGCGCGACACCAGGGGAGATGCTGTTGCCGTGGACGACGCGAGCATCCTGGCGATGCAGCGCGAACTATCCGAGCGGGAGGGCGTGTTCGCCGAGCCCACCTCGGCAGCCGCGTTTGCGGGAATCCGGGGCCTGATGGAACGCGGTGTTATCCGCGCCGGCGACACTGTGCTGGCGCCCGTAACAGGCTCGGGCCTCAAGGGCGGATGAGGGACTCACCACGGAGACCACAGAGTACACGGAGGGTTAAGAAGGATAACTTCGATCGATAAACCTCTGTGGTCTCTGTGTCCTCTGTGGTTAGTCCTCCCTAGCACTGCGTGAAGCGCTCGAAAGCTGCTCGAAAGCCCGGTATGGCGCCCTCGAGGGTTTGGTCGCTGACGCAGTAGGCGATGCGGAAGTGGCCCGGTAGGCCGAAGCCGGTGCCGGGGACGACGAGTACTTTGTGCCTGGCCAGCTCAGCGACGAACTCCGTATCGTCGTCGATGGGCGTAGCGGGGAACATGTAGAAGGCGCCTCCGGGCTTGACGACCGTGTATCCGATATCGAGAAGGTTCTCGTAGAGAAAGTCGCGTTCCGCCTGGTACTCCGCAACGTCGACGGTCACTCCCTGGAGGTGCGCGACGATGTGCTGCATCAGGGCCGGTGCGTTGACGAACCCCAGGATCCTGTTTGAGAAGGTGAGGCCGTCCGCCAGCTCGGACCAGTCATCATATTCCGGATTGACGGCGATGAAGCCGATCCGCTCGCCGGGCAGGGCCAGGTCCTTGGAGTGCGAGGTGGCAACCACACTTCTAGAGTGGTGCTCGAACACCTGTGGGTATTCGATGCCATCGAACAGTATGTGGCGGTAAGGCTCGTCGCTTACCAGGAAGACCTCTATCCCTAGCTCCTGCTCTCTCTTCCGGACCGTCTCTCCCAGCCTCTCCAGCGTCTCCCGCGGATAGACCACGCCCGTCGGGTTATTGGGAGAGCTGATCAGCACGATACGGGTTCTCGGACCGATGGCGTCTTCGAGCGCCCGCAAGTCCGGCAGGAAGTCATCGCCGGGAGGCACTACGGTGCAGGTGGCGCCGTGGTTATCGGCGTAGAAGATGTACTCGACGAAGTAGGGGGCGAAGATCACCACTTCGTCGCCGGGGTCGAGCACCGTTCGCATCACGACGTTGAGGGCCCCGCCCGCGCCGCACGTCATCACGATGTGCTGCGCGCTGAACTCGCGCCCGGCCTCTATCGATAGCTGCGCGGCGACGGCGGCCCGCGTCTCCGGATAGCCCGAGTTGGGCATGTAGCGGTGCATTCCCGGAGGCGGCGCTTTGGCGATCTTACGGAGCTCGCTCAGGAACTCCTCGGGAGGCTCCATGATCGGATTGCCCAGCGATAGGTCGAATACGCTCTCGTCGCCGTAGCGCTGTTTGAGGGCGATCCCATCCTCGAACATCTTGCGTATCCAGGAGCCCTCCTGCATAAAGCGCTTGATCTTCTTGGATACCGCCATCGTGGCCCTCCGTAATCGGCATCGAGGTCGCTAAGGGTCTCGTCGCTCCCACACTACGTCGTCCACCCGCCAGTAGGGGCGATGCCTATGTGCCCGCCCTCTTCGTTCCTGCCTGGTGAGCGCGCGAACTTCGGCATCGCGTCCGGGGCCGGTCTGCGGGCCGAATTTATCCCAGGCGTTAGTGGGTGTCAACCGCGCCGCGGAGGCCCGCCGTCACAACGCGCTCGCCGGTCCGCGCCGTCGCCGCCGCCACGCCGCGACCGCGCCTTGACACCCATTGTGCCCTCGACT
>CBDFGS010000006.1:0-9661 GCA_965247255.1 Dehalococcoidia bacterium | reverse complement strand
GGTCACGGAGGGGCGAGTTGACAGCGGACTTGGCCGCCGCCTACCTGGGGACCGTAGGGTTTCACGACGCTGGCGCGCACCGGGCGCGTGGCCGAGCGGACGCCGGGGGCGGTGTCTACGGCGGACCCGATGTTCCGCGCGGGGCTGGCGCCTTGGGCGCCGTATAACTTGTGAGAGCCTGCTAGTTGAGGGTCCCGGAGATCATGGCGTTAGACCCACTGGGTTGGAAGCCATGAGATGGTTTCTCCACTGTGCGCCTAGATCGTGCACATTGTCTTGATAGAGTCTCTTCAGAAATCGGCCATTGTGGCTGCCGTTACTGAAAGACGAATACAGTTTATCGCCCTCAGTTGCCGAGGATACTGCGGCTACCAACAATGAACTTGATGCATATAGGGCCTGGCGGCTCTTTCTCGAAAATATAGCCAGTTCCCCGTAAGAGATAATTCTGGCAGGCTTGCTCGCAGTTGTAACGATAAGGCCCTCTTCAGATTCGAGCTTTGTGCTATGCATCAGGTCGTTCCTGGTTTCATGTAATCTGTCGACTAAACTAAGTATCAGGTCAAGATTCAAATAGACTATCTCGGTATCGTCGGCGAACTCACACGAAATCGAACATAGCACGAGTGGCAACTTCATCGTATGGATCGATATTCTTGATTATGCTGACATAGGTGTCCACGTTTTCGCTTACTGCATCAGAAACCTTGTCACGCAGTTGCTGATATGGTACCTTCTGAATGCCTAGCGAGGGTATTGTCGGCCTCTTATAGCAAACACTAACGGGTGTAGCAAAGTACGATTGGAGCCGCGGGATCCCACAGCTCAGTTTATATTCTATTGTACCTATATTGAGTAGAGCTTCACCAATAGCAGCTAGCATGCGTCTGTTGCGGAACGCACGGTGCGAGAGCATCGACATTCACCCCCACTGCATCGTCAGTATCGCCGCGATGCGGCGGGCGGTGTTGGTGAAGTGGGGGACTTCTTCGGGGAGGAGGGGGCGGTCTAGGACTTTGTGCTCGCGGTAGGAGAGCCACTTCTTGAGGACCTGGTAGCCGCCGAGCTTGTAGCGCCAGACGGGGGCGGGGACGTTGCGCCAGTAGGCGCGGTCGTTGAGGTAGACGTCGAAGGTGGTTTCGCCGAGGGTGGGGGCGGCCTCGCCCTGGGCGGCCTGCTCGGATGCGGTGCGGGGGCGCTCGACTACGCGGCCCTGGCCGGGCATGACGGCGTCGCCCTGTCCGAAGTGGCCCCAGCTCGCCGTTAGCGCGAAGTCGTCGCCCGTCATGTTGCCGCCGCCGGTGGTGGACGGGACGGCTACGGCGGCGATCTCGGGGCGCAGTTTGCCCTCGGTGACGCCTGGAACAGGGGTGTCTGGGTCGAGAAGGGTGGCGAGCTTCCGGCCTCTCGCGGCGGACGCGGCTAGCTCGTCGGCCGCCCCGTCGCTGCTGCCGTCGGGCCAGCCCGGAAGGGGGATGCGCGGCCACTCCCATGCGCAGCGCGTCGGCGTTGGTGTCGCGATAGGCTGGGTCGTGGAGCACGGTGAGGACGTGGTGGAAGAGGTCTTCGACGGTCGCGTTCAGGCGTTCGAGGTAGCGTTGTGCTGCAGGTGACAAGTTGGGGCGCCGCTGAGCACCGGTCATGTCGATCCCGAGTCCGTCGTCACGGAGGTATGTGGGAACGCAGTAGATGCCACTGTTCATCTGATTTAGGTCCCCGAGATTTGAAATAACTAAAGGAGGTGACAATTCGGGGCGAGCCTTATTCTGAAGAACCAACCACGGGTTCCCCTCGAATACATGCGGCTGGTAGTCGGCGCGCTTCTCGTCGAGCAGCTTCGTATCCGGCTCCCAGTAAAGCCAACGCGTATCGAATGGTCGGTAGGAGTAGCGACTAAACCCACATTTCCCATATCAACCCTGCAGGGCTTGCCGCAATCAGCAACAGCGATACCCGATGTAGTCGAATAGCAGAGCACAGTGGTTATCATGAGTGCTAGACTGGTCGTGAGCGACTACTCTAGTTCTTGATAACGTACCCGCCCTGGAGGCACCCAATGGGTGAAAGCACCAACCCACGCGCCACGCTCCGTTTCGACCGACGTGTACGGTTGGAGTTTCGCGGCGCTACCATCACCTCGGACGCCGGACTGCTGGCCTGTCGCGAGTTGGATGATGCACTGGGACTGACGGAGACGGCGAGTGAGTGTCTGCAGGAGAGTCGGGGCGGTCGTAACGTGCAGCACCGATTGGTGGGCCTTCTCAGGCAGTCGGTGTACAGTCGTCTGGCGGGCTACGAGGATACCAACGACGCTGAACGGCTGGCCCAGGACCCGACGATGCGGATCATCGTTGGACGGCGAGGTGGTCCTGAGAGACCGGCCGCCAGCACCAACACCATGAGCCGGTTCGAGACCGAGGTGCTCACCCAAGACGGCAACGTGGAAGGGTTGGGCCGAGTGAACGCTACGTGGGTGGACCGGGCGATGACGCACACGGCGCACCGGCGGGTGATCTTGGACATGGACAGTTCGGAGAGTCCCGTACATGGAGAACAGGAGGGAGCGTCGTACAACGGCCACTTTGGGAGCATGTGCTATCACCCGCTGTTCGTGTTCAACCAGTTCGGGGACTGCGAGGGGGCCATGCTCCGTGCGGGCAACGTACATAGCGCGCACAGGTGGCGGGACGTACTGGAGCCAATCTTGGCCCGCTACGAGCGGACGGGAGTGCGGCGGTACTTTCGGGCCGATGCCGCATTCGCCAAGCCGGACATCTATGAGTACCTCGAGGAGCGGCAGGTACTTTACGCTATAAGGCTCCCCGGCAACGAGGTGCTGCAACGGGAGATCGCCCCTCTGCTCAGGAGGCCTGTAGGGAGGCCGCCGAAGCGTCCAGTGATCCAATACGACGACTTTTGGTATCGGGCCGGGAGCTGGAACCGTGCTCGGCGAGTGGTGGCCAAGGTGGAATGGCATAGGGGAGAGCTGTTCCCTCGGGTGGGCTTCATCGTCACGAACATGTCGGCTGGCCCGGAAGGGGTAGTGCATTTCTACAATGGTCGTGGGACAGCCGAGCAGTGGATCAAAGAGGGCAAGTACGCCCTGAACTGGACTCGGCTGTCCTGCCATCGGTTCGTGGCCAACCGGGTGCGTCTGTCTCTGTTCGTTCTGGCGTACAACCTGGGGAACTTCCTGCGCCGGTTATGTCTGCCCAACGCGGTCAAGCACTGGTCGCTGAGGAGCGTCCAGGTCAAGCTGATCAAGATGGGAGGTCGGCTGGTGCGCCACTCCCGGCGGTTGATCTTTCAGTTGTCCGAGGTGTCGGTTCCTCGACGGTTGTTTCAGGGAGTGTTGGATCGTATCGGCCGGTTATCGCCGGCGCCAAGCTGAGGGAGGATGCCACCACGATCTTGCCAAGAGGGAGAGCGCTCCAGGGAGTCGCTTTGTCTTCCATGCGCTTTCACCCCATTGGCGGGGAGCCTGAAGACGACAAAGACGGACAAGAAGCATGGTCCACGGCAAGAATCGCATCCCTTATCGGATAGACCGGAGATTGACTGGCCTTGCAGACCTGAATATGATGCCACTATCTCGTTCGGGCTGCTCTTTGAGCCTGAAGACTCACAATATGGGAAATCCCGGTCTACTTCCCTAAGCAAGACGGATCGCTGGCGATAGAGCAAGAGATGGAGAGCTTCGTTGGAAGGCTGGTCCTGGACAGGAAGTGTCTGAGAGTCGATTCCGTTCGCGACCGCGACCGCGTTGTATACCCGGTACCGCCGGTGCTCATCTGGCCGGATACGTTCACTCTCAGTACGGAAGATGAAGTCGTCGGGATAGTCGACGCATCTGGCCGCACTGTTGCGCGCGTCGGAGATGACGTTCAATTCAGCGCCGCTGCCGTATCTTATGGACAGGCCATGGAGCGGAGTGGGCTACGGGAGATATCACCGGCTTGCTCCGGCGGTCCCTTATGGGTGGTCGCAGACGACTTTACCGCTGTGCCGGATTCCGAGTCGCCTTGACCAGTACCGGGAGCGGAGAGGAACCATTGAAGAGCTTGAGTGAGGTACTATGGAAGAGATGACCAACCTCAAAGTGATGTTCGCGGCTCTGATCATGTTGAGTGCCTTTGTGACGTCGCCCGTCAGCATCGTTCACGCTCAGGAAGCAGGAGACGCGAGTACGCCCACGCCGGAGGTGGCGCCGCCGGGAATCGACGACGCCATCAGTGACGCGGAGTTGCAGGACTTGCAGACCGTCGCCAGCCAGTCCGGCATATCTCTTCAGGAGGCCATCGATCGGTATGCCTGGAACGACAACTTCGCCTTCGCGGTCTCGGAAATCCGTGAAGCGTCTCCCGAAGCTTTCGCCAGAGCGGAGATCGTAGACGCTGGTCGCGCGTGGGTCGGTTTCGCGGGCGACGTCCCCCAGGCGGCACTCGACATAATCGACACCTTCAGGAGCAGTCACAGTGGCGTTAGAGTCGAAGTGCGCACCGACATGGGCTTCACCGAGGTGGAGCTCCAAAGTGCGATTCAAGCCGTCCACTCCGCAGTGTTCGAGGCGCCTGAAGTGCGCGACGCCGCCACCTCGTTCGACTTCGCCACAGGTCAGATAACGACGACTGTTGTGCTGGAGAGCACAGCTTCCGGCTCCGTTCTCGATGATCTCCGTACCGTCGCGGCGGCGAACCTCACCAATGCGACCAGGGCGGACATCGTCAACAGCATTACGACATCCGTGGTCCGCTCGGAACACCAGGTGTTAGGCGTCTACGAGAGCAACACTGAGCATCAAGAAGGCCTTGTGACTAACAGTTCTGGCTCGGTGGGACTCTTATCCGGCCGTTTGGGACTCTTAATTGTCGCAGCTGCGGTGACTGGGCTGCTGGTTTTCGTGGCCTGGTTGTTCCTCGGCGGACGGGTGCCTGGTGCGGCGAAGTGAGTATGATGGAAGCGGAGTTGCGTTCCCCAGACAAGGCCCTGAGTGTCGAGCCTGAGGTTCAAACCTCGTATCAGGCAGTCCCGTTAGATTCTAGGCGCAACCGGAACTGACCGGCGTCGGCCCACCCCCGCCGGTCAGCACCAGCCCCGCTCCTCGATCACCAGCGGCTCGCGCACGCTCTCGTAGTCGGTCAGCACCTCCGCCCCATCCTCGGTTACCATGACGAGGTCCTCGATATGGTAGCCCGCAACATCCTCGTCGTAGTGGGCCGGCTCGATGCACAGCACCATCCCGGGCGCCAGCAGCTCGTCCGCCGCCGGATTGAGCATCGGGTGCTCGTGGAGTCCCAGGCCAATCCCGTGGCCGATATGGGCCATCCAGAATTAGGAGGGCTCATATGTGATCGTTATGTGGACGCCTTTGAGAACGACGTTCTGAGCGGGCGGGTTGTGGCTGTGGAGGAGGCGGACTTCGAGTTGGTTCTTGCCGTACTTGAGGGGCGGGCAGGGTATGGGGAACAGGACCTCCACGCCGTCGTGGACGCGCTCGACTACGCGGCTTGGGTAGGTCTCGAAGGCGTCGCCGTCGAGGTGCATCTGCGTCCAGCCGTCGAAGGAGACGTTGGCGGTTTCCCAGGGGAGGAGGAGGTCGTTGAGCGTGACGGACAGGGTGTCGTCCTGGGTGAGGCCTTGGAGTCTCAGACCTAGGGCGCAGCCGCGCAGAGAGCCATTCGAGCTGGCAGCCTCGATCTTGTGGGCGATGTCGAACTTGATGACCGCGCCCGCGCCGGTGAGGGTGTCGTGCAGGGTGACGGGCAGCTGGAGCCTGGGCATGGCGCCCTGGAAGGCTGCGGTGTGGGAGCCCACCAGACCGGTGTGGGCGCCGATGAGGCCGGTCCATTCCCTGCTGTCGAGCTCGTAGCGGGCGTCCAGGCGCTCCAGCCTGCCTGGGTCTGCGATCTCGTTGAGGATGGGCCGCCTCCAGTCGCCGGGCAGGGGGAAGAAGTTGTAGAGGTATACGCCGTCGGCCCCGGCGTCCCAGCACCGCTTCGCCATCGCTCTCATGACGCGCTGGTCCACCGCTGGGCGTAGCGCCTCGATGCAGCCGTAGACCTTGACGCCCGTCCCCCTGGCGGCCTCTACGAACTCCCTGATCGGCAGATCGAAGAGGACGAAGCCGATGCCGGCGGTGACGATGTCGACCAGTCCCTCGGCGATCCACTGCCGGACGTCCAGGCCGACCCTCCGGGAGTCGGCGAGCGTCGGCGGGACGCGGACGGCGAGGAGTATACGCTTGCCGCGGGCGGCGCCCACCTCGTCCATGCGGCGGCGGACGTGCCGCACGAGGTCGGTCACCAGGTAGCTGTGGGCCGCGGCCTCGTTGGGTCTGAAGAAGGCCGGGTGGCGGTTGAAGTCCATCTCCACGCCGTCGACGTCGAAGCGCTCGAAGAGCTCGGTAATGATTGAGGCCATGAAGCGGCGGACCTCAGGAAAGGCGTAGTTGAGGCCGGTCCTGATGTGCCACTCGTGGCTGCCTACCGGGATGTCTTCCCCCGGGCGCCCGATGAGCAGCTCCGGGTGATCGCGGCGGAAGCGGCCGTAGTCCGGCGTAGAGGGGTCCTTACGGTAGTGGCTGTTCATGCGGACGCGTGGGAAGAACTCGATGCCGGCCTCGCGGCACATGCCGATGAGGGTGGTCAGCGGGCCGCCGGTCGTCTGCATGAGGTGACGGGTGTTGTCGGAGACCCGCTTGAAATGGGCCGCGGAGAAGGAGTGGAAGTACTCGTACTTCTCGAAGTCGTCGATGCCGTCGCCGATGATCTCGCCGATCTCCGTCTCGTGGTGGAACACCTCGTGGTCGCCCACGCTCCACCAGAGGCTCGCGGGCGTGCCTTCCAGCGGCTCGATCATCTGCTCACGGACCCTGTCGAGGGAAAGAGGGGGCTCGTTGACGGTCAGGACCGAGGCGTCGTCGGTGAAGATGATGGGGCGGTATCTGTCAGCGGGCGGCATTGGAAATACCTCCGTTAGGGACGCGGCCTCACTCGGCGATGCCGGCCGTCAGGCCTCCAATGCTGGCGCGGCTAACGAGGTTCTCCTCGCTGCGCAGCGACTTCTGCCACTCGCGGTAACGGCGCTCCATCTCGGGAGTCTGCATGTCCATGTATTGGCGCTCGTATTCGCGGGCGGCAGCGGTGGACGGCCATGCGGGAACGTCGATGACGGCGGTGGTGATCTGGTCGTTGCCCCACTTGTATCCGACGATCTCGCCTTTGCTGACGATCATGTTGACGCCGACGTTGGCCTCGACTACGGGGACGCCGTTTTCGCGGGCGCGCGCCAGCACAGTGTCGTTCTGGGGCTTGGTCTTCATGCCGTAGGAGGGGATGAGCAGCATCTGGGCACCGTCGAGGACGAGGGTACGCGCTATCATCGGGTTCCAGCGGTCGTTGCAGATGAGGATGCCGGCCCTGCCGAGCGGTGTGTCGAAGGCGCGAAGCGTCCTGCCGACGCGGTTGAAGAACCAGGGGGCGCTGGTACCCTCGGCGAGCTGGGTCTTGTGGTACTTGCCGCAGAGCTCGCCACGGTCGTCTATGAAGACGGCGGCGTTGTAGACCTCGTCGCCAATGCGCTCGGCGAACCCGAAGACGAGGCAGGTCTCTAGCTCCTTGGCCAGCCGCATGAACCGGTCGACGTAGGGCCCGTCTATTGGCTCGGCGATGTCGAGCATCCGCTGCGCAAGCTCAGGATTCTTGGAGACCTCACTGGCCACGTATCCTTCGAGCACCCCTTCGGGGGTCACGATGAGGTCTGGGCCGTCTTTTGCCGCCTCTCTGACGAACCGCTCAACCTTGTCAGCGTTGAACTGCTTGTCCCAACGCTTGGGCTTGATGCTTATGGCCGTGGCCCGGACCTGGTTGTACATGGCGGTGGACCCTCCATGGGTAGTGGGAGATGTGGGGTAGGTGCGTCGGTTTAGAAGCATCAGCTACGCGCAGAGGGGCGTCCTCGAATGGTGGGGGCCAGAGGGTACTGTAGACAGTACCATATTCGAAGTGCTGTTTGCGGTGTGAGGGTAGTCGCCTCCCTATTCCTCATACGAGACCATCAGAAAAGACGATGCAGACTACACTGGGGCTCCTGGTGTGTGCCCGGTCGGAGTCTTCTAGTGGATTAGGTCGGAAGCGCTCGCGCAGGGCCTCAAGCCGGGGGTCAGCAACACCGAGCTTTTGGGTCTCAGATTCCTAGTCTCGCCCAGAGCGCTCTCAACCTGGGGAGACACGTCCCCTAGTAATATCTGACTGAGTACCTCCATCCGGCGCACATTTGCGTTGTCCTCCCCAGCCTCGCGCTTGGCTATGCTGAGATGGCGGGACACATACCGGCGCGTCCGCTGGTAGCCCGTCACCCGCCGTGAACTCGTCCAGCAGACGACCCTTCTCTGCTCGACCCACAACTCGGCAACGCTCCCTCATCGCCTCCGCATACTCGCTCACGCTGCTTCCCTCACAACCCTCTCAGGCAACATCTCTTTTGAAGCAACGATAGCCTGTTCGGTAACATTAATTGTGAAGCAAATTCGCGGCGTTGACACGTGCGACATCCGGCAGTTACGCTAGCGCCTCGAACGGTTTGACTTGGTAGAATAAGAGAATACGATCCAACGCATTGCCAGTTGCGAGGCGGCATGTTCCGCGGGAGGCCCTCCGGGGTCATCCATCTCAGGACCTTCTGCCTTCTGCTGGCGGGTCAATGATATATGCTGATTTGGGCCTACTGCCCTTGGCCACGGAGGTGGGCTAGTGAGTAGCGGAAGAACCATAGTGGAGCAGCCCGATCCGTCAGTCGGAGTCAGAGGAGGAGATCTTGACTCTACGGACTGAGATACGGCAGCACTACGCGACGACGGCTGACCTCAGTGCGTTGGAGACACGTCTGGTCACAGAGATGGGGAAGCAAGTCAAATGGCTGATCGTGCTGCAATTGCTTGGAGTGACTGCCGTAGCTACTATCATGGGCGCCTTGGCCGCGATCATGAAGCTCTAGCAAGGGGAAACGACTGGGAGGAAAACGATGGCGGCAATACCCTGGGAGCGAGTTGGGATTCGTGTAGTGCAGGGAGTAGGCAAGAGCGGCGCCCAATGTTGGGTCAATTGGCATTTCAAAGAGATAGCTCTAGGCGAGGGATTGAATGGCCCGCCTGTCGTTGGCGGGGAGTACACCGCCTACATGGATGGGAAGCGTGTGGGGGATGTATTCCGCTCCGCTGCGGACGCAGAGGCTGAGCTGGAGAAAGCTGAATCCCTCGCTGCAGCCGCGAAATAGCCTGTTACACCACCTTCCGCTTCTGGCAGCGGAGCATGTCATACTCACCGCGCTGCACGCCGAACCTACCGCCGTCTCCAGGAACGCCCCGACATGGCCCGCCTATAGACTGGCCTGCCGGGTACTCCGGATGTGGTGGTTGTTCAGCCGCCGACGCTCCTTCATGCTCCTGAATACCCGGGTAGGGCTGCCTCCACTCGTCACTGTCACATCGAACCGCAAGGAACAGCTGGGAATCTTGCCTCCGCCGCTCAGGCGGCTCCAATATGTAAGACCTGCAATGCAGGACTCCCTTTCGGTTCTTAAGGTGGCAGCCACCGCGTCGGAACCGGTAGAGGTTCGCCAAGCACCGGGGCGGATCGGACGTACTCCATCGGGACATTGCCCA
>CBDFGS010000005.1:0-28291 GCA_965247255.1 Dehalococcoidia bacterium | reverse complement strand
TGATGAGCTGGGTGGCGTTCTCCTCGTGGCAGGTCTCCGCCACCTGCACCTCGTACCCCTTCCCCTTGTGGCCGCTGTAGGTCACATCCGGGTCGTGGGGCGATTGCAGCGAGTCGGCGGACACCTGCTTCGGGTCCTTCAGGGCCACGGGCACCTTGCATTCCCCAGCATCGTCATCATCGTCACCCGGGCGCCCGTCCCGGTGTTTGCCCACATGGCACTGCTCCCGCAGCAGCCGCTCCAGCAGCCGGTACTCCTCCAGCTGGGCAGCAGTCGTGCCACGGAACCGGTCCACCAGCCGGTAGAGGTCCCGGGCACAGACCGAAAGGCGTCGCCGACCCTCCCCCGTGTGGGCGTCCTCGTAGTGGGTCGCCTCGTCTTCTTCCTTCAAATAGCGCCCCAGGGAGGCCCTCCGGAACCACAGGGCGAAGCTCTGGGTGCTCCCAGCGCAAGGCCCGCAGGAACAACCGCATCGTCTCACAGAACAGGCCCAGCCGGGTGAGTGTAGCCATGTTGCTCATGATGTGGGTGGAGTCCCAGCCGTTGCTTTCCGGTGCGTATGCCCAGCGCCTGGATGATCCGGTCCGTGGTCTCCTGGAAAGCCAGCCGGCCACCATCGTGCTGCATCAGGCGAACTCGGAAGTTGTGGAGGGTCTTCTGGGGCAGGTGGGTCTCCTCGATGTCTAGCCGCAGGGCGTGGTGCCAGAGCAGGTTGAACTCTAGTTGTTCCCAGAGCTTCATCGTCGGTGAGGTTGAACATCTCTTTGAGGAGGTGGACCCCGAGGACGGTCTGCACCGCCCGGTTGGGACGGCCGTTGTCCACGCAGTACCTGGGAGCAAAGCGCTCCTCGTCAATCAGGGGGAGCGCCTCGTTTCGGAAAACCTCGGCCCAACTTCTCTCCAGGCGCTTAGCCTTCTTCGGCGTCACCAGGAACTGGGACTGCCAGAGGCTCTCTTGCGGGTCTCGTATTCCGAACATCCTCCCCTCCCTCGGCCAGGCGCAGCGCCCACGACCTTTTATTACATTATCCCCACCTTGCCCCAGGCTGGCGAGGGGTTTTTATGAACAAATCAAGATTACCCTAGACACTATGCCGATTCTTCGTCGGGGGTCAAGGAGGGTACTGCACCCCGGCGCCTGGGGGGAGATATGGTGCGGCGGAGATAGGACGGGCGCACGGCCGTGCGCCCCTACACACGCTGTTTTCTCACACGTTCTGCACAGTAACGGAGTCGCGGTCCATCGGCTGTCTCTAGCAGCCAGCGTCCTTGATTCCTTCGAAGCGTACTTTGTCACCGAGCTGGATGTCGTAGTAGGCCGCTTCGCCGGCGTTGATCTCGAAGGTGTACTTCGTGGGGACCGCCGACTGGTATATACGGACGTTGGAAGGCTGCGTCGAGGTAGCGAGAATCGGCGCATCCGGGGTGATCTCCGAGACCGTACAGTCCTCGGAGATCCAGATGAAGTCCAGTGGAAACTTCATGCCGCCCATCCAGAAATTGGTCGTGAGGCCGGTCTCGAAGACGAAGAGCATACCGCTCAGCTCGGGCAGGCTGTCCCGTCCACCGAGGCCTATACGACGCGCCTCCCGAGTGTCCGCGACCTCAGCGGCCCACTCGATGTCGGCGATGGCCACAGTGCCCCTCTCGAGCACCAAGGGCGGCGTTGGGGTCTCGGTCGGAGCGGCGGTCGGGCTTGGCGCCGGCGTTTCCGTCGGTGACGCCGTCGCGCTCGGGGACGCAGTGGGCTGACGGGTCTCGGTTGGAGGAGCAGTAGCTTCGACGGTCGGGCTAGGCGTCGGCGTTCGAGTTGGACTGGGCAAAGAGGTGGGTGTCGGGGCTTCAGGCGCCGCAGTTGGGGACGGTGTCAGCAGAGGGACAAGCGTGGGGACGGCGGTTGCCGAAGCCTGAAGGGTTGGCTCTGCGACTGCCGTGGACGGGTCCTGGGGGCCGCTGGCCGGTTCCCCATCTGCGCAGGAAGCGAGGGCGGCCGAGGCCAGGAGGACAAGTACGGCCAGAGTAGCCTTGAAGGTTGGCCCGCGGCTCACGTAAGCTCGACCAGCGTGGCCCCGTCGCCTCCGCGCTCCGGTGGCTCCGAGGCGAATGTCTCGGCCAGGGGATGTCGCTCCAAAAGCTCACGGACGGCGGTCCGCAGTGCGCCCGTTCCTTTGCCGTGAATGATGCGGACTGAGCTGAGGCCGTCGCGTACCGCTTTGTCGAGGAACTCCTCCACCCTGACGAGCGCCTCTTCCGCGCGCTGCCCACGCAAATCGAGCTCTACAGTGGGCAACATAGGCCCGAGATCGTAGCGGACCTCGGGCTGCGACGGCTCTGGCTCCACGCCTTCGACCACTGACAGCCGGCCCAGGTCCAGGCGGAGTCGCACGCAACCGATCGCGACTTCAGCCTCGGCGCTCCCCTGAGGTAGATCGACCACGGTGCCGTGAATGTTGAGGCCCCTGACGTCCACCGTGTCGCCAACGCGGACCGGCCGGTCGAGGCGAGTCGTCGGAGCTGGCGGCTCAACGCGCTCGATCTCTTTTATCTGTTCGTTCGCAGCCTCGAGCTCTGCTGCTGCCTCCTCGACGTCCACCGTTGGAGGTTCGCCGGCGGGGGCACTCCAGGAGAGAGACGCCTCGACTCGACGCAGCCTCTTGCGTACCGCGTCGTACTCGTCGGCGAGCTCTCTGCGCACGTCGTGGACGACGTCTTCTCGGCGCCGGGCCAGCTCCTCTAGCTGTTGTCGATGCTCCTCGTCGGACGCCTCAGCTTTCGCGCGAGCCTCGTCGGCCTCCTCGAGCCGTTGTTGTAGGGTCCGGCGATCGCTCTGCAATTCGGAGAGCCAGTCCTCGAACCTCATGTACTGAGGCTCCAGCAGAGACTCAGCTTTCTCCATGATCTCCTCTGGAAGGCCGAGCTGGGCCGCTACGGACATGGCATAGCTGCGGCCGGGTATCCCTATTGTCAGATGGTACGTCGGTCGGAGCGTGTCCGGATCGAGCTCGACGCTGGCGTTCATCATGCCGGGAGTCGTCTCGGCATGGGCCGCGACCGTACGGTGGTGCGTCGTGGCCACGGTCGCGACGCCCACGGTGGCAAGCTGCTCCAGTATGGCCTTGGCTAGCGCGGATCCCTCCTCGGGGTCCGTGCTCGTTCCAAGCTCGTCCAGCAGCACCAGCGACCGGGGGCCGGCGACGGAGAGTATGTCGATCACGTTCTGCATGTGCGCACCGAATCTCGATACGGAGCGTTCGATGCTTTGGTGATCGCCGACGTCCGCGTAGATGCCGTCGAATATCGGCAGCACACTCCCCTCGTCGGCCGGTACGCGAATGCCCGACTGGTGCAGCATCGCCAGCAGTCCGACCGTTTTCATAGCGACGGTCTTTCCGCCGGTGTTCGGGCCCGTGACGACCAGGACCGACCAGCCGGGGCCGATGCCGACGTTGATGGGCACGGCCTCTACACCGAGGACCGGATGCCTGGCCCTGAGCAGCATTACGACCGATTCAGCCATACCGCCGGCGTCCTGTGGACTTGACTGAGAGACGGGTTCGACGCCGGCGATGGCTTCGCTGTAACGAGCGCGGGCCAGGATGAAGTCCATGTGGGCTGTTAGCTCGATGCCGCGCTTGATGTCCTCAGCGAGGTCTCCGACAATCCCTGACAGCTCGCGCAGGATGCGGGCCGTCTCCCGCTCCTCCTCCAGCGCCAGCTCTCGCCAGGTATTGCAGAGCTCGACGGTTGCGAAGGGCTCGACGAAGAGCGTGGCCCCGGTGTTGGAGGCGTCGTGAACGATGCCCGGAATACGCCGGCGCATCTCCGCCTTGACCTGCACGACGAGCCGGTCTCCGCGCATTGAGATGACGTCATCCTGCAACGCCTCTCGACCGGAGGCTGACCTGAGCACACTCTCCAATGCGGCCGAAACGCCCTGGTATGCATTCCTGACCTGGCGGCGAAGAGGCCCGAGGTTGGGTGACGCCGAGTCCAGCACTTCGCCCCTCTCTCCGATGGAGCCGCGTATCTGCCGTTGGAATCTCCGCAGGTCTGGAATGCCGTCTCCAAAAGCAGCCAGAAGGGGGGCCGTATCGTTCAGCCGTGTAAGGGCCGACCTGGCTCGCCCCAGCACCTCCATGAGATCCGCGACTGCCAGCAGCTCGTGGCCGGAGAGCACCCCCTCCAACTCCGCCCGGCTCAGGTACTCGGTTGGATCGACGTCGCAGCTCAGATCGACGTCGCCGACCTCGTCGAGGAATACGACCGCCTCCGCTGTCTCCCGCTGCAGGAGAACGACATCCGCTGACGAGTAGCTCGGACGCAGGTTTTCGGCGGAACGCCGCGCGGCGAAGAAGCGGGTGTGGCCGACTATGCGCTGGCGGACGAGGTGGTAGTCCAGGAGCTCCAACGCGCTCTCGGTGAGCCGCGTTTTCTTTCCCTCTAACGTCTCCGCTGTGGAGGCTAAGGTTTCTTCTTCCGCTACCAAGGTGGCAATCCTCAGTGAGATTCTAACAGTGTGGTGTCGTTAGCTGACTGGACGGAGTTGGCGGGCGATTCACCGTGCTATCATGTTTCCCAGTCTGTAATCCCGTTCACGCCTTCTCCAGGCAACGTGGAGGAGGCGCCGCCGAAGCCAATGCGAGATCGCGTCACCGTCAGAGTTCCAGCCACCAGCGCGAACATGGGTCCGGGGTTCGATTGCCTGGCGCTCGCCCTCGACATGTGGAATTCCGTCACCGTCGAGCTGGGCGAGGACGGCTTCGAGATCGACGGCGAGGGCGCGGGGTCCCTGCCTCGCGATGCTTCGAATCTCGTGGCGCGCAGCTTCAGGATCCCGTTCGAGCAAGCCGGAAGTAAAGCGCCGGCGGTGAGGTTCGTGTGCGCCAACGGTATCCCACTGGCTCGGGGCCTCGGCAGCAGCTCGGCAGCCGTGGTCGCGGGACTGGTAGCAGGGAACGAGGTCAGCGGACGCGGTCTTGCGCAGGACGACATCCTGAGCCTGGCCGTGGAGATCGAAGGCCATCCGGACAACGTTTCGGCGGCGCTCTTCGGAGGCTGCCAGATCGTCGTCGAGAACGACGGAAGACTGATAACGTCACGCATTCCACTTCCGGCCGGCCTAAAGGCGGTCGTCTATATCCCAGAGGTGCCGATGCCCACCGAGGAGGCACGAGGGCTTCTGCAACCTACGGTCGACCGGAGCGACGCTGTGTTCAACATGGGCCGCGTGGCACTGCTGGTCAACGCGTTCGCCACCGGTGACCTGAGGAATATGGCGGTAGCGACCCAGGACCGGCTGCATCAGCCGGCTCGGCGCACGATCTTTCCTTCGATGAAAGTCATCCTTCAGGCCGCGTTAGACGCGGGAGCAGCAGGGGCGTTCCTGTCGGGCGCGGGTTCGAGCGTCCTGGCCCTCGCGACCGATCGAGAAGTTACCATCGGCTACGAGATGGCGGAGGCAGCTTCCAAGGCCGGTGTCGAGGGAACATTCAAAGTGGTCGAGCTGTCCGAGCGAGGAGCGCACGTCGACGAGACGGACGTTGGCTGAAGGCTTCCGATGGCGCTGATCGTCCAGAAATATGGAGGTAGCTCACTGGCCGACGCAGCGGCCATACAGAACGTGGCGCGTCGAATCGCCAGCACTCGAGACCGAGGCGATAGCGTGGTCGCGACGGTGTCGGCGATGGGCAGTACGACCGACGAGCTGATCGCGCTGGCGCGCAGAGTGTCCCCAGACCCTCATCCCAGGGAGCTAGACCTGCTCCTCTCCACAGGCGAGCTGGTCTCCTGCACCCTGGTGGCGATGGCGCTCAGGGCCCTCGGACAAGGCGCGGTCAGCCTTAGCGGAGCGCAGGCGGGAATACGCACCGACGCACGCTTCGGCAACGCGAAGATCGAGGCGGTGGAACCCGGCCGCATCGTCCAGGAGCTGGACGGCGGCAACATTGTCATCGTGGCCGGATTTCAGGGGATAGCTGACGACATGAACGTGACGACGCTCGGGAGAGGGGCGTCGGACATAACCGCGGTAGCGCTCGCGGCTGCTCTCGACGCCGATAGGTGCGAGATCTACACGGACGTGGACGGGATATACACCGCCGACCCGAGGCTGGTCCCTGCTGCCCGCAAGCTGGACGAGATCGGGTTCGAAGAGATGCTGGAGCTCGCCAGCTACGGGGCCAAGATGGCGCCGCGGTCCATCGAGCTGGGCATGGTTTATGATGTGCCGATCATGGTCGCGTCGAGCTTCGAAGACCGGCCTGGCACGCTGATACACCGGGGAGCTGAGATGAGCAACGGAGTCGGGGAGACTCGCAACAGGGTCAGAGGAGTTGCGACCGACGTCAACGTCGCAAAACTCACCCTGCTGGGAGTCCCGGACCGCCCGGGGGGGGCCGCCAAAGTCTTCGAGCCGCTGGCCGAGGCGGACGTCAGCGTCGACGTAATAGTGCAGGGTGCCGTCGTAGACGGGCGTACGGACCTGACCTTCACCGTGAAAGGGACAGACCTGGAACGAGCCGTAGCCGTGGTGGAAAAGGTAGCCGCGGAGCTGGGCGCCCGTGGTGTGGACACCGCGGACGGACTGGCGAAGGTGAGCATCGTCGGGTCGGGGATGCAGGACGCCCCCGGCTATGCGTCCAGGATGTTTCGCGCTCTGGCGGATGCCGGCATCAACATCGACGTGATCACGACGTCCGAAATCCGCATCACATGCATCGTGGACGCGTCCCGCGTAGGCGATGCCGCCCAGGCGCTGCACAGCGCTTTCCTGGTCGAGAGCGCCGAATAGCGGCCGTGCCCCTTTTCTCATTCTCGTGGCGCTATATGTCTCGGCGCGCTCAAGCCAACTTCGACCGTGGCTGACAGTGCAGCCGACGGCCAGCGAGGTAGTCCACCTGAGCCCCTCGTGTCCGTCGTCATTCCCGCCTACAACGAAGAGCAACGCATCGGCGCCACCCTCGACGCGATCAAGGCTTACCTTGAGTCGCAGTCCTACGAGTGGGAGGTGGTCGTCGCAGACGACGGAAGCTCCGACGGGACAGCCAAGCTCGTAAAGGACCGTGCAGGCGACGACAACCGATTCAAGGTCGTTTCGCTACCGCACCGGGGCAAGGGCTCGGCTGTCAAGCACGGCATGCTGCAGGCCCGGGGTCAGTACAGGTTCATGTGCGACGCTGACCTGGCGGTGTCCATCGAGTACCTTTCGAGCTTCATGGACGAGATGCGCGAGGGGTACGACATCGTGATCGCATCGCGCGAAAAGACGGGCGCGCGACGCTTCGGCGAGCCTGCGTTCACGCACTTTCGCGGCCGTGTGTTCAACCTCATCGTCCGGCTTCTAGCAGTCCGCGACCTACAGGACACCCAGTGCGGCTTCAAGTGCTTCGAAGGCCCGGTGGCGCAGAGGCTGTTCGAGCTACAGAAAAGCGATGGGTTCGGGTTCGACGTCGAGATACTCTATCTCGCCCGCAAGCTGGGATACGGAATCGCGGAAGCGCCTGTAGACTGGTACCATCACAAAGCCAGCAAGGTAAGGCTGATGGTAGACTGGTTCGCCATGCTGACGGACGTCGTCATGCCCAGACTTCGAGACGCCACCGGGCAGTACAAAGCTTGAGGTAAAGTAGCGTCCGTGAAAGACGCAGTTTCCGACACCAACGTAGAGTCGACGGCCGCCGATAAGGGCAATGTGGGCAGCCCGCGGATTACAGTCGTGGTCCCGACCTATAACGAAGCGGAAAACCTGCCGGAGCTTACTCGCCGCCTTTTCGATCTCGACCTCCCACAGGTCAACGTGCTCGTCGTCGACGACGGCTCTCCTGACGGGACCGGCCAGGTCGCGGAGCGGCTCTCCACCCAGCTCGACGGTCGCGTCCAAGTGATACAGCGAGGCCGCAAGCTGGGGCTTGGCACGGCCTACGTCGCGGGGTTCTCAAGGGCCATCGCCGATGGGGCCGACGTTGTGATCGAGATGGACGCGGACCACTCCCACGACGCCGCGTATCTACCGGCATTCCTCAAGCACCTGGAGAGCGCGGACGTCGTTGTCGGCTCTCGGTACGTCCCGGGAGGCGCCTCGGAGGACTGGGGAGCGTTCAGGCGTTTCATCAGCGGGCTGGGGAACTTCGGGATCCGCTGGGTGGCCGGCCTGGAGGTCCACGACGCGACGTCGGGCTTCAAGGCTTTCCGTGGGTCAGCCCTCAGAGGCTTGGACATGACCGAGTTCCGCTGCAAAGGGTTCGGCTTTCAAGCCGAGGTGGCGCATGCCTGCCAGCGGAGGGGCTACCGGGTCGTGGAGCACCCTATAATTTTCCAGAGACGGGCCTCGGGGAAATCGAAGATGTCGCCGTTCATCGTGCTAGAGGCGCTCTGGCGATTGCTTCCACTGCGCTGGAGAGGCCGCCGAGAAATTGGCTATTCAGAGGGTAGTAAAAACGCTTGAACGGCCTATAGCGATCGGCTAGAATCTGCCAACCTCAACGCAGAAACAGGTGGGTGGATTGGTAATTTCCAGCACTAACGGTCGAGAAAAGGCCAGGAAAGAGATGGCGAAAAAGGCCATCTCTCTAGCGATGGATAGCCGATGGTCCGAGGCCGTCACAGCCAACCAGGCCATTCTCGACGCCTCCCCAGACGACCTCGAGGCCTACAACCGACTCGGCAAGGCGATGGCCGAGCTTGGGCGCAACCGGAAAGCCAAAGCGGCGTTCCAGCGTGCACTAGAGATCTCGCCGCACAACTCTATAGCGAAGAAGAACCTCAGCAGGCTGGCACAGCTAGACGACGTGGCTCCTCTAGGTGCATCCGGAGCCGCGACGGCGCCGAAAGTCTTCATAGAGGAGAGCGGCAAAGCCGGAGTCACCTCTCTCGTCGATCTCGCCGAGGCGAAGGTGCTCCTCAAGCTGGCGCCCGGTCACCCCGTACAGCTCAGAGTGTCCGGGAACGGCCTTGAGGCTTGCGGTCAGGACGGCCAGTACGTCGGCAAGGTGGAGCCACGAATAGCGTCCAGGCTGACTCGCCTTCTGAAGGGCGGAAACCGCTACGAGGGAGCGGTGACCCACGTCGGGGACCAGGAGCTGACGGTGATAATCCGGGAGGTGTTCAAGCACCCCTCGCAGGCATCGAGCATCTCGTTCCCAACTCGACACGGGCGGGCATCGCCGGCGTCCGAGTTCCGCGCTTCCTCTTCAGCATCTCAGCTCGGTGTCGAAATAGCCGAAGAGGAGACGAAAGAGGGAGTCGTCGTCAAGGACTGGTCCAACGACGACACGGAGCCCGGAGACGACGACGCCTTCAGCCCGATGCTACACAGAGTGGTCAACGCCTCAGGCGACGGCGCGGACGAAGAACTGTAGGTTCGCTCGGCGCGAGCGTAGGGGCGCACGGCCGTGCGCCCGTCCCCGGTCCAGAGTCCGCCCACTTCCCTGGCGGGAAGCGGAGCGGAGAGGGTTTGGGGGTGTACCCCCAAACCCCCCACAAAGAGGGCTGCGCCCTCTCTGGACTCTCCCGCCGGACGGGAAGCCTTTACGTTGCTCGGCTGTGATGTGCAGCAGCTCCGCTGGTTCGCCGCCCTGAAGCAACGGCGGTCCTGATGCATGGCGACAGGTCGAGAGCCTGATACCGCTCTTCCGATGCCACAGGACATACCACTACTCACCGTGAGCGATAAGAGGCTATGTTGCTATTCTTGAGAAACTCTGTTGTTATTCTTCAGAGGAAGGACCTTGAAGCATGGGCTCGAAGCTGGTCTGGTCGGGGGAGCACTGGATACTCTACTTGAGGCGTCCCGGCGAGGCCGACAATAGCGGCTCCGTGAGCCTGTACCACACCTCCTATAGCGCGGCCGGTGAGGGTACAGTGGCCTTTGCGCGGTCGGACGAGGTCAGACTTGAGCCGACGCTCTTCGCCGAAAACAGCGCGCTGGCCGAGTTCGTTATCGAGAACGTGGTGGCCTGGGGTCCAAGCCCATTCGAGCGCCACACGCCCATCGTCCAGGCATCCTTCAAAAGAGGCGGTGACGTGCGCAGTGCCCCGACCTGGCGAATCGAAGCAAACGATCACGTCGTCGACGCGGAGTGGTCACACCTTGAGCCCGAGGTGGTCATGGACCGGCCTCTGGAGTCAGGCGCCGTCACGGTGGTGCACTCGGTGCTCTTCTTCAGCGCGGCTGCGACGATGAAGGTAAACGGCAGGCAAGTCGAGGGCGAGCCCTTCGTACGGGAGAGCTGGCGTCGCGCCATAGGCCGCCCAGGCAGCTCATGTTGCTTCGCTTTGGCGGAGACGCTGGTGAGCTCGGACGAGGCGGGCGGACCCTAGGCCTCAGCCTCTTTGGCTGCCAGCGGCCTCTCGCGGAAGTAGAGTCCCCACGTCTGCATCAGCTCCTTCACCCTGACGTCGTCGAGTTGGGCAAGCTGTTTCATGAAGCCCGCCAGCGCGTGGACGTGAAGCAGGTCCTCGGAGCAAACCCAGCTCGATTCGCTCGGGACCACGTAGAGCAGGCCGTTCTGGTGCTCGCACTCCAGTTCAATGCGCTTGCCACCTGTGTCGCTCTTCACCGTCAGACCGTATTCGCTCATTCAAGGTCCTCCTGAGTATTGGTATGTCCGTGAGGCGGACCGGGCATATGAGGGTAACTTTGGAACCCGCTTCAGCCAGATCAACGAGCAGTTCCGGTTCCGTATTCGTAGGGGCACGCGGCTGTGCGCCCGTCCCCAACCCCCACCAAAGAGGGCGGCGCCCTCTCTGGACTCTCCCGCCGGACCGCTGCGGTCTCATTTCGTAGAGGCGCCCCTACCTGATTCTTTGCTGCGGAAATCGCCTACTTCCTTGGCAGGAAAGCGGAGCGGATAGGGGTTGGGGGGGTTCCCCCAAACCCCCGCCAAAGAGGGCTGCGCCCCCTCTGGACTCTCCCGCCGGACCGCTGCGGTCTCATTTCGTAGAGGCGCCCCTACCTGATTCTTTGCTGCGGAAATCGCCTACTTCCCTGGCGGGAAGCGGAGCGGGTAGGGGTTGGGGGGTTCCCCCAAACCCCCACCAAAGAGGGCGGCGCCCTCTCTGGACTCTCCCGCCGGACCGCTGCGGTCTCATTTCGTAGAGGCGCCCCTACCTGATTCTTTGCTGCGGAAATCGCCTACTTCCTTGGCAGGGAAGCGGAGCGGATAGGGGTTGGGGGGTTCCCCCAAACCCCCACCAAAGAGGGCTGCGCCCCCTCTGGACTCTCCCGCCGGACCGCTGCGGTCTCATTTCGTAAAGGCGCCCGTACTTGATTCTCTGCTGCGGAAAATCGCCTACTTCCTTGGCAGGGAAACGGAGCGGGTAGGGGTTGGGGGGTTCCCCCAAACCCCACCAAAGATGGCTGCGCCCTCTCTGGACTCTTCCGCCGGACCGCTGCGGTCTCATTTCGTAGAGGCGCCCCTACCTGATTCTTTGCTGCGGAAATCGCCTACTTCCTTGGCAGGGAAGCGGAGCGGATAGGGGTTGGGGGTTCCCCCAAACCCCCACCAAAGATGGCTCTGCCCTCTCTGGACTCTCCCTTCGGGCGGGAAGCCGGGTGGCTCGGACTGCGATGTGCTGCATCTCCACAATTTTGCACTCACCGTGAAACTAATTGACATAACAGCAGTTACTTGAAAGCAATATCAGCGTGTTCGGCTGCCGCCTGTGGTGATTATACCAACGGCCGAGCTGAACGCCGTGTTACAGACTTGGCGCCAACAAGCTCAGCGGCTTTGGAGACGGCACAAATGTTAAACTCGTCGGGCCCATGGATTTGCGCGAGGTCGGCACTACAGATGCGGTGGCGACGGAGTTCCGGGTCCCCTGGAAGGTCAGGGATGCCCTGGCCGGACTGGCCGTTGTCCTGGTGGCCACTATTCTAGCCGCGAACTTCCTCGCCGCGATCCGGGACGGCGCCGCAATCAGAGAGGGGTCAGCTCTGATTCCCATCGTTTTCCTACTGCTTCTGCTACTGACGGTCTGGGCAGCTTGGTTCTTCGGTATCCGGAAATACGGCGCCGCTTGGACATCGATCGGGCTGATCGGAGCACAGGGAAAGTGGGCGTATCCGCTAGCAGTCGCCGCTTTGCTGGGAAGCCTCTTCCTGACCGGCGTGTATGCATCGCTCGTGATGGCCGCCGATCTAGAGTCCTTGATACCGCCGCCGCTTCCGTCGGACGCCCTCGGTTCAGGCCTGGTGAGACTATCCAACGTGGCCGTAATCGGACTGATCGGTCCGCCGGCGGAGGAGATATTCTTTCGCGGCTTCATGTTGGCGGCCATGGTCAATACCCTGGGTGTGCTGCGAGGCGTAATAGCAGGCTCGGCACTATTCGCTATCAGCCACGGCGACATCGGCGTAGTAGTCCCCGCCTTCATGAGCGGACTGTTGCTCTCGTGGCTCTATCTGAAGACGCGATCGTTGGGGCCTCCATCCATGGCACACATGCTCCAGAATCTCTTGGCGCTTTCGCTCGCCGCGTAACGGACATGCAGAACCGCATAGACACGACGCTAGTAGAGGCGAAGGCCGCGGGCAGGACAGTCCTGGCGCCCTTCGTTACGATCGGCTTCCCGACGATCGAGGTGTCCGTGGAGATTGTGGCTTCGGTCTTGGAAGCGGGGGCCGACATGCTGGAGCTGGGCATTCCTTTCAGCGATCCGCTGGCGGACGGCCCGACGATTCAGAAGACCAGCTTCGCCGCCCTGAAGAATTGGGTTACGGTCCACACTGCCATCGACGCAGTACGCGAACTGCGGGGCCGCGGGATTCAGGCGCCCTTCATCTACATGGGCTACTACAACCCCTTCCTGCGGTACGGCCCAGAGGCGTTCGCCCGGGACGCGGTAGAAGCCGGCGCCGACGGCGTCATAGTTCCCGACCTACCCACAGAGGAGGCAGGACCGTTCAGGTCGATTTGCGAGACTCACGGACTCTACCTGATACCGCTGCTGGCGCCGACCAGCACCGACGAGCGTATCGCGCAGGCTTGTCAGGGCGCGAAGGGGTTCATATACTGCGTGAGCCTCACGGGAGTGACGGGCGCGAGACAGGGGCTGCAGTCGGGTGTGGGCGCACTCGTAGGTAGAATCCGAAATCACACCGACCTCCCGGTCCTCGTTGGCTTTGGAGTCTCCAAGCCGCAGGACGTTGAGGACGTCGGACGGATCGCCGATGGAGCCGTAGTCGGAAGTGCCCTCCTGGACGCAGTTGACAGAGCCAACCCTGAAGACGCCCCCGCAACCGCAGGGGCTTTTGTGGAGTGGCTGATGCCGTCACGTCCGGCGAATCGAGGCTGACGGAGCGCCTGTATGTCCAGTGTCAGGGGTATTCGCGGAGCAACGACGGCCGACGACAACACGAGGGAGGCTATACTCGGTGCGACGACGGAGCTCCTCTCCGAGATCGTGGAAGCCAATGACCTCGTCCTCGACGACGTCGCGGCGGCGATATTCACGACCACGGAGGACCTCAATGCGGACTTCCCCGCGCAGGCTGCCAGGCACATGGGCTGGGAGCACGTCGCCTTACTAAACAGCCACGAGATGAAGGTACCGGACTCGCAAACGATGTGTATTCGGGCACTCCTGCTCGTCAACACCGAGAAGAGCCAACGCGAGATCGTGAACGTCTACCTCAGGGGCGCGGAGAACCTCCGAGACCGTGGCATGGATAAATGAAGGGGCTTGTCAGTTGATAGTCATAATGAGTACCGGAAGCACCGGCGAGAACGTCGACGCGGTAGTGCAGCACATCGAGAAGCGCGGCCTGCGGGCCAACCGGTCTCAGGGCGTCGAGCGCTCGGTAATCGGCGTGATCGGAGAGATTCCGCCGGAGCTCGAGGACGAGCTGGTGCGTATGGACGGGGTCGGCGAGGTCGTGCGGATCTCCAAGCTGTACAAGCTCTCCAGCAAGGAGTTTCACCCCGAAGACACTGTGGTGGAGATCGGCGACCCTAAGGTGAAGATCGGCGCCGGGGAGTTCGTGGTATTCGCCGGACCGTGCGCGGTGGAGAGCGAGGAACAGGTGGTGGCGACGGCGAAAGCCGTCAAGGAGCAGGGCGCCAAGGTTCTGCGCGGCGGAGCCTTCAAGCCACGAACGTCGCCCTACAGCTTCCGGGGAATGGGCGAGGACGGCCTGAAGCTGCTGGCGACGGCCCGCGACGAGACGGGCTTGCCTACGATCACCGAGGTAATGTCGCCACGGGATGTCGAACTCGTAGCCCGCTACTCCGACGTGCTGCAGGTCGGCGCCCGCAACATGCAGAACTACTCCCTGCTGGACGAAGTAGGGATGACGCGCAAGCCCGTAATGCTGAAGCGCAGCTTCTCAGGCACCTACGAGGACCTGCTCCTAGCCGCCGAGTACATTATGGCGGGCGGCAACACTCAGGTCATCCTTTGCGAGCGCGGTATCCGGACCTTCGAGACGTACACGCGGAACACGCTGGACATCAATGCCATCCCGTCGCTGCACAGGCTCAGCCACCTGCCCGTGGTGGCCGACCCGAGCCACGCCACCGGCAAGTGGTATCTGGTAGCGCCCGTCGCGGCAGCAGCCGCTGCTGCCGGCGCCGACGGCCTCATCATCGAGGTCCACCCGACTCCCGACACCGCCAAGTCCGATGGCGCTCAGTCCCTCACATTCGAGAACTTCGCCGCGCTGATGGCGCAAGTCAAGGCCATACGCCAATCGCTACGGTCGGTCCCGACAGCGGTGGTGTAACTCTAGCCTCGCCAACCTTCCTCCATCCTGCCCTGCGGTCTGTGCTACAGCAGCCGGTCGTAGGCTTTTAGTATGCTAGTGATATGAAGACGTACGTCTTTAAGGTCGATGTTGAGCAGGAAAACGGACGGTGGGTTGCCGAAGTCCCGTCTCTGCCAGGCTGCGTGACCGAGGGTGACAGCAGGGAAGAGGCCCTAGAGGCGCTGACAGAGTCCACCCAGGCCTACGTGGAGGTCACTTTTGAACACGGTGATCCACTACCAGCGGTCGGGTAGCGGGTCAGCTTGAACCAGCCTCGGCACCTTTGCTATGTTAGCGACGGCGGAAGCATCCGTGATCGCTCAGCAGTGCCAAACGAGTACAGCATGCGATCAGCGCATGTAGGGGATGAGGCCTTCCTAGGGCGCATGCTTTACAAGGCTGCTTATTGGCGTCCCGGGGATCGCAAACCTCCCGAGGCAGAGATGCTCGCGGACGATCACCTCGTGCGCTATGTCTCTGGATGGGGACGCCCTGGCGATGTGGGAATGATCGCTGAAGACAAGCGTAGCCGGCCCCTTGGCGCTGCCTGGTTTCGTCTTTTCTCCACAGACCAGCCTGGATACGGGTTCGTTGACGAGTCCATACCCGAGGTCAGCATGGCCGTACGGGACGATTGCCGAGGCCGCGGCATCGGCACGGCGCTTCTCTTAACTTTGCTGGAAGAGGCAGCAACCTCTGGTTCCCTGGCGCTTAGCTTACCCCGAATCCACCGAAGGACGTCCTTGGGGACAGCCCTTGAAGAAGCCGGCGGGTGCCCCTCTGAATCTGGGATAATGGTTTTGGAACAGAAACCCGCCCGGAAACAAGGAGCACCCAATAGATGCTGCCACAGAACAAACCCGACCGTATCCGCATCCTCTTTGACGACCATCGCCTGGTGGCCAATGCCGGCCTGCTCCTGCCGGCCACCCTAGCCCGGCACCTGGGCCTGCGGAACTCGTCGACCATCACCTTGACCTCGGCGGAGCGCCGGGACGGGCGAACACTGGGGACAAGATGCTGACGCTGGTCGCTTCCGCGCTGGCAGGCGGCGACTGCATCGACGACGCCGATGCGCTGCGCGCTGGTGGGACGGTCGGTGTTCTAGGCTGCGTGGTCAAGGCGCCATCCACCCTGGGGACCTTCCTGCGCAGCTTCCGGTGGGGGCATGTCCGTCAACTCGACCGCGTGAGCCGCCAGTTGTTGGCGCGGGCCTGGGCCGCTGGGGGCCGGACCCGGCGACTCGCCCCTGACCATCGACCTAGACTCGACCATCTGCGAGACCTATGGACTGGCCAAGGAGGGAGCGCGCCACCACGGCTATACCGGCGCCCGCGGCTATCACCCGCTGCTGGCCATTGCCGCCGGCACCGGCGAGGTGCTGATGTCCCGGCTGCGCGAGGGCCGGGCCAACACCGCCCGTGGCGCCGCCCACTTCCTGCGTGAGACGGTGGGGCGGGTGCGCTACGGCGGGGCCAGGGGACAACTCACGGTGCGGGCCGACAGCGGCTTCTACGCCCACACTGTCGTTGCCGCCTGCCGGGAAATGGATGTCCGCTTCTCTATCACCATCCGCCAGCGCGCCAGCCTGCGGGACCTGATCGAGGCGATACCAGAGGAGGACTGGACTCCCATTCCCTACTGGATGGACGGCGCCGCCGATGTCGCCGAGACGACTTACACCCCGTTCCAGACCAAGCCGGACGCCGCGCCGGTGCGGCTCATTGTCCGACGGGTGAAGCCGACGCCCGGTTCCCAGCTCGCCCTCTTCGCCAGATACAGCTATCACGCCTTCATCACCGACCGCGATGGGGAGACGCTGGAACTGGAGGCCGATCATCGCCGCCACGCCGAGGTCGAGAACGCCATACGCGACCTCAAGTACGGCGTCGGGCTGAACCACATGCCCTCGGCGCGCTTCGCCGCCAACGGCGCCTGGCTGGCGGTCCAGGTGATGGCTAAGACCTTAAACTAGGAAATTCCGTTTAATAAAATGGTAAAATAGCGCTATCATACTCGGAAGGCGATGTAAGGAGCTCTCTGTGTGGAAGGAGGTGTACCGTGCGACTCTTATCTTTGATGCCGATTGTCTTGCTGGGTCTGCTGGCGATTGTTGCGTCGGTGGCCATGGCTTGCGGAGGAGACGGGGACGACGATCCCTTTGTGATAGGAGTAATGGAATCGGTCACGGGTCCAGGCCAGACCTACGGAAACGTAGCCGTTCAAGCCAAGCAGATGGCCGTTGACGAGATTAACGCGGCGGGCGGCATCAATGGGCGGATGCTGGAGATCATCGTTGAGGACTCGAAATGCGCCGCCCAGGATGCGATCACTGCTTACAGAAAGCTGACCGATGTGGACGGGGTCAAGATCATCCTCGGCACATCCTGCAGCGGAGCGATGCTGGGCGCCGCTCCCCTGGCCGAGGAAGACGGAGTGATTATGTTCTCCGGCCTGGCCACCAACCCGGACATCGCCGACGCCGGGGACTACATATTCCGGACCTCGCTGAGCGACCTCCAGTTGGGCATCGACACCGGCAACGTCATGTGGGCGGACGGCATCCGTAGGCTGGCCACCATCACCGAGGCGACCGACTACGCCGAGGGTGTCAGGCGGACGACTGTCGAGCAGTTCCAGAAGCTGGGCGGCGAATTGGTCGCGGAGGAACGCTACGCTTCAGACGTCACCGACTTCAGGAGCCAACTGACCAAACTGCTCAATGAGAACCCGGATGCGCTCCACATAGGAGCCCAGTCCGAATTCTCCGGCGGCACGATTGTCAAGCAGGTTCGGGAGTTAGGCTACGATGGGCCGATGTACTCAGAAGTAGTCCCTGTCGGGGCGACCGCATTGGGGATCGCCGGCGACGCCGCCACCGGCCTCAAGGCCATCCAGACCGACCTCGACCCGTCGAACACCAAGGCCCAGGAAGTCCTTGCCAACTTCCGGGAACGCTACGACTACGTCACCCTGGCCTGGTATCTGGGATCGGCCTACGATGACGTGTACATCGCCGCCGAGTGCCTGAAGCAGACCGACGACGACCAGGACGCGGACGGTTTCAGGGACTGTATGTACGACATCACCTGGAGCGGGACCATAGGGGACAACTACAGCTTCGACGACAGGGGCGAGGTTGTCGGCCTATCCAACGTCGTTGTCGAGGTGCTGCCTCTGGCCGAGAGGAACGAGGAGAACCAGGGTTACAAGGCGTTGGGACCCGCGCCGCCCCAGTAGAATCGAGGGATAGCCGATGGGCCGGAAGAGCCGGCCCGTCGGCGTATTCCAAAACCTTCCGGTTGAAATGCCTTTGGAGGTCCGCTTGATTGTACGCAGCACCGGTTCGGGCAGGCTCCTGGCCGTCGCACTGGCAACGATGGTGGCGGCCTACGTCGTCTGGAAGATAACCCAGTCCCCTGAGCAAGCCACCCAGTTCGCCTTCAACGGGCTGTCCGTGGGAGCGATTTACGCTCTGCTTGCCATAGGGTTCACGCTGGTGTACAGCACCGTCCGGTTCTTCGACCTGTACTACGGCGCCGCCGCTGCTATAGGCGCCTACGGCGTCTTCTACCTGAGGTCTCACGACACCTTGGGTGGCCAGTACGAGGTTAACGAAGTGTACGTCAACGTGTTGTTCGCCGCGACGGTGGCCGGAGTGGCGGTTTGGGCCTTCAACGTCGTCCTGCCATCCCGCCTCCGGGAGCGCTTCAAGTCGGCGGTGCGTCCGGCCATGGGAGCACTGGCGGTGGGGGTAGGGGTCTACACGGGTTTCGTGCTCTCTTACCCAAGTGAATTGAACCTATTGCTCGCCCCCGCGATTGGCGTGGTTACGGCGATTGTTGTGGTCTGGGCGCAGCGCCAAGGCTTTCCGCGCATATCCACAGGCAGCCGCTTATGGGCGTTCCTGGCTGTTGGTGGGGTTGGGGCGGCTGTACTTGGAGGGTACTGCGGGTTCCTGGTGGCCAACGCTCCCGGGTCTCAGCTCTACTTGAGTTGGGGAGTATCCTGTCTGCTGGCAGGTACCGTCGGCCTCGCCCTTTACCGGGGCATGTACGTGTACATGCGGGCGCGGGCGCGGTCACCCCTTATCATGTTGGTGGCGTCCCTGGGCATCCTGCTGGCGATGACCGCCGCAATCACGATTGTATTCCAGACCGCCGCACGTCCTCTGCCGGAGGCGTTCGGGAACGACACCTGGACCGTCGGAGGAGCCAACATCAAGGGGTTCAACGTCTTCACCATAGGAGTGGCCCTGACCGGCTTTGTGGCGTTGTTGCTGGTCCTCAAGATGACGGCGTTCGGAAAGGCGGTGCGGGCCATCGGCGACGATGAGGAGATGTCGAAGGTGGTGGGGATAAACACCACCGTGATAATCGCCGCTGTGTTCTTCATAGGCGCCGTATATGCGGCGATGGCCGGAATTCTAACCGGTCACGACACGGCCATACAGCCAAGGATGGGACTGCTGCTGCTGCTGAAGGGCTGGATAGCCTCGGTAGCGGGAGGCATCGGGAACCTCTACGGCGCCATCGTCGGCGGATTCGCTCTGGGAATGATAGAGCAGTTCGGCATCTGGGACCTGGCGGGTGAATGGAAGGACGTCATCGCCTTTATCGTACTTATACTGTTCTTGTCGTTCTGGCCCAAGGGCCTGGTGCCAAGGAAGTGACGGCATCGCTGTGAACATATTCATCGATCTTATCCGGCTTCCGTGAGGCTATAGTGATTCCGACGGAATTGGGAGAGTTGGTGTGCTGACCAGGCTTCGGGGCGGTCCTCAGGAGCTTCTGACGTCCGTCAGGGGCAACATAGAGCTGTGGGCGAACCTGCTCATCATCTCGTGGGCCATTGCGTTTATGTTGTGGCAGGGGGTCGGATTCGCCATAGCCCTGGGAACCGTGTTCGGCATTTGGGCGATACTGGCGGTCAGTCTGAGCCTGGTGGTGGGCTTCACGGGGCTGCTGTCGGTGGGGCACATCGGTTTCTTCGGCATTGGCGCCTACACTACAGCAATTCTCACCTCGGAGGCCTCATACGACCAACTGCGCACCGGGGCCATACCCACATTCGATTGGCCGTTCTTCGCAGCTCTGCCCGTTGGTGTAGTCCTGGCGGGCTTGGTAGCCGTTGTGGTGGGTGTTGTGTTCAACCGGTTCAGGGACGACATCTTCGTCCTCGTCTCCTTTGGCTTTGCCATAATCAGCTTCAACGTCTTCCTGAATTGGCGGGACCTTACCCGGGGCGCATTCGGGATCCACGAGGTGCCCCGTCCGGTGATAGGCGGGTGGACACTCGACGGAGAGCTGGAATTCCTGATACTAGTGCTGGTGTTCCTGGCGGTCATAGTTCTCATCTCCTGGTCCATAGTTACCTCGTCGTTCGGGAGGGTGCTCACCGCCATACGGGAGGACGAGCAGGCCATTGGGGTGTTTGGCTACCAGGCGACTCACTACAAGCTGGCCGTATGGACCATCTCAGCCATGATGGCGGGCCTGGCCGGAGGGCTTTTCGGCAGCTGGACCAGCTTCGTGGACCCCAACTCCTTCATTCTGTTGGAGTCCATGCTGCTGGTTGCCATAGTGATACTCGGCGGCCTGGCCACGATATGGGGCGCGCTCCTGGGAGCAATGGCTTTCGTGCTGCTGGAAGAGGGCATGCGCTTTATCCCCTTCCTGCCCACCGAGCACATTGGCCAAGCCCGGCTGGTCATCCTGGGCATTCTGCTGGCGCTGCTTATGCTGTTCAGGCCCCAGGGCCTTGTTGGGAGGTACAGGCTATGAGCGAAGGACCTGTCCAATCGGGTGAGCCGTTCGCCCTGGAGACCGTTGACATCTCCAAGCACTTCGGCGCTGTTCGAGCGGTGGACGAGCTTACAGTGTCAATTCCCAAGAAGGGAATGACCAGCATAGTCGGACCCAACGGCTCCGGGAAGTCCACGCTGATAAATCTGCTCACTGGCACACTGCCCTTGGATGGCGGGATGGTGATTATCGAAGGAGCCGTCCTCAAAGAGGTGAAAGCCCATGAAAACCCCGTTCATGGCATCACCCGTACGTTTCAGGAGGTGCGGCTCTTCGACCAGATGACCGTGTGGAACAACGTCATGGTGGTCCTGACCAAGCGCAGGCTCTTTCCTGCTCTGTTCGAACGGACAAAGCCCGCATACCGTGAGAAGACTGCGGCCGTCCTGGAGGACGTGGGACTGTGGGAAAAGCGGAACGACCTCGCCATGAACCTGTCCTACGGACAGCGGAAACTGCTGGGCATCGGACGCGCCATGGCGATGGGCGTAAGGACCATGATGTTCGACGAGCCCTTCGCGGGACTCTTCCCCCAGATGCTAGAGAAGATGAAGGGCTTGATGAACCAGATGCGGGAGGACGGGAACACCATAATACTCATCTCCCATAACATGGACATAGTCCGGGAGTTGCCCGACCACCTGATTGTGTTGGACAGCGGCAGGCTCCTTGCACAGGGGGACGTGCACGAGGTCTTGGGCCGCCCAGAGGTCATAGAAGCCTATCTGGGCGTCTAGCCCAAGGGCCAAGAATCATCATTGTGAGACACAAGAATGGACACACAGGAAGAACCGACCCTACAACAGAATCTCGACAACTCTGCTTCTAACACCGACGCCCAACCCGCCGTCGGCGGGATGCTGCTTGAGTTGTCGGGCATATCCGTCCACTATGGCGTCGTCACGGCCCTGGACGACGTGTCTCTGGGGGTCCGCAAGGGAGAGGTGGTGGCGGTGATGGGTCCCAACGGGGCCGGAAAGTCCACTGTTCTCAAAGCCGTGATGGGATTGGCCCCTGTAGTTGCCGGGGAGGTCTACTGGCGCAACCGGTTGTTGGCGTCCGCCACCCACGAGATAGTGAAAGAGGGCATCTCCTTCGTGCCTCAGGGCAGGCGTGTCTTCACCCGCCTCACCATCGAGGAAAACCTGGAAATGGGCTGCCTGTACCTGAACGACAAGGCGGAAAAAGAGCGGCGGATGGACTCGGTCATGGAGCTGTTCCCGGTCCTGCAGGACAAGAGGCGCGACCTGGCCAGCGCCATGTCAGGCGGGCAGCAACAGATGCTCGCCCTGGGCCGCGGACTCATGGCCGATCCCGAGGCGCTGCTGCTGGACGAGCCCACGCTGGGCCTGGCTCCCATCATAGTCAAAGAGGTGTTCGAAAAAGTCGCCGAGATAAGCGAGCGGCTGAACACGACCATAATAGTGGTGGAGCACAACATCAAGGGGGTCTTGAACGTCGTGGACCGGGCCTACGTGCTGGACAAGGGCCGCGTCGCGTTCCACGGAGACCCCCAATCCGTCAGGGAGAACGACATCTTGACCCAAGTATTCCTGGGCCGGACTGACAGGGAAGAATGATCCGGGCCCCGCTTCAGGTTCCTGTCCCCTTGGTCCCCACCAAACTGGACAAAATCAAGAACCTTCATCCGACGGACTCAATAGCAACGGAAAACTCAGGTATTCGTGGGCGGTCGGACTAGGAGGCAGCTGACCTACCTAAGAAGGAGGCAAGCAGTTGGCGTTCACTTTGCGCGTTAAGAGTGTGTTGGGAAGGTCCTCATGCCGGATAGTATGGGTTGGGCTGCTGTGTTTGTTGGCCGTCGCGTTGCTGTCGGCATGTGACGATGGGCCGACAGAGACGCCAACGCCCGAGCCTACACCGGCCACCAGTACCCCTACGCCGACATCGGTCCCGCCAACGCCAACGCCGACCCCGGCCCCGACGCCAACGCCGACCCCAGCGCCGACGCCACCTCCGACCCCAACGCCGACGCCGGAGCGGGTTGGCGCTCCCGCGATACGTGATTTCGGCATCGACACTGACACCCTCTGGGGGCAGCTGTTCGACAGGTTCACCACCTACGAGCAATCCTGATTCTCTCGTAAAAAGTCTGTTCAGGTCGAATTAGAACAACCGTACCCTTGCCTGGGTACAATATACAGTCTCTGTTCCGTGTCCTACTCCAACATACGGTAGCGCTCACATGTGCTAAAGCGCTGGAACTTCCTCAAAACCCCTCGTCCTCCGTGGGCAATGGGAGGATAATGTGGGGAAAGGGCGTTGGGGCAGCGCCCGGGCGAGGGAGGGGAGCATGTTCCGAGCGCGAGACCCGCAAGAGAGCCTCTGGCAGTCCCAGTTCCTGGTGACGCCGAAGAAGGCTAAGCGCCTGGAGGGGAGTTGGGCCGAGGTTTTCCGAAACGAGGCGCTCCCCCTGATTGACGAGGCGCTCTTTGCTCCGATGTACTGCGCGGACAACGGCCGTCCCAACCGAGCGGTGCAGACCGTCCTCGGGGTCCACCTTCTCAAAGAGATGTTCAACTTCACCGACGGTGAAGCCCTGGAGCAGCTAGAGTTCAACCTGCTCTGGCACCACGCCCTGCGGCTGGACATCGAGGAGACCCACCTGCCCCAGAAGACCCTCCACAACTTCCGAGTTCGCCTGATGCAGCACGATGGTGGCCGGCTGGCTTTCCAGGAGACCACGGACCGGATCATCCAGGCGCTGGGCATACGCACCGGAAAGCAACGGCTGGACTCCACCCACATCATGAGCAACATCGCTACACTCACCCGGCTGGGCCTGTTCTGTGAGACGATGCGGTTGTTCCTGCGGGCCTTGCGCTGGGAGCACCCAGAGCTTCGCCCCGGGGTTCCGGAGGGCCTCCTGGGGCGCTATTTGAAGGAAGAAGACGAGGCGACCCACTACGAGGACGCCCGCACGGGGGAGGGTCGGCGACGCCTTTCGGTCTGTGCCCGGGACCTCTACCGGCTGGTGGACCGGTTCCGTGGCACGACTGCTGCCCAGCTGGAGGAGTACCGGCTGCTGGAGCGGCTGCTGCGGGAGCAGTGCCATGTGGGCAAACACCGGGACGGGCGCCCGGGGGACGATGACGACGATGCTGGGGAATGCAAGGTGCCCGTGGCCCTGAAGGACCCGAAGCAGGTGTCCGCCGACTCGCTGCAATCGCCCCACGACCCGGATGTGACCTACAGCGGCCACAAGGGGAAGGGGTACGAGGTGCAGGTGGCGGAGACCTGCCACGAGGAGAACGCCACCCAGCTCATCACCCACGTGGAGGTGACCCCCTCGAGTGGGAGCGACACCGACGTGAGCGTGCCGGTCGTTGACGGGCTCGCGGAGCGGAAGGTCCGACCGGACGAGCTCTTCGCCGACACGGCGTATGGGTCGGGCCGCAACGCCTTCGAAGCCTCGCGCCGGGGAACGGAACTGGTGAGCCCGGTGGCGGGGTCGGCGCCGGGGAACTCGCACGAAGGAGAGGGTGACGGACCACCGCCGCTCACCGCCGCGGACTTTCAGATCGACGTCACAGGGGAGCAGGCCACGGTGTGCCCCGCCGGCCACCCGTCCATCGAGGAGTACGAGTTGGAGGATGCGCCGGAGCGGGTAGAGGTCCACTTTGCCAGGACAACATGCGAGCCCTGCCCCTTGCGGTCCCGTTGCCCAGTGAAGCTGGACCGGCGTGCGGGGGACTACGTCCTCAAGGCGGACCTGGTGAAGGTAAACATCGAGCGGCGCCGGAGGGCCGAGGCCACCGAGGAGTGGCGCAAGCGGTATGCCATAAGGGCCGGGATCGAGGGAACGAACTCCGAGCTGAAGCGCGCCCACGGGCTTGGGCGCTTGCGGGTGCGAGGGGGCCGTCGGGTGCGGCTTGCCGTCTACCTGAAGGCGTTGGCGTGCAACTTCAAGCGGATGGTCCATGCACGCCTGGTGGAGATGGAGAACACGGCTCAGCGGGCGGTCGGGACGGTACCTGCGGTCGCGGCCGCATGAGGGCGCCGCTCCACAGCTTCCACCGGGTGCCCTGAGCCACGGAAGGGGTACCGCAACGGGATCACGCTTGTCCTGAGCGCGGCAGATGGTGCGGTGAGGCCAGCAGCCGGCATCCCGTGGCCTCCTCCCTTCCAGGCCCCTTCGCACGCCAGGGTTCATCTCAAACAGGCCTTTTTGCGAGGGAATCAAGCTTGTGAGACATCGGGCACGGTGAAGTAGATGGGGCGGCCGCGGCCACCCGGCTCTTCGCTCTCCGGTTCAGGCGCCGTCAACATCAGCCGAACGCCGGCGCAGTCGAAGAAAGCCAGCCCGGGCGGGGAACGGAAAAGGAACTTCATTCCCAGCACGTCACGATATAACGCCGTTGCCCGAGCAATTCAGGCCTTGACACAACCTATGTGGAATGCTAGTATCTTGCACGGTGTCCACTCCGGGACACGGTGTCCACTCCGGGACACGGTGTCCACTCCGGGAATGGAAGATTTGCGTCGGCCAGGGGGGGAATTGTATGTTGGACCGTCCGTCTAGCGCAGTAAAGAAATCGGTGGTTATGCGCGTCGGTGCCTTGTTGGCAATGATGGCGATTTTGGTGCTATCCAATCCCGCACCGAATGGAATCTTTGCGCACCCGCACGACGATCCCGAGCAGATGCACGAAGGCGTAGTCGAGGGGGCCGAACACATCCACTACGCCGAGAACGGCACGGATGCGGTGCGGGACTTCGATTCGACAGACCCCGAGGGCTCAGGCATCGAGTGGAACGTGAGGGGAGTCGACGCCGCCGACTTCGCGATCAGCTCAACCGGCGTGCTCACCTTCATGGAGTCGCCAGACTTCGAGAACCCGACGGACCGGGGCCTCAACCTGAACCCTGCTGCTGATGTTGCTGACGATTTCGCCGGCGCTGGCGAATTCGCTCCCATCGACAACAACTACCAGATAACGGTGAGCGCCACCGAGATGAGGGCCGGGGCAGATGCCCCCCTTCCCGCCAAGAGGACCGACATCGCCCTCACGGTGATCGTCGGAAACGTGGATGACACCGGTGAGCTGACCCTGCAGTGGCTGCAGCCCGAGGTTACCGTCGCGATAGGCACCACCCTGACCGACCCGGACGGCACCACCGATAACACCACGTGGACGTGGTACACCTCCAAGGCTGCCGACCCCGTGGTTGGCAATATGTTCCATTGGAACGTGGTAGACGGTCAAACCGGCACTTCCTATACCCCCGTAGCGGCAGATGAAGACAAGTACCTGTGGGTCCGTGTTGAATATACGGATCCGCAAAGCGACGACACCAAGACCGCGGATGCGAAATCTGAGAACCCGGTGCGGGCCGCGGTGTCCGATAATGCGAACGCCTCCCCCGACTTCGAAGCTAACACGGACGACAGGACGGTGCCTGAGAGCACGGCCGTGGGCGACCCCGTGGGCGGTCCGGTTACGGCCACCGATACGGACAACGACACACTGACCTACGAGTTGGACGACGACGCCGATTCCACCAATAACCCCCTCACTCTCAGCGATTTGGAGTTCTTCGATATAGACATGGAGACAGGTCAGATCGAGGTGGCGCAAGAGCTGGACTATGACGCGGTTGGAGAAGGTCGCGTAGCCGACGCGGTGGCTGGAACGTACACGGTAATCGTCAGGGCCACGGACCCTTCCGGCGAGGCCGACAATATCACGGTTACCATCACGGCCGAAAACGTGAACGAAGACCCGATAGTGACCGGACGGGCGGAGATCACAGTACGTGAGTTGACCGGTGGGGTCTACGTGAGCCTTCCCGATGCTCCCGATGTGCAACCCCAAAACGACGGGAGCCGGACCTATGGTGAAAACGAGTACGTGTTCGAAGAGCCGGACCACCTCGACTCCATTTCCGATTGGCAGCTGGAGGGAGACGACGCGGCGGCCTTCGATCTCAGCGGAGGGTTTGAGCCGCGCTATATCCAGTTCAAAGAGGCGCCCGACTTCGAGAATCCGATCGACGCGAATAATGACAACGTCTATGAGTTGACCCTCGTGGCCACCGACACCGGTCCCTCGGGGGCCGTTGCCGGCATCGGCAAGGTAAACGTGTGGCTGATCGTCACCAACGTCGACGAAGCGGGGAAGGTGGTGTTTACGGAAGGGGAGACGGCTTACCTCAACGAGATGCTCGTTGCGGAGGTGCAGGACCCCGATGACAAGGGCGGCGACCTGGGTGAGCCCTATCAGGGCGTACACATCGTCACCTGGCATTGGTCCAGGGCACAGACTGATGCGGCGGATAGAAGATTTGAAGAAATAGCTGGCGCCACGACAAACAGGTACACGCCTCGGGACATGGACAGGGGCTACTACCTGCGGGCAACCGCAAGATACACCGACCCGCACAGCGTCGCAGACGATCCAGAGACCATGGATAGGGACGAACGTATTCTCACCACTGGCTCGCCTCCCTCGTTGAGAACCGGGGTGGCGACAACGGAAAACGTAGTGAGGTTGGCGCCCGGCCCGGGAAGCGTGCCCACCTTCGATGAGACGGGCACCGTGACGAGAGAGGTGGCCGAGAACACCGCGCCCGGCGGGAACGTCGGCGCTCCGGTGGCGGCCATGGGGCCCGGAACTCTGGTTTACTCACTGGAGGGGACCGACGCAAAGTACTTTGACATCGGTACCGGCATGGATGACAAGGGTCAGATCATGGTGGGCGGCGCCGAGGGTAAGAGTTCTACCGACCCTGAGTTGGACTACGACGACCCCGCAAAAAAGAAGAGCTTCAGCGTCACCGTTAAGGTCGAGGTCACGGGCGGCGACGCAAACCAAAAGGCCGAAGTCGTCGTGGACATCATAGTCACCGACGTCGACGAGCTCCCCGTGATTACGGATGAGGACGTCGACGACCCTCCAATGACTGCGATAATGCATCCCGAAATCGATGAAGACGGCGCGCCGAATACGGAGGCGGTAGCCGCCTACGTGGGGACCGACCCCGAGGGGGACAGCATCAGCTGGGACCTGAGAGGCGCCGACGCCGCCCTCTTTACCATCGACGGCGGTATACTCAAGTTCAGGGAAGCGCCCAACTACGAGGACCCGAAGGACGTGATCGGCACAAATACGGCCACACCCGATGCCGATGCTGGGCAAAACACGTATAGCGTAGTCATTAGGGCCATCGCCAGCAGGGCCTCCGGTGACACCGGCCCAGCTGCAACGGTCGATACCACCGTCACCGTCACCGTCACCGACGTGGACGAGGACGGGGAGGTGGTCATTTCATGGCTGCAGCCCGAGGTTCATGATGACACCAATGCCGATACCAATACCGTGATAACGGCCACCCTGACCGACCCGGACGGCTCCCCAGACGATACCCCGCCGCTAATCGACACAGAGATAGATGGCGCCATGTGGGTGTGGGAAGTCTCCGAAGTCATAAAGGGTCCCCTTGATGTCGATAACGATAACCATTGGGGGACTGCGCCTGGATACGGAAACGATTCAGCGAGCTATACGCCGGATGCTTCAGACGCAGACAAGTACCTGCGGGTAACGGCGAGTTACACGGACCGCAATGGCGCCGACAAGAAGGAGCGGATGATGTCGGCCTACCCGGTGCAGGCGGCGGGCCTTGGCGCAACCAACCAGTCCCCTGACTTTGACGGTGATAAGTTCGACCGAAGTGTGGCGGAGACCGCTGAGGTGGGCGATGACGTAGGCGATCCGGTTGT
>CBDFGS010000004.1:0-6845 GCA_965247255.1 Dehalococcoidia bacterium | reverse complement strand
CTCAAGGAAGAGCTAGATGCCGCGGGAACACCATACAGGGAAGTGGACCTCGCCCGGCATCCGGATGAGTGGGCGAAGGTTGAGCAGCTGGCGGGCGGCGAGCGTATCACGCCTGTTATGGTAGAGGGCGACTTTGTGAGCGTCGGGTTTCACGGCGTTGGTTGAACGTTCTGACTGGAGCCGTTGGCTCCATACGAAGCCCCGGCGCATCGACACCACAGGCTTGAGAGGACGATATGACGGACCTAGCAGGTAGGGCTGCAGAGGTCGGGAAGCCGGCTCCTGAATTCACCCTCCCCTCGCTTGACGGCCGCGAGGTGAGCCTCTCGGAATACCTCGGCAAGAGGCTGGTCCTGTTCTTCTGGGCGTCATGGTGAGGCTGCCGCGCGCAGCTGCCTGGATGGCAGCTCTACTACGAGAGACACCGGAACGATGGGGTCGATGTCCTCTCTGTGGCGATGGACGCCCAGGGCCCAGATAGAGTCCGACCGTACGTACAGGCGGCCGGCGCGACGTTTACGACGCTGGTGGACCAGGATAACCGTCTTGGCCAGCTGTTCGGATTCAGAGCCATCCCCAACGGTATCCTAGTCGATGAGCAGGGTTTGGTGAGATACCAAAGGCTCGGCGGCTTCGACATTCGCCGACCGGAAACCGCCGACCTCGTGGAGCGGTGGGCCGCTGGCTCCAACCTGGAACTCGACTCGCCGGCGCAAGTCGGAATGACACCCGGCTCGGAGCACTCGAGGTCCAACGCCGTGTTCCAGAAGGGAATGGGCCTGTACAGTAGCGGGAAAGTGAAGGAGGCCCTGGCGACGTGGCGCGAGGCCGTGGCGCTCGACCCAGACAACTACATCATCCGCAAGCAGATTTGGGCGGTGGAAAACCCAGAGAGGTTCTATGCGGGCGACATCGACTACGGCTGGCAGAGGGAGCGAGCGAAGAGGGATTAGGGACTGGGCATAGGGTAAAGGGTTCGGGGGTCGGGGTTTAGGGTTTGGGGGAAGAGCAGCTCGCGTTCCCTGAGTCAAGGACTTTTGCGTTGCTCACTTTGAGCTACGGCTTCCGATGAGAGTGCAGGAGCTTTTCGACCTACACGGGCGCGTTGCGATAGTGACCGGTGGGGGCACACACCTTGGCCGCGCCATGGCCACGGCCCTCGGCGAGCTGGGTGCCTCGGTCGTCATCGCCAGCCGGCGCAAGGAACTGTGCGAGCAGGTCGCCGCCGAGATGCGCGAAGACGGCATCGATTGCACTGGCTTTGGCTGCGACGCGACCGTTGAGACTGATGTCAACGGCCTGGTGGACGCGGTGGTCGAAAAGCACGGCAGGCTGGACGTCGTGGTATGTAATGCGGGGGGAAACGCCGCGCCGCCGACCTACATGCCCCACGGCTCAGTCGACGAGTTCATGGCCACCTTCGAGATGAATACCAAGAGCGCTTACCTGTGCGCCCAGGCGGCGGCAAGTGTCATGATCCCTCGACGATCAGGCGCCATCATCACCATAGGCTCGATTCACGGAATCATTACCAACGACAAGCGATGGTACGCTGCGATAGGCCAGAGGCGCTCGGGTCCCGCTTACCAGACCGCCAAGAGCGGCATCCTCAATCTCACGCGCTATCTCGCGGCCGAGCTGGGCGAATACGGCATAACGGCTAACTGCATCAGCCCCGGGCAGATCCCGCGGCCTGACCACGACCCGGAGTTCGTCGAGAAGGCACGCCTCAACACCCCGCTTCAGCGTAGCGGCACGCCAGACGACATCAAGGGCGTCGTTGCGCTTCTGGCCTCGCCGGCCGGGTCGTGGGTGACCGGCCACAACCTGGTCGTGGACGGGGGCTGGACCATCTGGTGAATAGCATGTGCAGGTATGCGAGGATAGACAAAAGGTTGCGTGGTGTTGCCGGACGGCCAGAATCCTGACCGGCGCCCTCCCACCCTTCAACAGGTCCCTAGTCGTACACCTCCAGCCCGGTGCGGTTCCTGGTGATGAAGTCCCAATCGTACTCGACTCCCAGGCCGGGGCCCTCCGGGACAGGGAAGCGCCCGTTCTCGTCGCATGCGTCCAGCTCGTCGCTATAGCCGTCCTTGTACGCTGGGGCCACGAAGTTCGCGTTGGTGGCCTTGGGGTGCGAGCCCGACAGCTCGTAGTAGTTTGTGTTGCGAATGGCGGCGACGCACTGCCGCTGTGCCGGACCGGGGCTATGGAACTCGATGTCGACGCCCAGGCTCTCGGCGGCCCGCGCCAGCTTCATGGAGCCCGTAATTCCATCGTTGTTCACGTCGCCGCGCACGAAGTCCGTGGCGTCTGCCAGGATGAAGTCGACACGAGACTCAAGGGAGCGAACATGCTCGGTTATGAGCAGGGGAGTCTTGATTAGCTGGCGGAGCTTTCGATGCGCAAACTGGGATACGCCGCCGTCGGCGAACGGGTCCTCGTACCAGAAGTACTCCGCCTCATCGCACGCCCGCCCGACCTTCAGGGCGTCGGCGAAGGTCATGAGCGCGTTGAACGGGTCGAGCATGAGGTCCATCTTGTCGCCCACCCTCTGTCGGACCCCGAGCAGGTTGGCGACCTCTCGATCGGTGTCACCGTCTTCCCAGCCGTGGATCTTGTAGGCCCGGTAGCCCATCTCCCGACACTGCAGCGCGAAGTCGGCGTAGGCCTCGGTGCTGTCGAGGCCGCCGGAGTGCCCTTCCTCGCCGTGCAGGGTGGCCGGGTAGGTGGGCAGCGTTTTCTTGTATCCACCAAGGAGCTTGTGGATGGGAGCGTCGTAGTACTTGCCGGCCAGGTCCCAGAGCGCGATATCCACCGGCGCCATCCCTATGCCGGCCCACTGTCGCATCTGCCGCTTGACGTTCGTATAGATAAGCTCGCGCTCCAGGGCGTTGTGGCCGATCAGGTGGTGCTGAAAACTGGGAAGGGCGGCGTAGTCGATGGCGCTGCCTCCAACGAACTCCCCTGAGACGCCGATGTCCGTTAGTATCCTCAGAGCGTAGGCCGCGCGCTTTCCCTTCGCGCCGGGGGAGTAAGTCATCCCACCCGGCCCACCCGCTAGGTTCGCAACCTCGTACTGGAACTCGTGCACCTCGACCTTTGTGATTACGGGCTCCGCTCGCATCTCGTCACTCTCCTTGTTAACGCTGCGGCCAGCTGTGCCTGACCCCCAGAAATCACCTTGATGGACAGCGGCTGGACAATCGGCAAACAAAACGTGATGCGTAAAACGTAATGGGAACGGCCAACTCCCTTTACGCTTTACGTTTCACGCTGCCGTTACCCCAGCACCGTGGTGGCGGTGATCTCGACGTGAAGCCCAGGCTCGGCGAGCGCGCTAACCTCCACGTACGAGTTTGTTGGCCACTCTCCCTCGAAGTATTGGTCCCAGATCTCGACCTGCTCCCCCTCGATGGGCCAGAAGTCGGACATGTTCGTCAGGTAGGTGGTCATCGTGACGATGTCCGAAGGCTCACCGCCCTCCGCCGCGACGATGCGCGTAATCCGGTCGAGGACTACCCTGAGCTGGTCCATCGGCGGCCCCCCGTCGGCGTCGGAGTAAAGCGCCGTGCAGCCGGAGATGTACAGCGTATCGCCCGCGCGGATGCCCCGGATGTATGTAGGGCCCGCGGCGTATATGTCCTCGTAGTTATTGCGAATCTTCTCCACCTGGCACCTCCATTGTCAAATAGGAGGACGGGGACTTGCCGCCCTCAACGAGTACATGCCTTACGTTTCACGCTTTACGTCTCCATCCCCCCGACCTCAGTCCAGCACCGCCGTGGCTTCGATCTCGACTTCAAGGCCAGGCTCCGCAAGACGGCTGACCTCCATGATTGCGTTGGCGGGTTTTTCGTCTCTGAAAAACTCGGCGTAGATATCCACCTGCTCGCCCTCGAGCGGGAACCATTCATCAATGTTGGTCACGTAAGTTGTCAGCCGGACGATATCGGATGGCTTGCCGCCCTCCGCGGCGACCATACGCGTGATCCTGTCCAGGATGACACGGAGCTGCTGCATCGGCGGCCCGCCTGTTGCATCCGATCTGTTCGCCGTCGTGCCGGAGATGAACAGAAACTTTCCCGCCCGTACTCCCCTGCTGGAGATGGGGCTTGAAGGGTAGATATCCTTATAGTCGCGCCTTTTCTTTTCCATGTGCAGCCTCGGTGCCGTGGTGTTACAGCCGTTCCCGTCTCATTTGGAGGCCCTCAGCGAGAACATCGGTATTCCCGGTTGACTTTCAGATGCTCGTTCATATGCTTCCGCCCATTGGCTCATGTCACCACATTCTGCGGGTGCCCCTCCAGGAAGGCGATCACATTGTCGACTACGCCCTGGTTCAGAAGCTCCATCCCTTCAGGGGTCTGGTCGCCCATGTGTGGGGTGAGGACCACCTGCTCGCAGGACAGGATGGGGTGGTCCGCCGGCAGCGGCTCCACGTCGAATACGTCGAGGGCCGCGCCCGCCAGATGGCCTGAGTTCAGCGCCTCGACGAGCGCGGCCGTATCGACGAGCTCCCCTCTCCCTCCGTTGACCAGGAGCGAGCCCTGCTTCATCAGGCTCAGCTCTCGGGCGCCGATCATGCCTGCGCTCTCGTCGCTCAGTCGCACATGGAGGCTCACCACGTCGGACTGGCGGATGAGATCGTCCAGGTCCACCAACTCCACGCCCAGCTCGGCGGCTCGCTCCGCGGACGGATGAAATGTCCAGGCGATAACGCGCATGCCCAGGGCGCTGGCTAGCCGTGCCATCTCCCGCCCCACGTTGCCGGTGCCAATGACCCCCAGCGTCTTGCCTTGTAGGAAAACGTTCTCCATCCTGGCCCAGCGTCCGGCCTTGAGCGCGGCCGTCTGAGCCGCCGCCCGCTTGGCGACCGCGAACATCAGCCCGAACATGTGCTCGGCGACGATCCCCGCTGTCCTGCCCGGCTGATTGCTGACGGCTATCCCCAGCTCCGATGCCGTCTTCAGGTCGATCATATCGGTGCCGATAGAGCAGGTGGCGATCATGCGTAGCTCCGGCAGCGCTCGGAGCGCCTCACCCGGCCACTTGACCGCGCTCCTCGTGTTGAGAATCACGTGCGCGCCCTTGGCCCGCTCTAGCTGCTCTTCCATGCTCGCGGGCCTGTCGGTGAAGAGGACCACGTCGCCGTAGGGTCTGAGCCTCTCCAGGTGTGGTGAACCCTGGATCTGCGGAGGGTGGTCGCCGGGAATCACGAATCTCAGGCGCTCGTGCGCGCTCATCTGTGAAGCCTCCAGGTGCGCCGACATGGGACGACGGGCCCTTCCTTCAGCATCGGGAGATTATCGTCGCAGCATCGCAAAGTCAAATTTCTAGTCTTCCCAGTGACACAACTTCGTTGCATGAGCAAACTCGTGGCGCCGGCAGGCAGACGTGTGCGGCCATTGATAATGCGGAGTACGTGGGCTAGAGTAAACCTATGATATGGGTCGGAAGGGCAATAAGCGTTCCGCTGGGCGTTCTCTTCTTCGTCTTCCTTCTGCTGACGCTGATACTGCTGGAGATCAACGACAGATTCCTCGATCCGGACTACTACCCTGAGCTCTTACGCCAGGAACACGTCTACGAGTTCGTGCTTGTCGACCTGCTCACCTCGGCCCTCGACGAGACGCGAGAGAGAGACTTCAGCGGCTCCGACAACGGCCTCGAGGAGAACCCGCTGGTTACCTCGGGCCTCTCGACACAGGACATTGTCTCATCTATAAACAGGGCGGTACCTCCCGAATGGCTGCAGGAGCTGGTGGAGCAGTCGTTCGACGAGTTCGGCCATTACCTGACCGGCGAGCGCGACGAGTTTGAGTTTACTGTCAGGGCGGGTGAGCGCGTTCCAACCCTTGTAGAAGAGGGCAAGTCGCTCCTGAGGAAGGCCGACGCTTACAACCTTCTCTACGACGAGGTGGTGACTCCCAACGTCGAGGACTCGTTGGACTTTGATCTGCCCCTGGGAATCGAGGTCACCGGCGAACGGCTGGTGGAGTCTATACGCAGGGTAGCCCCTCCCGAGTGGGTGCGCGAACAGGTCGAGGCCGTACTGGATGAGCTCACCCCCTATTTTGTCGGCGAGCGGGACACTTTCGAGATCAATGTCCAGCTAGCGGACCGGGTTACCATCGCCCTGGATGAGATCAAACCGTTGCTGCGCGAAGCGGACGCCTACGAGCTCTTATACACCGAAGTCATCGAGCCGACGGTGCTGGACAACCTGAGCGATGTTGTCCAGCTTCCTTACGGAGTCTCGGTTGCGGAGGATGAAGTGGTCGCAGCGCTGCGCGACGTGGCGCCGCCGGAGTGGGTGCAGGAGCAGGTTGAGAGACTGATCGACGAGGTGGGCCCCTACCTGACCGGCAGGGTCGACACCTTCAACTTCGACGTGTCCCTAATCGAGAACAAGCAGAGAGCCAGCTTGGTGCTGGAAGACATCGTGGACAAGAGACTGGCAGAAGCCTTCGGTGGCCTTCGACAGTGTGCGACGGCTGCCGACGTGCAGGCCGCCATGTCCTGGGACTTCAGCGGGCTGCCTCCGTGTATTCCTCCTGGATTCCAACCGCAGGAGCTGGCGGAGCGGTTTGGAGTCGACATTGCCGGAAGCGTGCGGCAGCTCGTCCTTGGGTCGGTGCCCAACAATATTCGGTTCTCGGACACCCAGCTCCGCAGGGCACTGATCGAGGCTGGGGCCGCCGAAAACGTCAACCTGATAGACGAGGTGAGGGAGCTGCTGATAGACGGCTGGACCTACACCGACGCGGACCTGCGGCAGGACCTCTTGACCTGGGACGAAGAAGGCCCCGAGCTATTGGACGACCTTCGCGGATTTCTGGCCG
>CBDFGS010000003.1:0-24453 GCA_965247255.1 Dehalococcoidia bacterium | reverse complement strand
TCGATGGCGTATCGTTCGATCTCATGGCAGGCGAGACTTTCGGACTGGTTGGAGAGTCCGGCTGCGGAAAGACGACGACGGGCAAGCTGCTGGTCCGTCTGGCGGAGCCGACCGGTGGGCAGGTCTTGTTCGACAGTGGATCGGGAGAACTTGATGACATCGCACATCTCAAGGGAAGGCCGCTGAAGGAATTCAGGCGCAAGGTGCAGATGGTCTTTCAGGACCCCTATGAGTCGATGAATCCCAGGAGGACGATATTCGACACGGTCGCCGAACCGCTCAAGGTGCAGAAGATGGGCGGCCCGTTCGAGCGACTGGAGCGCGTTTCTCAGATGTTGGGACTGGTCGGACTCACGCCGCCGGCGACTTTCCTGTTCAGGTTTCCGCACGAGCTGTCGGGCGGCCAGCGTCAGCGTGTCGCGATAGCGAGGGCACTGGTGGTGAATCCGTCGTTCGTCGTTGCGGACGAGCCTACGTCGATGCTGGACGTCTCCATCAGGACCGGCATCATGCGACTCATGCAGGACCTGGCGGGCCGTTTGGGAATCAGCTACCTGTACATCACGCATGATCTCGCCGTTGCGAGATACATGTGCAGCCGGATCGCGGTTATGTATCTGGGCAAGATCGTCGAAATGGGAGAGACAGAGGAGATACTTCGGAATCCCGTTCATCCGTACACAAAGGCGCTTCTGTCGGCCGTCCCGGTTCCCGATCCGGGGGTGACCAGAGATCCGGTAAACATAGCGGGCTCTGTTTCCGTACCGGTGGACCCTCCGCCGCGGTGCAGGTTCTATGATCGCTGTCCGATTGCCGACGACTTCTGCCGGGAGAATGATCACCCTGCCCTCGAAGATAAGGGAGGCGGAAGGCTGGCGGCGTGCTACAAGGTGTGAGGGCACGGCCCCAGAAGTCTGCCCGGGAAAGCTGACGCAGAATCGCAGCTCGTGCTCTGACACTCGGCAGCGCCAGCTAGCTGCTATGATCCCGCCGGTGTGGGGGCGTTCTCATCTAAGAGTCCCTGGTTCTTAAGGTCTTCCCATAGAGCTTTGGGCACTGAGTGGGACGCTGCGCGTACGTTACTCTCGACCTCTGAGGACCTGCGTACTCCGGGTATCGTCGAGGCAACGGCTGGGTGGGCAAGCCCGAATTGGAGCGCGGCGGCGTTGAGAGGGACGTCATGCAGGTCGCAGACGGACTTGATCCGGCGCGCGCGGTGGAGAATCTCTGATGGGGCTTTGGCATATTGGTAGGTTGCATCGGGCGACAGGTCGGAGGCGAGAATGCCGCTATTGTAAGGACCTCCAAGTATGACGCTGATGCCCTTCTCCTGGCACAGCGGTAGAAACTCGGCAAGCGCGGACTGGTCGAGCAGCGTGTAGCGGCCGGCCACAAGGAAACAGTCGAAGTCGGCTTCTCTGGCGAATCGCGCGGGCATTTCCCACTCGTTCATCCCGGCTCCGATTGCCGTGATCACGCCCTGTGATCGAAGGTCGGCGAGCGCGGGATAGGCCTCGCCGATGGCCGCCTCGTAGTGGTCCTGCGGCCCGTGAAGCAGAGCGATATCTATGCGGTCCATGCCGAGGCGCTGAAGGCTCTCGTCGAGCGACCTCATCACGCCGTCCCGGCTCCAGTCGAACACCACCCCAGGCTCAGAGGACTCCGAGCTGCCGGAGGGTTCGAGGAGCCTGCCGACCTTAGTGGAAATGACAAACTGCTCTCTGGGTATCCCGGCGAGAGCGCGTCCTATGCGGCGCTCCGCTCTGCCAAGCCCGTAGATCGGCGCCATGTCGAAGTATCTGATTCCAGCCTCGTATGCGCGTTGGACGGCGTCGATGGCGACATCCTCTTCGTCGTCTGCAACGTCGTTGCCGAGCGGCGCGCCCCCGATCCCCAGCGTCGTGACGCGGAGTCCGGTAGCGCCGATCTCTCTGGTCTCGATTGTTGTCACAAATCCTCTCCGCCCCGCAGATGGGTGCGGTTGTTATCGTGTCTCGTCGTAGCCCTCGTGTCCGGCGATGTGACGGCCTTCCCAGTCGCGGTGAGCGGCCTCGACCGTCTCTTTCTCGATCTCCCAGAACTCAGGAAGGCCGATGGCGTTTTCGACCTCCTCCCGCACCGCTCTGGCCTTTTCGGGGTCGTAGCTAGCGATACCGGTTTTAAGGATGCCGCTCAGCATGTCGGTAACGCTGGCGACCGACGCCACGATGGTAGCCAGTGGGAAGGAGATGAGCTGGAATCCGTATCGCCTCATCTCGTCCGGGTGCATCCCGTTGAAGTAGGCTGTGCCTTCCATGACGATGTCGTTATCGGGGTACTCCTGGCGGAACAGTTCCATGTTCTCCTTAGTGCGGGTCATTGGAAGCACCGCGTCCACTCCCAGCTCCTTGAGAGCCCTGACGCGGCGAGCCGCCTCCTTCCATGAGCCTCCGACCGCGTTGCCGGCGTCGGTGCGGGCGAAGATCACGATGTCGTCCTCGCGCGCCTTCATGGCGAAGTCGATCTTGCGCAGGAACTCGTCCAGCTCGGTAACGTGCTCGAGACCTCTGTGGTACGAGGCACGCTTTGGGAAGACCTGGTCCTCGATCTGGATGGCGGCGATGCCCGCTCTCTCGAACTCCTGCACGGCGCGAATCACGTGGATGGGGTCGCCGTAGCCCGCTCCGGCGTCGGACTTCACGGGGATGTCGACCGCCCGGGCTACCCGTCCAGCCGCGTCAACCTGTTCGGTCATCGTCATGACCGGCTCGGGGGTGGCTAGATGGGCCCCGGTCATCCAGCCGGCGCATATGCACGCTTTGAAGCCCAGCCGCTGCACGATGCGCCCCATAAGGGGGTCGTGGGCGCCGGGCAGCAGGATCGTCTCGCCCGTGTCGATGAGGTCGCGCAGCTTCTGTCCTGGGGATATTTTGTCGGCCATAGCTCCTCCTGGCGAGTCGGGCGCCGGTGTAGGCGTGCCCTAAGGACCTTCGTCGCTTACTTGTGGAAGCCGTCTGGTGGGCGCTTCCAGGTAGGGGTGCGCGTTCAGCGCTTCCACGTCCAGATCGATACCCAATCCTGGCGCATCCGGCAGGTCGACGTACCCGTTAGTGACCTCGAAGGGTGTTACGGCGATCGCCCTTCCGAACTCCTCCAAGTTAATGAAGCACTCGGCCAGCAGGAAGTTGGGCATGATCGCCGACAACTGAAGGGTGGCGGCCTGAGCGACCGTGGTGCTGTTCGAGTTGTGAGGGGCGACGGCGACGAAGTAGGCCTCGGCCATCGCGGCGATCTCCTTCAGCTCCAGGATGCCTCCGACGATCGCCACGTCGGGGTTGATGATGTCGGCGGCCTGTTTTTCAAACACCTCTCTGAACTCGAACTTGGTGTATAGCTCTTCGCCGGTGACGACAGGGATGTTGATCTCCCGCTTCGCGGCGGCCAGCGCGTCCATGTTTTCGGCGAGAACAGGCTCCTCGTACCAGAATGGGTCATATCTCTCGATAGCCCTCGCGATTCTGGTGGCGTGCATTGGGGCCAGACGACGGTGCATATCGAGCAGGATGTCTACGTCGGGGCCGACAGCCTCGCGGACGGCCCTGACGTTCTCTACGGTGGCGTTTTCTACCTCCCTGCTGACGAAGGTGCGCCAGGGTCCGGGGATGGGATCGAACTTGAGCGCCGAGTAGCCCATCTCGATGACCTGGGCGGCTTTTTCGGCAAGCTGATCCGGAGTGGAGGCTCCGCCGGACCAGCCGTTGGCGTAGACCCGAATCCTATCACGGCATCTTCCGCCCAGCAGTTTATGGACCGGCGCCCCCAAGCTCTTGCCGGTGATATCCCAGAGGGCCTGCTCGATTCCGCTGAGGGCGCTGTGCAGGTCCATCGCTCCCCGCCGAGCGGCGAAGTCGTCGTAGGCCACCTGCATGAAGTGCTTGATGTTGGTGGTCGCGGCCGACGAGGTACCGGGCGAGCTGATCGAGATGGGCAGTGACCTGAGTATCCCTATCTTCCTGCGTGTAGCACTCGCCCCAGCCGTGTAGTCCCTCGTCGGTGTCCAGCCTGACGAAGCAGAAGTTCTTGCCCCATCCCGGACTGGTCAGGAAGGGAGTTACGCTGGTTACCTTCAATATGTGTACCCCCGCGATTGGCGTCCCTCGTGGCTGCGCGCCATGTTATCACAAGTGAGGCTCGCATCCGCGATGCGGTTCCTCTGGATTCCGGCGTGCGCGGGAATCACCATGGCCTTGTAAAGGCCACGTAAGAGGGATGGAAATGGCGATGCCCAGCCCCTCGCCACCCCTGGATTCCGGCGTGCGCGGGAATCACCATGGCCTTGTAAAGGCCACGTAAGAGGGATGGAAATGGGTTGGAGCCGGGCGGCACAACTAGGGCGGTAGTCATTGGTGCCGCGAGCCCGTGCCGGAATCTGCCTGGGTGGCTGACAGGCATATAAGATTCCGGCGCAGAGCTTGCGCCGTACTCCGATACGGGTCCGGAATCCAGAGGAGCCTGCCCCGTACCCCGATACGGGGGCGGGGCTGGGAGGTCCGCCAAAGCTGACTCCGGTTTATATGCGATTGCCCTGACTCGGACACGATTCAACTTGTCCACTATCCCGGACAGGCTATGCTAAAATGAGCCTTGTTAGCGGCTAGGCTCCGCGCTCTGGAGTAAGCTGGACGCCCAGTCACATCGGGATTAGACGAGCACAGGCCACTCTGAGAGGATGGCGGTTGATCCGCCCGCCCTCTTCAGGCGGGGCGGGTTGAGCGGAGATTGCTAGATGCAACTGCCAAAGGCGAATGAAGCATGGTATCTCATCGTGTTCTTCACTCTAACCGTTGGTGGCCTTGCCTTAGTGCTGTTCAATGAGATTGATGAGATAACAGACGATAGCTGGGTATCCACCCTGGCCAACATCGGATTTGGGATGGGGTGGGTGGTCATCGTTGCGGGCGCGTTATCATATACCGTGATGGAGAGTTTCAATATGCTGGCAGAGAGATACGCTCGGAGACAACGCGAGGAAGGCCGTCAGGAAGGCCGTCAGGAAGGCCGTCAGGAAGTCCTTGACCGGTTGGAGAAGGTGCCCCACGAAGAACGCCTGGCGGAGATAGACCGCCTCATCAATGAGACTCACCGAAATCATGGACGGTGAGGGCAAGGCGTCGTGACCGCTCACAGGGTTGGCGGGCCGTCATGCTGATAGGGAGACAAGGACGACAGGCTCAGGAAAGTCCTCGCCGAAAGGCCGGGGAGGGGGAGCCTGCCCCGAACGGGTCGAAGCGGGGGCCCAAGGGGCACAAAGGGGGCAGGAACGATTTCTTGAAAGCGCCCCCGAGCTCAAAGCTGCGCCGAGCTACCCACAGCTTTGACGGGGGCCCAAGGGGCCCGAGGGGCAGGTCTTTTGAAAAAACTTTTTTTCACCCCCTAATGGCCCGATGTCCGTAGGGGCGCTTCGGTCGTCGCGTTTGACATGCCGAAAAAGTCTGTGGTATAACAATCCCCGCTCGGACTCACTGAGCATGTGTTGATTGGAAGATCATCGTGACAGTTCGTAAGGAGGCTGCTAGATGAGAAGGTATTTTGGGCTAGGGCAAGTCGTTCTGGTAGTTGGCGCGTCGATTCTCCTGATTGCTGCCGCCGTTGCCTGTACCGAAACGGTAGAGGTGCCTGGCAAGACGGTGGTGGTAAAGGAAGAGGTGATAAAGGAGGTAATGGTGCCCGGCGAGACCGTGGTGGTAAAGGAGGAGGTGATAAAGGAGGTAGAAGTCCCCGGTGAGACTGTCACGGTAGAGGTGGTGAAAGAGGTAGAGGTGCCTGGCAAGACGGTGGTGGTGGAGAAAGAGGTGGTCAAGACGGTCGAGGTCCCAGGCCAGACTGTTGTCGTGGAGAAAGAGGTTGTCAAGACAGTGGAGGTGATGCGCGAGCCGACGGGTACTCTGCGTGTGGCGGACGTGGTGCCTGGACTGACTCAGCTGCAGTCCAAGGATGCCTCCGGAAGCGTCGGAGTCGCCGTGGCCTGGCAGGTCTATGAGGGCATCATCAATCCGCAGCTAACGGACCCCGGAGTAATCCCGTCCGAGGTGCTCTATGAGCCGCAGCTGGCGCGGTCGTGGGTGGTCGCGCACGACCTCAGCAGCATCACCTTCTCGATACGGGACGACGTGCCCTGGCACGACAACTGGGGAATGCTCACGGCAGAGGACGTCGCCTGGACGTACAACAACTCCTTCGAGGAGGGGTCGGTGGGCAACGCCGGTGACCAGTTGACCAAGGGTCACAGGCTCGGCTGGGAGGTGACCGGCCCGCACACGGCCGTAATGAACGTGGCGGAGGGTGAATTCAACACCACCTGGGGCGTCTATCACGGCGGCTTCGGCTGGGACAACACGTTCGGGATGGTCTGCAAGAGGTGCTACGACACGCTCGGCGAGGACGAGTTCATGACCACGCCGATAGGCACCGGCCCGTACATGGCGACGAAATGGGTCGCCAACGACGAGGCCGTCCTGGAGTGGACGGGCTCTCACTGGAAGTACACGCCTTACGTCCATACGGTGCACATTGTCGACATACCGGAATCGTCAGTTAGGGAAGCGGCGCTGAGCACGGGCGAGGTCGATATCGCTCCGGTGACCGTCCCCAATCTGTCCGATGTAGTCGAATCTTCCGACGGTACCGCAATAGCTTTTCAAATATCATGGCCGCAGGTCATAAATGTGTCGGGGAACTACTGGGCCGAGTACTGCTCCGAGTGCCCGGAGGGAGAGCAGGACTGGAAAAACAACCCGCGACCCGGATACACGCCTGACGCCGATCATCCCTGGATAGGCGAGTATGGCAACGACGAGAGTATGGAGAAGGCTCGGAAGGTGCGCTGGGCGATGGCGATGGCGATCGACCGCGACCTGATCGTGGAGACCGTGATGAAGGGGTTCAGCGAGCCTGTTTACATCGCCTTCCACACGCAGTTCGGTCAGGACACCCCGTACTGGAAGGATGAGTGGTTCGTACCGTACGATCCCGAAATGGCGAAGCAGTACATGACCGAGGCGGGTTATCCCGACGGGTTCTCACTGGAGTTCTGGTCAACTAACTCCTACCCGCAAACTTGGAACCCCGAGATTATGGATGCGGTCGCGCTGATGTGGCGGGAGCATCTAAACCTCGATGTCACCCTCGACAGGACTCCGTACCCGACTAGGCGGCCGGAAACGGTGACGCACGAGATGAACATCCCGTGGCACCACGGCTGGGGAGTACCCGCCGGGCGGTCCATCGCTCAGTACTATTGCGCGTGGCCGGGACACATAATGGGGGTGGCGCTGCCCAACGAGATTTGCGACGTTGGATTCGAGAACAACTCCGAGAAGTCCGTGGAGAAGCGCATCGCGAACAACATCTTCATGCAGGACTATATCCAGCACTGGATGACCAACATCGGAGTGGTCAACTTGCTGCCTCACTACGTGTACGGTCCTCGAGTCCAGCAATGGCAACCATACTTTAGCAACAGGTTCAACCACCCGGCGAGCGTGGTCTTGTCGGAGTAGTCCGCGCGTTCTACGTCAACAGGGGTAGACACTCAAAGTACAGTGGCGCCTCCGTAATGGGAGTTCGGTAACCCCGATACGCCCATCGCGGAGGCGCCGCAGTTTAGGGCAGAAACTTGCGACGACTGATTTTGCGCAGACTAGCCGCGATGGTGCTGGTGCTGGTGGGTCTTACGATGATCGTGTTCGGCCTGTCGCACGCGACGGGAGACCCTCGCTACCTTTTCATCAGCCCCTACAAGAAGTACACCGTGGAGGAGTGGGAGGCGCAGGGAGAGGCGCTGGGACTCAACAAGCCGCTGGTCGTCCAGTACGGATTGTGGCTTGGCAGGGCTGTCAGGGGCGATTTCGGCGAATCGTTCGTGACCAAGCGGAACTCGCTGGACGACATCTTGGAGAAGCTGCCCGCCACTCTCCAGCTCTCGGGGGTCGCCATCGTCGTGTCGATATTGCTGGGCGTACCTCTCGGCGTGTTTTCCGCGGTGAAGAGGGGCACGGTCTTGGACAACCTGGGACGGAGTTTCGCACTTCTTGGGCAGTCGGTCCCGGCCTTCTGGCTGGGGTTGGTGCTCATATATGTCTTCAGCGTAGAGCTGGAACTGCTGCCGACGTCGAGAAGGGGCGACTGGTCGCACTACGTCCTGCCGGTCACCGTACTCGGATGGTACCCCACCGCTGGGCTGCTGCGCCTGACGCGCTCGTCGATGCTGGAGGTCCTGGACAGCGAGTACGTGAAGCTGGCCAGGGCGAAAGGGGCCAGCTCGCTAAGAACTGTCTGGCTCCATGCTTTCAGAAACGCGCTCATTGCCCCGGTGACATACACGATGATAATGCTCGCGAACTTCCTGACCGGCACCGTGGTGGTGGAGACCGTGTTCGCGTGGCCCGGAATCGGCAGGCTCGCGGTCGATGCGGCGCTCAACACCGACTTCCCCATGATAACCGGACTGGCGCTGGTGTTCGGGGTGATCTTCCTGATCTTCAGCCTTGTCGCGGACGTCTGCTACGGCGTCCTGGACCCGAGGATTCGATATGGCTAGCATCGACTTGGGCAAGTCCAGCACCCATCCGCTGGATGCAGTGGCCAGGGCGTACGACTTCTTCCGACGCTGGCCCATCATACCGGTTGCGGTGATACTCATACTGTTGCTGTCGGCGATATTCGCCCCGCTGGTCTCGCCCTACGACCCGCTGGACGGGGATCTGCGCGCCATAAGGATGCCTCCCGCGTGGATGGAAGAGGGGTCGTCGAAGTACCTGTTTGGCACGGACCACATCGGGAGGGACATACTCAGCCGGACCATTCACGGGGGCCGGGTGTCGTTCCAGGTGGCGGCCGCGGTGCTTCTTGCGGGCGCGGTCGTGGGCACGGTCGTGGGTCTCGCGTCGGGATACATGGGCGGTGTGGTGGACGAGGTATTCATGCGATTAGCGGACTTCGCGTTCGCCATGCCGTTCATCGTGATCGCCCTGGTGGCGTCCGTCGTATGGGGCCCCAGCCTGTGGCTGGTGATAATACTGTTGTCTATCTTCACGTGGCCGCCCTTTGCCAGACAGGTCCGGGCGGAGGCGCTCCAGCTCAAGGAGGCAGACTACGTCGCGCTCGCCGAGGTGGCCGGAGCTTCCGGATTCAGGATAGCTTTCAGGCACATCCTGCCCGGAGTGTTCCCGACCGTGTTGGTGCTCTCATCCCTACAGGTCGGGTTCTTAATCCTGACCGAGTCGGTACTGAGCTTCCTGGGAGTCGGAATCCCGCCGCCGCAACCTTCCTGGGGCAACATCGTAGCCGGCGGACGCGACTACATATCGACAGCCTGGTGGATATGCTTCTTCCCCGGAATCGCGATACTGCTGGTGGTGTTCTCAATGAACTTCTGCGGCGACTGGCTGAGGGACAAGCTGGACCCTCGGCTGAGGCAGATATAGGGTCGGCAACCCGCTTCACAGAGCGCCAGAGAGGTCGAGCGCATCGCCGTTCTCGGACTGCCATATCCGAAGGCGCTCCATCATGTCCCTGATTCGCGGACGACTCCGGGGCTCGTTGAACAGATTGGTCTCCTCGAAAGGGTCGTTGTTCAAGTCGTACAGCTCGCCGCGCATCTCCTGGCTGACAATAAGCTTCCAGCCGGCGGCGGAGATCAGGGCGCGGTGCTGGGTGTTTTGTACGCGGTCCAGCTCAGGGAAGCCGTCCATTGGAGCCACCGCGAAACCTGTCCAGTCGATGACGACGTCGTTGCCATTCAGAGAACTTTCGCCCCGCAGCACCGGCAGGCGGCTCTCGCCCTGCAAGTGATCCGGCAGTGACGCCCCGACAAGGTCGAGGAGTGTAGGCACGGTGTCGATATGGCTGTATCGACCTCTTACGCGCGTTTGATCATTCGTCAGCCAGGGAACCCGCATGAGGAGGGGCACTCTGACCGACTGCTCGTAGAAGACGGCCTTCCCGATGATGTTGTGCTCGCCGAGCTGGTCGCCGTGCTCGCTGGTGAACACGACGATGGTGCGGTCGGCGACCCCGGCCTCGTCCAGCGCGCTCAGCACGCGGCCCAAGGCTCGATCCATCAGAGTCACGTTGCCCCAGTACCGCGCGATCAGCGCCCGCCAATATGATTCGTCGTATGGGCCTGCGGGCGCGCCGCCCATGCCGTCCCCCAACAGGGACGCTTTGGACCGCATCAGGGCGACGGAGCCGGCGTTCGGCGGAGGGTCCTTCATGAACGTGGGGCTGACCGGAATCGAGGCTGGGTCGTACATATCGTTCAGCGGCCCGTCGTATGGCGGGTGAGGCTCCAAGAAGTTCAGATACAGCGCGAACGGTCGGTCGCTGTTGGCCCGGATGAAGTCGGCGGCACGGGTCGATAGGAAGGTCGCCTTGGTGAGCTCCTCCGGCAGAGAGGCGGCGAGCTCGCGTGAAAACACCGCTGCCCCTTGGACCTCGGCGTCGGGCTCGATGCTCCTATCGGTCAGAAAACGGTGGTGGTCGCTCAGAACGTCGAGGTGATCGGGGTCGGAGTAGTACCTGCGGTAGTAGTCCTCGATGCTGACCCACTCGTCGAAGCCGCGTCTGCGAATAACTTCGTTGCCGAGGTGCCACTTGCCAAAGTAGGCCTTGTGGTAGTTGTCCGGGAGCATGTCGGCGATGGTCGGGATCGAAGGATCCAAGGGAGAGTTGTTCTTGATGCACCCGTTTGTGTGGGGCCATGTCCCGGTCATGATGGTGGATCGTGACGGCGTGCAGATGGGTGCGCTCACGTAGGCGTTCTCGAACACGAAACTCTGGTTTGCGAGGGCGTTGAGGTTCGGCGTGTCGATAAGCTCGTTGCCATAGCAGGCCATCGTGTCCGTCCGCTGCTGATCGGTGAAGATAAACAGTATGTTGGGCAGCTCCGGCATGTCTCGTACCTCCCCGACGCGTCGTCAGAGCCTATCATCGCACAAAGGGAGTGGATGTGAGTAAAACCGCGCACTGGATCTTAATGCAGCATACGTGAGTTGGGAGTGGTGGGCCTAATGGGACTGAATTGCGAACTTTTCGCTGGGAGGTCTTATTATAGTGGAGGGGTCAGTCTACCCAGGGCGGCGGCTACACCGTCATAGCCCGTCCCGTCCTCTGGAAGGGGAAGCTGGCCAAAGTGGCCGTCGTCGCCGTCCCGGACGGCTACGCCGCCGTCCTCCGCCCCCTGGGGATCGCCTCCGACACGGCTGGGCGCGGGTATCGTCTGGCGACAGGTGCTATATTAAGGACGGTTGTCCGGCGGAGTCAAGTAAGACAGTACGACGCGGGAAGGAAGGGAAGCTATGGTGAGTTTGCTGACGGCGATCGCCGTCCTTGCCGCCATCGGCTTGCTGTTCGCGCTGGACCCCGGCGGGGCAATCGCCGAAAGCGGGTTCCCCGAATTCCGGGAGATGGACCTGGTGCAGCTGACGGCGTGGGGCTTCCGTACCATAGGCGTGGTCGTAGCGCAGCTGCTCATTTTCGTGCTGTGGCTGTGGCCCAAGTACAGGGACCCGCAGGCGACGGAGACGCAAGGGCGCCCATGGTACCCGGGGACCCCGCCGCCCGATTCACTGCCGGCGGCGGCGGTATCAGCCCTGGAAGGCCGAATGATATGGAACCCAACGCTGCTGGCCTCCATCATCGAGATGTGCCAGCGCGGCACGTTGCGAATCGAGGCCGTAGGCACAAAGGTCGGCTTCCTGTACCGGCTGTCTCGGCAGGGCCCCACCCAGTATGAATGGGAGCGGACGATATGCAACAGCCTGCCGTCGCGCCCCACAACGGTTGATGCGCTGGATGAAGCGATAGACAAGAACGAAGATGCCATCGGCGACCAGATTGGCGACTACCTGCAGCAACGCGGCCTTTTCCATGACAACCCGGTACGGGTGAGGAGGGAGAACTCCGGCGACGGGGTCGGGTGGACCACGTTGCCCCTCGTTTTGATGGGCGTTGGCAGCGGGTTCTGGGCGGCTCTATGGCTGGACCAGTGGTGGGCGAGCGCCCTGATCGGCGCCTTCGCCTGCCTCGCATATACATTTCCCTTGTGGACCGACCTGGCCCTTACAGTACGGACGGGCATGCTGACGCCGACACAGAGGGGGGCGCATGAGATAGGTCAGTGGCTTGGTTTGAAAGAGTTCCTGGCCGGTTCTGCAGCGACGGGCCCTCGGGACCAATCAGATCCCATGCTGCCCTACGCCGTCGCGATCAATGTGGCCCAGCCGTGGCTCGACGTTGCGGCCCCGCCCCCGCCCTGGTTCGGCTCCAGTGAGGATTCCTACCTGCGGGACGCCGACCTGGACGTGGCCTATCGCGGCTTCATACACGCGCCGGAGTGGTGGCTGACCGGACGGTCGGATGAAGCGGCGAAAGCGGCTGCGCAGTGGGGCTACGAAGTGGAGCTCGAGTCACTCGACCTGGAGTCGCCGGACACCGGGAAGGCTGCGCGCCGCGAGACCGCCGAGGAGATTGTAGAGACTGCAAGTAAATTGGAGGCGCAGGGCAGTCCTCCGGCAGCCACGGCGGAGACGGTGTCGGCTGCCTATCGGACGCACAGGTTCGAGGGGGCGGTTGAGGAGGAGAAGGGCGGCGGGCGCCTTCGAGGGTGCCTCTTGTGGGTGGTTAGCCTGCTGGCCATCGGGGCGCTGGTCTTGGTCGTCCTGTTCAGCCTAGACGTGGTCTCGCCGCGCGTCAAGCCGTGTTCCTTGGGCTCTCCCGGGATCCCGCCGCCCGGGCCGCTTTCGGCGGCCGGCGACCTGTTCCACGATGAATGCGTGAGGGTCAGCGGCACGGTCGTGTACCAGGACGTGGACGAGCTGCTGGTGGAGATTGACCGGGGGGATTACGTGCAGCAGGTGATCGTCCGCGTACCGACAGGAATCTTCGAGGCAATCTCCCCAGGAGGCGTGGTGACCATGGCCGGGCGGCTCAAGGTGGAGGAGGACGGAACATACGCAGTCCACTTCGTGCCGGACCATGGATCGGACCGGGGCTGGTGGCGGAACCTACGGGAGAACCTCGAAGGGTTGTTCTAGCTAGACGGCGAGAAGACCGAAGGAGGATGGCAATGGGGGAGGACGGCATCGGCCTTGCTCGCGAGTCAGTGCCCACTCGTGCAATGACGCAGCCACGCCGCTAGACCCCCTCACAGGCTCCTCAACCATGATCTCCGTCCAGAGACCGGTGGAGGAGGAGGTTCAGAAGTTATGAATTCAGTCTTGCTAGGTCGGAAAAAGTGGGCCTGAGCGTACCGTACTGCGAACTTTTCGCTGGGAGGTCTCGATATAGGGATGCAGGCACTGGTCAGGTAACACCCCTAGGCCCCACGAGCCTCCGACCCGCTAGGGTTGTAGGCTCTTCGATCGGGGCGGCCACGCTGCTCCACCAGCGGACGTGAGGTGGACATGCCCCTCATTATCGCCGCTGCGCCCCGGTGAGGATAAGGCAGGTTTTAATGGTGTCGGCGGCTAATTACAATGTGACCGGACCGGGCCCTGCCGTCACCTGGTAGCTGTTCTCTTGGGCGGAGTTCATGGCCGAGGAGCTGGTGAAGCCCAAGGGCCGCGAGCCCCAGCCCGCTTCCACGTCCCTGTTCGAGTGGGCGTTCGCCCCGGAGCGGGATGCTGAGTTGGTCGGCGACGCGCTGCCGCCGTCGCAGCCAACCCCGTGGGCTCCGGCGAGGGAACGTCGCCCGTGTGGCCCGCTGCCACTCTACGTCTTCCTTGTGGCCGATTATTGCGTCGGTGGATAGGAACCTGCGGCGGTCGTATCCGCCCGGTTATCTTCCCTACGATTTCTTCGCCATTGCGCTATGTCAAGCCACCGCCCCGCTTGCGCCGACCACGCCACTTCAGTCCCCCGATCATAGCTAGCGGAGCCGCCAGCAGGAACAGGTTGATAGCCGCCGCGCCCATCGGCGCAGGCCCTCCTGGGGAATTGCACCCGCCGACTCCGGAGTCCGTTGTGGGCGTGGGCTCCGGCTCTGCCGCAACGGTTGCCGGGGTTGTGGCTGTAGGTGCGGGCTGTTCTGAAATTTCAGTTGGCGCAGGGGCAAGTGTTGGGACTGGTGTAGCGGTCGGAATCGTCGTGGGAGTGTTTGTAGGTGCGGGCGTCGCAGTCAGCGTTGGGGTAGGTGTGGCCGTGGGCTCAGGCGTGGGCGTAGGCTCAGGCGTGGGTGTGGCCGCAGGCTCAGGTGTGGCCGTGGGCTCAGGCGTGGGCGTAGGCTCAGGCGTGGGTGTGGGCATAGGCCCAGGCGTGGGTGTGGGCGTAGGCTCAGGCGTGGCGTAGGCTCAGGCGTGGGTGTGGCCATAGGCCCAGGCGTGGGCGTGGGCGGTAGGCTCAGGCGTGGGTGTGGCGGTATAGGCTCAGGCGTGGGCGTGGGCGTAGGCTCAGGCGTGGGTGTGGCCGTAGGCCCAGGCGTGGGTGTGGGCGTAGGCTCAGGCGTGGGTGTGGGCATGGGCAGCACCGACGTGGCCGAACTCTGGGCGGTCTTGTCGGTACCATGTCCGTCGGTGTAGGACACCGTCGCGCGCAGGCGCTTGTCCGCGTCCTCGGCCACCAGCATATAGGTGTCTGACGTGGCCCCATCGATGATCGACCAGCCGGTCGCCCCGTCCGAGGAACTCTCCCATTTCCACGTGGCGCCGCTGACGCCGCCGTCGGAATCGGTGAGGGTAGCCGTTACCTCGGCGCCAACCTGAGGCTGCGCAGAGGACAGGGTTACCGCCCCACCCTCGTCGGTCACCGCGATGGCCACCGTGACGGTGTCGCTGGCGCCGGAAGGGTCGGTGGCCGTAACTGCGACTGTATAGCCGGCCTGTGTCTCGAAGTCCAGTGCGGCTTTCGTCTTCAACTGCCCGGACGATTCCTCAATATCGAAGGAGCCGCCATCGGAGCCGCCCAGCGTGTAGGTCAAGGCGTCGTTCTCGGCGTCGGTGGCCGCAACCGGGCCGCCGATGTTCTCACCCGCGGCCGTGTTCTCGGCCACGCTCCTTGCGCCGGTCTCAGTAGCAGGGAACTCAGGGGCGCTGTTCACCGCATCCTCCGATACGGCCTGCGCGGTCTTGCCGGGACCGTGTCCGTCGGTGTAGGACGCCGTCGCGCGCAGTCGTCTGCCCGCGTCCTCGGCCGCCGGCGTATAGCTGTCTGACGTGGCGACCTCGATCACCGCCCAACCGGTCGTTCCGTCCGGGGAACTCTCCCATTTCCACGTGGCGCCGCTGACGCCGCCGTCGGGATCGGTAAGGGTGGCCGTTAGCTCGGTCCCAACCTGGGGCTGCGCCGCCGGCAGGGTTACCGCCCCGTCCTCGTCCACGTTGGTGACGGTCACCGTCACCGTGATGGTGGCGTCAATCGTCGCGTCAGCGTTGTATTTGGCATTCTTGCCATCGCGGACCGACACGGCTACGGAGTAGCTGGCCTGTCTCTCGAAGTCCAGTGCGGCTTTCGTCTTCAACTGGCCGGAGGATTCCTCGATGTCGAAGGACCCGGCATCGGCGCCGCCCAGCGTGTAGGTCAATGGGTCGTTGTCGATGTCCGTGGCCGCAACCGGGCCGCCGATACTCTCGCCAGCGGCCGTGTTCTCCGCCACGCTCCTTGCGCCGGTCTCTGCGGCAGGGAACTCGGGGGGGCTGTTCGGGCGCTGCCTGCCGAACTCCTGCCAGGTTGGGGCGCCGTCGCCATCGAAGTCAACTTTCAGTACCGGATATTGGCTGTTTGTGCCAAAGTCCCAAAAGTCATCGGTCCCGGTCGCGGAGTTGTCATCCCCGTCGGCGTTATCCAGATCGGTTTTCCAGCCGCCGTATATGCCGGTGTATCCGGTGGGCGACTGCAACCGGGCAGTGGTCTTGCCCTCGACGCCCGCGGAGTCCCCGCTTCCAGCTCCGGTTGTCTGGCCGGAGGTTTGGGTGTCCCAAAAGCTGGCGATGATTGTGCTCTCTTGATTTCGCCCGACCAGCCCGCCGACATACTTCGGTGGTTCTCCGAGACGCTGCCGGTGGCGTAGCTGGCGATAATTGTGCTGTTGACATTATACCCGACCAGCCCGCCGACCAGCCCTCCTCCAGAGCCCGAGACGCTGCCGGTGGCGTAGCTGGCGATAATTGTGTCGCCATTATTCCCGACCAGCCCGCCGACATGCGCATCACCGGTTACGTTGCCGGTGGCGTAGCTGGCGATAATTGTGCCGCCATTACTCCCGACCAGCCCGCCGACCACCCCGCCGGACACGTTCGCCGGTGGCGTAGCTGGCGATAATTGTGTCGTCATTATACCCGGCCAGCCCGCCGACCGTTTGACTCGCCCGATACGCTGCCGGTGGCGTAGCTATTGCTGATTGTGCCGGCGATCGTAGCCCCGACCAGCCCGCCGACGTCTCGATCGCCCGAGACGCTGCCGGTGGCGTAGCTGTCGCTGATTGTGCCTTGATTATGCCCGACCAGCCCGCCGACCCCTCTGCTATAGTGAAGGGTCGAGCCCGATACGCTGCCGGTGGCGTAGCTGTCGCTGATTGTGCCGCCATTTAACCCGACCAGCCCGCCGACATATTCGCTATCGGAGGTAGGGTTCGATGATACGCTGCCGGTGGCGTAGCTGTCGCTGATTGTGCCGCCGTTCTCCCCGACCAGCCGCCGACCCGTCGATAGCCCGAGACGCTGCCGGTGACGTAGCTGTCGCTGATTGTGCCATAATTAATCCCGACCAGCCCGCCGACCCCGTGCACCCCGGTTACATCGGCATTAACCAGCCCGATTTCGCGGATGACGGACCGGTCGGCGCCGCCGAAAAGACCAGCTGCTTGGGTGGTAGGGTTGATGTACAGGTTGGAGATAGTGTGTCCGTTGCCGTTGAAGGTGGCCCTGAAAAGTGTTGACGGACTCGCAAAGCTAGCGGTATGGGCAATGGGTTTCCAGCCGTTGCCGGTGGTCCACTCGGTGTTGACTGCGCCGGAGGCGTAGCTGTCGGCTTTATCGAAGTCCAGCGAGCGGGCCAACTCGTAGCCGTTGCAGTTCGCGTTGCAGACCTCTCCTGCCTCAGCGTTGGGAAACGCGGCGGCGTAGGTTTCAGCGTTGGAGTCTGGATTCCCGTCGCCATCGAGGTCGTAGCGGATGGCGTCCAGCTGCTCCAGGTTGGAGACCTCGATGAGGCCGTCGCCGTCGGTGTCGTACTTCCCGTTGGCCGTCTGGGAGTTGGCGACCCCCAGAGTCGCCGCGGTCAGCAGGGCAAGGAGGATTAAAGGGCAGAGGCTTGGTTTGGCACGGAGGTTCGGGGGGGGGGGTAAACGGGAATCCGGCGGCTCCACGCCGGGCCGCCACACGCATGAGAGTCAGCAAGGGAGTCGCAGGGTTGAGCATGAGATTACGTTCCTTCCGCGGGCTGTATCACTACACGCCCGCCATCTGTGATTTCCACAAACAGGCTGTGCTCGTCCATGAGAGCCATTCCGATGAGGGGCGTGGCATCCGCCTCGGCCGCCGGCACATGTCTCGGCTGGCCGTCCCAAAGCACTGTGTCGTTATACACGTCAAAGGACTCCTCGCTGCCGTTGGCGAGGGTCGCATGCGTCCAAGTCTGGAAGGGAAATCCCAGAGCTGTCACTACCGCTGGCGGCAGGGTCAGGAAGCCGTTGAAGCCGGTATCGACCACGGCCTCCACCGTCCGCACCTGCCCCGCTGACCCTCGCAAGGCAAGCGTTACGACGGCTTCGTAGTTGGCGTTGACGAACCCCTCGATCACTCGGCCCTCCGCAGGGAGCCACCCCCGAAGTGCCACATCGCGCGGTAGCCGACCCGCACGGACCAGATGGCGGCGTCCGGGCGGCGGCTTCGCAGCCGCTCCACGGCGGCGAGGATGCCGTCGCCGACGGCATAGTCCCCACTGTCCACGTCAATGGCGACAATCCTGCCAACGCGGTCCGGCTCGACGTGCTGCCGGATGTCTCGCTCGTATATCTCGCCGCCGCGGCGGGCAGTCTCTTCACGAGAACGTAGAGTTGGCATATTCACCTCGTCACCCTGATAGGAGGCGCGATCCTACACCTGAGATTATACAACAACCGGCGGTTTCGGGGGAATAGAGAAGGCCTCCTGGCCTCCTATGTCCCGAATGTGCAGGGATGTTAGTCCCTATGCTGCGCAGGGCTTCGGTCGGCGAATCTGAAAGGTAAAGGAATCCCCAGGCGCGCCGAGCACAAGACAGGTGGAAGACGAAGAGAATCGAGCGGAGTTACATGATATTCCTGCGGTAAGGTATCCGCAGCCGTTCAGGTTCTGCCTTCGGCAATCCTCGCGGACGCCGCCCGTGCGGAACCAAAGGCCCCGCCTTGAGTGGCGGAGCCTCGTATCTAACATCTTCGTTACCCGCTTGGAGGACCGACTACACCGCCAGCGTGAATTTCAATGTGAAGGTTCTTGATTTCGTCAAGCGTGGTGGGCCCGGCAGGGATCGAACCTGCGACCAATCGGTTATGAGCCGACCGCTCTACCACTGAGCTACGGGCCCCGGATGGAGCTTGCCCCGCGTTTCAAGGCGGGGTGGGGAATCCTAGAGTAACTAACGGCTCTGAAATGTGTCAAGCGCGGTTGACAAGGATGTTTGGCGGCGATAGAGTCGCCTCGATCACCATTACCAGCAAGAGGGCGAAGCATGGCAGTCTCCCGTAAGGTCCGCGAGTTCATGGAGCAGGGTTCGTGGATACGAAGGATGTTCGAAGAAGGGATCGCTCTGAAGCGCCAGTTCGGTGAAGACGCGGTCTTCGATCTCTCGCTTGGCAACCCTATCCTGGAGCCGCCGGAGCAATTCCTGTCTGAGCTTCGGAGGATCTCGTCCAGTCCTACGCCGGGTATGCACAGGTACATGCCCAACGCGGGCTATCCCGAGACGCGCGCCGCCGTCGCGGCGCAGCTTGCCGAGGAGACTGGCTTGGCCTTTTCCGAGAATGAGGTCGTTATGTCCTGCGGCGCCGGAGGCGCGCTGAACGTGGTGCTGAAGACGCTGCTCGATCCCGGCGACGAGGTGGTCATATTCGCGCCCTATTTCGTTGAATACTTCTTCTATGCCGACAACCACGGCGGCACCTGTACAGTCGTGCCACCTGTCGAGGGGTTCCTGCCTGACATAGAAGCGTTTGAAGCCGCCATCGGCGACCGGACTCGTGTGGTGCTCATCAACTCTCCCAACAACCCGTCCGGCGTTCTGTACTCAGAGGAATTGTTGGATTCGCTCGCTCGAATCATCTCGCGCAAGGAGGAGGAGCTTGGACGAGAGATATTCCTGGTGAGCGACGAGCCTTACCGTAAGCTCATCTTCGACGGCGCCGAGTATCCTCACATTTTCCGACACCATCCGCGCTCAATAGTAGCTACATCCCATTCCAAGGACCTTGGGCTGGCGGGGGAGCGTATTGGGTACATAGCGATTCACCCCGACTACGAGGACAGGGAGGAGCTGGCGGACGGCCTCATCTTTTGCACCAGGACACTGGGGTTCGTCAACGCGCCGGCGCTGATGCAGCACTTGGTGGCGAAGCTCCAGTCGGTCAATGTGGACGTCGGCGTGTACGAGGCCAAGCGGGACTTCATGTACGATGAGCTGACCGCTATCGGCTACGAGGTCGTTCGCCCGCAGGGAGCGTTCTACATGTTTCCCAGGTCGCCGATCGAAGACGACGCGCGGTTCGTGGCCGAGCTGCAAAAGTACAACGTGCTGGCGGTCCCTGGCAGGGGGTTCGGGATGCAGGGGTACTTCAGGATATCGTTCTGCGTTACGGACCAGACGCTGGAGGGTTCCATTCCTGGGTTCAGGGCCGCGTTCGAGGCCTTCAGCGGCTGATCAGCCTGGGGCAGATCTGGCGGGAGGGATAGGCGGCAGCGCGTCCTTCAGACCGAAGCCCGTGATGGCGACTAGCGCGGCGTCGTCCGGCCCGATTGTCCCACTGCCGATCAGCTTCTCCAGTCCGGCCAGGGCCGCTGCCGATGTCGGCTCGGCAAATATCCCTTCTGACGAAGCCAAGAACGTCTGCCATCTCAGGATGCTCTCATCTGAGACAGAGATCGCGACGCCGCCTGTGTCGGAGATCGCCCTGATCACCTGGGCCTTTCGAGGAGGCGCTCCTACCGAGATGCCGCCCGCGACAGTTGAGCCGCCCGCTGTCCACCGCTCTCCGGCGAACTGGGCCGCTATTGGTCTGACCGCATTCGCCTGAATCGCGTGGAGCTTTGGCGTCCGCTTGAGGATTCCCGCTTTCAGAAGCTCGCTGTATCCCTTCCATGCGCCGATCAGAAGGCTTCCGTTTCCGACGGGGATTACTATGTGGTCCGGAGTTGGGGACATCTGCGCGGCGACTTCGTAGGCGAACGTCTTGACACCTTCAAGGAAGTACGGACTCAGGTTGTGGGAAGCGTACACGGTCCCATGCTCGCGCTGGTATTGGAGGGCGGCCTCGGTACTGGCCTCACGCGGGCCGGGGACAGGGTGTGTCTCCGCGCCGTACACCCGAATCTGAGCCATCTTGGCCTGTGGAGCGTTAGAGGGGGCAAAAATGTGGGCCTTGATACCGACTCGTGTAGAGTAGGCAGCGACGGCCGCTCCGGCGTTGCCGGAGGAGTCTTCCACGACTTCGCACACGCCCTGCTCGACGGCGACCGACAGCATCGTAGCCGCTCCTCGGTCCTTGAATGACCCGGTTGGGTTCATCAGCTCCAGCTTGCCGAATACGTTCCGGGCTCCGAGGGCCTTGCTGATTCGTGGCAGCGGGACTACCGGGGTGTGTCCCTCTCCCATCGTGGCAGTGAGAGAGTCCGAGTGGAAGGGGACCGGCATCTTGAAGCCGTGCCAATCAATCGAGTGACGGTCCGGGTCTTTGTACTCCACGTCCAGTGGAGACCCGCAGCGGACGCAGTGGAGCGTGAGCATGTCGGCATCGTGCTGGTTTTCGCATTCGATGCAGACCAGAGCGATGTGGGACACGTCTCCTCCTTACTACCCGGGGCCTGATGATACATTTTATCACTCATCCGACATTGACTGAGCTTGCGTCGCACAATACCATCACATTCCGAGCGGCAGGACTGAGTATCCATGAGAGGGCAGGAGGCTGGAATAGACAGTGGTAGATCAGGAGTCTGTCCGGTTTATCAGAAGGGCGATCCAACGCGCCGCTGACCGGATCAATCGCAAGTACGGAGGCATTATCGACCGGGTGCGGCGGATCTTTGTGGTCGAGCTGGCGGTGCGGACAGCGAAGGAGGTGGCTGATGACGACGTTAGTCACATGGCGGCCGGAGTGGCCTACTACGCGCTGTTTTCGATATTTCCCCTGCTGCTGGGCCTGATTTCGGTCATGGGTTTCTTTCTGGATGCGGAGGAGGCGCAGGCCAGAGTCCAGGAAATGACCAGCGGGTTCTTGCCCGGCTCCGAGCAGCTCGTGGCCGACAACATCAGCGCGGTGGTCGGATTCAGGGGCGCTCTCGGTGTGTTCTCCCTCATGGGGCTGCTTTGGTCCGGCAGCGCCATGTTTGGCGCGCTGAACCGTGCGATCAACAGGGCTTGGGACATTCATACCGACAGGCCGATCTACATCAACAAGCCCAGGCAGCTTCTTATGGCAACGAGTGTCGGCGTGCTGTTCGCTCTCTCGCTCTCCAGCGCCGCCGTGGTCAGAACGTCGGAAGATCTGGAGAGCCTGGATATTCCCGTTCTGAGCCTCCTGGTGAACACTGCTGGACAGATCGTGCTTCAGGTGATCTCGCTCAGCCTGATGATCGTGATCTTCATGATGATCTACAAGTTCATGCCCAATACCAAGACGTACTGGAAGTATATCTGGCCGGGAGCGATCACGGGAGCCTTGCTGTTCGAGCTTGCCAAGAACCTGTTTATCATCTACCTGGGACGATGGGCTTCGTATCAGAACGTGTACGGGTCGATCGCCCCGGTGATCGTCCTGCTGTTATGGGCGTACGTCAGCAGCCTGATTCTGCTGCTGGGCGCGGAGATATCCTCAGAGTACGAGCGACTGAAGCACAACCTGGAGCGCGGTGTGCTGAGACACCGGAAGCACAGGCCCAGCCAGGCACCCGGCGGACCGCGCTGACGGACGTCCCCGTGCGCCATTCGGAGTACTTGCGGAAGCTCGCCTAGGCTGGGATCTGTATATTGTCCTGAGCCAAGGGATCGACCTCGGGTCTCAGGGTGTCGATGCCCCTGCGAATCTGACCGAGTATCTCGGAGAGCTGCTCTTCGAGGCTGAACAGCACCTCTCTGGCGTACTGGTCCGCCCCTTCCCGCCGGCTCGCCGCGACATCCTCAGACTCGCTGATGATGCGGTAGGCTCGCCTCTGGGCGTCTTGGACGATGTCCTCAGCCTCGGTCATCGCCTGATCCATCGTCTCCTGGGCCTGGTTCGTGGCGGTCTTGGTAACCTCCGACTCCCCTACCTTCGTCCGGTGTTCCTGCTGGGCCGCTTCCAGTTCGGCGGTCACCGTTTCCTCGGCGCTGGTCTTGACGCGCTGCGCTTCGAGGTATGCTTGGTTGAGGATGCTGTCCTTCTGAAGCAGGATCTGCCGCGCCTCCTGAACGTCCGCCGGCATCACCGTCCGTATGTTGTTCAGGACTGCCGCGAACTCGTCGGCATCGACCATCACCTTCCTGCGAAACCCCGGTACCCGACTGCTGGACGAGTAAAGCTGTTGCAATTCCTGGATAGCCTGATCGAAGTCCACCCTGATTCCTCCTTTGTTTATCCGAGCATGTGAGCCTTGCCGATGCGTGAACGGCTGGGCCTGTCGCCAATCCCGGTAGCCTACTGTCTCTTACTTAGTTTATCCGATAGAGCTTGTCCAATGTGGTGGGGCACGAGATCGGACACGTCAGCGCCCAACGCGGCGACCTCCTTGATCCTGCTTGAGTAAACGAACTGGTACTCCAGGGAGCTCATGATGCACACCACGTCGATGTCCGGCGCGATGTGCCGCCACATGAGGGCCATCTCGAACTCCAGCTCGAAATCGAACCCGGCGCGGAGCCCGCGCACTATGAACTCGGCCCCGTTTTCGCGAGCGACGTTCGGGGCCAGTCCGGTGAAGGGCACAACTTTGATATTGGGCGTGTCCTTAACGGACTTGGCGAACAGGTCGACGCGCTCCTCGGTAGAGAACATCAGGGATTTGGTGGGCGGCGATTTGTAAACGGCGATTATAAGCTCGTCGAACACCGTCGCGGCGCGCCTGGCTATGTCCAGGTGGCCGTAATGCGCCGGGTCAAAGCTGCCTGGATAGATGGCTTTAGCCACAGGTGTCACCAGCCGATAGTACCGTTATTGCGGTGTCGCCATACTTTCTGGTTGTCTCCAAAGAAAACCTTCCGACTGCGTAGTCTTGTACATTGTCCGATCTGTGTTCCAATACAACTACGCCACCCGGTTTGACCAATCGTGCCGATTGCAGCCGGGCGACCAGCCGCTCGATCTCGGAGCTCCCGTAAGGCGGATCGGCCATCACGAGGTCGTACCCACCCAGCAGAGACTCTATCCTGTCCAGTACCTTTCCCCTGTGAACTCTGGCCCTTGGGGTCAATGACCACTGTCGCAGATGTTCTCGGATTGCCGAGCACAATCTTGAACTCTGTTCGACAAAGTCCACGTGCTCCGCGCCTCTACTGAGAGCCTCCATTCCCAACGCGCCGGTGCCCGCGTACAGGTCGGCGACTCGCTTCCCCTCTACCGCGTCCGACCCGATGATCGAGAACAGCGCCGCCCGGACCCGTTCCGAGGTGGGCCTCAGCCCCGCAACAGCCGGACTCCTTAGAACACGCCCACGCAGAATGCCTCCGGTAATTCGCGTGGCCACTAACGGCCTCCAATCCGAGCCATTCGGGCGGTCGTTGGACTCGGCCCGAGCCAGCGTCGCAACGCGGTGTTGGATACCCTGACGTGATAATCCGCATCGCTCAGAATGCTAGCATGGAGACGCTCTATGGGAAAGGCCAAAGATGTACGATTTTTGAGAAATGTCTCATATTGTTATTGGACACCGCGGAAAGGACTTCACATTCCTCGCATCCCGAAAGTTCTGCGATCACATAACCTGTTCTGTGATCGGGTCCAGTACGAGTACTTTGTCCTGAACATCCAGTCCCAGGGTGTTTCTCGTCCTTATCATGGCGTCCAGCACCTGCTCCCTGGTAGTCCGAAATCTTGAAATGAGGGTTTGGCGTCCTACGACGACAGGGTGGGTTTCAAACCCGCCCCCACCAAGACGTAACCTCGGCATCGTTCAATACTAAGATGTTGAACCGCTAGTAGTGGTTCCAGATGGTTTTGACACCAACAGTCAGGTTTGCATATGTGGATTCCCGCTTTCGCGGGAATGACGAGTGATGGTCGGTATCTGTCATCTTCAAGTGGTTGCAGTACTAGTA
>CBDFGS010000002.1:0-51919 GCA_965247255.1 Dehalococcoidia bacterium | reverse complement strand
CCGTGGAGGCGGGGTTCTTTGCGCCTCGCGGGTTGGTTCTGGACGCTGACGGTAACCTTCTGTTCACCACCGACAACCGCATCCGGAAAATAGAGGCGGACACGGGCGTCATCACGACCCTGGCGGGCATCGGGCGGAACATGTACACAGGTGATGGCGGCCCCGCGATAGAAACCACGCTCGCTGAGCCTACCGGCATAGCCGTCGACAGCGAGGGCAATATCTACATCGCGGCCCATGCCAGCGGGCGGATTCGCAGGGTCGATGCTGCCACAGGTGTCATCACGACAATCGCTGGTGGCGTCGCTGGAGGTTCCGCGCGCGAAGAGTCCGGCGATGGCGGACCCGCTACCAAAGCGAACATTCGTGAGCCCACCGATGTAGCGGTCGATGGGGCCGGCAACGTCTATGCCTTAGAGCAGAACCGCGTCCGCAAGATCGAGGCCGGGAACGGGATCATCTCCACATTCGCGGGCACGGGGAAGAGAGGCATTACTGGTGATGGCGGCCCGGCAACAGAGGGCGAGCTGGCTGAGCCGGTTGCTATCGCAGTTGGCCCGGGAGGCAACGTCTTCATCGCAGACAAAGAAAACCACCGGGTGCGCAAGGTCGACGGCGCCACCGGTATCATCAGCACCATCGCGGGGATCGGTACCCACCTGACTTGCTTGTCCTACGACTATGGCGGACCCTGCGAGCAGTTCCGTCCTGAGAGCAGCCAGACGAACGTCAAGAACAGGGCTACTGGGGCCGGATACTCCGGGGACGGGGGCCCAGCCGTTGAGGCGATGCTGAGCCTGCCCTCGGGCGTGGCGATCGGTCCTAACGGCCACGTGTTTATCGCCGATGGCGGCGTTAGGGTCCGGAAGGTGGACACGTCCACGGGAGTGATCACGACGGTGATAGCCGGTGCCGCAGAGACCACGGCAGTGTCGGGACAGATCCTTATACGCACCGGGCTGGTCGGTGAGATCGTTTCGATTGCCGTCAATGGGGAAGGCGATGCGTTCCTGGCGGACTACAAGAATAACTTGGTCCACCGGGTATCCGCGGCGGCGCAGTAGCGGGGATCACACGCAAGACTATCGGCGAATTGCTAGGAGAGGCCATCGCTGAGAAGCTGGTCGGGGACCGGAATCGAGCGCTGGAACAGCACCCCTCGGAATTCAGGAGAGCGGATAGAGCGGTCGGTTCGTTGGTGAAAAACGGACGAGACCACTGTATCTGAACGTAGCCGAAGTCGCCGAGCCCGGTTTTCGAGGGGCCCCTAAAAGTTACTCCGACGCGAACTTGCTTCATCGAACGCGACGCAGCCTCGAAAAACTTTAAGGCTCATCCCCGAATAGCTACTACTTTTCATGGTGCTGCCTCTATGTGACCAACTAGCACAAACGTTTAACCTGACCCTAGAGTTGACACCATATCAAGAGGTGGATTCGTGAACAAGCGACTACTGGCGACCGGATTGGCGGCTATCATCGGCGCTCTGTTGCTCGCTGGAACCGCGCTCGCGGCCCAGGGCCAGATCACCGAAGTGAACCCGTCGGGGGTGAGCGTGACAGCGCCTTCGGGGCAGACCCACGAGACATTCTTCCCGTTGGAGGTTCCAGGCTTGCTGCTTACCGGGCAACGGCCGGGGAAACCGGGAGCCGCGCCCGGACGAAACACGGACCTGGGACTCTCGGATTAATTTCTCTAGGGACTTCAACAAGTCACAAAGACGCTTCTCCCGCTAGTTCGTATCATCCGACTATCGCTCAGGTAGCTGAGATAGGACTGCTCTTGAAGGGCCATCGGCCGCTGTACGTCGAGCAGACCCTGGCGAAATGTTCGCGGCAACAGGTCTGCAACCGAGTTCCCGCAGGCGCGGAGAGCTCCGAGAGACTATGCCCTTGATCATCCGACTGATCGCACTCGTCGTAGCTATGCAAGCACTCCTAACGGTGTCGCTAGGCGCCGCGGGAGCAGCTACGATCACGGTCACGAATCTGAACGACAGCGGTGCGGGCTCCTTACGGCAGGCTATCGCGGATGCTGCTGTCGGCGAAACCATTCAGTTCAGCGTCACGGGCACCATCCTGCTGACCGGGGGCGCGCTGACCATTTCTCAGGACCTCGTGATAGAGGGTCCGCCGACGGGCGTCGTCCTCGACGGAAACGCGGCAACCGAAGTTTTTAACATCACCGCTGGCACCGTTTCTATTTCCGATTTAACGATCACCAATGGAAACGGCAGCGCCGGGGGCGGCATCGTGAACGTCGGGAATCTGACTCTAAGCTCCAGCACGATCAGCAACAGCGACGCGTCGAATGGAGAAGGTGGCGGCATTCTAAACGTAGGTACGCTGACTCTTGTCAACAGCACGATCAGCGGCAATACGGCCTTTGCGGGGGGCGGCATCGCTAACCGGCAAAACTTCACCGTCACCATTCTGAACAGCACGATTAGCAACAACTCGGCTAGCGACCATGCCGGAGGCATCCGGAACAACGGCGGCACGGTTAACTTGACCAACTCGATTCTGGGGGCTAACAGCGCGCCGACCGGAGCAGACTGCACGGGCTCGCCCACGTCGGCTGGCCACAATCTCATCGGGAACAACGATGGATGCAACATAACTTCGGCGACCGGAGACCTCATAGGCAACGGAGGAGCTCCGCTCGACCCGTTGCTCGGTCCGCTTGCGAACAACAGCGGGCCGACCTTCACACACGCTCTTCTCGCAGGTAGTCCAGCCGTGGGCGCGGGCGACGATAGCGCCGCTCCCACCACCGACCAGCGAGGAGTGAGCCGGCCGCAAGGCGCCGCCAGCGATATCGGCTCTTTTGAGCGAGAGGTTGTGTCCGTTCCGATTCCGAGCCTCTCGGTCTGGGGCCTCCTGGGGATGACGAGCCTGCTGGCGCCGCTCCTGCTATGGAAATCGGTGCGCAGGCGCCGGCCGGTTCGATCCTAAGCCGCCGTTACCCCTTCCGACCCCGCTCTCGGTAGTAGGGGCCCTCGAAGTCGGGTCGCGATTCACCTGATTATTGGCGCCGGCACCGTCCCTAGAAACAGCTGCCCGGCGTTTTATCAGCCCGCCAAGTACAGATGAATACTTGCGATGGCAAGTATCACCCGGTAGCACATCGACCGTACGCTGACTCCAACGGGCGCCCCTGTGCGCGTCGTACCCCGGACCTTCGCTTGACCCCGCGGCTATACTGCCTCTCAGACGGGTCCACCCTTGCGGAGTGGACGAGGCATGGACGACCGGAACAGAGGTGACGGATGCGTCTCGAGGGCAAGGTCTGCGTAATCACGGGCGGGGGGAGCGGCATCGGCAGGGCTTCGGCAGTGATGATGGCCAAAACGGGAGCCATGGTCGTCCTGGCCGGCCGGACGGAATCGAAGCTGCGCTCGGTGGAGGATGAGGTCAGTGCGGGAGGCGGGTCTGCCAGGTCTTTTGTCTTGGACGTCGCCGATTCCGCCGCCGTCCACGCGATGGCGTCGGCGGTGGTCGAGGAGTTCGGCAAAGTCGACGTTCTGGTCAACAGCGCCGGGCACAGCTCGCCCCATCGCAAGCTGCTTACGACCACGCCCGACGATATCCAGGGGGTGCTGAACTCCAATCTAATCGGCACCATCTACTGCACGCAAGCCGTCGTGCCGTCCATGCTCGAGGCGGGCGAAGGTACGATCATCAACGTGTCCTCCATGGCGGGGGTTGCGCCAGGGCTCTTGGGCGGCATGGCTTACAGTGCGGCCAAGGCTGGGGTGATCAACTTCACCGAGTTCATCAACGCGGAGTTCAAGAACACGGGCATCAGGGCCAGCGTGGTCATTCCCGGAGAGGTCGACACGCCTATTTTGGACACCCGTCCGGTAGTCCCAACCCTAGAGGCCAGGCAGACGATGGTGACGGCGGGTGATGCCGCGGAGGCGGTGACACTGATCGCAGGCCTCCCCCAGCGGTCGGCCATCCCCCAGCTGGTAATCCGGCCCACGATGCTCAGGGACCAGTCCGGTGAGATAGGCGTCGCCTGAGGGTGCGCGTTTGTTTGCAGCAATCGTCGGGCGTCCGTATGAGCCTCGGCTGCACCGTAGCGAGATTACGGGTCTATGCGGCGCCGCAGTCGCTGATTCACTGAACCGGAGGTACACCGCAGATGGACGCGGAGATTCGCTCGTACCTGGAAACCCACCTGCCGGAAGGCGAAGATCTCCAACGCCTGGTTGCAGCGACAGGTCCCGATGGCGTGCATCCGAACAGGGGTTGGGTGTACGAACCTGAGCTCGGCTTTATACACGCCCCGTCAGTGCGAAGCGGGACCGGTGTCAACGGAACGAACACCGTATACGACTACGAAGAAGACGGGGCGCGGAAGCTCGTAAACTGCGCGGACGCTCCGAGCAGAATTCACACCTACGGTGACAGCTTCACCCACGGCGACCAGGTCAACGATGGGGAGACCTGGCAGGAGTATCTGGCCGCAAACCTGCAAGAGCCGATTCGCAACTACGGCGTCGGCGCGTACAGCGTCTACCAGGCTTATCGACGGATGCGCAAGGTACGCGACGCGGGGGAGCGCGCGGACTACATAGTCCTGAACATCTTCGACGACGATCACTACCGGAACCTGGTCTGGCGAGGGCTGAACGTATTCGCTGCGGGTCTCGTCCGTCCCTGGCCCGGTGTTCTCTTCCTCCCGACAAGGCCGCATCTACGGATAGATGTCCGCGCCAATACCTGCGCCGAGCGAGACAACCCGATCGCCACCGCCGACGACCTGAACAAGCTCCGCGACCTCGACTTCGTGTGCGCCGAGTTCGGCGAGGACCCGTGGGTGTACCTTGCGATGGCGAAGGAGACCGAGGGCAAAGGGTCGCTCGCCTACCTGGAAAAGGCGGCTGAGGGCTTCGGCATCACGGTGCCGACCGGCGACGCTGAGAATATCGAAGCTGCTGTGATGGCCGTGTTCGCTGAGGCGGCCCTGTTCTCGACTCAGCGCGTCGTGGAGCTGGTCGAGCGCTTCTGCGCTGACAACGGCATCGGACTGCTCTTGGTCCTGTCGTACCGCCAGGCTAGTATCCGCTCGGTGCTCGATGGAGGTGAGCGCTTCGATCAGGGGTTCGTCGACTGGCTGAAGCTTCGCCCCCATCCGGTGGTCGACATGTGCCGGGCCTTCAGGACCGAGTTCGAGCAGTCGAGGCTCGGTCTCGACACGTTCCTGAAGAGGTACTACATCGGCCACCACACGCCGCTCGGCAATGCCTTCACGGCCTGGGCTATGGTGGACCAGGTCGCAAACTGGCTGGAACCAAAGCCGGTGACCTACCAATCGGGCGTGGGGAATTGAGCGCCACCGAATCTACCCCGTCGCAGGCTTAAGCGCCCGCATCCGCGCTCTACTGGCCGTCGTTGGGGTGGCGTCGCTCAACTTGCGTGCGACGCGGTACGGCGTGGAGATGTGCTGGCTGCTGCGACCCGGGAGTTGGCCGCCGCGCGCGGTCTGGATTCGCCTCCGCAAGAAGCAGCTTGACCACGCGCTCCTAGTTTGAGTAGTATCGGCCCTGGCCGGCACCGCCTTGGCCGTGGGGCGCCTGCATGATATCTATACCGCGGGGTTCTGGCTCCCGATCGGCCCAACTCCAATTGTAGTCTTGTGCGTGAAACCACGGACCACGAACGGCGTCTGAGCCACGCTCAAGCAGCTCGCGAAAGAGAGGGGACCTATGGACTGGCAGCAGAACATTACGCAGCTTAAGCAAGACTGGGACAGCGACGGGTACCTGATCCTGCGGGGCTTCATGGACCCGAAGGAAGCGCAAGAGGTAGCGAGTAATATCGACCGCTACGTAGCCGACGTATTGCCCGGCCTATCCGACGACGAGGCCTTTTATGAGGACAAAAGCCGCCCGGAGACCATCAAGCGGCTAAACAACATGTCCGACTACGATGACTACTTCAGGAAGCTGTATCAGGACGATCGATTCGTGAAACTGGCCGAGGCGCTCTTGGAGGATGGGGTAATCGCCAAGAACATGCAGTGGTTCAACAAGAACCCCGGCGACGGCAAAGAGACGCCCCCACACCAGGACGGCTTCTACTTCATGCTGGAGCCCAACGAGGCATTGACCTACTGGTTGGCCCTGGACCACGTGGACGAAGAGAACGGATGCATTCGCTACGTCCGTGGTTCCCACCGGCGTGGCATGAGGCCACACCAAAAGTCGAACGTGCTCGGCTTCTCATTGGGGATCACAGATTACGGGGATGCCGACGAAGCCGCCGAGACGATCGTACGCGCCGAGCCGGGCGACGTGGCCCTCCACCACTGCATGATCGTCCACAGGGCAGACCCAAACCACAGTGAGAAGCCTCGGCGGGCTCTTGGCCTGGTCTACCTCGCTGAGCGCGCAAAAGCGGACAAGCAGCGACAAGACGCGTACCGGCAAGAGCTCTTCGATCGGTGGGAGAGTGAGGGCAAGCTGTAGCTGCCGGCCGGCCCCGAGATTACACCGCCGCTGAACGGCGCCAGCGACGCCAGGACTGCGTCACATACACTCGGGGGTGTCGTGTTCCAGTCTCAGGCCGCTGGGCCTGGCCGAGAACTTGCCTCCTCAGCCGCTGCCAGCGAGGCCACAGCAGGCGAATTGCCCGGTTGGCGTACGTAGGGGCGGACCCGCGTGTCCGCCTGCTGAGATGGCTCCAAGCGCAATCGAGCAATGCCTCTCAGCCAATTGGCCGCGGTTCGCCACTCCAACCGGTCCTTAGTCGACGGTCGGAATCGCGGGTGTGGCTGGCCGTTCTCCCACCCCGCAGCCCTCTTGTCCCTTCCCCCGCTCGTCGCGTGGAAGGTTAGGATGGAGGTCTGACTTCCCACGCCACTGCTCGTTCTGGACCTATTACAACGGGGTCACACACCTGGGCCGCGGCTCCGGCCTGCCACGCGTGGTGGTCAAGAAAAGGGTGGCCCCCGGTGCTCAGCATCACCAGGGGCCAGCTCAAGGAGGACGCCAGCGGATGGGCTCATGCTAGGATGGCTATGCTAGCATCATTTTCGCACTGGCGCGTCTACTCTACTACATGATGTGGAACGTGTCAACCCCTCCACCAAGTATAGTTTGACAATGTCAGCTTGATTAAAATCTCCGCCGACTTTGAGGCGGGAAGTATATAATGCGCATGACCGCCTCAAACACTAATCAGAGACCCTCGGAGGGGGAAAGATCATGACCAGGCCATACGCGCTGCTCAGAGCGGGCTTTCCGTACTTGACGACGATCGGCGAGTTCAGGAGAGTCATGTTTCCGTCCGATATCGCTATCGCGAGGGACGGGACGCTTTTTTCGTTCGGCAAGGGCAGTAACTACGGCAAAGGGTTTTCGGGCCCGATCTCGATAACCAACCTGGAAGACGAGGACCTGGGCAGCTTCGGCTGGCGCACGGAAGATTTCCCGGTGGCCGACGCGACGTTCAATTGGCCGTGCCAGATCATAATGGATAGTGACGAGAACCTTTACACCTCGGACTCGGCGGCGCAGCGCATCTCGATGTTTACCAGAGAGGGCGAGTACCTGGGAAAGTGGGGTGAGCACGGCGACTCGGAAGGCCAGTTCGACGGGCCGTGCGGTATCGCCTTCGACCGGGACGACGACATGTACGTCGTCGACAGCATGAACCACCGCATCCAGAAGTTCACGAAAACGGGCAGGTCCCTGATGAGCTGGGGGCGCTTTGGCAAGGGTGAGGGTGAGTTCAACACGCCGTGGGGGATCACGGTCGACGAGCTCGGCGACGTTTACGTGGCGGACTGGCGCAACGATCGGGTGCAGAAGTTCACCGCGGATGGCGAGTTCATCTTTCAGTTCGGCCGGACCGGCCGGGGGGACGGGGAGTTCTACAGGCCGGCCGGGGTCGCCGTGGATAAAGACGGCGACATATACGTCGTCGACTGGGGCAACAACAGGGTGCAGCTATTCACGCATGAGGGACGCTACGTCCAGCAGTTCACCGGGGACGCGACCCTTTCGAAGTCAACGCTGGCGCGATTCCTGGAAGGCAGCGGTCGTCTGCGCCGTATGCGTGACTACGCCCGACTCGAGCAGGAGAAGTCGTTCGCGCGCCCACGTTCCGTGAGGGTGGACGCCGAGGGCCATATGTACGTCCCAGACTACGAGCACTACCGCATCCAGGTGTACAAGAAAGAGGCATACCCGCTGGACGATACAGAGATCATCCCACCGTTCCGCGTCCCGACGCTAAACGCGAACTAGGGTCGTCCGGAGCCAGCCAGTCCAGCCGCCGGCGCGAGCGCCCCTGCGCCTTACGGCTCTTCCTGGGTCCGGAACGGCTCTGGGAGGCTAACGGTGGACTCCTCCTCGGACGACGGGTCTCGGTCCCTGGGCTCCAGCCGGCCAATTGGGATTGCGGGTAAGGTCATTATGTGCACGCCAGCGCGAACTCCAAGCTCGAGCGAGAACTGGGCCACCGTTTCGTTGTCGTCGGCCTCCACGATGTTTACGAAATCGTAGTCGCCCAGTACGCCGTAGAGCCCTAGCTCCTGCACCCCCGACACCGCTATCAGGTCCTGGGCGCGCCGTACACTGGTTGGGTCCCGCAGTGTCTTCTCGCGTCCATTCTCCGTGAGAGTCATGAGCTGAATATACGTCGCCATCGAATCACCCCCTGGTCAGCCTGGGAAGCTGCCTCTTCGGCTGTGTGGGTCAGCGCCGACATTATAGCGCAGCGATCGTGCGGGACTGCCCTCGTCGTTGCCGCCGCGCGTGAGGCGCCACCCCCGGCGCCACCCTGAGACCCGCTACCCACCCCCGTCACCTGAGACCCGCCACCAACCACCTGCCACCCTGAGTCCGCCTCGGGCGAAGGGTCTGGGGCGGGGCCTGCGCGATCCGTCGAATCAGGATAATTTACCTTGAGCCCACCGAACGAGCTCTTCGGTCTCGTCCCAGCCTATGCACGCGTCGGTGATCGAGACGCCGTACTTCAGCTTCGGTACGTCGCCAACAACCACCTGTCACCCTGAGTCCGCTTCGTGCGAAAGGTCTGGGGCGGGGCCAGCGCGATCCGTCGAATCAGGATAATTTACCTTGAGCCCACCGCACGAGGTCTTCGGTCTCGTCCCAGCCTATGCACGCGTCGGTGATCGAGACGCCGTACTTCAGCTTCGATACGTCGCCAACAACCACCTGTCACCCTGAGTCCGCTTCGGGCGAAGGGTCTGAGGCGGGGCCTGCGCGATCCGTCGAATCAGGACAATCTACCTTGAGCCCACCGCACAAGGTCCTCGGTCTCGTCCCAGCCGATACACGCGTCGGTGATCGAGACGCCGTACTTCAGCTTCGATACGTCGCCGTTGTGGGGCTGGTTTCCGGAGAAGAGATTGCTCTCGAGCATGCAACCGATAATGTCAGAGTTCCCGGCGGCACGCTGCTCCACGACGTCCCGGAATGCAACTGACTCTCTCCGGTGGTCTTTGCTGGAGTTGCCGTGGCTGCAATCGACCAGCAGCTGCGGTCGGAGGCCTGCTGCGGCAAGCTGACGGCCGGCGTCCGCCACCGCATCGGCGCCGTAGTTGGGACCGCCTCGGCCACCTCGCAGGACCAGGTGGCTATAAGGATTGCCGGTGGTGTGCACGGTGCAGGCGCGGCCGTTCCGGTCGATGCCGAGAAAACCGTGTGGATAGCCCGCGGAAACAATCGCGTCGACTGCGCCCTGGGTGCTGCCGTCCGTCGAGTTCTTGAACCCCACGGGCATACTCAGACCGCTTGCGAGCTGCCGGTGGGTCTGGCTTTCCGTCGTGCGCGCTCCGATCGCCGCCCACGAGACAAGGCCGCCAATGTACTGCGGGACTATGGGATCGAGGAACTCCGTCCCGGCGGGCACGCCTATCTCACCGATTTTCAGTAGCAGGGCACGCGCGCGCCGCAGTCCGGACGCGATGTCGAAGGTGTCGTTCAGGCCGGGGTCGTTGATCAGCCCCTTCCAGCCGACTGTGGTTCGCGGCTTCTCGAAATAGACGCGCATGACCAGAAGAAGATCGTCGGCCACCTCGTCGGCGAGCCTCCGCATTCGGCCCGCGTACTCGGTCGCGGCATTCTCGTCGTGAATGGAGCACGGACCTGCGATCACCATGAACCGGGTGTCCTCGCCCTCGATGACCCGCTGGACCTGGTCCCTGCCGTCCAGAACGGTCTGCTCGATCTCCGGCGAAATGGCTAGCTGCTCGATAAGCTCGGAGGGAGCGATAAGCGTCTCCATCCCGCTAATCCGAGTGTCTCTGGTGGTGGTCTTCTGCATTTGCTTGCTTCCTCATCACTTTCCGTTGTCAACGTCCGAGGTGAGCCTATAGGAGCACACGCCGTTTTTGGACATCAAAAAACCCCAACCGCTGCCGGTCGGGGTCTGGTGTGCTCTGAGTCGCTTGGTTGGGCCTAGGTCGCGCGCACCTCACCTCCGCCGGCAGCGTGGGGCCAGCTAAAATAGAAGCCGAAATAGAACGCGATCAGGCCGAAGCTCAGGCTACTCATCAATATGAGCATATACAGCTAGCGGGTGAGCTGTCAAGGTGTTACGAGTGTCCTAACTCACGACCGGGGCGGTTTCAAAGCCGGGAGCGACCGCCGCTTACCGTCGTTGAAACCCCGGGACCCGTCTCGATGTTGTCGCCTTTGTCCGTCTCCGGTTGAGGGTGGCGGCATTGTGGGACTACCCCCGTCAACATGCTTCTCCTTCGTCCGCGGCACACTAGTTCCGGCGCTTTGGGGGAAACTACCCGACGACAATCCGACCGACCATGCCCAAGGCCTCATGAGGGATGCAGATGAGCTTGTAGGAACCTGGCCGATCGAAGGTGTCAGTAAAAGTGACGGAGTCTCCGGCATCGACGGACTCATCTATGCCTAGCTCATCGACTGTGAACGTATGAAACTCGGCCTCAGCCGTCATGGTGAAGGTTACGGCCTCACCACGCTTGAATTTGAAATCTGATGGAACGAAATTATATTTGCCGCTGCCTCCGGCGTCCTGGTTCACGACCTCAACGACGCCTCCAGCCGGTGGGTGATTGAGGTCAGCACTCCGCTTTGTCGACTGAGAGGCAGATTCGGGCGGCTGTGCCTCAGAGTCTGCGCCGCAAGCGAGGGCCGCCAGGACAGAAACCAGGACCACCGCAACAATCGAGGGGCGGTACTTCGCCAGGCAATCTTTCGGGTTTCTGAATCTCGTCATGTCGACTCCTCAAACGTGTTTGCGAAATGAGTGATGCGTGAGTTATCTACCTGTCCCACCAGACGGCCCGCCTGGTAGACGGTCGCCTTAGACCGCTGATGCACAGCGAACACCAGGGAGTATGGAAGCAAACGACCGATCTGTCGGACTGCCTGGTTGATGGAGATGTCCGGCGAGTCCGAATCGATCACGACCAGCTTGACGGGGTGTCGCTGGATGAACGCTGTAGCGTCCGCTTCCCGGCCAGCCACACACTGGACCTGAATACCCTGATTGCGGACCAGTGCCTCGAGGTACCCCCGAGCAGCGGGGTCGTAATAGACGACCAGTGCCGATTTGTCTGAGTTTGAATGGTGCCTATGCGGCATGGGTTTCTCCATCACAGACTCCGTTCCGTCCTACTCCAGAATCGGGAACCTGTTGACCAACCTCGTCCTGCCCCACCATCTGCCGAGACCCAGATGGTAGCCTGGGTTGACTACCGCCAGCCCAAGCATTATCACGGCGTAGATGATGTGGTCATCCAGTACTGGGTTGTGTTCCGGTAGGAGCAACGCCGAGTACATCATCATCAACATGACCACACCGATTGATGCTGCGATTCTGACGCCTATGCCGAGTATCAGTGGCAGGCCGATTGCGAGTATGCCTAGCATGAACAGCCAATCGACCACCAAGGTTCCGGCGATGCTCGAGTAGAACTCTGCGAACGGACCGGTCGTGCCGAACTTGAGGAAGCCGAACGTCGGTGATCCCCCATCAATCCAGCCCTTACCGGCTTCGGTGGCGAAGCCGAGACCGAAGACCTTGTCGAGAAAGGCCCAGAGGAAAATCCAGCCCATCCCTAATCTCAGCGCTGCCCAGAAGTAGGCTGTGGTGTCACGCTCGTGTCGCTCCGCCGAGCCAGCAGCTGGGAAGGCCTCGTTGGCGAACAATCGTTTCTCGGGACTATTTCGAACCTTCAGGTCGGGTCTAATCATGGTGGTCATCATGCAGCCTCCTTTAGGCTCATATCCTTAGAGTCGTTCGACCTCGAATCTAGACGCGGCACCAAGCCGCTCGCCGATTCGATTCCCCTAGTCCCCACCAGCCGCAGGCTTATGCTCGAATGTTCGGCCGCGGGCCGTCTCCCAGTCAGCCGTCGCTTCAGCGCTCTGAATCCCCACCGCGCGATCTCAATGGCGGCCCAGAGAAGTACTAGCGTGATCAACCCATATGCCAGTCCCCTGAGTAGTGCCAAAGCTAGTCCTTCAAAAGCCAATCCAGTCATCGAGTAATCCATTGGAGCCTCCTTTTCGTGCTCTCGGCCGTTTGGTTCGGGTCTCTAGTCGACCACTACCAGTTTGCCGACCATGCCAGCTTCCTTATGTCCCGGAATGGTGCAGCTAAACTCGTATTCACCAGCCTCGGTCAGCGTGAAAGTCACTGTAGCGGTCGTGCCTGGCTCTGCATGGGCTGCGATGACTCCTTCATCGTGATGTCCGCCGCCAAGGCGTTCATGGTGTTCGACACCACCGGTGGCCTTGATGGCCGCCGATGGCACCGATGGGATCTCCACGTCGTGCTCGAACCGGCCTTCGTTGACCAAGGTGAGCTTCACGCGCTGCCCGACCCGGGCCTCCAACACTGCGGGCTCAAACCGCCAGGGCCTGCCCTCAACGGCGTTTAGCGTGATTTCCAGAACCCCATTTTCGCGGACCTCATGCTCGTCGGCGACCGCCGCGTCATGGTGGTCGGCTTCGTGCTCTTCGGCCACTTGATGCTGTCCATGACCGTTGCCCTCTTCGTGAAGCGGGTCGTCGTCAATGAGGGTCCCGTAGGCTGCCACGCTAATTGCCGTCGTGACTGCCAGAATGACCACCGCCGTACCTGCGACCTTCCAAATGCTCTTGCGAGTCTCTTGTGTTTTCATCAGTGCCCTCCTTTGTGGTTTGACTTCTATACTCATTAGACTCTTTGGACTCCCGTGCCGACTTCACCCGGAAGGATAGTTACGGGGTAGGAATGGAATACAAAAAGGGCAGCCAATTGGCTGCCCTTCGGGGTAGGCTGCCTACCCTGTCGGGTAGGTTTCTTGGACCGTTAACTCAGGTTTTTGCCACGGCGAGCTGCCCAGGCTATGACCTGGGACCGGTTCTGTAGGTGGAGCTTGTCCAGGATATTCTTCATGTGGTACTTAACGGTATTCCCGCTAATATAAAGTCTCCCAGCTACCTCCTTGTTCGTCAGACCTTGAGACACTAGGTCCAGGACTTCCCGCTCCCTCGGACTCAAGGAGTCGCCCGGTTCAGCTTTGTCGGCCTCCTGGCTCTTCGATCGGAATTCCGTTAACAGGTTTCCAGCTAGGCGGGTTGGTATTATGGCCTCGCCGCGGTCGATCGCATCCAGAGCCTCGAAGAACTGTGGCGCTTCAAGGTCTTTCAGAAGATAGCCATGCGCGCCGCTTTTGACCGCCTCGAAAAGGTCGTTCTCATCGTCGGAAACCGTCAGCATGACGATCTTCGTGTCGGGATGCTGCGCCTTGATGAGACGAGTAGCCTCAAGACCACCCATGCCCGGCATTTGGATATCCATGAGGATTAGATCAGGAGACGACCCGTCGACTAATCCAAAGGCCTCGCGGCCATCATTCGCCTCCGCTACCACTTCATGGCCGTGTGCGCGCAACAGGCTGGCGACCCCGTTGCGCATCAGCGGCTGGTCATCAACCAGCATAACCTTCACTGCTCACCTCGGTTGGAACGGACGCTTGGTGGATGCGCTATCGATACTCGGACCTTGGTCCCTTGGTCCGGGTGACTCTCGATCTCAAAGGTTCCGCCGACTGCCTCGGCGCGTTCCTGCATAGTCTGAAGCCCTAAGTGGGGCCACTCGCCCCTCCTGACAGCTAGTGGGTTGAAGCCCAGGCCGTCGTCTCTTACTTCAATTTCCAGACCTTCATCCCGTTGTACGAGAGTGACCCATACCGTCTTCGCCCGGGCGTGTTTTCGGGCATTGGTAAGGGCCTCTTGCACAATCCGAAGGACCTGCACCTCTTGGAGCGGAGTTAGGTTCAAGACTTCGGGTATTTCACGGAGTACGGTCGTCGACCGTCCCAGTTGGTGCTGGAATTCCGAAATGAACTCATTCAGGGCATCTGAAAGGCCACGCTCAGATCCGAGCTGGGTCCGCAGCGCCAGGATTCCCTCCCTGACCTCTCGGTAGGCCTGCCGAGCCGACTCGCTCATTTCTTTGAGATGGTCCTCAACGGACTGGAGATCCTTTTTTACAAGAAACTCTTCAATAGCCTGCGTCTTTGTGTTGATGTAGCCAAGGATCTGTGCAAGTCCATCGTGCATCTCCCTGGAGATGCGGGTCCTCTCTGTTTCGACTGCCAGCGCTTGGACCTGTTCGTTCAATTGAGCGTTTTGGATGGCGACGGCAGCTTGGTTTGAGAATAGACGGACGATTTCTTCGTCATCCTGGTCAAAGGGCGAGTCGCCGTCTTTATCTGTGAGGTAAAGACTGCCTACCGCTCTCCCTTTGTATCGAATTGGGACGCCGAGAAAGCTGGTCATGTCCGGATGTCCGGATGGGAACCCTACCGACTTGGGATGCTTTGATATGTTGTCCGCCCGAAGTGGCTCGACGCGCTCCATCATCAACCCAAGTAGGCCTCGACCGGACGGCAGCTCACTGATGGCCTCGCGGGCCGCCTCGTCAATTCCAGAGGTCAGAAATGTCTTGAGCCGACCAGTCTCGTCTAACACACCTAGAGCCGCGTAGCGTGCTCCGGATAGTTCGCGGCTGATATCAACCACTCGCTGCAGAACAGAAGAGACCAGCCGTTCCTCCGACAGTAGCAAGTTGGCCTCATTTAGCGCAGCCAGCTGCGCATTCTTTCTGGCTAGCACCCGCGAGAGGTCTTTATCGGGTCGGTCTCGTGTCTTCCGACTGCCCATCCTCAGGGGTTTCCTTTGTCAGCAGATGTATTTGACCCCATCATCACGGGTGGCCAACTCCCCTGACTAACATGGACTTCGGGGAAACGGGGCTCACGCCGCACGATCGTCCTGCGCCCCGGCTTTCACCCACACACCCTCCCACTGCGCCCAAGAGCCTTTCTTCGGGGCCTCTCGGCGTGACCTGTTCCGTAACGGGCGCGACGGCAGTGAACCGCGGACCTACGATGGCCTTCAGCTCTTCACGCGAAAGAAAATGAATGGCAAGACCGGCGTTAGGGCCTTCATCATACCTGACGGTGAATCCGCCGTTATCAGCCGTCTCGATGATTTGATGGCGATAGTAGACCTCGGTTGAGGCAGAGTTGACGCGGACAAAGAGCAGACCGCCGTCCTTCAATACGCTCGCCGCCCTGGCGAACATCGACCTGACCGCTCCCGCGGTGCCATGCTGAAACACCTGGATAGCGACAAGATAGTCGAAATGGGCCTCCGATTCGAATTCACTGAAGCCCGCGTGAATTAAGCGAGGCGCCAGGTCAGGACGAGCTGACTTGAGCTGGCTGAGTGCCTCTACGGAAACATCCAAGCCCAGCAGATCGAGACCGGCGTCGAGCAAAGGGAGGAAGTTCCTCCCGTTCCCGCATCCGACATAGAGCCCCCTGCCTTCGCGGATCTCGAGACGCTTCTCAAGTACCTTGAGAATTCGACCGACGAACGGGACAGGTGGCTCAGAGCGATACCGGCCCAGACGGTACTCCCTGTCCCATCTCTTTGACACCGAGTTCGTCTCTCTCGACCCTCTTTCCATAATCGGCGACCCCTCACCGATTCTCACGAAGATAATGTACGATCTCCATGATCACCTTACAGTCGACTTCGTTATAGACGGCAATATCCTGCATCAGTGTGGTCTCGGCCAGCATGCACCCATGCTCCGCCGCCTCCGCCGCGCACGACCACGCTCCAACCATCGCGCCGAGACCGTCGGTGGGACCTGCCTCCCACTCGGTCTCTATATAGCGGAGGGTGTGCATCGCCTTCGCCACGGCCTTTAGGCCGAAGCCCATCGCCCCTCGCACGACAACCGGCTCCTCCTTCATCACTCGCGCGAGGAAATCGAACCATCTGGGATTGCCCCAATCCTTCTCCGGATGGCGCCTCTTCGCGGACGTAAACGCGGTCTCCAGGGATGAGACCTCCGCGTGCGACCAGTGGAACACGTTTGCCTCATCCCTACCCGGGTCCATGCGTTGCTTGACCGTGGCCATGTGAGCAAACCAATCGTCGATAATCTTCGCCTCAGATGCTTCTGATAGCGAATCGGTGATCAAACACTCCCACTGCCACTCGCCGTTTTCAACATGACCGCACCCGATCATGAATATCAACGGCTGGCCGCCCTTCTCGGGAATGTGGGTGAAGTCGTCGTCCAAGTCGCTCACCGTCTCGAAATCGACGTAGAACTCAAGCGCTGGAGTCTCTCGCCACTCGGTCTCGGCCGCGCGCACTACCGCAGGGCGGACGGGAGGTCCGTCTTCTTGGCGGTTGATCTCCAAAATGGCATCCAGTGTGGGAGCCTGCTTTGGCCCGGTCACCCCCACCATCGAGGCTGTACACCTGGGGTCGGACCAACGCTGGACCCCCTCTCTGATCGCCGCCGCCCGTCCTTTCATGGCGACCTGCCAAAGCAATGTCAGGTCTTGTAGTTCCACGCCTATTTGCTGCTTGGCGCGGTGCCAGGGCTGGTCGGAAGTGTTGCCCATGTTGGGCATGAGCTCGGGTACGGAAGGGGCCGGTAGCACATCCCAGGAGGTCCCTTCCGTCCGAACGCGGCGGACCCAGACGGAGGCGGCATCGACGGCATCGGCGAGCGTTCCTTTCGTCCGAGAGACATAGCCCATCGGTACGACACCCAGGCGCTCCATGCAATTCGTCCCCCGGTCGGTCTGCCCGCTCACTTTTTGTTGCCAGCCCCGCCCGAGAAGGTACGAGTCTGGCGGCAGATATCCCTGAAGTCGTCCGAGCGCCCGATTGTAGATGTAAACCTGCACCATGTACGCCCAGGTCGAGCCGTGCGTCTCCTGCAGGCCTCCCTTGCTAAACAGATGGAGAGTCGCGAACTTGATGTCGACCACTCGGTAGTGCCATGGACTATCGCCAAGGTCAGGCGCCGGGAGGCTGGCGTTATCCGAGTCGATGGAACCGGGGAAGAGCCGGTGTAGCTCGTCGCTTCGGACGAGCAGGTCCGGCGACCCGAAAGTGCGGCTGTCCGCGTCGCGAAGCACGCCTTGGCTTATGACCGGTTGGCCACTTCTCATGGCGTCAAAGGTCTCCTGAGCGGCAGATAGATCACGGCTTCGTTCTAGCCGCGTCGGAATGGTATGTACTGGGACCAGACTCTGTAGATGCCGAACAACCGAGTTCTCGAAGTCTACGCCCTTCCGCATGACAAACCGCCTGAAGTCCGTCCGCGGATCGTAGCCTTCCAGGTCGTCGTCGTGCGCAAAGCCATGGCTCTCGCCGTAGAGATTCAGCCAGTCGAGCAGGGGGTCGTTCAGCGTATGGTTTCGAGTCGCCGAAGGGCTGACCCAGTCAAGCCAATCTTCTTCCGTCTCAGGAATCCTGGAAGTGCCATCCGGTGAATGTGTAACCGCGTCTAGACCCATGTTGTCTCCCACGTGAGTCGTGGCTTACGGACCTGTAGTGACCGCGTACATTGTAGCGGGAATGGACGTGTCTTCAGAAACCATGCACTTGACTAGCTCCCGCGGAGCGCAAGTTAAGCTTTGGCCGCAAACCCGCAGCGCAATATCCTGTGGCCGGCATTGGAGAATGCCAAGAAACACGCGTGTTACAATTCGTTGCCGCCCAGGCCATAGCATATGGTATCGAAGCAACCCGGCGAAGGAGCGCTCCGCGGAGAGAATGAGATACGACACCATCGTCGTGGGGGCAGGGTCAGCCGGCGCGATACTCGCCGCTCGCCTGTCGGAGTACGCGGGCCGGTCGGTGCTCTTGCTGGAGGCGGGGCCGGACTACCCCGAGATCGACGCGCTTCCCGAGGAGATCAAGTTCGGCTACGGTAGGGACCGCGACCTCTGGGCCAGGGCGTTTGGCCCCGAGAGCAAGCATAACTGGGCCTTCGTCGCCCGTGCCACAGATCGTTCTGAGTCCATGCTGGTTCCGCGCGGGAAGCTGGTCGGCGGCTCCAGCGCCGTCAACGCCCAGGTATTCTTGCGAGGCGAGCCGGACGACTACGACGCGTGGGATTGGGACGACAACGGCGAATGGTCGTTCAAGGCGCTGCTGCCCTTCTTTCGCGAGATAGAGACGGACACCGACTTTCAAGGCGATTTCCACGGCGGCGATGGGCCTATCAAGATTAGGCGGTTCGAGGAATCGGAGTGGAGTCCCGACCAGGCCGCCTTCTACGATGCATGCCTGTCCGCCGGGTACGCCGACTGCCCGGACCACAACGACCCCAACTCCACAGGGGTCGGGCCGACTCCCTTCAACAACGTCGACGGCATACGCTGGAGCACCTCGCTCGGATACCTGAGCCAGGCCCGCCACCGCCTGAACCTGACCATCCGGCCGGACTGCCACGTCCACCGCGTGCTCCTGGATGGCCGGAGGGCCGTCGGAGTTCTCGTGGAGAGCGGCGGCGAGATGTTCTCGGTCTATGGCGACGAGATCGTCATGAGCGCCGGCGCCATCGGCTCCCCCCACTTGCTCATGCTCTCGGGCGTCGGCCCTGCGCAGCATCTCGCCGGCCACGGCGTAGATGTGGTCCACGACATGCCGGGAGTGGGCCAGAACTTGAGGGACCATCCCCAGGTCCACGTGACCTGGAGGGCCGGCGACACCTTTCGACAGGACGAGCTCGCTCCTCGGCTGCAGCTCTCTCTGCGTTACACCGCGGAAGGGTCGGACCTTCGCAACGACATGATTATCCACCACTTCTCCGGTGTCACACGCGAAGGCCGCTACCTCATTTCGCGCGCCGGTCCGATGGGCTTCAGCATGGTCTGCTGCATACACCTGGCAGAGGGCTCGGGCGAGATTACACTCGGCTCGACCGATCCCCACGCGCAGCCCGTACTCGACTACAACTACTTGGCGGAGCCCTTCGACCGCGCGCGGTTGCGAGAGGCGGTCCACATCAGCCTTGACCTCGGCACCCGAGGGCCGTGGAGGGACCTGATAGCGGAGCGCACCAGCCCCAAAGATTCCGACCTGCGTACGGACGCCGCTCTGGATAAATGGCTGTCCGGGGACGTCGCCACCAGTCATCACGTCTCGGGAACGTGCAAAATGGGCCCAACATCGGACTCGATGACCGTAGTCGACCAGCACGGAAAGGTCCACGGACTCGATGGACTCCGCGTCGCCGACGCGTCCATAATGCCTGACTGCATCCGCGCCAATACTAACGCCACCGCTATGGCCGTTGGCGAGCGCGTGGCGGACTTCATCCGGGCCGGGCTGTGAGCTGAGCTAACCGGAGAGTCCGTGTGAATGCGCGCATCGCGGTCGGAGGAGCCCGGCGCGCCGGCTCGAAACACTTTATCCATCCCCCCTTTGAAAAGGGGGCTAGGGGGATTTCCCCGGGTCGGCCCATCAACCCCTTCACTTAACGGCGAGCTTGACTCCACGCTTAGCTGATATGATTCTGCCGGAAAACTTCTTTTTTTGCGGGAGACATGCGGTGATCACCTACTTCGACAGCTTCTACGGCGGGCACATAGACATGGACGGCCTCGGCTTCGCAGGCACGCCCGTGGAGGACCGGCGGCCGTCGAACGAGCGGCTCCTTACCGTATTCCGGGAGGTGCGCGACTTCGCCGAGCTTATGGACCGCACCGGTTACGACACGCTTTGGATTGGGGAGCACCACTTTCAGCGCGAGGGTTACGGCGGGACCACCAACGTGCCGATGTGGGCGGTGTACCTGGCGCAGTTCACCGAGCGCCTGAACTTCGGCAGCATGTTCAACACGGTGCCCGCATGGCATCCCTTGCGCCTGGCGGAGGACTTCGCAACGGCGGACGTCATGACCAACGGCCGCTTCCGGTTCGGCATCGGCCGGGGCTATATATTCAGGGAGGTTGAGACGCTGGGGGGGCCGCTCGTAGACAACGAAGCCAACCGCGAGCTGTTCGAGGAGCAGGTGGAGATCATTATCAAGGCCTGGACCGAAGATTCGTTCTCGCATCGGGGGAAGCACTACGACCTGCCGCCCAGAGTACCCCTCCGCCTGGGAACGCTGGAGGAGATCACGTTGGTCCCCCGGCCGCGCAGCTTGCCGGTGGAGGTCTGGCAGCCCATCACCAGCGCCACACAGCGCGGCTTCGACTTCATGACCAAGCACGGCATCAAGGGAGTTATCGTTGGTGGCACGGCGCCCGGTGGTAGGGCGGAGACGCTCGCTGGCCAATATCGAGACGCCTTAGAGCGGACAGGTCGGACAACGGAGCTTGGGGAAGACATCGCCCTGGGGGTGCAGTTCCACATGGCCGACACCCAGGAGAAGGCCATGCGAGAGGCCACCCCGTTTCACGAAGAGCAGCTAAAAGCGATAGCGCCGCTTGGCCGCATGCCGTGGCTTACCAAGGAGCAGATACGCGCCACGGCGGACCCCGAGAGGGCGCCTCTCGCCGGCCTGCCGACCATCGAGAGCCTGGTGAAAGTGGGCTCGTGGATATGCGGCCCCCCGGATCACGTCGCCGAGAGGATCGCCGACATGCAGGACCGGTTCCCAGGCCTGGAGCGGGTCTTCGTCCACGCGGGTGGCCTCGGGATTCCTCCACAGGTAATGCGAGACGACCTGGAGTGGTTCGCCGCCGAGGTCATGCCGGCGTTCAAGCCGAAAGCCACCGCCGCCGGCACGAGGTAGCGGCCTCGCCAGGAGTCGCGGCCCTATGGCAGCTGCTGTCCTAACGCCGGTGTGTCGCCCTCGGATCTGAGAGTTTGTGACTCCGCTAAAAGCACATCACATCACCCTAGATGCCGATTAATAGGGGAAATAGGGCTAGCCTTTCCGAGGCTGTATTCTAGCTAGATTTCTTGCGGAAGCCGCGAGGAAACCTATCACGGGGGCGATACAACTTGGTCCCTGGCACTAGTGGTCCAACATCCTAGTATTGAAGGGTTCTGAGGTTACGGCTTGGTAGGGGCGGGTTTGAAACCCGCCCTGTCGTCGTAGCACGCCAATCTCGGCTACCCCTCATTTCAAAGATTTCGGTCTACTAGTACCAAAGCACTTCCTCGCGTAGTCGGTAAAGAAGAGTGGTAACATCGACCTGCAGTCCCAAGGCGACCCCGGCGAGCAGGCCGATGAGGGCGCCTCCTTTTGCCAGGTCCGAGGATTCGCTGCTTCTTAGCAGTTCTTCGTATGCCTGCCAATTGAGGACTAGGAGAACAAGGCCCACTGCCACGGCGAGTGTGCTTGCCACGACTCCGAAGATAAGGGCCCGTAGAACGTTGGTCCACTTCCCCTGAAAATCGAAGAACATAGAGCCGAGGATAACGAAGACGCCACCTACGGTGATCCCTGCGACCAACAATTGAGAGTCAGGGATATTAGAATACCTCGGGCCGAAAAACGTCCCTCCGAGACCTCCGACTACGATGCCCGAAACGAGGCCGGCCAGCAGACTCGAGGAAACTTCGTTGAAGAAGACACGTTCATACCCGCCTGTTTCAGCCAAATGCCTGAACCACATCACGCCGACGCGGCTCAGTGACCCAAAAAGCATTCCAGCGACCGCCGCGTAGATCACGATTTGCCATATAATCGCGCTGGGCGTAGAGATCGTTTCCCCGGCCAAAACGTAATAAGTGTCCCTGGCCGTAACGTAATAGAGTGGGCCGATTATCGCTCCGGCCACCAGTCCACCAACTAGCCCTCCGTATAAGCCGCCTTCGAACGACCTATTGAGCCGAAACGGCTCCAGCTTCCTCCAGGACCGGCTCCCATCTCCCGAAGACTCCTGGCCAGGTTCTCTCCTCGACAGACCTCCGTTGATAGAAACGAGGCCCGAGACAAAGCTGACCGCCCGGTCAAGGGTCTCCAAGGCGGAGGGGAAGAAGGTGCCAATGACAAGGACGACCCCTACGACGAGGAGACCTCTGGTTTGCAGAGTCGCGTTCATCCTTTCCACCTCTGCCGTGCTGCTCGGCAAGCGAGAATTGCAATCCGCGGGCCCACGTTTGGGCGGGATGGTACCACAGTAGGGGTTGCACGTAGGGGTATGCGCAACCGGGGGTCACATTTCAAGCTAGGGGACGCGCGATCGGAGATCCTGGCACATGAACGGGAGGAGGGTTGGTAGCGCGTACGGGATTCGAACCCGTGATCTTCGCCTTGAGAGGGCGATGTCCTTGGCCGCTAGACGAACGCGCCACGCAGATGCGACACGGGGTGGCTGGGGATCGAGGATTCGAACCTCGGCTTACAGAGCCAGAGTCTGTCGTCCTACCACTAGACGAATCCCCAACTAGGTTGATTTTAGCAGGCAAGGAATCACCTATCAAGCCGCGCGACGACCGCAAAATCCTGCGCAGCGCCTTGACGCAGGGGCTCGTGCACATCGGTTAAGCTGTAATCGGCGATATGTATCCGATTACGCGCAACGATTTCTTGCGTCCGATGTTCGCGCTTCGGCCGGTGTGGGTAGCTCTTATCGTCTTGTCGACGGGTTGGGGGTCGTTGCTTCTCATCTCCTGGCGGGAAGGCGATATCTACGAGGGCCTGCTACGCGACCCCGGTCACATGATCGGCGATTTCGTCATGCTCCCGCTGGCCGCGCTGCTAATCACGCAGTTCTACCAGTCAGTCGCCGACCCTCATCCGCTCGCCGTGAGCCATAGAATCACCCACATCGCCTTGCTGGGATCCGCTTCGACGACGGTCGGAGTCACCTTCTACAGCATTTCGATCAGTCAGAACTACCAGGGCGTCTGGTCCGTGCCTCATACCGCATTCATCTGGTTCTTCGCATACGTCCTCGCGACGTTCCTGATAAAGGGCGCGCTGCAACTGTCGCGCGATTCAACGTCGCGGTGGTACGCGATGTATGGTGGCGTCGTCCTGGCGGTGGCGGTGCATCTGGTGCTCAAGCCTGCCGTCTTGGGCGCCTGACGCCGGGCGCTGGGGCCCGGCCCGCTATGGCGCGGTCAGCTCGCCCCGCTCCTCCATTACCGCCATGTCGTTTCCGTCGGGGTCCTGGAAGAACGCCATCCAGAGCTCGTAATCGGCTGCGGAGTGGATGACATGCGGCTCCCGGGTGAACTCGACCCCGCGCGACTTTAGCGCCTCGTAGCCTTCGCTGATGTCAGGCACGTTGAAGTACAGGACCGAGTTGCCCGTGTCCCTGTCCTCCGACACCTCAGAGACCATCAGTCGCACGCCGCCGCAGTCGAAGAAGGTGAGCCCTGGCGGAAATCGGCCGATGAGCCGAAGCCCTAGCTTGCCGCCGTAGAAATCGACGGCTGCATCGAGGTCCTGCACGTTCACGGATATCTGGCCTATGGAGCTCAAGCTCGCTTCTTGGGTCATTCTCGCCTCCTTCGTCGATGTTTCGACCACCGCCGCGCTCGTTACATCCGGACGCGCTTGCTATCCGGGTCGTAGGGGGCCCGGAGGCGCGGCCTGGCGGCGTAGCGCTGGGCGAGGACCTCGATCTCGTAGCTGCCGGAGCGAACGAACTTTGGATCCACTCCCTTTTCGTTCTCCACGTAGCCCATTCCCACGGAGCGGCCCAGGGTGTGCCCGAAGGCGCCGCTGGTGGTACGGCCTACCAGCACGCCGTCGCGATAGATGGGCTCCTCGCCCAGCAACAGGGGGTCTGGGTCGTCCAGGGTAAATATGGTAAGCCGCTTCGTGACGCCTTGCTCGCGTTGGTCCAGCAACGCCTGCCGGCCGATAAAGTCCGAGTCCTTGTCGAAGGCGACCGCGAAGCTCAGCCCGGCCTCGATAGGCGTCTCCAGGTCCGTCAGGTCCAGCCCCCACGCCCTGTAACCCTTCTCCATCCTGAGCGACTCTATAGCGTGGAACCCCCCATGACGGAGCCCTAGCTCGCCGCCGGTTTCGACGATGGCGTCGTAGACGTGCTGGGCGAACTCGGTTGGAATGTAGAGCTCCCAGCCCAGCTCGCCGACGTACGTGATTCGAGTCGCCCGGATAGTGGCGTAGCCCAGTGGGATCTCGCGCGACGTGAAGAACGGGAACGCATCGTTGGACACGTCGGCGTCCGTTAGACCGGTCAGCAGCTCCCGCGAGCGCGGCCCCATCAGCCCCAGGACGCTGTACCCCGACGTGACGTCCGTGACGGTGGCGCGGGCATCGTGCGGGATGTGATCTGTGATCCACGCGTAGTCGTGGGTGGAGCCGGCGCCACCCGTCACGACCATAAACGAGTCTCCCGTGAGGCGGGTCACGGTAAGGTCGGACTCGAAGCCACCGCGCTCGTTGAGCATCGCCGTGTAGACCACTCTCCCCGGTGGGACGTCCAGGTCGTTGGCGAAGATGCGCTGGACAACATCCCTGGCATCCCGCCCATGAATCAGGAACTTGGCGAAGGAGGTCTGGTCGAAGAGCCCCACCGTCTCGCGGACCGCGCGGTGCTCTTCACCGGAGTGTGGGAACCAGTTCTGGCGGTCGTAGGAATACTCGTAGACGGGCTCGACGCCGTCGGGAGCGAACCAGTTGGCTCGCTCCCAGCCGGCGACCGCGCCAAAGCACGCGCCCCGCGCCGCCAGGCGGTCGTGCAGGGGAGACCGCCGGGCCCCGCGCGCCGTCTCCATCTGGCGGTGCGGCCAGTGCATCCCGTACATCGTCCCCACCGTCTCCACGGTGCGTTCGCGCAGGTAGCTGATGTTGTTCTGGAATGGGTGGAACCGCTTGATGTCCGCCTCCGTCAGGTCCATGGTGGCGTGGCCCTCGACGATCCACTCGGCTACTGCCTTGCCAACCCCGGCTGCGGCCGAGATCCCTGACGAGTTCAGGCCGGTTGACACGTAGAAACCGCGCAGCTCCGGCGCCTCTCCTATGATGTAGTGGTTGTCCGGGGTGAAGCTCTCCGCACTGACGTAGAAGCGGTTGATGCCGGCGCCTTCCATCGAAGGTACGCGGAATATCGCGTTCTCCCAGAAGACCTTGAAATGGTCCCAATCGGGCTCGAGCAGGCCGAAGTGGTATTCTTCGGGAATCCCCTCGGTTGCCCACGGCTTCGCGGTGGACTCGAACCCGCCCATCAAGATTGCGCCCGCCCCTTCGATGTCCCGCCTGAAGTAGACCTGCTCGTCCGGGTCACGCAGGTCGCGCAGGTCCACGGGCACGTCCATCGGGTTGGTCACCAGGTACATGTGCTCGGCAGCCTGTAGCGGGACGCTGACCCCGGCCATCAGCCCGATGTGTCGGGACCACATGCCGGCACAGTTGACGACGACCTCGCATTCGATCGCGCCGCGTTCCGTGGAGACCCCGGACACCGCGCCATCTCGTTTCAGGACGCCGTCCACCGTCGTGTTCTCGAAGATCGATGCGCCGTTGTTGGAAGCTCCCCGCGCCATCGCCATGGCGACGTTGGTCGGAATGGCGTGGCCGTCGAGAGGGATGTGCAGCGCGCCCACCAGGTCGTCGGTGCGCATGAATGGCCACAGATCGCCGGCCTCCTTGGGGCTTATCGGCTCTAGCTCGATCCCGTAGGCGCGGCCCAGTGAGGCGATCTTCTTGAGCTCGTCGTTCCGCCCCTCGGTTCGGGCCACCGTGAGGCTGCCGACGCGCTGGAAGCCGGTGGAAAGCCCCGTCTCCTCTTCGAGCTTGGAGAACAGCCCGACGCCATACTTGGCGATGTCGATCATCGTGCGGGACGTGCGGAGCTGGGTTACCAGCCCGGCGGCGTGCCAGGTGGTGCCGCCGGTCAGCGTCTTGCGCTCCAGCAGCGCAACGTCCTTCCATCCCAACTTGGTGAGGTGGTAGGCGACGCTGCAACCGGCGATCCCGCCGCCGATGATGACGACGCGGGCGTGGTCCGGCAGACTGTCAGACGTCATGGCGCCTCTTGAGGCGGGCCGCCTGAAGGCCGGTAGCGTCGGCCGGGGCACCCGGCACTTGGGGGTTGGTCTTGTGGCCGTCCGGGTGATATTCTCACTATCGCAAGCTGCATGCAAGGTGGGTGGGAGGTAGACATGCCGGAGCGCGGATACTGGCTGTTCAAGTCGGAGCCGTCGTCGTACTCGTTCGAGGACCTCATGGGCGAGGCGGACCACACCGCAGAGTGGGACGGCGTCCGGAACTTTCAGGCGCGCAACTACCTGCGCGACGAGGTTAAGGTCGGCGACGGAGTGCTCTTCTACCACTCCAACATCACTCCCCCCGCCGTGGTCGGCACGGCCTTGGTCGTACGCGATGGCTACCCGGATAGCACGGCGTGGGACCCCAATTCGGACCACCCGGACCTTAAAAGCACCGCCGACAAGCCCGTCTGGTTCATGGTGGACATCCAGGGCGAGGCGGAGCTACCGCGCGAGGTGCCGCTACCTGAGCTTAGGGCCACGCCCGCGCTGGAGAAGTGCTCGCTGTTCACGCGGCCCCGCCTCTCCATACACCCGATAACGCCGGATGAGTGGCGCACTATCCTGGAGATGGGCGGCCGAAGCGAGTAGCTGTCTCCCGACGGACCGTAACCAGCGACAACGGACCTCCCTAAACCCGGCCCGCGATCACGTCCCCCATCTGTCCCGTCGTGACGACATCGCCGCCGTCGGCTGCGATGTCGGGGGTGCGGTAGCCTTCGGCCAGGACGCCTTCGACGGCGCTCTCGACGGCCTTGGCCTCTTCCTCCAGGCCTAGCGAGAGCCGCAGCAGCATCGCGGTGCTAAGGACCGAGGCGATGGGATTGGCGATGCCCTCGCCCGCGATATCGGGCGCGCTCCCGTGGATGGGCTCGTATAGACCCGGTCCTGAGCTAGTGCTCTTACCCCCACCGGTTGCCGCCTTCGGCAGGCCCGGCAGGCTGGCTGAAGGCAGCATCCCCAGCGACCCGGAAAGCACCGAAGCCTCGTCGGAGAGAATGTCGCCGAAGGTGTTCTCAGCGACGATCACGTCGTAGTGGCGGGGGTCCCGGATTAGCTGCATCGACAAGTTGTCGGCCAGGATGTGCTCCAGCTCCACGTCGGGGTAGTCCTGGGATACCTCGGTAGCGACCTCGCGCCACAGACGCGACGACTCCAGGACATTGAACTTGTCGGCGGAGGTGAGCAGCCCTCGGCGTGACCCCGCGAGCTCGAAGCCTACGCGGACGATGCGCTCGATCTCCTCCTCGGTGTAGCGCATCGTGTCCACGCCCCGGCGGCCGCGTGACGTTTGCCATCTCTTCTTCGGCTTGGAGAAGTAGAGGCCGCCGGTCAGCTCCCGCACGATGATCATGTCCACGCCCTCCAGCAGCGCGGGCTTGACGGGAGAGGCGTTGATGAGCGCCGGATAGACTTTGACCGGGCGAATGTTGGCGAATAAGTCCAGCCCTTTTCGTATAGCTAGGATGCCCTGCTCAGGCCGGACCTCGGCGTCCGGCGAATCCCACTTGGGACCGCCGACCGCCCCGAAGAGGATCGCGTTGGCATCCTTGCACATCTCTGAGGTCTCGTCCGGCAGCGCTGTACCGTGACTGTCGATGGCGTTCCCGCCGATCCTGCCAAAACGCAGGTCGAAGTCGTGGCCGAACCGCGCCCCGACTGCCTCTAATACCTTGACGGCCTCGCCCATCACCTCAGGGCCGATGCCGTCGCCTGGCAGGACGGCTATGTTGAACTGCATTAGCTGCTCCCTTGGGTGGTCTATGGTCCTCGTGGGCAGTATTATATTCGACGCGGAGCGAGCTACGAGCACGTAGTGGAATGTGAAAACAGCGTCCCCTTACCCCAAACACCGTACACAATGAAAGCGCGCGATGCGATAAAGCCGATTGAGGAGGATGGCTGGTCCCTCGTGCCAACGACAGGAAGCCACCGTCAGTACAAGCATCTCGTGAAGCGCGGTATCAAGGAGAAACAATAGCCATGCACCGCTTCCTGATCGTGACAGAAACGGCGAACGGGAATTACTCAACCTACTCGCCTGATCTGCCTGGCTGTGTGGCCACGGGAGAGACCCAGGAAGAGGCGGAGCGCAACATGCAAGAAGCAGTCCAATTCCATCTGGAGGGGTTGCGCGACGACAATGAGCCCATTCTTGAGCCGCAGTCACATGCGTCTCATAAAGCTGTGTCGTAGCCGGAGGGGTTCGGTTGCGCGGCGAGTTGAGGACGACGCCTTGCTCGATGATATGATTGAACGCAGGTCAAATGAAGACCACTCGCTACTTTGAGGAGCAGGTGTTGCGCAAACGCCCATATCTCAAACGCGAGTGGTGCGAGACGGCGTTGCGCCGACCAATACGCCGTGAGAAACAGTCTGATGGCCGCATTCGACACTGGGTCCTAATTCCCGAGATCGACAAATATCTTCGAGTCGTCACACTGGCGGATGGCGAGACCGTACATAACGCTTTCCCGGATCGTGATTTTGCGGAGGTTGAGCAGTGAAGTTTCACTACTACCCCGATACAGATTCCCTATACATAGACCTGTCTGAAAGAGTAAGCGCCGATACCCGCGAGGTAGCTCGCGGCGTGGCGCTGGACTTTGACACTCATGGGCGCCTCGTTGGAATCGACATAGACAACGCCAGCACGATAGTCGACCTCTCGCGCCTGGAGGCCGAAGCCCTGCCGGTGAGCAGCCTTTCGCTCAAGAACGGGTAGGCTGACTTGGATCCGCTGCCAAACCTACTTGCGCGGTCTTCTGCAGCCACGTCGGGCGCACTGAGCAGGATGTTTGCTTAGCCTCGAACACTCCTACCTCACCACTATGTTAACCAGCCTCCCGGGCACGTAGATCACCTTGGCGATCTCTTTGCCCTCCAGGTGCCTACCGGCGCCGTCGCTTTCCAGGGCCAGCTTCTTCGCCTCTTCCTCGCTCACCCCGACCGGCGCTTCGACGCGGTCGCGTAGGCGCCCGTTGACCTGCACCACCAACGTGATCGTCTCGTCGGCGGCCATCGCCTCGTCCCACCGGGGCAGCGTCTGGTTGTGGATAGAGTAGTCGTGGCCGGTGCGCTCCCACAGCTCCTCCGTCACGTGGGGGGCCATGGGCGCCATTAGCAGCAGTAGCTTCTCGACTGCGTCGTTCCACGTCGGCAAGTCGACTCCGCCGCGCTCCCAGGCGTGGCCCAGCGTGTTGCTCAGCTCCATGAGCGCCGCCAGCGCTGTGTTGAACTTGAAGCGCTCGATGTCCTCTGTAACCTTGCGCACGGTCTTATGGACGGCGCGGCGCAACTCTCTGACAGCGTCCTCGTCCGCGGGCATCCCGTCGAGACCTGCTCGGTCGCGCTCCGTCAGCTCCCAGACGCGGTTCATCCATCGGGCGATGCCATTGAGTCCCGTGTCGCTCCAGTCGCCGCCCTGGTCCCAGGGGCCCAGGAACATCAGGTAGCACCGCACGACGTCTGCGCCCACCACTTCGACGAATTCGTCCGGCGCGATGACGTTGCCGCGCGACTTGCTCATCTTCTGGCTCTCGGCGATTATGTGGCCCTGGTTGAAAAGCCGGATGAAGGGCTCGTCGAACTCCACCAGGCCCAGGTCTCGTAGCGCCTTTGTGAAGAAGCGCGCGTAGAGCAGGTGCATTACCGCGTGCTCGGCGCCGCCCGTGTACTGGTCTACCGGGTTCCACGCCTTGACCGCATCGGGGTCGAACGCGGCCTGGTCGTTGTGCGCGCTGGTGAAGCGCAGCTGGTACCACGACGAGTCGACGAACGTGTCCATGGTGTCCGTCTCGCGCTTGGACGCGCCGCCGCAGTTGGGGCACGCGGTGTTCACGAAGCCCTCGTGACGCGCCAGCGGCGACTCGCCCTCGGGCTTGAACTCCGCGTCTTCCGGCAGCAGCACCGGCAAGTCCTCCTCGGGGACGGGGACCGTGCCGCAGTTGTCGCAGTAGATGATGGGGATCGGCGTTCCCCAGTACCTCTGGCGTGAGATCAGCCAGTCCCGCACGCGGTAAGCGACGGTGCGGTGGCCCCACCCATTCTCCTCGATGTGGTCGGCGATGCGCTCCATGCCCTCGGCGCTGGGTAGGCCGTCGAACTGGCCCGAGCTGACCTGGGTCCCTTCCTCCAGGTACGCCTCTTCAAGCTCCTCGCCCGCCCAGCCCGGGGGCGCGATCACTACCTTGACCGGTAGAGCGTACTTCCGCGCGAACTCGAAGTCGCGCTGGTCGTGGGCCGGCACGCCCATGACGACCCCCGTGCCGTACGTGAGCAGCACGTAATCGGCGACCAGGATCGGCACTCGTTCCCCGTTCAGCGGGTTGACGCAATAGGCGCCCGTGAAGACCCCGGTCTTCTCCTTGTCCGCTGATAGGCGCTCGACCTCTGTCTGGCGGCGCGCCTGCTCGACGTACGCGTCCACATCTGCCCGGTTCTCCGGGGTGGTCAGCGCGCCGACCAACGGGTGCTCGGGCGCCATGACCGCGAAGGTCACACCAAAAACCGTGTCGGTCCGGGTCGTAAAAGTGACGAGGGTCTTGGGCTCCACGCCGTATTCCGATATGTCGAACCCGATGTCGACGCCCTCGCTGCGGCCGATCCAGTTGGTCTGCATTACGTTGATCTTCTCGGGCCACTCCAGCTGCGAATAGTCCAGAAGCTCGTCGGCGTACTTGGTGATGCGAAAGAGCCACTGCTCCAGCTCTCGCCTGGTAACGATGGTGTCGCAGCGCTCGCAGCGGCCTTCGCCGACAACCTGCTCGTTGGCCAGGACGGTCTGGCACGACGGGCACCAGTTAGCCGGGGCATGCGCGCGATATGCCAGGCCCGCGTTGTAGAACTGAAGGAACAGCCACTGGTTCCACCGGTAGTACTCGGGGGCGCTGGTCACCACCTCCCGGTCCCAGTCGTAGATCGTCCCGATGGTGCGCAGCTGCTTCCGCATGTTCTCGATGTTGGCCATCGTATGCGCGTGCGGGTGACCGCCCTCCTTGATGGCCGCGTTCTCGGCGGGAAGTCCGAACGAGTCGAAGCCCATGGGGTGCAGCACGTTGTAGCCCTGCATCCTCTTGAATCGGGCGTGGGCGTCGGAGGGCGCCATGGCGTACCAGTGGCCGATGTGCAAGTCGCCGGACGCGTAGGGGTACATGGTGAGCTCGTACCACTTTGGCCGCGGATCGTCGTCGTCCACACGATAGAGGTGGTCGGCCGCCCAGCGTTCCTGCCACTTGGCATCGATCTCGCCGGGGTTGTATCGCAGCTCTGTCGATCGTGCTGTTTTCGTCGCCATGTCGGTCTCCTGTCTCCAGATCTCTGTGACACCGGCCCGAGGCGGCCAAGGTATTCAGACTCCCGACCGAACCGGGTCCGTCAGCTAGAGGTGTCTGAGCGCGTAGTTCCTTTGCTTTGGCCCGAGTTAGCGCCGCGTAAATAAAAAAATCCCGCCCCATATAGGGACGGGAACTTCTGAATACCCGCGGTACCACCCTTGTTGTCCCCCGAACAGTCGAGGGACCACTCTCACGCGATAACGGCGCTTACCGTCCGGCCCTGGCTTTGCGTCAGGCCAGAAGCTCAGGGGCGAGTTCGCGGGCGCCTGCGCGCCGGGATTCCACCGTTCCCCGTTCTCTATCGCGCGTTACCCGCTACTACTCCCCGTCGTAGCTGGAGCTGTTCAGTTTTCGGAAAACTAACTTAGCACGGACACCCAGGCCCGTCAAGCCGGACGGCCCACATTGTCGGGGCCGGTGCGTTGTGCTCAGACGAACTCATTTCCCGTTCGCTCTGGGCATGCGAAGGGCCTCCTTCGATATGGACCGCTGTGCGTCCAGGCGATTAGGACGAACGGCTCATGTTCGCAGCTTGATCGCGGGACAACCCTGTACGGACGACCGGAACCTGGGAGCGAGCGTCGCAGGTTATTCGAAGTGCTCTCACCCGCTTGGTCCTAAGCGCCCGGGGGCCGATAGCCCACGCTGACCTTCGTCGCCGCGTCAATCGTCTCTGCCTCGATCAAGACCGTGGTCTGCAGCGCGACGCCACCAGCCGCGGCAAGGGTGAGGGAGACGGCAGCCGCAGCCGCCTCGTCCGGCAATTCAGCTATGCCGTACACGTCCGTGTCGCCGAAGGCGAAGTAGAACGCCTCCAGCTTGCCGCCCATGCCGGATAGGAGCTGCTCGAAATGCGCTTTTCGCGACGACCCGCCCTCCTTCAGCAGACCCTTTGCGCCGTCCTGGGTATACGATCCGTGGAATAGATACTTGGGCATTCTCGGCCTGCTTGAGCAGTTGACGCGGGTCCCGACCGCGCCCTCGGATGGCGGCCATGCTAATCGGCTACGGCGGGAGTGTCAACGCGCTTTCGTCAAGTCAACGAAAGAGCCAAGCCGCTAACCTTCGACAACCTCGAAGGCACGCTTGGCCAACAGCCTGACGTCTTTGGGCGGAGTTACGAGGGCGCCCTCGACGTTCTCGAGGGAGGCGCCGTCGGAGAGCTCTCGTCGGCTGACCCAGAGCCATCCCGCGTTCAGCGGCTCGGCGGGCCCCACGAGGCGGCAGATGTATATCATGTCGATGTGCTGGTGGTAGCCGTCCACCGGGTCGTGTATGTCCTCCACCATTATGGTGTAGGGCGGCACCACCTGTGTAGGGTACGGTAGTCCGAGGGCTGGCGCGGTCGAAACGACCTCGGCTTCGAGTCCGGACTCCTCGCTGATCTCCCGCAGGACGGCCTGAACTGGGTCTTCGTTGTCGTTGATGTGGCCGCCGGGTGGGAGCCATTCGCGAACCTTGAGGTGCCAGTGCAAGGCCACGTGGCCTTTATGTACCACGAACCCCGTGGCTGTGAAGTGCCTTACTACGGAGGCGCGGCGCTCAACCATCCGGCTCTTTAGGTCCTTCCAAAGTGACGGGGGACCCTTCCTCTAGCTCCCTCCCGCAAGGGGAGCGAGGATGGGACGCTTTTCCCGCCCCCTTCCGGCTCAAGGGACGGAGACCGGGAAACGCCCTCGCCATGTCGGTGGGAGGGCGTTTCCGCGGAGACCGTCGCCGATGCGCTCAAGAATCGATGTTGCGGTCCGGTGGACTCGGGCTCATTGGCGGGAGCGCCTGGACCTGCGGAGTCCTCTGAACCCAAGGAACCCTACGACCCCCCAGATCGGGCTGAATATCACGAGCCAGATCAGGCCGGTCGCGACCCCGGCGGCGATTGCCGATAGCGTTCTCACGGCGTCCTTGCCCTGCTCTCCGGCGCTCCACCCAGCGATCGTCCAGCCCTCGGTTTCCATGACGCGTACGCTGAGGCTCCCGGAACCCTTTACGTCCCCGGCGTCGCTATCCGCCGTGATGGTCAGCGTAGCGTTGTAGTCGAAGGGGCGGTGGTCGGCGTACACGTGGGTGGCGAGGGCGTTGGTGATACCGTCGGCCACGTCTCCTGTCTCCTCGACCGAGCCGTCGCCGAAGTCCCAGCGGTAGCTGACGTTACTCAGCCCGTCGGGCCGGGTGAAGGAGCCCCTGAACTGGACCTCCTCTCCCTGGTCTACGGTCATACGCTCGCCTGCGAAGACCTCTATGACGGGGACCCTGGTGATGGTGACCTCGATTATGGTTTCGCCCTCGGCCACCCCGGTCTTCCCTGTGCCTGTGAGCTTGATCTGAACGATGAAAGGCGAGTCTTTCTCGTCGTGGTAGCTGTGGGTTATCGTGGCTGTTACTCTCTCACCTTCATTCTCCGTGGGTGCGGTGCGGTCGCTGGTGACGATCCGCGAGCCGTCCCCGAAGTCCCAGGTGTAGGTGAAGTTCTCTATACCTTCCGGCGGCGTGAACGTCGCCCGGAACCTTACGGGATGGCCGACCCCAGCGGTCTGGTCGACTCCGGCGTCGATCTCCATGTCAGTGGGCTCCAGAATCAACGTGACGTTGACGAGCGAGAACGCGGCGGTCTGCTCGATCCTGTTGATCCGGCCCTGGAGCACCTCGATCTCGCTCTGCACCCGTGAGAGGGCTTCGCGCACCTTGAGGGCTTCCTCCGTCGTGTCCGCTCCGTCGAAAAGCCGCTGGTACGCGTCCCTCTCGGCCTTGAGGGTGTCGAGCCGCGCCTGCGCGTCGAAATACTCCTCCGTAACGTCCTGGCTACTGGTGCGCTCCGCCTCAACCTCAGCGGCCATGTCGCGCAGACGCTGTATCGCCTCATCCAGGCGTTCGGCGGGGACTCGAACCGAGACGAAGCCCCGGTGCTTTTCGCTTCGGTTCGTACTCACGACCCACCCGCCCATATCGGTGGCCATCTTTGTTACCGCGTCGATCGAGTCGGAAACGACGGCGACCTCTATAGTGATGTCTACGGTGCGCACGATAATACGCTCCTGGGTCGCGAGAGATGCGAGCACCTCGGGCGCCGGAGCGGCTAGAGCCTCGCTACCGAAGGCGAGCTTGGCGGCCGCGGGAGCAGGAGCGGGGAGTGGAGGCGGTGCAATCGCGATGGCCGGCGCCCGCGGGGGTGCTCCTTCAGCGAATCCGCCGAGCGCAGAGGAACCGGAGTCAGCCCTGGCGGCGGCGGGGGCCATGGCGGACTCATCGCTCCCATCGCCCCCGGCCCCGCATGCCGACATAGCCAGGGCTGTAATCGCCAGTAAGGTGATCAAGAGGTATCGCATCTGCAGAATCATAGTTTAACTCCTCTGTGGGCGCAATCACGCTACGCCGCTGATCGACGCGGTCTTCTTCTGCCCTAACAACCAGACGCCGCGCGATGCTGAAATGTTCCATCCTATAGGAGCATGACCGGCGCTCTTTGCTGTTTTTCGTGGTCTCGATTGCGCTCCGACTGTGCTAGTCTCCCTGCGGTATAATCTGATGATGTTGGCTGCTAAACTGCGCTGCGCATGCGTTGATGCCAACGTTACGAGGGGAGAAGGCCCGCGTCGAAAGGAGTCCTGAATCTAGGTGACAGCTCGCCATCGAAGACTCGCAGTGGTAAGCGCGATAGTCGGTGCCGCCATCCTCGCGTGCGGCGCCCCTACCGAAGAGGACACGGCGCGTGCTGACGCAGATGCCAACCAGGCCCCGAGCAGCGCGACCGGTGTCGGAAATACACAGACACCCCCACCTACGTTGGCAACGGACCTGTCCGGACAGCCCGCCCCCCCGGAGACCGGCGGGCGCCCGGTCCCAACGGCTTCTCCTACTCAACGAGCACCTATGAAACAAGAAAACGGCGAGCCGGCAGTGCCAGCCTATCCTACCTTGCCCAAGCGGGCCGGTGAGCCGCCCCGCACGACAAGCGGGGTGCCCCACACGCAGATCGACGTTAGCCCGGTAGAGCAGGTGCACAGCGAGCTATTCTTGCGTACGTTTTCTCTGCCTGATGTCGAGAACAGGCCGACCATCGTGTCGCTACCCGGCGCCCGCGGAGTCTGGATAGCGGCAGGCGTTCCTATCGCGCATCCGGAGGTCATAGTCCGCGGACGTGAGTTCACGCACATCCACCCCGACGGCAGCCTGCACACGCCGCTTCCCTACGAGCGGGCAATCGATGCAGTAACGGCAGGATGGGCCGAACACCACCCCTGGGCTGACCAGCAAGAGGGATTCGAGGGTCTGGTGTTGATCTACACGCCGCAGTCCATGGACGAACTGGACGTGGTCTTCCGGCTCGTCGTCGAATCCTACAACTATGTGACCGGACGAAGTGTAGAGCCTTCCGATTTCTAGAGCTATCAAGGAGACAGCGGGATGGATGATCCGCTAATCATCGCGGGAAAGAAGTTCAAGTCCAGGCTAATGGCTGGGACGGGACGCCATCGAAATATGGAGGAGATGGTCGCTTCGATCGAGGCGTCCGGCGCGGAGATCGTCACCGTTGCGATTCGCCGCCTCAACCTGGACAACCCGGATGAGAAGAATATCCTCGACTACTTCGACTGGGATAGGTACACGGTGCTGCCTAACACCGCCGGCTGCAAGACCCCCGAAGAGGCGGTCTTCACAGCCCATCTGGCGCGAGAGGTAACAGGTACCAACTGGATCAAGCTTGAGGTGATACCCAGCCCGCGCTGGCTTCTGCCGGACCCAGTGGGAACCTTCGAGGCGGCCCGGCAGCTTTTGGACGAGGATTTCGTGGTTCTGCCTTACATACACGCCGACCCGGTGCTGGCGATGAAGCTGGAGGAGCTGGGGTGCGCCACCGTCATGCCCCTCGGATCGGCCATAGGCACAGGACAGGGAATACTCACGATCGACGAGGTGCGCCTGATAATCGAGGCCTCGTCGGTACCGGTGGTCGTGGACGCGGGGCTGGGGGTGCCGTCGGAGGCGTCCCAGGCGATGGAGGAGGGCTCAGACGCCGTCCTGGTAAATACAGCCATCGCCCAGGCGAACGACCCCGCGCTGATGGGCGAGGCGTTCAAGCTTGGCGTGGAGGCGGGCCGCAAAGCGTACGTGGCGGGGCGGATCGAGCGCAAGGCCGAAGGCGCTCCCAGCAGCCCTGCCGGAGGCATGGCGACGCCTGCGGCCAAGGGGAGTTTACCGGGGCAGTAGAAGTGGACATCCCCCTCATATGCCTGGTTTCCGATAGGGACCGGTGCGCAGGACGGGCTCTGGAGGAGGTAGCCGCGGCCGCCGTGGCCGGGGGGGTCGGCATGGTGCAGCTGCGCGAGCGCGTCTTGCCGGCCGGTGAGATCTACGCGTTGGCTGAGCGCCTTCATGCCGTCACATCAGGGAAGGCGCTGCTCTTCGTCAACGACCGCGTTGATATAGGGATGGCTGTGGGCGCTGACGGCGTCCAGCTCCCGGAGAATGGCCTGTCGGTCTCGTCGGCAATGCGCGTCTCCGGGCTTCGAATGTTGCTGGGGCGGTCGGTCCACAGCGCTGAGGGCGCTATCGAAGCCGAACAGCAGGGAGCCGACCTGCTGGTGGCCGGCACTGTCTTCCCAACCCGGTCTCACACAGAGAGCAAGCCACAGGGAGTGAGGCTACTCCGAACGATCGGCGAGTCGGTACATATCCCGTACCTGGCGATCGGAGGCGTAACGGCGGAGAACGTCGGCGAGGCCATAGCTGCCGGAGCTTCAGGCGCGGCGGTGATAAGCGCCATAAGCGAGGCCGATGACCCGGAGGGTGCGGCGAGGGACATCGTAGAGGCAGCCCGCGTCGCGTGGGAGTCCGCACTCCAGGGAGAGGCGGCGAAGACGACGTGATAGCGATAGTCGTGAACGGCAAGCGGCGAAACATCGATGGCCCGACTGACATCCCCAAACTCCTCGATTCGCTGGGAATCACCGGGAGGCACTTCGCCGTCGCCCATAATGGGACGGTGCTGCGCAGGGACGAGCTGCCGGGCGTGACCATCGACGAGGGAGACCGCCTTGAGATCGTACGCGCCGTCGGCGGAGGGTAAGTAAGGTTTTCACCAGGGCTATTCGATCCCGTCTGTGATGAGCCCGTCGAACCCGTTCGTGGGGAGCCCACAGAACCACAGTTCGCTCTGCATCGCGGCCTCGGCCCTGTTCCTTCGCGCCGGAGGGAGAAGGTTAGAGCCTGCCCTGAGCTTGCCGAAGGGATGAAGGGCCAGTCGAACCCACAGCGCGGTGCCGCACGGCGACAAACTCTGAATCCCAACACCTGGGGGTAACGCACCGATGGACAAGAAGCTCCGCATTGGCCAGATCGGGATCGCGCACACGCATGCCACCAAGCTCGTGACGCCGCCGTCGAAGGCGCTCCTGGACAGCCTGAACGTCGAGCTCGTGGGGATACACGAGCCCGATCCGGCTATGTGGGAGGAGCGCCACGCCCGCGAGGTGTGGGAAGGGGTTCGCTGGCTGGACACGGCCGAAGAGCTTCTCGACGACCCGACCATCGACGCCGTTCACGTCGAGACCTGGCCCTGGGACTGCATCGCCTGGGGAAGGCGCGTTCTCGAGGCAGGCAAGCACATCCATCTCGACAAGCCGCCGGGCAACTCAGTGCCCGAGTTGCGTTCGCTATACGACATCTCTGCGTCGAATGGCCGGTTCATCCAGATGGGCTACCAATGGCGGTTCAACCCTGGTCTCGAGTTCGTCCAGGATATCGTGAAGCGGGGCCTCATCGGCCGCGTAACGTTCGCGCGGTTCCGGGCCGGGAGCACGCCGGAGTACTACCACCGCAACTACGTTCACCGGTTCCCGGGCGGGATCATGCGCGAGGAGTCGTGCCACCTCTTCGACCAGGTAGCATGGATGTTCGGCCGGCCGGACCGCGTCACGCCGTTCCTTCGCTCGGACGCCCGTGGGTTCGACGGTATGGCCGAGGGCGTGGACAATGGCGTGGTGGTCTTCGAGTACGACAAGCAGGGCGCTATCGCAGTGATCGAGGCCACGTCCACGGAAACGAACTCCAGTCCCCACAGGCGCGTCGAGGTCCACGGCACCGAGGGAAGCGTCGTCCTGGAGCCCATCGAGCCGCCGCGGATCGACCTGTGCCTGCGAGAGGCCAAGGGGCAGTACAAGGCCGACTGGCAGCAGGTTGACGTGGAGGACCGGCCGAGATACCTCGGCGATCTAGAGGAGCTGGTCGGTGTGATAAGGGGAGAGCGCCAACCGCGCTTCTCCCCAAAACACGACCTGCTGGTACAAGAGATGCTCGTCGCGGCTTGCGGCGGCGAAGCCTAGGACTCACCACAGAGAACACACAGACCACTGAGCTCTTACCTAGATCTCTCGGCGGTCTTTGCGTACTCGGCGGTAGTCACTCCTAGGGCTGGTGGAACTGTGCCATCTGTTCGGCGTACCACTCCGCGTTCATCTCGTTCTTCTTGTAGCTCCATCGCATCGGTATCGGATAGAGCTTAAGCCCGAATCCACCGAAGGACGTCCTTGGGGACAGCCCTTGAAGAAGCCAGCGGGTGCTCCTCTGAATCTGGGATAATGGTTTTGGAACAGAAACCCGCCCGGAAACAAGGAGCACCCAATAGATGCTGCCACAGAACAAACCCGACCGTATCCGCATCCTCTTTGACGACCATCGCCTGGTGGCCAATGCCGGCCTGCTCCTGCCGGCCACCCTAGCCCGGCACCTGGGCCTGCGGGAACTCGTCGACCATCACCTTGACCTCGGCGGAGCGCCGGGACGGGCGAACACTGGGGACAAGATGCTGACGCTGGTCGCTTCCGCGCTGGCAGGCGGCGACTGCATCGACGACGCCGATGCGCTGCGCGCTGGTGGGACGGTTGGTGTTCTAGGCTGCGTGGTCAAGGCGCCATCCACCCTGGGGACCTTCCTGCGCAGCTTCCGGTGGGGGCATGTCCGTCAACTCGACCGCGTGAGCCGCCAGTTGTTGGCCCGGGCCTGGGCCGCTGGGGCCGGACCCGGCGACTCGCCCCTGACCATCGACCTGGACTCGACCATCTGCGAGACCTATGGACTGGCCAAGGAGGGAGCGCGCCACCACGGCTATACCGGCGCCCGCGGCTATCACCCGCTGCTGGCCATTGCCGCCGGCACCGGCGAGGTGCTGATGTCCCGGCTGCGCGAGGGCCGGGCCAACACCGCCCGTGGCGCCGCCCACTTCCTGCGTGAGACGGTGGGGCGGGTGCGCTACGGCGGGGCCAGGGGACAACTCACGGTGCGGGCCGACAGCGGCTTCTACGCCCACACTGTCGTTGCCGCCTGCCGGGAAATGGATGTCCGCTTCTCTATCACCATCCGCCAGCGCGCCAGGCTGCGGGATCTGATCGAGGCGATACCAGAGGAGGACTGGACTCCCATTCCCTACTGGATGGACGGCGCCGCCGATGTCGCCGAGACGACTTACACCCCGTTCCAGACCAAGCCGGACGCCGCGCCGGTGCGGCTCATTGTCCGGCGGGTGAAGCCGACGCCCGGTTCCCAGCTCGCCCTCTTCGCCAGATACAGCTATCACGCCTTCATCACCGACCGCGATGGGGAGACGCTGGAACTGGAGGCCGATCATCGCCGCCACGCCGAGGTCGAGAACGCCATACGCGACCTCAAGTACGGCGTCGGGCTGAACCACATGCCGTCGGCGCGCTTCGCCGCCAACGGCGCCTGGCTGGCGGTCCAGGTGATGGCGCATAACCTGGCCCGCTGGACGGCGCGGATTGGTCTGGGCGAGCGGACCGTGATCACCAAGACCCTCAGGCGGCGGGTCTTCGCTCTGGTGGGACGGATCACCCGCTCGGCGCGCCGCCTCACTTTGCATCTCCCCCGGCGCTGGCCTTGGGAAACCCAGTTCACTCGCGCCTTGGCCCGGCTGCAAGCCATTCCGTTCCCGGCCTGACGGCCAGCCTGCAACTGACCCAACGTCCCCGCAATCTCGCGCCACCCCGGTCGCGAGAGTCCCCTGCTGCGTATCCTCTCGCCTTCCCGCGCATCGCAACTCCCGCATAGGGCCTTAGGGGCCCTGTGCGGCCACTGAAGACCGCCCGCCGGCCTCCCATCTACCCCAAGACCCCAGGCCATCTCCCCTGTAGCTCCCTCACCCACCCCCTTCCGCTGCCCTCACGCCGTCCATCGGTGTCCTTCGGTGGATTCGGGCTAAGCATCGGCGAACTGGAAGCCATAGAGTGAGGCGTTTCTCAAGTAGAATCTCAGCTTCACGGGTCCGCGGATTTCGTGGACCTCCTGCTTTCCGGACCATTTGACGTGGTGGCGGACACTATCTCCGGTGAAGGTCTCGCATTCGTCTTTCGCGTACTCCGGCCAGACGTTGTTCCAGTGGTCCATGACCTCGACCCGGATATAGCCATCCGGCTCGCATTGCCCGTTGATGAAAAGGTGCTTCCCTAGCGACCGCAATGGTTTGGTCTCGATCCAGCCCTCCCGCACGGTCGCGTCCAATGAGACGTATCCGTCCAGCCTCAAGGTCGCCAGACACAAGTGGTGTCCGTTCTTGGCCATTTCCCAATCGTGCGCTTCGGGTACGTCCGGACGTTTATCTGCGGAGAGAATCCACCAATCGTGGTGCACTTTCATCCCACCGTAGTAGAACCAGATCTCGTCGCCGACCACGAGAGGTTGAGTCGGTGTCTCGACGCCAAACTGGTCATAGCTGCCCTCACCTCCGCGCGGCAGGAACGGCCCGTGATCCAGAAGCCGCTTCCAGTCACGCCCGTCTCGGCTGTGGAACAGGTACATGTCCATGGTGTTATCCACAGCGTGAAGCACGGTTAGCAAGCCCAGATGCGTCTCACCCGCGCGCCAGGGCACAAAGCCATAAAGCCCATCGTCAAGGTTGAAATCATCTTTGGGGTCCCACAACAGTTCCGCATCCCGCCCAATGGAGCAGGTCCTTGCTTTCCATGCGATAGACGCGCCTGCGGGTCCCCCAGATGCCTTCGGGCCGCCCGGGCCAGACCGGTGAGAACCACTTATCCATATCGGGATGGGCGCTGCCGCCCGCCGCACCGCCCATCCGGCCCCAGAGTACGTACTTCTCGTCGATCTCGTCATAGGTCAGGATGCTGACGTCGGCCTCCCAAATGGGAATGATCGGATTGTCCTCGTGCGGGGTCCAATCAATCCCGTCAGCGGAAAACTGCATGTCCAGACGGCCGGGGGTCCCGCTCCTGTCCCTGCTGTCCACATGACGATGAGTCAACTTAAAGCGCCGGTCCGTGTTGGCTTCGGTTGGATCGAGCAATATCGACGGACACTCGACCATGACATCCTCAGGCGCGAAGATCGCGTTCGTCTCGTGACCGTCGATGACATGCTTGCCCAGAACCGGTTTGTCCCAATTCAGGCCATCCTTTGACTGCGCGTAATAAAGCCGCGACCGGTTGGAAACCCCCACGTCGAAGAATTCGTAGCGGTCATCGTACCAGCACCGATAGATTTGTGCCGTCGGGTCCCAGATCACGTTGAAATTGCTGACTCGAAAGTAAGGCGTGACTTCCCAGGGCTTGTCGCGCTTGATCAGGGGATTGGCGGGGTGCTTGACGGGTGTGTGCTGGCGGCGCGTGATGTTTCTAACGACCGCGACGATATCATCATCGATGAACAGTTGCCGGGTATCGCCGACGTCCTTATAGACCTTGTCTTCCCTATACGCAACGTACACTTGCGCGCCTCCCATAAATGGATATGAACCAATGTCATGATTTCAGCAATTATTCAATGTGGGTTAGGACCAGGCTCTATCAGGCGGTTCAGCATCATGGCGAAGACCGCCTCCTCACCGGCGACCACCAGGCGGTGGATCTGGGCCTCTACGGGCCACTGTATATATCAGGTCTTCCTGCGACTATTATTGGTCGCTAGTCCGGGCCACCGATCGCCGCTTGCTCCGCTGGTATCCCGGCTGCGCTCGTGGAACCTGACGGTCCCTGGGCACACGTTATTCGAATCCAGAACGGAAGAGCTTGGCGCTCTTGAGACGGAATGCCAGCCTCACGTAGCGGTCCTTGATCCGGGCCCGCGATTCGTGCTCCCGCCACCGGACCGGCGCCCTGGTTGTGTCCTCTGAAACCTGGACGCAGTCGTCATCCCCAAAGCCCTCAAGTTCTTCCGCTGTGTCTTCTCGACCACCGCGGCGCGCACATAGCCGTCACCGGACACGTCGGCATTGATGTGAAGCCTCCCTTCGCCTTCGAATACGAACGGCCGCGTGAGTGGCAGCCCGCCGTCCTCGTCGGCGTTAAGCGACGCAAAGCTGTCCCGGCGTAGCACCGCAATGCCCGTCGAAGACATCGCTCACGTCCTGAGATGGCGCACGCGAACCTCGCAGGTACGCTGACCGGGTTCACTCTGCTGCTGCTTCCCCACCAGGCTCTCGTCGTCGCTGTTTGCCGGAGAACCTACTGGATTGAGGCTTGGTGGACCACGTTCTTCCTAGTGTCGGCCATGAGGAGCGATCCGCTAGCATCTATGACCACATCTGTCATCTGGCCGATTGCGCCGTAGCGGACCGATACCTTGCCGGTCTCGCTTGAGCGCACCGTGTCGTCGGCAACGTAGGTGGTGATTATACCGGTCGTTGCGTCTATCTTGCGGACGCGGGAGCCTGTCCCGTCGGTGAAGTAGACGTTGCCTGCCGAGTCGACGGCTACGCTCCCTGGCAGCTGGAGCTTCGCGGCTGTGGCGACCCCGCCGTCGCCTTCGTACCCATATCCGGTCCCGCCTCGACCGACCGAGACTTCGTTGACGTTGCGGCCGCCGGAGGTGGCCGAGTGTACTCCGATGCCTGCGACGGTGGTGATATTGCCGGTGGAGGCATCAACTTTGCGAATGCGGTGGTTGTCGGCGTCGGCGAAGAAGACGTTCCCGTTGGAGTCGATAGTGAGCCCCTCCGGCTCCGCGATCCCGGCCTCGTTCGCCGGCCCGCCGTCACCTGAAAAGCTCCTCTTCCCAGTGCCTGCAAAGGTCGTGATGACTCCCGTCGTGGCATCGACGACTCGAATGCGATGGTCTCCAGAGACGTATACATTGCCCTCTGTGTCGACGGCTACGTCCAGCGGCTCGCGGACGGATGCCTTAGTGGCGGGCCCGCCATCGCCAACCAGCCCCTTAAGCCTGTCGCCAATTCCACCGCCCGCGATAGTCGTCACGATACCTGTAGCGGCGTCGATTTTTCGGACCACGGAGCTTCCGCGCTCGGTGACGTAGACGTTCCCATCGGCGTCGACGTCGATGCCTTTGGGCTCGGCAAAGGCGGCCTCGGTTGCTGGGCCTCCGTCGCCGTTGTACTTGTTCCTTCCCGTCCCGGCGAAAGTGGTGATAATTCCGGTGCCGGCCTCGACTTTCCGGACACGATTGTCCGTAGAGAGGTACAGGTTGCCGTTCGCGTCGAGTCCCAAGCCAAACGGTGCGAACATGCCGGCCTCGTTGGCCGGGCCGCCGTCCCCCTCAAAGCGGGGCGAACCGGTACCAACGTAGGTAGCCAGATCCCCCGTCGACGCGGCTGGCGCAGCCGGCGCTACCTCCCCCGCCGGGGCAGGTGCGGCGGTATCGGCCGTCTCGGGAGCGTCTGCGCCGCCACACGAGACCAGGGCCGCCGAGACGGCAAGGACGGCAAACGATCCCAGCGCAAGTTTGATCTGTCGGAGCTGAGTGGAACCGCTTGTTCGGCGTAGCTCGACTTGGTCCATTACGGCACCTCCGATGGGGGCTAATGAGTAAATCTAGCACGGCGCTCTCTAGGCGTCAAAGCGGTGTTTATGAGGTCAAGGGGCGGGCGTTCCCCTGTAGTCCTGGAGTCCCCAAATGTCCACGGGACTCCTGACCGGGTTCACTTCTGCGCCATTCCCCCATCTAGCTCGCCGTGTTCACCTTGGGACGTTACAGCCACATGCCTAAATGCTTACCTAGCAATTCCAAGGCTCTCAGTCGGTTCCAATCAGAAGTCGCATCGTCCTCTTGCGATGGAACGTAGCCAATATATGACTAGGTCCTGCGTGGTCTCAGTGCGTGCTCCGCGATCGGCTTCGCGGCGCTGAATCGCGCCAGCTACCCTAGTGTTTCTGAGCAGTCTGGGCCTGAGAACTGTTTCTGAAGAAGGCTTCGGCCTCTTCGTCTCTTGGAAAGACAAGCTCGACATGAAGCTCATCAAACGTCACTTCACGTGCCGTTCCGAACCGGGCCTCCATGGACACGGTCTTAATCACCTGGTCTCCAATTCGAAAGTGGGCACAGATGGCCAGCTCGGCGCCATTGTTTTCAACGTCGACTGGGATGTCTTTCATGTAGGCTTCCGCCCGCTCTAGGAGCTCTTGAAGCGGGGGCATTGTATCCCCGAGCATGATCTACCGTTGGAGTTAATAATGCGGCTCGCTCACGGGCTCTAAGCAAAAAGGTAGTCGCCAAACTTTTGCAGGTTCCCTCACGGGTTCACTTCTGTGAGGGCTCCCCCTCAGAGTCGCGCTCCTCTGCAGTGACGCTCGCACCTCGCGCGGGTAATCAGGTAGTCTGGGTCGGGTGGGACCTATTCTGGGCTTGAGGATGTCCTTCTGCCTCTGTTGTTACTCTATTTGAAACGCATAGATGAGCGCCTGCCTGCCTAGGACTCGCAGCCGCACGGACCGACCTTTTAGCTTTCCGATCGGTCCCCCCTTCCACTTCACACAATGAGCAAGACTGTCCCCGGTAACGGCCTGACAATCCTGTAACGTAAACCCAGGAAGACACTTCTCATTCACCCCGACGTAATGACCCACCGTGCCTTTAGGACCGTGATCGTACAGCTCCACAACGGGATCGACCACCTCCACTCGGAGCTCACGGTCGATCACAGCATTGATATACAATTGCTCTCCTTCAACGATGAAGGGCCGGGTCAAGAACCCTCCGGTGGGCTCATCGACGCGCAGACCCATCAAACGATCGAGCGGTACGGTCGCCAAACCGATTGTGTACGGTGTGTCCCAAGGATTCCTGCTGCCACCGTCATCCACGATTGGCGGGCCACCTGGTGAATGCGGACTCCTGCTGCCGCCGTAGTAGAATTTGCACTCGTCGCCGTGGATCACAGCTTGGGCGAACCACGTTTCTTTGTAATCGAATTGATCAGATGCCCCACGGGGAATGAAAGCCTCATCAGCGAACGGATGGTCCCAATGGAAACCGTCCCTGCTGGTTACAAGATGTGTCTCGACATTACCAGTGATCTCATTCTCGAGCATCTGAGGTAGTCCGAAATATATCCCCTCGTGAAAGAAAGTCATCATGCTTTCCGTTTCAGGCCACCGCGATCCCATGGGGTTGAATACCGTTTCCCTGGGAGACCAGTGGATGAGATCGACACTCTCCTGTCTGGTTATATGCCGGCTTCCTGCTCCGGGGACGGCTGTTTCGGTAAGCTGGCGTTGGAATAGGACGTAACGTTGAATCTCCTCGTCCCAGACGCAGGACGGGTTTCCTCCTCCTCCGCCTTCTCGCGTACCACCGTCAGCACCGAGATCCAGTGTTCTCCAGGTCTTACCGTCATCGCTTACTGCGCTGCCGCACCATCCGACATAGGTACCGTCCTCATGGATAGGCGCGACCCCAATTGCTTTAAAACGCCCCTCGGGAGGTCTCTCGGGAGGATTCTGTACAATGAACAAACCCTTTAGGTATGTGCCACCCGGTTCGACCCGGCACACGTTATTGCGCAGGGTGCCTCCCAATTCGACCAGACCCAGTTCAGGCTTTCGCCAGTGTATCCCGTCTTCACTTTCAGCATAGTGGATGCTGCTTCTGGTAAGCTCACTGTCCGCGTGATACCAAAGCTTGTACAATCCTGACTCTTCATCGTACAACGCACTCGAAGGCGTGATCTTACTTACGCCTTTCTTGTCACATTCCCATATCTGATCGCCTTCGAGGATGGGATTTTCAGGATGTTTGCGCACCGGTTCTTGTACACGCGTGATCTTCCACCAGTCGCTCAGAATGGAGTTATCGACTAAAAGCTGCTTCTGTCTTCCGAAACTGACCGGATCTTCAGCTTGTATCGGACCCAGTTTGATCATGGCACTTCTCCTTTTTCAGGCTCTCCTCCCAAAGAGTTGGGGGAGCCTCCCCGGAGTCCCCTAACCTGGGCGGGACTCCCAGACCCGGTTCGCGGCTGCGAGCTCCCCCCTACGCGCCGGTATCCTCGCTCTCGTCACCCTCTAAGGAACGCGTGTCTCCCTCGATCACAACCTCGCCTTCTACGGTCTTGCGTCGGGCTGCAACGCTATCTAGCAGTGCGTCAATCTCCGCGTCGGTAAGTGCATCTAGACTAGGCGTTTCGATACTGTGGGCCACGCTAACGTCTTGCCTATCGACCAGCATCCCTTGGAACTTGGCTAGGTTCTCCAACGCTCTCACCCTAGCTGAATGCGACGAGCCGGGGCCATCGTCCTGGGCCTCCTCTCGTAGCTTGCGTATCACCCATTCAGGGGTGAGAGACTCAGCGGCGAACGCGTCCTCGAGCAGTTCGACGATTCTGAGGGACACCTTAGGGTGGTTAGCTAGACGCGACGCCTCTACTTCGATGGTGCCCTGGGACATGCTGTCGGCAGAGTAGGCCTGGCGGTAAGCGGCGGTGGCGTTGCCCTCAGTGGCTATGAAGGCGTGGGCGAAGGCTTCTTGCTTGGGAGGGAGGCGACTGCTAAGGAGTCTGCTACGAGACATGGTAGATCCATGCTAGCAGACCAAAGGCGGGTTCAACAAAGGACGTTATGGGGAGGCCAGGCAGAGCACGGTTCTTGGTCCGATTGCTGTCAAGGTTGCTGTCAAACGACCGTCGCGGGTCCCGACACGCTCAAAGCCGCACCTATTTGAAGTGTAGCTGGTCGGGGTGGCCGGGATCGAACCGGCGACCTCCTGGTCCCAAACCAGGCGCGCTGCCGCTGCGCTACACCCCGCAACATAGATAGTAAACCGCAGCGTCCTATGCGTAAAGGGCTTGTCTGGCTGTCTCAAGGGTATACAATCACGTCGCGAAGATCCCCGAGGGAGGACAAGAATGGCAATAGTTGGCTCAGGCGACTTCAGGTACGAGCTGGTCCCAGTGTGGCCGAACATGCCCAGGTACTGGAGCTTCGACCTCGCGTCGGACGCGGCCGTGAATTCCAGCGACGAGGTGTACGTCTTTAGCCGCGGGAAACACCCGCTGACTATCTGGACCACGGACGGCAGCTTCATATCGTCGTGGGGTGAGGGGACGTGGGGCTCGCCGCACGGCGTCTACATCGCCCCGAACGACAACGTTTGGTTGGTGGACAGCCAGCTCCACATCGCCACCGAGCACAAACCGGACGGCGAGCTGGTCCGCACGCTGGGCAACAGGGGCACATCGGCCAACACACACGGGGGCAAACCCTTCAACATGCCGTCCGGACTGGCCGTGGCGCCCAACGGCGAGCTATTTGTTTCCGACGGCTACGGGGGCCATAAGGTGCAAAAGTTCAGCGCCGAAGGCGAGCACATCATGTCCTGGGGCGAGCGCGGCAAGGGTCCCGGAGAGTTCGCGCTTCTGCACAACATTTGGGTCGACAAGGACAGCCGCGTCTTCATCTGCGACCGTGAGAACAACCGCATCCAGATATTCGACGATCAGGGGAACTTCCTCGAACAGTGGACGGACCTGAGCATGCCAGGCGACATCTGGATGAAGGACGACATCGTCTACGTGGTCGAGCAGGGCAGAGGAAGTGGCGTCAGCATATGGACGCTAAAGGGCGAGCTGCTGACGCGCTGGCGGGGCAGCGAGGGCCCTGGACAGGGTACCCTCGTGTCCGGCCACGGCATCTGCGTCGACTCGCAAGGGAGCATCTACGTGGCCGAAATCGGCGATGGCAAACGGGTGCAGAAGTTCCAGCGGGTGTGAGGGGTCTCACCACAGAGCGCACGGAGAGCACAGAGCTTGGATTGGTCAGAGGAGGCTCGCCGTAGAGGCGCGGGGCACCCCGGAACAGGTGCGGCGGTAGTTCGACGTAGGGGCAGGTTTCAAACCTGCCCACCACCTGAGCTCACCCTTATCGAACTCCGTGAGCCAAGATCCCGCCAGGCTGTGCGGTTCGCATGATCTCTTCCTCCCAGACTACCCTGCGAGGGCGGGTCTCGAGAATGTTGGGGACTGCCCTGGACCTCGTTTTCCCGCCGAGCTGCGCGGTCTGCGGCCGCGAGGGCAGCTTTCTGCACGACTCGTGCGAGGTCGGACTCCCCAGACTCTCCATGCCGTATTGCTCGCTGTGCGCGGACCCTGGCGAAGCGCCGCTATGTCGCGCTTGCGAGGCTCATCCGCCCGCTTACGACGGCATCACGGCGCCGTATCTGATGCAAGGGCCCGTGAGGGAGGTGGTGTTTGCTCTGAAGTACCGCCAAGTCCGGGCGTCAGCGCCCATACTCGGAGGGCTCATTGCCGCGCACCTCGGCGCTCATCCCGTGGAGGCGGACGTCATGGTCCCGGTGCGGCTCCACAGACGGCGCCAAAGGGAGCGTGGCTACGACCAGGCGGCCCTTCTGGCGAGGGCGGCCGGAGCGCATTCCGGGATGGCCGTGTCGGACGGCGTGCTGTGGCGGACGAGAGATACTCCTCCACAGGTGTCCATGGCCGGGCCCGAGCAGCGACGGAACAACATGGAGGGCGCTTTCGAGTGCACCGGGAACGTCCAGGGGTTGCGTGTCTTGCTTATCGACGACGTGGTGACGACGGGAAGCACGATGTCGGCGTGTGCCTCCGCGCTTAAGGGCGCCGGGGCGGCATCGGTATTGGGAGTGGCACTGGCACGGCAAGGGTTGCCTCGGGCGTAGCGTCTGCCATAAGTCAGGCGCCATCGGACGTCCGTAATTCTTCTGGCCGCGCTTCCTTGATTGAGACAGGGTACGGTGCATGCCGTGCGCGTGGACACGACAAGGATAATGCGGCTAGGTTGGGGTAGTTCCACCGAATTGTGCTAGCTGGGAGCCGGTGCAGGGGAAATTCAGCTCAGTTGCGAGAACTCCCGTGAGGAATCCGAGGCGCATCGGGAGACGTATAAGTATTCGGGCCAAGCGCGTTCAGCGACGTGCGGACGCGGAATATGCCTTATCCCGAATCCACCGAAGGACACCGATGGACGGCGTGAGGAAAGCGGAAGGGGGGGTGAGGGAGCTACAGGGGAAATAGCCTGGGTTCCATTTGGGGTAGGGAGGTCGGCGGACGGTCTTCATCGCCGCACAGGGGCCCCTATGGCCGTCTGCGGGAGCTGCGATGCGGGGGATGGCGAGAGAATACGCAGCAGGGAACTCTCTCGGACCGGGCTGGCGCGAGTCTGCGGGGATCTTCGGTTGTCCGGTGGGTGGGTCGCCGACGGTGCCGTCAGGCCGGGAGTGGAATGGCTCGCAGCCGGGCCAAGGCGCGGCTGAACTTCTCAGCCCAAGGCCAGCGATCCGGAAGATGCAGGGTCAACCGGCGTGCCGAGCGGGTGAGCCGTCCGGCTAGGGAGAAGAACCGCCGCCGGAGGGTCTTGGTGGTGGCTATCCGCTCTCCCAGACCGATCCGCGCCGTCCAGCGGGCCAGGTTGTGGGCCATCGTCTGGACGGCCAGCCAGGCGCCGTTGGCGGCGAAGCGGCCCGAGGGGAGATGGTTCAGCCCGACGCCGTACTTGAGGTCGCGTATGGCATTCTCGATCTCGGCGTGGCGGCGATGGTCAGCCTCCAGTTCGAGCAACTCCCCGTCCCGGTCGGTGATGAAGCCGTGATAACTGTATTTGGCGAAGAGGGCCAGTTGGGAACCGGGCGTCGGCTTCACCCGCCGGACGATGAGCCGTACCGGCGCGGCGTCTGCCTCGGCCTGGAAGGGGGTGCAGGTGATCTCGGCCACATCGGCGGCACCGTCCATCCAGTAAGGAATCGGCGTCCAGGCATCTTCGGGTATCGCCTCGATGAGATTGTGCAGGCTTTTGTGCTGGCGGATGGTGATGGAGTAGCGGACATTGATCCGGCGGCAGACGGCGACCACGGCGTGGGTATAGAAGCCGCTGTCGGCACGCATGGTGAGCTGCCCGCTGGCCCCGCCGTAGCGAACCCGGCTCACCGTTTCACGCAGGAAGTGGGCGGCGCCGCGAGCGGTGTTGGCCCGGCCCTCGCGCAGCCGGGCCATCAGCACGTCGCCTGTGCCGGCGGCGACGGCCAACAGCGGGTGATAGCCCCGCTTGCCGGTATAGCCGTGGTGGCGTGCGCCCTCCTTGGCCAGTCCGTAGGTCTCGCAGATGGTGGAGTCCAGGTCAATGGTCAGGGGCCCGTCGCCGGGTCCCGCCCCGGCCTGCCAAGCCCGGGCCAGCAACTCGCGGCTCACCCGGTCGAGTTGACGGACGTGGCCCCACCGGAAGCTGCGCAGGAAGGTGCCCAGGGTGGATGGCGCCTTCACCGTGCCGCCCAGGGTGCTGGCCGTCCCCCCGGTGCGCAACACATCGGCGTCGTCAATGCAGTCGCCCCCAGCCAGCGCAGACGCCACCAGCGTCATCATCTTGTCGCTCGTGTTCGCCCGCCCCGGGGCATCGCCCAGGTCGAGGCGCTGCCGGACGAGTTCGGGCAGGCCGAGGTGCCGCGCCAGGGTGGCCGGAAGGAGCAGCCCGGCATTGGCCACCAAGCGGCGGTCGTCGAAGGTGATTTGGATTCGGTCGGGGTGGTTGCGTGGCAGCATCTATTGGGTGCTCCTTTTCCAGGGTCTGTTTTTTGCTACAAAACCATTATCCCAGAAGCACAGGAGCACCTTCTTGCTGCTTCAGGACGCTAACCCGACGCCCTCCTTCGGTGGATTCGGGGTTAGGAGACAAAGTCTGGGTGCTAGCCGACAACTTTGGCCGCCACTGGCAACAGGCGATGGACTAGGGTGTCCGCGGGGACTAGAATGGGTGCTAAGATCGGAAGGAGTAAAGTGGGCGCCCATGCTCTCCCTTGCGCTAAAGACCGCGGTAATCACGCCCGTGCTAATTTGCGCAATGTTCCTCTTCGCAGACGAGGTAGTAGTCTCCGCGCTGATTCTCGCTCCCGGCGCGCTCACAGTGCTCCTGCTGGCGCTCGGGCCGTTCCGCAGAGACTCGGTCCTGATGCGAGGGCAGGGAGGCCGCTAGCGCAGGCCGCTCACGAGGACGTTGGGGTCCATACGACAGGCTCGACGAGGAAAGCGGACTCGGGTAGGCTAATTCTTGACAGCGATTTCGGTGCGTCGCTATACTCCCAGTCGCGCCGCAACGCCGCCACAACGGGCCAG
>CBDFGS010000001.1:0-21940 GCA_965247255.1 Dehalococcoidia bacterium | reverse complement strand
GCATCATCCCAATTTGTAGAGACGCCCCGCTGGGGCGTCTTCGCGTCGGATGCAAGGGTCTTGTTTCATTTGTCGACCACTCCAACGTCGGCGGGCGTATGACTGTATGCGCGGGTACCGAAGTAAGGTGAAGCCCGAGTTGGCCGTTGAATGAGCTACTTCACCATGCTATGATCTAGGTGCAGCCAATCCCAAGGGAACGGTGAGCACTCACATGATTTCGAACTTTGCACTCCTTCGTGGAGTGTGCGTCAACATTACGCCGCCACGACTTTCATGCCTTCCCGACATGGTCGGGGAGGCTTTTTTCGTCGCTGGAGACGCGCGATGACCGGCGGGGGCATCACCGACGTGCCCGGGATCAGGGTTGGGCACCACAGCGATAGGGACGCTGCCACCGGCTGCACGGTGGTGCTATGCGAGGCGGGCGCTGTGGGCGGCGTGGACGTGAGGGGCTCGGCGCCTGGGACGCGGGAGACCGACCTCTTGCGTCCCACGATGTCGGTCAACGAGGTGCACGCTCTCGTTCTCAGCGGTGGGAGCGCTTTCGGGCTGGACGCAGCCTCGGGCGCGGTCCGATACCTGGAAAAGAAGGGCATCGGCTACCAGGCGGGACCGGCCAGGGTGCCTATTGTGCCGGCGGCGGTCTTGTTCGACCTGGGAGTGGTGACCGACGAGGTACGGCCCGGCCCCGAAGATGGCTATGCTGCCTGCAGAAATGCTTCCGACGGGCCGGTCGAGGATGGAAGCGTGGGCGCGGGCACAGGCGCCACGGTGGCCAAACTCCTTGGTCTAGAGCGCGCGATCAAGGGTGGGGTAGGGACGTACAGCATGGCCCTGGAGTCTGGGGTCGTTGTGGGAGCCCTGGTCGCGGTGAATGCCGTTGGCGGCGTCTTTGACCCCGACGACGGGACGCTGATTGCGGGGCCCCGGACTGCCGATAACTCCGCCATGCGCAACCCGCTCGATCTCATCGCCTCGTCCGACTTTGAAGTGAGTACAACTGCGACTGCGACCAACACCACGATCGGCGTCATAGCCACCAACGCGACTCTGACGAAAGAACATGCGAACAAGCTGGCGTCCGTCGCTCATGACGGTATCGCGATGGCGGTCCGACCCGCCCATACCATGTGTGACGGCGACACCATGTTCGTGATCGGGACGGGGTCCGTTGACGGACCGGTCGACATGCTTCGAGTATGCGCCGCCGCAACGGTCTGCGTCAGCAGGGCGATCGTGCGGGCGGTCCGGAGTGCAGAGGGAATCGGAGGGATACCATCCGTATCGGAGTTGCGTTGATGATTAGGTTGGAGACTACCCTTCCTAACCTTCCCCCAGCGGGGGAAGGGACCGAAAGGATGCCGTGATGAGCTCGCTGAGCAAAGAATCGAAGATTGGGTTCGTGGGCGCCGGGATGGTCGGGAAATCCCTCGCTCTCGCCCTTTCGCGAGCGGGCTATCCGGTGGTTGCCGCATCCAGCCGGACTCACGCATCCGCCGAGGCGCTGGCTTCGCTGGTGCGTGGCTGTGAAGCGCTGCGCACCCATCACGAGGTCGCCGCGGGGACGGACATCGTGATTATCAGCAGCCCTGACGACGCCATCGGGCCGGTCGCTTCCGACATCGCGTGGCGAACAGGGCAGGCAGCGGTACATTGCTCGGGCGCAGCGTCCCTGGACGTGTTGGAGCCTGCACGGCGACTAGGTGGACTCCCAGGCGCGTTCCACCCCTTGCAGACTTTTTCTACTGTGGAGTCCGCCGTACAGTCGCTCCCCCAGTCGACCATAGCAATCGAGGGCGAGGGCGACATCCGAGCATACCTCGAGGAGATGGCCCTGGCGCTGGGTTGCAACCCGATCTTCCTGAGGCCGGAGGACAAGCCGCTGTACCACGCCTCCGTGGTCATGATGGGAGGTCTGCTGACCGGACTGGCCGGCGCGGTCGCTGAGCTCTGGGGCAACTTCGGCATCGATCGGCGGGACGCCTTGCAGTCGCTGGTGCCCATGATCCAGGGCAACGCGAATACTCTCAGGTCTGCCGGGATGCCCCAGTCGATAGCGGGACCCTACGTTCGGGGCGACGTCGGCACCATTCGGAAGCACCTGGACGCCATCGGGTCGACGTCCCCACACATGTTGCCGGCATACTGCCATATGGCGCTGGTGGGGCTCCCCTTTGCCTTCGAGAAGGGCAAGGTTTCGGACGCAGTTGCGGCAGAGATCAAGGATATGTTGGAAGAGGTGTTGGAGGAGAGTAAGGAGTAAATATGTAAAGCGTAAAACGTAAGAAGGTGAGCGAATCTTACGTTTTACGCTTTACGCTTTACTCCCCGGAGGTCACCAGTGCGTGTCACCATCAGACGGATCAGGGCGATGAAGCGCAAAGGCGAAAAGATCCCAATGATCACCGCCTACGATTCCACGTCGGCGAGGATAGTTGAGGAGGCCGGCATCCCGCTGATCCTCGTTGGGGACAGCGTGGGACAGTGGATGCTCGGGCACGAAACGACCGTGCCCGTGACGATGGAGGATATGGTGCACCATGTCAGGGCGGTCGTCCGGGGGACCGAGAAGGCGCATATCGTGGGCGACATGCCGTTTATGTCTTACCAGGCCGACGTTTCCCAGGCGATTCACAACGCCGGGCGACTCATGCAAGAAGGCGGCGCCCAATCGGTGAAGCTGGAGGGCGGCGGTCGGGTAGCCGAGACGGTCCGCAGGATCGTCTTGACCGGCATCCCGGTCATGGGCCACATTGGGTTTACTCCCCAATCGTTGAACCAGTTGGGAGGGTACCGAATACAGGGCAAGACTCCGAAAGCGGCGGCCAGGCTGATGGAGGACGCGGTAGCGTTGGAGGACGCCGGGGCATATTCGATTGTGCTCGAGATGGTACCGGCGCCGGTTGCCGCGCTGATCACCGCGCGGGTTTCGGTGCCCACCATCGGGATCGGTGCGGGCGCCGGCTGCGACGGACAGGTGCAAGTGTTCCACGATTTGCTTGGACTGCTCACCGACTTCGTGCCCAAACACACCAGGCGCTACGCAGAGCTGGGAGACACCATCAGGTCCGCTGTTAGCGAATACATCGAAGACGTGAACGCCGGGCGCTTTCCCTCGGAAGAGGAGAGCCACGGGATGGAGGATGGCGTACTGGAAGAGGTGACGGCAGGTCTTGCGCGGTAGTCCGATACGGAGGCCTGCAGGTGTTAGTCCCGCGGCGCGGATCTGGCGTCCGAAGGTAACTGGTTCGGCCGCATGCGTAGGGGCAGCGCCCCCGTGCCTGCCCCCGCACTACAGGCGAATCGCCAAACAAGAAAGAGCTATTCGAAGCAGGCTCGTATTCAGGGCGATTGGCCGAAGCAGGGCGCGCGGCCCCCGCCCCAGGTCCCTCATCGTGGACTCCTCTCCGAAAAGTCCGGAGTCTCTCGGACAGGACGACAATTGACGCCCTATGAGAGTCATCAAGAGAATCGACGAGTTTAGGGATGCCGCCGCCCCCGCGAACAAGCCGTTGGGACTGGTCCCGACTATGGGAGCGCTCCATGAGGGCCATATGTCGCTGGTCCGCCTTGCTCGATCGAACAACGCAACGGTCGTCGCTAGCATATTCGTGAACCCGACGCAGTTCGGACCGTCCGAAGACTTCGCGACGTATCCCAGAGACACCGATTCTGACCTCGCCCTTCTTGAAGAAGCGGGCGTAAACCTGGTGTTCATGCCGTCGGTCGAAGAGATGTACCCTGAAGGTTCTGACACCTACGTTGACCCGGGGCGTCTCGGCGAGAGGCTGGAGGGCGAGTCGCGGCCGGGCCACTTTCGCGGCGTGGCGACGGTCGTGTGCAAGCTCCTGTCGATAGCCCGCCCCGATCGGGCATATTTCGGCCAGAAGGACGCGCAGCAGAACTTGGTGATAAAGCGCGTGAATACCGACCTTGCACTCGGCGCCGAGATCGTCGTGGGCCCGACGGTGAGGGAGCCCGACGGGCTGGCGCTGAGCAGCCGGAACGCGTATCTTGGCACAGAAGAGAGGAGAGCCGCGACGGTTCTCTATCGTGCTCTTTGCGCGGCAGCAGATCTCGGCACTTCCGATGCCAGCAAGGTTAGGACCATGATGCGCGAACTTATTGAGAGCGAGCCCCTCGCGCAGGTCGACTACGTCAATGTCGCGGACGCCTCGACGCTGGAGGACTTGGACGTTGTCCGCGTCCCCGCGTTGGCATCCGTCGCCGTCCACGTTGGCAGGACCCGGCTGATCGACAACATCCTCCTGGCCGCTGAGCATTGAGAGTCCTCGTCACGAATGACGACGGGATTCACGCTCCCGGACTATGGAAGCTGGCCGAGTCCCTCAATGACGTGGGCGAGGTGTTCGTGGTCGCCCCGGACCGCGATCTGAGCGGGATAGGGACGGCGAAAACTCTGCTCGATGTCGTCCGGGTCCACGACTTCGCGTCCCCCATTGACGGTGTTAAGGCGATGTCTGTGGAGGGTACGCCTTCCGACTGCGTCATCCTGTCCACCGAAACCCTGTTCGATGAGCCTTTCGACCTCATCGTGTCGGGTATCAATGCGGGCGCTAATCTGGGAATCGAGGTCCTCATGTCCGGGACGGTCGGGGCCGCTATTCAAGGGTTCCTCAGCGGAATCTCGTCTGTTGCGATATCGGCGGCGTACACCGACCCCGTGCCGGTAAGATATGACTCGGCCGCTTGGGTAGCCGGGAGCGTTGCTTCCGCCGTTGGGGACGACTCGGACAACGGCCCGGTGCTCCTCAACGTCAACCTGCCCGACGCCGGCGTAGACGGTATCCGCGGCGTGGAAGTCACCAGGCTTTCGCGAAGAGCTTTCACGGAAAGCGTAGTCCGGGAGGATTCCGGAAGGCGGACCCACTACTGGATCAGGCACAACAGGCCCGTGGAGGACGAACCCGAAGAGGGTACGGACGTCTGGGCGCTGCGAAGAGGCCGCATATCCATCACGTCGCTTGACATGCCCTTCATGCAGGCGGGGCCGTCCCCGTTGCTGGCAGTGGTGGCTGAAGAGCTCAACGCCCGGTTTGGGCCTGCCCGGCGACTGACCTATACCAATTACCCGCGATCGCTCGAGTAGAGACGCCCCGCTGGGGCGTCCGACAAGTATAGCGAGGAGAGAACATGATCTACGAGTATCGGGTCTACGAAGCGATGCCCGGGAAGCTGCCGGAGCTGCATGCCCGGTTCCGCGACCACACCGTCAAGCTGTTCGAGAAGCACGGCATCAAGAACGTGGGCTACTGGACGTCCAACGTCGGGGACTACAGCGACCGGCTGATCTACCTTGTGGCCTTCGAAAGCGCGGAGCAGCGGGAGCGGGCCTGGGCCTCGTTCCAGTCAGACCCGGAGTGGCAACGCGTGAAGGCCGAGTCGGAGGCCGAGGGGTCTGCTGACGGCGAGGGTCCTAAACTCGTTGCTAACGCCGACCGATTATTCGCCGCTTCAGTAACACCCTGAGGCCCGAATGTCACCGTGAGCCCCCCGATCCTGTCGGGGAAGTGTGTCGCGCGTAGAGAATCTCGAAAAGAATCAGTTCACTGCGTTGGGATAGACGGCGGATTCGTTTCCACTTTGATCTTGGTCCGCCGGAATGTTAGGTCTTCACGCCCTGCGCCGGTCCTGCAGCAGAGAAGGTGGGGCTGGATCGTTGGACTGCTAGGTTTTGGCGGACCTTTGAGAGCAGGCCATGGAGCAAGTCGCGCTCGGGACCGCTGATCCCAGCAAACGAAGTTCGCTCCAACTGGTCCCACTTCGCCTCCACATCCGCCCTGCGTTGCCGGCCTTCTGCCGTCGGGAACACCCGAGAGACTCGTTGGTCCTCGGTATCGGGCATACGCTCCACCAGCCCCTTCCGCTCCAGCCGCTTCAGCGCATTAGTCACTGTTGCGGGTTGCACTCCCAGGTGTGCACCGAGTTCGGCCTGGGTGACGCCTTCCCTCTCCCACAGGGCGCACAGCACCATCTCCTGGCCGACGTGCAGCCCGATCTCGTTGAGTAGGTCGTCGGCGCGTTGGCGGTGGAGTTTGCACACCTGGGCCAACAGGTAGCTCATCGTCTCGGGTAACGGCGCGCATTCGGTCATTGATATCCTCCAAGGATCCAGCGTCATGCTGCGTAGGGTGTCGCTTCTTTAGCGTTCAAGGTGCTCCAGTCCTGGGCCTGTGCCCATTCCTCGAACGTATGCCAGCCCGTCTCTGGGTAGGTTCTACGGAGTGCCTCGATGTCAGCACTGTATCCGACGGCATCGAACCATTCGTACATTTTGGCCGCGTCCTGGCTCATCTTGTAGGCTTCCTCGATGGGTTCCTGGAAGTAGTCGATCGGGCGCCCAGACGCGGTGGAGAGGACCTCCGCTGCCCGTTTCCCGCTGAGTTCGTCCGATGCGATGTCGATCCGCTTGCCCAGGAAGCGGTCCGGGTTCTCAAGTACCACGGCGACAAACGACGAGATGTCCTGGACTGAGATCTGCTGCACCCGCCGGTCAGGCGGCACGGGAAGGGCGAGCGTCCCACGAATCAGTCCAGGTAACGTCCATGGACTCAGTAAGTTTTCGGAGAAGAACACCGGAGCCACGATGGTATGAGGTATGCCGAGGAGCTTGATGTGCTGCTCAATCTCGTACTTGCTGTCGAAATGGGGGATACCTGTCGACTGGTCGGCGCTCCCGACGGACGCGTACACGAAGCTCTCCACGTCCGCGGCCTTGACGGCGTCTGCGATCGCTCGACCTTGACGCACTTCGGTTTCGAGCCCTGACTCGAAGAACGAGGTCATTGCATACACTGCGTCGACCCCTTTGGCGGCGCGAACCACCGACTCGCGGTCCTCTGTGTCGCCCACTGCCAGCTCGGCGCCCAGGCTCTCGATCTGTCTGGCTGCACTGGATTTGGCGTTTCGAGTGAATGCCCGGACGCGATGCCCTTTGTCGAGCAGATGTCGGGCTACTGACCCTCCCTGTTGTCCGGTTGCTACGATTACCAGAACGGTAAGTTGCTTGGGCATCTTGGCTCTCCCTTTCCTTCCGGGTATTGCTTAGCCGGCTAATAGGTAGCTAGCTAACAATATCAGTGTCTTCTCGAAGTGTCGCATCGAGAGGTTCGGAGGAAAGTCTGAGTGTAGGGCCGCCGAGCCCAAGCCGAGGGTTGGGTAGAGATGCCGCGCCCATGAGGGTGTACTTATGGATGCCCAGGCCATACATAGCGGGCGGAAGACGCTGTTTTCAGTCGAGAGGACTACCATACATTGACAGTTCGACCCATTGGTGTTGGCTGAATTGCTTCGGGCCCGCGGTAAGCCAGACTTTGAAAGAGTTCTCACTGAGACGCGGATATATACTGGGTGCCCTGATGCAACTAAACAGCCTCAGGGCCACTCTGCGCACATGGAGCAATGCTCAGCATGGGAGGATAGAGGGGTTACGACGACGCCTCGGCCTCCCGCTCGGCGGTGCACTGATCGCACGTGCATAGCCGGCGGAGCATTTCGAAGGGGTAGATGCCCGTGTAGTGCGCGTCGCTCCACAGGAACTGGACCGCGTATGCCCCGACCATCAGGTAGTCTTCGGCCCGGATGTCGGCCGCGACCGTCGCGGGGTCGAGAAGCTTGCGCCGGCTCCACTCTTCCACGCATTCGGCGCAGCCGCAGTTGATTCTCAGAGCCTTGGCCTCGTAGCTGCTCCGATGGCCATCGTCCCACAGAACGGCTACTCCGGTCTCGGAGAGCTCGACGTTCTTGATTCCGGGAGCCGTGCTCAAATTGCGCCTCGGGGACTTTCGCAGTGCATGCGAGTGTAGTCGCCGAGATCAGTATATCCCACCCGACCTCGATAGCCACCGCGCATCAAGGGCGCAAGGCCGTGCGCCCCTACGAGATCCGTTAACATCTGGCTCCTGACAACCCGGTATGACTGCCGAACCCGGCCAGGACCCAGGGCATCCCATTGTTTGACATGGGTTTGTTGCGCACCCTGACTGGAATGATGCGTGTTGATCGTATGAAAGCCGCCGTGATTGTCGGCGTCTTCCTGACTACCTCTTGCGTCGCTTCGCCAGGCGAGGTCCCCGCGATTCCGGCTCCTGTGGTCGAGGTAAAACCCGAGCAGCCAGCGCCTCCAGCGTATCAGGAGCGGGCCACGCGGATAGCTGCCGAGGTCTCGAGATCCAGCGCAGCGCGGCCTAACATTCCCGCGTTTGGCGTATCCCCGATCGATCCCAGCAGCGTGAGGGTACTGGCGTACAAGGGGCAGCACTACGAGTTCGAGCAGCGCCTGCAAAGAGGCGAAATTCCGGCGATCCACAGTCCGACGTTCATCTCCGCCGCGCTGGCCGACGATGTGCTGCACGGCGATGACCTGATGATAGGGCTGGCCATAGACGGCGACGCCCGCGCATACTCCGTGGCCCACCTCAGCGATTACGAGATAGTGAACGACTTGGTCGGGGGGAAGCCGGTCGCGGTCACCTGGTGACCGCTGTGCTTCACGGGCATAGTATATGCTCGCGAGATCGAGGGGCGAAGGCTGAGCTTCGGCGTCTCCGGCATTCTCATGCTGAGCGCGCTCGTCATGTACGACGAACAGACCGACTCCCTGTGGAGCCAGTTCCTGGGCGAGGCGGTCGAAGGGCCGCTGAAGGAGACCAAGCTGGAACTGGTCCCGTCGCAGCTCGTGACCTGGTCGGCGTGGAAGCAAGAGCACCCCGACACGCAGGTCCTCGACCCCAGAGACGGGCCGCCTCCGCCCCACTGGTTCTTCAGGTACGGGGCCGAGTCGAGGCTCCTCGGAGGCGCCCGGCCTCCCGGGCGGCTGTCGGAGGAGGAGCTGATACTGGGCCTCGTCGGCGAGACTACCCAGAGGGCCTACCCGTACCGTCACCTGAGGGACGCGCCGGTGGTCAACGATACCTTCGAGGGCCGGCCTATCGTGGCGGTGCTGGACGTGGACATGGGGAACGCCGCACTATACGAGCGTACCGTGAGCGGGACCACACTGACCTTCGATCAGGCGGAAGATCCCCGGCGGATGATCGACAGGGAGACCGGCTCGACGTGGCTGAAGGCGACCGGCGAGGCCTTGATCGGCGAGCTTTCGGGCGCGGTATTACCGACGGCTCCACACATCTCGTCATACTGGTACGCCTGGTCGGACTACTACCCCTACGGCGAGGTCTACGAGCCGTAGGGGCACGCTTCCAGCTACCGGCCGAATCGCGAGTACTCGCGCGCTCATCATAATTGGGGATAGGCCATTGGGGAGGTTGGGTGAATCTTGTGAGCACACGTAATGTCCGTCTGGGCGTAGGAGCGGCTCTGGCAGTTGCGCTGCTGCTGTCGGCAGCGTGCGGGTCTCAGAAGGACGACTCTGCGGGGCCCGATACGGCGGCGGAAACGGCCCGAGAATCTTCTGGAACTGCGCCCTCTTCGCCGGTCGCGGGGGCGCAACCAAGCAGGGACAGGTCCGAAGCTCCCGCAACCGCTAAGCCACAGGAAGACTCCGCGGGCCAGGCCGCCCAGGCAGCGAAGCCCGAGCAGCCCCAGTCTAACGACACCAGCGTCGCGGCAGCAACCGAAACGCCGGTCCCAGCAGCCGAAGACAGGGATGCCAGCACTGGGAGCGGCGGCGCGGACGCGTCGACGTACGTTGCTCCAGGCAGCTTGCGACCCGACGATCTTAACTTCGACGTGGAGGTCAACGGCCGCTCGCTGGAAGTCGTAACGCTCTTGCCCCCCGACGCCATTCCCGCCATCGACAACCCGGAGCTGATCTCGGCCGCGGATGCGGACGAGCAGCTAACGGGAGGCGATCTGGTGATCGGCTTGACGCTGAACGGGGAACACCGCGCCTACTCGATCGCCCACCTCAGCCGGCACGAGATCGTGAACGACGTGGTAGGAGGGAAGCCCGTCGCGGTTACCTGGTGACCGCTCTGCTTCACGGGCATAGTGTATGCCCGAGAGATAGACGGTAAAGAGTACACCTTCGGCGTGTCCGGCAAGCTCATCATGAACGCGCTGGTGATGTACGATCGGCAGACAAACTCCCTCTGGAGCCAGGTCCTCGGAGCGTCGGTGCACGGCCCGCTAGAGGGGACCGGCCTGGACCTGGTCTCGTCTCAACTTGTGCCGTGGGGGGCCTGGAAAGAGGAGCACCCTGACACACTGGTCCTTGACACCAAGGGTCGTACTTACGACAGTTATCTGCCGTACTACTTCAACGGCCAGGCCGGCGTCATCGGCCGGGCGAACAACGATGAGCGTCTAGAGACGAAGGCCCTTATCGTGGGAGATAGCGGTCAGAAGGCGTACAGCTACAGAGACCTCGCAGCAACCGCGGTAGTGAACGATACCTTCGAGGGCGCTCCGCTGGCCGTCGCCCTGAATACGGAGACCGGCGGGACCTCGGTCTTCAACAGGGACGTCAACAACCAGGAGCTGAGCTTCCGGGCATCCGACGACCCGAGCCGGATAGTGGACCAGCAGACTGGTACCATATGGAACATCGGCACCGGTGAGGCCATCAGCGGCAAGCTGAAGGGCGAGGTCCTCGATAGGGCGCTGTTCGTAGCCGCTTTCTGGTTCTCCTGGGCAGACTTCTATCCGGACACCCAAGTGTATCAGCCATGATCGACGAACCGTAGTTTGAGCCTTCTTGTCCCTTCCCCCTCAGGGGTAAGGTTAGGAAGGGGGTCCTTCTACTCTTTACGTTTTATTCTCCCGCTGCTACACTCGAATCAATCGAACGCGACTGCGGTGCATGGGTAACGCCTCTTTCTCGCCCGAATTCTCAGCTTCCGAGCCTCGTCTCTTGCAACACTCCAAGCCCCTCTTCACCGGCGACTATCCGAGAACCCCCCCAATCCCCCGTTCCGCTCCCATCGCTCACCCATTCTGCATCGTTGTAGTTATCGGAGGTGCCCGATGAGGCGAAAGGCCGAGCATGCGATCGACTTGGACGGCCTCGACGTCGTCAAGCGCTTCTCAATGATCCCCGGACCGGACCTTGTCGGGGCGTTTCTAGCCGTCCACCCAAGAGAAGAGGCTATTCAGCGACTCGGGCAGATCGACGCATGGCTGAGGTCCACTAACGTACATAACGTGACTGGTGTCAGAATCACGTCCGCAATCGTGGAAAGGCTTGCGAGTCAGGACGACCTGGAGTCGGTCATCGCGGAGCTGGAGGGGCTGCGGACGAAGACTCTGGAAGGCGATTTCGACTTCGGCAACCCCGTCCAGAAAGACCTGGAGTTCAACAGGTTCGCCTCGATCGATGCGAGACTGAACGGCGGTGTGATAGCCACGACCGAGCAGTATCAGAGGTTCCTTGAGCTGAGCGAGCTACCGTCTCCACAACGGGAGGAGTACCGGTTGGACCGTGAGCAGCTCCGAGAGGTGGAGCGGGCCGCTTTCGAGGCTTACGGTCTGCTCGTGTTCCTGAAAGGGCTCAGGGCGAATACGGACCGGGGAATCGTGGTCGTGGGCAACCACCGCTACGGTAGGCATTGGGTAGTCGAGCCCATAGAGCACCACCTGCGAGATGGCTTCGCCGTCCGGTACGACCGGGTCCCGTCGCACCACTCCTGGGCCCTGACCGTGCCCCATCAACTGGAGCGGCAGATCATCTCGGGCTTCCCGCCGGAGTTTGTGAAAGAGCTAAGCGAGACGATGCCCCACGTCGTGCTGGTCGACGTGAGCGGCCCGGGCCGCACCGAGGGCGTGACGAAGTATACGCGGGCGCTTCGCGACTATGTGAATTGGTTCATCACCTTCAACGATATCCGATCAGGCGGGGTCAGCCGCTACGAGACCGAAAGCACCTTGCCTCGCCACCACTTCCCCGAGCTTCGAGACTGGTACGAGTACGACATCGTGAGGCGCAAGCTCGCGGAGTGGGTGAAGCCGGGTCCTACGTACAGGGTGGCCCACTGGGCGCCCGAGCTCAAGGAGACGATTCGTCTCGGCGACCTCACGGTGCCGAGGAGACGCGTGGACCTCGCGAATAAGAAGGCCCTCGCCGTCCTGGCGAACCCGGGCATCTACGGTACGGAGGGCGACGACCTGCCCGAGGCCCTTCGCGGGACGCGGACCTACTACTTCAACGACCCTGAAAAGCAGGTCACGGAGAACATCGTCCTGGGATTCGGTCCCCACGGACTCGCCAGTAGGGTCGAGGGCACGACGACTGACGAGTACGTGGCCATCGTGCAGCGGCACATCAGGGCGGAGGTCGACCGGCTTTTGGCGGCCCAGGCCCCCGTATTGGCCGAGGCTGCCGATGATGGCGGCGCCGTCCGTTAGGACCAACGTCAAGACGCCCCAGCGGGGCGTCTCTACCCGCACGCCCACTCGGGAGATTCGTCTAGCGGCGCAGATATGGGCCAACTCACCCTACCCAAACTAATATACAGGCGCCTGGTCGAAGACTGGCCGACGCTGCTCAGCGTCCTGATCGGCGTGACCAGCTTCGTCACCCTGAGCGCCGCGTCGCCACTTTATCTCGATTCGCTTGAGCAGCTCGCATTCAACAACTCGCTGGACAGGGCCTCCTCTCGCTTTCTGAGCTTCGACATCTTCGGCGCCAACGTTGCCATGACTCGGCCCTCGTTCGAGGCCGCCGAGAATTCGATCACCGCGGCTGTCGAACGCCACGTGTCCGAAGCGTACCAGGGACGGGAGCTCTACTTCAGGGCCGAGATTCTTCTGGTCGGTCTGCCGGACCAGCCGCTACCTGCTAGACGCGGCACCGGGGAGCCTGTCGCGCGCGGCTACTTTCAGCTTCTCTCCAACCTGGGCGACCACGCCAGGTTCGTCGAGGGTCGTATGGCCCAGGACGATGCCGCGGTGCTGGAGGCGGTAATATCCGCGCCCACGGCCCAAGAGCACGGCCTGATGGCCGGCGATACCGTAGTTGTTAGGCAGGACCTGGGACGGGAAAAGCCGCTTTCGGCTCTGATCGTCGGTGTCCTGGAGCCGGACGACCGGCTGGGCCAGTACTGGGGCCGTGCAGCCGTATTCCTGGATCCAGCTCCCATCGACGAGCCGCCTCCTCGGGGGATCTCGCTAACCGGCTCTCCCGACGAAGACCCGCCCCGGCCCGTTGCGCTGTTTGTCACCGAGCGCGGCATGCTCGACGTGGTGGCGCCAACATATCGGAGCGGCCTGGTGAACCCGATATGGTTCATACCTATCGACAAGGGCGCCTTCAAGGGGTGGTCAGTATCCGAGGTCTTGCGACGCGCGAGCGAATTCGAGGCGGAAATCTCCAGGGCGCTGCCCGGGTCTTCGGTCTCAACAGGACTTGTGCGGGGCCTGGTCGAGAGCGTCACGCAGCAAAGCTTCTACACTAGGGTCCCGCTACTACTGCTGCTGGCTCTGATGCTTTCGACGGTCCTGTTCTTTCTCACTATGGTCGCGGGCTATCTCGTACAAAGCAGAGGAAGGGACTCGGCGCTATTCCGTACCAGGGGAGTTGGCATGTTCCGGTTGCAGCGAATCTATGGCGGCGAGGGCCTGATTATCGCGGGCGTTTCGGTAGTCCTTGCCGTGCCTCTGGCCTATGGCCTTGTCGCCTTTGCCGGTAAGCTGCCCTACTTTCGGGAAATGACGGGCGGGGCGTTGCTGCCGGTGAGGTTCGAGTTGTCTTCACTGGTGGTCGCGCTTGCAGCGGGACTGCTTTGCCTGGTCATCTTGATGATGGCCGGCGCGTCGGGGTCCCGAGGAGGCCTGCTGGTCTTCAAGCTGCAGTCAGCCAGGCCTCCGGCGCTCTCGTTCTTTCATCGGTATTACGTTGACGTCGCGCTGGTCATCTTCGGGGGCGTCATGTTCTGGGAGATGCGCTCCCGTGGCCAGATCATCTCCCGTGGCCTGTTTGGCGATGTGGAGATCAACGAGGCGCTGCTGCTCGCGCCCGTCCTATTCCTGATCGTGGTGGCACTGGCGTTCCTGAGGCTGTTCCCCCTAGTGGTAAGGTTCGTGAGCGGCGAGTCTGTCGCCCTCGTCCACCTGGCCTCAGTCGCAGTTTTCGTCGCGTGGGTGGCCGCAATGGTGACGATGGCTCGATCGGAAGAGGAGGGCGCCAGTTGGCTTCTGCCCACGGTGTTGGTTATTGCTGTTGCCGGCGCCTATTGGGCGACGAGCAGCGCTGGGCGGGCCCGGTCGAGGACTGTGGGTCTGGCGGTACAGGCGACCCTGGCCCTTGGGCTAGTTGCGGCCGAGGGTCTGCACCCGGAAGAGGTAACGTTCTGGCCGATAGTGGCCCTTTTGTCGATAGTCCCAGCTCAGCTCGCTTTTCTGCTTCTCAGGGCCTCCATCAGGAAGGCCCCGATATGGCTGACGATGGGGTTGTGGCGTCTGGCGCGAAGCCCGCTTCAGTACACCTGGCTGGTGCTACTGCTGGTGCTCGTGACGGGGCTCGCGGTCCTGTCGACCACCGTGGGCGGAACCTTGGAGCGAAGCCAGGTCGAACGGATCCGGTACAGGGTCGGGGCGGACCTTCGGATTCGAACGGTCCCCGAACATCTCGTCGGCGGCATGAGAGGACTCAAGGAAAGGCACGAGAGCATCCCCGGGGTCGAGGCAGCCTCGCTCGCCTTGAGGACGAGGGGGAATGTCGGGTCTGCCTCCGTCGAAGTCCTGGCGGTCGAGACGGAGGAGTTCCTGCGAATCGCCTGGTATCGAGAAGATTTCTCGGACGTCCCCCTGAGGACGGTCATGGAGTCCATGCAGTCCTTTGTCGAGATCGAGCCAATTCTCGTCCCGGATGGCGCTACCGAGATAGGGGCGTGGATAAAACCCGGAGAGGGGACCCGGACCAAATCCTTGTGGTTCGTGCTTCGGGACAGCGTGGGCCAGTTGAAGACCGTATCCCTCGGGAATCTGGGAGAGGGCGAGTGGCACCTGGCAACAGCCGAGATCCCGGACGGCTTGAAGCCGCCCCTGGGCTTGGTCTCGGTGCAGATATTCGAGCCCGGCTCTTTCGCGGCCGACATTACGGGGAGCTCGCCGGGGACTCCCGGCATTCTGTTGCTCGATGACATACACGCACGGCTACCCGGAGGCGAAGCGGCGACGATCGAAGGGTTCGAAGAGCCTAACGGGTGGACTCCTATCCTCACGTTGCCAGACTCAACGGCCGTTCTCAAGCATACAAGCCAGGACCGACATGAGGGGCAGAGCGCCGGGCTCTTCTCTTACGGTGGGGACAGGAACAAGCTGGTGCGAGGTTTCTACCGTAGCGCCACCGGCGGCACAGTTCCGGTGGTGCTTAGCCGCTCCCTCATGGAGGCTAACGGCTTTGGAATAGGCGACGCTGTCCTGGCCCGGATCGATGGGATAACTGTCCCGATCGAGGTCCGCGGCGCCGTTGACCTCTTTCCCACGATGAAAAGGGAGGGTGAGTTCATCTTGGCCGACCTCGACATCCTGCTCGGCTACCTGAATATCTTCGGATATCCGTCCCAAGTGCGACCGAACGAGCTATACGTTGGCAAGACAGCCGATGCCGGTCCCAGGCTCGACGATCTGATAGACCAGCTCGCTGCCCAGCTAGTGAGGGTAGAGGACGGCGACTCGGAGCTACAGGCGGTCCTTCTCAACCCGCTGGTAAGCGCCGGATGGAGGGCCATCGTCCTCCTGTCCCTGGCGGTGGTCCTGGTGGCGTCGGTCTTTGGATACGCGACCTATCTGATGCTGTTCGCGAATCGGAGCCGCGGCGAGATGGGCTTCCTGCAGTCCCTGGGAATGTCCCGGTGGCAGCGCCTCGGGCTACTGGGCTTCGAGCACCTGACAATCGCGATGATCGGGCTAGGACTGGGCACCTGGGCCGGTACTCGAATGAGCCAGATGATGGTCTCGCCGCTGGCTACCACCGAGTTCGGCAAGCCGGTGATGCCGCCGTTCATAATGATGACCGACTGGACCCTCATGGGTCCCACATACATCGTACTGATTGCCGTCTTCCTCGCGTCATTGGCCGTGCTGAATCGAGGCGCGGGGCGGACGGACCTGCATGCGATCGCGAGGATGGGGGATGTGTAACGCGGAGTCCTGTGTGATTAGAAGTCATGAGGTTCAACGGTTCGACGTTATCTGCCGTAGGGGCGTACGGCCGTACGCCCGCCGGCGTGGACCATATGCGACCCACGACTTTTGATCACACCCAACGCGGAGTCCGGGGTCACCGTCCGAGACGTATTAGTTTAGAATGTAAAGAGGTCGCGGAAACACTGTAGATGGTCAATGATTATGTCAGTGGTTAGCTGTTCAGTGAAAATGTCAGTTTATGAAAGGACTGACGTTGACGAACAAGGAGCAGGCGAGGGTACAGGTGTTGAACGAAGTGCTCGAGGGTAAGGTGAACGTGTCGCAGGCTTCGGGACTGATGGGAGTGAGCGAGCGCCATGGATGGCGACTACTGGCAGCATACCGTAAGGAGGGAGCAGCTGCTGTGGCTCACGGGAACAGGGGGAGGAAGCCAGCCACTACAACGCACCCGGCGACGCAACAGAAGGTGAGGGAGTTGGCCACTGACACCTATGCAGGGTTCAACCACACTCACTTGACCGAGATTCTGGCAGAGCGAGAAGGCATAAGGTTGTCCCGGTCTACCATTAGACGGGTCCTGCTGGCAGGGGGCACCAGGAGTCCCCGTCGACGCCGAGCCCCCAAGCACCGCAGCCGGAGGGAGCGCTATCCCCAGGAGGGGATGCTGTTACAGATAGATGGCAGCCAACACGACTGGCTCCAGGGCCGAGGACCACACTTCACCCTCGTGGGCACCATAGACGACGCCACAGGCAAAGTGCCTTTCGCTTTGTTCAGGCAGCACGAGGATACTCACGGGTACCTGCTGATGCTCAAGAACATCATTGAGCGCCACGGTGTCCCGTTGGCTCTATACAGCGACAGGCATGGCATTTTCCAACACTCTCCCAAAGAGCCCCAGACCCTGGAGGAACAGCTGCGCGGCAGGCGTGATCCCACCCAGTTCGGCAGAGCCCTGGAGGAGTTGGGCATTGAGCTCATCCTCGCCTACACCCCCCAGGCCAAGGGGCGTATCGAGCGGGCGTGGGGTACCTTCCAGGACCGCCTGGTCTCTGAGATGCGACTGGCTGGCGCTGCCACCATCGATCAGGCCAACGAGGTGCTCTCGGAGTTCTTGCCTCGCTTCAACGCGCGCTTCCCAGTCGATCCAGCTCAACCAGGCTCAGTCTACCGGCAGCTTCCGGATCGGATGTCCTTGGACTCGGTCCTTTGCTTCAAGTACATCCGCTCAGTGGCCAACGACAACACCGTCCAGTTCAACCACGCCACCCTTCAGCTTCTACCGGGTGAGTACAGGGCCAGCTACGCTCGAGCCAAAGTGGAAGTCCAAGAACGCCTCGACGGCAGTCTCGTAGTCGTCCACCAAGGCAAGACCTTGGCTGCAGTGCCTGCACCGCCCACACCGGTCACTATCAGAGCACGCAACGGCCGTCGTTCCAATGGGCTCATCACAGTCAACGGAGCTTCCCCACACCCTGTACCTTCTGCGCGACGGCCCGTCGCGCAGAAGGTACAGAAAATCGAAGACCATCCCCCGACAACGGCCAAGACCAGGCCGCCAAGGAAGCCAGCCCCAGACCACCTCTGGAGAAGAAAGCTACTGACATAATCATTGAACATACAGACTGACATTTTCACTGGACACCGACAGAGGTCGCGGAAACACGGTAGCGGGGAGACTATGTCGCAAGCCATCGGCAAGCTGGCCTCGGCCTGGCAGCAGGTTGCCAAGCGTAGCCTATCCCACTGGCGGCTGCTCTCGTCGGTGGTCCTGGGCGTCCTTCTTGCGTCTGCCATCATGGCGGGCACCGTTATCTACTACGACGCCCTGAGAGAGGTGGCTCTCGAGAAGACCCTGGGCCGGTTCTCGACGACCGAGCTGGACATACTGATGCTGGGACAGCGGGGGCCGACGACCGCGGACCAGTACGACAGGGTCAAATCGGTCGTCTACGATCAGATCGACCAGCACGTCGACTGGCTGATGCGTGACAAGTTCCGAGCCGGCAAGACGCCCACATTCTTTCTTACGACACCCGGCAACGAAGGCGCTGCCGGTAAAGACAACGCCCGCACCTATTTTGCCTTCCTGCCGGGACTGGCCGAGCACACGAACATCCTCCCCGGGGGGGCGCTACCAAGGGACGAGCTCCTCAACGCCCCCGGCGACCCGCCGGAGGTGGAGGTACTGGTACCTGTCGAGGCCGCGCAAGAATCGGGTGTTTCAGTCGGGGACCGTCTGAATGCCGTCCTGCCGTGGACCGACAGGTTCCCGTATGTGACAGCCCGTGTCAGTGGCGTGTTCGAAAGGACCCTTCCCGTCGACGAAGAGTTCTGGGACCTTGAGCAGAGCGTGCTCAGCGCCGCCACTGGGCCCACTTTCCGGACCGTCCCGTTCTATTTGTCGGAGAAATCGTTCCTGGAGGTCCTGGGGCCCACGCTGCCCAAGATGGAGAGCGCCTTCGCTTGGCTGCTGGCCGTGGACCCCGCCCGAGTGAACGCGCGAAACGCCGAGGCCACGCTCGCGCACGTGGAGATCTTGCACAGCAAGATGGCGGGACTGCTGTCCAGCTACCGTCAGACGACGGCGCTGGATAATGCCTTGAGGGAGTACGAGCGGAGGCTATTCTTCAACAAGCTGCCCATGTTCGTCGTGCTTGTCCTTATCGCAATAGTGATCTTGTACTACGTCGCCACCCTTTCGGCGCTGGCGGTGGAAGAGCGGCGGTCCGAGGTGGCATTGCTAAGGAGCAGAGGGGCCACCTCCGGGCAGATCCTTGTGGTGTTCGTACTGGAGGGCACGACCATTGCGGCGCTAGCGGTGCTGGTCGGCCCGCTGCTGGCGGCGACCGCCATAAGCGCCCTTGGCTATACACCGGCCTTTTCCGACCTGACCGGCGGAGGGAGGCTCGAGGTGAGCATCTCCTCCGGGGCCTACCTGATGAGCGCGATAGGGGGCGTACTGAGCTTCGTAGCGTTGATCGTACCCGCCATCCGCGCCTCCAGGATCGGTGTGACGCGGCACAGGCAGCAAGCTGCGCGGCCATCCACTGTACCCGCGTTCCAGCGCTACTATGGCGACGTGCTGCTCCTCCTGATGGGCATATACCTCTTTCGGCAGCTCACGGAGCAGGGGTCGGTCGTGGCAATCAGCCTGTTCGGCGAGGTGGCCGTCAACCAGCTCCTGCTGGCGGTGCCCGGCCTCATACTCGTGGCTTCCGCGATGGTGCTGCTGCGGCTCTTCCCCCTAGTCATGTTGTTCTTCAGCCGCATCTTGTCAAGATGGCTTTCGGCCGGGCCGGTGATGGCGGTCTGGCAGATGGCAAGAAACCCCACTCATTACGCTCGGCTATCGTTACTTCTGATATTGACGGCGGGCCTCGGCATATTCGCCTCTAGTTTCAGCGCGACCCTGGAGCGCAGTTTCAAGGAGAGGGTGCTGTATTCGACCGGGAGCGACATCCGCATCGACGGTGTCAGGCCCCTTTCCACCAGAGTTAGGCGCTTCAGCTCCAGACAGCCCGTGCGAAGGGCGAGCCTGGTCGAGACATACGGGCAGATCGATGGTGTGGACGAGGCGAGTCCTGTACTGCGGGCCACGGGCTACGACCTCTCGAAGACCTGGGGACAGAGCTATACGATGTTCGCCGTGGAGGCCTCGAGTTTCGATAGAGTGGCGTGGTTTCGCGACGACTTCGCTGAACGGCCGATGGAGGAGCTGCTGGGGACTCTGCAGGCCGGGAGCCCGCTCGAGGGAATCCAGCTCCCGCTGGACGCCCGAACGATCAGCGTGCGGCTCAGGCCCGATCGCCCCCAACCCAGCGTCAGGGTGACGGCGAGGGTCAGGGACGCCAACGAACAGTACTCGACCTACATCCTGGGCACGCTCGCATCCAGGGAGTGGGATGTACTCGAGGCGGCGCTGACGCAATCGGGAGGGGGGCTACGACAGCCCGATCTGCCCCTTACCCTGGTCTCGCTGAGGGTACACGAGCCCACCGGCAATCGGAGGCTGCAGCCCGGCGCTGTGCTGATCGACGACCTATGGGTGACGATGTCGGACGGAGAGCAGGAGGTATTGGACTTCTTCGATGACCCTTCAAAATGGAGCGTACTCAAGACAGCCTCGGACGCCGTGGGGGACGTCCTCGCGCCTTCCGACATCCGGTTCAACGGAGACTCGGGTTCGGTCCTATTCTCCTGGACAACGGGCGCCGCGCTGACCGCCAGAGGCATATTCCACGGGTCGGAGCGCGCCGCCTTGCCGGTACTGGCAAGCCGGACTTTCATGCGAGCGTCGGGGCACAAGCAGGGTGAGGTGTTCGACGTTTCCGTCTCAGGGCATCGTGTGCCGGTGGTCATCGCGGATACGGTGGATCTGTTCCCGACGGTTACCGTGCCCCACGAGAGGTTCATGGTTGCAGACCTGACGTCTCTGATTCGGTACGCCAATCAAGGCGCCATAATAAGGGAGCTGAACCCGAACGGCATCTGGCTATCGGCCGACTCTGACGGCGAGTCGCGGGACATGCTGATACGCGATATCGAAGCGATCGAGACATACTCGATAGACTCAATCCAGGACCGAGAAGAGAGGCTTGCGGAGTCCAAGGTAGACCCATTGGTGGAGGCGGGCTGGCGCGCGCTGCTGTTCATCGCGTTCTCGGCCGTACTCATCCTGAGCTGCCTGGGATTCCTCGTCCACGCCTACGTCTCCTTCCACAACCGCCAGCTCCAGTTCGCCCTGCTGCGGACTGTGGGGCTTTCAATGAAGCAGCTTGTGACTATGGTCTGGCTGGAGCAAGCGCTGGTCATAGCGGCCGGTATGGCCCTGGGGACCTGGATGGGGGGCAGGCTGGGAGCGACCATCATGCCGTTCCTGGGTCACGACGACTGGGGGGGACAGGTCGTTCCGCCGTTCGCCATGGAGGTCAACTGGGGCCCGCTGCTGCTGACATACGCCGCGATGCTCCTCGCATTCGCCATCATAAGCTTCGGCCTCGTCTGGTTCATCCACCGGATATCGCTCCAGCGCATCCTTCGGCTGGGTGAGATGTAGCGCCAATGAAGATGTTCGACCTGACCGGGCGGGTCGCATTCGTAACGGGCGGCAACGGCGGCATCGGGTTGGGTATCGCAAAGGGGCTGGCATCCGCCGGGGCCGCTATTGTCGTCGCCGCACGGGACGAAGCCAAGACCGCAAACGCCGTGGAGGAGCTGCGTCACGGCGGCGCCTCAGCGGAAGGTATCCCCATCGACGTGGGCGACGAGTCCTCGGTGCAAGCAGCCGTCGGCGCTGCTATCGAGAGTCAGGGACGAATCGACATCCTCGTTAATAACGCAGGGATGAATATCAGGAAGCGGCCGGAGGAATACGAGCTTAAGGAGTGGAGCAGGATAATCGACGTTAACCTGACAGGAGCGTTCTTGTGCTCCCAGGCCGCCTACCCTCATTTGGCCGCGAAGGGCGGGGGCAAGCTCATCAACATCGCGTCGATGTTCTCACTCTTCGGCAGCGATTGGGTGTCCGCGTATGCCGCGAGCAAAGGCGGACTGGTCCAGCTCACGAAGAGCCTCGCCATCGCCTGGGCCAAGGACAACATACAGGTGAACGCTATTCTCCCGGGGTGGATAGAGACGGACCTGACCGGGCCGATACGCGCCAACCAGCCCGAGCGCGTCGCGGTGATCAATACCCGTATACCATCCGGACGTTGGGGGAAGCCCGACGATCTCGCCGGCGCCGCAGTATTCCTCGCCAGCTCGGCCTCAGACTACGTGACCGGCGCTTCCGTCGCCGTGGACGGCGGGTACTCTGTGTTCTGAATCCGAGTCCCTACTCTTGCAAGCAAAGAGATTCTTTTGCATT